>NZ_SOFH01000015.1 GCF_004402495.1 Cryobacterium sp. HLT2-28 | reverse complement strand
GGCCTGAAGTTGGGTGCGTCCGATCCTTGAGAACTCAACAGCGTGCACAATGTCAAATGCCAAAAACCTCGGTCGTAGGGCTCCTTTCTAGGGAGTACCGCGGAAGAGATTCCTTTGGAAAACATTTAAACAACAAAGCAAGTCAGTAATGATTTGTTCTGTCAGTTTCAAACTTGTGTCTGGTCCGCCCATTCCGGCGGTCAGTCACACTAGATGTGCCGGATGCTTGCATCCGTGCAATCAAACATTTACGGAGAGTTTGATCCTGGCTCAGGACGAACGCTGGCGGCGTGCTTAACACATGCAAGTCGAACGGTGATGAGGAGCTTGCTTCTCTGATCAGTGGCGAACGGGTGAGTAACACGTGAGCAATCTGCCCTTGACTCTGGGATAAGCGTTGGAAACGACGTCTAATACCGGATACGACCTTTGGAGGCATCTCTGGGGGTGGAAAGAATTTTGGTCAAGGATGAGCTCGCGGCCTATCAGCTAGTTGGTGAGGTAATGGCTCACCAAGGCGACGACGGGTAGCCGGCCTGAGAGGGTGACCGGCCACACTGGGACTGAGACACGGCCCAGACTCCTACGGGAGGCAGCAGTGGGGAATATTGCACAATGGGCGAAAGCCTGATGCAGCAACGCCGCGTGAGGGACGACGGCCTTCGGGTTGTAAACCTCTTTTAGTAGGGAAGAAGCGTAAAAGTGACGGTACCTGCAGAAAAAGCACCGGCTAACTACGTGCCAGCAGCCGCGGTAATACGTAGGGTGCAAGCGTTGTCCGGAATTATTGGGCGTAAAGAGCTCGTAGGCGGTTTGTCGCGTCTGCTGTGAAAACCCGAGGCTCAACCTCGGGCCTGCAGTGGGTACGGGCAGACTAGAGTGCGGTAGGGGAGATTGGAATTCCTGGTGTAGCGGTGGAATGCGCAGATATCAGGAGGAACACCAATGGCGAAGGCAGATCTCTGGGCCGTAACTGACGCTGAGGAGCGAAAGCATGGGGAGCGAACAGGATTAGATACCCTGGTAGTCCATGCCGTAAACGTTGGGAACTAGATGTGGGGACCATTCCACGGTCTCCGTGTCGCAGCTAACGCATTAAGTTCCCCGCCTGGGGAGTACGGCCGCAAGGCTAAAACTCAAAGGAATTGACGGGGGCCCGCACAAGCGGCGGAGCATGCGGATTAATTCGATGCAACGCGAAGAACCTTACCAAGGCTTGACATATAGAGGAAACGTCTGGAAACAGTCGCCCCGCAAGGTCTCTATACAGGTGGTGCATGGTTGTCGTCAGCTCGTGTCGTGAGATGTTGGGTTAAGTCCCGCAACGAGCGCAACCCTCGTCCTATGTTGCCAGCACGTAATGGTGGGAACTCATGGGATACTGCCGGGGTCAACTCGGAGGAAGGTGGGGATGACGTCAAATCATCATGCCCCTTATGTCTTGGGCTTCACGCATGCTACAATGGCCGGTACAAAGGGCTGCAATACCGCAAGGTGGAGCGAATCCCAAAAAGCCGGTCTCAGTTCGGATTGAGGTCTGCAACTCGACCTCATGAAGTCGGAGTCGCTAGTAATCGCAGATCAGCAACGCTGCGGTGAATACGTTCCCGGGCCTTGTACACACCGCCCGTCAAGTCATGAAAGTCGGTAACACCCGAAGCCAGTGGCCTAACCCGCAAGGGGAGGAGCTGTCGAAGGTGGGATCGGTGATTAGGACTAAGTCGTAACAAGGTAGCCGTACCGGAAGGTGCGGCTGGATCACCTCCTTTCTAAGGAGCACAGCAGTGCCGTCTGTCTACAGCGGAACACCACTGCCAAGCCATTTCGGAAACACACGTTTTCCGGTGGCGCTCATGGGTGGAACATTGACATTGATGCAGAACCAAGAGGTTCTAATCCAGTACATGCTCTTCGGGGTATCGGAAAGGTTGGTTTCTGGCGGGTCTGTATANGGAGCTGTCGAAGGTGGGATCGGTGATTAGGACTAAGTCGTAACAAGGTAGCCGTACCGGAAGGTGCGGCTGGATCACCTCCTTTCTAAGGAGCACAGCACCTCTCCTCTGTATACAGGGAGATCAAGGTGCCAAGCCATTTCGGAAACACACGTTTTCCGGTGGCGCTCATGGGTGGAACATTGACATTGATGCAGGTCTAGAACGTTAGATCCCGGTACGCTCGCTTGTTGTTTACAGCAGGGGAGTTGGAAAGGGTTGAGCGTCGAGGGTTTGCATATTGCACGCTGTTGGGTCCTGAGGGACCGGAACAACTTGGGCTTCGGCCTGGTTGGACTGTTCCTCTGGACCTTTTCTCAGTCACATCATTCGTGGCTGGGTGAGGGTACCGCCCGTACTTTGAGAACTACACAGTGGACGCGAGCATCTTAAATTTGATCGGACTTCGGTCCGACAGATTACAAAGATCAAAACACTCTTTGAGTGTTAGATCATTGGTCAATTTCTGTCGCGGATTTTATTCGTGANGTTCCTCTGGACCTTTTCTCAGTCACATCATTCGTGGCTGGGTGAGGGTACCGCCCGTACTTTGAGAACTACACAGTGGACGCGAGCATCTTAAATTTGACAGTCTTCGGACTGCAAATTACAAAGATCTAAGCAATTAGATCATTGGTCAATTTCTGCTCCGGCGTAAGTCGGGGCACCAATCGATTCAAACTCATGTGATTTCAAATTTCTAAGAGCAAACGGTGAATGCCTTGGCATGTAGAGCCGAAGAAGGACGTAGTAATCTGCGATAAGCCTCGGGGAGTTGATAAACGAACTGTGATCCGAGGATGTCCGAATGGGGAAACCCCGCCAGGCCCGTGAGGTGACCTGGTGACTCCCGCCTGAATATATAGGGCGGGTAGAGGGAACGTGGGGAAGTGAAACATCTCAGTACCCACAGGAAGAGAAAACAATAGTGATTCCGTTAGTAGTGGCGAGCGAAACCGGATGAGGCTAAACCGATCATGTGTGATAGCCGGCAGGCGTTGCATGGTCGGGGTTGCGGGACTTTTCTGCTGCTTCTGCCGAACAGTGAGGGTTAGAACGTTGTATAGACGAACAGGATTGAAAGCCTGGTCATAGAGGGTGCGAACCCCGTAGTCGAAATGCAGCAATCGCCCGAAGAGTATCCCAAGTAGCACGGGGCCCGAGAAATCCCGTGTGAATCTGTCAGGACCACCTGATAAGCCTAAATACTCCTACATGACCGATAGTGAACAAGTACCGTGAGGGAAAGGTGAAAAGTACCCCGGGAGGGGAGTGAAATAGTACCTGAAACCGTTTGCTTACAAACCGTTGGAGCCAGCTTTGTTCTGGTGACAGCGTGCCTTTTGAAGAATGAGCCTGCGAGTTAGTGATATGTGGCGAGCTTAACCCGAGAGGGGAATGCGTAGCGAAAGCGAGTCTGAATAGGGCGATTCAGTCGCATGTCCTAGACCCGAAGCGAAGTGATCTATCCATGGCCAGGTTGAAGCGACGGTAAGACGTCGTGGAGGACCGAACCCACTTCAGTTGAAAATGGAGGGGATGAGCTGTGGATAGGGGTGAAAGGCCAATCAAACTTCGTGATAGCTGGTTCTCTCCGAAATGCATTTAGGTGCAGCGTTGCGTGTTTCTTGCCGGAGGTAGAGCTACTGGATGGCCGATGGGGCCTAAAAGCTTACTGACGTCAGCCAAACTCCGAATGCCGGTAAGTGAGAGCGCAGCAGTGAGACGGTGGGGGATAAGCTTCATCGTCGAGAGGGAAACAACCCAGACCACCAACTAAGGTCCCAAAGCGCGTGCTAAGTGGGAAAGGATGTGGAGTTGCACAGACAACCAGGAGGTTGGCTTAGAAGCAGCCACCCTTGAAAGAGTGCGTAATAGCTCACTGGTCAAGTGATTCCGCGCCGACAATGTAACGGGGCTCAAGCACGCCACCGAAGTTGTGGCATTGATATTTTTGGTAAGCCGCACCCTTGTGGTGTTGGTTCAGCCGTGTTGATGGGTAGGAGAGCGTCGTGTGGCCAGCGAAGCGGCGGTGTAAACCAGCCGTGGAGGCTACACGAGTGAGAATGCAGGCATGAGTAGCGAAAGACGGGTGAGAAACCCGTCCTCCGAAAGATCAAGGTTTCCAGGGCCAGGCTAATCCGCCCTGGGTAAGTCGGGACCTAAGGCGAGGCCGACAGGCGTAGTCGATGGACAACGGGTTTATATTCCCGTACTGGCGAAAAACCGCCCAAGCTAATCCAGTAATGCTAAGCATCTGAATCCCCTAGACGGATCCCTTCGGGGTGACGCGTGGGGCCTAGCGTGCGACCCTATGCTGGTGCGGTTAGCGTATTAACAGGTGTGACGCAGGAAGGTAGCTGAGCCGGGCGATGGTTGTCCCGGTCTAAGGATGTAGGCCGAGAGATAGGCAAATCCGTCTCTCATATAAGGCTGAGACCCGATGGGTAGCCCGTAAGGGCGAAATCAGTGATCCTATGCTGCCAAGAAAAGCATCGACGCGAGGTTTTAGTCACCCGTACCCCAAACCGACTCAGGTGATCAGGTAGAGAATACTAAGGAGATCGAGAGAATCGTGGTTAAGGAACTCGGCAAAATGCCCCCGTAACTTCGGGAGAAGGGGGGCCTGAGGCGTGAACGGACTTGCTCCGGGAGCGTTCGAAGGCCGCAGAGACCAGTGGGAAGCGACTGTTTACTAAAAACACAGGTCCGTGCCAAGTCGCAAGACGATGTATACGGACTGACGCCTGCCCGGTGCTGGAAGGTTAAGAGGAACGGTTAGCCGCAAGGCGAAGCTGAGAATTTAAGCCCCAGTAAACGGCGGTGGTAACTATAACCATCCTAAGGTAGCGAAATTCCTTGTCGGGTAAGTTCCGACCTGCACGAATGGCGTAACGACTTCCCAGCTGTCTCAACCGCGAACTCGGCGAAATTGCATTACGAGTAAAGATGCTCGTTACGCGCAGCAGGACGGAAAGACCCCGTGACCTTTACTACAGCTTGGTATTGGTGTTCGGTGTGGCTTGTGTAGGATAGGTGGGAGACTGTGAAGCTTGGACGCTAGTTCGAGTGGAGTCAACGTTGAAATACCACTCTGGTCATATTGGATATCTAACTTCGAACCGTGATCCGGTTCAGGGACAGTGCCTGGTGGGTAGTTTAACTGGGGCGGTTGCCTCCTAAAAAGTAACGGAGGCGCCCAAAGGTTCCCTCAACCTGGTTGGCAATCAGGTGTCGAGTGTAAGTGCACAAGGGAGCTTGACTGTAAGACTGACAAGTCGAGCAGGGACGAAAGTCGGGACTAGTGATCCGGCAGTGGCTTGTGGAAGCGCTGTCGCTCAACGGATAAAAGGTACCTCGGGGATAACAGGCTGATCTTGCCCAAGAGTCCATATCGACGGCATGGTTTGGCACCTCGATGTCGGCTCGTCGCATCCTGGGGCTGGAGTAGGTCCCAAGGGTTGGGCTGTTCGCCCATTAAAGCGGTACGCGAGCTGGGTTTAGAACGTCGTGAGACAGTTCGGTCCCTATCCGCTGCGCGCGCAGGAAATTTGAGAAGATCTATCCCTAGTACGAGAGGACCGGGATGGACGAACCTCTGGTGTGTCAGTTGTTCCGCCAGGAGCACCGCTGATTAGCTACGTTCGGAACGGATAACCGCTGAAAGCATCTAAGCGGGAAGCCGGCTTCGAGATGAGATTTCCATCCCTTCGGGGGAGAGGCTCGCAGCTAGACTACTGCGTTGATAGGCCGGATGTGGAAGAGGGGACTAAAGACCCTTGGAGCTGACCGGTACTAATAAGCCAATAATTTGATAACACACCAGTTTGAATAAGCTGCAAGCGTCCACTATGTGGTTCTCGATGTACGGTCGAGAACAA
>NZ_SOFH01000013.1 GCF_004402495.1 Cryobacterium sp. HLT2-28 | reverse complement strand
CCCGCTGATATGTAGGGGTTTTTGTCAAGGGGGCATGTTTGAGCGGCGCCCGGGATGATTGGTAGTTCGTGTTCTGACGGGTATGCGGGGGCGTACTTTCCCGCTTACCCGTCAGAACACGAGAGACTGAATCTCGGGTGCTGCGGAGGCTGGTCGCCGGGGACCGGAGTGGTCGAGTTTGTCTGTTCGACACACGGTCAGGCTGATATACGCGGGTTGGTTACCGCAGGGCGAAGTGTTCGGCAGGAGAGGAGCCGCTGGTCTAGAAATCGGGCGTTGCCCGACCAACTGGTCGGGTTGCTCATAGCGGGAATGCGGGTCACTCCATCGTGTTCGTCGTCACTTCGGTCCGGGGCGATCAGCGGTCTTGAGGGTTTATCCGTCCATGACGGCGAGGGACCAGCACCAGCCGGCGAGTTCCCGGGCGACGGCGACGTTCGCGATCACGGGCCGTTTCTTCCTCGCGGTGAACGCGACCCATTGGTGATGCAACCGTTCGTTGCCGGCCTGGCCGCGGAGCCGCGCCGGGGTGGGTGCTTTCTCCCACCGGGCCTGCAGCACGGACTGCGCCGACGGGCGGTAGTCGCGTCGGTGTTGCCAGGCNGCACGGACTGCGCCGACGGGCGGTAGTCGCGTCGGTGTTGCCAGGCGGCCTCAACGAGTAGCCGGCGCGCATGCGAGTTGCCGGTCTTGGTGATCCCGCCGAGCTGGCGGGATTGGCCTGAGGAGTACTCGGACGGAACCAGGCCAAGGAAGGAGCCGATTGTGTTGCCGGTGAACCGGTGCCAGTCCGTGATCTCCACCGCGAGGGCAAAGCCGGTCAACGCCGAGATGCCCCGCAAACAGCCGAGCCGGTTCACCATCGGCGTGAATGGTGAATCCGCGGCCATCGAGGTGATCGCCGTGTCCAAGCGGTCACGACGGGCGACGGTTTGGGCCACGGCTTCGTAGTTCGCGTCGAACGCGGTCGTGAACGCGAGGTCACCGGTCCGGTGGGAGCGCAGCCACTGGTCGTGTTTGTGCGTCCACGCGGCCCCGTCGTCATAGACGAACCCGTGCCGCAGGAGCAGTTTCGAGAGTCGGTGCCGGGCGCTCATCAGGTCCTGCCGGGTGTCCTCCCGAGACCGGACCAGATCCCGGGCGGTTTCTTCCTCGACAGTGGGGACTTTCACCGCCGTGATCTCGTCCAGATGCAGCAACCGCATCAGATGGAACGCGTCCCGGGCATCGGTCTTCACCCGGTCACCGCTCGGGCGCTGCAACTTCGACGGCGCCGCCACAACACACTCCGTGCCAGAGCCGAGCAGCAGGCGGTAGAGACCGAACCCGGTCGGACCGGCCTCATAGGTCGCGATCTGCGGACCAGGCAACGACCGAATCCACGCGACCACCTCGGACAGGTCATACCCGAACCGGTGCCGGGAGACTTCGCCGGTGTCCACGTCCAACGCGCTACCGACGATAGTTCGTGCGTGCACATCCAGGCCAACGAAACTACGATATTGAGTCAACTGGGGCCTCCCAAATTCAGCTGTGGATAGGCCAACCCTCCAAGGTCGGTAACCCACGTATATCTGAACGGAGGCCCCAGCCTCAAGAGCCGGACACCCTCATATCGTCTAGCG
>NZ_SOFH01000005.1 GCF_004402495.1 Cryobacterium sp. HLT2-28 | reverse complement strand
ACACTAAATCCGACAACCGACGGTCAGAGACCGGTTTCACCCACCCTGTACGCGCCATATCCACAACGTAACACGAGAATGCTTAACTGAACGGTATTGGGGCTACGCCCGTTTCTATCGAGCTGACGATGACGCAACGGCCAGGCTGTGACGAAGAAGAAAGCGCTCGTGTATCGGAGCGCTGACCGTTCGGGGAAGTCCCGGATCCTCACTGAGGTGGTGGAGCTGACGGGCTGGCATCGCGAAATTCGGTCGCCTCACCCTGCGCGTGATCCGAGATGCCCTGGCGTCGATCGTGGAGGCTCGCTCACACGACTCGAACCTGCACTATCTGGACGGGACACGACTCTACGACTCGACGGATGCCGTCATCCATCCGCTCGCTGACGCCCTGCACCCCGACGCGGCGAGTCATCGGCTCATTGGGGAGCGGTTCGCCGACTATGCCTTCTCGCCGGTCGGCCCGTTCGCCGACCGCCTCTGAGAATGTGACGGTTGACTAGGACCCCTAGGTAGAATTAGTGTAATCCTAGGAAAAGAAGGAAGGGACACTCATGGCACGCGCAGGACTTACTCCGGCCCGCATCATCGCCGCTGCTGCAGACCTGGCCGACACGGACGGATTCGAGAATGTGTCGATGTCCGCGGTCGCCCGGCTCTTCGAGGTCAAAGACGCCAGCCTGTACGCCCACATACGCAGCCTCCACGAACTGCGTTCCGGGGTAGCAGCTCTCTCGTTGGCGGAACTTGCGGATCAGGTAGGCGCGGCACTTGCGGGGCGAGCCGGGCGCGACGCGCTCGTCGCCTTCGCCAACGCGTACCGCACGTACGCGCTGAATCATCCCGGGCGGTACGCGTCGACGCAAATGTCCTTGGAGCCTGCTGTCGCCGAGCAAAGTGCTGCCGGGCGCCACGCTGCCATGACACGAGCCATCTTGCGCGGCTACGCACTGAGCGAACCCGACGAAACGGATGCCGTGCGGTTGCTGCACTCCACCTTCCACGGCTTTGTCCTGCTTGAACGCGGTGGCGGCTTCAGCCGCGGCACCCGCTCCGCCAATGCATCGTGGGACAGCGCCCTGAACGCGCTGCACTTCACTCTCAGTCACTGGCCATCCAGCTGACATCCACTCACTACCGAGAAAGGACCCACCGTGAAACAGCTCACCGCTGCTGATGTGCGCGCGTCCTTCATCAATACGTCCCTTCGAGAACGCAAGGCCGTCAAGCTGCCGCCCGAATTCGACAACCTGGTCTGGAAAGACCTCGACTACCTGGGATGGAAAGATCCCAAAGTCCCCAACATCGGTTACGTCGTCACCCACCTCGACGATGAACCGACCGGGATCATGATGCGGCAGTCCTCCGGCCGTGCCCGCTCTCGCCCGCAATGTTCCTGGTGCGAGGACGTTACCCTCCCCAATGACGTTCACTACTTCACCGCACGAAGAACGGGGCCCGCCGGACGGGCCGGCGACACGGTGGCAACCCTGGTCTGTGCGAACTTCGAGTGCTCAGCCAACGTGCGCAAGCTTCCTCCACTTGCCTACACCGGCTTCGATCGGGACACGGCGCGACTCAAACGAATCGAAAAGCTCGAACTCCGTTCACGGGCATTCGTCGCGGGCCTCCGCGACAACCTCTGATCTGCGCTTCGGTGCCGCACGGGCATCACCCCGTCCCCAGGTCCAGATCACAACCTTCCATCGCCGCCCCTGGCAATCTCTACCGCTGGGCGCGGCGATCTCTCCGCTGTGCCCACGCGAACTCACCCAGAAAGACCAGCGACAATGACAGACCGAACGGTGCTGGATCGAACCACTCACCCCAACCTGGTTGTTGCCGTCCTTGCCCTCTCGGGAGTGAGTGCATCGTTCATGCAAACGCAACCCGGGCCCGAGCGAGACGGGATTCATGCTCGCCCTGGGCTTCGGCCTTGCCGCAGCACTGGTCTGCATCGTCATCGCGGCCTTCATTCCGGAACCCAGAATGCAGCGTGTACGCCGTGCATCGACGGGCACCCTGTAGCCCTGCGCCAACTGGTGAAACCAGATTGGCGCGATCTAGCCACTTCGACCTGGAATGAACGCCACATGACCACCAGAAAACTCGTTGGCCACAGCCGGTCTTTCTCCGGTGCAGTCATCGCAGGGCTACTTCTTGCCGGTGTGAGCGGATGTGCGGCTCGGCAACCCGACGTTCCACCACCATCGCCACCCGCGACCCAACGAGCCGTTCCGTCCGCGACAGCGCCGGCAATCCCCGCACCGTCGCCGCTGCCTTCCGCAGTCGAAAGTCAGCCTTTCCACCCTGAAGTCGGCCAATGCATCGACGTGCGGAAGGATCGTCCGGGTGGTCTCGAGTCGATCGTGCCCTGCAACGAGGAACATGACGATGAGGCCTATGCCCGATTCGCGCTGGACGGTAACCCGGACACCCAGTATCCGGGCTCGGCGGCCATAGAACAGCTCGCAAACAATGGCTGCCATCAACGATTCACGGACTTCATCGGCGTCCGTTACGAAGACTCCGTGTTCGAATTTCTCCCAATGTATCCTGCGGAGCATAGCTGGACCGTGTTCGGAGACCGGAGAGTCACGTGCCTGGTCTGGTACCCGCGAGATAGCGTGACCACGTCCTTGAGGGGTGCGGGCTACTAGGCCGGGGATTCGATAGTTGGAACGGCGGTCCACCACGGGCCTGACGCCATCCGTCGGTCCTGGGTTCACGTCCCGGCCGTCCCTCAGAGAGCCCGTCGGGAAGGTGCCACTTTGAGTGCCATGAACCGTCCGAGAGTGCTAGAAACAGTCCGTATCAGCACCGATGAGGGCAATTTTTGCATCGAGTATTAGTGGCCACCGTCCCGACTTCTATCGTTGCGGAATACCCCAGCGGGGTATACAGTTACCGATACATGTACCCGGTAGGGGTACCACGCCGGAGGAAGAGGATACGTAATGGCCACGAACGAGTACCAGGTGACAGGCATGACCTGCGGGCACTGCGAGATGTCGATCCGTGAAGAGGTCGGCCAGATCGCTGGAGTCGACCGCATCGAGGTGAATGCGCAGACGGGCAAGCTCGCTGTGACAGGCTCTGATCCGGTCGACGATGCCCAGGTTCTGGCCGCCGTGGAGGAAGCAGGTTACTCGGCGGTTCGGGCGGCATGAATACCGGCGTGCGTCTTGCCGTCTACGGACTCGGCCTTGTGGTGGCGTTCGGTGGCGCGTTTGGGATCGCCGGGGCCGTCGTGCCTGACCGCGTCGTTGCGGGGTGGACGGAAGGGAGCGAAATGAACGGTCATGAAGAGGGCCACGATGCCGGCAGCGCCGAGGTAAAGTCTGCCGCCGCGGTCACGCTGAAGGGCCTTGCTCTTGGCGTTGACGGGTATGAGCTCTCGCCTGTTCAGACGCCTGCATCTGTTGGTGAGCTCGGCGAGCTGAGCTTCCAGATTCGGGATGCCTCTGGCGCCCCGGTCACGGAGTACACGACCACACACGACAAGGATCTGCATCTGATCGTGGCGCGGTCAGATGGCAGTCAGTTCCGTCACGTTCACCCAGTGTTGGACGAGCCATCGGGCACGTGGTCGATGCCCTGGCAATGGGCGGAAGCTGGGAGCTACCGCGTGTTCGCAGACTTCACGCCGGCAGGGGCGGAGTCCTCCGGGATCACCCTCACTCGCACGGTTCAGGTGGCCGGGGAGTTCGCCCCTGTGGCGCCGCAGCCGACTCAGGTCGATCAGGTCGCTGGCTTCACGGTGTCGATCGACGGCGAAATGGTGGCGGGCTCGTCGAGCGAGCTCATGATCACCATCAGCCGTGATGGTGAACCGGTGACCACCTTGGAGCCGTACCTGGGAGCGTTCGGTCACCTCGTTGCGCTGCGTGAAGGCGATCTCGCCTTCTTACACGTGCACGCCGAGGGTCAAGACCCCAAGGTTGGCGAAACGGCCGGGCCGGAAATCGTTTTTGCCGCAGAGGCCCCGACTGCGGGCCGTTACCTGCTGTACCTGGACTTTCAGGTGAATGGCGAAGTCCACACCGCCGAGTTCGTGCTCGATGCCGCCCGCAGCGGCGGCTCCACGGGTGCCGAGACCGGATCGCATATGGAGGGGCATTGAGCGTCAGGTCTCACCCTTTCCCAACAGCTAAGAGAAGGAACAACACATGAGCACATCAGCGCCCCCGAGTTTGGGCACAGGCATCGAGTTGGAGATCGGCGGTATGACCTGCGCCTCCTGCGCGATGCGGATCGAAAAGAAGCTGAACAAGCTCGACGGTGTCACCGCGACAGTCAACTACGCCACCGAAAAGGCGAAGGTCACAGTCCCAAATGGCTACGATCCAGCGCTGCTGATCGCCGAGGTCGAGAAGACCGGATACACCGCCGCGATGCCCGTCCCCAAGAACAGGAAGAAGGACGGCGCGGCCTCCGGTGACGCCGACGACGCGGACCCGGAGCTGACGTCGCTGCGTAACCGGCTGATCGGGTCGATCGTGCTGACCGTGCCGGTAATCGCGATGGCGATGAGCCCCGCGCTGCAGTTCATCTACTGGCAGTGGGCCTCGCTCGCGCTCGCAGCCCCCGTGATCCTGTGGGCGGCGTGGCCGTTCCATAAGGCGGCGTGGACGAACCTCAAGCACGGGGCCGCGACGATGGACACCCTCATTTCCATTGGCACCTCCGCCGCGTTCCTCTGGTCGCTGTATGCGTTGTTCTTCGGCACCGCGGGGACTCCGGGGATGACGCATCAGTTTGAGTTTGCGTTGGCCCCGTCCGATGGTGCGGCAAACATCTACCTCGAGGTGGGCGCCGGTGTGACGATGTTCATCCTCGCCGGCCGATATTTCGAGAAGCGGTCAAAGAAGCAGGCCGGTGCGGCTTTGCGAGCGCTGCTGGAGCTTGGCGCGAAAGAGGTCTCGGTGCTTCGCGGTGGGATCGAGACGAAGATCCCGGTTGAAGACCTACAGGTCGGTGACGAGTTCATCGTGCGCCCGGGGGAGAAGATCGCCACCGACGGTGTAGTGATCTCCGGCACCTCCGCCGTGGACGCCTCCATGCTCACCGGCGAGTCGGTGCCGGTTGAGGTTGCCGAGGGCGACGCCGTCACCGGAGCCACGACGAACGTTGGCGGTCGCCTCGTCATGCGTGCGACCAGGATTGGCTCAGACACGCAGCTGGCGCAGATGGCCAAGCTTGTCGAGGATGCTCAGACGGGCAAGGCCGAGGTGCAGCGCCTCGCTGACAGGATCTCCGGCGTGTTCGTGCCGATCGTGATCGTGATCGCGTTCGTCGTGCTGGGCGGTTGGCTGGGCGCAGGGTTCCCCGTGACCGCGGCGTTCACCGCTGCCGTCGCGGTCCTCGTGATCGCGTGCCCCTGCGCGCTGGGCTTGGCGACGCCGACAGCGCTGCTTGTCGGCACGGGCCGCGGAGCACAGATGGGTGTTCTCATCAAGGGCCCAGAGGTGCTGGAGTCCACGCGCAAGATCGATACTGTCCTTCTGGACAAGACAGGTACTGTCACCACTGGCAAGATGACGCTCGTCGACGTTGTCGTTGAGCCCGGCACGGATCGTGCTGAGCTGCTGCGCCTAGCCGGGGCGTTGGAAGACGCCTCGGAGCACCCGATTGCGCAGGCAATCGCGAAGGGGGCGACGCAGGAGGTCGGTACGTTACCGACCCCGGAGGACTTCGCGAACATCGAAGGCAAGGGCGTGCAGGGAATTGTCGATGGCCACGCCGTACTGGTGGGGCGTGATTCGTTGCTCGCCGAGTGGTCTCAACAGCTGAGCCGCGAACTTGCTTCCACGAAGGCGCGCGCCGAAGGTGAAGGCAAGACTGTCGTCGCTGTGGGCTGGGACGGGCGGGCGCGGGGCATCCTCGTCGTCGCCGATACCGTCAAGCCGACCAGCGCCGACGCGATCGCACAGTTGAAGGCGCTCGGATTGACTCCGATCCTGCTCACCGGTGACAACGAGGCAGTAGCCCGGCGGATCGCCATAGAGGTGGGCATCGAGGAAGTCATTGCCGAGGTTCTTCCGAAAGACAAAGTCAACGTTGTCGCCCGGTTGCAGCGCGAAGGAAAGGTCGTAGCGATGATCGGCGACGGCGTCAATGACGCCCCTGCCCTTGCCCAGGCCGACCTTGGTCTTGCCATGGGCACCGGCGCTGACGTCGCGATCGAAGCATCCGATATCACCCTGGTGCGCGGCGACCTGCGCAGCGCGGTCGACGCAATCCGCCTGTCCCGCAAGACGCTCGCAACGATCAAGACCAACCTGTTCTGGGCGTTCGCCTACAACGTCGCGGCGATCCCCATCGCGGCGCTTGGAATGCTCAACCCCATGCTTGCCGGGGGAGCGATGGCGATATCCAGCGTCTTCGTCGTCGGCAACAGCCTGCGCCTGCGCGGGTTCAAAAGCGTCGCGAAGTAACAACGCGACCAACCCCACACCATCAATATGAATACGAAGGGAATCACCCAACATGATGAACGACCACGAGGCGACCTCCAGCTGTTGCAGCGCAAGCGCGCCCACCCCTGCCGCGGCGAGCAACAACCATGAGAACCTGCTCGGCGGCGTGGGGAAAGACATCACCACCTGCCCGGTGATGGTCGGCAACCCCGTCAGCAAGAAGGCTGCCGAAGCGACCGGTCTGTATCGCGACTACGAGGACGAGCGGTACTACCTCTGCTGCGGCGGATGTGGGCCCGCCTTCGACTCGAATCCCGCCAAGTACGCCGCCAACATGGCGTAGATCATTGTCCTCGGCCTCCAGGTGTGTCGAGAGCCGACGTCGATCACCGACAAGCAAATCGACGGCCTCCCTACCCACGGCTACAGCGACCGCGAGATCGCCGTTGTCGTGGGTATTGTGGCACTCAACATCGTTACGGGAGCGTTCAACGGCCTCGCAGGGGTAACCCCGAGGAGCGCCGCTTGAGCCGGGCAACGCAAACTAGCCCTAATACCCTAACGGGGTATACCCTGATTCTATGCCGACGTCACCAGGCCACGACGCACCTCACGTGGCTGATCTCACCCGCGAGATGCACGAAGGACAAGATATGTCCACGATTCACTGGGCGCGATCCTGATGTCTCTGTCCACGGTCATGGTCGCTCTCAACGCAGCTGTTGCGCCGCATGGATCTCGGCCCCGAAGCGAGCACCCGGGCCGTCCTCGGCCGTGAGAACGAAGGAACTGGAAATGACTTCAATGCCCGTCACACACGAACACCCGCACGGGTACATCACGGACAAGGATAAGTATCTTCAGCGGCTCCGTCGGATCGAAGGTCAGGCTCGAGGAATCTCTCGGATGGTCGACGAGGAGAAGTACTGCATCGACATCCTCACGCAGATCAGCGCGCTCACCAGTGCACTGCAGGCTGTTGGTTTGGGTCTTCTCGATGACCATCTCGCGCATTGTGTGCTCGACGCCGCCCGTATGGACGGCCCCGATGCGCAAGCGAAGATCAAAGAGGCCAGCGACGCGATCGCCCGCCTCGTCCGGTCCTGACGGCAGCTCGAAGCAGAGAGTCGACGACTCGGTCAATCTCCCAGACCGTGGTCGTCCTGATCGGGGTGGCCCTGCTTTCTCGTCGAGCAACACAGCGAGTGGGAGGCCTCCACTCGCCGCTACCTCTCCGAGGGATCTATGCGGCAACTGGAGGCCCTGAACGAGACCCCCACCGGCGTCTTCGCCGGCGCACTCACGGTGTGATTCCCGTTCCTGAGCTCACTGTGGGGAAATCAGAAACGCTGACCTGCACGGTGTCGAGAACGGGACTGCCCCGAGTTCAGTTGACTCAAAGGGTTAGTGGTTTCAGGCGGCTTTGAGGGCCACGTCTATTGTCTCAAACTCGATTGGGGTGAGCTTGCCGAGGTGCAGGATCGTGCCGTCGATGGTGCGCTGGCCGATCGCGTTCCGGGCCGCGGCGACGGCCGGGGACGCCTTCATCCGCGAATCGATCGAGTACCCGACGATCTTGTTCGAGTAGACGTCTTTGATCGCGCAGAGGTACATCTTGCCCTCGTCGGTGCGGTGTTCGGTGATGTCGGTGAGCCAGAGCTGGTTCGGGCGTGTCGCGGTGGACTTCCGCTTGACCTGGTCGTCGTGGGCGGGCGGGCCGGCTTTGCGCGTCAGGCCGCGTTTTTTCGCGAACACGCTCCAGAGCCGTTGCTGGGAGCAGAGCCGCCAGAACACCGTCGACGGCCAGCTCACGGACCAGCGGGTACATCATTTTGGGTTGACGTCCCGAGAGAGATAAGCGACGGCCCGCCGCATGACCTCGGCTTCCTGCTCGAGCAGCCGAATGCGCTTCTTGGCATCCCGCAGTTCCGCGGACTCCTTCTCGGTCACACCCGGCTTGACGCCTTCCTCGACGTCGGCTTTCTTCAGCCAGTTCGCCAGGCAGGACTCCGAGATGCCGAAGTCTTTCGCGATCTGATTCAACGGGGCTTCGTGCTTCCGGGCTACCGCGACAACATCGCGGCGGAACTCGGGTGGGTAGGGCTTGGGCATGATGACATCTTTCCAGCGAAGACGAATCTCCACAGGTCAGGAGTCAACCAAACCGGGGGCAGTCCCAAACTCCACCACTCAACGGGACGCGACCTAAGGGCGCGGACCAGTGGGGCATGGCATGATGTGCCACTGCCCCACTGGGCGGTTCAGACCGCTGCTTGCGACATCGCGGGTTCTTGCACTGCAGCAACTGCAGGCCGCAGGGTAACAGTGACCACCAGGGCCCCCACGAAGGCGATGATGGCTGCCCCCACGAAGGCGGCGGAGTAGCTGTCTGTGAGCGCAGGCGCATCGCCGGCTGCGCCCGTGAACACGGCGGCTACCGCGGTGAGAGCAGCGAGCCCGACTGCTGAACCGATCTGGTAGCTGGTGTTCACCAGACCGGCGGCCGTGCCCGTTTCCTCGGGCCGTGCACTGGAGATGGCCGTTCCGAGCGATGGGACGAAGGCAAGCGCCATTCCCAGCGCGGCGACGAGAGAAGCCGGAAGCACATCGACCACGTAGTTGCCGTCTGGCCGCGCGAATGCCAACCAGCCGAGGCCGGCGCTCAGCAGAAGCAGACCGCTGACAATCATCGGTTTGGCCCCAAATCGGGCCTGCAGTCGTGGAGCGAGGGCAATCATGCCGACTACGATCAATGCGGTCATCGGCAGCAGTGCGGCGCCGGATGCGAATGCTCCCGCTCCCAGAACCTGCTGAAGGTAGAGATTCAGGAAGAACCACATGGGAATCCATGCTGCGCCGAGAAGCAACTGTGCCAGGTTCGCCGCCCCGAGCTGTGGCGCCTTGAAGATGCCGAGCCGGAGGAGGGGCTGTCGACTGCGGGATTGGATGACGAAGAACAGGAGCAGCAACACGACGCCGGCGATGAAAGCGGTCAAAGTTTCCGGTGCGACCCACCCGGCCTCGGGGGCGCGGACGATCCCATACACCAGCGCCGTGAGCCCGCCAGTTGCTGTCAGCGCTCCGCCCACGTCAATTGACCCGCTGCGTGCCGGTATGGCCGGCAGTGCGAAGGGGGCCGCGATGATGACGAGCAGAGCGATGGGAATCGTGATGTAGAAGACCCAAGGCCAGCTTGCATATTCAGTAAGCACGCCACCGAGGAACACACCAGCTGTTCCTCCAATCGGGGCGGCTGCACCATAGATCGCGAAGGCCTTCGGGAGGTCCGGTGTTCCCCCGAACAGGGTCATGAGCAAGGTCAATGCGGCAGGGGCGATCAATGCGGCACCCACTCCCTGCACAGCCCGGCCCGCGATCTCGAAAGCGACTGTTCCGGCAGCTCCGGCCAGGACCGAGCCGATGAGCAGTGTCGCCCAACCCCCAATGAAGACCTTCCGTGCGCCGAAGAGGTCGGATAGCCGCCCGCCGAGCAGTAGCAGCCCTCCAAAGGCCACGACATAAGCGTTGAAAACCCAAGACAGCGACTCGGGAGTGAACCCGAGCTCACGCTGGATGTCCGGTAAAGCAACACCGATGATCGACGTATCCATGATTACCACGAATTGAGCTGTGGCGATGAGAGCCAAGCCCAGCCAGCGCCGACCGCTACCGCGGTCTGTAAACGAACTCATTGCTGCTCCTTTTAGTAAATGACAGTAGAGACCGAGAGATACCCGGTAGGGGTATCAAGCTATACCCCTATGGGGTACCACGTCAAGCGCGATTCCTTAACGGGAGGTCGAAGGCGACGCCCAGCGCCCAGTGCCCTCGACCGCCTTTTCCATGAGGTCGAAGATCGCGAGGGGGACCTGGAGGGCCCCGATTTCATCGCACTTCATAAAAACTTGCAACATACTGTACGATCGTGCGTATAGTTACTATAGCTCGTTTGCTGGCCCTCTCGCCAGCGATGCAGGCTTTTGTCCCCTAACCATGAATGCCGTGCCGATCAAACGGTACGAGCGTTTGAAAATCCAGATTCCGAGGAAGACCCATGCAGACAACCCTGACGCATATCGGCACAGCAACAATGCTCGTTCAATTCGGGGGGCTGACGTTCCTCACCGATCCCGTGTTCGACCCCGCTCCGACCGAGTATGTCTCGGGGCCGGTAGTCCTGCGGAGCACCACCATGCCAGCCATACCCGCGAGCGAACTCCCTCCGATTGACGCCGTGCTGCTCAGCCACGACGAACACCCGGACAACCTGGATGAGGCCGGCAGGAGGTTGCTGGACGGCAAGCTCGTCATAACCACCCAAAGTGGTGCGGGACGGCTGGGTGGCCACGCGGTGGGCGTTGCGCCTTGGAGCAGCCACACGGTCGTGGTGGGTGAGAAGTCTGTGATCATCACAGCGACGCCTGCACATCACGGTCCCGCAGGAGACGTGATTGGGTTCATCCTCCGGGTGCCTGGGGAAGAGAAGGTCCTGTACATCTCCGGCGACACCACCTATGAAAGCGACCTTGATCAAATCAGCGAACTCTTTTCGATCGGAGTAGCGGTGCTGCACCTCGGCGCGGCGAAGTTCGCCATCCTCGGGGACCAGATGATCAGTATGGACAGCGCGAGCGCAGCCAAGTTCACCGCGTCTCTCGCAGCCGACATCGTGGTACCGATTCATTACTCCTCTTGGGAACACTTCACAGAAACAGAAGACGAGATCGTGGCTTCATTTGCAGGAGCCGGTCTGACTGATCGCCTCAAGTGGCTCACCCCCGGCGTGCCGCGGGACCTTGGGGCATGAGCCCCACTCGCCGACAGAGGCGGCACTCTGAATGGAACAACTCCATGACTGACCCCCAGCCGAGCATCCATTTCACCGATGCGCACAGCCTCGCTATGGGCTGGCCGATCATGTCTGGCAAGCGCTACGGAGACTGGGAACTCGTCGACCGTGTCGGCAGAGACATCGACACCGGCGGCCGCGATCTCCACGACGTCACGGGGCGGCTGAAAGACCTGCTCACGGAGCTGAGCACACGGTCTAGACGGTGGCGCTGGCGCTCGTGACGCGTCAGTTTGGCGCGAGTGTCTTGGCCGTGACATGCCTGGTTGACACGGGTCTCCGATTCGAGGTTGCGGTGCCGCGGAGTGGCCGTTCCCGAGAGTCGATTCCGTGCGCTGAAGATTCAGTCAATGCGTAGAGTTATGCCAGTGGCGATCGCCGGGAGTCGGCGACGCGCCGCGTAGCGGCCCGGGTCAATCTGGTCCGACCCGCAGACCCCCTTGAGGATTGAGGCTCCGAGCAGTGCACGATCACATTCTTATCTGCGGGCCGGTCTCGTGGAATAAGCTTGTCTACCTCGACCGGCTGCCGGAGCCTCACCCCCACACTCAGTTCGCCCTCGAGCATTTCGAGACGATCGGCGGAACGTCTGCAGGAAAGGCGCTGCACCTTTCAGGACTGGGCCGCCACGTCATATGTCACACCGTGCTGGGCGACGACCCCGAGTCCGACCGGTTGCGGTCGGCGCTCGAGTCCGCCGACATCACCGTGGTCGCAGATGACATTCCCGGCGACAGCGAACGGCACCTGAACCTGATGACGCCTGCCGGAGAGCGGGTGTCGATCTACCTGTCAGTACCCGAATTCATCGCACCGAACATCGCCCGATTCGAGGCGATGAGTGTGGATGCAGCGGCGCTGGTGATGGACCTGTCCGAGACATCCCGAGCTCTCCTCCCCGCGGCCGCGGGTACTGGCATACCCATCTGGACGGATGTGCACGACTACGACGGCCTGTCCGAATTCCACAAACCGTTCATTGAGGCGGCCAATTTCATCTTCATGAACGGTGATGGAATGGATGAACCGGTGCCGTTCATGCGCGCACGGGTGGAGGGAGGCGCCGATGCAGTGGTGTGTACTCTCGGCGCAGACGGCGCCGTTGCATTCGACGCCGACGGGCTTCACCGTGTGAACGCGGTGGCGGTGGATGTCAGGGACACAAACGGCGCCGGCGATGCGTTTCTCGCGGGCTATCTGGATGCCACCCTGTCCGGCGCATCCACTGATGAGGCCCTCTTGGCGGCCACACGCCAGGCAGCAGTCGCGCTCGGCACCAAGCACCTTCACCCGTCCCTCGAGGCTTTACAGCGCTAGCCTGCGAGCCGTGGTGAGTAGCGCCTGTAGGCCCGATGGTTGATGAACGTCGCCTATCGCTGGTCCTCAGTGGAGGGCGCAGGCGACGTGCTCACCGCGTGGTCACGAACCGGTCGTATCGGAGAATGGTCGCCAGCCCCGCACCCAATCGACTTCGAACACTTTGGGGTAGCTTTCTGCGGCCGTCGCCTCAAATTCATACACGTTCAGCATGAGCTGCATCGGATAGGCGGGAGACTGTTCCATGGATGCGACCAGCTCATCGTCAATGAAGAACCTGACTTCGCCTGGCAGCCACTCGACGCTGTAGGTGTGGAACTCACGGGCATCCAGCATCATGGGGATCTTGACGAAGTCGTCCTGAATTCGCGTGTCACCGAACGGGTGTAACCCCATGCCCACAACCGCTTTGTCTGCGGCGACGTCCTTGCCGAAGATCTCAAAGATGCAGATCTCCGCCGAACGGTCGGGTTGGTCTTCGAAGCCGATCATCCACAGCGCCACCATGCAGTTCGGATCGGCGATCGCAGCAACCCGCGCCTCGATGATTCCGTACAGCGGCGTGTACAAACGCTGCTCATCTTGGGCCTCGCGGACGCGCAACCCCGCCGCGAAGCGGTGCTGGCCGATCTCACTGCCGACCGGACCCGCGAAAACCCCGGTTTGAAGGTTCGACACGCGTAAGCGGCCATTGTGCTCCGGCGACCACGGAAGCTGATCCGACTCGATCTGAAGCCGGAGTTTGCCATCCTGCTGCGCGTACCGCGCAGCAGACAACGCGCGACTACCCCACTGAGGAAGGTACGACGGAACCCAACGCGATCGGTCAAGTTCGTCACCCTCGAAGGTGTCGAGGAAATCAACTTCGTAGCCCGACCGGTCAAGACGCATTGGGGAATCCTATCCATGACACGTCCGGGTCGCCTCTCAAGAGGCGTGAATTCCTGGTCACGTCCTAGTTCTGCGGCTGACGTTCGGTCGCCATGAACGGTGTACCACGATCATGCGCTCGACGGGGCACGATGAGCGATCGCGCGAATGCCGGCCGATGAAGAGAGGAAGATCACGCCGAGTACGACCCAACCTGCTGTTCCATTGTCTACAACGGTGACGGCGATAACAGCGGGGGTCACCATGGTGCCGATTGAGAACGCCATCGCGAATAGTCCCTGGTATGCGCCGGCGCTACGCGGGTCGGCGAGCTCATAGCTAAGGCCCCAGATTCCCGCCGAGGAGTGGATTTCGCCGAATGTGTGGGCAACAGCTGCGGCGAGGATCAGCGCGAGAGCCAGTACGGGCGACACTCCTGCGGACGCAGCGTAGACGGCGCACGCAATAGCCATGAATACGCCCGCCAAGGAAACCGCTTTTCCTGCGCGTCGTATGTCATGGCTACCGCGCGAAAGCGGAATCTGCAGGGCGACTACCAAAACCGTGTTGACGATCAGAGCTATGGAAACGACAACCACCGGGGCCTGCGTGTGGCGCAAGACCCATAACGGGAGGCCAATTTCGGCGAGACCGAACTGGATACCGAACAGCGCGGAGAGCGCTGCCAGCCCCAGGTAGCGTGGGTCCCGCCAGGGTGACCGGCCAACCAGGTGAGCTGAGGCCGCCCGATCGACCTTGGACAGCACAATAGCGTCGACGCGGCGTGGCAGGGCGACGATACGCGCGGCGCTGATCAAGGTCGCGAAACCGGCGATACCGATTGTCAGGCGGTACGCGTCCGGGGCATCCAACAACAGCGGGATGCTCGCCGCCGCGCCGCCAAGTGCAATTCCGACGTTTCCTACAGTAAGTAGAATCGCTCGTGTCCTGATCCGGACTTCGCCTTCGAAGGCCCGGCCGACGATGGTCGCTCTCACGGCCTTGCTGCCACTGCTGGCCCCGTTCACCACGCAGGCTATGACGAGCGCAACCATAAACGACGAGGCGAAAGCATAGGACACTAAGGCAAGCCCTTCCACCACCAGGAGCGCGAGAAGGAGTCGCTTGGCGCTCACTCTGTCCGCGAGGCTGCCACCGAGCCACGACGTGGCCACGCCCAACGCGCTTGAGACAGTAAGAATGACGGCGATTTCCGTGACGCTGAGTCCGACGATCAATGTGAAGTACAGGACGGTGAGAGCCAGGAAAACACCGCGTCCAAGAGAGTTCAAGAATATCTGGGTGGCGAGAATTCGTAACATCTGGTGGCTTGATGGGCCGTCGGGGTGCACTTCGATGCGGTCGATTGCGGGAGCTTCAGTAGGCATATGTCAGTTCTGCCAGAGGTGAGTGCGCAAAAGAACTGATGTAGGGTATTGCTTCATGCTGACCTACACGCTGAACGAGGAAGACGTCGGCGAAGTGCGGTTCGGTATTTCACCCCTGTGCGAGATGGGGCTCTCGCTCCGTGCCCTCAAGGACCCTGCCCGATTTCCGCTCCAGCTTCCCTGGCTGAGGCGCACGGAAAAGGCGCGCTCACGCCTGGACACTGAACTGCTGCTCGCGCTTATCGACACGCGCTTGAGCACGCCGGACCTGCTCAATCCGCGACCGGGAAGTCCCCTGACGCGGATCGTCGACGAGCTGGACAGATTCCGGTCGACTGATCCTTCGCTTTTCACGCGGCAGATCGAGGCTATACATGGCGAGATACCGGCCGCGCTGAGGGGCGATCCGAGAGCCGCTCTCGACCGAACGGCCAACATTCTCGAGCAGTACTGGGAGAGTTGCTTTCAACCACATTGGCTTCGGATGCGCACCCTTCTCGAGGCTGACATTGCTTATCGCGGTCGGCAGATTGCTCAGGTTGGGTTGTCCGCGATGATAAATACCATTGACACCAGGGTGTCCATCGCCGACGCCGTTCTTTCTGTGCAGGTGGAGTGCAAACTAACGACCTCGAAGGCAGTGGCAGGGCGCGGTATGACTTTCGTGCCTACCATTTTCACGAGCGGCGCCAGCGCACCGAGTGATCCCAGCGGGCCGCCGATGATTCTGTACGCGGCACGCGGCCAGGGTGCGATGTGGGAGACAAGCACGTCGGCGACTGATGCAGGGGCCATCCAACTACTCGGCCGAACCCGGGCGGCCTTGCTGGCGGTTCTCAGCGAGCCAACTTCGTCCACGGACCTCGGCCTTCGTATGGGCGTTACGACGTCCGCAGTGAACCAGCACCTGCGGGCACTCCACGCCGGACGCCTCGTCACGTCGACGCGCCATGGCCGCGTTGTACTCTATTTCCGAAGCGAGTTGGGTACCGCGCTTCTCGGCGGCTAAGGTCGACCGGTGCCAGGTTTGCCGGGGACCGGATCTACGAGGCCAGCCTCAGCGAGAACCGTCATGTTGGCGCCGCTCGCCAGGAGTCGGGATACGACGCCGCGGCGAGCGAATTCGTACGGTTCCGCAGACATGCGTAGGAGCGAGTACGAGTTGGACGCCTCGATCAGAGCAGTGAGTTCGAACACGAGCTGTCGGCTGACGGTGGTGTCGAGCAGCTCTCCCTGATCGACGGCGTGACCGATGTTGGCGGCAATGTATGCGTCTCTCTCGTCGACAGCCCGCACGATGGCGTCGTGCACAACGCCGGGCCGAGAGTCGAATTCAGCGGAAACAGCGAAGAAGAAACATCCGCCCTCGAAAACACGATCGGCAGAGTAGTCGATCCAGCTTCGAAGGAGGGCGCACAGCCGGCGAAGACCGCGAGGTTGTGTGCGTGCCAGGTCGATGACGGAGGCGGTGAATATGCCGCGGGCAGTCTCGATCGCGGCGAGCTGGAGCTGCTCTTTGGTGCCGAAGAGTGCGGCCACGCCGCTCTTGCTCGCGGACACCTCGGCTGCCAAACGCCCGATAGTGAGCCCCTCAAGCCCGTTGACGGACGCAATGTCAACGGCACGAGCCAGAACGGCGCGGCGTGACTCGTCGCCGCGGACTTTTCGACCGTCGAGTGGTTTCATGACATCAGTTTAGTAGTACGATCATCCGTATTGTTACATGTACGGTCGTTCGTATTGTTCTTCTGGTGAGGAGACCAGCATGCCTAGTGTCATCCGAATGGCTTTTTCCGCTGCTGAAACTCTCTCCCCGCGCCTGGCTGGTCGACTCGCCCTTATCCTCTTCAGGCGTGTGGGCAGCCGTCTGCCCGTGCGCCCGGACGAACGTGCAACCCACGACAGCGCTCGCGTGGGAACCATCACCGTGAACAACAAATACGTCGTCACCTACCAGTGGGGAACCGGCGCCCGCCCGGTGCTGCTCGTGCACGGTTGGCGCGGCCGGGCCGTCCAGTTTGCCCGCCTCATCCGTGAGCTACGCGCCGAGGGCTACACCGTCGTTTCTTTCGATGCGCCGGCCAACGGAAGTTCCGACGGACGCTACACCGACGTGCGCGAGTACGTCGACGCAATGGTCCAGCTGCAGCGCCTGCACGGATCCTTCGAAGCCGTCGTCGCCCACTCGTTCGGCGTGCTCGGCGCAATCTCCGCCGTGGCCAATGGCCTGGACACGAACCGTGTAGTTGGAATTTCGGGGGTTGCCGAACCCGGATACCTGCTCAGCTACTTCGGGCAGTCGCTTGGCCTGGGGCCGGCCGCGACGGCTGAGTTGGGCGCAGCGTTCGTGCGCCGGGTCTTCGAGAACGAACCCGATGCACTTTCACGCTTCTCCGGGGTCCAGAACCCACTTCCGGCATCGGTCGCTCTGCTGCTGCTTCATGATCGAGTGGACCCGGTCGTCGACATCGAGCAGTCGGAACAACTTCACGCCGCCCACGGTGAGCGCTCGCACCTGGTCGCCACCGAGGGGCTCGGGCATCGGCGAATCCTATCGGCGGACCTCACTCTCGACGCCGTCCTCGAGTTCATCGCCGCGCCTCTTCCAGTCGCCCAGGGGAGATCCGTGGAAAGGCGCTGAGCACTCTGAACGAGCGTCCGGACGCGGGATCCAGGCCGGCGCCTTCAGCGGCAGAGGCCACTTCCTGACGGCTGACCGCGACTCGCGCCTGACCTTCGATTCATCTGGGGGCCGACAGGCGGCCCCGGAGCGGTCTGAATGCGCCGTCACGTGCGTCGAACACCACCCCAACGTACGCAGCAACATTATTTCTCGATCGCGTGGTACCGCGGTGCCGGTTGGATGTGCTGGGGAACGTCCCGAAGGCCGATGTACCCGTTGGCGGCATTCCGTAGCGTGAGAGCAACCCGGGCGCATGGAGCGACGGCCCTTCACCCCTTGAATGAATCGAGACGCATGTTTTCACGATTAGGAGCCATCTTCACGCCGCCCTCTCTGCGGAATCCCGGTCCAGGGGCAAGTGACACTATGACGTCGCATATGCCGCATTTTCGCGTCCGTTCGCGTGATTCCTCGATGGAGATCGGTCAGGCTGGCCTGCAGCGCCGATCAGCACTCTTCCACCTCGTCGGGCATTTCGCCGTAATGGTCGTGTTGATGTACGCAGGAATGTTCGCCTTGGACCCACTCTACGAACTTCTGCCGGGGTTCGCCGGAGTAAGCGATCCGTGGAGCCGGCTGCCCGTCCTGTCGAACTTCGCCATGGCGCTCAACATGACCATACCGATGACCCTCTACATGATCTGTAAACGTCACAGTTGGGGAGCCATCGCAGAAATGTCGGCAGCGATGTTTCTTCCTGCGGTCCTTACTAGTGGTCCCTTCCTGGTGGGGAGCATGACCGCCGGGACGATGATGACTCTCAGTCATGCAGCGATGATTCCGTTGATGGGGTTGGCCGCGATTCTCCGCTTCACAATCATGCGCTCCGGCGCCCGACGCGTGAAATGAGAAACAATCGCCGGGCATATCTGTTAGATATGTCAGTAAGATGTATCTGACAGATAGAAAGCGATGTGCTTTGAACCCTGCAGTGACGAGGTCATTCTCACCCTTTGCCCGGGGCTCCTTCGTTGTCGGCACCGCATTCCTGACGGGTTTCGTCTTGTTTCGACGGGCCGTGCGGGCGCTCGGCGCGTGCAGGAGCGGTGCCGCAGAGGGGGGAGCGACCGAGCAGCCTGAATTGGAGCTGCGCCGGCAGCGTTTTCGCAGCCATGCGTCCCGAAAGAGATTCTCCCTCAGCCGGGGGAGTGCTCGCTGTGTGCCGGATAAGAGGATGGACACGTAATGCCCTTGGATCAGTTTCTTGCAATACTTGCCTGCGCAGTTCTGGCCGGCCTGACAATTCTCCAAGGTGCGCTCATTGCCGGAGCACCGCTGGGGAGGATGGCCTGGGGCGGACAGCATCGCGTCCTCCCTGCCAAGCTGAGAGCCGGGAGCGCCCTGTCCATAGGCATATATGTCCTCTTCGCCTATGCGGCCCTGGCCAAGGCAAGCCTTGTCCCGCCGGTGGTCAACGAATCCTTCACGGCAATCACGATGTGGGTGATGACGGCATACTTCGTGCTCGGCGTTGTCATGAACGGAATCTCCCGCAGCAAACTTGAACGCCTCATCATGACCCCGACCACGCTGGCCCTCGCGACGATCTATCTAGTTCTTGCTGCCCGATGAGCCTGCATCAGCGCAGCCCGGAATCCCTGCCGGTCGCGATCATCGGCGCGGGCCCGGTCGGGCTCGCTGCTGCCGCCAACCTCGTCGAGCGCGGAATCGAATTCGTGATCTACGAGTCGGGCGACGAGATCGCCTCCAGCATTCGGCAGTGGGGGCACACTCGGTTGTTCTCGCCGTGGAAGCACGTCGTTGACCCCGCGTCGCGCCGACTGCTCGAAGCAACTGGGTGGCAGTTGCCGGCCCCCGAGGGTCTCCCGACGGGTGCCGAACTCGTGGAGAACTATCTGGAGCCGCTGGCGGCGCTCGACTCACTCGCCCACCGCATCCGGACCGGCGTCATGGTTGAGGCGGTGACTCGGCGGGGCATGGACCGCACGCGCACTGCACGTCGTGCGTCGACGCCGTTCCTGCTCCGTGCGCGAACCGTTGAGGGCGTCGAGGAGTTCACTGCGCGCGCCGTGATCGACACGTCCGGCACCTACGCGTATCCGAACAGCCTCGCGTCGTCGGGGCTGGATCCACTCGGACTCGCCGACGTTACTGACCGGGTCAGCCACGCCCTGCCCGACGTTCTCGGCCGGGACCGCGCGCGCTTCGCCGGCCGGCACACGACGGTGGTCGGCGCAGGTCACTCCGCCGCGAACACGCTGCTGGCGTTGGCGGAGCTCACCGAGCAGGAACCGGAAACCCGCATCACATGGTTGATCAGGAACGCAAGCGCTGTCCGGGTTACGACTTCCGACGACGAAGGACTCGCTGCGCGGGCGTCGATCGGGCGTCGCGTCGACGCGCTCGTCACCGCCGGGCGCATCGCCGTCGTCGACCGATTCGAGATTGTGCGCTTAGGCCGCACCGACGACGGAGTCCGCGTCTATGGCTCTCGCGCTGGCGAATTGGTCGAGCACGACACCGACCTCGTGGTCAGCGCCACCGGATTCCGGCCGAACCTTGCCATGCTTCGGGAGATCCGCCTCGAACTAGACGAGATCATTGAAGCGCCCAAGCGCCTCGCGCCGCTCATTGACCCGAATGTGCACACCTGCGGGACGGTAGAGCCGCACGTCTTCGCCGAGCTCACCCACCCGGAGCCCGGTTTCTTCCTGGCAGGAATGAAGAGCTATGGCCGCGCGCCCACCTTCCTGCTCGCCACCGGATACGAACAGGTACGCTCCATCACTGCATGGATCGCCGGCGACATCACGGCAGCGAGCAACGTCGAACTCAAGCTGCCTGCGACGGCTGTGTGCTCCACAGTCTGCTCCTGAAGAGCTTCATCACCGCCGCCGAGGAGAATGGGCACTGGACGATCCAGTCCTCGGTCTTCCCGGAGAACACGGCCAGCCTGCGCCTGCACGAGGGCGCCGGATTCCGGGTTATCGGCCGACGTGAACGAATCGCACTCATGTCGTACGGACCTGCTGATGGCACGTGGCGCGATACCATCCTCATTGAACGACGCACCTCACTGAACGGAACACCATGACTGATAACCCGTCCTTGCCTCGAGCCCTTGATCCGCGCGCCGCTCTTGTGATTGTCGACGTCCAACAAGCCTTCGATGAGACCGCCTACTGGGGTCCGCGAGATAATCCGTCGTGCGAGGCGAACATCGAGGCTCTGTTGACGCGCTGGCGGGAAACCGGTCGACCCGTCATCTTCGTCCGCCATGACTCCACCGCGCCTTCCTCACCTCTCCACCCGGACAACCCCGGAAACGCGTTCAAGGACATCATCACGGGCACCCCGGATCTCCTGGTCACCAAAAGCGTCAATTCCAGCTTCCATGGCACTCCTGACCTGCACGCCTGGCTGCAGGAGAACGCCATCGAGGAACTGGTCGTCTGTGGGATCACGACCAACCACTGCTGCGAGACCACAGCGCGAGTGGGGGGCAACCTCGGTTACCGGGTGTACTTCCCCCTGGACGCCACCCATACCTTTGACCGCATCGCTCAGGACGGTGAGAACGTCGCGGCAGCTGTCCTGTCTCGGATGACCGGGGTAAACCTAGACGGGGAATTCGCCACGGTCGTTACCACCGCCGATCTGCTCGAACAGGTACCACGGCTCCGCCCGTCCGCCGGATAGCCAGTGCGCCCCGGAGGCCGGGCCTGAAGGTGCGGTGCCGGTGATTTTGACACCGAGGCTGAGCCTGACTACGGTGATGTATCTATCAGATATATGAGGGGATCACTAGTGCCGCGTTCCGATCAGTCCCAGACAGCGATACTTGGAGCGCTCAGCATTATGCCGATGACCGGATATGCGTTGCGGGAGGAGATTCGGGATACGTTGGGTCACTTCTGGAGCGAGAGTTTCGGTCAGATATACCCCGTCCTGGCCGAGCTGGAGCGAAAGGGTTTAGTTGAACGGCAAGAGGCTACCGATTCCCGCTCTAGCAAGTTTGGGATTACCGACGCTGGAGTTACTCGACTCCGAGAGCTTCTTGCTGAGCCCCCACAGGCACCAAACCCACGAAATGGGCTCATGCTTCGGTTGTTCTTCGGCAGCCAGCTCGGTCCTGAAGCGTGTAGGGAGCTCGTGCTGCAGGCGCGGGAGCAAGCGGAGGCCGCTCTCGCGCGCATGGAGACAGCTCGCACGGAAGTGGCCGAAAATGGAGGGCTTGCCCAGGCCGCTCCCTATATCCTCCTTACTGTCTCGGCGGGTGAGCACTCCGCGCGTGCCGCGATTGCCTGGGCGGATGAGGCGCTTGCTGACCTTGCGAAGCTTGAGGCTACATCGTCCCAACCCGCGCGTGGACGCGGCCGGCCGTGAACCTGCAGGACCCTATCGGCGGATGTCGAACGTGAGTCACACGGCGATTGGAACGCCAGCATTGTCCGATTAGACGGGTTCGATTCGAACCACGTGTTTAAACGGCTACTCCCCGCGATTGCGCGCGTCACCTGATGAGTCCGCCCCTCACCCACCGCACGCCGTCCGGCGGCGGCAATCAGCTCTTGCACCGCACCGGCTGGAGGATTCGGGTTCTGAAGAAAAGCCCGGTGTCGTACCCAGGGACCATAACGGGGCGCTAACTCCACCCGTGAGGAGGACTCACTGGAAATGGCCGTTCCGTAGCTTGATATTACGTTCGCGGCTACGCCAGGAGCGGCCCCTTCCCCCTCATCACCTTGGAGTACTTGATGCCATTTTCTCTTCGCCGCACGCTTCGCGTCACCGGCGCGATCGGCTTGTCAGTCGTCACGATCGCCACCATTGCAGTCGGCGGGGCGCTGGTCACAACCAGCCAGGCCGCCGCTACCACACCAGTGGATCCGGGCCTGGTGTGGCCCACCCCGAGCGCCTATAACTCTGCCGGGCCGATCGTTGTTGCAATCGCCCTGGGCGCTACTCCCACGGTCGCAAGCGACTTCCTGGCACCGTACGAGGTTTTCGCCAGCTCGCCACAGTTCTCGGTGTACGCGGTCGCGGCTAGCGCCTCGCCCGCTCAGCTGGAGGGTGGACCGGCCGTGCTACCAGTGCACACGTTCGACCAGGTCGAATCAGGCGAGGCTCCCCGCCCGGACGTCGTTGTGGTTCCGGCAGTCCAAGAGCCCACCGGAACAAAAGAATCCGCGCTGCGCACCTTCATCACGGACCAATCTGATCGCGGGGCTCGGATCCTCGGAATTTGCAGCGGCGCGTTGGTATTAGCCGAAACCGGCATCCTTGACGGCCTGCACGCAACCTCCCACTGGTCCAGGATCAGCGCACTCGAGGAGAGCCGACCGCAGGTTGACTGGGTGCGTGGAAAACGATACGTGCAAGACGGTTCAGTAACCACCACTGCAGGTGTGACGTCGGGCATCCCCGGTGCCCTGAAGGTCATGGCTGACCTGGCCGGACCCGCGGAAGCCGAACGAGTGGGACAGGCGCTGAACTATCCGGGGTGGTCCCTGGAAGGCCCAGCCGACATCCCGACCCAACACTTTACCGTCGCCGACGCACCGGTAGCACTGAACGCGATTCTGCCGTGGCTGCGACCAACGCTGGGCGTCGGGCTCAGCGACGGTGACAGCGAAATCGACATTGCCGGCCTGTTCGAGGTCTACAACGTCTCGTTCGCGGCGCGAGCCGTCGCGGTGTCAGCGGGAGATACAATCACTACCCGCCATGGACTTGTCCTCTCCACCAGAGCGCTCGGCACGGGACCCACCATCGACCGGCTGATCATTCCCGGCACCACGCCGGCAGATGAGGTGGATCCAGCGATGATCGACTGGGCCGCCGAACACACCGTGCCTATCGATACCATCAACCGGTCCGCCGGCGAGAACGGGTTCGACGCTGCACTTCGCTATATTGCTCACGACACTGACCAGGCGACAGCGGAAAGCGCCGCGAAGATGATCGACTACCCGACCAAGCACCTGGCCCTGAGCCCCGAGGGCACCTCCTGGCGTGCGCCGCTCCTGCTGCTCACCAGCGTCCTCCTGGCCATTGCGGTTGGTTTCCTTCCCGCAGCCATTCGCCTCGCCATCCGTCGGCGACGGATCGGGACCTCGCGCCTCGCAGAGTCAGTAGAGTCCAGTTCATGAACACCGTTCCGAGATCCGCTCCTCAGGAACATCCGCCTGTCGGAGCGACCAGGCGGGCCTATCACGCAGCCTCGCTCCTCGCACGTCCCGCGAGGACAGGCATATCACGGCTGGTCCGTGAGCAGGTGTACTCGCTACTCAAGCGATCAGGTGTTCCCGAGGTTTGTGTGTGCGATGTCGAACGTCTCGTAACAATGCCCGCGCTCGACAAGGCGGCCAGTCATGCATCCGGACGGTTCCCTGTGCCGAGCAGGGACACCGAGGAGAGCGCAACCCGATTCGTCGTCGCCGCGCTCAACGCGTCCATCGCCAATGGTCGGCCGCGATGAAGGCCGAATCGGGCGACCATGTCTCGTCCGGTATTATTGCGACGCGGTTGCGGTTCCCGGCGCTAGTAGTGCTACCAGTGGCGGTGCTCGCCGCGATCACTCCGGCCGTCATACACGAATTCATCGGACACGGATCGATGTGCCTCGCCGTGGGAGGACACCCGACCGTCGTCTCGACGTCCATGTTTTGGTGCACGGTCCCCACGCCCGTCGTCGCAGCAGGCGGCCCGGCCGCCAACCTCCTCGTGGGCCTCATATGTCTCATGCTCAGACTTCGACTGCGCACGCCCGCACCCGCGCTGCAGTTGTACCTCGCGCTGGTGACCGCGTTCGCATGGTTCTGGGAAGGAGGTTACGCAATCCAAGCGATGCTCCTTCGCCGCGGAGACCTCTATGATCTCCTGGCACACACCCTCGGACCCCCCGGAATCGGTATGAGCATACTTATCGCACTCGCTGGTGCCACCCTCTACATCATCAATGCAGCGGTCACGCGCGCCGCCCTACTTTCGATCGCGGGCCATGCCACGCTCGCCAGCCAGGTCTCTCGATCTTCCTGGCTAGCCGGCACACTTGCGGTAACGATCGCCGCTTCGATCTCTCCACTCGGCCCGACAAATCTCCTCGACACGGTATTGGCGATCGGGCTCGCCGGACTTCCACTCCTGGTGTTTCTGCCGCATCGCGGAACATCGCCGGTCACCGGAACCCCATTCACCAGCAACGCGATGCTACCTGTCCTAACGGCCGTGATATGGGTGCTCTTCACCGCCACACTGGGACACGGGATCACGTGGGACAACTGGTGATCTCGGCACCCAGGGACATCACGGGGCAAGACCATCAACTTGCCTGCCGTCACCCGGCGGAACAGTTCGAGTCAATACGGATACCCAACGGACTAGTTGTTGTTCCTACTGACGTTGTGAACGCGGTCGATGGGTGATTTGCCGCCGAAGCCGGTATGGGGTCTGTGGTGATTGTAGCTATGGATATCCAGTCCTGGTAGGTGTTGGCTCGAGCCTGGTCTGAGCTGTAGTGCCGGGCGTAGGCCCACTCGGCGGCGAGGGTGCGGTGGAAGCGCTCGATCTTGCCGTTGGTCTGCGGCCGGTAGGGCCGGGTGAATTTGTGCCTGATGTCGCCGAGGGTGTCGTTGAAGAACCGGGATCGGTAGCAGGCCCCCGTTGTCGGACATCACGCGCAGCACGGTGATGCCGTGGGAGGCGTAGAACGCGTTGGCGCGCTGCCAGGACCCGGCGGCGGTTTCCTTCGTCTCGTTGGTCAGGATCTCGGAGTAGACCAGCCTGGAGTGGTCGTCGATCGCGGAGTGCAGGAAGGAATGGCCGACCCCGGCGCGCCTGTTTCGCTTGCCGGCCTGCCGGCCGAGGGTGCGGTGGCCGCCGCCGTCGGGGATGCGGCCGAGTTTCTTCACGTCCACGTGTAGTAAGCGCGGGCCAGCCGGGGTCGGTCTGCACTATCCAGGCCAGCTTCGCTTGCTGTTTCTCGGTCAGGTTCTCCGGGTTCTTCCTGAGCGCGTAGCGGCAGTTCTTGATGCCGGCAGCTCGAGCACTATCCGGTCGGGCCGGAGCGTCGGCGGCGGGCCGGCCGCGGGTACGGCGGGCCGGCAGCGCGTGCAGCGGGCATCGTGTTGCCGGGCCGCTTTGCGGGCATCGTTCCACGCGGTCCGGCGGACCTCGTCGAGGGCGTCGGTGGCCCATTTCGCGACGTGAAACGGATCAGCGCAGCGGATGGCCTTGGGGGGCTTTCTCCGCGACGACACTTGCGATCCAGGCCGCACCGTCCGCGGAAAAATACGTGATCTGCGCCGACAGTTACGTCAGGAGAGCCATATCGTCGATTGATTGTGTCGCAGCGAATGCCGGAGACGATCTCCTCCATGTCAGACGTGAAACGGCTCCGGATGTAGCTCCGCTGCAAAGCGTCTTTTAAGCGGTATCACCATGCCCAGGACGCCGGGATTCTAGGCACGACCGGGTGATCAGGGCTGAACCAGCGCTGCCGAGTCTGGAGCTGCCAGCTGAATGAACCGGGAGGGTGCGGCTTCCTCGGTCAACGCTCCCAGCGCCAGGGCCTTCTCTATGACGGTCGGTGTTAGGTGAGGCCGTGTTCGTAGGCGAAGATCACAGCATGAACGCGGTCGCGCAGGCCCAACTTCATGAGTACCCGACCGACGTGGGTCTTCACGGTGGATTCCGAGACGAATAGCTGCTCGCCAATCTCGGTGTTCGACATTCCGCGCGCGATCAGAAACAGGATGTCCCGTTCCCGTGGCGTGAGCGCCGCGACAGCCTGGTCGCCGCCGTCCGGATCATCCGCGGGTAGTCGCTGGCCAAACAAGTCCAGCATTCGGCGACTGACCCGGGATGACAGCGCCGCCTCACCAGCCGCGACGGCACGAATGGCCGCGAGCAGTTCGGCGGGTTCGACATCTTTGAGCAGAAATCCGCTCGCCCCCGCCCGGAGAGCCTTGAACGCATACTCGTCGAGGTCGAAGGTCGTCAGGACGATGACGTGCACGGTCGGCTGGTCCTCGACGATCCGTCGGGTTGCCTCGATCCCATCAAGTCGTGGCATGCGCACGTCCATGAGGACAACGTCGGGTACGAGTGCGTTCGCCAGTTCCATCGCGGCGGCTCCGTCCGCGGCTTCGCCGACCACATCGACCCCGTCCGCCGCGTCGAGGACCATTCGAAACCCGATTCGAACGAGCGTCTGGTCGTCGACCAGCATCACCCGGATGGGCGCCGCCGCCTCGCCTGTCCCGCTCACGCCGCCACTTGGGGGATGAGTTGGGCATGCATTGCCCAGCCACCGCCGTCACGTGGTCCAGTGGTCACCCTCCCGCTGTAGAGCGCGACGCGCTCACCAATGCCGACAAGACCACGACCCAGATCATCGCCGGCAGTCTCATCCGCGGTTCCATCGTCATCGACGATCACCGTCACCAGGTCTGGGGCGAACGTGATCGTGACCGCTACCCGTGTTGCGCCGCGCGCGTACTTGAGCGCATTGGTCAACGACTCCTGCACGATGCGGTACACGGTCAGCTGCATGACTGCATCCGGTGGAGCGTCGCCGGTGGAGCGCATGTTCACGGGCAACCCGGTGGCACGGAAACGTTCGAGCAGTGCGGGCAAGTCCTCGATTCCAGGGGTTGAAGTCGCTCCGTCTGCGGGTCTGCCGTCGGGGGCGTCTCGCAAGACACCCAGCATCCGCCTCATGTCACCCAGCGCACCACGCCCGGTCCGCGCCACCTCGCGCATCCCCTCAACGGCACGATCCGGTTCCTTGGTCGCAATTTCGGCCGATCCATGAGCAAGTGAGATCATGACCGAGAGGCTGTGCGACACGATGTCGTGCATCTCGCGAGCGATCGAGGTGCGCTCGGCGGCGGCGGCGGCGGCCACATCCTGTTCGCGCTCGCGGGCCAGCTGGGCGAGTTGCACGGCGGCGAAATGGCGGCTGCTCCTGACGCTGAGGCCGACCAGTACGGCGACAACGAGCACCACGATTGCCTGCACCGATTCGCCGACGCTCGCCACCGACTGGGGCAGCAGGGCTCCCTCGACGACCAGCAGGACGCCGACGACCCCCCAACCGATGACTGCGCCGCGCACGCTGCGGTAGACCGTAACCGCATATAGCGCGCAACCGACCGCGATGACGGCGATACTACCCGGAGTCCAAAACGTGGCCAACATCACTGCCGTCGTCAGCACGAAGACGAGCACGGGTGCCCTGCGGCGAAAGAGCAGCGCCAGCCCTGAAGCCGCAACTGCACATGAAGTGATGGCGAATTGGATTGCGTCGTGATCGCCAAACGCAACTGCCAGGACCACCGCGAACGCGGGCAGCGCATACGCGAGGGCAACGAGAAGATCGGTCACGCCGGGCCGGGATGCGAGCCAGCCCGTAGACGGCGGACGCGGCGCGGCCGATCGTTCCGGCTCAGTTCTCGACTCGCTCATGTTCTGAACTCTATCGCCAGAGACCAGAAGCCCGCCCGAACACGCGACCGCGATGCGACGCTGTTCCGGCGGGCTGGCAGTAGCAAAATCTGGGCTACTTGCTGCCTCACTCGCTTCACTCGCTTCACTCGCCTCATCATGGTCGGAATTAGTCAAACCCCCACCGAGAATAGGAGGCTCAGGAAGAGCGGGATCGGCGCTCGCCACGCGAGGCCGCCGGCCGCCAACTCAAGACCCGCGGTCGGGTAGTCGATCATATTTGCGGCGGCGATCGCGGTGCCACGATTCGTGTGCGCGGTGAGGTCCTCCAGAGCGCCGTCGAAGCCCGTCGAGCCGGTCGGGCCGTGCAGCGCGTCTGCCGGGATGTTGCGGGCTTTCGCCCATTCTGCCAGCTGCGGGTCGATCGAATTCACGCTTGTTGCGCCGGGAACGATGACCCGGCTCAGGGCCGGCTAACCCCACTCCAGGTCCGCTGTGATCAGGCCCGGCACGACACGGTTCTCCTGCTCCAACAACCGCAACCTCACAGACTCGACGCTCGTCACGCCTGCGGACACACCCTCATGAATGGCGGCCTGATCGGCCCACGCCCGCACCATCCCGTGCTCAGTCCCCAACTTCACCTGCGATGTCCGCGTCATTCGGACCGCGCCGGCTCTCTCCTCCGGCGCATACCGACACGTCGTCGGCTTGCGCACTGCTTGCTCTCCCGGCAAGTCCCCATCCCCGTTTCCGAGGTCAGGAGACCCAAATGTACTCAGGGCGCTTCGCCGAATAGATCCTGCTTGCGAGCGACTCCCGTGTCCACGCTCATCGAGGTTGCTCACCGGTTGCGCCGAGGTCGGCACTCGACGCCCCTGCTTCCATGGTGGGTGCTTCGGTCAACCTCAACCGTTCTGCGGGGCCACGGGTTCGGTGAGTGAGCGGCATCGCGAGGGCCATGGCCGGGAGCATCAGCAGGTGGCCTCCGGCCGCGAGTACGTCGCCGGAGATTGTGCCGACCCAGAATAGCGGGGCGAGGATGAGGAAGGGGAGGTACATGACGGCGGACATGACGACGATGCCGCGCCAGGCGTGGCGGCGTGCGACCATCCACGCTGACATGCCGATGACCATCTCGCTGGCCATGATGATCGCCTCGACGTCGGCCCGCAGGACGGGACCGGGTGCGACAAGATCTCGGATCAAACCGAGTATGACCATTCCCGCGAGCATCGCCGCAACCATGCCGAGGTACTCGAGAAGGCTGCGGAGGTGGCGCCGGGCGTAGTGAGAAGTCTCGTGTCCTGTGGCTGTGTTCGGTTGGCTGGCCATGGCTGGCCTCCTTCTTGGTTTGGGTGGGATTGGGGCGAAGTGGTCGGGTTTCATGTGCGGCGCAGGATCCGGTGGGCCACGAGTTGGAGCGAGTCGGCGGTGGCGAGGAGCACCGGCGATCGCCGCTGCTGGTACATGGGCGGTTGGTCACCGTTCACCATGTCGAGCGGGCACGTGCGAACCTTGCTGACGGAATCGACCAAGGAGGGGCTGACCGTGGGTCCCAGTTGCTCGAACGCGGCGTCGAAGCCGCCCATCTCGCTCTGGGTGATGATTTCCCCGGCTTCCCGGACAGCCAGGAAACGATCCACCTGGTTGACGTCGAGGGCGACGCGACCTACGCGTCGAAGGCGGTGCTGCATTGAAGTCTCCGGTTCATCTGGTTACGCCAGCGACCTCGGATTGAGAGCACATGCGTAAATCTGTATCCAAATTACGAACCGGGGCGGCTTTCGTCGTCGGACTACCTGGCATTCCTCAGAGCGGGAAAGTAGCACCCCAGTACTAGGCGCGCATCGGGGCAATCAAGCCGCCACTGGCTTCGAGCCAATCGTCCGGATGGTCGGCCTCATCACGACGACCGCCGGGATGAGCATCTGTTTGGCCGTGACCCCGTTGGGAGACACCTCACAAGGGAGAATGTTCATCATGGCAAGATCACGTCCGGAGTTCACTCCTGACTACAAAGACGAGGCTGTGAAGCTGGTCGTCACCACCGGCTTGGCCGCCACGACCGTGGCCCGCGAGCTCCGAGACAACAGGGCGTTCTTGGATATAGCGTCCATCTTTTTCGCCTAGGAAGCATCGGATACGAACGTCAAGCGTTCGAGTTGAAGCTGGCGGAGAAGACCAACTTCACAATCACCCGCATGGTCGGCTTCCGGATTGCTGTTGGTCTAGCTGCCTCGCTGACGTCTATTCCAGAAAGAAGCTTTCGACTCCGAGCGGATGGGTGCCGGTGCCCTACGTCCCGCGGTGAATGCGTCGGTAATTTGTGGGAGTTGTCGCGAGATCGCCCGCGAAGTGAAATCGCAGGTTGCTGGATGTCCCGAGCCCGCAACGCTGCGCGATCGCCTCCACGGTCAGATCGGTGACCTCGAGCAGTCGCCGTGCCTCGTCGACGCGCCGGGACGTGAGCCATCGTAAGGGGGTTGTGCCCGTCTCGGCCAGGAACCGGCGGGCAAAGGTGCGCGGAGACCAGCGCGCGTGTTTGGCCATGTCGGCGACCGATATGGGCTCTGCGAGGTGATCGACCGCCCACGCACAGGTGGCAGCGAGCCCTTCAGAGTGGGCGACGACAGGGCGCTCAATGAATTGCGCTTGGCCGCCGTCGCGGTGAGGGGCCACGACCATGCGCCGAGCAATCCCGGTTGCGGCGTCGGTGCCGAAATCTTGTCGGACAAGGTGCAGGCACAGGTCGATGCCGGCGGCGACTCCGGCGCTTGTGCTGATACCGCCGTCAACGACGTAGAGCACGTCGGGGTCGACGCTGATGCGCGGATAGCGGGAGGAGAGTTCGGCGGCGTCTCGCCAATGAGTTGTCGCCCGTTTGCCGTCCAGAAGCCCGGCGGCCGCCAACGCGAAAGCGCCGGTGCACACGGAAACCATGCGAATGCCGCGGTGAGACGCTTCACGCAGCGCGTCGAGTACGGCGGCCGACGGGTCTCCAAGGGGGACGAATCCTGGAACGATGACAGTGTCCGCATCCAGTAGCGAGTCCAGGCCACGCGTCGCCTCAATGGCGAATCCGGATGTCGTCGGGATCAGTCCCGGAATCTCCGCGCAGACCGAGAAAGTATAGCGTTCGCGCTCGTCACTGTGACCAAAGACCTGCGCCGGTATTGCGAGGTCGAAGGCAACCACGTCGGGGAGAGCCAGAGCCACAATGCGATGCATGCAGTCAGTGTCGCACGATTCAGGCAGAATTCTTTCGATCTGCGGCATTCCTGCCACTTTCGTCTGTCCAACGGCCCTGCCATCGTGTGTCTCATGACAACTACTACGGCCGGAGAGGCCCGACACATTGGCATCTTCCTCTTCGACGACGTCGAAGAACTCGACGCCGTGGGGCCTTGGGAAGTCTTGGCAAATTGGACCCTCAGATTTCCGGACGACGGATACGAGGTCTCCTGCGTCTCCCGTGACGGGCGTTCGGTTCGGGCATCGAAGGGGCTCGTTCTCGGTGCACACCACTCTTTTGCGGACGCGCCAAGCTTTGACATCTTGCTGCACCCGGGTGGGCAGGGAACTCGCACGCTGATGAGGGACGACGCGCATCTGGATTGGGTACGCGCTCAGCGTGCGACGACCCCGCTCATGACGAGCGTGTGCACCGGGAGCCTCGTGTACGCCGCTGCCGGTATTCTCCGGGCAAGGCCGGCGACGACGCATTGGGAGAGTTTGGGTCTGCTCGCAGAGCTCGATCCCACGATCGTGACCAGGTACGACCGTTTCGTCGACGATGGTGACGTGATTACGAGCGCCGGGGTCAGCGCGGGCATAGACATGGCACTTCACCTCGTCGAACGCCTCGCCGGTGTCGACCGCGCCCTCAACGTACGGCGGGATCTTCAGTACGACCCCCAGCCGCCGGTCTGAGCTCATTCCCGGCATGGCACGGCGAAAATTGGGCGCTCGTCCTGGCGCCGCGCGTCATGCAACCGTCGGATTCGCCCCCTTTCCTGCACTGATTCCGAGTCCATTCGCAGCCGCAAGGCCAATACACGCCAGGAGACGCCATGCCATTTCCCGCCGACATCCGGGCGCACGACCAGACACCACGGTGGCCTACGGCGATGTTCTCACCAGCAATCGGCTGGGGAGCGGTCGTTGGAGTAGTCACGGCCGCCGCTCCACTCGGATTGTGGTGGCTCACCCCATCAATGGTCTACGCGCTCGTTCTGGCAATCGTCGCCGCGGTCTACATCGGGTTCGCCGTCGCCGACGGCCGGGCACGGGTGCTCGCTCTGGAGGGCACGGTCGCGGTGCTATTCGTGGCGCTGGCTATTGCGGCGCTCACGGGTTCCGCCTGGCTGGTCGTGGCCGGTTTCGCGGGCCACGGCCTGAAGGACCTCTGGCAGCACCGCACCCGATTCGTCCGCAATGCCAGATGGTGGCCTCCGTTCTGCGCGACTGTCGACTTTGTTGCCGCCGGCATCCTGGCTGTTCACACAATTTTCACGATCTGAGGAAGACCAAACGATGCACATTTCGGATATATCGTTCTACCGCCTCCACAGGGCCGAGGAAGACCGTGTCACGCGCGCACTCGAGGTGCATCGTCTCGCCGCAGAACGGGTTACCGATCTCAGAGAACACCGCAGAAACGACGAAGGCCTCGGCGGTGGAAAGGCAGCAGAGAGCAAGGCGAGGTGGAAGTCGCTGTGGACGATGCCAGCCAGGGGCGAAATTGGAAAACTATGCAAGGAGACCTTCATAGGTCAAACACCGTTCAAAGTTCACCCGCCCGCAAGCCCTGCCGGAAAGGCCGCCGCTGCCCTATTCCTTGTCGTGGTGGCCTTCCAGGTGGCGCTAGCTGCAGGCGCGCCATGGGGTGAAGCCTCCTTTGGCGGCTCCAACCCGGGGGTCCTTCCTGCATCTCTCCGCACGAATAGCGCTATCGCAGTGGTTGTGTATGTGTTGCTCGCCGCCGTCGCTGGCACCCGGTGGACCGGAGCAACGCTCCGTCGACGTCTGCTGTACGGTGCGGCCGCTTTGATGGTGATTGGAACGGTAGTGAACGTCGCCTCACCCTCATTCCTGGAGCGCATCGTCTGGGCGCCCGTGACAATCGCGCTTGTAATCGCCCTGTGGCGTTCTGCTCGGCACGCCTCGCTCTCGAATGTGTCACGAAATGAAGGCGGCATTGCACACCGTGCCGTCTGAATCCACAATCGCACGCGGCGACGGTACCCGAAACGCACTGGTCTTCGGCGCGACAGGGTTCTTTGGGCGGTGGCTGGTGAAGGAGCTTCTCGACCAGGGCATCTCGACCACAGCCGCGGTTCGCAACCTCGCCCGATTTGGTGCCGTTGCCGAGTGGCTGCGCGACCACAACGTCGCCACGACGGCCTTGAGTGTTGTCGAAGTCGACCTGGTAGTCGACGGAATCGAGTTGAGGCCGGGACGCCTGAACCACATCCGCGAAATCGTTAACGTTGCCGGAGCCCACGCGTGCGGAATGACGCCGGCAGCGGCGCGCGCGGCGAATGTCCTCGCGTCGCGTGGTGGAGTCGCGGCGACGCTTCCGCACCTTGGCCGTTTGGTGCACCTGTCCGGCTATCGGGTCGGCGGGCAGGACCGGCATCGATTCCCTGGTCGGAGGCCAAACGCAAGTACCAGTAACCCGCCTCGGCGCCTATGAGGTATCCAGGTGGAGAATGACGCGGTCGTCCAGGCCTATGCGGACCAAGCTCAGCGTTCCTTGGACGATCGCTAACCCGGCGACCGTCATAGGCGACTTGGTGAACGGTGAATCAGAGCAAATGCTGGGGCTCGCGACCACCATTCGTGACCTGGAACTGTCGTGGGATCTGGTCCGCGCGCCGATTCGTCAGGGATAACTCGGATGAACTACTAGAGGTTCGAGGCTGTGATCGTGATCACAACCTTGCCGAAGTGCTTGCCCTCTGCCAGATGCTGCAATGCCGCGCGGATCCGGTGAACGGGGTACGTCGAGTCGAGGACAGGAACGATCCCGTGTTTATCGATGATCTGAACCATCTCCTCGAACATTTCCCGCGATCCGGTTTCGATTCCGTGAATGGTCACGTGTCTCGTCACGAATTCGTAGGTGTTGATCTGCGCGGCCAGGCCGGCGATGAGCCCAACGAAGCTAATCGTCCCGCCAACCTTCACGGCATTAAGCGATCGATTGAGGTTTTCCCCGCCGATCGTTTCGATCACATGATTGACCCCTTCGCCGCCAGTGAGCCTCATCACTTCCGCGGCGACGTCGGGGGTGGATTTGTAGTTGATCGAGTGGGCGGCGCCGGATTTGCGCGCTCTATCCAGCTTCTCGTCACTGCTGGAGGTGATGATCGGAATCCCGCCGAGCGCCAGGACAAACTGCAGCGCGAACAGGGCCACGCCGCCAGTGCCGTGGATCAGTACCGTCTCACCCCGCTGGACGCGACTTCGCCGTGCCACGGCATGCCATGCGGTCAGGGCGGCAATCGGGAGAGTTGCGGCGTGCTCGTCGTCGAGGCTGTGCGGCGTTCTCGCGGCGTTGTCCTGTGACACGACCACGTACTCGGCCAACATGCCGCCATTGATGGGTCCGCCGATCGGATTCAGATACGTCTCGCGCGTAAGCTGACCCGATCGCCACTCCGGCAGGAACATGGCCGAAACACGATCCCCGAGATCGAACCGGTCAACGCCCTCTCCCACGCCAACGACTGTGCCGACGGCATCTGAAAGCGGCACCACGCGACTGGTTGGCTTCCAGTTGCCGACCCCATTGATCACCATGAGGTCGCGATAGTTCAGTGAGAGGGCGGCGATCTTGACCAACACCTCGCCTCGGCCGGGTTGGGGCACCGGAACCCGGACCGTGGACATATTCTCTATGCCGTTGCCGGTCGTGGTCCACGCCGTCATGACGCCCGGTGCACTGTGAGAAGGGGATGAGACATTGCTCGAGAGAAGGGACATAAGACCTATCGTCCTGTTGCCACCTGGCACATGCCAGTGGCATAAACGCGCCTTATGAACAAGATACGGCCATACTGGTCGAGTGCTCAAGAAGATCGCCGTCATCCTTCAACCACCCGTCGCTCTGTTTGAATTCGGCGTGCTCACAGAAGTGTTCGGTGTTGATCGGTCGGCCGACGGAGTGCCGAAGTTCGAGTACGTAGTGTGTGCCGAGAATCCGAACGAGCCTCTGTCAGCGGGACCAGGCTCGTTCGTCGTGGCAACCATGACGTTGGACGCCGCAGCAGACGCTGATCTGGTCGCCGTCCCCTCGTCGTCGCTCACCGCCACGCCGAGCGAAGCGGTGATCAGCGCGCTACGGGATGCTGACCGACGTGGTGCGTACGTGATGTCTCTTTGCTCGGGCGCCTTCGCCCTGGCAGCGGCCGGGCTCCTGGACGACCGCACGGTGGCCACGCATTGGCGCTATGCGGAGCGGCTGGCGCGCGAATACCCGGCCGTGCGAGTTGACAGCGACATCCTCTATGCGCAGGATGGGACGATCGTCAGCAGCGCGGGCACGGCCGCGGGGATCGACGCCTGCCTGCACATTGTGCGCACAGAACTTGGCTCGGCCGTGGCGAACCGCATTGCAAGACGCATGGTCGTTTCGCCCCACCGGGACGGGGGTCAGAAGCAGTTCATCGAGAGACCGGTGGTTGGTCGCTCAGAACAGAGCCTGCAGCCCACTCTTGATTGGATCACGGAAAACATCGCGCACACCATCACGGTCGCGGCCATGGCACGCGTCGCTGGTGTTGCGGAACGGACGCTCACACGTCGCTTCATGGCCGAAGTCGGCTGTGCGCCACATACGTGGCTCACCCAGCAACGAGTCGCACGCGCGCGGGAGCTGCTGGACGATACGCGCCTTTCGGTTGAGGACGTCGCGGCAGAATCAGGGTTCGGTGCGGCCCCCTTGCTGAGACATCACTTCACGCGACTGGTCGGCATCACTCCAACGGAATACCGCAGACGGTTCGTTGATCGTCGGGACGTCAGATAGCTGTATTACTTGAGTTTGTGTGGTCGTCGGCTCGCCGTCAAACGGCGCCGACACCCCCGCTCTGCTTGAAGAGGACACGTGGAGAGGCGCTCCGATGAACCCTGCGTCGAGGGCGACATCCGGTCGTTGTGAGCTCTTCGACGAATAGTTCAGTGAACGCAAAAATTCTCGGGCACTATTTGCCTTGAGGTCACCCTGCGGGCTTTCGGATCTTGTTGAGGACGCCCCCCAAGAGTGCCAGATCCTCGTCTGTGAGGTTGGACGCGAACTGGCCTTCAATCGCGCGTACATAGACGGGGGCGGTTGAACGGAACTCGGCGAGTCCCGCTTTCGTGATTGTTGCGTACGCTGAGCGCCGGTCGTCTGGATGCTCCTCCTTGGTGATCAGGCCCCGGCTCGCCAGCTCATCGACGAGACGGCTGACCCTGGATCGGCTAAGGACCACCCGTTCCGCAAGGTCGGTCATCCGCAGCCGACCGGCAGGTTCCGCCGCTAGCTCGAGCAGCACGTCGTACCACGACAGCGGCAGGCCGGTCTGCCTTTGGACTTCCTTGTCCAGCGCGGGGACGAGGGAGGCGTGGACTTGGAGCAGTGCGCCCCAAGCATCGGCGGCGAGCTTCTTGCGAGAGGGCATGCCCTAAACATAGCGGAGTTGCGTGCGCACGCACACATCCGTATTGTTGTGTGCGCACGCACATAAACAAGAAAGGGCATCATGACCACACTTATTACCCGCGACGACCTCAAGGCGGCCATCGACTCTCGGACCGTCACCGTGATCGACGCGCTGGGAGGCATGTACTACGAGCAGCAGCACCTTCCGGGGGCGCTGCCACTTGTGGGAGAGGATGTCGCGCTGCAGGCTTCGAGCTTGCTTCCGGACAAGGACGCCGCGATCATCACCTACTGTTCGAATGTTTCCTGCCCGAACAGCCAGAACGTCGCGAACATGCTCACTGCTGCTGGATACTCTAATATTCGCAAGTACAGCGAGGGCATTCAGGATTGGGTAGAGGCCGGCCTGCCGATCGAGTCTGGCGCGTACATCCGTCCCTGACCGATCCGGTCGGGCCCGCCGCTGGGCGCACGTCCGCGGCGGGGCTCCATGACCCGGGCGCCTGCTGGCAAGACGACTACAGGTCGCCTAGATGCGACCGCGAGCGCCCGGGTTGGGCTTCCGACCCTAACCCCTGGTTTTCTCGGAAACCAGGGGTTTCGATTGCCCAACCGATGGTGCGCTCGTGACTGGCCTTGTTCGACGCCTTCGGTTTTGGCCAGGAAGTTTGGCGGCGGATTGGCCGTTCGGGCGCTCGGGGCCAAGCGCGCGGTCTCACGGGAACATCGCGACTTCACGTGGGAAGCGCGGCAGTCTCGCTGCCCCGTCGAACGTTCCAGGTCATTGATTGCGGAGGCCACGGCGGTGAGCGCGTCCTGAGAGGAGCTGGCTGGCACTGTGATCAGCGACCTCGCGGGCCTTCTGGTGAGTAGTGACTACCGCGGGATGCCCGATTGCGGCTCTCGGCTCTCGGCTCACGGCTCACGTCACTGAGTCGGCTCGTGCAGCGGTCATTGGCGCGTGCTGGCCCCTTCAGCTGGTGAGCAAACGCCTTCAAAGAATGGCAGTATCTCGTCCATAGCTGTCATTTCTGCCATTCCTATGCCAAGCCCCAATCCTTAGCGTGGGGCCATGACACTTTCAATCGACCTGCCCGCCACCCCCCTTGCTCGCGCGGCGCTCGCGGCAGCACAGACTTCAGAGAGTACCTCGGTGGCCAATCACAGCATCCGCAGTTTCCTTTTTGCGGAACTCCTCGCCGGCCATGAGGGCGCACTGAACGATGCGGCGTATGACCGGGATCTACTCTTTGCCGCCTGCGTCATGCACGACCTGGGTACCGGCGCCGAGGCACCCGGCAAGCAGCGGTTCGAGGTGGAAGGCGCGGATCTGGCAGCCGAAATCTTAACCGAGCATGGAGTGGCGGTGGGGGACGTTGACCGGGTGTGGGAAGCGATTGCCTTGCACAGTTCGCCGGGCATCGCCGAGCGTCGAGGACTCCTTGCCTACCTGACAACGGAGGGGATCGGGATCGACTTTGGCCACAAGGCCGACATCGTCATGTCACAGGAGCGGCTCATTCACTCACGCTACCCGCGGCTGGACATGGTCAAGTCGCTCACTAGCTCAATCGTCGCTCACGCCACCCTTTCGACCGCCGCCGCGCCTCGCTATTCACTGCCGGGGGAGCTTGCCCGCGAAAGAAGAGAACGGGGTGTCAGCAACATGGAAATTGCAGCGTCTTCCTCTGTGTGGGGAAGCTGAACTCTGCACAGGACGCCCGTGGCGAACTTGCGGCGTGAAGTTCGTTCTTGCTTCGGCCCCGGGGTTGACCCAAGATGACCGCGGGCGGACCGCAAGAAGGCCCTCGTCTACGCGAGGAAGGGACTGCGACTGGCCGGCGCCAGATTCGCGGAGGCGGAGCGGGCTGAAGCCAGCCTCGACGTCGTCGTTCCTGCCGATCCGACGATTTGGGACTGCGTCCACCTCCGACGCGGACGACGCGGCATTCCAAGCGCTCGAAGACGTGGCCGCGATAGTCGGCGAGCAGGGCGACATCCTGGACATCACCGACCTCTACAACCTCTTCCTTGGGGGAGCGCCCGGTTTCCATCCTGTGGGTCTGGTCGCAGGATACATCAATCTTCTTGAGGCGCGGCGAATTCTGCGTGACTGCTCGTTGAAGGTCATGACCAGGAACGGTTTCGCGATTTCGTCCAGTCGTGCTTTGGTCGACGCAGAGGTCCGTCGAGGCACCTCATCGTTTACGAAGGCTCGCACTGGGCCACGAACTGGAGCATTTTCACCGAGGTCTGGGACGAGAACTCCCTTCTCCAGTTCCACAAGTATTGGTCGTCACCTGACACCGAGAGCATCGAGAAGTTCCTGGAAACCCGTGACCGTTTCGGGCTGCCCATCTACATGGGCGAGGGAGGCGAGAACACGCTCGAGTGGTTGTACACCGCGTTCCGGCTCTACGAGTCGCACGACATCGGGTGGAACTTCTGGCCGTGGAAGAAGATCGACACCCGAACGTCGCCCGCCTCCATCGCAGCTCCGCACGGATGGGACCAGATTGTCGCGGCTGGGGCCGACTCGACCCTCGAGGTTCCCGAGGCCAGCCGGATCTTTGACGATCTTCTGCGGAATGCGCAGATCGACAACTGTGTCTGGCAGCCCGGGCTGGTGGCGGCGCTCTTGGGGGAGCGACCGCGTGTCATTCCTGCCTGGGGGTTCGGCGCACGCGGCGCGGGAGAATCGTACTCAGCCGCCGGAGTGAGCCTCATCCCCGGCATTGGCTCGGCGGACGGGGTTGCACTGTCCTGGGCGAATCCCGGAACCGGAAACCCCGACAATCCCTTCCAGCAGACGGACGGACGCCCGTACGCACTCCACGAAGAACTCGTCATCACCCTTCAGGCCGGCGACTGGCTGGAATTCGAAGCCGTGGACGTTGACCCGGCATCCGTGCGGGTCGTGGGAGCCGAGGCAGCGACCCGCGTCGAGTCCAGCCCACGGGGAATCCGCGTTGTTGCCACGGGCAATGCCGCGCTGTCCAGTCTCGTGATGGGGGGTGCAGGAACTTGGTAGGTTCTGGAAGTAGACCAAGCGTTCAGCCGCAGCAGCCTCGACCGCGCCAGCAACGGTGAGCGACGTTCGCCAGCGCAACCGCGCTCGGGCCCTCCGACGCATCATCCTCTCTGGCTCAACGACCCGGGCGGAACTCGCGCGGGAGTCGGGTCTCTCCGTGGCGTCGGTGACGAATCTTGTTTCCGAGCTCCTCGCTGAAGGCCTCGTCATGGAAGGAGGCACCATTGCGTCCAGTGGCGGCCGGCCCACAACGCTCATCGAGCCGAATCCGTCGGGGGCATATCTGCTCGGGGCGGATGTCGGCGAGCGCGGCGTCGCCGTCGAACTCTTCGACCTGTCGATGAAGCGTGTCGACCGGGAGTTCCGCGGTGGGCACACCGGCGAGCCGATCTCCGCCATCGCCAGAGACCTCGACGAGGCCGTGGCCGCACTCCTCGAACGGAACCCGGCGGCCTGGAATCGCATGGTGGGCATAGGGCTCGGGCTCCCGGGAATCGTGGAGACCGACGGTTCCGGGCAGCAGGTGCTCTACGCCCAGAGCCTCGGCTGGCCGGCCATTCCCGTCACCGAACTCGTGTCGCATGACCTCCCCATCTTCGCCGAGAACGGTGCGAAGACTCAGGCCATGGCGGAGCTCTGGGACGGCGCAGCCCGTGGTGCGAGCGAAGCGCTCGTCGTGCTGATGGGCCGAGGCGTCGGCCTGGCCGTCGTCACGAACGGCCAGCTCGCACACGGACGCTACAGCAGCGCCGGCGAATGGGGCCACGTCAAGATCGAGCGTGGCGGTCGCCTGTGCCGGTGCGGCGGTCACGGCTGCGTTGAAGCGTACCTCGGCGCGGATGCCATCCTGTCCGACTGGCGTGACGCGGGGGGCACGTTCGAGGGAAGCGGATGGAACGCGCTCGGCGAATTGCTTGAGGCGAACTCGAGCGGTGACCCCGAGGCATCCGCGGTTGTCACCGAGCTCATTGCGACGCTCGGCTCGGCCCTGGGGGGACTTGTGAACCTCACCAACCCGGAGCGCGTCGTCATCGGTGGCTGGGTGGGCCTGCGGCTGATGGACACCCTGGCGCCCCGCATCGAGGCCGCCATCCGCCGGGAGGCGCTGGAGCGTCCCGGGAACCAGTTCACGCTGTCTGCCAGCAAATTCGGGGGCGATACGGTCGCCCTGGGCGCCGCGATGCTGCCCCTGAACGAGATCGTCAACGAGCCACGACGGGCCAGCGCCGTGTCCTAAGCCTTTCGCACCGACGACGGGATCACCTGAGACCCGCGGTACCGCCGTCTGCCTGGCGAAAGGGACAGAATCGTGAATCGGTGGGGAGTCGGGTTGCGCCAGCGCTCCGGGTGAGCTCGTCGAAGGTGAAGATGCCGATCTCGAACAGCCCGGACGTGGCGTTCATCATGCTCTGACGGCGCCGACGCCAACGTGGGTGGTGAGGAAGTCGCGCACGTCGTTGATCTCGGCCGTGTTGATGCCGTGAGCCAAGCCCGGGTAGACCCGCGCCACGAGGGAGGTGTGATGCGGGAGGAAGCCGCTGGTGCGCACGATCGCTGGTTCGGCGATGACGCGGTCGTCGGCGCCGCGCCCCCAGAACATCGGCGGGCGGCTCACGGCGAGTGTCGGGTCACCTGGCTGGGCAGCGCCCTGCACGAAACCGCCGAGCACGACCGGGGCGAGCACCCGCTCGGGGCGCGTGCGCAGGAGCTGGCTGGCCATCAGGCCGCCTTGAGAAAAACCGATGGGAACCACGCGGATGCCCGGACCCACCTCCGCATCAACCCACGCCCAGATCGCATCCGTTGCTTCGGCGACCGGCCCCGGGTCCGGACTGCCGGGGGTCGTGATGGTGAACCACGCGGCCCCGCCATTCCCCAGTTCAATCGGGGCGCGCAGAGCGGCCCACGGCATCGTCAGTGCCAGAGCAGGGGCGAGGCCGGTCAGGTCTCGTTCGTTCGATCCGAAACCATGCAGGAAGATGGCGATGGCGGAGGTGGTGCCGGCCGTCGCCCAGCCTGGCGACCGCACATCACGCAACAGGGTGTTCATCGGGTGAGGAGCTCCTCGGTAGAGAGGTCGGGCAGGGCGACGGTGACGTGCGTGCCCCACGGGTCGGTGACGGTCACGGAACGGCCGTCGTTGCCGAACGGAATCGATCGGGCCCGCAGCCTCGCCATGAGGGACTCCAAGTCTGCCGCGCCAGGGACCGTCACCGCGACGTCGCCGAGACCCAGGGTCGCCGCGCGCGGCCCAGCGCCACGGCTGTTCCACACGTTCATGGCGATGTGGTGGTGGTAGCCGCCCGCGGCTACGAACAGTGCGCCGGTGTAGCGGGTCTGCGTCGCGTCGAAGCCGAGCGCGTCGACATAGAAGGCGCGGGCGGTGTGCAGATCGCCCACCTGCAGGTGGACATGTCCGACCGTTCCTGCCAGCGACGCCACCTCGTCCGGAGTCTCCTGGACGAGATGGCGCTGCAGGTAGGCCTTGGGGTCGAGGTATCGGGTGTCCATCTGGATCTCGGTGCCCTGGCGAACCCACAGGTCACGGTCCCGGTCGGTATAGAGTTCAACGCCGTTGCCCTCGGGATCGGTGAAGTAGAACGCCTCGCTCACGAGGTGGTCGCTCGACCCGACGAAGCGGCTGCGGGAGTCCTGCGCGGCACGGTAGACGGTCGCCGCGAGACTGGCAGGGCTCTCGAAAAGGAACGCGGTATGGAACAAGCCCGCCTGACGCGGGTCACCCCCGGGCAGGTCCGGGGTGTGGATCAGCCGCACGAGCGGTGTCAGACCCCGGCCGAGAACCCGGTGCACCTCTCGGCCCGTGCTGCGCTCCTCGAGGGGTTCCATCGCGAACGCTCGCGAATAGTAGTCCGACAGGCCCTCAAGGTCGCCGACCCGCAGGGTCACCGCGCCCATCGAGGTCTCGGTGTTGATAGACCGTTCGTCAGTTGACACGCTCATCATGGTGCTCCTCTTCGGCGGTGGGGCCAGGATTCCGGCCCCACCAATGTGGTCAGCGGACGACGGCGAGGCCCGCGGTCCAGGCGATCTTCTCGCGGGCCGCGAGGGCAAGCTGCAGGAAACCCAGCGCCTCGAGCTCGTGGGCGCGGGAGAGCGATCCGGCGTCCAGGGCGGAAACGCCGCCAGCCTCGACCGCGGCGATGAGCGCAGCCTTCGCGTCCAGGTCGTCACCGGCAACGAGCACCGTCGTGGTCAGCCCTCCGATCGTTTTGCTCGCGAGGGTCGCTGCGAAGTTGGTGTTGAAGGCCTTCAGGACTTTGCTGCCCGGCAGTTGCGCCTGGAGCTGCGCGGCGGCTGAGCTTCCGGCCTGCACCACGAGTGAGTCGAAGGTTGCGAAATCGAGCGGGTTCGTGATGTCGACGACGGTCTTGCCCGCGAGCTGCTCACTGTAGGCGGCAAGGATGCCGTCGAGGGCGGAGTAAGGGACGGCCAGGATGACGACGTCGCCGGTCAGTGGCGCAGTTCCGACCTCCTCATGGGTGACATGAGTGACGCCGCTGCCGCCGGCGGCGAGGACGCCCCCGATCGCACTACCCATGTTGCCGGTTCCGATGATCGTGAAGCTCGTCATGTTCGTGTCCTGTCTATCGAGGCGTACCGCGGACTGCGGATTACTTGTAGATGCAACTATACATCAATTGCTTGTAGGTGCAACTATTACCCACCGATTCATTGCATGTACAACTATCGGTAGGATGTTCCTCATGACCGAGACGAGATGGCTGTCCGCCGACGAGCGCACGACCTGGGTGCGCTTCACCGCTGTGCTTGAACTCCTCCCCGCGGCCCTGGACCTTCAGCTCGTGACCGACGAGGACCTGACTCACTTCGAGTACTTCACCCTGGCGATGCTCTCCGAGGCACCCGGCCGCATCCTTCGCACGAGCGCACTCGCGGCTCGCACCAACGCAAGCCTTCCTCGCTTGTCACGCGTGATCTCCCGCCTCGAGAGCGCCGGGTTCGTCGCACGCTCGCTGTGCCCGGAGGATCGCCGCGCGACGAACGTCACGCTCACCGAAGCCGGTTGGGCGAAGGTCGTGGCCGCCGCCCCCGGGCACGTCGGGGCGGTCCGCGGGTTCGTCCTCGACGCGCTGACCGCCGAACAGGTCGCGCAGCTCTCAGCGATCTCGGCGGCGATGCTCAAGCGACTGGACCCCGACGGCCGGATGCTCGCCAGCGAGGCGTGACGCTCCTCACGATCACCGTGTCTTAAGAGCGAGTTGACACGGCGCGGGAGCCGTGAAAATTTGGACCTTATACATTCACGGACCAAGGAGTACCCATGGCCGTTCGCGCCGACCTCAATCTCTCCCTCGACGGCGTTGCCGCGACAACCGACCAGACGCCGGAGAACATGTTCGGCGAGGATTGGGGTCGCCTGGTCGCCCCCTACACGGCCACACGGACTTTTCGGGAACGGGTCATGCACGAGGAGAACGGCGCCGGGACGACCGGGATCGATGATCGCTACGCGCAGGCCTACTTCGAGGGAGTCGGCGCCGAGATCATGGGCGCCGGGATGTTCGGACTCCACGCCTTCCCGGACGATCCCGACTGGCGTGGGTGGTGGGGAGAGGAACCGCCGTTCGGCTTTCCCGTCCTCGTCCTCACGCACACTCCGCGCCCTCCTATCGAGTTCCCGAACGGCACACGGTTCGAATTCCGCACCATGTCCCCGGACGAGGCGCTCGCCGAGGCACGGCACCTGGCCGGTGACGGCGACATCCGGATCGGCGGGGGAGCGAGCGTGGTGCGCGACTTCCTCCGGGCCGGCCTGATCGACCGCCTGCATGTCGCGATCACGCCCATCGTCCTCGGCCGAGGTCACCATCTCTGGGACGATCTGCATCGGCTGGAGGACGGGTACGACGTGTCATCCGAGGTGGCGGAGAGCGGCGTCATCCACGTCACTTTCCGACGCTGATGCGGACCGGGGAATCCGATCTGGCTCACCCGAGTGTCGGGCAGAGAACTCTCCGCTGATACCTTGACGGCATGAACGATTCTTCACTCCGCGACGAGATTGGTGCCGCAGGCGCTCGCCTACGTGGGCGAAGGGCGGGCGCTCGGCAAGGTTGTCGTCACCCCGCAGGGGTCGACGCCTGCGGAGGGTGAGTAGTGCCACCGGGAATCACCGGGTTGATCCGGCCAGTCAGGCGGGGTGCTGCCGCGATACCCATGCGGCGACGGCAGCGCGATTCGGCAGGCCCACGCGATGCAGGATGTTGCTGACATGGTTCTCGACGGTTCGCTCCGACAGGAACAGCCGATGCGCCACTTCGCGATTGGTCATCCCCGCCCCGACTAGCTCGGCGACCTCCGCCTCGCGCAGAGACAGCGGCGAACGCGGAGACGTGGGCGGACCGAGTCGCGCAATCGCCTCTCGCGCCCGGCGCGAGAATGCGGGCGCGTGCATGTCCTGGCTGCTCGAGAGCGCCGCCTCGTAGTGCGTCCGCGCACTCGCGGAACGTCCCAGGAATGCCGCGAGATCGCCGAGGTAGAGAGCGACCGCGCCCCCGTAAGGGGTCATGACGGTCGGCATCACGTGCAGGTGTCCGTGCGGGCTGAGCATTTCGTACAGGTGGGCGGCGGCGGGCCGATCGTGTGCGACGATGCTGAGCTGGGGTGGGCGCACACGATTCGGTTGAGCGGAGGAGGCCGCCGGTGGCGGTGGCTCGGTGCCGCGCCCGCGGCGTTCGCCATCGCCCCGATGCTCCTCCCCGACGCCATCCTGGCGCTTCTCACGCAGGGCCTGGGCGGGGGAGCCATAGCGGTTGCGCTGCTCGCCATCGGCGGAGGGTTCGCCATCTCGGGGCGAGGCCGCCTCACGGCGCGCATCGTCTGCGGCGTGCTGAGCGCCCTGCTGATCCTCGGCGTGACGCTCACGACGTTCGACATCGCCGGACCACGTCTCGCGATGACCGAGGCGCGCGGCGTCTGGGTCGCACTGCTCGCGTTCTCGCTGCTCACCGTGTTCGCGATTGCGTCGTCGATCCCGTTCCGGCCGGTGGTGGAGGCTCACCCCGACGAGGTCAGGGATGCGGAATCCGAACAGCGGAACACGCCTACACGTTCAGGACCTGGCCCCACCGTCCCGCCGCCATCCGCGATGAAGTCGATGCCCGTGGAGTAGGTTGCGTCGGCGACCAGGTACAGAATCAGCTTCGCCACTTCCTCCGGCTCGCCTATCCGCGGGATTGGCTGCGTCGCGTACATCTCCGAACCCTCCAGTCCGGCCGTCATCGCTGTGCGGATGCTGCCCGGGCGAACCGAGACCACACGGATGTTGTCTGCGCCGAGATCAAGGGCCGCCGCCTTGGTGAGTCCGCGCACTGATGCCGCCGATCGACTCGGCCATCGCCCGGCTGGCGTCAACAGTGGCGTGACTGGTGAGGGCTACCGGTCTCGTGTCCGACGGGCGAGCGTCAGCGGGAGAACAGCCGCGACAATGATCAGGCCAAGCGTCAGCCCGAACACGGCCGACAGCGCGGTGTCGGTGATCCAGACGACGACCGGGCCGGCAGCCTCGACGGCGCGCGTCACGGCGTGCAGCATGTCGGCGGGGCCGTGCCAGAACGTGTCGGCGAGGTTGGTGATCACCAAATGGCCGCCCACCCACAACATGGCGACCGTGCCGACGATCCCGATCACCCGGAACACGGCGGGCATCGATCGAACGATGCGCGCGCCGGCGCGTCGCACCCGTCTGACCGAGTTCTTCATCAGCGCCAGCCCGATGTCGTCGATCTTGACGAGCAGCGCCACCGTGCCGTAGACGAGCACCGTCATCCCAAGGCCGATCACGACAAGCGCGCCGAGCGTCATCCAGATCCCAAAATCGGGATCGAGACTGGCCAGCGCGATGAGCATGATCTCGGTGCTGAGGATGAGGTCGGTGCGGATCGCGCCGAAGACGAGCTTGCGCTCATCCCGCAGCTCAGTGTCGCCGGTGTCGTGATGCGCGCCGAACCATTCGGTGACCTTTTCCGCACCCTCGAAGCACAGGTAGCTGCCGCCGAGGATGAGCAGAAACGGCAACACCCACGGAGCGAACGCGGACAGGAGCAAGGCGAGCGGGATGATGATGACGAACTTGTTGAACAGACTGCCCAGTGTGATTCGCCAGACCACGTGCAGTTCGCGCGCCGGCGTGAGCCCCTGAACGTACTGCGGGGTGACGGCCGCGTCGTCGATGACGACGCCGGCGGTCTTCGCGCTCGCCTTGAGGGCGGCGGTCAGGATGTCATCGACTACGGCGAGCAAGCCGACCGACATGTAGTTCTCCTCGGATTGGGGGCGTCGCCCTGGAGCAGGGCGGCGGCAATGGTGTCCACATTATCGCGCGGCGGGAATGGGAGGCTTCTGTGCCCGGCAATGCGCGCGCTAATGCCTCGTCATCGATGAATCAAGGGGAACGAAGCCGGTGCTCGCGGAATCCAGCACCGCACCGTTTCGCGGTACTGACGAAACACCTCGCCGAACCGTTGCTCGAGGTCGGATTCCTCCAGTGGTCTGATGACGTAGTTCCAGAGCAGGGAACCAGCGATCGCATAGCCGATCACGACCCACGACGACAGCATGACGCCGACCGCGGCGCCTTGCACTATGCCGGAGAGCGCCATCGGGTTGCGAACCCAGCGGTAGGGGCCGGCGATGACCAGGCGGTTGGGCATCGCCGACGGCAACGGTGTGCCGCTTCCGAGGGTCGACATGACGAATGCCGACGAGAGGCCCAGGATGCTGGCGGCCAGGAGAACGACGCCACCAACGGACCCAGCGAAGGCCGGAAACGGCAGCGCGATGGCCCAGCGTTGCTCGACCGCCGCAACGATGAGCGGAATCACGACCAGGAACAGACCCCAGAACACGACGATCTGCCTGAACGTCGAAGCCACGTTCGTCGCAGCGGTGGCGCGAATCGCGGCGGGGCGGAAGGCGAACGGACCCCGGATTATCCAGGCGGTTGGGACGCGGCCGAGCATCACCAGGCACAGCGCCACGACGCATCCGAGGGTGGCCGCAGCCATCGTGACAGCGCCCCAGCCTGCCTCGGTGGTGACCGTGGCGTACACGGCGAGTGCGATGGCGACGACGCCCGTCCAGCCGGTGCTGACAATCGCGGCGCACCTCATGCCGAACGCCGCAACGAACGAGGCCACGACGAACAGCGGAATGTCGAACACCGCGACCGCAACCGGGTCGAGGCCGCCAAGCGTCACGTCGCGCACGACGGGAGACGCGAACACGGCGGCCCACCACAGTGCACCGGCAACCGCCTGCACGGCGAAATATGTTCGGCCCCAACGCATGTGCTCACCCTAACCGTGGAAGTACACGTCGGATGGTCGGCGTGGGTCCGAGCCCCGATCCCGACGGGTATCGGCCGGAACGGCGGATTGGCCCGGTTTCGAGCACCGTAGTGCGTGCCATGCGGGATGATGGCTACGGGTGTTCCGCGTTCGGAGCGTTCCATCACACACACCATCGTTGAAAGGCTCACGCATGAGCGAGCAACCGAGCTTCCGAGTCCGACGCCTGGGCACAGGTCACCGGGCAGCGTTCGTCACGTTGTTCGCTGAGAACCCGCAGGCTGAAATCGATGACGCGCCCGAGATCTACTTCGACGACACCATCGAACTCCAAATGGAGTCCATGGCCCTCGCCCTGGTCGCCGAGACCCAGGACGGCCGGGTCGTCGGCGCGGTCGTCGTCGAACCCGACAGCTACGTCGACGAGAATCAGCTCGACGAGGACTCCACCGACGAAGACATCGACGATGCCATCGTCAGCGACCACGGCACCGCCGTCATCGAACTGTTGATCGCCGGGGGATCCGCGGAGGTGTGCCGGGAACTTCTCAACACTCTCGCGCCGGCCCTCACCACCCGCGGTTTCGCCCAGGTGCACGCCAGCGTCCCGCCGGATCTCGCCGAAGTGTTCCGCGGTCAAGGCTGGGTCGTCCTGCCCGAAGACACGGGCATCGCGTGGATGGGCATGGACGCCTCCGACGAGCAGGTGCGCGACTATGAATCGATCCCGCGCAGCTCGCTGTCCGCGTACCTCATCATCGACCCCAACGTGTACATGGCGTGGCCTTATGACGCCCCCGACGACCCCGAAGACGACGAGTCGCGGCAGGAGAACATCGCCAGGGGCATGGACGAGTTCGCGGCCCGGGTGGCGGCCGACGCATCCTCAAACGGCCTTTCCGGGAACTGACCTCTGCCACCGATGGCTCACTGACACCGGATGTCGGCGACGACCGGCCGACGCGTGTCGAGCGCGATCCGCGCCGACACTGGTGTCGGTGCGGACACCGTAACGGCGGACTGCGGCTGTCTCTGCTGATGATCTCGCATTTCGTCAATGCAACGCCGGACGCCGGTACTCAGAGCATCACCTTCGCGTGATGGGTCAGCTGACGGGGCACTCCCTCTCGGGGCCGTGCGCAAGGGCCTAGGCCACTGGCTTGCACGGGGCCATGGTGGGGTGTATGAAACGGATCTCGTATGGTGGGGCGTCATTCCTGACCCCCGACGACGTCGCGGACGCGCTCCTGGAACTGGTCACAGTGCTGGGAATCAGTCACACCAACGAGACCCTGGACCTCCCCGCCGTGGGTGACGACGGAGACACCCTGATCGTGACCATGGTCGTGGGCCCGATGAGCGCGCTGATGAGTGTCCCCGAGTTCTCCCCGTGGAAGGGGCCCGACACGACTCTGGTGATCGCCGTGCTCAACGCCCGCATCCACGCGCTGACGGCGCCGAAGTCGTATCCAATTGAGGAAACTATCGCGACCACCGACGTCGACTGGCACGACGTCGACTTCACCGAATGACCTGCCGGAACAGGCAGGACGGTTCCCGCCTCACCGTGGTTCCCGCGCGACGTTCTCTCCTACTCGATTGGTGACAAACTCAGTGCCGATGCGTACCTTCCCGACAACCGGGCCGCCCCACACCGACCGACACAATCCGGGGTGCCCAGAACCATGTCTGTCGCGCCCGGGCGAGGTGCTGGCATGGGAAAACTGACCTACAACGCGTCGCTGACGGTCAATCTCGAGGACCGGCTCCTCGCCCACCTCGAAGCAGCCATCGCCGCCAAACTCCAACACGGCGAAGGCTGCTACTTCAGCTGGACCGACAGCCCCCCAAGCGGAATCGGCCGCACCACCATCTGGTTGCACCCCAACATCTCCCTCTCCTACAAATATGCCGGCAGCCGCAGGCCACCCCTCAATTCCGACTGGGTCTACGCCCTGCTCCTCTCCGCCAACTCACCAGCCGGCCTGGAAATTGTGCTCGAACCCCACCCCTAGCAACGACGGCCTGGGCGGCACTGTTTGGCGGAATATGGAATCGGGTCTCGCCATCGAACCCCCGGACGATATATCGTTAGGTATCGCCGAGCCGTGGTGGCTAGGGCGCACTGAGGAGGACATCATGAGCAATTCATTCATGGGCGAGGGGTTCGGGGGCCGCCGGGGCCACGGTGCTGAGGGCTGGCCGGGTGCCGCGGTGTGGGACGCGATGGAGCAGCTGCGCGGACAGTTCGACCGCAAGGCCGGCACGAGGATGGGACGAGGCGACGTGCGCGCGGCGGTGCTCGCGCTGCTCGCCGAGAAGCCGATGCACGGTTACCAGATCATCCACGAGATCGAGGAACGCAGCGGGGGTGCCTGGAAGCCGAGTCCCGGCTCGGTGTATCCGACACTTCAGCTGCTGGCGGACGAGGGCATCATCGGCGCCGAGGAGTCCAACGGCCGCAAGACCTACTCGCTCACCGACGAGGGGCGACGGCTGGCCGACGCCGCACCGGACCAGCCTGCGCCGTGGGAGGCACAGGGTGCCCGGGACACCGGTCGGGCGACCGCGCTGCCCAAGGCCGGCATCGACCTGGCCCAGGCGGCCGCACAGGTCGGGCGCTCCGGCAACCCCGAGCAGGTGAAGCAGGCTGTCGCCGTACTGGACGAGGCACGTCGTAAGCTCTATTCCATCCTCGCTCAGGACTGACCGAGTGCCCACAGCACGTCGGCATCAAGGAGAACAGATGACCGACGTCGGGAATATGCGCGCCCGCTCCCGCAGGATCCTGCGGTTCGCCGCCCGCTACCTGGTGCAGACCTGGTGGTACGAACTCGTTCTCCCTCGGTTCGGACTCGCGCGCGTCGCCGCCCGAAACCGGTCGGCGCGCCTGCAGCGCATCGCCCAGAACTTCCACGTGCTCGCGGTCGACCTGGGCGGCCTGATGATCAAGGTCGGCCAGTTCATGTCATCGCGCCTCGACGTGCTGCCGCCGGAGATCACCAGGGAGCTCGAGGGGCTGCAGGACGAGGTTCCGCCGGTGCCGTTCCCGGCCATCCGCGCCCTCGCCGAAGCCGAGCTCGGAGTGACGCTCGAGCGAGCGTTCTCGTTCATCGACCCGACACCGCTGGCCGCGGCATCCCTCGGCCAGGTGCACCGCGCCCGGCTCTCGGAAACGGATGCCGCCGACACCGGCCTGCTCGACGTCGTCGTCAAGATCCAGCGGCCCGGCATCAGCACGATCGTCGACGTCGACCTCAGCGCGCTGCGCCGGGTCGCCCGCTGGCTCAGCCACGTGCGCCTGGTCTCGGATCGCGTCGACATGCCCGCCCTCGTCGAGGAGTTTGCGTTCACGAGCCTCGAGGAGATCGACTACCTGCACGAGGCGGCGAGCGCCGAACGGTTCGGCCAGAACTTCAGCAACGACGCCCGGGTCAGCGTCCCCGAACTGGTGTGGGAGCGCACGACCCGGCGGGTGCTGACCCTGCAGGATGTGACCGCGATCAAGATCAACGATGTCGACGGGCTGCGGGCCGCCGGCATCGACCCGTCCGAGGTCGCCGACGACTTCGCGGCCGTCATGTTCGACCAGCTTTTCGTGAACGGCTACTTCCACGCCGACCCGCACCCCGGCAACATCTTCGTCACCCCGCTCGGCGGCGCAAGCGGGCCCGGAGCGGAGGGCAGCCGGAGCTGGAAGTTCACCTTCATCGACTTCGGGATGATGGGCGAGGTGCCCGACGCCCTGCGCCAGGGGCTTCGCAAGCTGTTCATCGCCGCCGCGTCACGCAACGGCAAGGGTATGGTCGACGGCATCCGCGAGGTAGGGGTGCTGCTGCCGTCCGCCGACACCGCGGAGCTCGAGCGGGCGATGACGAAGCTGTTCGCCCGTTTCGGCGGGATGGGTTTCGCCGAGTTGCAGGATGTCGACCCGCGCGAGTTCCGCGCCTTCGCCCTCGAGTTCGGTGACGTGGTGCGCTCGCTGCCGTTCCAGCTTCCGGAGAACTTCCTCCTCATCGTGCGCGCGATGTCGCTGACCTCGGGCATGTGCAGTTCGCTCGACCCTGCCTTCAACATCTGGAACTCCGTCGAGCCCTATTCGGCCCAGTTGATCCGGGCCGAGGGCGGGAACCTGGTTCAGGCGGCCGCCAGGCAAGCCGTGTCGGTGGCCGGCATCATCGCCAGGCTGCCGCAGCGGCTCGACAACCTCACGACCCGGATCGAAGAGGGCACGGTCTCGGTGCAGACTCCGCGGCTCGAGCGTCGCCTGGGCGCCATCGAGCGAACCGGACGGCAGATCGTCTCGGCGGTCCTGTTCGCCGCCCTGCTGATCGGGGGCATCCTGCTTCGTGCGGAGGATATCGTGATCGGAACGGTGCTCGTGGCCGTTTCTGCGCTCCCGCTGTTGCACGCCCTCTTCGCCGGGATTCTGGCTCGGCGCGGTCCGCTGCCCTAGGCGCCCCAGCGCTACGAGCAGCCCGACTATCGCCCCGCGGTCGAAAGTTGTTTCCCCGGAGCTGTGCGGAAGATGCCGAGATCCCGGATACGCACCAACTGAGGGCATGAGGTCGGTTGCGTCGGTCGCCCGCCTGGGCCTCTCTCCGAGCTCACACCTGAGGTCGTTTACCGCGCTGCATTGTGAGCCTGTTCGGTATCGCGATAGACCAAGCGATGCGGACCAACGCAGTCAGTTGACCTGGATGTCGAACGTCGAGAAGACGCCCCCCGCCGTTGCCCTCAGCTTGTAAGGCGTAATGCCCTTCTTGTCGATCTTGCAACCGTTGAAGGCGGCGACGCCGGACACGGTCGGCGCTGTCAGGCTGGAGCAAGTCAGTACTGCGGATGAGTTGCCGCCGCTGGCGATATCCAGGGTTACGGAGGTCGCGACGGCATTCCCGCCCGCGTCCTGCACTGTGACCGACGTGGAGAATGCCGTGTTGGCGGCATAAGGGGCGGGTGTCGGAGTGGTGAAGGTGAGTGTCGCGGCGGCGCCAACCGAGATGGTCACGCTGGTGCTCGTCGCAGAGGTCAGGGTTCCCGAGATCGCCGTCAGGGTGTAGCTGCCGGTCTTGTCAATCCTGCAGGCGGCGAAGGCGGCGATGCCGGACGTGGCCGCGAGCGGATTCGCGGAGTTACAGGTGAGCGTGGCGCCGGCGGGTGTGGTGATGCTGAGGGTTACGGGGGCGGTGCTTGTGGTGACGGTGTTTCCGGATGCGTCCTGGATGCTGACCACAGGCTGGGTGGGGAAGGCGATGCCGCCGGTGCTGGCGGAGGGTTGTGTGGTGAAGGACAGCTTTGTGGCGGTGCCAGGCGTGATGGTGACGGTGCTGCTTGTGCCGTTGGTCAGGCTGGGCGACGTTGCCGTGAGTGTGTATGCTCCAGTTTTGTCGATCTGGCAGCCGGTGAAGGTGGCGACGCCTGATACGGCCGCCAGGGTGTTCGGGGTACACGCCAGCGTGGCGCCGGCGGGGGCGGTGAGGCTGAGGGTGACGGTGGCGGTGCTGCCGGTGAGGGTGTTTCCGCCGAGGTCCTGCACGGCGACGCTCGGCTGGCTGCCGGTGGCGAACACGGTTTGGCTAATGGCGGAGACGTTGGCAGTGGGCTGCAGGAAACCGAGTTTCGCGGCGGAGCCGACTGAAATCGTCACGCTGCTGCTTGTGGCGGAGGTCAAGGTTCCAGAGTTTGCCGTCAGGGTGTAACTGCCGGCCTTGTCGATCTTGCAGCCGGCGAACGTCGCGACACCGGATGCGGCTGCCAGCGGGTTCGCGGAGGTGCACGTGAGAGCGGCACCGGCGGGTGTGGTGAGGCTGAGGGTGACAGGGGCGATGCTGGTGGCGACGGTGTTTCCGAACGTGTCCAGCACGGTGACGGATGGTTGGGTGCCGAACGCGATGCCGCCGGTGCTGGCGGAAGGCTGCGCCGAGAAGGCCAGCCTCGCGGCGGCGCCGGCCGAGATGGTGATGCCGATACTTGTGGCGGCGGTGAGGCCCGACGAGGCGGCCGTGAGCGTGTAGCCACCTGCCTTGTCGATCTTGCAGCCGGCGAAGGTGGCGACGCCCGATGCGGCCGCGAGCGAGGTCGTCGGGGTGCAGGTGAGCGTGGCGCCGGCCGGTGTGGTGATGCTGAGGGTTATGGGGGCGGCGCTGGTGGTGACGGTGTTTCCGAACGCATCCTGCACGGTGGCTGAGGGCTGGGGGCTGAACGCGCTGCCGCTGGTCCCGGTGGCGGACGGCTGCGTGGTGAAGGACAGCTTCGTGGCGGTGCCGGGTGTGATGGCGATGGAGCTGCTCGTCGCGGTGGTGAGGCCGGACGACGTTGCCGTGAGCGTATAGGTGTTGGTCTTGTCGATCTGGCAGCCGGTGAAAGTGGCGATCCCGGCGGATGCCGCCAGGGAGTTCGACGCGCACGTCAGCACAGCCGGGCCTGGAGTGGTGAGACTGAGGGCAACGGCGGCGGAGCTGCCGGTGATGGTGTTTCCGCCCGCGTCCTGCACAGTGACGGTCGTGGCGAACGCAGAGCCGGCGCCGCTGGTGCTGGGCGGCTGAGTGGTGAAGGACAGTTTCGCAACCGTGCCCACCGAGATGGTCAGGCCGGTGCTGGTGGCGGAGGCCAGGGTTCCGGAGCTTGCCGTCAGCGTGTAGGTGCCCGCCTTGTCGATCTTGCAGCCGGCGAAGGTGGCGACTCCGGCTGTGGCCGGGAGCGGGTTCGCGGAGGTGCAGGTGAGTGTGGCGCCGGCGGGTGTGGTGATGTTGAGGGTGACGGGAGTGGTGCTGGTGGTGACGGTGTTTCCGGCCGAATCCTGCACGGTGAGGACGGGCTGGGTGCTGAACGCGACCCCGCCGGTGCTGGCGGTGGGCTGCGTAGTGAAGGCCAGCTTCGTGGCGGCGCCGAACGTGATGGTGATGCTGGCGCTCGTGGCCGCGGTGAGGCCTGTAGAGTTTGCCGTGAGCGTGTACGTGCCGGCCTTGTCGATTCGGCAGCCGCTGAAGGTGGCGATGCCGGATGTCGCCGGGAGCGGGTTCTGTGCGCATGTCAGGGTGACGCCGACGGGGGAGCCCAAAATGGCCAGGGTGACGGTGTTCGAGCTGGCCGTCACGGTCTGTCCGCCGGCGTCCCGGACGACGACTTTGGGCTGCGAGGTGAAGGCGGTGCCGCTCGCAGCGCCGGACGGTTCGGTTTGGAAGGCCAGGCTGGTGGCGTTCGAAACTGTGACGCTGCTGCTCTTCGTGCTCGTGGCGGTCCAGCTCTTGTAGACGGCGGTGACGGTGTACGTGTACGTACCCGTCAGCACGCCCGAGTCGTCGCAGGAAACGGTAGTCAAGGTCGACGTCAGGCTGGTGCCGCAGGCCGCCACCGCCGTCGAACCGGTGCTGGTCGCGGTGCGCGTGGCGAAGTAGCCGGTCGGGACGAGTGCGCCGACGGATGCCGTCCAGCTGAGATTCACGGTGCCCGAGCTTGTCGCGGGAACGACCAGGTTCGTGGGCGGCTGCAGAGTGCCGAGCGTGGCCGAGCTGGAGCCCCCACCTGGTGCGGTGTAGTAAGCCGAGGCGACTCCGGTGACGGACACCAGGAGCGCGATGAAGGTGAGCACGGTGGTCAGGGAGAACAGCGAGAGACGCGTGGTGCCGGGCGTGGTGCGGTGGGGACGGAGGGAAATCACGTCAACCTCTCAAAGCAGTCGGGCACGCCGGGAACCGGGGAACTGCACGAGTGGGCGGGCTCGGAGGTGAGCACGCCCACTCGTTGGTGCGCTAGTTGGAGCTGAGGGTCAGGGTGACGACGGCGTCCTTGCAGAGATCCTGGTTGAGGGCCGTGTCGGCGAACGCGAGGGTACCGGTGGGCTGGATGGCAACGGGGACGGCTGCCTGGTTCTTCGGAGTGCCCGGCACTCGGATGTCGACAACGACGGGGGAAATCGAGAAGTCAGCCGGGAGACAACCAGAGGGAGATGTGCTGACCACCGAGGTGATCGTGTTGAGGTTGAGGGTCGACGTGCCCGGGTTGGTGACGGTGAACGTCACCGGCGTGGAGGCACCGGGGGTGAGCCCGGGGGCGAAGCTCGCGGTCAGCACGAGCGTGCCATTGCCCGGGGCGTTCTTCGCGGACCCGGTACCGGCGCCGGTCGTCGAGTAGAACGCGTACGCTCCGCCTGCGCCGGCCAGGAGCAGGCCGGCCGCGACGATCGCAATGGCCCTCTTGCCTCGGAACCTCTTGTGCTGCATGTCGCCGGTGACTGCCGTGAGCGTGGTGTTCTTGGTCATGGGTTGTCCTTCGTCTCGATTTCGGGTCTCGATCGTCCCCCTTTGGGAGGACATGTCAGGAACCGTAAGACGTTCCACGGCGATCCGTAAGGCCTCGCCGTCCCCCAGTGCAGGGGGGTTCTGGCCACGCAGTCGCAACCGGGTTTCGACCTCGGTTCGCAGACAAGTTCCGCGACCGGGGGATCACCTTGTCAGCGGGCGTCTTCCAGGCTGACCTGACCACCCGAGGCCGGCGATGAACGCCGCGATCCTCTATGAAGGCATCGCCGCCGGACGTCCGGCTGGGTGGAGTCTCGAGAAGATCCTGATCGGCAAACCCCTCATCGCCGCGGCCGGCGCGCTCCTTGCTGTTCTCTGGATCAGCGGGGACCCTGGCCCGCTGCGTATCGCATTGGGCATCTGTCTTGTGCTCCTCCGTTTCTTCGTCCCCGATCTACTCATCTACAGCTGGGGCAGGAACGGCAGGAACTGACCCAGAATGCTCTCGCCGACACCCTCGACCAGATGACGATCGCCGTGGAGGCCGGCCTCGGCATCGAAGCGGCCAGGGCGCAATCGGCCACGAACGGTAAGGGCCCTCTCGCCGAGGAGGTCATCCGAACCCTGCAGGACATGAGCGTTGGACAGGCCCGGAAAGATGCCTACCAGGCGTTCAGCGAACCCATGTCCTCACCGGACCTCGGACGGTTCCCTCGCTCCGTCATCCAAGCCGACACCTGCGGCATCGCGATCGCCGACGTCCCGCGCGTTCAGGCCGCTGAAATGCGTATGCGTCGACACCAGCGCGCCGAAGAACAAGCGATGGAGGTGCCAGTGAAGGTCGTCTTCCCGCTGGTCTTCTGTATCCTGCCGGTGCTCTTCATCGTTCTGCTGACCCCCGCCGTGATCAGCATCGCCAAAGCATTCTCATAACCCGCGGTCCTGTCGGAGAAGTTGTGGTTGTCTGCGTCGCCGGGAAGATGGCATCCGTCACGAGCTGACTCGCGTGCTCGTTTTCGAACCGGCAGAACACCCGGGTTCGTTCATGGCGCGCGGATACCATGCGTGCCGGACGCACCGATCTTCCGCGATCCGTGAATGAATGGGGAAGCCCCGCCATTCGACACGGTCAGGTGCTGCGCCATGATGTAGAGACATCGGAGCACTCAAGGAGACCCATGGCGCACGCCGAGAACGAAATCAAGATCAGCCGCCCGGGCGCAGAGGTGTATGCCTTCCTGGCGGATGGCGTGAATAACCCGACATGGCGCATGGCGTGAATAACCCGACATGGCGGTCCGGCGTGAGAAGTATCGCCCTGGCGAGCGGCAGGGGCGGTACGTCAGGCGCCGTCTACAGCCAGACCTTGATCGGCCCTGGCGGCCGGTCAATTCAGGGCGACTATGAGATCACAACTGCTCTACCGGGGAAAGAATTGGCCTTTCGGGTGATCACGGTCCCGGCGCGACCAACGGGAAGATACCTTCTCACGGAACACGACGGTGGCACCACGGTTCGTTTCATCCTCGATTTCCACGCGAAGGGGCTCATGAAGATCATGGGGTCCATGATCACCAGGTCGATGCAGGCCGAAGTCGCTCAGCTTGGACAACTCAAATCGGTGCTGGAAGCAACCCGCCAATAAGGCAGCCATCGTCTCAGCCCCACGATTGGGCGCACACGGCATTGACCGGCACGGCGTAATGTTTGCGGGTGACCAAATCTCGCGTCTTCTCCGACGGCGTCCGCACGTGGATGCTCAAGGGCCTCGTCAACCAGCGGGGCGAGCACGTGGGGCCGCATGCCGCCAGCATCGAAAAGACGCATTCCTGGTGGCGGGTGATGTGCCTGACCGGCGTCGACTACTTCTCGACTCTCGGCTATCAGCCCGCCATTGCGGCCCTCGCAGCCGGATTGCTGTCGCCGATCGCCACCATCGTGCTGGTCGTCCTGACTCTTCTGGGCGCCCTGCCGGTGTATCGACGGGTTGCGCAGGAGAGCTTCAACGGGTCCGGTTCGATCCAGATGCTGGAACGCCTGCTGCCCTGGTGGGCCGGCAAGCTCTTCGTGCTCGTGCTGCTCGGGTTCGCCGCCACGGACTTCATGATCACGATCACCCTGTCGGCGGCGGATGCCACAGCCCACGCGATCGAGAACCCGTTCGCTCCCTCGTGGATGCAGGGCCAGGAGGTGCTGGTCACGCTGTTCCTGGTCGCGCTGCTCGGCATCGTCTTCCTCCGTGGTTTCAAGGAGGCCATCGGCATCGCCGTCGTGCTCGTGGCGGTTTACCTGCTCCTCAATCTTGTCGTGATCCTGGTCGCCATAGGACACGTCGCCGGGCACGCGACCCTGATCACGGACTGGTGGGCCGCCCTCACCGTGCAACACGGCAATCCGCTGGTCATGGTCGGGATCGCTCTGATCGTGTTCCCCAAGCTGGCGCTGGGCCTGTCCGGCTTCGAGACCGGGGTCGCCGTGATGCCGCAAGTGACCGGTGACCCGGGCGACACCGAAGAGGACCCGGCCGGCCGGATCCGCGGCACCAAGCGCCTGCTGACCACGGCGGCGCTCATCATGAGCGGTTTCCTCATCACTTCCAGCCTTGTGACGACCCTGCTGATCCCGCAGAAGGACTTCCAGCCCGGCGGACCGGCCAACGGCCGCGCCCTCGCCTATCTCGCACACGAGTACCTCGGCCCCGTCTTCGGATCCGCATACGACATCAGTACGATCTGCATCCTCTGGTTCGCCGGCGCGTCCGCAATGGCGGGCCTGCTCAACCTTGTTCCCCGTTACCTGCCGCGGTACGGGATGGCACCCCAATGGGCCCGGGCCGTCCGCCCGCTCGTGCTCGTCTTCATCGGCATCGCCTTCCTGCTCACTGTCGTCTTCCAGGCGAGCGTTGACGCCCAGGGCAGCGCCTACGCCACCGGCGTGCTCGTGCTGATGACGTCCGCCTCCATCGCGGTGACCCTCTCAGCCCGGCGAAAGAAGCAGCGCTGGCGCACGCTGGGGTTTGGCGTCACGGCGGTGATCCTGGTCTATACGACGGTCGCCAACGTCTTTGAACGCCCGGATGGCGTGCGGATCGCGGGCCTCTTCATTCTCGCCATCATGGCAACCTCGATCCTCTCCCGTATTCGGCGTTCCTTCGAACTTCGGGCAACCTCGGTCGTGTTGGATTCCAACGCACTTGACTACGTCATGTCGGATGCCGAGGAGTATGACGTGATTCGGATCATCTCGCACGAGCCCGATGAAGACACCGAGGCCGAGTACCGCAACAAGAGCCGTGACGAGCGTCGATTCGGGCACATCCCGCCGGGGTCGCCGATCATGTTCCTCGAAGTTCACCCCTCCGACTCGTCCGATTTCGAGGAGGATCTACTCGTGCGCGGAGTCGCCAAGCACGGGTACCGCGTGCTGCAGGTGACGAGCGGCAACGTGCCCAACACGATCGCCGCCGTGCTGCTCGAGATCCGCGACCAGACCGGCCTGATCCCGGAGATCTACTTCGAGTGGACCCAGGGGAACCCGATCTCCAACATGTTCAAGTTCTTCTTCACCGGACTCGGCGAGATCGCCCCCGTCACCCGTGAGGTGTTGCGCGAATCGGAACCCAACGCCAAGCGACGCCCGCACATCCACGTCAGCTGATCACCTGGGGTCGGCGTAGACGATACCTGCGGCAACCTGATCCAGCTCACCCGCCTCGTCCAGTTGCCTGCTCGGCGTGCGCCCTGAGCGCTCAGTGGATGAACGCGAGCAGCACGCCGACGCCGACGAAGAGCACGCCGAAGACGCGGTTGAGCACGCGCTGGCCGCGGGCGTCGCGGGTGAATCGCTGGAATGAGCGGGCCGTCCCGGCGAAGAAGAACCACATCACCAGAACGTCGATCGCCACGACGGTGGCCGCCACAATCAGGTACTGGGCCGGCAACGGCCGGTCGACCCGGATGAACTGGGGCAGGAACGCCAGGAAGAACACGATCGCCTTGGGGTTGAGTATGTTCACCCACAGGCCGCGTTGGAACATCGACCAGCGCGGCTCGTCGCTCAGCGCCCTCGCCCGCTCGGAGTCGAGTTCCGGCTTGGCGAGAAACTGCCGGATGCCCAGATAGACGAGGTAGGCGGCGCCGGCGTAACGGATGATGTTGAAGGCGATCGGGGAGCTGGCCACGAGCAGACCGACACCGAGCGCCACGATCACGATGTGGATCAGCAGCGCGGCCTGCTGGCCGAGGACTCCCCAGATGGAGCGGCGAAATCCCGCGTTCAGGGCGTTGCTCATGGTGTTGATCGCGCCCGCGCCGGGCGTGAAACTGATCAACGTGCCCGCGCCGACAAGGGCCAACCACAGGGAGAACTGCATCGGACCATCCTAGGGTCGTTCCGCAGGGCGAGGATCCGGCCCAGCGGTGAGGCCCGAAACGACCACTCATGCCCTAGCCTGAATCCACCGAAGCGGAAGGGACCCGCATGACCCTGCCCGATCGTGCGGCTGATTCGGGTGCCGGTCTCCCCTCGAACGGATCCGGCGCCCCGGTGCAGCAGATCGCCCGCCCTGCCACGGGCCGGCTGACCGCGTGGCTCCTCGTGCAGGCGCTCGCCATCTACGGGGTCTACGGGGCGGTGGCGGCGGTGCTGATCCCGAACCAGTTGAGCATCATCGACCCGGCGAACAAAATCGACGATTTCGCGGTCATTGCGACGCTCTTCGCGGTGGTGACGACACTGTCGCAACCGCTGATCGGCGCGTTCTCCGATCGCACCCGATCCAGGTTCGGCCGTCGAGCGCTCTGGATGCTGCTGGGAGCGGGACTGGGCTCCGCGGCGCTACTGGCGTTGAGCGCATCGACCAGCGTGGTGGCGGTCGGCCTGTCCGCGGCGGTCTTGAGCCTGGGGATCAACTCGCTCATCTCCCCGCTCACGGCGACGCTGCCCGACCGTTACGCCGTTGCGCGGCGGGGCGGGGCATCCGCCATGATCGGTGCCGGGACCATGTTGGGGGCGACGATCGGTTCGGTGATCGCGGGGATGCTGGCGGCGCAGCTGGGCGTCGCGTACGTCGCGTTCGCCGTAATGCTGCTGGTGTTGACGCTGCTCTTCCTGATCCTCAACCGGGACTACTCGTCGACGGAGCTCAGCCTCGACCCCTTCTCCCTGCGCACCTTCATCACCCAGTTCTGGCTGAGTCCGAGGAAGCATCCGGAGTTCGGGTGGGTGTTCCTCGCGCGTTTCCTGTTCGTGCTCGGATTCTCCTCGGTGAGCACCTTCACCTATTTCCTGCTCACGAACTACGCGGGGCTGTCGCTCGCGCAGGCGAACGCGAACGTCGGCTTTGTCGGCCTCGCCGCCCTGCCGGGGATGGTGATCGCTGTGCTGCTGACCGGCTTCCTCTCCGACCGGCTCGGCCGGCGGAAGATCTTCATCTGGATCGGATCCGGAGTGATGATTGCCGGCCTGGTCGTTCCGATCGCACTGCCGACCCTGGTCGGGATCACCGTGATGTCGATGTTGACCGGTTTCGGCTACGGGATGTACCAGGCGTCCGACGTTGTGCTGATGACCCAGGTGCTGCCGCGGGCCGGGCAGACCGCGGGCAAAGACCTCGGCATTCTCAACATGGCGACCGGCATTCCGACGGCTCTCGCGCCCGCCCTGTCCGCGGCGCTGATCGGAACGGTCTTCGGCTTTCAGGGTCTGTTCGTCGTGGCGGGCGTCATCGTCTTTGTCGGGGCGCTGGCGATCCTGCCGATCAGGAGCGTCCGCTGACCCGGGAGTCCGCTTCCACGGCGGCTCTCTAGGCTGTACCCATGGCCACAGTCCTTCTCGTGCGGCACGGCCGCACCACCGCGAACGCCGACGGAGTCCTCGCCGGGCGGGCCGCGGGAGTCCGTCTCGACCAGCTCGGCCGTGACCAGGCCGCCCTGACGGGTGCGCGACTGGCCGCGGTGCCGCTCGTCGCCGTGGTCTCCAGCCCACTGGAACGGTGCCGGCAGACGGCGCAACTGATCCTCGACCGCCAGGGTGGTTCCCTGGCGACGCCGATCGAGGAGGGCATCACCGAGTGCGACTACGGGCAGTGGCAGGGCCGAACCCTGCGTGACCTCGCCGCGGAGGAGCTCTGGTCGGTGGTGCAGACGCAGCCGTCGGCCGTCACCTTCCCCGGCGGCGAGTCGATGCCGGCGATGCAGGCCCGGTCGGTCGCCGCGATCCGGCGCCTCGACGCGGCCTTCGAAGCAGAGCACGGGCCCGGTGCCGTGTGGGTGGCGGTGAGCCACGGCGACATCATCAAGTCGGTCTTGGCCGACGCGCTCGGCATGCACCTTGACCTGTTCCAGCGCATCAACGTGGGCCCCGCATCCGTTTCGATCGTGCGCTACGGCGCCGGCCGGCCGAGCGTGCACGCGGTCAACACCGACGCCGGCGACCTCTCCTGGCTGGGCGCCGGAGCCCCGCCGGCCGACGCACCGGTCGGTGGCGGGGCCGGTCAGGCGCCGCACGCATCCGGCGCCTAAAATACCCACATGCCCACAATCGTCCACGAGTTCGACTGGCCGGACCGGGTCGTCGTCGGCACCATCGGCCAGCCCGGGTCGCGCACGTTCTATCTTCAGGTGCGCGACGGAGCCCGCATCGTCAGCGTCGCGCTGGAGAAGCAGCAGTCCGCGCTGCTCGCCGAGAAGATCGACGAGATGCTCGACCAGCTGATGAGCCACACGGGCAACCCGTTCAGCATCCCCACCAGCACTCCCGTCGAACTCGTCGACAACGACCCGCTGGACGAGCCGGTCGCGGAGGAATTCCGCACCGGCTCGATGAGCCTGGCCTGGGACCCCTCGACCGTGCAGGTCGTGGTCGAGGCCTACCCGCTCCTGGAGGGCGAGGCCGACGAGTTCGACGAGGCCGCGCCGGAGCCGGAGGATGTGCTGCTGGTGCGGATGCCGGTCGGCACCGCCCGGGCGTTCGCGAAGCGCACCCGCGAAGTGGTGGGGGCAGGCCGCCCACTCTGCCCGTTCTGCGGCGAGCCCATCGACGAGGACGGGCACACCTGCGCCCTCCCCGGCAGTCCCTGATGCCGCCCGAGGCCGGCTCCGACGCGGATGCCGATACCGACCTCCGCGACGGCGAGCTCGAGCTCACGGGCCGGATCACGACGGCCTCGAACGCGACCTTCCTCGGCAGCATCGGCGGCGTCACGGTCGTCTACAAGCCCATCGCCGGCGAGCATCCGTTGTGGGATTTCCCCGACGGCGATCTCGCCGGCCGGGAGGTCGCGGCGTACCTGGTCTCGGAGGTCTTCGGCTGGAACGTGGTGCCCCGCACCTGGCTGCGCGACGGCCCGATGGGCCGGGGGATGGTGCAGCTCTGGCAGGAGTCCGACCCCGAACAGGATGCCGTCGACCTGGTCGGATCGGGAGCCGTGCCCGAGGCGGGCTGGCGCCCCGTGCTCGACGGGACGGACGAGCAGGGCGACCAGGTCACGCTCATCCACGAGGACTCGGCCGCGCTGCGACGGATGGCGGTGTTCGACATCGTCGTGAACAACGCCGATCGCAAGGGCGACCACATCCTCGCGATGCCGGGCGGCCACCGTCACGGCGTCGACCACGGACTCACCTTCCACGCCGACCACAAGCTGCGCACCGTGCTCTGGGGGTGGATAGGTGAGGCGCTCACCGCCGAGGAGCTGGCCGGGATCGACCGGGTCGTCTCCCAGCTGGCCGGCGGGCTCGGGGAGACCCTCGCCGGGTTGCTCAGCGACCCGGAGATCGCCGCCCTCGCCGCACGCTGCGACCGGTTGCGCGCCGAAGGGCGATTCCCCGCCCCGCACGGGCAGATGCCCGCGGTGCCCTGGCCGCTGTTCTGAGAGCGATTCTCTCGGCCTAGACTTTTGACCGGCCCCCAATTCTTCCTGGCCTGATTCCGATTTTCGGCGCTGTTGCGCGCCCGGAATGCTCCAGACAACCGAAAGGCCTCACCCACCATGGCCCAGATCCACTTCGTCCGGCACGCGGAAACCCTTTTCAACGTCAGCGGGCAACTGCAGGGCTGGTGCGACTCTCCGCTGACCGAACGCGGCGAACGCCAGGCCGCCGCCCTCTGCGAACGGATGCGTGACGTTCCGCTGGCCGCGGCGTTCGTGAGCGATCTCACCCGCACCCGCACGACGATGACGGCGGCGCTCGCCGGGCATCCCCAGCTGGAGCCGACGCCGCTGCGGGAACTGCGCGAGTGGCACTTCGGCAGCTGGGAGGGCCAGCCCAACGCCGACCTCTGGACGCCGGTCTTCGAGGCGCACGGCAAACGCTACGCCCCGAGCCCGGCCGACTGGCCGGGAGTGACGGCCGACGGCTTCGACAGCGTCATCGACAGCATCCATCGCCTCGACCCGATCGGCCGCGCCGAGACCGGGGCCGATGTCACCGCACGCGTCACGGCCGCACTCGAGATCGTGGTCGCCGCGGCAGGGCGCGCAGCCGAGCAGGATGCCGGCGACGTGCTCGTGGTGACCCACGGAAGTGTGCTCGGGAGCCTGCTTCGCAGCCTGGTGCCCGAACATCGCTTCGGCGCGAGCGTGCCGAATTGTGGCGTGGTCAGTGTGTCCTGGCAGGAGGGGAAGTGGGCCGCCGCGGGCGTCGACTCCTCGTGCGGGCAGGTCGCGTGAGACGTACGATACGGTGATGCCCCCGCGTTCACCCTTGCCGCAACGTCACGGGCTCGATGCGGCGTGGGTGTGCACCCCGGAACGGGGCAGCGCCCCAGCGCACCCGTGGCCGAGCATGGGCGCCTGGCTGAACGAGCGGTTGTCCGAGTTCGTCGACGTGACCGGGTTTCTGGCCGGGGAGCGCTTCACCTACCACTCGGGCACGCCGGTCGCCGACGGCGACCCGTATGCGCCGCACACCTTCGTCTGGTTCCACCGGGATCTCGCCGATGAGGCCTTCGTGCCCGGGATCGTCCACATCGTGCACCAGGACGCGCGAATCGTGGTGATCGACAAGCCGGCCTTTCTCTCGAGCATCCCCCGCGGCCGGCACGTTCTGCAGAGCGTGGTGGTGCGCCTGCGCGCCGAGCTCGGACTGCCTGAGCTCTCGCCGCTGCACCGGCTGGACCGGGTGACGTCGGGGCTGCTGATCCTGGCCACCGAACGACGCTGGCGCGGGGCGTACCAGTCGATGTTCCAGCGCGGCGAGGTCGGCAAGACCTACCGGGCGCTGGCCCCGCTGCGGCCCGATCTGGATCTGCCCGTCACCGTGCGCAACCACCTCACCACGCGCCGAGGCCAGTGGCAGGCCGAGCTGGTGGCCGACCTGCCGCCCAACGCGGAGTCGCTGATCGAGCTGGAGACGGTCGTCGAGGACGCGGCCGTCTACCGGCTGACGCCGAGGACCGGGCGCACGCATCAGCTGCGGATGCACATGCTGGGCCTCGGCATTCCCATCATCGATGACCCGGTGTACCCGGTCGTCCAGGACGTCGAGATCGACGACTTCACCCGCCCGCTGCAGCTCCTGGCCAGCGAGGTGCGATTCACCGACCCCGTGGACGGCCGATTGCGCGAGTTCGAGAGCGTGCGCACGCTGCCGCTGCACGGCGAACCCCCAGCCGGCTCCGCCTGAGCGCAACGCGTTCGCTCTCAGAGCCCCGTGCGGCGCTCGCTCGACCTCGGATCGTGCCACGCTGGGGGGATGGACCTGGAGGTGTCACCCGCGCTCACGATTCCCGCGTCGGAACTCGGCTGGCGGTTCTCGCGGTCGTCCGGCCCGGGCGGCCAGCACGTCAACACCTCGGACAGCCGGGTCGAACTGTTCTGGAACGTCGCCGAGTCGGCCGCGTTCACCGACGATCAGCGGATGCTGCTGATCACCCGCCTCGGCCGGCGGCTCATCGCCGGGGTGATCACCGTGACCGCCTCAGAGCGGCGATCGCAGCTGCGCAATCGCGAGATCGCCCTGGCCAAGCTCGCCGACCTCGTCGCCGACGGGCTCGCCCCCGCGGCGGCTCCCCGCCGCCCGACCAAACCCACCCGAGGGTCGGGCCGGCGGCACCTGGCCGCCAAGCAGCAGCGGTCGGAAACCAAACGGCAACGGCAGCGCCCGCCCGCCGAGTAGCGGAGCGCGGCCGCCGGGCGGTGACGTCTACCGGGGGAGCAGCATCTGCCGGAAGAACGCGGCCAGCTCGCCCGTCGCGGCCAGGGGCAGCACGTTCGCCACGTACTGGTCGGGGCGCACGACGACGACGGCGCCGTCCCGGCTGATCCCGCGGAGCTCGAAGATGTCGTGCTCCGGGTCGGCGGCGTACAGCTTCTCGTAGTCGATCAGCTCGAACGGGCCGGTCCTGGGCAGGAACGCCTCGGGCACCCGGCCGACGTCGACGCCGGTGTGGTCCTGCTGGTAGACCACCTTGACATCGAAGACGCTGTCGATATCGCTGCCCGCGGGGGTGTGCACGCCAAGCGGCGACTCGGGCGAGGTCTGAAGCCAGTGCGCCCAGTCGGCGAGGGCCGAGGGCTCACCGGAGAGGTGGGCATCCGCGAACGCGTACACCCGCCAGCGTCCGTCGGCACGGTGGTGGTGCCCGAGCTGCACGGGGTTGGCGTCGGCGACCCGCACGACCGGGGCGGACTTGAAGCGCTTGCCGACCGGGAACCCGGTGGCGAGATCCTGGTGCGTTGCCTCGCCGACCAGCATCGACGGCGGGTACTGGGTCATGAAACCGGCCGGGAACTCGGCCGTTCGGGTGTAGAAGTCTTCCAGCGGCACCTCGAGGTCCTCCGGCCTCGTCGCCATCAGGCTCGACCACTCCTTGTCGAAGTCGATCAGGTTCTTCGCGATCACCTGGCGTTCGGCGGAGTAGGTGCCGAGCAGCGACTCGGGGCTGCGACCGTCGAGCACATAGGCGAGCTTCCAGCCCAGGTTGAAGCCGTCCTGCATGGACACGTTCATGCCCTGGCCGGCCTTGGCGCTGTGCGTGTGGCAGGCGTCACCGGTGATGAACACGCGCGGGGTGCGGGTGCCGATCTCGTGGGGGAGCACGTCGTCGAACCGGTCGGTGAGCCGGTGGGCGACCTCGTACACGCTGTGCCAGGCCACGTTCTTCACGTCCAGCGTGTAGGGGTGCAGGATCTCGTTCGCCTTCGCGATGATCTCCTCGATCGTCGTCTTGCGCACGGCCCCGTTGTCGTCGGGGGCCACCTCGCCCAGGTCGACGTACATGCGGAACAGGTAGCCGCCCTCCCGGGGGATGTGCAGGATGTTCCCGCCCGAGCCGGACTGGATCGCGCACTTCGTGCGGATGTCAGGGAAGTCGGTGACCGCGAGGACGTCCATCACTCCCCAGGCGTGGAAGGCCTGGTCGCCGGCCATCACGGCGCCGATCGAGTCGCGCACGGCGCTCCGGGCGCCGTCGGCGCCGACCACGTACTTGGCGTGCACGATGCGCTCCTGGCCCGCCCGTTCCCCGGTCGTGTGCACGAGCGTCACCGTCACGGGATACTCGCCCGAGTCGGTGTTCACGAGGCTGTGGAAGTCGAAGCCGAAATCGGGTTTCATCCGCGTCGGCGAATCGGCCATCACCTCGCCGAAGTAGTCCAGCACGCGGGCCTGGTTGACGATCAGGTGCGGGAACTCGCTGATGCCGGTGGGGTCGTCGACGGCGCGGGCGGTGCGCACGATGCGGGACGGGTCTGCGGGGTCGGGTTTCCAGAACGCCATCTCGGTGATGCGGTAGGCCTCGGCGATGATGCGCTCCGCGAAGCCGAACGCCTGGAAGGTCTCGACGCTGCGGGCCTGGATGCCGTCGGCCTGCCCGATCGCCAGGCGTTCGCCGCGGCGCTCCACGATGCGGGTGGTGATGCCCGGGAACTTAGAGAGCTGGGCGGCGGTGATCATGCCCGCGGGGCCGGTGCCGACGATGAGAACGTCGACGTTCTCGGGGAGCTCGTCGGGGCGATCGAGGCCGACGCCCGCGGCGTCTTGTATGCGGGGATCGGTGGACACGTATCCGTGGTGGTGGAACTGCACGGCTTCCTCACTTCTCTGTGTGGGCGAATCGGACGGCACTGTCGATTCGATAATGGAACGCGCAGTTCGATTATCGCTTGTTGAATCATATATTATTTGGCGGTCAGTGGTGTGGTCAATGCTGGGCGCACGGCCCCGCGCGCTGTTGGGTACGCTGTGCTGGGCCGCATCCGGCCGATTGGGTGGTGATCATCATGCACGTGCACGGCATCGGTGTTTGCGCGCTCAAGGGCGGTCGCCACCGGTCGCGGAGCCACGTTCTGCTCGGGCCGGATGGGCCGGTCGGAGACCGGGTCTTCGCGGTCGTCGATCTGGAGGTCGGACAGGTCATCAGGACCGTTGAGCATCCGTCTCTGGTGACCTGCGGCGCGCGCTGGGACGACGGGGTGCTGTCGGTGGAGATCGACGGGCAACGCATCGAGGCGGTTCCCCGGATGAGCGGGCGCCGCCTCGCACTCGACTACTGGGGCCGTGCCGCCGCCATGGAGGTGGTCCACGGGCCCTGGGCCCAAGAATTCTCCCGGCTTCTCGGGCGAGCGGTCGTGCTGGCACGCTGCTCCGTCGTGGGTGCGGTGGTCTACGGGGATTCCGTCACGCTCTCCACGACCGGGTCGCTGGGTCGCCTGGCCGACGAGGCCGGGATCATCGTCGACGAGCGCCGGTTCCGGTCGACTTTCACGATCGACACCGGCGACGCCGCGGCTCACGCCGAGGATTCCTGGGCCGGCCGGGAACTGGACCTGGGCGGTGCCCGGCTGCTCGTGGGGCACGGGATCCCGCGGTGCGCGGTCATCGACCTCGAGCCGGACACCGGGGCACGCGGCACGAGCCTGCTCAAGACGCTCGCCGGTTACCGGCTCAACGCCGGCGAGATCGAGTTCGGCGTCTATGCCCGGGTGATCCGCCCGGGCACCGTCTCGCTGGGTGACCGGGCCAGCTTGCGCCCTCTCAGCGGGCCAGGTCGGTCGCCGACGTAGCCGGGCGGTGATCGGGTCGCGGTGGTGCCAAACTGGCAGGATTCACTGCCCCATCTGCGAGGAGCGTCGACGTGCCAGGTTTTGATTTCTTCAGTGGGCAGGGACTCGTGCGCCCGGACGTCACCGCGGCGGACGCCGAGACCATGGCCGCGTCCCTCTTCGGGATCACGGGCACGGCCCGCGAGCTCGGCAGCCAGCAGGACCGCAACTTCCTGATCGGCTCCCGCGACGCCGCATCCAGTGACGGGGCGCCGCGTTACGTGCTCAAGGTCGACAATCCCGCCTTCTCCGCCTCCGAGCTGGCCGCGCAGGACGCGGTGATGGAGCACCTGTCCGCGCGCGGAATGCGGGTGCCGCAGCCGGTGCGCGGGCTGGACGGCAACATCCGTCAGTACTGGCCGGCAACGGATGGCGCCCTCCCGGTTCGGCTGCTGACCTTCATCGAGGGGCCCTCCCTCGAGGCCCAGGGCTATCTGGCCCCGCCGGTGGTCAGGGCGCTGGGCCGGCTCTCGGGCACCACGGCTCTGCACCTGCAGGACTTCGCGGCGGCGGGGCTCGACCGCACGCTGCAGTGGGACCTGCGCAACGCCAAGGCAGTGGTCGACCTGCTGGTGCACTGGGTGCCGGAGGAGGACACCCGGGCACGGCTCCGCGCCATCGCCGACAGCGCCGCCGCGCGCCTGGCGACGGTGATCCCGGCCCTCCGGCTGCAGACGATCCACGGGGACATCACCGATGACAATGTGATCTGCCGGGTGCTGCCGAACGGCCACCACCTCCCCGACGGGGTGATCGACTTCGGCGACCTCGGAACAGGGTGGCTGATCGCGGAACTCGCGGTCACCGCCGCATCCGTGCTGCACCACGTGCCGGACAATCCGTTCGCCGCCCTTGCGGCGATCGTCGCCTTCGACGAGGTGGTTCCCCTGACCGACGACGAGATCGTCGCGCTGTGGCCGCTGATCGTGCTGCGCGGGGCGGTGCTGGTGGCCAGCGGCGAGCAGCAGGTGCGGATCGACGAGGACAACGACTATGCCAGGCACCGGATGGACGCGGAGTGGCGCGTCTTCGCCGCGGCCAGCGCGATCGGCTGGGAGGAGGCGGAAGCGACCATCCGGCTGGCGCTCGGCCGGCCGCCGCACGCCCCGGCCGAGCCGGAAACGTTCCTCCCGATGATCCCCGCGCTGGCCGGCGGCGACTACGAGGTGCTCGACTTCTCTGTGACCAGCCCATTGCTGGCCGACGGCCTCTGGCAGCAGACGGATGCCGAATGGCAGCTCGCGCGTGCAGCCCTCGCCCGGCGCACCGCGGCCGTCGCCCCCTATGGGCAGTTCCGGCTCACCCGAACCCCGCCGCGCTCGCACGCGGAACCTCACACCTTCGCCCTCTTCACCGAGGTCTTCCTGCCTGCCGGGTCGGAGATCGTGGCGCCCGAGGTCGCCGAGGTCGCCGAGGTCGGCGACGACCATCTGGTTCTGGCCCTGGCCGGTTTCGAACTGCGCATCGGCGGGATCGCGTCGAACCAGGTGCCGGGAGCGTGGGTCGCCGCGGGGGAGCCACTGGGTGTTGCCCGCCCGAACGGCGACCGGGAGTCGGCGGCGGGCCCGGTCGGCCGGGTGACCGTGCAGGAGTTCGCCCGCCCGGGGCTGGCGGCCCCGGATGCCGCCCCGCCCTTCGCGCAGACCTCCCGCGCCGCGGCGTGGGCAACCCTCGTGCCGGACCCGGCGCGGTTGCTGGGGCTGGCCGCGCGGGCATCCGTCGCCGATCCGGCGACCGAACTGGCCCGGCGCGGCAGGGTGATGGCCGCCGCGCAGGAGAAGTACTACGAACAGCCGCCGCAGATCGAACGCGGCTGGCGGGAACTGCTCGTCGACACCCGCGGGCGCTCCTACGTCGACATTGTCAACAACGTCGCCGTGATCGGACACAGCCATCCCCGGTTCAGCCGGGCCGTCAGCGACCAGTTGCAGCTGCTCAACACGAACTCCCGTTTTCTCTACTCGGCGCTCGCCGATCTCTGCGAACGGATCGTGGCGACAGCGCCTGACCCCTCACTCGACACCGTGCTGCTGGTCAACAGCGGCAGCGAGGCCGTGGACCTGGCCCTGCGCCTGGCCCGGATCCACACCGGCCGCGACGGCGTCGTCGCCCTCAGAGAGGGCTACCACGGCTGGACGATGGCCTCCGACGCGGTGTCCACCTCGGCCTTCGACAACCCCCACGCCGCGGCCTCCCGGCCCGGCTGGGTGCACATCGCGGATGTTCCCAACGCGTATCGCGGGACGCATCGCGGCACCGGGGCGGCGCAGGGATACGCGGCCGATCTGGCCCGGCTGCTCGATGCTCCGAACGGCCCGGGGGCTGACCTGGCCGCCTTCATCTGCGAGCCCGTGCTGGGCAACGCCGGCGGGGTCGTCCCGCCGCCGGGCTACCTCGCGCTCGCCTATGAGCAGGTCCGCGCCCGCGGCGGGCTGTGCATCGCCGACGAGGTGCAGGTGGGCTACGGCCGGCTGGGCAGCCACTTCTGGGGTGCGGCGCAGCAGGGCGTGGTGCCCGACATCATCACGGTGGCCAAGGCCATGGGCAACGGCTATCCGCTCGGCGCGGTGCTCACCCGCCGGGACATCGCCGAATCCCTGGCCGGGGAGGGCAACTTCTTCTCCTCGGCCGGCGGCAGCCCGGTCGGCTGCGTCGCGGGCCTCGCGGTGCTCGACGTCATCCGGGACGAATCCCTCCAGCAGAACGCGGATGCCGTCGGCCGGCACCTGGCAGGCCGGCTCGCGGAACTCGCGGAGCGGCATCCGCTGATCGGGATGGTGCACGGCCTGGGCCTGTACCTGGGGGTGGAACTCGTGCGCGACCGGGACACCCTCGAGCCGGCGACGAGCGAGACCGCCGCCATCTGCGAACGGATGCTGGAGCTCGGCGTGATCGTGCAGCCGACTTCCGAGCGGCAGAACGTGCTGAAGATCAAGCCGCCCCTGTGCCTGAGCCGGGAGAGCGCGGATTTCTTCGTGGACGCGCTCGACCAGGTGCTGAGCGACGGCTGGTAACGCCGGCGCCGATTGGCGCACCACAGAGCCGGGTGGCCGCTACATCAGCCAGACGCCGCGATTCGAAGACGCGATCGCATTGGCGCCGGCGTTCAGGGCGGCCATCACGTCTTCCTTGTCGCAGACCAATCCCCCCGCGATCAGGGGAAGGTTGGTGTCGGCGCGCACCCAGGAGAGCACTCGCGGCATGCATCCTGGCAGGATCATGATGGCATCCGGTTCCGAAATCTTCACCTGTTTGGACACGTTGTTGTAGCTGAGGGAATCAACGAGGAACAGTCGATGGACAGCCATCAGGCCGGCAGCCTTCGCCGCCTTCACCATGATGGTCTTTGAACTCAGAACTCCGTCGGTTTGGGTGTGAGCCTTCAGGAAATCGACTGCGATCGGTTTGCTCGAAAAGCCGTCGAGCAGGTCCACATCCACGAATACCGTCTTCTCGGCGTTCTTCAGGGTCGCAACGATGCCCTGAATGGTCATCACGGATCCGAAGAGAACGAAGACGACAGGGCAGGGGGCACGCAAAACCGCCCTGAGCCCGTCTTCATCCTTGATGCTCGCGATTACGGGGTGAAGCGACATGACGTCGCTGATCCGGGACGATTCGTCAGCCATGCGCTGAACTCTACCGGGCGACTCAGGCACGGTTCCACGCGCCTCATTCGAGAACCTGCTTGCGCGGGAGACGAATGGCCATGCTAGGCTTCCGCTCAACCTTCAACTTCACACGCGTTCCGGACCTGGTTCGGGACTGTTGCTTAAAACTTAGAGAACAGCGACCCCCTCTTCTGAGGGGATCGCTGTTCTTTTTTTGTCGTTAATCCACGAAGTGGTGGGTTCAGTGCCTCACACCGCAAAACACGAACACCTAGAACGAACGGAACCAGTCGAATAATGCGCCTCACCCGTGAACAGATCGTTAGTGCCTACGTTGACATCCTCGGTAGCGAGCGAGTCATCACCGACGAGCAGACGTTGAAGGACAACAGCGCAGATCGGTACTACAAAGTCGAGAACATCTTCGGCATCTACGCCTTGCCGTTGCCCGCGGCCGTCGTGAAGCCCGGCACCCCCAAGGAGGTTGCCCAGGTGCTGAAATTCGCGAACGAGAACGGCATCAACGTCGTTCCGAAGACCGGAGGCTCAGCCACTGAGGGCGGCCTCGAAACGGTGATCGAAGACTCCATCGTCGTCGACGGCTCCGGCATGAACCAGATTCTGAGCATCGACACCGCCAACATGCTGGCCACCGTGCAGTGCGGCGTCTGCCTCGAAGACCTGGAGAATGAGCTCCGTAAGATCGGCTACACCACCGGGCACTCGCCGCAGTCCAAGCCCCTCGCGCAATACGGCGGGCTGGTCGCAACCCGCTCCATCGGACAGTTCTCCACCCTCTACGGTGGAATCGAAGACATGCTCGTCGGCGTTGAAACGGTCTTCCCGAACGGCCAGATCTGCCGCATCAAGAACGTGCCGAGACGCGCGGCCGGGCCGGACATCCGCCACCTGGTGATCGGCAATGAGGGTGCGTTCAACTACGTCACCGAGGTCACGGTCAAGATCTTCCGCTACTACCCGGAGAACAACAAGTTCTACGGCTACCTGCTGAACGACATGAAGACCGGCCTGGAGATCCTCCGGGAGGTCATCACCCAGGGTTACCGTCCGTCCGTTGCCCGCCTCTACGACAAGGAAGACGGCCTGTACCACTTCAAGCACTTCTCCGACGGGCGGTGCGTGCTCATCTTCGTCGCCGAAGGACCCAAGCCGATCGCCGACGCGACGGGAGCGGCCATCGAGGAGATCGTCGCCGGCTTCGGCTCGGCGGATCGGGTCGAGGACAAGCTCATCGAGGACTGGTTCGACAACCTCAACTGGGACGTCTCGAAGATCGAAGAGGAGCGAATCGAGATCCGGGACACCCTGATCAACGGTTTCACCACCGAGATCTCGGGCAATTGGAGCGTCATCCACGACATCTACACCAACGCGCTTGCTCGCATCCGGAATGAGATCTCGGCGGAGTTCAGCCTGCTCGGCGGCCACTCCAGCCACAGCTACCTCAACGGAACCAATATGTACTTCGTCTACTACTACAAGATCGACGTTGATCCCACCGAAGAACGTGCCACCTACCACGACCCGATCCAGAACATCATCGTCGAGGAAACCCTCAAGCTGGGCGGGTCGATGTGCCACCACCACGGCGTCGGAAAGCACCGCACGCACTTCCTGGCCGAGGAATACGGCTCGTCGCTGTACATGCTCGAGACCCTCAAAACCGCGTTCGATCCGAACGGAATCATGAACCGCGGAACGATCTTCCCACTCAAGAAGTAGCCACCCATTCCGGCGCGGGTGCGCCGAAAGGCACACGATGACCGTGTGCCGACCGGCGCACCCGCGCACAACCCCACTGAACAAGAAACAGAGAAAACGCATGACTGACGTCAACATCTCGGACTTCCAGATGGACTTCTTCTCAATCAAGGGCAAGACCGCGATCGTCACCGGTGGAAACACCGGGCTCGGTCAGGCGTTCACCCTCGCGCTGGCCAAAGCCGGTGCGAACGTGTTCGCCGTCAGCATCATGCCCGACGACGGGAAAACCGGCGCGCTGGTCGAGGCGGCCGGCTCAAAATACTCGTATCTCATGGCGGACATCACGGCCGAAGGAAACCCCAACAAAGTTGTTGAAGCCTGCGTCCGGGAATTCGGCAGCATTGATATTCTCGTGAACTGCGCCGGCCGCAGCATCAACGAGCCCGACGTCACCAAGTACACCCGCGCGCAGTGGGACCCGATGGTTGCTCTCAACCTGACCGCTGCCTTCGAGATGTCGCACGAATGCGCCAAGTACATGATTCCGCAACGCAGCGGCAAGATCATCAACATCTGCTCGGTGTTCACCTTCCTCGGTGGCCAGTGGTCGCCCGCCTACGCCGCCACCAAGCACGGCATCGCCGGATTCACCAAGGCATACTGCGACGAGCTGGCGCAGTTCGGAATCCAGGTGAACGGCATCGCCCCCGGCTACTACGCCACCGAGCTCACGACCGCAACCCGAGCCAACCCCGACACCAACCAGCGGGTCCTCGATCACATCCCGGCCAACCGCTGGGGTCAGACGCAAGATCTCATGGGGGCGACAGTGTTCCTCGCCAGCCGCGCCTCCGACTACGTGAACGGGCACATCCTGAGCGTCGACGGGGGCTATCTGGTGCGCTGAGCGCCGGGACCTGAACATGAATCTCACAATGACGAAGAAGTACATTCTGGGGATCGACGGCGGCTCGCAAAGCTCGAAGGTGGTCATCTTTGACACCGACGGACGAGTCGTGTGCGAAGCCAGCCAGGCCCTGGAGCCCCTCTACACACCCGAACCGGGCGTTGTCGAGCATCCACACGACGACCTCTACGACTCCATCGTTGCCGCCGCGTCGCGTGCAATGCAGGCATTCCAGGGCGATCCGGCAGACATCATCGGCGTGGGCCTGTGCAGCATCCGGTGTTGCCGCGCCCTCACCCGCGCGGACGGCACTCTCGTCGAGCCAGTGCAGAGCTGGATGGACGAACGCCTCTCCAAGCCCTACGAACCGACCAACGACGACGTTGTACACGTGACAACGACATCGGGCTACCTGATGGGGCGCCTCACGGGCGAACTGACCGACACGATCGCCAACTACATCGGCCCATGGCCCATGGACGTTGGAACCTGGGACTGGTTCAGCGACCAGGAGACATTCGACACGTACAACGTCAGCCGGAGCATGTTGTATCGGCTGCAGATGCCCGGCGACGTCGGCGGCTTCGTGAACGAGCAGTTCGCGGCCAGCACTGGAATCCCGCAGGGCCTTCCAGTCGTGCACACCGCAAACGACAAGGCCGCCGAAGCACTCGGGGCAGGGCTCCGCGACGAAACGACGGGCCTGGTGTCTCTGGGCACGTACATCGCGGGCATGATCGTCGGAAAGGAATTCGTCGCCGAGCCGACGTCGTTCTTCTCGAATTTCGCGTCAGAACCGCACCGGTACATCTACGAGTGCGGAGGCATCCGTCGTGGCATGTGGACCGTCTCCTGGCTCCGCAACCTTCTCGGGCGGGAAATCACCGACGGCGCAGCAGCCGCAGGGATGACCGGCGACGACTTCCTCAACGCGGTCGCGTCTGACGTTCCGGCGGGCAGTGACGGCCTGCTGTGCGTGCTCGACTGGCTCGCGCCGCCCACCAAGCCGTACAAGAAGGGGATGTTCCTCGGCTTCGATGAGCGCCACGGCTATGCCCACATGTACCGCTCGATCCTCGAGGGCATCGCCTTCACCATGAAGCAGAACATGGTGAACATGGAGGAGGAGCGGGGCATCACCATCGACACTCTCGTCGTCTCCGGCGGCGGTTCCTACAGCGACCTGTGCATGCAGATCTTTGCCGATGTCTTCGGCATTCCTGTGGTGCGCAACGAGGTGCGCAATGCAGCCGGCCTCGGCGCGGCCATCTGCGTCGCCGTCGCCTGCGGTGTGTACCCGACCTTCGATGACGCCTCCAGCAGGATGGTGCATCGCGAGGACACCTTCGAGCCGAACGTCGAAAACATCGACCTCTACACCCAACTCCGCGCGGTCTCCGTCGACATCACGGCGCAGACCGACGCCATCCTCCAACGCACGCACCGTATCCTCTACGATCGCAAAGGGGCAATCGCACATGTATAAGACCGGCCACTCAAAGAAGATCTTCCAACTCGTGCTGCTGATTCTGGCGGGAGGTTCCATCTACCCGTTGGTGTACCTGCGTCAGAACTTTGAGGCGACAATTCTGCAGGTCTTCGACATGTCGAATGCCGAGTTGGCAAATCTGTACTCGATGCTCGGCATCATCTTCGTCATCGGTTACCTCCCCAGCGGATGGCTGGCCGACAAATTCCCCACGAAGTACATGATCACCTTTTCGTTGGCCCTCACAGCGGTCACGGGATTGTTCTACGCCCAGATCCCGGACAAGTCGACTTTGGTCTACGTCTTCCTCGTCTGGGGCTTTGCCTCCGTCTTCACCTTCTGGAGTGCGCTCCTGAAGGCAGTCAACCTGCTCGCTGAGAAGAACGAGGAAGGCAGATTCTTCGGTGCCCTCGATGGCGGGCGAGGAGTGGTTGAAGCGGCCCTTGCCACCGTGGCGGTCGGGATCTTCGCGGCGTTCGTCGGCGACGGCGGGTCGAACATCACCGACACCACGGCAGGATTCCAGGCGGTCGTGTACATGTACTGCGCTGTGCTCATCGTGCTCGCCGTTGTGCTCTTCTTCGTGCTTTCCAGCGACGAGAAGATGAAAGCCGAGGAGACCCACGCCGAGCCGGTCGAGTCGACGTTCGCCGCCGTTCGCCGCATCCTCAAGATCCGTGAAGTGTGGGTCTTGATGTTCGCACTGTTCTGTGGGTACACCCTCTTCTGGGCGTACTACTACTTCTCCGGATACCTGACGACGAACCACTCGGTTACCCCGGTTGCCGCCGGAGTCGTCACCGTCGTCGTGATGTGGATGCGGCCCATCGGTGGATTCGGTGGTGGATACCTCGCCGACAAGCTCGGAAAGTCTCGGGTGTTGTCGGCCGCCATGCTGGCCGCGGCCGTCGGGCTGATCGGGTTGGCGCTCATGCCAGGTGGTTTTGCCATCGGTCTGGTCTACGTGCTGGTGGTCTTGGTCGGACTGTTCGTCTACGTCATCCGCGGTGTCTACTGGTCGCTGCTTGAAGACTGCCGGGTTCCTGTGGCGGCGACGGGCATCGCGATCGGGCTGATCTCGCTCGTCGGGTACCTTCCCGACATCGTCCTGCCTCAGATCAGCGCCGCCATCTATACCGCCTATGGTGATGACGTGGCCAGCGCCAACAACCTGTACTTCCTGATCACGGCCGGTATCGGCCTGGTTGGCGCCGTTGCCGCCGCATACTTCGCGGTCCTGGTCAAGAGGCGCAAGGTCGCCGAGGCCGGGCAAGCAGGCTCAGAGCACGCCGCGGCGTCGGCCAACACGACCGGCAGCTGAGGGCCGGACGCGCGTCTCCTCGCGGTCAGGCTCCGACGTAGGCCGCGAGGTGCTCGCCGGTGAGGGTGGAGCGGGCGGCGACGAGGTCGGCGGGGGAGCCCTCGAAGACGATCCGGCCGCCGTCATGCCCGGCACCGGGGCCGAGGTCGATGATCCAGTCGGCGTGCGCCATCACCGCCTGGTGGTGTTCGACGACGATCACCGACTTGCCGGAGTCGACGAGCCGGTCGAGCAGGCCGAGCAACCGTTCGACGTCGGCGAGGTGCAGGCCGGCGGTCGGTTCGTCGAGCACGTAGACGCCGCCCTTCTCGCCCATGTGTGTGGCCAGTTTGAGCCGCTGGCGCTCGCCGCCGGACAGCGTGGGGAGCGGCTGGCCGAGGCTGAGGTACCCGAGGCCCACGTCGGCGAGCCGGTCCAGGATGGCGTGCGCGGCCGGCGTGCGCGCCTCCCCGGCGCCGAAGAATGCCTCGGCGTCGGTCACCGACATCTCGAGCACCTCGCTGATGTTGCGGCCGCCGAGGTGGTACTCCAGCACGGATGCCTGGAACCGCTTCCCGTCGCATTCCTCGCAGGTGGTGGCGACGCCGGCCATCATCGCCAGATCGGTGTAGAGGACGCCGGCGCCGTTGCAGGCGGGGCAGGCACCCTCGGAATTGGCGCTGAACAGTGCCGGCTTCACCCCGTTGGCCTTCGCGAAGGCCTTGCGGATCGGGTCGAGCAGCCCGGTGTAGGTCGCCGGGTTGCTTCTCCTGGAGCCGCGGATCGCGCCCTGGTCGATCGAGACCACATTGTCGCCGGCGGGGATCGAGCCGTGCACGAGCGAGCTCTTTCCCGAGCCGGCGACACCCGTGACGACGACGAGCACCCCGAGCGGCACGTCGACGTCGACGCTCTGCAGGTTGTGCGCCGTCGCGCCCCGGATCTCGAGCGAGCCGGCGGGCATCCGCACCGTCTGTTTGAGGACGGCCCGGTCGTCGAAGTGGCGACCGGTGAGGGTGCCGCTGGTGCGCAGCTCCTCGACCGTGCCCTCGAAGCAGACCTCGCCGCCCGCCGCACCGGCGCCGGGGCCGAGGTCGACGACGTGGTCGGCGATCGTGATCGTCTCCGGCTTGTGCTCGACGACGAGCACCGTGTTGCCCTTGTCCCGGAGCCGCAGCAGCAGGCCGTTCATCCGCTGGATGTCATGGGGGTGCAACCCGATGGTGGGCTCGTCGAACACATAGGTGACGTCGGTGAGGGAGGAGCCGAGGTGGCGGATCATCTTGACCCGCTGCGCCTCGCCGCCGGACAGCGTGCCGGTGGGCCGTTCGAGCGACAGGTAGCCCAGGCCGATCTCCACGAACGACTCGAGGTTCTCCCGCAGCGCGTCGAGCAGCGGCGCCACGGACGGTTCGGTGAGGCCGCGCACCCACTGGGCCAGGTCGCTGATCTGCATGGCGCAGGCGTCGGCGATGCTGATGCCCTCGATTGTGGAGGACCGGGCGCCCTCGTTGAGCCGGGTTCCGTTGCAGTCGGGGCAGGTGGTGAAGGTGACGGCCCGGTCGACGAAGGCCCGGATGTGCGGCTGCATCGCCTCCTTGTCCTTGGACAGCATCGACTTCTGGATCTTCGGGATCAGCCCCTCGTAGGTGAGGTTGATGTTGTCGACCTTGATCTTGGTCGGTTCCTTGTAGAGCAGGTTGTGAAGCTCGGTCTTGGTGAAGTCGCGGATCGGCTTGTCCGGGTCGAAGAAGCCCGAGCCGCTGAAGATGCGGCCGAACCAGCCGTCCATGCTGTAGCCGGGGATGGTGAGGGCCCCACTGTTCAGTGATTTGCTGTCGTCGTAGAGCTGGGCGAGGTCGAGGTCGGTCACGTTGCCCATGCCCTCGCAGCGCGGGCACATGCCGCCGGTGATGCTGAAGCTGCGCCGCTCCTTGACGGTCTGCCCGCCGCGCTCGATCGAGACGGCGCCGGCCCCGCTGATCGAGGCGACGTTGAACGAGTAGGCCTTCGGCGAGCCGATGTGCGGCTGCCCGAGCCGGCTGAAGACGATCCGCAGCATGGCGTTGGCGTCGGTGACGGTGCCGACGGTGGACCGGGGGTTGGCGCCCATCCGCTCCTGGTCGACGATGATCGCGGTGCTCAGCCCGTCGAGCACATCCACGTCGGGCCGCGCCAGCGTCGGCATGAAGCCCTGAACGAAGGCGCTGTAGGTCTCGTTGATCATCCGCTGCGACTCCGCGGCGATCGTGCTGAATACCAGCGAACTCTTGCCGGAGCCGGAGACGCCGGTGAACACCGTCAGCCGCCGCTTCGGGATCTCGACGTCGATGTTCTTGAGGTTGTTCTCGCGCGCGCCCCGCACGCGAATCCGATCGTGGCTGTCGGCAACGTGCAGTGCCGGCGTCTGCGTGTCCGTGCGCGTGGCGATGCTCATCGTGTCTCCCTCTGTAGCGCCGGGCCGACCTGGCGGTGCCCGTCGGCGTCTGCCCGTCGGCGTTTGCCCGTCGGCGTTTGCCCGCGGGCGTTTGCCCGCCGGCGTCGTCTGACTCGATCCAACCCGCTTCGAGCATACGACTGGTTCCCCGTCGCCGGGGGGTCAGGTCGCGTACGGCTAGAGGATGCTCGTCGCGCGCTCGCCCTGCAGGTGCGGCAGGGCGGCGAGGATGCTGCTGATCACGCCGGCCTCCGAGTTCGAGGGGGCGATGTTCCGGGCGCGGGCACGGATGCTCGGGTGCGCGTTGGCAACAGCGTAGGAATGCCCGGCAGCATCGAGCATCTCGGCGTCGTTGAGGTAGTCGCCGAACGCCATCGTCTGATCCCTGCTGATGCCCAGCTGTTGCTGGAGCCGCACCAGGGCCCGGCCCTTGTTCGCTCCCTGGCCCATCACATCGACGTAGTTCTCGCCGGAGACCACAACGTCCGCCGGGAGGTCGAGCTCGCGGATCGCCGGTCCCGTGCGGGTCTCGGCCCTGCCGACGTCGTAGATCGCGAGTTTGAGGACGACGTCATCGAGGGCGGCGACCTGGACATCCGCCACGACCTCGAGTGCCGCGTAGTAGCGGGACACGTGGCTGACGAAGTCGGGATCGGAGCGTTCGATGTACGCGGAGCGGGCGCCGCAGACGATGATCCCCAGGTCGGCTCCGGCGGCCGCGGTGGTGCGCACCCAGTCCACGATGGGGGCGATGATCGCTGGATCGACGGGTTCCTGCACGATGCTGGTGCCGTCCTTGACCACGTTGGCCCCGTTCTCCGCAATGTAGAGCAGGCCGTCGCGCTCGCCGAAGACCGCGTGGAGGGTCTGGTACTGGCGGCCGCTGGCGGGAACGAACAGCACTCCGGCCTGCGCGAGGTCGTCGAGGAGAGGCCAGAACGCGTCGGGAACGCGGCCGTCGTCATCGAGAAGGGTGCCATCCATGTCCGAGACGATGAGGCGGATGTCGGCTTGCTCTGCTGGGTGGGTCACACGGCGGCTTTCATTTCGATGGCGGTGCGGTGGGCCGCGAATGCGTCAGCGGCGCCCGCCCTGTCCTTCGATGATGTCACCCCTGTCTGTCAGAGTTCCTGTCAGTCCCTGTCGGTGTCCCGTCGGTGTCGCCGTCGGCGACCGGCGCTAGAGCAGATCCAGCTCTTCGGCCCGGCGCACGGCCGCCGGCCGGCTGTTCACCGATAGCTTGCCGAAGATGTGCCGCGTGTGGGTGCGGATCGTGTTCAGGGACAGGTAGAGCTCGCGGGCGATCTCCGGCCCGGTGAGCTCGGTGGCCAGGAGCCGGAGCACGTGCAGTTCGCGCTCGCTCAGCGCCTCCCCGGCGGCCAGGGGTACGGCGGGCTGGGCCCCGACGGGCTGGGCCCCGGCGGTGGCCGGCCGGAATGCGCGGCGCAACCGGGAGAGGTGCCCCGGCCGGATTCCCCGGTGCGCGGCCTCACCCAGAAGCTCTGCCAGGGGAGCACCCTCATCGAGGAAGAGTCGCAGGTAGCCTTCAGGTTCGGCCTGGTCGAGCACCCGTTCCAGGGACGCGAGGGCGAGGGAGAGACGTCCCCGGGCCTGATGGGCGAGCGCCTGCAACACCAGGATCTCGTTGCCGCTTCCCGTGCGGCCCCCTGCCTCGGCCGCCTCGAGGAGCCGGTCCAGCAGTGCCAGTGCTTCCTGAATCGCGCCCTGCTTCGGATCGGCCCGGTGCTCGGCGATCAGCAGTCGCGCCAGGGTGATCTGCGCGAACTCGCCCAGATAGCTGACCTCGGCGGTGGAGAGCCCCTGCCCGGTCGCCCACTCCCGTGCCTCGGCGAGCCGGCCCTGCGAGATCCAGACGCGTGCCCTCAGCGCGGATATCGGGCGCACCTCGGGGAAGAAGCCGCGCGCGTACAGGCGTTCCGCCTCGGTGAGCAGGTCCAGCGCCGCGTCGGGGTTTCCCTCGGCTTCCCTGACCCGCGCCATCGCGACGAACCAGCGATAGCGGTTCTCGGGCAGGGACGCGCGCTCGCCGAGTGCCTGGGCTGCCAACAGGTGCTCCCTGGCGGCATCCAGTTCGCCCTGCTCCCGGTGCAGCTCGCTGATGCCCACATGCAGGTCGGCCATCGGCTGCGGAGCCGGCTCGCCCTGCGCGCTCGCCACCTGCAGGGCTTCGTCGTAGGCCCGCCGGGCGTCACGCAGGCGACCGAGCGGGATCAGCATGTCGGCCAGCACCACCGTGGTGCCGAGCACATCGGCGGTGTTGCCGGCCAGCCGCAGTGTCGTCCTGACCTCGGCGAAGGCCCGCAGTCCCGCCTCAAGGTCTCCGCTCGCCCAGGAGGCGAGGCCCAGGAAGCCGGCCGCCGCCGCACGTCCGAAGTGATCGCCCGGCTCGGTGAGGTCGAGCGCGCGCCGGGCGTGCTCCGCGGTGCCGGCCACATCACCCAGCGCCTGGGCGAGCGAGGCCCGGTAGACGGCGATCATCACCGGCAGCAGCCGAAGCTCTTCTCCGACTGCGGCAGGGTCGGCCACGGCTGCGCCGGGCACGGCTGCGTCGGCCAAGGCTGCGCCGGGCCCGCTGCCTGCGCCGGCCGCCGCACGCAGGCCAGCCTCGGCATCCCTCAGCCGGAGTTCGACGGCATCCAGGTTGCCCGCAATGAGCATCGCCCAGGCGAGGTAGACGCTGAGCACGGGCCGGCGAGCCACGACCTCGGCAGGCAGCAGCGTGAGCCACTCGAGCAGGGTCGCGTCCTGCCTGCCCTTGCGCAGGGCAGGCACGGCCCCCTCGATGAGGTTCGCGGCGCGCTCGAAGTCCTCGGCGGCAAGCGCATGCCTGACCGCGTCCTCGGGCAGGTTGTTGCGCTCATACCACTCGCCGGCTCGTCGATGGAGGTCGGGAAGGCTGTCGCGCCACTCGGCGGGGAACCGAGCCCGGAGAACGTCGGCGAACAGGTGATGGTAGCGATACCACCGGCGGTGGTCGTCCAGCGGAGCGACGAACAGGTTCTCCCGCTCCAGTTTCTCGAGCATCTCGTCGCCCCCTGCCTGCCCGGTGACGGCGTCGCAGAGGGGGCCGCTGAGCCGGTCGAGAATGGCGGTGCGGAACAGGAAGTTGCGCACGTCGTCCGGCTGGCGCTGCAGCACCTCTTCGACCAGATAGTCGATCACGAACCGGTGGCTGCCCGTGAACGCCCGGATGAAACCGGCGATGTCCGAACGATCCCGCATGGACAGGGCGGCCAGCTGCAGGCCGGCGATCCAGCCCTCGGTGCGGGTCTCGAGGGCGGCGATGTCGGTGGCCGACAGCGTCAGGCCCATCACCTCGTTGAGGAACGCAGCGGATTCGTCCGGTGTGAAGCGCAGATCGGCCGCACGCAACTCGGTCAACTCGCCCCGGCCCCGCAGCCGGGCCAACGGAAGCGACGGGTCGGAGCGGCCGGCCATGGCCAGGTGAACGTTCGACGGGAGGCGCTCCAGCAGGAAGGCGAGGGCATCCCGCACCGGTGCCGCATCAACCAGGTGGAAGTCGTCGAGCACGAGGATGGTGTCGTGCGGCGCCTGTGCGATGTCGTTGATGAGCGCCGTGAGCGTCTGCTCGACCGTCAGTGCCTGCTCGACCGATGGCGGCTGAGCGGGCCCGGCACTCCGCAGGGCGGCGACGAGGTAGGTCAGGAAGCGGGCCGGATCGTTGTCGCCGTCGTCCAGGGACACCCAGGCCACTCGAACGCTCGCGTCACGTTGCCGGCTGTCGGCGATCCACTCGCTGAGGAGAGTTGTCTTGCCGAAGCCGGCAGGGGCCGAGATGAGAGTCAGCTTCCGGCCCGGGCGCAGGCCCTCCCTCAGACGCGCGATCAGGCGCGGGCGAGGAACGACCTGGGGTCGCAGAGCAGGAACGAAGAGTTTCGTGGCCAGGACGGGCGTCGGCATGACCTCATCATATTGAGGGCCGGGGGAAACGGCGCTCGCCGACCGCCGACCGGCGGTCAGGGCGTTCGACGGGCTGTCCAATGCCGTCAATTCGCTATCGTTCGGCGGAGTGCACGGCTATGTTGAGGTCAACTGAAGGAGGCGGTTGTGAGCACACGACCACATGACCTGGCCGATCTGTACCTCGCTCCCGTCGCCCTCGACGTCGACCATCACCTGGAGGAGCTGTCCGGCCTCTCGGTCGAGGAGGTGCGATACCGCGTGATCCTCGGGGCGGACCGCGAACCGCGCAATGCCCGGGAACGGGAGGAGGCGTGGATTGAAACCCTCACGCGCGGCCTCGACCTGCACGGCTGGCAGGTGTCCCGGCATCCGCGGGGCCTTCTGCTCGCGCACGACGCCTATGCCCTGGTGCTCGGGATTCCGGCCAACGTGGTCGCCTACCTGGACGCGTGAATCCAGTGTCAGCCTCGTGTGACCTGCACTGGTGTCAGTCGCGGTCGGCCAGGAGTTCGACGCCCAGGTCGTAGGCGGCGGGGTTGGCGACATCGGAGAGCACGATGACGGCCATGCTCCGGGTGCGGTCGACGCCGAAGTAGGAGCTATAGCCGCCGGTCTGGCCGTTGTGCCAGGCGAGCGTCCGGCCGTCATCCCTGGTGGAGACGTGCCAGAAGCCTCCGATGCGGGTGCCCGTCATGTCTGTAGCGGTGGTCGGGTCCAGGGCGGCCAGGCCGGGTGCGGTGCCGTCGAGGAGCGCGGTGGCGAGCCTGGCGAGGTCGCCGGTGGTGGAGACGGCGCCGCCGCCCGGTGCGTAGGCGTCCAGCAGCCAGGGCTGCACGCGGAGGCCGCTCTTCGATCGGCCGCCCGGAACGAGGGAGCGCTGGTCTTCGATGACGGTGTGGGTCATCGCGAGCGGTTCGAAGAGGCGGGTGCGCATCAGGTCGGGGTAGCTCATCCCGGCTGCGTCCGCCGCGGCCTGCCCGGCAATGGCGGCGCCCAGGGTGGAGTAGGCATAGGCCCCTCTGGTTGGGAGAGTTCCCTCCCGGGCTTCCTGGAGCAGCTGCGTGAGGCCGGTGCCCAGGAAGTTTTGGCCGAGCGGTGCGCCCCAGAGTGCGCGGCGGAGGCTGGCGGCTCCGAATTCGGCGTAGCCGGCGGTGTGGGTGACGAGCTCGTTCAGGGTGACCGTGCCGGCCGGCGACCCTGCCAGCTGGGGCAGGTAGGTCGACACCGGGATGTCCATGCGCAGTTCGCCCCGGTCCACGGCGTCCCTGATCACGAGTCCGGTCATCGCCTTCGTCAGCGACCCGACCTCCATGAGGGTTGTCTCGTCGGCACCGAGGCCGCCGAACCGGACCGGGTGGGCTGAGTCGAGGTCGACCCGGGCGACCGCCAGGTCCTGGAATCCGGCGAGCATTCCCTGGCCTGCTTCCCGGTCCAAACTGCCGAGGACCGCCGCGTCGCCGATGCGGCTGTCGGCGAGGCTGGGGGAGAGGGTCCAGGCGGTCAGGCCGACGACGAGCGCTCCGACCACCACCGTGGGAATCAGTCGGCGTGAGACGAGGTAGGCCAGGGCCAGTGCGCCCGTCATGAGCAGGGCGGTCCAGCTGTCGTCGGCGTAGGTGCCGCCGTTCAGCGACATGAACAGCATCACCGCCGGAATGGCGAGCAGAACGACGGCGGCGAGCACCCTGCCGGGCCAACGGCGGGCGAACGTGGCCAGGGTTCGGTCGGAGGCCATCACTTGCTCCATTTCGCCGGGCCGGTGTGGTGCGTGCGGGTCGCGACGCGGGTGTAGCCGTCTCGGGTGATGGCCCGGACTGTCGCCGCGGCGGCGAACGTGATGGCCGCGAGAATGATGAATTCCATGGTGGTGATCCTTTCGGGATGGGTTCGGGAAGGGTTCGAGGCAGATCGTCGTGCCGTGCTAGTTGTTCCGAGCCAGGAAGTCGGTGATCGTCTTCGCGATCACTGTGGACTGGGTCCAGTGCAGGTAGTGCCCGCCCTTGAGCACGACGATCTTGTGCTGCTGAACGTTCTGGAGCTGCGTTTCGTGGGCTTTCTGCCAGTCGGGGTCGGAGTCGATCGTGTCCTGGGCGAGGAAGTCGAGCACGGGCAGGCCGTCGGGGTAGCGGAGCCCCTGCAGTTTCCGGGCGTTGTTGCCCATCTCCAGCGTTTCGTCGGTGAGGGCGGGGTTGTAGAAGTTCCAGCTCGACATCAGGCGGAGGCGTTCTCGCTCACTGGCCGTGAAGGCGTCGCCGGCCGGTTCGGCCAGGCTGGGCGCGATCGAGTCGACCCAGCGCACGAGCCCGGTGACGGACGGGATCCGGGACCAGGGGATGCCACCGTGGGAGCCGGTCGAGGTGCCGACCGAAGGCGCGCCCAGCTTGCCGGCGGACACGGTCGGATCGATCCCAATGACGGCGGACAGTTCCTCCGGGTAACGGTTGGCGTAGGCGAGGGTGTAGAAACCGGAGATGGAGTGTCCGGCCAGTACGTACGGTGCGGGGACATGGAGCCCGGTGAGTGCCTCGTGGAGTTCGGTCGTGATGTTCTCCACAGTGCGGGCGGGGGCGGTCATGTCGCTGTAGCCGTAGCCGAAACCCTCGACGACGATGACCTTGCGGTTGCCGAGCGCCCGGATCAGCGGGGCGAAATCCAGCGCGGGCGCCGCGGTGCCGAGACCGCTGAGCAGCACGATCGCCGGGCCGACGGTTCCGGACTGGTAGACGTTCAGCGAGCCGGCGCTGATCTCGATCCGTTCCCCGTAGGGCGTGATGCTCGAGCGCTCAGCGCCCTCCAGGGCCAGGTTCGCGCCCGTGGACACGAGGGTCAAACCGACGGCAGCCGCAGCCACGATCCCGGTGATGCGGAGCCTCCGTGCCCACGGCCGGCGACGGCTGTCGGGAACGGACGGGGTGGAGACCGTAGCCGGTTCGGCCGGGCGGCGAGAGAAGTTGAGCATGGGCTTTCTCCTTTGTCGAAGTGGTGGCGGTGACGGCGGGGCCGGGAGACCCTCGCCGCTAAGTCGTACACGAGTGTTGGACTTTGTTTCTCATAAACTATACACACGTGTCTGAGATGTCAAGACTTATTTTCAGGTCGAGATGTCAGCCCCGTCGCTGCCGCCGAATGAAAGAAGTTTCCTCAACTCATTTCATATCTCAAACAAGTATGTATAAGTTAGTGGGTATGAGAATGCCCCGATCTGATTCGACTCGGAACAAGAACGCGATCATGGACGCGACCCTGGCCTGCCTGAATGAGAAGCCTCGCGCGACCGTCGCTGAGATCGCCATCGCGGCGGGCGTGGCCAGGGGTACGGTGTACGAGTACTTCGCCACACGGGAGGAACTCATCGGCGCTGTCTTCGAGCGGACGATCAGTCGGACCGAGGCCCAGTTGGCGGCTCTGGACCTGGCCAGGGCGCCGTGGGAGTGCCTGGAGGATCTGGTCCGATCGTCCTGGCGGATATTCGCCCAGTCCACCGGGTTCCTCGAGGCCGCACAACACGAGGTCCCGACAGAACGCGTCCGCGACTTCCACGATCGCCCCCTGCTGCTCCTGCAGCCCCTGCTCGTCTCCGGGCGATCCGAGGGGGTCTTCCGGACCGACCTCACCGTCGGGCTGCAGGCGGCCTGCCTGTACGCGATCCTGCACGTTGCCGGGTCCGAGATCAGGGCCGGCCGGCTCGCCGAAAACGACGCATCCCGGGTGCTCCGCGACACGCTTCACGCTCTCCTCTCCCCGGTCGAACCACTCCGACTCGGGCGGCGATCATGAGCCGCAGGCGCCGCGCCGCTCTGGTGACGCTCATTTCCGCCCAGTTCGTCGTCATGCTCGACACGGCCGTGGTCAACGTCGCCCTGCCGTCCATCCAGCACGACCTGGGCCTCACCCAGACGGGCGTGGCGTGGGTGGTCAACTCCTATTTCCTGGCGTTCGGCGGCTTCCTGCTGTTGTCCGGGCGCGCCTCCGACTTGTTCGGCAACCGACGGATGTTCATGGCCGGGGCAGCACTCTTCACGGCGACGACGCTGATGGCCGGGTTTGCTCCCACCGAAGCGGTGCTCATTCTCGCCCGCTCGCTGCAGGGTCTGGGTGCCGCGGTGCTCAGCCCGGCCGCCATGTCGATCATCCTGCTGCAATTCCCCGGTGACGAGCGGGCCAGGGCCATGGGCGCGTGGGGCGCCGCCTCGGCGGCGGGAGGGGCCGTCGGCGTCTCGGTCGGGGGCCTGATCACCGCGGCTGCCGGCTGGCAATGGGTGTTCTTCCTCACCGTGCCCGTCACCCTCCTCGCGTTCGTCTGCGCGCCACTGCTCGTCGTCGGTCCATCGGGGCCCAGGGTTCGGCGTTCCTTCGACTTGCGGGGGGCGATCTCCGTGACCGGAGGCGCACTCGCCCTGATCTATGCGACCCTCTCGATCGCCGACCAGGGCTGGTTCTCCGTTCAGGCCGTCGGCGGAGCGCTGGCCGGCATCGGCCTGATCGTCGGATTCGTCGTCATCGAGCGCCACGCCGTCGACCCGATCATCCCCCTCACCCTGTTCCGCGAACGAACGGTGTCGGCCGGAGTCGTCGTGGGTCTCCTCGGCGGCGCGGCGCGGGTGTCGACCTTCTTCCTCAGCGCCCTGTACCTCCAGCAGGTGCTGGAGCTCGAACCGGGCACGGCCGGCATGGCAATGCTGCCCACATCGATCGCGGGATTCCTGGTGTCCCTGCTTCTCCTGCCCCGGATCATTCGCACATTGGGCGCCGCGCGCACGCTGACCCTGGGCCTGCTGTTGCTCGCCTGCGGACACCTCTGGCTCTCGCGCACCCCGCCCGGCGCCGGGTACGGCCTCGACGTGTTTCCGGGGCTGCTCCTGGCCGCCGCCGGCGTCGCGCTCAGCTTCACGCCGTCAACGATGGTGATCGCTTCCGGGGTTCCGTCGACGATGCCGGGCCTGGCATCCGGGCTGTCGAATGCCAGCTCTCAGATCGGCGCCGCCGTGGGAATCGCGGCATTCAGTGCCGCCGCCGCGCTCAGTGCCCGCGAGGCCGGCGCGGCCCGGATCGCCGACGTGCCGGCCCTCGCCGCCGGATTCCATGCGGCATTCATCGCCGCCGGCCTGGTCGCGGCGCTCGGCGCCCTGGTCGCCCTCTGCTTCCTCCGGCCCGCGGCGGCCGGCCTCCGGCAGGCAGTCCGACCCGAACCACTCTCGGACTCAACCACAAGAAAGGTGAACGTGCCATGACACGCAACATTGGAATCCTCCTCTTCGACGACGTCGAAGAACTCGACGCGGTCGGCCCGTGGGAGGTGCTGGCGTATTGGACCCTCACCTTCCCCGAAGACGGGTATGCGGTATCGATGCTGTCCAGGGACGGCAAGCCGGTGCTCGCGTCCAAGGGCCTCACCCTGGGCGCGCACCCTTCGTTCGCGGACGCTCCCGACTACGACGTCGTCCTTCACCCGGGCGGCAACGGAACCCGGACATTGATGAGGGACCCGGAACACCTCGACTGGGTACGGGCGCAGAACGCGAAGACGCCGCTGATGACCAGCGTGTGCTCCGGCGCCCTCGTCTACGCCGCTGCCGGCCTGTTGCGGAATCGGCCGGCCACGACCTACTGGGGGGCCCTCGGCCTGCTCGCCGAACTCGACCCGACCATCACGGTGCGAGAGCAGGACCGGTACGTGGACGACGGTGATGTCATCACCAGCGCCGGCGTGAGCGCGGGCATCGACATGGCGCTGCACCTGGTGCGGCGCCTTGCCGGTCTCGAGCGCGCCCGCGCCGTGCGCCGGGGAATCCAGTACGACCCGGAGCCGCCGGTCTGAGGCGAGGGGGCGGTCTTCGGGCCGTGGCCATCCGCGCCGCGACTACGGCAGACTGTAACCACACACGAGTGACCCTGCCCCGGCAGGATGGTTGCATTTTCGATCGGCGTTAACGACGACACCTGGAGAGACAATGAGCAAATACACAGTCACGAACCCGGCGACCGGAGCCAGCGGATCGAGTTTTCCCCTCGCCACCGATGATGAGGTGACCGCAGCCATCGGGGCCGCGGACCGTGCCCACAGTGAGTTCTCTCGCGGCACGTCGGTCGCCGAGCGCGCGGCCCTCATGCAGCGGGTCGCCGACCTGCACACCGAGCGCCGCGAGCACCTGGCCGAGCTCATCGTGCGCGAAATGGGCAAGCCCGTCGAGCAGGCCCTCGGCGAGGTCGACTTCTCGGCGGACATCTACTCGTACTACGCCACCCACGGCGAGGCGTTCCTGGCCGACGAGCCGATCGAGCTGCTCGGAGGCGACGGATCGGCCTTCATCCGCAACGCCTCCCTGGGTGTGCTCCTCGGCATCATGCCGTGGAACTTCCCGTACTACCAGGTTGCCCGGTTCGCCGGCCCGAACCTGGTGCTCGGCAACACGATCCTGCTCAAGCACGCCTCGCAGTGCCCCGAATCCGCCGCCGCCATCGAAGAGATCTTCGCGGATGCCGGGTTCCCGGCCGGCGCGTACCGCAACCTCTACGCGTCCAGCGCTCAGATCGCCGACATCATCATTCCGGATCCCCGAGTCTGCGGCGTGTCCCTGACCGGCTCGGAGGGTGCCGGCGCGGCCGTCGCCGAGGTCGCCGGCCGCAACCTCAAGAAGGTAGTGCTCGAGCTGGGCGGTTCAGACCCGTTCATCGTGCTCAGCACCGACAACCTCGACGAAGCCGTCGACGCGGCCGTCGCGGCGCGCATCGACAACTCCGGCCAGTCGTGCAACGCCGCGAAGCGCTTCATCGTGATCGACGACCTGTTCGACGCCTTCGTGGAGAGCTTCACGGCGAAGATCACCGGCAACGTGCCGGCCGACCCCACGTCGCCGGAGACCACGCTCGGCCCGCTCTCCTCCCTCGGCGCCGCCGAGGGCCTCGAGGAACAGGTCCAGCGCGCCGAGGCCCAGGGCGCGACCGTTCACGCCCGGGGGAGCCGAAAGGGCGCCTTCTTCTCGCCCACGGTCCTCACCGATGTCTCCCCGGAGAGCGACGCCTACCGGGAGGAATTCTTCGGCCCGGTTGCCGCGATCTACCGCGTGCAGAACGAGGCCGAGGCGGTGCAGGTGGCCAACGACATCCCCTACGGCCTCGGCTCCTACCTGTTCACCACGGACCCCGAGCAGGCCCTGCGCGTGGCCGACCTGATCGACGCCGGGATGGTCTTCATCAACGGCTCGCTCCTGGACAGCCCGGAACTTCCGTTCGGTGGTGTCAAGCGGTCCGGGTTCGGCCGCGAACTGGGACGCTTCGGCATCGCGGAGTTCGCCAACAAGAAGCTCATTCGCATCCTCAAGTAATGGTCGAGCCCGGCAGGCCGACCTCTCGGCCTGCCGGGCCCACCCGCCGATTTCCTGCCACGAATCGGGCCGGCAGACCTAAGCTGGGGCCGTGAACAGTGATCCCGCAGCCCAGGTCGCCCGCGCGGCCAAACGAAGTACCACGTTACAGGCGCTGGCCCGCCTCGGCTTCGCCGTCAACGGCCTGCTGCACATCCTGATCGCCGGCATCGCCATCGCCGTTGCGGTCGGCGGCGGCGGAACCGCCGACCAATCCGGGGCGCTCGGCCAGCTCGCGGCGAGCCCCGGCGGGGTCTTCGTGCTCTGGACCGTGGTGGTGGGGCTGTTCGCCCTCGGGCTCTGGCTGCTCCTCGGGGCATTCCTGATCCAGGGTGCCGACCCGAAGCGCAAATGGTCGCATCGGGTCGTCGAGGTCAGCAAGGCCGCCGTCTACCTCCTGCTCGCGGGGACAGCGGCGACCTTCGCCTTCGGGGGCACAACGGATTCGGCCACCAGCACCCGCGACGCCAGCGCCGCACTGATGAAGGCTCCGGGTGGGGTGTTCGTGCTCCTGCTCGGCGGCCTCGTCGTGCTGGGAATCGGTGTCTACTTCGTGCGCAAGGGCGCGCTCAGGAAGTTCACCGCCGACCTCTCGGTGCCCGCCGGCGCCGCCGGCCGGGCGATCATCGCCCTGGGAATCGCCGGTTACATCGCCAAGGGCGTCGCGCTGATCGTGGTGGCGGTGCTCATCCTGGTGGCGGCGTTCACCCTGGACCCGAGCAAGTCGACCGGGCTCGACGGAGCCCTGAAGGGCCTGGCGGCCCTGCCCTTTGGCGGGGTCATCCTGGGCGTGATCGGAGTGGGGCTCCTCGCCTACGGGGTGTACTGCTTCGCCCGGGCCTGGCGCGCCCGGCTCACCTGACGGGGTCGGCCGTCTCCACCGGGTCGGCCGTCTCCGCGACCGGCGAGGCGCGCCAGGTGTCGAAGGCGATCACACAGCCCAGGATCAGCAGGGACAGCGAGACGGATGCCAGCGCATCCGTTGCCCAGTGATAGCCGAGGTAGACCCGGCTGACGGCAGCGGCAATGATGCAGACCGCCGCGACGCCGAACCCGGCGACGGCACCGCGGGTGCTCCACCGGCGTGACAGCACGAGATAGGCCGTGAGCAGGACGAAGTCCGACGCGCCGAGGACATGGCCGGACGGAAATGAGAACGATGGATCCGGGCCGAAGAGCATGAGCTCGGTCGGCGGTCGGTGCCGGTTGACCGAGTGCCCGATGATCTGCGCCAGCACGACCCCGGTCAGCATGGCCGTCGCCAGCACGAGCGGCCGCCAGGCGTGCCGGGTGACGATGCCCCAGGTGAGTGCCACAACGAGGAGGATGATCGGCAGTGCGATCGGCCCGAAGACGATGGCCAGCCCGATCATGACCGCTGTCAGGCTCGGGGACCGTCCGGCCGCCAGCCACTCCTGCACGGGCGCGTCGATGGCGGTGAGGCCATTCCGGCCGAGCACCGAGAGGAGGATGACCGTGAAGCACAGCGCGCCGAGACCGGCCAGGCCGGCCGCAACCAGCTGGAGTCGCCGCCGGGTGGCCGGCTCGAGGGGCCTGGCTTCGACGATGAGCCGTGCGTGCAGCGTCCGGAGCACGGGGGAGAGGCGGGCCGGCCGGCTGCCCGCGAGGGCGTGCTCGCCGTCGAGTCTCGCCGCAACGGGCGCCCAGAGCACGACCGCGACGCCGATCCCGAGGAACAGCGCGCCGACGGTGTCGGTGAGCCAGTGCGCGCCCAGGTAGGTTCGGCTGATCATCATCAGGACCGTGTACACGGACCCGGCCACCCAAACCCACACCCGCGGGAAGAGGAGCGCCAGAACCACGGCCATGGTCGCCGCATTGGCCACATGCCCGGACGGGAATGAACCGAAATCCAGGTTCGTCAGGACGTTCTCCGGGCGGGCCCGGCCGAAGAGGGTCTTGAGCACTTGGACGAGGCCGCCGGTCAGCAGCGAAGCCGTGAGGAAGTAGCCGGCGGCCCAGGGGCGTCTTGCCAGCAGCAGTGCGCCGGATATCAGGACGGGCAGGACCAGGATGGCGACCAGACCCCCTCCGAGGGAATCCATCGCCAGGGCCAGGACGTCCCAGACCGGCGCGCGATTCTCGATCAGCTCCGTCATCCACTCGGTGTCGATGGACAGCGGCATCCCGTTCTCGCGCAGCGCGATCAGGGTGCCGAGGGCCACGGCGAGTGCGAGGGTGACCACGCCGCTGATCAACGGCCATCGATACGAGACGCGTTTGGCTCCCGGCCGGGCCGCCACCACAGGGGCCTTCTGCATTTCCATTTGACCAATGTTAGGTCGTCATCGGCAGGAGAGGGGCTCGCTGGGTGCCGGATTCACCTTCGAACCCTCTTGCCACTTGCCCCTTGATACCCTGGGGGGTATGCTGGAATCTCCGTTGGAACAATCAAGGAGCGCCCCATGTGCAGTGCAGTCCGTTGTAACCGTTGTGGCAAGATCACTTGGGCCGGATGCGGCGAACACGTCGCCAGCGTCATGGCCGATGTTCCGCCCGAGCAGCGTTGCACCTGCAACTAGCCTCCTGCGCAAGCGGCCCGTCCCGGCTGCACGGCCTTCGCGCCGGTGCGACCCGGCTTCCTAGTGGTGGTGTCTGGCGAGTCGGTACATCGTCCAGTTCAGGCGCACGAAGCGCAGGAACTGCAGGATGAGATTGCGCCGGCGCCGCAATTCGCGGGCCGCGGGCAGCGGTGCCGCGTTGATTCGGCGCTGGGTGTCGTCCATGCTGTTCTCCGTTGGATCGAGTCGTCTGGTGCGGGCTATTCGGGGATGAGATACCAGAGCGGATAGGCCTTGGCCTTGTAGATGAACATCGTGTGCAGCATCCGTTTCACCCAGTGCGCCGCCAGGCCGATGTCCCCTGTCGTTTCCTTCGGATCCCGGCCGGCCGTATCCGGGTAGCGGGAGTAGTCGGGCACGATCGGCGACATCGACATGGCCGCGGCAGTCCCGGAGCGCATCCCGGTGCCCGTCGACGCGATGCAGGCGGCCGCCATCTCGCCCATCGACGCGGTGTGGGTCGGCTCGGCAGCACCGTGGAGGATCATGTCGGCGATGGTCATCGCGACGACCTTCCCCATCGAGCCGGAAGGCATGCCCGTGCGCGGGGGAGCCGGCGCGATGGCAATCCCGTCGGGAGTGGCGTACGGCCGGGAGATCGCGTGCGGCGGAGCGAAGGCGATCCCGATTCCGAAGACGTTGCGATAGCTCGGGTTCTGGTACGTCTTCGGCCAGTCCGCTGCCGTCCACTGTTCGAAGGGCTTGGCCTCGTAGTTCGCGTCGACCCGGATGAAGCCGTTGGGGGCGAAGACCGTGTCGGTGATCTCGGCTCCGCCGCGGTCGAACACCTCGAGGCCGACGCCCCGGAACGGCGGCAGGAGCATGGCGAAGTCGAAGGGCTGGGTGTTCGCGCTGCCGTCGATTTGCCGGTAGTGGATCAGCCCGGGTTCGATCTCGGTCACTGCGGCCTGGGTGATCGCCTTCATCTTCCGCTCGCGGAAGAGCGATTCCATCCAGGCCTCGCTCGTGATCCGGCGGCCGGCCTGGCTGAAGGTCATTCCGCCCACGCCGAAGTCGCCCAGTTCGTGTTCATTGGTCAGGTAGATGACCTCGGCCCGGTCCCGGACCCCCGCGGCACGGAGCTCGTGCTCGACGTTGAACGCGTACTCGAAGGCTGCACCCTCGCAAGTGCAGGTGCCGTGACCCACCCCGATCACCAGCGTCTGGAGCTCGCCCGCTTTCAGCTTTTCGATGACGGCGGCCAGGTGCGCGGCGGCATCGACGGCATGGCTGGGCGTGCAGACCGAGACGGTGTTGCCGGCATCCGGGCCGAGCCCGGGGGTCGCCGCGAAATTCAGTTTGGGGCCGGTGGCGTTGATCAGGTAGTCGTAGCGGATGCGTTCGGTCCGGCCGACTCGCTTCGGATCGGTGTAGACCACGTCGACGGCGCCCTGGGGATTGTCGGCATCACCTTCCGGGCGCAGGGCGACGGCCCTGGCCTGACGGAAATCGATCTTCTTGCGCCGGTAGATCGGGGCGAGTGGGAAGACCACCCTGTCGGGGCTCATCTTGCCGACGCCGACCCAGATGTTCGAGGGGATCCAGTTCCACTGCGAGTTGGGCGACACCACGACGACCTCGTGGTCCCTGCCCAGGCGTCGCTTGAGGAACAGCGCCGCGGTGTGCCCGGAGACCCCCGCGCCCAGGATGACGACTCGTGACATCTCAAACCCCACAATCCCAGTTACCGTGCTGTTGACTCGAACCTACTCTGATACCTCAGGGGGTATTGGGACTTTGGTCCCATGATACCCTAGGGGGTATAGCATGGGAGGATGAAAACAGTGATCACAACCCTGGCCCTTGTCCTCACCGCCCTGTTCGGTCTGACCGCATGTTCGTCCGCCGCGCCGGCAGCCCTGCCCGCCGATGCCGTCGTGATCGACGTGCGCACCGCGGGGGAGTACGCGGCCGGTCACCTCGACGGCGCCGTCAACATCGACGTGCAGTCGCCCGACTTCGACAGCCGGATCAGGGCGCTGCCGACGTCCGGCAACTACGTCGTCTATTGCCAGTCGGGCAATCGGTCGGCGGCGGCCGCCGCCCGGCTGGGAGAATTGGGCTACGCCCACGTGACGGATGCCGGTGCCATGTCGGCAGCGGCCGGCTCGACCGGCCTCGCCATCGTCACCACCCCGTAGCGCGGTCGGCTCCGATCCTCGCGGACAGGGGTCAGGGGCGTCCACGGTCGTGGACGCCCCTCACGGGTGGTGTTCCCGTTTAGCCGCCGAATGCGGTCAGGTGGTGCTGCGAGGCGGCGAGCAGGTTCGCGTACACCGCGAGCACGTCAGGAGCCGTGACTCCCTCCCAGGCTGCCGTCAGATCGGCGATGTCCGTCGTCTCGACCGTGCGGGCCGCTTCCCTCGCCGCGTCCAGGCTGACCGAGCCCTGGCTGAGGAGCGTGTCGTAGAGCTTCTGGGCGGCATCGGTCGGGAACTTTCCTGCTTCCAGTCCGACGGTCGGGTCGGTGATGTCGTAGCGCTCGAGGAGCGTGCGAACGACCTCGAGGTGCTTGGTCTCCGACTGCGCCACCCGGCTGAAGACCGTGGCGTCGTACTTCTCGGCGAAAGTGATGTACAGGTCGTGGGCCAGCTTCTCCTCCGCGGCCATCGCGGTGAGCGCGGCCTTCTGCTCGTCCGTCACTGTGCCGCTGGCGACGTCGGCGATGCCGGTTCCCATTCCCTGGCCGGGTTCGTGATCGCCCCGCATGCCGGCACCGTTTGCGGGGCCGGGGCCGGTGCCGTCGGCGACACCGTCGCCCATGCCCATGCCCATGCCCATGCCGGTACCGGCGCTGTCGCCCATGCCGCGGTGCATGTTGCCGGCCTGGCCGGGCATGTCGTCGGAATGGGCGTACGGCTGGCTGCTGGTCACTGCAGGGCCGGGTCCCTGGGCGTCTCCGCCCCGGTTCATGGCCGCAATGCTCGGCGTGGCAATGAGGGCGGTGATGACGACTCCGCTGGCGATCGCCGTGGTGACAATGATTCTCTTGCGCATGGTGTGCTCCTTGGGCTTGGGGTTGTTTCTCCCTACAAGATCCCTCCGCCGCGTGCAGGGGATCTGTCGGGCGTGTGGAGATCGCGTGGAGATCCGGCGCCGCGGCATCCGTGCCTGACCTGACGGATAGGGTGAAGTCATGCCAACAGTGCTGGTCGTCGAGGATGAGCGCGACATCCGGGACGTGCTCCGCCGCTACCTGGAACGGGCGGGGTTTTCCGTGCTCACGACCTCGTCGGGCGCGGAGGCGCTGCGCCTGCTTGCCTCGGCCGACCTGGTGATCCTCGACCTCGGCCTTCCCGACATCGACGGCACGGACATTCTGCGGGAGATCCACGGAATGGGTAACCTGCCGGTGATCGTCCTGACCGCCCGCAGCACAACGGAGGACCGGATCCACGGGCTCGAGCTGGGCGCGGACGACTACGTGACCAAACCCTTCAGTCCCGCCGAGGTGGTGCTCCGCGTGCAGGCCGTGATGCACCGCTACAGCGGCCTGCCCGGCGAGGCCGGTCCGGTCAGCTACGGGAACAGCCGCCTTCGCATTGACGAGGGGTCACACAAGGCCTGGCTGGACGGCGCACTGCTCGACCTGACCCCTACCGAATGGGGGCTCCTGGCCGCGGTCGCCGCCGCGCCCGGCCGGGTGTACTCGCGGTACGAACTCGTCAACCGGGTGCGCGGCTACGAGTACGCGGGCTACGAGCGCACGATCGACTCCCACATCAAGAATCTCCGGCGCAAGCTCGGCGCCTCGGGAGCCGACGTGGTGGAGACCGTGCTCGGCGTCGGCTACCGGCTCGGGCTTCGCCAGGACGAGACACCGTGACCCCCGTCGGCCTGGGACTGGGGCCGCTCGGGCGGCGGCTCCTGCTCGCCTTCGTCCTCGTCGCCGTCTCATCGGTGCTCGTGCTCACCGGGGCGGCCGTGATCGGTGTGGATCGGGGAGTGCAGGTGGCCGAGCAGGCCGACCGTGAGCAGATCGCAGCAGCAGCCGCAGCAGCCGCCGCCGACGCCTACCGGAGGGACGGTGGCTGGGACCGGGCCGATCTGAGCCGGGCCATCGCGATCGCCGACGCCGCGCCGGCCCGGCTCTCCGTTCTCGACCTGGACGGCAACATGGTTCAGACCAGTGGATCCGGCGGCGGACGCCCCAACGGTCAGGGAATGGGCCAGGGGGCCGGAATGAGCCAGAACGTCGTCACCGCGCCGATCCTCAGCGATGGCGGCCAGGTCGGCACGGTCCGGGTGAACTTCGGCGCCATGGCCGGAACCCGGGTGGTCGACGTCGCCTGGTCGTGGATCGCGATGGCCGCGGTCGTCGCGCTCATCGTGGCACTCGGTGCGAGCTGGCTGGTGACTCGGCTGCTCGTCCGGCCGATCCGGAGGATGACCGATGCGGCACGCTCCTTCACCGCGGGGGACCGAGAGTCGCGTGCAGCCGGTCCGGGGCCGGGCGAGCTCGGCGAGCTGGCCGTTGCCTTCAATGGGATGGCGGATGCGGTGGTGCGGTCCGATCGTGATCGGCGGAATCTGACGGCCGACGTGGCCCACGAATTGCGCACCCCGCTGGCGGCGCTGCAGGCGGGGCTGGAGGAACTGCGCGATGGACTGGTGCAGCCCACTCCGGAAGGCCTCGCCGGCCTGCACGACCAATCGCTCCGTCTGGGGAGGGTGGTGGCCGACCTGGCCGAGCTGTCGGCGGTGGAGACCGCCGGGCTGTCCATGCGCCTTTCCACCGTCGACCTCGCGCAGATCGCCCGTGACGAATCCGCCCTCCGAGAGCCGCAGCTGCGGGCGGCGGACCTGAATCTGACTGTCGACCCGGGTGGGCCCGCGTTCGTGCGGGCGGATGCCGACCGCCTGCATCAGGCCGTCGGCAACCTGCTGGCCAATAGCGCCCGGTACTGCCGACCGGGGGACGGGGTAGCACTGACGGTCACGCTCGAGCACGGCCAGGCGGTGCTCCGGGTCGCTGACAGCGGTCCGGGCATTCCGCCGGATGAACTCCCGCACGTTTTCGACCGGCTGTGGCGGGGCCGCGCGGCGGAGCAGGTCGCCGGCTCAGGGATCGGCCTGGCCCTGGTGCGTGAGATCGTGAGCAGCCACGGCGGCACCATCGAGGCGACGTCGGTGCCCGGCGAGGGAACCATCATCTCCATCCGGCTGCCTGTCACGGCTGCCCCCGCAGGCTAGGGGTCACGTCATGTCCCGCCCGTTCACGTCGCCAGATGCTGGATCTCAACGTAGTCGTTGCTGCGCATGCGCACGGCGACGACCGCACCGGACGCGGCAGTGAGGGCCGCCACGACCAGGATGGCGCTGGGAATGCCGAAAGCGTCGGCGAGCAGCCCGGAGAGCACGGCGCCGATTGCGAACCCGCCGTCACGCCACAGTCGGTAGATGCCCACGGAGCGAGCGCGCCATTCGGGGTGGGCGACATCACCGATGGCCGCCAGCAGGGTCGGGTAGACCATGGCGGTGCCGGCCCCGAGCAACACCGCGGCAGCCAGCCAGATGCCGAAACCCTGGCCGACACCGGTCAGGCCCAGCGCGACGGCCTGGACGAGCATCCCTCCCACGATCAGCCATTTGCGGCCGATCCGGTCGGAGAGACCGCCGGTGATGAGCTGGCCGGCGCCCCAGACCGCAGGGTAGACGGCGGCGAGGATGCCGATGCGTTCGATGCTGAGGCCGGCCGCCGCGAAGAGGATGGGGAACAGTCCCCAGGCCAGGCCGTCGTTGAGGTTGTTGACCAGGCCGGCCTGGCTCACCGAGGACAGGGACCGGTCCCGGAAGCTGGTGAGCGTGAACACCTGGCGGTTGGTGAGCGAGGCACCGGCGTCGGCGTGCGCCGAGACGTGGGAGGCCGCCTCGGCCCTGGCATGGTGGTGGGTTTCCCGAACGAAGGCGACGGATAGTCCGAGGCCCAGGGCGATGAAGGCGGCGCCGAGGAGAAACGGGCCGGGGCGAAGCCCGGACGTGGAGGCGATGTATCCGGTGGCCAGCGCGGTGCCGGCGACGCCGAGGTATCCGGCGGCCTCGTTGAAGCCCATCGCCAATCCGCGCCGCTCCGGACCGACGAGGTCCATCTTCATCATCACGGTGGTGGACCAGGTCAGGCCCTGGCTGATCCCGAGCACGAGGTTGGCCGCAACGATCCACTCCCAGGAGGGCCCGAAGATCAGCAGCAGAGGTACAGGGATGGCGATCAGCCAGCCGGCGATGAGCACGGGCCTGCGACCGTAGCGGTCGGAGAGGGTGCCGGCGAAGTAGTTGGTGCCCGCCTTCGCCAGGCCGAAGGCGATGATGTAGGTCAGGGCGCTCGTGTAGCGGTCCAGGTGGAAGACCTGATCGGCCAGGAGCGGCAACACCGTGCGCTCCTGGCCGAGCGTGCCGCCGACGAGCGCGTTCACGGCGACGAGCAGCAGGAACTGGGCGAGGTTCTGCTTCAGTCCCAGCTCAGCCGGGCGGCGCGCCGCATCACGGCGCATCCTGGGGGCTGCGGGGAGGCTCACGATACTGCGTGGCGGCCGACGCGTCAGGCGGAGGCTTGCTGGGCGGCGACGCTGGCGTGTACGGCCGCCATGTCCAGATTCTGGACTCCGGCGATCACCTCGTCCAGGGAGGCGGCGTTGAGCGCTCCGGGCTGGGAGAACACGAGGACCTTGTCGCGGAACGCCATCAGGGTCGGAATGGAACGGATGCCGGCCGCGGCGGCCAGACCCTGTTCGGCCTCGGTGTCGACCTTGGCGAACACGATTTCCGGGTGTTTCACCGACGCGGCAGTGAAGGTCGGCGCGAACATGCGGCACGGGCCGCACCAGCCGGCCCAGAAATCCACGAGCACGATGCTGTTGTCGGTGATGGTCTCGTCGAACGTCTTTTCGGTGATGTCAATGGTAGCCATGAGACCACAATATACCCTATGGGGTATTATGGCAAATACTCGGTGGGGTATTGCTGCCGGAGTGAGTACGAGGGCGGGGTGGGGGTGTCCGACTTGCCATTTGATACCCCCGGGGGTATGTTGTGAACGGTAGGACCGATCCGCATTGAGACCTGGAGGACTTCGAACCATGGATGTCATCGTTATCGAAACCCCGCAATTGGGAGACCGCAGCTACCTGGTGCATGACGGCGCTGTCGCGCTGGTCATCGACCCGCAGCGTGATACCGACCGGGTGGACGCCGTCGCCCGCGAGACCGGGGTCGTGATCACGCACGTCGCCGAGACCCACCTGCACAACGACTACGTGACCGGGGGTTACGAGCTCGCCAGGGCGCACGGCGCACAGTACCTGGTCAACGCCGCCGACCCGGTGAAATTCGACCGGGAACCGGTCACGGACGGCCAGGTCATCCAGGTCGGCAACCTCAGCGTCACCGTCGTCGCCACCCCCGGGCACACGCACACCCACGTCTCGTATATTGTCAGCGACGGCACCACCGAGGCCGTGTTCTCCGGGGGAAGCCTGCTGTTCGGATCTGTCGGCCGCACCGACCTGGTTGCCGCCACGGACACGGTCGGGCTCACCCACGACCAGTACGCGTCCGCGCGCAGGCTCGTCCACGAAGCCGAACACGACGCCGCGCTGTTCCCGACGCACGGTTTCGGCTCGTTCTGCTCCAGCGGCCCCGCCACCGGAGCCGGCTCATCCACCATCGGCGAGCAGCTCACGGCCAACCACGCCCTGACCGACGCCGACGAGGAGCACTTCGTCGCCGACCTGATCGCCAACCTCACCGCCTACCCGTCGTACTATGCGCACATGGCCCCGGCCAACACCCAGGGTCCGGGCCCGGCGAACCTCCAGGTGCCCGAGTCGCTGGATGCCGCCGAACTGGCCCGGAGGCTGGCCGACGGCGAATGGGTCGTCGACCTGCGCAACCGGGTCGCATTCTCCAGCAACCACCTGCAGGGTGCCGTGAGCTTTGAATACGGCAACGGTTCCAACTTCACCACCTACCTCGGCTGGGTGCTGCCCTGGAACGAGCAGCTCACCCTCGTCGGCGCGCACGCCGACGTCGAGGACGCGATCCGTGACCTGTCCCGGATCGGCATCGACTCGCCGGACGCCGCCATCGGCACCGAGCCGCACGCCCTGGCCCCGGACGCCCCGGTCGCCTCGTACCCGCGCGTGGGCTGGACAGAACTGCTGCGCGACCGCGCCGCCGGCGACGTCCTGCTGGACACGCGACGCACCGACGAATTCGGCGACTCCCACCTGCTCGGCGCGATGAACGTGCCCCTCCACGAGCTCCTCTCCCGGATGGATGACATCCCGGCCGGCACGATCTGGGTCCACTGCGGGTCCGGTTACCGTGCCGGAGTCGCCGCGAGCCTTCTGCAGCGCGCAGGCCGGGACGTCGTGCACGTCGACGCGTCCTTCGGCGATGCCGAAGCGGCCGGACTGCCGATGGCCGAGCAAACCGTCTAGCACCGTGTCGGTGCTCCGAACGGCATTCCACCCGGCCGAGAAGCGAAGCCTCCTCGGCAGGGGTGCGGCCGTGGGTGCCCTCCACCTGATCGGCTGGGGGGCACTGTTCGCCCTCGTCCTGCCTGCTGGCGTGCTCACGCCGAACCTGCCCTGGTATGCCGCGATGGTCCTCCCCGTCGTCTTCACGGCCGGAATGGCATTGTTCGACAGCGCGGACGGCGTCCTGATCGGCGTCTTTGCGCTGGCCTGGCTCACCGGGGTCCTGTGGTGGAGATACCGCACCGACCCCTCATTAGAAAGGCATTCATGATGGAACTCACCCCCCAGCAGGTTTCCACCCGGCTTGCTGACGCCCAGATCATCGACGTCCGGGAAGCCGAAGAACTGGTCGACGGGATGATTCCCGGCGCTCGGCACATCCCGCTGGGGCTCATCCCCGACAGCCACGCGGCTCTGGAATCGACCCGGCCCGTCATTCTCGTCTGCCGGAGCGGGCGTCGAAGCGCCGCCGCCGCGGACCACCTGGCAGAGGCAGGATTCGATGCGCACACGATGACGGGAGGCATGCTCGAGTGGGCGGCCGTCGGCCTCCCAATGGTTCTGCCCCAGCTTCCGTGATCGTCACTGCCCTCGTCCTGGGCCTGATCGTCGGGGCGCTGCTGGGCCTGGTCGGCGGGGGTGGGTCGATTCTCGCTGTCCCCGCCCTCGTCTATGGCGTCGGCTTGCCGCTGTCGGAGGCCATCCCGACGTCCCTGATCGTGGTGGGCGCGGCATCTGCCGTAGCGGTGCTCCCGCGGCTCCGGCGCGGCGTGAACTGGCGTCTTGCCATCATCGTCGGCGCGGCCGGTGTGGCCACCGCCTACCTGGGTACGATGGTGAACCGGATGCTCGACCAGCGGGTGCTGCTCGGGGCATTCGCCGTGATCATGGTCATCGCCGGCGTGAGGATGCTCCTGCCGACCAGGTCGGCCGGGGGGCCCTGCGCCCTTCCCGGTGGAGGCGTCCACTGGCGCAGTTGCCTGCCCAGAGCACTGGCCACGGGTGCCGTTGTCGGGTTTCTGACCGGACTGCTCGGCGTCGGTGGGGGATTCCTCATCGTGCCGGCGCTCACGTTGGTCCTCGGCCTGCCGATGGGCGTGACGGTCGGCACCTCGTTGGTCATCATCCTCATCAACTCCGTCGCCGGATTCGCCGCCCACCTTGGCGACGTCCAGATCGACTGGGCCGTCACGGGCGCGTTCGCCGCATCTGCCATGGCCGCGTCCCTGGTGGCGGGCCGACTCGGTCGAGGCCTGTCCGATACGGTCCTCAAGCGGGGCTTCGCTGTCCTGGTGCTCGGCGTCGCCGTCTATGTGGCCGTGCAGGCGCTGATCGGCTAGCCGTGCATCCTGCGCAGCTGGGCTAGGAGAGGGCCAGGAACAACTTCTCGAGCTCCTCGACCCGGAGCGGCTTCCTGGCGCCATCCGTGCCCGTGCCCGTGCCTGTGTCTGTGCCGGTGTCGGTGAGACATTCCTTCATCGCGGTGGAGATGATCGTGAAGCCCGCGCGGCCGATTGCGCTGGACACCGCCGCGAGCTGGGTGACAACGGCCCGGCAGTCCGCTCCGGATTCGACGGCGGCGATGACCGCGGCCAACTGTCCCTGGGCGCGCTTGAGCCGGTTGACGGTCTTGCGCAGGTCGTCGGGCTTCGTCGGTGCGGGGGCGGCAGCGGTCGGCTGGTCGCGGGGGGATGCCGAGGGGCCCGCAGGGTGCGGCGCGGAGTCTGGTGACGATCCCATTCGGTGCTCCTGTGCTGGTGATGTGGTGTCGACGGAAGGGGTACCCGGTCGAGGTTGACCCTCAACAGAATACCCCGTACGGTATAAAATACCCCTTAGGGTATCGATTCTTTTCCGGTATTCACTTCCACCCTGTGATGAGGCCAGCGATGCAGAGTATACGAACCGCCGCCGTCGACCCGGGACGGTCGCCGGCGTCACGGCTGGCAGGTTCCTTCCTGATCGCGGGCGGGTCCCTTCGCCGCTGGCCGGCTCGCCGCTGGTGGGTCGCCCTGGCCGCCGCGGTCGGCACCTACCTGGTGATCGCGATTCCCACCGACCTCATCGATACGCCGTTCTTCGCCCGCGAGGTTGCCCCGACGGCCTGGTCCTGGCCGGTGCTCGCCGTGAGCGCGATCCTCGCCGGGCTCGTGTCTGCCACCTACGTCGCCTACCCGGACGGGGCGACGCCCAGTCGTTCGGAGGGGCGCCTCGGCCTGGCCGGTTGGATGATCACCTTCTTCGCGGTCGGGTGCCCCGTCTGCAACAAGATCGTGCTCCTGGCCCTCGGGGCAAGCGGGGCGCTGCAATTCTTCGAGCCGGTGCAGCCGTACCTCGCCGGGGCATCCATCGTCCTGCTCGGTTGGGCGTTGCACGCGCGCCTCACCCGGGAGAGTTCCTGCGGCCTCGCCGCGGCCGAGCCGGACCGGGAGTCAGTGAGCGCATGAACATTGCCGGCGCGTTCACAGAACTGCGAACCTGGCCCGCCAGGCGGCGGATGATCGCGGGCGGCGTCTCCGCCCTGGTGGTCGGTGCGCTGGTGGTCGCCTCGGGCACCGTGGGATTCGCCGGTGGATCGGTCACGTTCCCCGGTTCGTGGTGGGGCTACCTTGTCGTCGCCGCGGGGTCGGGCCTGGTCGGCCTCATCGTCGCCGGGTATTTCGACGCCCCGATCGGCGCGGCGGCGACGATGTGCGATCTGCGCTGGCCCGTGCTCGGTATGATCTCGATCTATCTCTCGACCGACCTGCGCACCACGGTGCCGCTGCTGGCCGAATTCGTTCGGCCGGTCGTGGCGGTCGCCGCGATCGCCTTGCTTGTCTGGGCGCTGCTCGAGCGGCTCGCGAGCGAATACCGCGCCGTGGCCGGCCGGGATCGTTCCGAGATGGCGGGTGCCGACGGTGAAGTCTGCACAACTTGTCGGCCGCTCTTCCCGAACTCCTCCGGCAGATAGCCTCCGGAAGCTCGACTCGCTAGGGTTGTCGGAGCAGGACATTCTCCAATCGGAGAAGATTCATCGTTCGGGAGATCAGATGTCGTCACGGTGGGGGAGGTTCGTCCGGGGCTGGCTCACGGCGTCTTTCGCCGTGTTCGTGGCGGCCTTCTCCCACCTCGTGGCCGGTGGCGCGGCGCCGGGGCTGATGAGCCTGGTGCTCGCCCTGGCGTTCTCCGGCATGGCCTGCGTCGCGTTGGCGGGGAAGACCCTCTCCGTGCTGCGGTCGACGTTCTCCGTGGCATTCAGCCAGATCGTCTTCCATCTGCTGTTCGGCCTTGGGTCCGGCGGCGCAACGTCGCTCGTCATGGCCGGGTCGGGCCACCACCCTCCCGTGACGATGACACCCGGTGCCGTGGCCGCGGTCGACTCCATGGCCATGTCCACCGCAGGGGCCGTGGGTGTCGACGCGTGGATGTGGGCCGCCCACGGCGCCGCCGCGGTGTTGACGATCCTCGCCCTTCACCGGGGCGAGAAGGCCTTCTGGTTCCTCGTCGATCTCGCAGCATCGGGCCTCGCTGTGGTGCTCCACTGGGGCGGCGACCTCGTGCCCGTAGCCGTACGCGCCGCGTGGGCCCCCGTCGTCGCGGCCGATGACTTCGTGCCGACTCCGTTCGACCTCTTGCGGTCAAGCCTCACCCGCCGTGGCCCTCCGGCGACACGCATCGCCTTCTGACCTCTTTTCGGATCACCCCGCACCCTGCGCCGCCGCGACAGTCGGCAACGCCGCAGCCGTCCCTCCCGTCGAACCGGCGGGCCGGCCCGCGCAATCGGTGCTCCGAACCCGCATGACCGGTTGCGAGCCTGCTCGCGCCGCTGACCCCGGAGGCTCACCATGTCCGACCCCACACGATCCCGCTGGGCAGGCGGTGCCCTCGCGACCGTCGCCCTCACACTCTTCCTCGTCGTGAACTCCGCGGTGACCGCGAGTGCCCACGACCAGATCCTGTCGACGACTCCCGCTGACGGGCAGCAGGTCACGGCCGCGCCGACGGAGGTGACCCTGCGTTTCACCGAGGACGTGCTGAGCATCGGTGCAGTCGTCCTCGTCGTCGACGGCCACGGCACCGACTGGACCGACGGGAAGGTGCGGCTCGAGGGGATCGAGGCCACCCAGACGCTCAAGCATGGAGCCCCTGACGGTGCCTACCAGGTGCGCTGGCGGGTCGTCTCTGCGGACGGGCATCCCGTTTCCGGGGCCTTCGCCTTCTCGGTCGGAGCGCTCGCGCCGACGGACTCCACCGTGCCGACGACCGCGACCGCGAAACCGGCCGTGGTCGACTCGGCCGGGGACACCGTTGTCGACGGCGGAATCCCCACCGTCGTCGTCGGGATCATCGGCGCCTCGACCGGAATCGCGCTCTTCGCGCTCGTCTCGTTCCTTGTTCGGAGGCGAATGGGCCGCCGCCAACCCTGAATCTCCTCCGGCCCCGCACCGCGGGACCGCCGAACCGACACCAACACCATCGCGCCACCAAGGAGACCTCCCCATGAAGACCAGCACAATCACCGGTCGGCTCGCCATCTGCGCCGTCGTCCTGATCCTCGCCCTCACCGGCTGTGCCGGCACCGGCGCGGGCCCGGCGACCCCGACACCGACGGCGGCCTCAGACACGCTGAGCGTCACGGATGCCTGGGTGAAGGCCGCAGATACCGGGATGTCCGCCGGCTTCGGTATCCTCGAAAACTCGGGCACGGAGGACGTGACCGTCGTATCGGCCGAGTCCCCGGCGGCGAGCATGCTCGAGTTGCACGAGACCGTCCCCAACGACACGGGGGACATGGTCATGCAGAGGAAGGAGGACGGATTCGTCGTGCCGGCCGGCGGTACCCTCGAACTCGCTCCCGGCGGCAATCACATCATGCTGATGGCGCTGACGGGACCGATCAAAGCCGGCGACGAGATCACAGTCATCCTGACACTCTCGGACGGTTCCACCCATGGGTTTGCCGCGGCGGCCAAGGACTACTCCGGCGCCAACGAGACGTACTCGGGCGCGAAGACCATGGACACGAAGAAGTAATGACCGCCGGCCAGCAGCCATCGACGGCTCGGGGACTCAGTAGACGGCACCTCCTCCTGGGCGGTGCCGCCGCGGGAATCGGCGCGGCCGGAGCCGTCGGCATCGATCTCGCCGGCAAAGCCGGAGCGTCGTCGTCAGCCGTTGTTGTGCCGCTCAACGGCGCGGAGACCGTGCACTTCTTCGGCCTCCACCAGGCAGGCATCGAGACACCGCCCCAGGCCCACGCCAGCCTGGTCGCGCTGAACCTGCGCGACACCGTCGACCGCGCTGCGCTCACCCGGATGATGCGCATCCTGACCGGGGACGCGGCCCGCCTCACCCAGGGCGAGGGCGCACTGGCCGACTCCGAGCCCGAACTCGCGGTCACCCCCGCGCGCCTGACCATCACCTTCGGCTTCGGACCCGGCCTGGTGTCACGCGCGGCGGGGGAGGCGCCCGGTTGGCTGCGGCCCCTGCCCGCCTTCGGCGTCGACCGGCTCGACCCGGCGTGGAGCGGCGGCGATCTCCTGATCCAGGTCGCCGCCGACGATCCGGTCACGATTGCGCACTCGACCCGGATGCTCCTCAAAGACCTGCGTTCCTTTGCCACGATCCACTGGGTTCAGACCGGGTTCCGGCGAGCATCGGGCTCCGAGAAGCCGGGAACGACGATGCGAAACCTGTTCGGCCAGGTCGATGGCACCGTGAACCCGGTCCCCGGCACGGACGATTTCGAGCGGCTGGTCTGGGCGACCGCCGACAACCCGGGCTGGCTGGCCGGAGGCACGGGCTTCGTGCTCCGCCGGATCAGCATGGACCTCGACAAATGGGACAGGCTCGACCGCGCCGGCCGCGAATCCGCTCTCGGTCGGACACTGGCCACGGGGGCGCCGCTGACCGGCACGAAGGAACAAGACGAACCGGATCTCACGGCGACGACACCGCTCGGGTTCCCGATCATTCCCGAGTACTCCCACCTGCGGCGTGCCCGGTCGGAGAACAGGGCGGAGCGGATCGTCCGGCGCGGCTACAACTACGACGAGGTGCCCGCCGGGGAGGGCGTTTCCAACTCCGGCCTCCTTTTCGTCTCGTTCCAGTCCGACGTGGACCGTCAATTCGTTCCCCTCCAGCAGCGCCTCGACACACTCGACCTGCTCAACCAGTGGACCACCCCGATCGGGTCCGCCGTGTTCGCGATCCCGCCGGGGTGTTCGCCCGGCGGTTACATCGGTGACACTCTCTTCTAGCGCCTTCGCCGCCGCGATCGGCACCAGTGTCGCCCGACTTCGTCGCCGCCGGATCGTCGGGGTCGATTGCCCGGCGCAGAGCGATGCCCCGGTCGCTGGCGGCAACCGGGGCATCGTCCTAATCGTGGGGAGCGGGCTGGGCGGCGCCTAGTCCCGGTCGTTCTTGCCGTCGTGCCGGTCGGCGCCGTGCGAGTCCGCGTCGGCCGCGGTGTGCAACTCCCAGGTCACATTGTCGCCGTGCTGCTGGGTCCAGAACGTGCGCCATTCGCCGGTCATCAGCTGCGGGATCTGGGCGCCGAGGATTCCCTCGGCCGTTGCGTCGCCGTTTGAGACGTGGATGCCCGTGATCTCGTTGTCACCGTCGTTGTAGCCGGGGCTGGTGTTGTGATCGTAGGTCGCGGAGGCGTCGCGGCCCTCGGCCAGCCAGCGCACGGCTTCCGGACCCTTCTTGCCGTTCCTGGCCAGGTCCAGCAGGTAGCCGGAGTCGAGGGCGTCGCGCTGGGTGTGCAGCAAGTCGCCGGCATCTTCCACCACGAGCAGCTTGTCCCTGGTCGCGAACTGGATGTTGTCCAGGCCCGTGTGTTCGACGTCGCCGAGGAAGACAGGGGACAGTTTGCCGGTCTGCGCGGTCGGCGAGGACTGGCTCAGGCGGAACACGCCGCCATAGGCTCCGGGGAGGGTGCTGCGCGTGTCGGTGTCCCCGGTCTCGGTGAAGTAGAACTCGCCGAACTTGGTGCCCGGGCGGAAGACGCCGTTCTCGGGGCGCTTGAACGGGGTCGCGCCGGCCGCGGCCGCCGCGGCGGTCGCGCCGTTGTCGGCGCCAGGGGTGACCGTGACCCACTTCGTATCGAACGATGCACCGTAGCTGTGCAGGTCGGTGACGAACTGGTCGGACGGGTTGTCCGCCAACTGTTCGGCCGTGACTGCGGAGCCGTCGGTGCGGCTGACCTGCAGGGCCTGCAGGGTGCCGGTGGACAGGTCGCCCGCCTTCGTCGGCGTGAACCGGTAGACGTAGCTGTTGGGCACTTTGCCGCCGGCAGACTTGGCGCCGCCGATGTCCTCGACCAGCCAGACATTGCCTGCTGAGTCATTTTGGATGCCCTCATAGCCGCCGGAACCGAGCGCCGGGAGGGGGACGATCTTGCCGTCGACCGGGTCGCCGTTGTCGTCGAGGGTGATGCCGAAGACGCCACCCTTCGGTGCCGCGGCCTCAGCGGCCAGGAGGAGCTGGTGGGTGAACGGATCCCAGGTGATGCCGTCGAAGGTGGGAACGGCGGCCCCGTCGGACCGGGTGTCGGCAATCAGGGTGACCCGCTTGGCGAGGTCCTTTTCGTCAAGGTTGACCCGGGTGACGTACCCCTGCGGTCCTCCCTCGTGACCCTGGAACAGGTAGTGCTTCCCGCCGAAGTTGAGGTAGACGTTCTTGTCCGGCTCGGTCTTGAACGCCTCTTTCGCATCCTGGGTCAGCGGACCGCCGTTGGAGGTGTTGTAGCCGTAGTGCGAGATTCCGCCGTTCGGATTGGTCAACGGCAGTTGGCCGTAGGCCACCGGGCTCTGCTCAAGGCCCGCGGCGAGAACATTGTTCTGGATGCCGAAGGCGGAGTTCGCTGCGACGCCGGCTTTGGGGGTGTCCGGGGTTGCGGTCGCAGGAAGCGTGGCTGCGGTGAGAACCGCCAGGCCGAGTCCCAGGCCCACTGCCGTGGTCACACCGATTTTCGTGTACTTCATCGTGTCCTCCTTGTGGGGGCCTGTGCCCAACCCGCAGACCAGACAAGTCGCCCGAAGTGTCCGCCTGGTGACGGGGACCTGAACAGCAGAATCAGCGCGCGGTGCCCGATCGTTCGCGGATCACGTCGATGAGGTCGTTCGCCGAGGGCACTGCGGCTGGTCCCTGGTCGGTTCGATAGACCCGGCAGGCAAGGTCGGTGACCTGCGCACGCGGCGGGAATGCATCGACTCCGTCCAGCAGAATCGTCGGCGACCCGGCAAACGGAACCTGCGCGGCCTCATCGCTGGAGGTCAGCAGGTGAAAATCGATCACGACGTCGGAGTGCCCGGTCTCGTTCAACGCGTCCCGGAGTGCGACCCCGGCAGCGGCCGAGTTCGGGCAGTCGGGGATATAGAGAATCTCGGCTTTCATACCCCCATTCTGCCCCCTGCCGTCGCAACGCTGCTGTAGCAGGCCGGTCGATCGGAGGGTCCGGGCGGGGGGAGCGGGCTCTTTCAATCCGCGCGCGGCAGCCGCTCCGCCGGTTCCGTGACGAGGGCAAGGATGGTGGCGGGAAGGAACGCGGCCGCCTGGGTTTCGTTCAGGCGTCCGGCTCGGATCTCGGCGGCCGCGCCGTGGACTATCGCGAAGTAGCACGCGGTGAGCCATTCGACGGGCTGGTCGGTGCGGAAGACCCCGGCGGCCTGGCCCCGCTCGATCAGCCGCTGCACCCGGTGCATGGATTCGTCGTGGTGGTCGCGGACGCGGTCGGTGCCCAGTTCGGCCTCTGCGGCGGCGATGATCCCGCGGGAGTCGTCGACGATCCGCCAGGAGGAGGTGACGAGCAGCTCCAGTGCCTCGCGGGGATCTCCGTTCAGGTCCAGTGGGGCGAGCCGGGCTTCGGCGCGGTGCATGGTCTGGGCGGCGGCGGCCTCGATGAGTTCCGTGCGAGATGAGAAGTGGCCGTAAAGAGTCACTCGCCCGACTCCGGCGGATTGGGCGATCTCTGCCATGCTCGCCCGCGGGTTCGCCGCCAGACAGGACAGGGCCGCGTCGAGGATCGCCGCGCGATTTCGCTGGGAGTCGGCTCGGGGGGGGCGATCTGCCGTTGCTGTGGTCATGACATCACTCTATCTCAAACAGATATGTTGGGGTTATAGTATCTCGTACATTAATGTTTGATTTAGGAGGACTCATGTCGCATCCATCGTTTGTGCAGCGCATCCACCCGCAAACCCAGGCGGCGCCAGGGCGGGGGCGCTGGCTTGCCCTGCTGCTGCTCTGTGCGGCCCAGTTCATGCTCATCCTCGACATCACCGTCATCAATATCGCGTTGCCGCAGATTGCGGGGGAACTGGGCCTCGACAGCGGCTCCGCCAGTTGGGCGATCACCGCCTATGTCATTCCCTTCGGTGGTCTCCTGCTGTTCGGAGGCAGGCTATCTGATCTCCTGGGCTCCCGGCGCGTCTTCCTGGTCGGTCTGATTCTCTTCACCGTCTCGTCACTCCTCGCGGGTTTCGCCGGTTCTGTGGCGGCCCTCCTGCTCGCGCGAGCAGGTCAGGGCATCGGCGCGGCGTTGCTTTCTCCCTCCGCCCTGGCCACCGTGACCAGGAGATTCGCCGGGGCGGAGCGTCACCGCGCGCTGGCCATCTGGGGCGCCGTCGGGGCCGTCGGCGCGGCCGCCGGCGTCCTCGTGGGCGGTCTCCTCACCGACGGGCCGGGCTGGCGCTGGATCTTCTTCATCAACATCCCCGTCGGTGTTGTCGTGGCCATTGTGCTTCCCCTCGTCGTTCCGGCCGTGACGGTTCTCCGCTCCGATCGGCGGATGGACCTGGTCGGCGCGGTCCTCGTGACGCTGGGCGTGGGCAGCCTGATCTACGGAATCACCAGCATCGGCGACACGCGGCAGCCAGTGGGCGGGATTGCCCTGATCATCGCGGCAGTGGTGCTGTTCGCGCTGTTCATCGTGCGCGAACGCACAGTTGCTGATCCGCTGCTTGATCTCGAAATCCTGGCCCGGCGCCCGGTGCGGGCGGGGATCGTGGTCATGCTCGCCGCGAGCGCGCTGCTCGTCGGCAGCTTCTTCCTGTTGTCCTTCATTCTCCAAAACCACCATGGATGGTCGCCGCTGGTGTCCGGGCTGGCCTTCCTTCCGGTCGCCCTGGCCACCCTCGCCGGGGCCCACCGGTCTGGGCGACTGGTCTCCCATGCCGGCGGCCGAGCGGTTGCGACGAGCGCCTTCGTGTTCGCCGCGATCGGCACGGGGATGGCGGCGCTCACCGTGGACGTGGTCCCGCTCCTGATCACCGGCGTCAGCGTCGCGGCCGTGGGTCTGGGAGCATCCTTCGTCGCTGCCACGACGACCGCGATGTCGCAGGCGCAGCCGGACGAGCTGGGGATCACCTCTGCGGTGATCAACACTTTCCACGAACTCGGCGCCGCACTCGGTGTCGCAACCCTGTCCGTCGTCGCCGCGAGCAGTCTCGCCTCACCGCGGACCGTCGACGGGTTCGTGGCGGCCTTTGTGACCGCGGGAGTCGCCGCGGCCGCGGCCGCCCTGGCATCGCTGCTGCTTGTGCCGGCCGGGAAGCCGGCCACCGATACTCCCCGGTTCATGCACTGAGCCGGTTGACACGCTTACGGCGTAGCGGTATTTTACTTACAACATAAGTTTATCAGGAGATGGAGATTACGATGACCGCAATCCGACAGGCCGCCGGCGAGATCGACGGGAAAGCACACCCCGTGACAGTGGACTTCAGGGGCTGGCCGCCCCGCATGGCGAGCCTGGTCGCGGGAATCGCCCTGGCGCTGATGGCGGTGCTGGCGGGCTTGGGCAACTTCGGCGCCATAGTTCCTCTTGTGACCCCGGGGGACGCGGAACGAACAGCCCGGGACATCGCCGAGTCGGCGCCGCTGTTCCTCGCCGGCATCGCAAGCTTGTTCGTCGTGACGATTCTCGACGTCATCGTGGCCGGTGCGCTGTACGCGCTGTTCCGGCCGGTGAACCCGGTCGTGTCGGCGGTGGCCGCCTGGGCGCGGGTGGTCTTCGCCGCCGTCTTCATGGTGGCCATCGGTCGGCTCGTGACCGCGTACACGCTCCTGGACCACCCGGTCGCTGCGCTCAACTCGATCGACGCGTTCACCACCATCTGGGTGACCGGCCTCGGCCTCTTCGGTATTCACCTGCTCCTGGTGGGCTACCTGGCCTACCGGTCGGGGTTCATGGCGCGGATCTTCGGCATCCTGCTCTCTGTGGCCGGAACGGGCTATCTGGCGGATGCTGTCGGTACCCTGCTCGTCGACGGCTTCACCGCCGTCTTCGGCCAGTTCCTCTTCGTGGGCGAGGTGGCGCTGATCTTCTGGCTGTTGATCAGGGGCCGCCGGCTTCCCGCGCGTGCGGAATAATCCCTTGAGGTCGGAGTCCGCGGGTGTTCTCCAGGGGGGCAGGCGCGGGCGATGACCTCGGCCCCGGTGCCGCCGCAGCGGGTATGGCTCAGTGCATCTGCTGGTGGGATGGCGTCAGGGTGATCGAATTCGCGGTCACTCCGACGAGACCGAGGTGCACCTTGAGCAGCGATGGCGGCAACTCGTCGCCCGGGGGAGGGGTGGCCGCGCCGAGCGTGAACGCAGCGCCGTCGAGCAGGGTTCCGGTGACGGAGTCCAGGTAGACCTTCACGTTGCCGCGCAGCTCCATCCGCCCGGAATTCGTGACCAGGGACGGGCCGGTCGCCTTCCGCACGTCGAGAAGGAAGTCGTCGATGACGATGTCGTCGGCCTCGAGCTTGAGTACCGGGGTGCGGCTGCCGTCGGCGAGCGGAACGGTAACGACGCTCACGGCGGTGATCCCGGAGAAGGAGATCGACGATCCTCCGAGCTGGGCGGCCGGCAGGGTGAACGTGGGAGCGCCGGCATCCGCCACGGCCGGCGCGGCCGGTGCCGCGGGGCCGGGCGGCGCCGTGCCCTGAACCGTGCCGAGGCCTCCGGGCAGGTCGCTGAGCGGACTCGGCACCGGGGCTGGTGGCGGTGCCGGGGGAGCGGGGGAACTGCACTCCATGAGCGGAGGAAGGCAGAATCCGGATGATGCGGGAGCCCGCGCCGCCCCGATCCCGGACAGCGAGACGAGGAAGACGACGGCGAGCAGCCCGGTGCCAGGCGCGCGGGTGCGGCCCGTACCGGCGGTCACCGGCGGCGCCGCACGAGCGGGGGCGGCTCCGCCGGCGAGTGCCCGGCGTCGGCGTCGGACGCCGGCGTTTCGGCGCCCGGCTGGCGCGGTGCACGCGGTCTCGGCAGCCACGCCACCGTCAGTACCCCGCCGATGGCGCCGAGGAGCATGCCGATGAAGAACCCGCCGAGGTTGACGCCGATCAGGGAGTAGACCGACACCGACAGTGCGATCACACCGTAGAAGATGCGGTGCACTGGCATCGTCACCGCGAGGATGCCGAGCAGCACGAGCAGGAGCGGGATGATTGTCGCCTGCAGGCCCTCGATTCCGACCTGCACGTGGATCTTGCCCACGTCGAGCTGGCCGGAGAAGAACATCTCCACACCCGCCAGCGAGGTGAGCACGCCGCCCGCGAACGGCCTGCCGCGGCGCCAGGCTCGGAAGGCCGCCCACGGCGAGGTCGTCACGCGCTCGGCCACGTCCGGACGGGCAATCCTGGTCAGAAGCATCCCTTGGACCCGTCCGTGAGCTCAAGATGCATGCCCGTGAGGGTGAACACCGAGGCCTGGGTGCTCCAGGCGGTCTGTTGCAGGCCCGCGATCTTGATGGTGTCCGCATCCTGGGCGAAATCGCCCGCCGAGCCCTTGGGCGCGGTATTGACCGTCGACGCGTCCACGCCGATGCGGATGTTACCGAAGGTCGAGTCTCCCTTGAGGTCGGTCATGCCGATCTGCAGGTCGGTCGCGGTCGCCGGCTTGCCGCCGCCGCCCGCCGTGATGAGCATGCCGACCTTGCCGAGCGGGGTGTCGGTCACCACGGACTGGCACAGGTCGGCCAGGCTCGCGGAGGTGATGTTGGCGATGGCCACCTGGTGCGGATCGCCGGCCGTGTCGTCGGTGACCCCGGCGTACTGCGAGAAGCCGGTGCCGTCGAGTTGCGAGGCGCTGATCTGGAACTGGCTGCCGGACACCGCGAATGACACGGGCACCGCGCCCTGGGCGACCCCCGCCAGCAGCAGGGTGGACGCGACCGCCACGGGAACCGCGGCCAGTACGATCCGGCCGGGATACGAGCCGGTGAGCTGGGAAATGGTCATAGATCCTCCTTGATCCAGGCCAGGGTGGCCGCCTCGTCGTTATTGACGAAGATGCTAATAAGAGTTGCATGGATCAGGGTGATCTGTCACGCGAATGGGGGTAATTGCCCTTCATCGGGGCCGGGGCGTGCGCGGAAACCGACACGGCGGCACGGGCTCGCGCGGCCGTGGCACCGACCCCCCGGGCCGGTAGGCTCGACTCATGCAAGCGGATCGACGCACCCGGCTCAGCCCCGAACAACGGCGCGCCCAGCTCGTGTCGATCGGAGTGGCCTCGCTCGCCGATCACCCCCTGGAATCGCTCACGATGGAGTATCTGTCCGCCGAGGCGGGAGTGTCGCGCGGGTTGCTCTTCCACTACTTCGTCTCGAAGAAGGGGATGCACCGAGAGGTCGTGCGCACCGCCAGGGACAGCATGCTCCGTGCGACGAAGCCGTCCGCCGACCTCCCGCCCGACGACCGGCTGCGGGATACCCTCGAGCGGATCGTGCGTTTCGTGCGCGATCACCGGGGAACGTTCTACTCCCTCGTTCGCGGCGTCGCGAGCGGTGACACGGAGGTGCGGGACGTCGTCGACCAGGCCCGAGCCCTGCAGGGGCAGCGGGTCATCGACGTCCTGCTGGAACTCGGCTTCCCGGATTCCGACATGCTCCGCATCGCCATGCGCTCCTGGGTCGCCTTCGTCGAGGAGATCCTCATCGAGAGCGCGCTCAATACCGAGATGCCCTCGGCTGAGATCGTGTCGTTCCTGGAGCGCAGCGCGAAGGCGATCGCCGCGTCCGTCGCCCCGGCCGGCTAGCCAGCGTCCCGTCCGGCCCCGACCTGTCACCCCCGTTAAACAGACGGACGCTCCACCCGCAGGTGAAGCGTCCGCCGAACGGGGTCAGTCGCGGCGCGGCTGGCGCGGTGGGCGCTCGGCGCGTCCCTCCCGACGGACGGGTCCGCCACCATCGGCGCGGATCTCGATCAGCTTGCCGCTGATGCGGGTGTTCTCCAGGCGGCCCAGCACATCGCCGGGCATGTCGGCGGGCAGCTCGACGAGCGAGTACTCCGGGTTGATCTGGATGTGACCGAAGTCCTCGCGGCTCAGGCCACCCTCGTTGGCGAGGGCGCCGACGATCTGGCGGGGCTCCACCTTGTGGCGCTTGCCGACCTCGATGCGGTACGAGGCCATCGCCCGGTTGTTGTCGCGCGGGCGTCGTTCCACTCGCTCGACGCGCTCTCCGCGTTCGCCGCGGTCGTCACGGCGGTCGCCGCGACCGGCGTCGGCGCGGGCACGCTCAGCACGGTCGCCGCGGTCGGCGCGCTCGGGCCGCTGTGCGCGGGCATCCGCCTGGGTGAGCAGCAGGGGAGTCTCGCCCTGGGCGACGACCGCCAGGGCTGCCGCGACATCCGCTTCGGGAACATCGTGGTGCTCGACGTAGTGACCGATGATGTCGCGGAACGCGCTGATCCGTTCGGCCTGGCCGAGGGCCTCGGTGATGGCGTCGTCGAACCGCGCCAGGCGGGTGACGTTGACGTCCTCGAAGCTCGGCAGCTGCATTTGCGTGAGCGGCTGACGGGTCGCCCGCTCGATCGCGTTGAGCAGGTGACGCTCGCGCGGCGTGACGAAGCTGATCGCGGCGCCGCTGCGCCCGGCGCGGCCGGTGCGGCCGATCCGGTGCACGTACGACTCGGTGTCGATCGGGATGTCGTAGTTGACAACGTGGCTGATGCGGTCGACGTCGAGGCCGCGCGCGGCGACATCCGTTGCGACCAGGATGTCCAGCTTGCCCGACTTGAGCTGGTTGACCGTGCGCTCGCGCTGCACCTGGGCCACGTCGCCGTTGATGGCCGCGGCGGAGTAGCCGCGCGCACGCAGCTTTTCGGCGAGCAGCTCGGTCTCGTTCTTGGTGCGGGTGAAGACGATCATGCCCTCGAAGTTCTCGACCTCGAGGATGCGGGTGAGCGCGTCGACCTTCTGCGGGTACGACACCATCAGGTACCGCTGCGTGGTGTTCGCGGAGGTCGTGGTCTTGTTCTTGATCGTGATCTCTTCGGGGTCGTTCAGGTACTTCTTCGAGATCCGCCGGATCTGCGCCGGCATGGTCGCCGAGAACAGGGCGACCTGCTTGTCGGTGGGGGTGTCGGCGAGGATCGTCTCGACGTCTTCGGCGAAGCCCATCTTGAGCATCTCGTCGGCCTCGTCGAGCACCAGGTACTTCAGCTGGGACAGGTCGAGCGTGCCCTTTTCGAGGTGGTCCATGATGCGGCCGGGCGTGCCGACGACGATGTGCACGCCTCGGCGCAGCGCGGAGAGCTGAACGCCATAGCCCTGTCCGCCGTAGACGGGCAGCACGTGCACGCCGCGCATGTGGGCGGCGTACTTCTCGAATGCCTCGCACACCTGCAGGGCGAGTTCACGGGTCGGCGAGAGCACGAGCGCCTGGGGGGTTTTCTGGGCCAGGTCGAGGCGGGACAGGATCGGCAGCGCGAAGGCGGCCGTCTTGCCGGTTCCGGTCTGGGCGAGGCCGACCACGTCGCGGCCGGCGAGGAGCGGGGGGATGGTGGCGGCCTGGATGGCCGAGGGGGTTTCGTATCCGACGTCTTTGAGTGCCTTGAGCATTGCATCATTGAGCCCGAGGTCGGAGAAAGTCTTCGCTTCGGGGGCAGTGTCTGCCTCACGCGGCGTGGTGGTATCAGGGGGCGTCATACTACCAACGGTATCGCGTCCGGGTGGTCGCCCGGTGACCGCTTCCGGGCAATCGACCTGATTTATCCGCCGGGGGCCTTCCCGGAGACGCAAGGTCAGTACTACAGTTCCGGTATTCGCCTGAACCGCCCGAGGAACCCAGACCCGAAGGAGTGTCATGGTCAAGTCGTCCGCCATCCGTGCTGCATTGACGATGGTGTCAGTCGCCGCGTTGATCCTCGCCACAACATCCGTCGCTTCAGCGCAACCCGTCGAAGACGGTGCGGTGTCGAGCGCCGACGGCGCCCGCGACGCCAGCCAGCACGGCGGTACGGCCGGCCATCTGCCCGCCACCCAGTCAAACGTGGACCTTATCTCCAAGCTGAAGATGAAGAACGCCGTCCCGGAGAAGATCGCCGATGTCGGCGTCTTCAAGGATTACGCCTACCTCGCAGCGTGGGGTGCCGTGACATGCACCTATAACGGCGTGCACGTCGTCGACATCAAGGACCCGGCGAAACCGAAGGAGGTCGCCTTCATCCAGGCCAAGGAGGGCAGCTACCCGGGGGAGGGTATCCAGGCGCTGAGGATCGACACACCCGCCTTCACGGGCGACGTGCTGGTCAGCAATAACGAGAAGTGCAAGGACAAAGTAGGTTTCGGCGGCATGAACCTCTATGACGTTACGAACCCGGCCCACCCCACGCCGCTCGCCGAGGGCGTCGGCGATTCCACAGTGAACGGCCAGGGCAAGAAAGCCGCGAACGAGACCCACAGCGTGTTCGCGTGGGATGCCGGCGACAAGGCCTACGCGGTTATCGTTGACAACGAAGAGGGCACCGACGTCGACATCATGGACATCACCAACCCGAAGAAGCCCTTCCTCACTGCAGAGTACGACTTGGCCAAAACCTTTCCGCAGATCCTGCAGAGCGCACCGGCGAACCTGACCGAGGTGTTCCTGCACGATCTGGTGGTGAAGCAGATTGCCGGCAAACAGGTCATGCTCCTGTCTTACTGGGACGCCGGCTATGTCTCCGTCGACATGACCGATGTGCAGAAACCGATCTATCTGGGCGATACGGACTTCACGAATCCCGATCCGCAGCTCAAGGAGGCCGCCGGCCTGATCGAAAAACCGGAGGGCAACGGCCACCAGGGCGAGTTCACGCTCGACAACAGGTACGTCATTGGCGCCGACGAGGACTTCGCACCCAACGGCGCCGAGGGCAGCACGGATGATACGGCGACGGCGTTCCAGATCTCGCAGGGCAGCAATACGCCTCAGTTGCAGGGCGGCGAGTCGCTGACCGGGGACGCCGTCTACGCGGGCCGGGCCTGTGCCGGTGATCCGCTCGTGATACCGGCGCCGAACACCGCCAGCGGCAGGCAAGTCGCGGTCGTCACCCGCGGTCTCTGCACGTTCACGGAGAAGGTGGCCAGCGTGGAAGCGGCCGGCGGCTATGAGGGCATCGTCATTGTCAACCGGGAGGGTTCCGACGGATGCGGCGCGTTCGGTATGAGCGTCGACGGCTCCATCCCCACTTTCTCGGTCGACCGCAAGACCGGATTCGGCTTCTTCGATAGGGCGGCCTTGTACGACAACGCGGCCTGTCTTGCGGGTGCAGGCAGCCTCATTCCAGGCGTGAGCCTGGGCGATATCGGAGACGTCGTCTCGGTCCGCGCGTTCTTCGACGGCTGGGGCTACGTCCACCTCTTCGACAACTCGACGGGGAAGATGGCCGAGCTGGACACGTATGCCATCCCCGAGGCAGAAGACCCGGCCTTCGCGCAGGGGTTCGGCGATCTTTCGGTGCACGAGGTGGCCACGTCCAAGCAGCGGGCTGATCTGGCGTACTTTTCCTACTATTCCGGGGGTTTCCGCGTGGCGAAGATCGTCGACAACAAACTCGTCGAGACCGGCCGCTTCATTGACCAGGGAGGCAACAACATCTGGGGTGTCCAAGTGTTCGAGAGCAATGGCATCGAATATGTTGCCGCGAGCGACCGGGACTCGGGGCTCTACATCTTCCGGTACACCGGCGGCTGAGTCGGGCGATCGCCTGCTTTCCGCATACAGCGCGATCACCGGCGACGGGAGGGACCGGTTCGCGGGAGAATGGGTCCATGGCGAACACTGAGCAGCAGCCCTGGGTGAAGAACTACCAGCCGGGCGTCCCGGCCGAGATCGAATTGCCCACGGAATCGCTGGTGGCGATGTTCGAGCGGTCGGTGGCGGAGGCCGGCGATCATCCGGCGCTGGAGTTCTTCGGTCGCCGCACCAGCTACACCGAACTCGGCGACCAGGTCGACCGTGCCGCGGAGGGGCTCCGGCACCTGGGCGTGCGGTCAGGGGACCGGGTCGCCCTCATCCTGCCGAACTGCCCCCAGCACGTCGTGGCGTTCTACGCGGTGCTGCGGCTGGGCGCGGTCGTGGTCGAGCACAACCCGCTCTACACGTCCCGGGAGCTCCGGCACCAGTTCGAGGACCACCAGGCCCGCGTCGTGATCGCCTGGGACAAGGTGGCGGCATCGGTTCGCGCGTTCCCGGCCGATATCGAGATCGACCATGTGGTCTCGGTCAACCTGCTCAGCGCGTTCCCCGCGGTCAAACGGCTCGCCCTGTACCTGCCGGTGAAGAGCCTGCGGGAGTCCCGTGAGGCGCTCACCGGCGCCGCGCCGGGAACGACGCCGTGGAAGGACCTGCTGGCGCACGGGCACCTCGACCGGGAGCATCCGCGCCCCTCCGTCGACGACCTCGCGGCGATCCAGTACACCTCGGGCACCACCGGCCGGCCCAAGGGTGCCAAGCTCACCCATTTCAACCTGTATGCGAACGCCCTGCAGGGGGAGGCGTGGATGCACGGGGCCGAGTACCGCAAGGAGATCTTCTACGCGATCCTGCCGATGTTCCACGCGTTCGGCATGACGCTGTACCTGACCTACGGCATCCGCAAGCAGGGCCTGCTCGTGCTGTTCCCCAAGTTCGACCCCGATCTCATCCTCGACGCCATGAAGAAGTCGCCCGCGACGGTGTACTGCGCGGTGCCGCCGATCTATGAGCGCACCGCGCTCGCCGCGAAGGAGCGCGGAATCTCGCTGCGCTCCTGCAAGTACTGCATCTCGGGCGCGATGAACCTGCCGGAGCATGTCGTCGAGTTGTGGGAATCGGTCTCAGGCGGGCTGCTCGTCGAGGGTTACGGCATGACCGAATCCTCCCCGGTGGCGCTGGGCAATCCGTTCCATCCCAGCCGCCGCCCCGGCACGATCGGCGTTCCCTTCCCCTCGACCCGGATGAAGGTCGTCGACCTCGACGACCCGACCGCCCTGGTGCCGCAGGGCCAGCCTGGGGAGCTGCTGCTGCAGGGGCCGCAGGTGTTCCAGGGCTACTGGAACAACCCGGAGGAGACCGCGAAGACGCTTCTGCCGGGCGGTTGGCTACGCACCGGCGACATCGTCGCCGTCGACGAAGACGGCTTCACCACGATTGTGGACCGGGCCAAGGAACTTGTCATCACCGGCGGGTTCAACGTGTCGCCCTCCGAGGTCGAGGCCGTGCTGCGCCTGCACGCGGATGTCGTCGACGCCGCCGTCTTCGGCAAGCCGCTGGAGCGGGGCGGGGAGATGGTCGTCGCAGCCGTCGAGTTGAAGCCGGGGACGACGCTGGACGAGGAGGCGCAGCGGGCCCACTGCCGCGAGCACCTCGCGGCGTACAAGATCCCGCGGAGGATCGTGCAGATCGAGGACATGCCGCGGTCGATGCTCGGCAAGATCCTGCGCAAACAGGTGCGCGAACAGGTGCTTCCGCTGCTCTGACGGCACCGGCGACGTCGGTCGGCATCGCACAGGAGGATGATCGGGAGGGACCGGCCCAGGCGCCTCAGCCCGCGTGCTCGCTCCCTGCCCGGTCGCCCCCTGCCTGCTCGCGGGCCAGCAGCGCGGCGCGCCGAAGCCACTCATCGCCGTCATTCACCCAGCGGTCCAGCACGGTCTGCGCCCGGGTCCGGCCGGGCGGGTCCAGCAGCGCGAGCAACGGTCCGACCACGCCGTCGCCGAGCAGATCGACCAGGACCGGCAGTCGCGCGGCCCGCACGAAGCCTTCGATCCGGGTCAGGTCCGAGTTCTGCAGCATCCGCACTCGCGACTGAAGCAGCACGATCGCCGCGAGACGGCGCTCGAACACCGGCACCGCCCACAGCTCCGAACTCAACGCGGTGATCTCGTCGTGGGTAAGTCCGGGGTAGCGGCGGAGAGCGTCGCGAATCGTTCCCCGCACCGCGCCGACCGATGCGCCGTAGAATCGCAGTTCGCTGCGCAGCCTGGCCTGCTCGGCGCCGGCCCGGTGGGGGTCGCCCTCGCGCTGCAGGGTCGCGTCCACGAACTCGGCGGCGTCACTCATCCGTTCATTCTCTCAACCTGGCGTGACGCGGTGGGCGTCGCAGCTTCGGCACAGCCGGTCGTGCCAGCATGGGGGAGGCTCTGTTGCCACGAACCGAAGGAAGCCCCGATGACGATCATCAAAATCAACGCGATCACCGTTCCCGAAGACGGCGGTGACGAGCTTGCCCGCCGATTCGCCGCGCGGGCCGGCGCCGTCGACGATCGCCCCGGCTTCGAGGGCTTCGAACTGCTGAAGCCCACCGACGATCGCAAGACCTGGCTCGTCGTGACCCGCTGGGCGGATGACGATTCGTTCCAGGCCTGGCTGAATTCGCCGGCGTTCGGCCACGGGCACCGCAGTGAGACGCCCAAGGACGGCGAGCCTGCCCCCCGCCCCGTCGGGGTCGGCAGCGAATTGTGGTCCTACGAGATCGCCGGCGGCTCGCTCGGCTGATCGGGGTCAGCCCCTGACCGGCGCTACTTCGTTGCGGCGACGAACGCCTTCGCCGCGGAGATCGCTGCCGTTCCCATGGCGCTGGTGCCGTCGCCGTAGTCCATATCGCCATCAGGTTGACGGCGGAGAGCTTCACCTCGGCGGCGGCGAATTCCAAGATGGTGCGCAGGCCCGTCGGCACCAGCCCGGTGGACATGACCGGCAGGGCACCGCTACGACCGGATGACCAGCACCGGGCACGGGGCATGGTGGATCAGCTGGCTCGAGACCGAGCCGAGGAGCAGCCCGCTGAACCCGCCGAGCCCGCGCGACCCGACGATGAGCAGGTCGGCGCCGTCGGCGGCGTCAAGCAGAACCGATGCCGGGGGCCCCTGGACGATGGTGCCGGTGACGGCCACCCCGTCGGAAGGGACGGCGTCCAGCGCGACGGCCTGGATCCGCTCGGCGCCGCACTCTGACCGGTCGTCGATGAACTCACCGTCGACGTCCGCGGTGCGCGGCGGGTAGGACCAGGACGTGATCAGGCGCACCCGGCCGTGGCGGACGCGCGCCTCGTCGACGGCCCAGCGCAGGGCGGAAATCGACTCGGGGGAACCATCGACGCCGACCACGATCAGGAAGGAGCGTTCGTAGTCCATCGGTCTGTCCTTTCAGTCCGGCCGGTGCCGGCCGTGCCAGTGTGTGACTGTTCGCGCGGGCGGTCAAGGGCGACCGTGCGCGATTCCCTGCCGCCACCCGGTGCCACCCGCACCGGCGTAGCCTCGAGTCATGAAGCATGTGTTCGCGTTCGGCCTGGTCTCCGCGCAGTTCGTGCTGCTCGCCGCGCTGGCCCTCCTCCCGCACGGGGCGCTGTGGCCCGTCAACCCGGGTGTCCTGGTCGCGGCGATCGTGCTCTGCGTGGGCGGCGTGAGCCTCGCGGTGCTCGGCGTGGTCGGCCTGGGGCCGGCGCTGACGGCCAGCCCGATCCCGCGGGAGCACGCCCCGCTGGTCACCACCGGCGTGTACGGCCTCGTGCGCAGCCCGATCTACACCGGGCTGATGACCGGCGGGCTGGGGCTCGCCCTCTTCGGCGCTTCGGCCTGGCATCTTGCCACGTGGCTTGCGCTGGTGCTGCTGCTGGCCGGCAAGGCCCGGTGGGAGGAACGGATGCTCCTGGCCGAGCATCCGGACTACGCCGGCTATGGGGCGCGGGTGGGCCGCTTCCTGCCAGGCGTCGGCCGGCTTCGCCGGTCCGCCTGACCCGGTAGGCGCTCACCGCCGGTTCCGGGAGCGCCGGTCCTTCGTGCGGAATCTGATTTCAGGGGCCGGGTAACGATTCGGGGGCGGATCCCGTTGCCCCAAGCATGACGATTCCGCTTTCCATTCTCGACCTCGCCCCCATCGCCCCCGGGCAGACCGCGAGGGAGAGCTTCGCGGCCAGCGTCGCGCTCGCCCAGGCCGCCGAAAGGCACGGCTACAGCCGGGTCTGGTACGCCGAGCACCACAATATGCCGACGATCGCCTCGTCGGCAACGAGCATCCTGATCGGCCACGTCGCCGCGCACACCTCCACGATCCGGCTGGGCGCCGGCGGCGTCATGCTCCCCAATCACTCGCCGCTTTCGATCGCCGAACAGTTCGGCACCCTCGCGGAGCTCTACCCCGGCCGGATCGACCTCGGGCTCGGCCGCGCGCCCGGCAGCGACCAGACCACCGCGCGGGCCATGCGCCGCGACCCGAGGGCATCCGACCAGTTCCCGCAGGACGTGGTCGAACTGCAGGCCTACCTGCGCGACGAGTCTGTCGTCCCCGGAGTGCGGGCCGTGCCCGGCGCCGGCACCGACGTGCCCCTCTACATCCTCGGGTCCTCGCTCTTCGGAGCCCAGCTCGCGGCCAGGCTCGGCCTGCCCTACGCGTTCGCGTCGCACTTCGCGCCCGACTCCCTCTTCGAAGCGGTCGCCACCTACCGGCGCGACTTCGTCCCGTCGCGCCAGCTTTCCGCCCCGCACGTGATCGTCGGCGTGAACGTGATCGCCGCCGACGACCAGGCGGATGCGACGCTCCAGTTCGAGACGACCCGGCGCGCCAGGGTGCGCGGCATGATCGCCCGCGGTCCGGCCGCACCCGACTACACCGACGCGCAGATCGACGCGTTCCTCACCACGAACGAGGGACGCCAGATCGCGAACATGATGCGGTACTCCGCCATCGGCACGCCCGACGTGGTGCGGGACTTCCTCGAGGACTTCGCCGCGGCCACCCAGGCCGACGAGCTCATCATCGCGCATGCCTCCCGCGACGTCGCCGACCGGTTGCGCTCCGTGGAGTTGACGGCCGGTGCCATGAATGCGGTGACGGTCTAGTCTCGAAGCCATGACCCCGGATGCCCTCGTCGACTTCTGCCTGAGCCTGCCCCAGGCTGTGGAGACGTTCCCGTTCGGGGAGGAGACGAGCGTGTTCAAGACCAGCGGCAACGGCAAGATCTTCGCCCTCTCCGCTCTGGCGGGGGAACCGCTGACGGTGTCGCTCAAGTGCGACCCGGAGGAGAGTCGTGCCCTGCGGGAGGAATTCGCCGGGCAGATCACCCCGGGCTACCACCTGAACAAGAAGCACTGGATCACGATCGTGCTCGACGGTCAGGTCGAGGACGCCCTGGTCGAGCAGCTGCTCAGGGACAGCCACTCGCTCGTGCGGCCGAGGGTGCCGCGGGCCAGGGCGCAGTGACGGCGTCGCTCAGCAGCCGGCGTTGGTGGCGTTCTGGTCCAGTTGCAGCACCACGACGATGTTCTTCACCGTGGCCGAGTTCGGATCGTAGCCGACGGGTCGATAGCAGCTGACCAGGACCAGGCGGTTCGGGATCGCATTCGTCAGTTCGTCGTTGCTCTTGTACTCCGCCTTGTCGAGGGTGAGCGTTTTCTGGGCCTGGTAGCACAGGGTGCCGTTTGCCGTGTCGACCGCTGCCAGGTCCCCGGCGTTCATCTCCTTGAGGCCGTTGAAGACCGCCGCATCGACCCAGGAATGCCCGTAGAGATAGACCGTGTTGGCCGAGTCCGTTCCGGCCAGTCCGCCCGCAATGGTGGTGTCCCACGAAATGGTCGACAGGTCGAGGGGATCGAAGCCGTCCCGATCGTCGATCATCTGCTGGGTGTACTCCGTCACCGCGCCATCGAGCGAGATGGCAGGGACCCGGAGGTGCAGCGGCGCGGAGGCCGCGATGACGGCGTTCGCGACCGGATCCGTGGTCGGAGCCGCCGAGGACGGCGCCGTGGTCTCGGCCGGAGCGGGAGTGCGGCGGAGGGATGCCGGCGGGCCGGCATCCGAACCACCGGCGACACCGACCGCGATCAGGCCTCCGGCGATCGCGCAGAGCAGGGCGGCGGCCCCTACCAGCAGCCTCCTGCTAGCGACGGGCGTCAGCCTTGCGGGTGGCGGCGGACGCGGCCAGCAGGCCGGCGGCCAACAGGATGAGGACACCGGCGCCCAGGAACGCCGTTCCGCCGAGGTTGCCGGCGTCGTGGCCCGCGGCCAGGCCGAACCCGTCGGTCTTGGAATCGTGCAGGACGTTCTTCACGGGGATCGGGGTCGTGCTCCCGGCGGCCGTGGTGATGTTGTTCGTCAGCGCCACGCTGCAGGTGACGAGGGACCCGCCGCCGTTGGCGGAGTCGTTGCACTGGTTGACCGTCACGGGCAGCAGCGCGCTCACCGTGGACGGTCCCACGGTGCAGGTGACCCGGTCGGGGGCGCCGCCGCCGTTGACAGAGTAGTTGCACTGCGTGATCGTGGCGCCTGATACGGAGGCGGGGTTGGGGTCGCAGTTGAGGGTCGGCGCAGTGCCACCGCCGGTGCCGGCGTAGTTGCACTGGTTGACCGTTGCACCGGTCGTGCCCGAGTTCGCGGGTGCACCGATGATGTTGTTGACGACGGTCACCTTGCAGGTCAGGGTGGAACCGCCGCCGTTCACGGAGCCGTTGCACTGGTCGACCGACTTGGTGAGCAGGTTGTACGAGGTGGTCACGGCGTCGCCGCAGATCGCGGCCTGGTTTGGTCCAGAGCAGACCTTGGTGGTGGCCGTCGAGGTTTCCGTGCCGGTCGTCAGATTCAGCGTGTTGACGATGTCGATGGTGCAGTCGAGTTCCCGGCCGCCGCCGCCCAGTTCGCCGTTGCACTGGGTCAGGTCCTGCGTCGCGGCGAACGCGTTGGCGCCGGGAGGTCCGAAGGTCAGGGCCAGGACGGCGATGGCCAGCGACGCCGTCAGGGCCAGGGTTCGCACGAGCGAAGACCGGAAACGCGGGGTGCCTGCTGTCACAGGGGAAGACGAAGCTGTCAGCACAGCACTCCTTAGATAGGATCCGACCCTAACACGGGGGTCAGCGCAGGTTCCTATCGGCGCGCGGGTTCCTGTCGGTCTGGAGCCCGGCCCAGGAGACGAGCGTCCAGCCGTCCTGGGCAGACCCGGTCAACTCGACCATGCCCGCGTTGACAAGTTCGGTCGTCCCCGCGAAGACCGAGGTCACATTGCGGGCGCGGGCCGCGGTCCAGACCCGGATGGCCGCGCCGTGGCTGAAAACGACCACCGCCTCTGCGCCGGCGGTGGCCGCTTCGATGTCGGCGTCGAAGCGGGCGAAGAAGGCATGGCCGTCGGGGCCGCCCGGCATCGCGGCGCCGAGGTCGCCCGCACCCCAGGTGAAGACTGTCTCCAGGTAGGAGCGAACGGATGCCCGGTCGCTCCGCCCTTCGAGGGAACCGGCCTCGATCTCGTGCAGGCCGGGGGAGACCCGGATCTCGAGGCGCCGGTCCTCCGCCAGCGGCCGGGCGGTGAGTTGGGTGCGCACCAGCGTCGACGCGAAGATGGCGTCGATCGGCTCATGGCGGAGGGCATCCGGGAGCACCGCGGCCTGGCGGCTGCCGAGCTCGGTCAGGCCCGGTCCGGGGTGGGCGGTATCGAGCTGGCCGAGGACATTGCCGGGAGTCTGGCCGTGGCGGATCAGGAAGAGTCGCATGGTCGCTTCAGCTTAGGCGCGGGCAGCTTCGGATCCGCCGGGGAACCGGGTCAGGGCCGGGGCCTGCGGGCCCCGGCCGGGGGAAGGTCGTCGTGGGCGACGGAGCTGAGCAGCAGGCTCGTCTCGCTGTTGACGACGCCCTCGATGGAGCGCACCTGGCCGAGCAGCCGGTCGAAGTCGGCCAGGCTCTCGGTGCGCAGTTCGGCGACCAGGTCCCAGCCGCCGTTCGTGGAATGCAGCGCTTCCACCTCGGGGAAGCCGCGCAGGGAATGGATCACCCGGTCGGTCGCGCGGCCCTCCACCTCGATCAGCGTGATCGCGCGGATCGCATCCGGGTCGCGGTCCTCGCGGATTCGCACGCCGAAGCCGACAATCGTCCCCGAGTCGGTCAGGCGTTTGAGCCGGCTGTTGATCGTCGACCGGGTCACCCCGAGTTCGCGGGCCAGGCTCGCCACGGGTTCACGCCCGTTCACCCGCAGCGCGGCCAGGAGTCGTCGGTCGAGGTCGTCGAGAGGAGACATGAGGCGAAGTGTACGCCCGAACCGAACAGATTGACCATTTCCCTGGTCGGATCGGCGCGCAAAGCGAATGGCGGGCACATATCGGTCCCTCCTACTGTGGGAACCTGATCGAGAGGAGCCGCACATGGTGCGTTTTGTAGACGTGGGAAACATCAACCGCTGGGCCGCCGAGACCGGGGTCGAGCGCATCCTCACCGACATGGTGGAGTACATCGAGCGTGACTTCCGGCGCTGGCCCTCCTTCGACAAGGCACCCCGGGTGGCCAGCCACTCGCCGCTCGGCGTGATCGAGCTGATGCCCACCAGCGACGGCGAAACCTACGGCTTCAAGTACGTCAACGGCCACCCTTCGAACCCGTCGCGCGGCCTGCAGACCGTCACGGCCTTCGGCGTGCTCGCCGATGTGCAGAGCGGCTACCCCACCTTCTGGTCCGAGATGACCGTACTCACCGCGCTGCGCACGGCCGCGACCTCGGCCATGGTCGCCCGGGCGCTGGCCCGTCCCGCCTCGCACACCATGGCGATGCTCGGCACCGGCACCCAGTCCGAATTCCAGGCCCTGGCCTTCCGCGGGGTGCTCGGTCTCAACCGGCTCCAGGTCTGGGACACCGACCCGGCGGCTCTGGACAAGTTCCTGCGCAACCTGGCCCCGCTGGGCTTCGAGATCGTCGTCGCGACGAGCGCGGCGGATGCCGTTTTCGGCGCCGACATCATCACCACCTGCACCGCGGACAAGGCCAACGCCACCGTGCTCACCGACGAGATGGTCGAGCCCGGCGTGCACATCAACGCGATCGGCGGCGACTGCCCCGGCAAGACCGAGCTCGACGCCGCCATCCTGCTCCGCGGCGACGTGTTCGTTGAGTTCACGGCGCAGACCCGGATCGAGGGGGAGATCCAGCAGATGGATCCCGACTTCCCGGTCACCGAGATCTGGCAGGTGCTCGCCGGCCAGGCCGTCGGGCGTCGGGACGACCGCCAGATCACCGTCTTCGATTCGGTCGGCTTCGCCATCGAGGATTTCTCCGCGCTCCGTTTTCTGCAGGATGCCGTCGACCACACCACCTTCTACACGGACATCGATCTCGTCGCCGATCCTGACGACCCCAAGGACCTGTTCGGCCTGGTCACCGCGGGCTCGCCCGCGCTCGTCTGACCGATGTCGGTCCAGGCCCCGTCGGCCGTTCTCCTGATCAGGCCCCGGTTCTTCACGCCCAATCCGGAGACGGCCCTCGACAACGTCTTCCAGACCCACGCCGTCGGCGAGGACGCGGACGCCGTCGCTGCCGCCGCATACGCGGAGGTGTCCGAGGCGGCCGCCATGCTGGAGGCCCACGGGGTCACGGTGCACCTCTTCGACGACGACGGTCCCGGCCGTCCCGACAGTGTCTTCCCCAACAACTGGATCTCGACCCACGCCGGGGGACACGTGGCGCTGTACCCTATGCATACGCCGAACCGGCGCACGGAGCGCCGCGGCGACATCGTCGAGATGCTCAAGCACAGCTACCGGGTGCAGGACGTCGTCGACTATTCGGGGCTGGAACTCGACGACGTCTTCCTTGAGGGCACCGGGGCGATGGTGCTCGACCACGGCGCCCGGATCGCCTATGTGGCCCGCTCGAGGAGGGCGGATCCGATCGCGCTCGAACGGTTCTGCACCAACTTCGGCTACGAGCCGATGGCCTTCGACGCCGTCGACGAGACGGGCACCGCGATCTACCACACCAACGTCATGATGTGCGTCGCCACCGACTTCGCCCTCGTCGGGCTGCGCCTGATCACGTCGGCCGCCCGTCGCGCCCAGGTCGTCGAGCGCCTCTCCGCGCAGGACCGTGAGGTGATCGACCTCGACCCGGAGCAGATCCGCAATTTCGCCGGCAACGCGATCGAGCTGCACGGGAAGACCGGCCGGATCCTGGCACTGTCCGAGCGCGCGCTGGCCAATCTGACGAAACCGCAACGGCGGATCATCGAACGCAGCTGCGAGATCGTCCCGCTCTCCGTGCCCACCATCGAGCTTGCGGGCGGGTCCGTGCGGTGCATGGTCGCCGGCATCCACCTGGACCGTCGTTCCGTGCTCCTCAGTCCGGCCGCCGCCGGCTGAGCCGGCACGGTAGCGGCTAGACGCGCCCGTCCGGGTGGATGCTCCGGGTCTCAGCGCGACGGTTGCGTCCAGGTAGCCAGTCGGTGGGATGCACCTTCGGGAGGATCTTCGCGACCGCCAAGGAGGCGAACATGACCGTATTGATCGCTACGAATGCCGCGAGGATGGCGAACTCCTGCGAGTGAAGCACCGCCGAAGGGAAGAGGATTCCGGCCGGAACCAGGTAGGGAAGAGAGACGGCCATCATGAGTTCATTCCACCTTCTGCAATGCGTCGTTCGGCGCGGAGCGGACGACGTGGCCCCAATCGGCCTGCCGGCCCAGCGCGATATCGACAATCCCCTTCACATAGACGAGGTCGAGGAACACGTCGAAGAGCAGTTCTGGAAAGAGCGCGAGCGCCAGCAGGCGTGCGCGCGGCCCTCCCGCCCACACTGACACGACACGTTCGGCGGTGAAGACGAGGCCGATGCCCAGCCAGAACGGGAACCACACCCACGAATCGATTGCGAGGAGCGTCACGAGCAGGAGCAGGACGAAGGCGCTCAGCGCGATAACGCTGTAGCCCAGGCCCAACTGCTGCGCCCAGTAGCGGAATGTCGGCGGCGAGACGCCGTAGGCTCCGATGTTCTCCAATGCCCCCCGCTGCCAGCGGAGGCGCTGCACCCACAGGCTCTGAATGGTCGGCATCACCTCGGTGACGACGGAGCATTCCGAAGGGGAGATCATGAGGGCACCGAGCGATTTCAGGGCGATGGTCAGTTCGTTGTCCTCGGTGAGGGCGGCGGTATCGTAGACATCTCCGTGGGCGCCGGGGATCGTGTCACCACGGCAGCTCGCCACGGTGCGCAAGGCGACGGGCCGGAACAGCGAGGCCGTGCCGGTGAGGACGAAGACGTGGCCCCTGCGGCGTCGGATCTCTCGGGAGTACCTGATGTACTCGTTGCGCTGGAATTGGCCCAGCATCCCGGAACCTTCCTCGCCATAGAAAAGTCCGCCGATCGCCATGAGGGCTCGGTCGCTGGTGAATCGAGCGACGGCGGCCGCCAGGAATCCGTCGTCGAGACTCGTGTCCGCATCGAGCACCATGACCAGATCGTTGTCGCCCTGGCCAGGCAGCAGCTGCTTCAGGACCTGATTGAGTGCGCCGGCCTTCTTGGCCGTGTTCCCGAGCGACTCGAAGATCTCCACCCCGAGGGCCCGGGCAATCTCGACGGTCCCGTCGGTACAGTTGTCGGCCACGACGACTACCCGGTCCGGCCTGTGCGATTGGGCAAGCAGCGATGAGAGCGTCCCGAAGATGGAGGCCTCTTCGTTGTGTGCAGGCACCAGGACGGTCACGGTCACCTCGCCGGCATAGATGCCGCGCGTCCTGGCCATCACGATTCCGGCTGATAGCGGGGTGGTGCGATTGTTCAAGGAGCGACGGGCCTTGCTCGAGGTTCGCCTCTCGAGCATGGCGATTCCCGCGGCAAGGAGTAAGGCCAGGGCGACGGCACCCAGGATCACCCTGGGCGCCGGCGCGGCGAGGTCGTAGAGCACTCGCCAGATGCCGAGGAGGAAGCCCTGGGAGGGTAATGCGCCCGGGGCGGGCTTGCCCGCTGCTACGACGAGCCAGAGGAGAACCGCAGCGCCCCCGGCCACGGCGGCAATCACGATGCCGACACCTCGATCGAATGACTTGGTTCCCATTGTGAGAGATTATCAGAGCGGCGCGGCCTGCCCGCGCATGCCGCGCGCAAGGCAGGGGAAGCGCGTTGCCATGACATTGCCAGCAACAAGTGAGGTTTCGTCCAGAAACATATTGCAGACTGGGAACTTCGCCCGCGCGCACTCTGCCCGCGGTTGCCGGACAAGAATCGCTCCGCACCTGCCTGATGACGCGCGGGGGCCCGGGCGATTCGTGTTGCAAAGGGATTGCCTATTTCTTCCTCGTTTGATTCCCCCACGTCCACCAGCACCTCCGACGAAGGCTTGACCCGCCCGCGGAAGCCGCGTCGGCGCCGCAGCCGCTTCCTCCTGGCCGGCGCCATCGTCGCCATCGGCGCGACGATCGGAACCGGCGCTGTGATCCAATCCGCGTCGGCCGCGTCGAACGACCGCGTCGAAGCCACCGCTGAACTTGCCGCGAGCACCGGGCGCCAGCACGAGCAGCTGGGTGCGTACGCCGGCATCGCCCACGCCCAGGCCTCCCAGGCCGCCCAAGGCACCCTGGACGGAGCCAACACTGTGATCATGGCGGCCCAGGGCAAGTCGGATGCCGCGGCACTGACCGTGTCGGTTGCCTCGCTCACCCACTACACGCTTCTGGCTCCCGACCGGGTCTACGACCTCGTCGACGAGACCAAGGCCCAGACCGCTGCCGTGCAGGCCGCCACCGCGGAGGTGGACCGCGTGGCCGCCGAGCAGGCCGCCACCGCCGCTGCCGAGGCCGCGAAGGCCGCGAAGGCCACCGTGGCGTCGACCAGCTCGTCGTCCCGCCCGTCCGCACCGACCGACCCGAGCGGCGCCCAGGCCATCGCCCGCGCCCTGATGATGTCCAAGTACGGCTGGGGCGACGACCAGTTCGGCTGCCTCGTCAGCCTCTGGAACAAGGAGTCCGGCTGGAACGTCAACTCGTACAACGCCTCGAGCGGGGCCACCGGCATCCCGCAGGCGCTGCCCGGCAGCAAGATGGCCTCGGCCGGCGCCGACTGGCAGACCAACCCGGCCACCCAGATCACCTGGGGCCTTGGCTACATCTCGGGCAGCTACGGCACCCCGTGCGCCGCCTGGGACAAGTCGGAGTCCGTCGGCTGGTACTGACTCAGCCGCGCGGCATCACCGAGGTGACACGGGTGTTCCGGGGCTGCTGAGGAATCCGATCGCGGCCTCCCGGAACGCCCGCGCCGTCGGTGCGTTGAAGTGGTTCCGGCCCGGGATCTCGACGAAGGCCGCATCCGGGGCGGCGCGGGCGAGCGCCCGCGACGCCTCGAGGATGCGGTCTTCGCTCCCGGTCGCGAACAGGAGCGGCTGGGCCGGGGCGTTCTCCGCCCCCGGTTGGGAGCCGCCGCGCATCCCCTCGACCAGTGCGACGAGCGCCCTCAGATCGTTGCCCGGCACTGCGCGGGCCATGGTCAGGTAGGCGCCGGTGAGCCGGTCGTCGACGTCGGTGCCGTGTTCGATGTGCGCCCGGGCATCCGCGATCCGGAAGCGCCGCAACGGATCGCCGTCGGGAATGCCTCCGAGCACCGCGCGCCGGACGCGTCCCTCCAACTCGCAGGCGGCCTGCCAGCCGACCCGCGCACCGAGCGAATAACCGACGTAGTCCACCTCGTCGAGCAGATACGCGTCGAGAACCCGCTGAACATCCGCGACGAGAATCGCCATCGTGTAGGCGGCCGGGGAGTGCGGTTTATCGCTGGCTCCGTGGCCGGGCTGGTCGATCGCGATCACGTGGAACCCGGCCCGGGTCAGGTCCCTGGTCCAGCCGGTCAGATGCCAGTTCGCCACGGCGCTGGACGCGAAACCGTGCACAACGACCACTGTGGGGGCCGCCGGATCGCCGAATTCGTAGGTGGCGAGCTGCATGCCGTCGGGGGAATAGACGAACCGGTGCGAGGGCGCGGTGCGGAGTGACATCACCACCATTGCACCATGAGAGCGGTGCTTCCGCGGCGGCCACGCCGCCGGCAGGCACCCCCGCCTGCCAGTACTTTGCCAGTGGAAAATGAGGATTCTTCCAGTAAGCGAAGGCACTGTTGCAGCTTCGCCCGGGCGGAACCCCGCCTGAGCTCATCGAACCAGAACCGCTGGCGCCTGTGCTCGAGCGATTCGCCCTGTGAAAGTTATGCCCCGGATCAAGAAAACGTCGTCCTTCCCGTCCGTCAGCACCCCCGGAAGCGGCCGTACCCGCCACCGGGACACGCATCGGCGCCAGGATCGGAAGCGCATCCTCGCGGCCGGCGCGTTCCTCCTCGTCACCGCCGTCGTCGGAACCGGTTTCGTCATGCAATCCGTCGCGGCGGCGCAGGATGTACGCATCAAGGCCACCCGCGACCTCGCCGAAAGCACCGGGGTGCACCCCGACCAGCTGATCGCCTACGACAATGTGATGCCGGCCCGTGCCGCGTCCACGGCCAAGGGTGCGCTGAACGAGGCCGTCGTCGTCATGGCCGCGGCCGAGGGAAAGGCGGATGCGACGGCTCTCGCAGCATCCGTCGCTTCACTCACCCACTTCACACTGCTGGCGCCCGAGCGGGTCTTCGAGCTTGTCGACCTGACGAAGGCGGAATCGGCGAACGTTCAGGCGTCGATGGCGGAGGCCGACCGGATCGCCGCCGAGCAGGCCGCGGCCGCAGCGGCTGCCGCTGCGGCCCAGGCGGCCGCCGAGGCTCAGGCCGCGGCTGCGGCGGCCGCAGCAGCGGAGGCCGCCAACGCGGCGTCGGCGAAGCCGTCCGCCCCGTTCCGGCCGTCCGCGCCGACCGACCCGAGCGGCGCCCAGGCCATCGCCCGCGACCTGATGATGGCCCAGTACGGCTGGGGCGGCGACCAGTTCGGCTGCCTCGTCAGCCTCTGGGCGAGGGAGTCCGGCTGGAACGTGAACGCCTACAACTCGTCGAGCGGGGCCACCGGAATCCCGCAGGCGCTGCCCGGCAGCAAGATGGCGTCGGCCGGCGCCGACTGGCAGAACAACCCGGCCACCCAGATCACCTGGGGCCTGGGTTACATCGCCGGCCGCTACGGAACCCCGTGCGGCGCCTGGGACCATTCGCAGTCGGCCGGCTGGTACTGACCGGATGCCCGGCCCGGACGCCCGGCGTAATGGGGGGAACGGCCGGGCCCGGCCCGGTTAAGCTGGGCCGATGACGCAACCTCGTGACCAGGCCGGCGAGCGGCAGAGCACCTTCGGGGCCGCCGTGCGGCCTGAACGGGCGCAGGCACTGCTCGACGCGCTGAAGCAGCGGGTCGTCATCGCCGACGGGGCCATGGGCACGATGCTGCAGGAGCACAACCCGACCCTGGAGGACTACCAGCAGCTCGAAGGCTGCAACGAGATCCTCAACGTGAGTCGCCCCGACATGATCGAGGCGATCCACGGGGCCTACCTCGACACCGGCATCGACGCGGTGGAGAGCAACACCTTCGGCGCCAACTGGTCGAACCTCTCCGACTACAACATCGAGCACCGGATCGAGGAGCTCGCCCGCCTCGGCGCGGCCATCGCCCGCAAAAGCGTCGACGACTACGAGGCGCGCGACGGCCGGATGCGCTGGGTGCTCGGCTCGATGGGCCCGGGCACCAAGCTGCCGAGCCTCGGCCACACCACCTACGCCCACCTCAAGGAGACGTTCGCCGAGCAGGCCATCGGCCTGATCCGTGGCGGCGCCGACGCCTTCCTGATCGAGACCTCCCAGGACCTGCTGCAAACCAAGTCCGCTGTGAATGGGTGCAAGCAGGCGATCGCCGAGTCCGGCATCCGGCTGCCGATCTTCGTCGAAGTGACCGTCGAGACCACCGGCACGATGCTGATGGGCAGTGAGATCGGGGCGGCACTCACCGCGCTCGAACCGCTCGGCATCGACGCGATCGGCCTCAACTGTGCGACCGGGCCGACCGAGATGAGCGAACACCTCCGCCACCTCTCCCGCTACTCACACGTGCCGGTGCTGTGCATGCCCAACGCCGGACTGCCCATGCTCACCGCCACCGGCGCGAGCTACCCACTCACGCCCGACCAGCTGGCCACCGCGCATGAGCAGTTCGTCAAGGAATTCGGGCTGGCCCTGGTCGGCGGATGTTGCGGCACCACCCCCGCACACATGAAGGCCGTCGTCGACCGGCTGCGCGGCACCCCCGTCACGACACGCACGATCGAGGAAGATCCCGGCGTCGCCAGCCTCTACCAGCACGTGAGCTTCGACCAGGACAGCGCCTTCCTGGCGATCGGGGAGCGCACCAACGCCAACGGGTCGCGTGCCTTCCGGGACGCCATGCTCGAGGAACGGTGGGACGACTGCGTCGACATCGCCCGTGCCCAGGTGCGCGAGGGCGCCCACCTGCTCGACGTGTGCATCGACTACGTCGGCCGCGACGGGGTCGCGGACATCCGCCAGGTCGTCTCCCGGCTCGCCAGCGCGTCCACCCTCCCGCTTGTGGTCGACTCGACCGAGCCCGCGGTGCTGCAGGCCGGGATGGAACTCATCGGCGGCCGCCCGGTCGTCAACTCGGTCAACTTCGAGGACGGCGAGGGCCCGGCATCGCGTTTCGGCCGGATCATGCCGCTGGTCAAGGAACACGGCGCCGCAGTGATCGCCCTGACCATCGACGAGGAAGGCCAGGCCCGCACCGCGGAGCACAAGGTGCGGATCGCCACCCGGCTGGTGGAGACCCTTGTGAACGACTGGGGAATGCGGGTTCAGGACATCATCGTCGACGCGCTCACCTTCCCGATCGCCACCGGCCAGGAGGAGACCCGCCGGGACGGGATCGAGACGATCGACGCCATCCGGCAGATCAAGGCCAGGTACCCCGGCATCCACACCACCCTCGGGGTCTCCAACGTGTCGTTCGGCCTGAACCCCGCCGCCCGGTCGGTGCTCAACTCGGTGTTCCTGCACGAGGCGACCGAGGCCGGGCTCGACTCCGCCATCGTCAACTCGGCCAAGATCGTGCCCCTGGCCTCCGTGCCGGATGACCGGCGCAAGGTGGCGCTCGACCTCGTCTGGGACCGCCGGGAATACGACGTCGAGGGGAACCTCAGTTACGACCCGCTCGCCGCCCTGCTCGACCTTTTCGCGGGGGTCGATTCAGCCGCGCTGAAGGACGAGCGCGCCGCGGAGCTCGCCGCCCTGCCGGTGGGTGAACGGCTCGAACGCCGCATCATCGACGGAGAGGCCAAGGGCCTCGAGGGCGACCTCGACCTCGCCCGCGCCGGAGGGATGAGCGCCCTCGACATCGTCAACGTGCACCTGCTCGCCGGTATGCAGGTCGTCGGCGCCCGATTCGGCAGCGGCGAGATGCAGCTGCCGTTCGTGCTGGCGTCGGCCGAGGTGATGAAGGCTGCGGTCGCCCTGCTCGAGCCGCACATGGAGAAGTCGACGGCGGCCGGCAAGGGCACCATGGTGCTGGCCACCGTGCGCGGCGACGTGCACGACATCGGCAAGAACCTCGTCGACATCATCCTCACCAACAACGGCTACGACGTGATCAACATCGGGATCAAGAAGACGATCAACGAGATCATCGCCGCGGCCGAGGAGCACAACGCCGACGTGATCGGCATGAGCGGCCTGCTCGTGAAGTCGACCGTGGTGATGAAGGAGAACCTGCTCGAGCTGAACGCGCGTGGGCTGGCGAAGAAGTGGCCGGTGATCCTCGGCGGGGCGGCCCTCACCCGGACCTACGTCGAGGAGGACCTGGCCGGGCTGTTCGAGGGGCAGGTCCGGTATGCGCGGGACGCGTTCGAGGGCCTGGCCTTGATGGAGCCGCTGGTGGCCATCGCGCGCGGCGCCGACCCGGCATCCGTGGGGCTCCCTCCCCTAAAGAAGCGCATCCACAAGCGCAACCTGCTCACTGTCACCGAGCCCGACGCAATGCCGACCCGCTCCGACGTGGCCGCGGACAACCCGGTGCCGGCCCCGCCGTTCTGGGGCACCCGGATCGTCAAGGGCATCGCCCTGGCCGAATACTCCGCGTTCCTGGACGAGCGGGCGACCTTCATGGGGCAGTGGGGCCTCAAACCCAGCCGCGCCGAGGATGGCGCGAGCTACCAGGAGCTCGTTGACACCGAGGGGCGGCCGCGCCTGCGGTACTGGCTCGACCGGATCCTCGCCGAGGGAATCCTCGACGCCTCGGTCGCCTACGGCTACTTCCCCGCCTACAGCGAAGTAAACGACCTCGTCATCCTGCACCACGGCGACGACCCGTCGGGGGTGCTCGGCGTGCCGGGCCTTCTCGCGCCCGACGCAGGCTCCGGCGGAGTCGTCGGCACCGAGCGGCTCCGGTTCTCCTTCCCGCGGCAGCGCCGCGACCGGCACCTGTGCCTGGCCGACTTCGTGCGCCCGCGCGAGTCGGGGCAGACGGATGTCGTCGCCCTCCAGCTCGTCACCGCCGGGGCGAACGTCGACACGGTCACCGCGAAACTGTTCGCCGAGAACAAGTACCGCGACTACATGGAGCTCAACGGCCTGACCATGCAGCTCACCGAGGCCCTCGCCGAATACTGGCACGCCAGGGTGCGGGACGAACTCGGCGTCGGCGCCGAGGACCCGAAGGATGTGGCCGGCATGTTCAAACTCGAATACCGCGGCGCCCGCTTCTCGCTCGGCTACCCGGCCTGCCCGGAGATGGAGGACCGCCGCAAGGTGGTCGAGCTGCTCAGGCCCGAGCGGATGGGCGTGGTCCTGTCCGAGGAGCTGCAGCTGCACCCGGAGCAGTCGACGGATGCGTTCGTGTTCCACCACCCCGAGGCGAAGTACTTCTCGGTCTAGCGCCGGGCAGTCGGGCCCGGCGCAGCGCGGACAACGCGGCCGGCCCGACCAGCACGATCCCCGCGAACGTGGTCACGGCGCGCACGGTGTCCCAGGTCAGGGTCGAGGTCACCAGTGTGTACAGGGTGAAGGAGGCGACGTTCTCGCCCAGCGGGGCATCCGCGGCGTAGGAGATCCCGGTGCCGCCACCCACCGCGAACGGCCAGAACCAGAGGTTCATCACCAGGCCGAACAGGTAGGACGCGGCGATGCCGTAGCCGGCCAGCAGTGCGATCTCGAGGCGGGCGCCCAGCCGGCTCCCCGGGCCTGCCCTGGTGCCGGTGCGGCCGACCTGCGGCAGCAGGCCGGCGCCGGCGCCGACCCAGCCGCAGGCGAACATCTGGAAGGGCGTCCACGGGCCGAAGCCGCCCCAGAGCATCGAGGACACCGCGATGGTCAGCAGCCCGAGCAGGAAGCCGAACCGCGCGCCGTAGGCTCGGCCGGCCAGCACCAGCAGGACGAACACGGCCTCCACCCCGCCCACCCCGGTGCCCGCGATGCGCACCGCTGCGCCGACCGCCGACAGCACGCCGAGCAGGGCGACGGTCTTCGCGGTGTACATCTCCCGGTCGAGCGTCAGGGCGAGCGCCACGACCAGTGCCGGGACGAGCGCGAACGCCACGATCGGCACGGCCGCCTGGGCGTCTTTGGGAACGGCGGCGGCGAAGAGGGGCCAGGCGAAGCCCGCGGCGGCGAGGATGCTGCCGCCCACCAGGATCCCGGCCGTCCAGCGACCGCCCGCGCGGATCACGGTGCCCCCACCAGCGGCCCGTTCGCGGCGCGGCCGGCCTGCATCGAGATCGTGCGCGTGGCGAGGGCGCGAGCGAAGTCCCGGTCGTGGGTGGCGAACACCACGGCTGAGGCGGTGCGCCCGGCGCGAAGCAGTGCGGCGCCCACGAGTGCCCGGGCCTCCAGGTCGAGCCCGCGGGTCGGTTCGTCGACCAGCAGCAGCGACGGCGCCGCCGCGAGCTGGATCGCGATGACCAGGCAGAGCCGTTCGCCGGCCGACAGATCGCGCGGGTGCCGGCGCAGGAGATGTCCTGCGGAGGCGAGGTCGAGGCCGAGCAGTCCCGCGAACCGGTCCGCGGCGGGCTGCGCGGCGCCGGCGGCCTCGCTGCGGCGCACGGCCCGGTCGGCCCGGCGGCACTCCTCGGCGACGGTGGTCGAGAAGAGCAGGTCGTCGGCGTGCTCCGGCACCAGCGCCACCGCAGCCCGGCGTTCCCCAGGGCGGAGCGCTGCCACGTCCCGCCCGGAGACGAACACGGTCCCGCGCGCGGCAGGCAGGGCCAGCGCCCCGAGCAGGCTGGACTTGCCGGCGCCGTTGGGTCCCTCGAGGGCGATGATCTCGCCGGCCGCGATCTCGAGCGACACCTCGTGAACAACCAGATCGGCCCCGCGGCGCATACTCAGGCGACGGATGCTCGCCAGCGGCGTCCCCGTCGTCCCCGTCGTCCCCGTCGTCCCCGGCGCGACGGGGGTCGGGGGAGCCGTCGCGAGGCCGGCAGGACCGTCGGCAGGGTGCGCGGAGCCGGGGGCGTCACCGGCCCTGAGCCGGTGCGCCCGGTTGCCGCGCAGCTCGAGCCAGGCATCCGCCGCACCCGCCCACTCGCGAGTGTTGTGTTCGGCGACGACGACGCACACCCCCGACTCGTGGGCGAGGCGCTCGAGCAGCCCGCAGACCCGGACCCGGGCCGCGGCGTCCAGGTCGGCCAGCGGCTCGTCGACCAGGAGCAGGATCGGCCGGGAGGCCAGGGCGGCGCCGATGGCCACCAGGCTCGCCTCTCCCGCCGACAGTGCGTGCACCTGCCGGTCGAGCAGGTGCTCGATCCCCAGCCGGCCGGCGATCTCCCGCGCCCGCTGGTCGACGATGACGGCGGCCACGCCGCGCACGGCCAGGGCGAATCCGACCTCGTCCCGCACGTTTTCAGCCACGAAGGACAGCCGCACGTTCTGGCTGACCACCCCGACGAAACCGGCGGTGTCGCGCGGGGGGGTCCCGGCGCGGTCCGCGCCGCCGACGGTGATCCGGCCTGCCTGGCGACCCTCGAAGAAATGCTGGAACAGGCCGCTCAGGCTGTGCAGCAGGCTGGTCTTGCCCGACCCGGTCGCCCCGGCGATCACGGTGAGCGTGCCGGGCTCGAACTCGAGGTTCAGCGCGGCGAGGTGCCAGTCGCGCCGGCCGTCGCCGTGGCCGGCATCGGGGCCGTCCTCCCGCGGGTCGCCGAAGCCGAGCGCGGCATCCGTCATCACGGCGGGCCTCTCGCAGGCGCCGTCGACCACGTGCGCGGCGGCGAAACCGCGGACCTCCATCGAGGCGGCGAGGGCGAGGGCTCGCTCGATCGTCTGTTCGAAGACGGGAACGAGCAGGGCCGGGATCGACCGCTCACCGCCGCGCAGCCGGCCGGCCACCCGCACCCGCCTGACCGAGTCGAGCAGGGCCGGGAACGTGGCCCAGGCGATCACCAGGGCACGGGAGACCGTGCGCAGCGGACCGCGCCCGGCACCGCGGGCGAAGAGCCGGCTCACGTCCACCACGGCGTTGAGCACCCCGAAGACGAGGATCAGCGCCGCGACCGGCAGGGCACTCAGGGCGGCATTCGCCAGGCCGCCGGCGGTGACCGGCCCGAGCAGGGCGACCTGGCTGAACGGCCCGGCCAGCGGAACCCTCGGGAGGTCCAGCAGCAGGAGGCCGGGACCGGATGCCCCGGCGAAGAGAACCCGGTAGCCCGCCCGCAACAGCACGAAGCCCACGGCGAGGAACGCCGCGGCGCGCAGGGGAGCCGGCCGGAAACGGAACACTAGCTGCCGGGCGTGGGCGTTTCGGTGCCGGTCGTGAAGACGAGGCCGACGGACTGGCCGGGCTTGAGCTGCAGGGAGCCGAGACCCTCCTGCGCGTATTCCCAGTCCGCGTCGGCGGACGGTCTGATCCAGAGCGCCCAGTACGCCGCGGCCGCGGGCATGCCCTGGCACGATTCGGTGAACGGCGCCGCGCCGTCGACGGTGATCGTCTCGTCGGCGGCCGGGCGACCGTTCACCCGGCAGACCACCTGGTCGCCGTACTGCACGGTGCCCTCGGTTGTCGCCCCGGCGGCCGCGACGACCTGGCTCGCCGGGACGGTCGCCGCGTCACCGGTGGCCGAGCAATCGGTGATCGTGGCCGCCTCGAGCGGGCCGAAGTCCACCACGACGTTCACCCCGGCGCAGGAGCCGCCCGGTGCGGCGGATGCCGACCCCGTGCTCGGGGTGGCCGGGCCGGCGGCCGGGGTGGTCGTGCCGGCGGCGCAGCCGGTCAGGGCCAGCGCCCCCAGCAGGGTGAGGGCGGCAAGCGCGGGCATCTTCATGCCCCCAGAATACCGATCCGGCGGGGCTGCTCCGCGACTGTGACGTCCGGCGTCGGCTGTCCTGACCCGGACCCCGGGCCGATGCCGCCGCCCGGGGATGGGATAATCGGTGGCAGGATGAGTGAAATTGCGGGTGAATTGGCGCGGGTGCGCGAAGCGTTCGACAAACCCACCCTTCGCCTGCTGGACCGCAAGTGGGCCCCGTTCGTGCTGGCGGTGTTCAAGTCCTCCTTCAGCAGGGACCGCCGCAGCGTTCCGGCCGAGCGGCTGCACGCCCAGGTCGACGCCTACCTCGCCGACCTCCGCTCGGTCGGAAGCGAGGTGCCGGGCAAGAACGGCCGCGCCCTCTGCGTGCAGTGGATGAACGACCAGTGGCTCTACCGGGAGACGGGGGAGGGCGACGAGGAGCAGTATTCCCTCACCTCGCACGCCCTCGAGGCGCTGCTCCTGGTCGAGGGCCTCTCCCGTGACCGCGCCCTGATCAGCGAGTCCCGCCTGACCACCATCGTCGACACCGTGCGCCACCGCGCCACGCAGGCCAACCCTGACCGGGCGGAACGCATCCGTCGCCTGGACCAGGAGATCGCCGAGAAACAGGGCGAGCGTGACCGGCTCGCCGCCGGCGGCGAGATCGCCGCCGTGTCGAACGAGGCGATGCACGAGGGCTACGCCAACCTCGTCGACCTGATCACCGCGCTGCCGAGCGACTTCAAACGCGTCGAGGAATCCGTCGCCGGGATGCACCGGCAGATCGTCAACGACTTCCGCAGCGAGGATCGCCCGATCGGCGAGGTGCTCGACGAGTACCTGTCGAAGACGGATGCGCTGATGTCATCGACCCCGGAGGGGCGCGCCTTCGAGGGGGCCTTCACCCTCCTGCGCAACGATTCGCTCCTCGCCGACCTGAAGAACGACCTCGAAACCATCCTGCTGCACCCGTTCGCCCTCGAACTCAGCGCCGCCGAGCGGCGCGGGCTGATGGGAACCGTCGGCCTGATCCGCAAGGGCATCGATGACGTGCTGACCCAGCGGAACGGGCTCACCACCACGCTGCGGGAACACATCGTCAACCACGACGTCGTGAAGGACCGCGAACTGGAACGCCTCCTCCGCGACATCAACAAGGAACTCGCGACCTGGATGCTGACCGCCGGACCCCGCAGCACGGTCACCGCCGAACTCATGCCGGGCACGCTCGAGGTCGAGCATCTCCGGGAACGCTTCTACGACCCGGCCGGCCACCGCCCGCCGCCCGCGCTCGAGGACGTCACCGACGACGCGCCGGTGCCGCCGAGCCTTGACGAGCTGCGCCAGCAGGGCGGTCCGCGCCTCGGCGAGATGCGCGACGCCCTGGTGAGCGCCCTCGGCCGGGGCGGCGCGGCATCCGTCGGCGACGCCTTCAACGAGCTCGCCGCGAGCATGCGCCGCCCGGTGGAGATCCTCGGGATGCTGCAGATCGCCACCCAGATCGACGCCGTGCACCGGGCTGGCACCGTCGAGACGCTCGAAACCGTGCGTCCCGACGGTTCCAGCCGCCGCTTCCAGGTGCCCCGCATCATCCTGAACGATGACGAAACGGCGGCGCTGTTCGCCCTGACCTATGGACCCGATGATGACTGACGCCTGGACAGACGACCGCGCCGCCGAAGACGAGCCGCGGCTGGAGGGCGACGCGCACAGCTTCTCCCTGTTCGAGGGCGACGAGGGCGGGCTCACCCTCGACCAGCGCAGGACCCTGGTGCTGCTGCTCAAGCACCGGTATATCTCCGCGGCGCTCCAGCCGGCGGAGTGGCGCACCCTCCTGCAGTCGGAGGGCCTGCTGAAGTCGCGCCTCAACGACGTCTTCCTCGACCTGCACGTGGACCGGCACTACGAGGTGGCGTTCAAGAGGCAGGCCGTGGCCGAGGGCGGCGATCGGTTCCCGACCCTCCTGCACGACGTCTCCTACACCCGGGAGGAAACCATCCTGCTCGTGCTGCTGCGGCAGCGGTTCCGCAGCGAGCGGGCCAACGGCCACGAGATCGTGATCGTCGACCGCGACAACCTGGTCGACAACGTGGCCCACTTCCGGCCGGAGCACGCGACCGACCGTTCCGGCGACGCGCGCAGGGCCGCCGCCGCGGTGGAGAGCCTGGTCAAGGCGCGGGTGCTGCTGAGGACGAGCGATCCCGACCGGTTCCGCATCTCCGCGGTGATCGAGGTGCTCCTGCCTGTCGAGCGGCTGGGCGAGCTGCTGGAGTGGCTGGCCGCGCAGAACGGTGACGAGCCCAGCGTGCCGGGCGACGTCACCCTGCCCGACGACGTCACCCTGCCGGACGACGTCACCCTGCCCGACCTGCCGGTCACTCTCGACGAGATCACCGAGTCCAGCCTGGAGGCCAGCTGATGAGCGATTCCCCTCTGTTCTATGTGGACGGACTCACCGAGGGCACCACCCAGTGGCGCGCCGAGTGCTTCCAGATGGTCAACTGGGGTGGCTTCCACGGCCACCACGAGGTGGCCTTCGCCCGAGAGTCCACCCTCGTCTCCGGTGCGTCCGGCACCGGCAAGAGCAGCCTGCTCGACGCGTACCTCGCGTTGATGATGCCCTCGGACACTCCCTTCAACGGGGCGTCCAACGACGCCGGCTCGGGCCGGGCGCGCAGCGTCGACCAGCGCAACCTGATGACCTACCTCCGCGGCAAGACGGACTCCAACCGGGAGGCCGGGACCGGCCAGCTTCAGGACCAGGTGTTGCGCGGCGCGGACGCCTCCACCTGGGGTGCGGTGGCGATGACCTTCATCGACGACAACCAGCGCCGTTTCACCGTGCTGCGCGCCTACTTCGTGCCCCGCGGGGGGAACAGGTTCGCCGACATCACGATGAAGATGGCCGCCACCGACGGCGCGCTCGACCTGCGCGACCTGTCGGAGGTCACCGAGTCCCGGTTCGACAAACGGGCCATGAAGGCACGCTTCCCTGAGCTGGCCGTCTTCGACACCTACGCGGCGTTCGCCCAGACCCTGTACACCCGGCTCGGGATCGGCGCCAATGGCGAGGGCGGGAAGGCGCTCCGCCTGCTCGCGCGGATCCAGGCCGGCCAGCAGGTCAAGACCGTCGACGGTCTCTACAAGTCCATGGTGCTCGAGGAACCCGCGACCTTCGCCGCGGCCGACAAGGCCGTCGACCACTTCGAAGACCTCGAACGTTCGTACGGGGCCATGGTTACCGAGGCCCAGAAGGCCCGAGTTCTCGAACGTCTGCCCGCCCTGCACCAGGTCTACGAGACGTCGACCGAGAAGGCCGACCTGGTCGACAGGTTCGGGGTGCACCGCACCGGCGACACTCCTTTCGTTCTCTGGCAGCTGCACACCGAACGGGGCCTGCTCGAGGGCGCCGCCGACGTCAACGGAGCCGAGCGGCGCGAGAACCAGGTGGCGCTGACCCAGGCGCGCGACGCCGAGACGCTCCTCAAGTCCAGGATCGCCGGCATCCAGCACCAGCAGCGGGAGAACGGCGGCGACGTCCTCGCCAGCCTGCAGAGCGAGCTCGGCCTGCTCCGTGACAAGCGCGACGATGTGGCAGCGGAACGGGCGAGGTTCGACGATCGCAGCCTCGCCCTGGCCGTCGAGATCGACAGCCCGCACGACTTCAGCCAGGCGCAGGGTGCCGCCCGGCACTTCCTGGCCCGGTTCGACGCGGCGGAGAAGGACCTGGACGCGGAGCGTCTGGCCCTCCAGCGCCGGTCCTATCCGGTCGAGGAGCAGATTCGCGCTGTGAAACAGGAACGGGACTTCCTAACCGGGCGGCAAAGCCTGGTTCCGCAGCACCTGCACAACGCGCGGCTGATGATCGCCGAGGCCGCCGGGATCCCGGCCGCCGAGCTGCCCTTCGTGGCCGAACTCATCGACGTCGCGCCGGGCGAGGATGCGTGGCGCCAGGCCGCCGAGGTGACCCTGGCCTCCGTCGTGCGGGTCATGCTCGTCGACGAGACGCGCCTCCGGGCACTCGGCGAAGCCATCGACCCGCTCCGGATCCCGGTGCGGATCCACTTCGAAGGGGTCAAGCTCCGGGAGCACAGTGACGTTGTCGGCGACCCGCGTTTCGTCTCCGGCAAACTCGTCTTCAAGGACTCTCCGTTCAGCGGCTGGGTGCAGGACCGGGCGAGGGCGTCGAACCTGGACGCCCTGTGCGTCGCAACCCCTGCCGACCTCGTCGGCGACGGGCCGCGGGTGACGATGAGCGGCCAGAACCGGAACGGCAAGCGCGGGGCCCACGGCTGGAACTCCGACCAGAAGTCGATCATCGGTTTCTCCAGCCGGGCCAGGCTCGACGAGATCGCCGCCGAGCTGGCCCGGCTGACCGGGATCGCGGAGGCGTTCGCGGCGGAGGCCTCCGTCCTGGCCGGCCGCCTGGCCGCGCACCAGGACCTCCGCAGCGCCCACCGGTTCGTGCTCGACACCGCCTGGCCTGCCATCGACGTCGCCGCCGCGGAATCCCGGATCCGGGACAAGGAAGCCGAGTCGGAACGGGTGCTGGCCGACAGCGACGTGCTCCGCGCGCTCGGCGACGAGGAGAAACGCCTCGGGGCCGAGCTCGACGCCGCCCAGAAACAGAAGCACTCCGCCGACGCCCGGGCCGCGCTGCTCCGAGCCGAACAGACCGGGATCGTGGACCGCCAGGATGCCGTGAGCGTGCAGCTGGACCGGATGGCGGCCGCGGCATCCGTCACCCTGTCGGAAGAGCATTCCGCCCACCTCGATGCCCAGTTCGCCGCCGTCGGAGACGAGGGCGACCTCGCCGCATTCGAGAACGGGGTGAAGCGGCTGCGCGAACGACTCACCGAACAGTCGGTCCTGGACCGGGGCAACGCCGCGAGCGCGAGGGACTCCCTGCTGCGCATCTTCGAGAACTTCCAGGCCCGCTGGCCCGACCCGAACATCGGCGTGTCGCTGGATTCATACACCAGCTACCGGGACATCCTCGATGCCGTCTACACGCTGGGCCTGCACGAGCGGCGCCAGGAATGGAAGCGCCGGCTCTCGGCCTGGAGCGGGCAGGACCTTGTGCCGCTCATCGGCGCCTTCAGCACCGCCATCGAGGAGATCGAGGACCGGTTGCAGCCGATCAACGAGATCCTCACCACCCTGCCGTTCGGCGCGGGCCGGGACCGCCTGAGGATCTCCCTGCGCCGGCTGCACCGCGACGACCAGGCGGCGTTCCGCACGGAACTCAAGCTGCTCTCCTCCGGGTCCACCGAGGACTTCAGCGACGAACAGACCGAGAGCCGGTTCGCCCGGTTGCAGGCGTTCATGGGCCGGATTCGCCGGCCGGAGGGTGGCGCCCGCACCGAGTCGCCGCGGGACCTGCTGCTCGACGTGCGCAAGCACGTGGAGATCACCGCGGTCAGGATCACCCCCGACGGGGACGAGGTCAGCACCTACTCGTCCCTCGGTGGCAAGAGCGGCGGCGAGTCCCAGGAACTGGTCGCATTCGTCGTCGGCGCGGCCCTCCGGTTCCAGCTCGGCGACGAGAGTCGCACCCGGCCACGCTTCGCGCCGGTCTTCCTCGACGAGGGGTTCGTCAAGTCCGACTCGGAGTTCGCCGGCCGGGCCGTGGCCGCCTGGAAGGGCCTGGGGTTCCAGCTCATCGTCGGCTCGCCGCTCGACAAGGTCACCGCCCTCGAGCCGCACATGGAACTCGTGCTGTCGATGACCAAGAACACGAGCACCGGGTACTCCTACATCACCCCGTTGTCCTCCCCGGTCTCCGCGGCGGGGTGAGCCGGGAGGCGCGCCGGCCCGATGGAGTGCCGACGCGCCTCCCGGTAGGCTCGATGCATCGGGTGAGGAGGTGACGTGTCGAAGGTCAGTACGATGGTCGACGAGGGCCTCTTCATCGCGCTGTCCGCCGTGCGGATGGCCGTCAAGAACGAGATCATCATCGGCGCTCTCCGGGAGCACGCCGACTACGATCCCGAAATGTATGCGGACGCCGCCCGGAACGAACTGGACGTGCTCATCCGCCAGAACGACTCGTACGCCCGGCGGGTGCGCCGCCTCCGGAAGACGCTGACCAGGTCCCGGTGGACCACCGATCTCACCGAGGACCAGCACGCGGACATCAGCCAACTCCGGCTCCGGCGTCGGGTGCACGAACGGCTCTCGATCGCCCTGCGGGCGGTCGCCGAGGATGACCGGCACGTTGCCCGTATCGTCGAGCGGGCCCAGCGGGCCGCCAGTGACGAGATCCGGGCCGCGGTGTCAGCGAAGCTGGTGCGGCTCGCCATCGACGACCGTGACCCGGACTACGAGGACCGGCGGGCCGCCCGCACCGAGGTGTTCGTGAGCATCGACCTGGCCGTGCTCAGGCTCAAGCACGCCGAGAGGTCCGGTTCGCCGGCCAGCGACTACTGATTCCGACGCGGCGCTCCAGAGGGCGCCGCGGTCGGCTCAGCTGCCGGAGAACAACCGGGCGAAGAACCCCTTGGGGGACGGTTCGTTTTCGTGCCCGCGGCAGCGTTGCGCGCCCGGAACCCCTCGCATCACCTGGTCGACGTGCTGTCCGCACCCGGCCCAGGTTGTCTTTCCGCACTTCCTACACGTCACTGCTCGGCACATTCGATGGTCCCTTTCGTTCAACTGTCTCGCTCACGATACCCCATGGGGTATCCGTGATGCTGGCAGGGAACTGGGAGCCCGGTTCAGCGGCGGGCCGACCGGGCCGAACGCCAGGCCTGCCAGGCCCCGGTGGACCACAGGGCCCAGAGCACCAGCAGGGGCTGGAAGGCCAGCCGGATGCCCCGGCTCAGGTCGGAGTTGAGCCCGAACGAGTCGGTGGCCGTGACGAACTGGGAGATGTTGCCGGGGAAGACGGCGAGGAAGAACGCGGCGACGACCCAGCCCACCGGCACGCGCCATCGGGGCAGGGCGAGCAGGGCCGCGCCCAGGGCGATCTCGACCAGGCCCGACGCGATCACGACGAAGTCGCCCCCCAGCGGCAGCCACTGCGGTACCTGGGCGAGAAACGCCTCCCGGTTCCAGCTCAGGTGGCTGATCCCGGCCAGGAGCAGGAACGCGCCCAGCAACCAGCGTCCGATCGTTCGGGGGAGGGTGGTCGGGGTGCGCCCGCGGTCGGCGACCTGTCTGGTCATAGTTCAGGACCGCCCGGCGATTGCGGCGGCGACGTCGGCGTCGGTGCGCGCATTGAACACGCCCCACATGATGTGGGTCGGGCCGCTGCCGTCGCTGCCCGGCGCGGCAGCCCGGCTCGTCCACCGGTTGGCCAGGGCCGCGGCGCCGAGCTCGGTCAGCGACGCGGCGATGATCGTCCTGCGCAGCTTGCCGGCGACGACGCTCCCGTCGGGGGCGAGCCGCCAGCCTCGGTCGCTGGCGAGCACCTGGCCGATCTCCTCCTCGGTGAGCCAGCGCGAAAAGCTCCGTGCGGGCGGGGTGATGTCGGTGAGCTTCATCGTGGGAGTGTCTCCGGTCTCGAGCAGGTCTGCCCAGTCCACCACACTCTCCGGTGCCCCGGCCTGATCCGCGCGTCACGGCCGACTCACGGGAAACCCCGGGAATGAAATCAGGATGCCCGCGTTAAGTTGAGTCAAGGGCACTCAAGTTTCACCATCAGGAGGTCACATGCCTACATTCCTTGGTCCCGCAGGGTCCGACGGCGGTTCGTTCGACGAGTTCATCGCCCGCTACCTGCAGGGCCAGCGCGCCGCCCAGTCGGCGCGTCCTATCGACATCACCCGGCTGCTCAGCCGCCGCACCCACGAGGTGCTCGCCCAGGCTGCCCGATACGCGATCGACCACGGCCACTCCGACGTCGACGTGCTCCACATCCTCCGGGTCCTTGCGGTGCAGGAGCCGGCCGCCGGGGCGATCCGGCGAGCCGGGTCGAATCCGGGCGCCATCGCCAAGGCCGCCGAGCAGCGCCTTCCCGAGAAGTCCGAATTGCGCCCCGATGCCGACCCGTCACTGACGCCGTCGGCGCAGCGCGCGCTGCTGGATGCGCACCAGGTCGCCCGCGCCTTCGGCTCGACCTACATCGACCCGGAACACCTCTTCTTCGCGTTCGTCGTGAATCAGGATTCCCCGGCCGGCCAGGTGCTGGCCGCAGCCGGGGTCACCCAGGAGTCCCTGCAGTCCGGTGCCCGCGCGGCCGAGGACGGACGGCCGGCCGGTGAGCAGTCCGAAGCGGCCGTGGAATCCGAGAACCCGATGCTGGAGCTCTACGGCACCGACCTCACCCAGCGCGCCCGCGACGGCAAGCTGGACCCGGTCATCGGCCGGGCCGACGAGATCGATCAGACCATCGAGATCCTGTCCCGCCGCACCAAGAACAACCCGGTTCTGATCGGCGAGGCCGGTGTCGGCAAGACCGCGATCGTCGAGGGTCTGGCCCAGGCCATCGTCGACGGGAAGGTCCCTGAGCAGCTGCGGCAGAAGCGGGTGATCGCGCTCGATCTGCCCGCCATGCTCGCCGGCACCCGGTACCGCGGCGACTTCGAGGAACGCCTGACCAAGACGATGGACGAAGTCAGCGCGCGCACCGACGAGCTCATCGTCTTCATCGACGAACTGCACACCGTGGTCGGCGCCGGAGGGGCCGGCGACGGGGCGATGGATGCCGGCAACATCCTCAAGCCGCGCCTGGCCCGCGGGGAACTGCACGTGGTGGGAGCGACGACCCTCAAGGAATACCGCACCGTCGAGAAGGACCCGGCGCTCGAACGCAGGTTCCAGCCCGTTCGGGTCGGCGAGCCGAGCATCGACGACGCCGTGCAGATCCTCACGGGTTTGCAGGGCCGGTACGAGGAGCACCACGGCGTGCGCTACACGGCAGAGGCGATCCGGAGCGCGGTCGAAATGTCGGCGCGCTACATCACCGACCGGTTCCTGCCCGACAAGGCCATCGACCTGATCGACCAGGCCGGCGCCCGTCTGCGCCTGAAGCTCGGCTCCCGGCCCGACCTTGCCCGGCTGCGCGAGCGGCTTGCCGCCCTCGAGTCCGAAAAGACCCTGGCGGTGGCCGCCGAACAGTACGAAGAGGCGTCGAGGCTGCGTGACGAGGCCGACACCCTGCAGGAGCAGATCGAATCGGCCGACGCCGGCCGGGCATCCATGCCGGCCCCGGACGACGCCGTCGTCGGCGAACCCGAGATCGCCGAGATCATCGCCCGGGCGACGGGCATCCCGGCCAGCCGGCTCACCGCCGGCGACCGCGAACGCCTGGCCCGGCTCGAAGACGACCTGCACCTGCGGGTGGTCGGGCAGGATGACGCGGTGACGGTGATCGCGAAGGCCGTGCGACGCAACCGCACCGGCATGGGCGACGCACGCCGGCCCGTCGGGAGCTTCCTGTTCCTCGGGCCCACCGGCGTCGGCAAGACCGAACTCGCCAAGGCCCTCGCGGAGTCGCTCTTCGGCGACGAGAACGCCATGCTGCGGTTCGACATGAGCGAGTTCAGCGAACGGCACACCGTGAGCAGGCTCGTCGGCGCTCCTCCCGGCTACGTCGGCTACGACGAGGCAGGGCAGCTGACCGAACGCGTGCGGCGGAACCCGTACTCGGTCGTGCTCCTCGACGAGATCGAGAAGGCGCACCCTGACGTGTTCAACCTGCTGCTGCAGGTGCTCGACGACGGGCACCTCACCGACGGTCAGGGCCGAACGGTGGACTTTCGCAATACGGTCGTGATCATGACCTCGAACCTCGGTTCGGAGTTCCTGGCCAGCCGCAGCGGGGCTCTGGGCTTCACCACCGAGACGGACGGGGCCGGCAACGGCTTCGGCTCGGAGAAGGCGCTGCGGGGCCGCGTGATGGGCAAGCTCCGCGAGGCCATGCGGCCGGAATTCCTCAACCGGATCGACGAGATCGTGCTGTTCCGCAAGCTCGACCAGCCGCAGTTGCGCCGGATCGTCCGACTGCTCCTCGGTCAGACCGAGGCCCGACTCCGCAACCAGGGGATCGGCATCACGGTGACCGATGAGGCCGTCGACTGGATCGCCACCCACGGCTACCAGCCGGAATACGGGGCACGGCCGCTGCGCCGGGTCATCCAGCGTGAGCTCGACGACCGCGTCGCGGACCTGCTGGTGGCAGGCGACCTGGAGTCCGGGGGAGACGTCACCGTCTCCGTCGATGGCGACAGCCTCCGGGTCGACCGGCGCCTGGTGCTCGTCGCGTGAGCGACGGTGGCCGGCCCGATATCGGGCCGGCCACCGGTTCGCCGTCTGGGCAGCCGAGAGCCAGCTGCGCAGCCGAGAGGCGCTGCGCGGCCGAACTAGACTCGACTGACAACCGCTCGACGAGAACCCCGGGGAGACGCGTGCGCACGACACCGCGGATGCTCGGCGTGGCCGCCCTTGTCGCCCTCGTCGCCCTGTCCCTGCCGGCTCCCGCTCGAGCCGACGAGACGTACCCGAGCTGGGCGGATGTCCAGGCGGCCCGGAGCACCACGGCAACGACCCAAGCCGCGGTCGAACGGATCACCGGGCTGTTGTCCGGGCTGGAGGCCACGGCGGCGAGCCTCGGCGACGCGGCCATCGTCGCCAACGGGGCGGCCGCCACTGCCCAGGCCGACTCGGGAACGGCCGCCGCGCACGCCGCCGCGCTCTCCGCTCGACTGGCCGTCGCCTCGGACAAGGCGTCGGCGGCAGACGATCAGCTCGGCCGGACGGGGCGCAGCTCTACCGGGCGGGCTCGGGCGGCGTCGTCACCCGGCTGCTCCTGTCTGCCGACGGCGGGGCCGACCTGCTCTATCAACTGGGCGTGACGACACGCCTCGGCGAGACGGCCGCCGGCATCCAGCAGAGGGCCCTGGCACAGGCCAACGTGGGCCAGAGCGCCTCGAAGGCGGCGGCGGCGGCCGCCGCCGAGCGGGACCGGCTGGCCAGGATCGCCCAGAACCAGGCGGCAGCGGCGGTGACCGCCCAGCGGGCCGCCGATGAGCAACTGGCCGCGCAGACCGCGACGGCCGACGTGCTCGTCGCCCAGCTCGCCAGCCTCAAGAACTCCACGGCGGAAACCGAACGCTCCTATCTGGCCGGGGTCGCCGCGGATGAGGCCTACCAGAAGCAAGAGGCGGAAGCGGCACGGGCAGCAGCCGCAGCGCAGGCCGCGGCCGGCCAGGGCGGAGGGACCGGAAGCGGGGGGACCGGAAGCGGGGGTTCGGGTACCGCGCCGTCACCGGGCACGGTCGTCGATCCGGCCGCAGCACGGGCCTACGCCTCCTCGGCCGTGTCCGCACGCGGCTGGAGCCAGGGTGAATTCAGCTGCCTGGTGTCGCTGTGGAACCGGGAGTCCGGTTGGCGAGCCGACGCCTACAACGCCGGCAGCGGGGCCTACGGCATCCCGCAGTCCCTTCCGGGCAGCAAGATGGCGTCCGCCGGCAGCGACTGGCGCACGAGCGCCGCGACCCAGATCAACTGGGGCCTGGGCTACATCGCGGCCCGGTACGGCACCCCCTGCGGGGCATGGGCGCACTCCGAGAGCGTGAACTGGTACTGACCGCTGACCGGGCGGTCGAACAGACTGGTGCCGGGCGGCGCAATCCCGCTAGGTTGTCCGCATGGGAACCGATGCCGTGCTCCTCACCGTCCCCGGACCGCAGGGCGACCGCGAGGTGCGCCTCTCCAGCCCCGGCCGGATCCTCTGGCGGGAGACCGGGACCACCAAGCTGGACCTTGCCCGCTACATCATCGACGTCGGCACCGCCTTCATCCGCGCCAACGGCGACCGGCCGGTGACCCTGCAGCGGTTCCCGGACGGCGTCGAGGGCGACCAGTACTTCTCGAAGAACCCGCCGCGGGGCGCGCCCGACTTCGTGCGGTCGGTGACGGTTGTGTACCCGAGCGGACGGTCGCATCCGCAACTGGTCCTTGATGAGCCCGCCGCCGCGGTCTGGGCGGTGCAGATGAACACGGTCGTCTTCCACCCGTGGGCCTCGCGCGCCGGGTTGCCCGAAAACCCCGACGAGCTGCGGATCGACCTCGACCCGCAGCCGGGCACCGGCTTCGGCGATGCCGTCACGGCCGCGGTCGAACTGCGCTCGGTGCTCGGGGAGGCCGGCCTGACCGCCTTCGTGAAGACATCCGGGAACCGCGGCCTGCACGTCTTCGCGCCGATCACCCCGACCCATGAGTTCCTGGACGTGCGGCACGCGGTGATCGCGGCCGCACGGGAACTGGAACGCCGGATGCCGCGCCAGGTCACCACGAACTGGTGGAAGGAGGAGCGGGGCGAGCGGGTGTTCGTCGACTTCAACCAGGCGAACCGGGACCGCACGATGGCCGGCGCCTACAGCCCGCGGCCGCTGGCCCACGCGCCGGTGTCCTGCCCGCTCGACTGGGATGAGCTCGGTGACGCCGATCCCCGGGACCACACCGTCGCCACCGTGCCGGATCGGCTGCGCAGCACCGGCGACCCCTGGGCGCGGATGCACGATCACCCCGGAACGATCGACCTGCTGCTCGGCTGGTGGGCCCGGGACCGGGAGGCGGGCCTCGGCGAGCTGCCGTTCCCGCCCGACTTCCCGAAGATGCCGGGGGAGCCGCCCCGGGTGCAGCCGAGCCGGGCCCGTCCGGATCACTGACCATGGGCGGCCCGGCAGCAGGTTTTACCGTGACCGTGAGGATCGCTGGCGTCATCGTGGGAATTCGAGCTTCCACGCCTTCCAGCGTAGAAGTCCCTGTCGCATTCGCCCCGAAGGGTTGTAGTTTGTGAGCAATCGGTGGCGGAGACCCGGCCCGGCGGATCAGGCTCGAGGTCCCGGCAGCGAGAGTCACAGACGCAGGCGTGGAGAGAAGCGACCATGGATTCGGAACCGGTGCTCGAGCGCTGGGAGCAGGGAAGCCCGTACGAACGCTACATCGGGCGGTGGAGCCGTCTGGTCGCCGCGGAGTTCGTCGACTGGCTCGGGATCTCGCCCGGTCGGCGCTGGCTCGACGTGGGCTGCGGCACCGGGGCGCTGTGCCAGGAGATCCTGGACCGGTGCTCCCCGACCGAGGTGACCGGGGTGGAACCCTCGGCAGGATTCCTCGCGGCGGCGCGGGAGAACCTGGGCGGCCGGGCACGGCTCTACCAGGGCGGCGCCGAGGCCATCCCGCTTCCCGGCCAGGCGGTCGACGTGACCGTGTCCGGTCTGGTCCTCAACTTCATCACGGATCAGCGCGCGGCGCTGGCCGAGATGGCCCGGGTGACGGTGGAGGGAGGCACCATCGCCGCCTATGTCTGGGACTACGCCGGGAAGATGGAGCGCATCCGGTATTTCTGGGACGCCGCGGCCCTGCTCGACCCCGACGCGGTGCGCCTGCACGAAGGCGCCCGGTTCCCCTCCTGCCGGCCCGAGGCCCTGCAGGACCTGTTCACCGAGGCAGGGCTGACCGACCCCGAGGCCCGGGCCATCGACATCCCCACCCCATTCCCCGACTTCGACGACTATTGGGAGCCGTTCCTGGGCGGGCAGGGCCCGGCTCCCGCCTACCTGATGTCACTGGACGAGCGCCGGCGGGCCTACCTGCGCGAGATCCTCCGCGCGCGCCTGCCCGTGCAGCCCGACGGCTCGATTCCCCTGTCGGCCCGTGCCTGGGCGGTGCGCGCCACCGTCCTCGCCTGAACGGCGGGCGGCCCGGGCACAGGCCATAGAGTGGGGTCATGAAACGAGTGGGTTCATGAAACGAGTGGGGCCATGAAGCACGGTCAACCCGACGAAACGACGGCAGCGTTGCTGGAACTGGCACGGGCACACGGGGTGGACACGTCGATCCGCGGCTGGGACGGTGTGGAACGAACGGTGCAGGCCGAGACTCTGCGCGGCGTGCTCACGGCCCTGGGCGTCCCGGCCGGCTCGCCGGAGGAGCTCGCGTCGTCGCTGGCCGAGAAACAGAGTGAGCCGTGGCGTCGGCTGCTGCCGCCCACTCTCGTCGCCCGCGAGGGCAGCGAACTCGACGTCGCCGTGCACGTCGGCACCGGCCAGTCGGTCACAGTGTCGGTCCTCGCCGAAGACGGTTCACGGCATCCGGTTCCGCAGCGCGGCGACTGGAGCGACCCGCGGAACATCGACGGCCGCAGTGTCAGCCGGGCCTCCTATGTCGTGCCCGCCGACCTGCCCCTCGGCTGGCACACCCTGCTCGCCGAATCGGCCGGCGAGACGGCCAGGAGCACGCTCGTGGTCACCCCCGAGCGCTTGCAGACCACCCAGGCGCTCGCCGGGCAGCAGAGCTGGGGCCTGATGGCCCAGCTGTACTCCGTGCGGTCCTCACGGTCCTGGGGAATCGGCGACTTCGCCGACCTGGCCGACCTGGCCGCGATCTCCGGAGCCCAGTACGGCGCCGGATTCGTGCTGGTCAACCCGCTGCACGCCTCGGAGCCGGCCCCGCCCGTGGAGCCGTCGCCCTACCTGCCGTCCAGCCGGCGGTTCTTCCACCCGTTGTACATCCGGGTCGAGGACATCCTCGAGTACGCCTACCTGCCCGCCGCGTCCCGCACCGTCGTGGAGAACCTCGCGGCCACCTTGCAGCCGGCGAACCTCGACACCGAACGGTTGGACAGGGACTCCTCCTACGCAGCCAAGCTCACCGCGCTCGAACTCATCCACCAGGTCCGGCGCAGCCCGGCAAGGGAGCACCAGTTCGAGGTCTTCCGCCGGGAGCAGGGCCCGGGGCTCGAGGACTTCGCGCTGTGGTGCGCGTTGACCGAACGCTTCCCGGCGGACTCGCCGGAGTGGCTGCTGGAACCGACCGGCCCGCGCGGCCCTTTCGCCGCACTGCACCGGGACGAGCTCGCCGACCGGGTGACCTTCCACTGCTGGCTGCAGTGGGTGTGCGACCACCAGCTGGAGACCGCCCAGCGGGCGGCGACGGATGCCGGCATGGGCATCGGCGTCGTGCACGACCTCGCGGTCGGGGTACAGCGCCACGGCTCGGATGCCTGGACCCTGCACGACGTGCTCGCCCAGGGGATGACCGTCGGTGCGCCGCCGGACATGTTCAACCAGATCGGCCAGAACTGGTCCCAGCCGCCGTGGCACCCGGGCCGGCTGGCCGACTCCGGCTACGCGGCGTACCGGGACATGCTCCGCAGCGTGCTCCGTCACGCCGGCGGGGTGCGCGTCGACCACATCCTGGGTCTCTTCCGGCTCTGGTGGATCCCGGAAGGCGCTGGTCCGGGGGACGGCACGTACGTGCACTACGACCACGAGGCCCTGATCGGCATCCTGGCGCTCGAGGCCCAGCGCGCCGGGGCGATTGTGATCGGCGAGGACCTCGGGGTCTTCGAGGGCTGGGTGCGGGAGTACCTGGCCGAGCGCTGCATCTTCGGAACCTCCATCCTCTGGTTCGAGCGCGACAACGGGGTGCCGTTCGCCCCCGAGCGCTACCGGCAACAGTGCCTGACCAGTGTGAACACCCACGACCTGCCGCCGACCGCCGGCTACCTCGCCGGAGACCACGTGGCCCTGCGCGAATCCCTCGGTCTGCTCGGTCGCCCGGTCGACGAGGAACGGGCGGCGGACGCGGCGGAGCAGGAGGCGGTGCTCGCCCTCGTGCGCGAGCGGGGGCTGCTGCCGGTGTCCGGGACGCCCGTCGGGATCCAGGAAACGGTCGAGGCGCTCCATGCGTTCACGGCGCTGACGCCGTCATCGCTTCTCGGCGTGGCGCTGGTGGACGCGGTCGGTGAGCGGCGCACCCAGAACCAGCCGGGAACCATGAACGAGTACCCGAACTGGCGGATTCCCCTGGCCGGCCCGGACGGGGTGTCCGTGCTGATCGACGACCTGCCCGGCAACACGCGTTTCGCGTCGCTGATCAGGGCGATGAAGCTCGGCGACCGGGTTGGTGCCGACGCCGTAGCTGACCCGACTCTCGGGTATCCGCGCCGGGTGGTCGATAATCGAAGCAGGAATCCGTCAACGAAGGAGTGCAGCTCATGACCTCACGTCTCAACCCGTACCTGAGTTTTCGCGACACGGCCAAGGAGGCCATGGAGTTCTACCAGTCGGTCTTCGGCGGCACCCTGACCCGCAGCACGTTCGCGGAGTTCCAGGTCAGCCAGGACCCGGCTGAGCAGGACAAGACCATGCACGCCATGCTGGAAACGGACGGCGGCCTGGTCCTGATGGGCGCGGACACTCCCAACAGCATGGAGTACACGCCCGGCACCAATTACGCGGTCTCCCTCAGCGGCGACTCCGCGGACGAGACCGAGCTGCGCCGGTTCTGGGACGGGCTCTCGGCCGGCGGCACCGTGACCATGCCGCTCAACAAAGCCCCGTGGGGCGACAGCTTCGGGATGTGCCTGGACAGGTTCGGCGTGAGCTGGATGGTCAACATCGCCGGGAGCCCCACCTAGATGAGTGAGTCCTAATCGATTGTCGGTAGCGGTACACGTCTAGTCAGATCGGACTGGCCCGGCGTGGACGCTGTTAATCGAAGGCGGAGGGTGTT
>NZ_SOFH01000016.1 GCF_004402495.1 Cryobacterium sp. HLT2-28 | reverse complement strand
AAGCTCTGCGGCTTTCCGCACCTTTGGGGTACGTGAAGACATTACGGCCCCCCGCCCACCCCGTCAAAACCCGCCCCCGCCCGGGCGTGTCACCCCCACACCCTCACCCCCACCCCAGCATCCGTCACCCCACCCGCGAGGGCACAACGACGACGCGCCCGCATCCGCTCAGCGAGAACGGATGCGGGCGCGCGACCTGTGAACGCGGGCGGGGCTATTCGACGAAGACGCCGGCCAGGGTCTTCTTGCCGCGGCGGAGAACCGCCACTCCCCCGGGCAGGACAGCGTTCTCGATCGTCTCGGCCTCATCGGAGACCTTCACGTTGTTCAGGTAGACGCCACCCTGGCTGATCGCACGCCGGGCCTCGCTCAGGCTGCCGGTGAGGCCGGTGTCGACGAGGAGCTGAACCACGCTCGCGTGCGGGGCCGTCGTCGTGTTCGGGAGCTCGCGGAGCGCCGCCTCGAGGGTGGCCTCGTCGAGGTCGGCCAGGTCCCCCTGGCCGAACAGGGCGTGCGCGGCCTGGATCGCGCCCTCCGTCGCCGGCAGGCCGTGCACGAGCCCGGTCACCGCCACGGCGAGGGTGCGCTGGGCGAGGCGCTTGAACGGCTCGGTCGCCACCGCCGCCTCGAGCTCCTCGATTTCGGCCCTGGTCAGGAAGGTGAACACCTTGAGGCGGGAGATCACGTCGGCGTCGTCGGTGTTGAGCCAGAACTGGTAGAAGGCATACGGGCTGGTCAGGGTGGGGTCGAGCCAGACCGCGTTGCCCTCGCTCTTGCCGAACTTCGTGCCGTCGCTGTTGGTGATCAGCGGTGTGCCGATCGCGTGCACGCTCTCCCCCTCCGCCTTGCGGATGAGGTCGGTGCCGCTGGTGAGGTTGCCCCACTGGTCGCTGCCGCCGGTCTGCAGCACGCAGTCGTAGCTGCGGTAGAGCTCGAGGAAGTCCATGCCCTGGAGCACCTGGTAGCTGAATTCGGTGTAGCTGATGCCGGCGTCGGAATTGAGCCGGGCGCTCACGGCATCCTTCTTGAGCATGGTGCCCACCCGGAAGTACTTGCCGATGTCGCGCAGGAAGTCGATGGCGCTCAGCGGCGCGGTCCAGTCGAGGTTGTTCACCAGGGTGACGGCGTTCTCTCCCTCCCCACTGAGGAATCGCGAGACCTGGGCCTGGAGGTAGCCCACCCACTGGCCGACGACATCCTTCGTGTTGAGGGTGCGTTCCGCCGTCGGCCTCGGGTCGCCGATCAGGCCGGTCGACCCGCCGACCAGGCCGAGCGGGTGGTGCCCGGCAAGCTGGAGGCGCCGCATGAGCAGCAACTGCACGAGGTTGCCGAGGTGCAGGCTGGGCGCCGTGGGGTCGAAGCCGCAGTAGAAGGTGATCGGATCGCCGGCCAGCAGCTCGCGGAGTTCGGTCGGATCGGTGGAGACCTGAACCAGGCCTCGCCAGGAGATCTCCTCCCAGACGTCGTCGAAGGTGAGATCGTTGGCCTGTTGGGTGAGGATTGCGGGGTCTGACACGGGTCCAGATTACCAGCGTGCCGGTGCGGCCCGGGAGCCACGCTCCAACCTTGATCGGCCGATATTAAGTGCAGGGAATGAATTGTGTTATATTTAGCTTCCAACCTTACGTCTAGTTCGACAGGGAGGTGCGCTCGTGTTCGTGATCACCGCGGACCAGATCGACAGCCGCAATGACCGCGACCGGGCCGGCGAGATGATCGCCGGGCTCGTGGCGGAGTTCGGCGATGTCTTCACCCTGCCGCCCGACCAGACGGCCGGCGACGAGATCCAGATGCTGCTGGCGGATGCCCGCACCAGCCTCGATCTGGTCCTGGCCCTCCACCGGTCGGGGCACTGGAGCATCGGCCTCGGCGTCGGCACGGTGCGCACTCCCCTGCCCGACTCCGCCCGCCAGGCATCCGGGGAGGCGTTCGTCGGCGCCCGCGACGCGGTCACCCGGGCGAAGAAGGCGGACACCCGGTTCGGGCTCACGGCCGAGCCGGTCGGCCCGGCCGGCCCGGCCGGAGCGCGACAGCACCGCCCCGTGCTCGACGGCGAGCAGGTCGAGGCCCTGATCGCGACGTTTCTGCTCCTGCGCCAGCGCCGCACGAGCGAGGGCTGGGCCGCGGTCGACCTGCGCGAGACCGGGCTGACCCAGGTGGAAATCGCCGCCCGCCTGGGCATTTCGACGGCGGCCGTCAGCCAGCGGCTTCGGAGCGCGCTCTGGAAGGTCGACCGGTCCGCGCGCCCGGCACTCGTTAGGCTGCTGGAGGACCTCGACAACGCGACGACAGGAACAGGACCTTCCACATGAATTTCCAGGCTTTCCAGATTCTGGCCTACCTGTACTGGCTCCTGCTCCTGCTGGTCACTGGCGGCTCGCTCGCCCTCGCCGTGCTCGCGTTCAAGCAGCAGAGGCAGCAATACGCCATCGCGTCGGCCGGGGGGCTCGCCGCGGCCCTGGTGATCGCCGCGGTGCCGGCCCCGGAGGGTTCCGGGTCGTTCGGCATCGTGCTGGCCATGGTGGCCCTGGCCCTCGCCGTGGTGGGCGGCGGCCCGATGGCGGTGCTCGCCCTCCGGCTGGCCACGAACAATTCCGTGCCGCCCGGCGCGCACGGCGGCATCCTCGTCGGCGACGGCGACGGCGCAGCGCCGGGCCAGGCGGATGCCGGAGGCACGCACGAGGTGCTGCGCGGCGGCCTGATGATCGGAATCCTCGAGCGACTGGCCGTGGCCGGTGCGATCCTGGCCGGCTTCCCCGAGGCGATCGCCGTGGTCGTGGCGATCAAGGGCGTCGGGCGCTTCACCGAACTGGCCGCGGCCGAGGCCAGGGAGCGGTTCATCATCGGAACCTTCGCCAGCCTGATCTGGGCCTGCGCATGCGCCGCCCTGGTCAGGCTCGCCACCGCGTAGGCAGTTCCTTCGTCGCGGCACAGGTTGCGGAACCGGGCGCACGGCAGATCGTGCGCCGGGTGCGCAAACGTGAGCCGCGAGGTGAGCGATCAGCCCGTCGCGGGAGCGAGTTTCGGATGCCGCCGGTACGGCGACACCGACGGATCGTCCGGGAGCCAGAACCGCCACGGATACTCGGCTCCCCCGCCGGCGCCGCTGACCCCGGTGCGCGGCCCGGCCAGGAACACGGCCGGGCGTGCCGGCAGGGTGAGGTCGAACGGGTCCAGGGCGAGGTCGGCGCCGTTCTCGGCCAGGCTGATGCCGAGCGCGAGCGTGAGCCTCGCGGGCCCACGGGCGAGATCCCGGTCCGACTTCGCGGTGCTGCGGCGCAGCCGGGCCTCGGCCGCGCCCGCGACGATCTCCCCGCCCCGCAGGAGCACCGCGGAGGCCTCGCCCTCCGGCGAGCAGACGACGTTCGCGCAGACGTGCATGCCGTAGCTGAAGTAGGCGTACAGGTGTCCGGCCGGACCGAACATCGCCGCGTTGCGCGGGGTGCGGCCGCGGAACGCGTGCGAGCCGGGATCCGTGCCGTCGCCGAGGTAGGCCTCCACCTCGGTGATGCGGAGCGACACCCCGGCCCGGCTGATCACGGCGCCGAGCAGGAGCGGCGCCACCAGGAGGGCGGGCCGCTCCAGCAGGCGACGGTCGAAGGTCACATCCGGAGGTTCAGGGCGAGCGCGCGCACCCGCGCCACCAGCACGGCACGCTGCTCGGCGACCCGCACGGGCGCGGTGCCGGCCTGCCCGTCACGACGGTCGACCGAGCCCTGGATGCTCAGCACCTCGCGCACGTCGGGCGTGAGGTGCGCGGAGATCGTCTGCAGGGACGCGTCGTCGACCTCGTGCAGGTCGAGGTCGTGCTGTTCGGCGAACTTGACCAGCGAACCGGTGATCTCGTGCGCATCCCGGAAGCTGACGTGCCGCTTGACCAGCCACTCGGCGACATCCGTGGCCAGGGAGAACCCGGCCGGGGCCAGCTCGGCCATCCGCTCGGTGTGGAAGGTGAGCGTGGCGATCATTCCGCTGAACGCGGGCAGGAGCACCTCGAGCGTCTCGATCGAGTCGAAGACGGGCTCCTTGTCTTCCTGCAGGTCGCGGTTGTAGGCCAGCGGGAGACCCTTGAGCGTGGTGAGCAGGCCGGTCAGGTTGCCGATCATCCGGCCCGACTTGCCCCGGGCGAGTTCGGCGATGTCGGGGTTCTTCTTCTGCGGCATGATCGACGACCCGGTCGAGTAGCCGTCGTCGAGGGTGACGAACCCGAACTCGCGCGTGTTCCAGAGGATGATCTCCTCGGCCAGGCGGGACAGGTCGATGCCGATCTGCGCGGTGATGAACGCGAATTCGGCGACGAGGTCGCGGCTGGCGGTGCCGTCGATCGAGTTCTCCACCACGGCGCTGAAGCCCAGGTCGGTGGCCACGAGCCGGGCGTCGAGGCCCAGGGTGTTGCCGGCCAGGGCGCCGGAACCGTAGGGCGAGAAATCGGCCCGCTTGTTCCAGTCGGTGAAGCGTTCGAGGTCGCGCACGAGCGGCCAGCAGTGCGCGAACAGGTGGTGCGCGAGGAGCACCGGCTGGGCGTGCTGCAGATGGGTGCGGCCGGGCATGATCGCGTGCTCGTTCGCCTCGGCCTGCGACGCGAGCGCGTCGATCAGGTCGATCACGTGGGCGGAGATGGTGACCGCCTTGTCCCGCAGCAGCATCCGCACGAGGGTCGCCACCTGGTCGTTGCGGCTGCGCCCGGCGCGCAGCTTGCCGCCGAGTTCGACGCCGACGATGTCGATCAGGCCGCGCTCCAGCGAGGAGTGGACGTCCTCGTCGGTCTCGGCCGGCTGGAACCGGCCGGAGGCGACGGCATCCGCCAGCTCGTCGAGGCCGGCGACCATGGCGGTGAGCTCATCGCCGGTGAGGTAGCCGGCCGCGGCGAGGGCGCGCGCGTGCGCCCGGGAACCGCGGATGTCATACGGGGCCAGCGGCCAGTCGAACTGGGTCGACTTGCTCAGCTTCGCCAGTTCGGGCGACGGGCCGCCGGCGAAACGGCCGCCCCAGAGGGCGCCCGCCTTGCCCGCGCGATTCGGGTTCTCGTCGGCAGCCACGCGTTGCTCCTACTTGCCGGCGAGGTCGCGGCGGGCGGAGATCTTGCTCGGCAGCGACCACAGCTCGATGAAGCCCTTGGCCATCGACTGGTCGAAGGTGTCGCCGGTGTCGTAGGTGGCGAGGTTGAAGTCGTAGAGGCTCTCGCCGGACTTGCGCCCGGTGACGACGGCGGTGCCGGCGTGCAGCTTCAGGCGGATGTCGCCGGTGACGTGCTTCTGCGTCTCGTCGATGAAGACGTCGAGGGCGCGCTTGAGGCCGGAGAACCACAGGCCGTCGTAGACGAGCTCGGCCCACTTGGACTCGACGCCGCGCTTGTACCGGGCCAGGTCGCGCTCGACGGTCATGTTCTCGAGCTCTTCGTGCGCGGCGATCAGGGCGATGCCGGCGGGGGCCTCGTAGACCTCGCGGCTCTTGATGCCGACGAGGCGGTCCTCGACGATGTCGATGCGGCCGACGCCCTGGTTGCCGGCGAGCAGGTTCATCATTTCGATGGCCTGCAGCGGCGTGACGGCGACGCCGTCGATGGCGACGGGGACACCCTGGTCGAAGGAGACGACCACCTCGGTGGGCTCGCGCGCAATCGACGGGTCCTGCGTGTAGGTGTAGAGGTCTTCGATCGGCGCGTTCCACGGGTCTTCGAGGAAGCCGGTCTCCACGGCGCGGCCGTAGACGTTCTGGTCGATCGAGTACGGGCTCTTCTTCGACTGCGCGATCGGCAGGTTGTGCAGCGCCGCGTACTCGATGGCCTTGTCGCGGGTGAGCGCGAAGTCGCGGACCGGGGCGAGCGAGGTGAGCTCGGGGGCGAGGGCGGCGACGGCGGCTTCGAAGCGCACCTGGTCGTTGCCCTTGCCGGTGCAGCCGTGCGCGACACTGTCGGCGCCGAGCGCTTTGGCGGTGGAGGCGAGGTACTTGGCGATCAGCGGGCGGCTGAGCGCGGAGACGAGCGGGTAGCGCTTCTGGTAGAGGGCGTTGGCCTTGAGGGCCGGAACGACGTAGTCGCTGGCGAATTCTTCCTTCGCGTCGACGACGATGGCTTCGACGGCGCCGCAGTCCAGGGCGCGCTGGCGGATGAGGTCCATGTCCTCGCCGCTCTGTCCGACGTCGATGGCGAGGGCCACGACCTCCTTGCCGGTCGCATCCTTCAGCCAGCCGATGCCAACCGAGGTGTCAAGTCCACCGGAGTATGCGAGCACAACACGTTCAGCCATGGTTCTCCCTAAAGATTGTTCAGTTCAAGTTTAACGGTGTCAGTGCGCGTCGTTCTGGCGGAGGAGCCAGACGAGGAGTGCCTTCTGGGCGTGGAGGCGGTTCTCCGCCTCGTCCCAGATGATGCTCTGCGGGCCGTCGATGACGTCGGCGGTCACTTCGAAGCCGCGGTCGGCCGGCAGGCAGTGCAGGAAATGCGCGTCCGGCCGCGCGAGGGCGAGCAGGTCGGCGTCGACGCGGTAGGCGCCGAGTGTGGCGAGGCGGTCGGCCTTCTCCTCTTCCCTGCCCATCGACACCCAGGTGTCGGTGACGACCACGTCCACACCGGCCACGGCTTCGGCCGGGTCGGTGAAGAGCGTGACGGAGCCGCCGGTGCGCGCGGCGATCGCCGCGGCATCCTTCACCACCTGCGCGTGGGGCGTGTAGCCGGCCGGCGAGGCGATGCGCACGTGCATGCCGGCGGTGGCGCCGGCGAGGAGGTAGGACTGGGCCATGTTGCAGGCGCCGTCGCCGAGGAAGGCGAGGGTCTGGCCGGCGAGGTCGCCGCGGTGCTCGCGGATGGTGAGCAGGTCGGCGAGCAACTGGCAGGGGTGGAAGTCGTCGGAGAGCGCGTTGACGACGGGGACCGTGGTGCCGAGGGCCATCTCCTCGAGTCCGGCCTGGCCGTAGGTGCGCCAGACGATCGCGGCAACCTGCCGTTCGAGCACCCTGGCCGTGTCGGACGCCGTCTCCTTGCCGCCGAGCTGGCTGCTCGCGGTGGTGATGATGAGCGGGCTGCCGCCGAGGTCGGCGATGCCGACCGCGAAGGACACCCGGGTGCGGGTCGAGGACTTGTCGAAGATGACGGCGACGGTCTGGGGACCGGCGAGCGGCTTGGCCGCGAATCGATCTCGCTTGAGCACCAGTGCCAGGTCGAGGATCTCGGCCTGTTCGGCCGGTGAGAGGTCGTCGTCGCGCAGGAAATGGCGGGTCACTGAGGTCACTTTCGGTGGGTTGCGGGATTGAACAACTCTAGAGGCTGGCCAGAGCGAGGCCGAAACGGTGCTCGAAATCGGCCAGTTCGGCGTCGCCGACGATGAGCGGCGGGGCCAGCCGGATGGTCGATTCGTTGGCGGCGTTCACGATCAGGCCCTCGGCCAGGGCCGCCGCCGCGAGCGGAAGCGCGACCGGGTCGGCCAGGCCGATGCCGAGCAGCAGGCCGCGGCCGCGCACCTCGGAGATGTGCGGCGACGTGAAGCGGGCGATGATCTCGCGCAGCTGCTCGCCGCGCCGTGCGGCGTTGGCGACGAGGCCGTCGCGTTCGATCACGCCGAGCACGGCGTTGGACGTTGCGGTGACGAGCGGGTTGCCGCCGTAGGTCGAGCCGTGCTGGCCGCGGCTGAACAGCTCCGAGGTGGCGCCGTAGGTGACCAGGGCGCCGATCGGCAGGCCGCCGCCGATCCCCTTGGCGATGGTGATGGCATCCGGGGTGATTCCGTCGTGCTGGAACGCGAACCAGGCGCCGGTGCGGCCCGCGCCGGTCTGCACCTCGTCGATGATGAGGAGCACGCCGTGCCGGGTGCAGAGTTCGCGGGCGCGGCGGAGGAAGCCGGCCGGCAGGTCGATCACACCGGCCTCGCCCTTGACCGGTTCGAGGAACAGGGCGGCGACAGTGCCGTCGATGGCCTCCTCGAGCGCCTTGATGGTGGTGTGGATGTGCTCGACCCCGCCGGGCACGGGCAGGAAGGCCTTGCGCATGGCGGGTTTGCCCGACAGGGCGAGCGCGCCCATGGTGCGGCCGTGGAACGATTCGTGCAGCGACAGGATGCGGGAGCGCTTGCCGCCGCCCGTGTTGAGCCGGGCCAGCTTGAACGCGGCCTCGTTGGCTTCGGCGCCGGAATTGCAGAAGTAGACCCGGCCGGCCTCCCCTGCCCCGGTGATGCGCTTGAGCCGCTCGGCCAGTTCGAGCTGCGGCGGCGAGGAGAAGTAGTTGGAGACGTGGGCGACGCGGCCCACCTGCTCGGTGACCGCGGCGACGAGGTCGGGATGCGCGTGGCCGAGCGAGTTCACGGCAATGCCGGCGAGGAAGTCGAGGTACTTCTTCCCCTTCTCGTCCCAGACGTAGCAGCCCTCCCCGCGCACGAGCATCGCCAGCGGGGTGGCGAGGGTGCGCATCATGGCGGCGCCGAAGCGTTCCTGCCAGTGCTCGGTGCCCGGGGTCTGCCCGGTCGGGGTCGGGGTCTGCTGGTCGGGGGTCATGCCTGGAATCGTCGTCCCTGGGTTGGTGGTGCCTGGGTTGGTGGTGCCTGGGTTGGTGGTGCCGGGGTTGGTGCCTGGACCGGTCATGCGGGGACCACTTCGGTTCCGATGCCGCTGCCGGTGAAGACCTCGAGCAGGATCGAGTGCGGCACTCGTCCGTCGATGATCGCGGCCTTGGCGACGCCGCCGTCGACCGCGTCGAGGCAGGCGGTCATCTTGGGGATCATGCCCGATTCGAGGTCGGGCAGGAGCCGGCGCAGGGAGTCGGCGTCGATCACGGAGACCAGCGAGTCCTGGTTGGGCCAGTCGCTGTACAGTCCGGCGACATCGGTGAGGATCACGAGCTTCGCCGCGTTCAGGGCGATGGCCAGGGCCGCCGCGGCGGCGTCGGCGTTGATGTTCAGGGACTGGCCCGGGACATCCGTGTCGGGGGCGATCGAGGAGACGACCGGGATGCGGCCGGCGGCGAGCTGGGCTAGCACCGCCTCGGGGTCGACGCCGATCACGTCGCCGACGAGGCCGAGGTCGACCTCTTCGCCGTCGATCACGGTGCCGCGACGACGGCCCTGGAAGAGCCCGGCGTCCTCGCCGGACAGCCCGGCCGACAGCGGGCCGTGTTCGTTGATGCGGCTGACCAGCTCGCGGTTGATCTGCCCGGTGAGCACCATCCGCACGACGTCCATCGCCTCGGGAGTGGTCACCCGGTAGCCGCCGCGGAACTCGCTCTCGATGCCGAGGCGGTCGAGCATGGCGGAGATCTGCGGGCCGCCGCCGTGCACGACGACGGGGCGGATGCCGGCATAGCGCAGGTAGACCATGTCCTCGGCGAAGGCCCGCTGCAGTTCCTCGCTGACCATGGCGTTGCCGCCGAATTTGACGACGATGACCTGGTCGTGGAACCGCTTGAGCCACGGCAGCGATTCGATCAGGGTCGCGGCCTTGACGGTCGCCTCGGCCCGGCTGTTGGACTCGCGGTCGGGGGCGCCGCCCGCGTCACGGCCCGCAGGGGCTTCGGGGGCGTCGTCGGGGGCCGGGATCGTCGGGATCAACTCGAGTACGCGCTGTTCTCTTCGACGTAGGCGTGGGTGAGGTCGTTGGTCCAGATGGTGGCCGTCGCGGCGCCCGCGTGCAGGTCGATCAGCACCGTGACCGCCCGCGGGCTGAGGTCGACCAGCTCGCGCGGCTGGTCGGGTTCCCCCGCCGTGCACACCTGCACGCCGTTGATCGCGACGTCGATCCCATAGGGGTCGAAGACCGCCTGGGTGGTGCCGACCGCGGCGAGTACCCGGCCCCAGTTCGGGTCGTTGCCGAAGATGGCCGTCTTGAACAGATTGCTGCGGGACACGGCACGGGCAACGGTGACCGCGTCGGCCTCCGAGTCGGCGCCCTGCACCACGATCGCGACGTCGTGGGCCGAGCCCTCGGCGTCGGCCTGCAGTTGCAGGGTGAGGTCCTGGCAGACGGCGGTGAGCGCGGCCGCGAACTCGGCCGGGTCGGCGGCGACCCCGCTCGCGCCGGAGCCGAGGAGGGTGACGGTGTCGTTCGTCGACATGCATCCGTCGGAGTCGAGCCGGTCGAAGGTGACCCGGGTGGCCTGTCGGAGGGCCGTGTCGAGCTGGCCGGAGTCGAGGACGGCGTCGGTGGTGATCACGACGAGCATGGTGGCCAGGCCGGGCGCGAGCATCCCGGCGCCCTTGGCCATGCCGCCGATGGTCCAGCCGGCCGGCGAGGTGTGCGCGGACTGCTTGGGGGTCGTGTCCGTGGTCATGATCGCCGTTGCGGCGGCGAGGCCGGCGTCGGCGGATGCCGCGCTGCCGGCGTGCAGGGCGAGCGAGGCATCCCAGACCCCGGCGGTGATCTTGCCCAGGTCGAGCTGCTCGCCGATCAGGCCGGTGGAGCAGACGAGCACCTCGCCGGCGGAGATCTCGAGGCGGCCGGCCACGGCCTCGGCGGTGGCGTGGGTGGTCTGGAAGCCGATGCTGCCGGTGTAGCAGTTGGCGCCGCCGGAGTTCAGCACGATGGCGCGGACCACCCCGCCGCGCATCACCTGCTCGCTCCAGATGACGGGGTTCGCCTTGCAGCGGTTGGTGGTGAAGACGGTGGCGGCACTGGTGAGCGGGCCGAGGTTCCGCACGACGGCGAGGTCGAGGCCGCCGGACTTCTTCAGGCCTGCGGTGACTCCGGCTGCGGTGAATCCGGCGGGGGCGGTGACGCTCACGGGGCAACTCCATTCGTGCTCAGGCCGAGGGTCTCCGGGAGGCCCAGGGCGATGTTGGCGGACTGGATGGCGGCGCCGGCGGTTCCCTTGGCGAGGTTGTCGACGGCGGTGACGGTGACGACCCGGCCGACGGCCCGGTCGATGGCGAGGCCGATCAGCGCCGTGTTCGCGCCGAGGACGTCGCTGGTGCGGGGGAACCGGCCCGCCGGCAGCACGTGCACGAACGGCTCGTCGGCGTAGGCGCTCTCCCAGGCGGCGCGCACGGCGGCGTCGGTGGTGCCCGGCACCAGCCTGGCCGTCGCGGTGCAGAGGATGCCCCGGGACATCGGCACGATCACCGGGGTGAAGGAGATGGTGGGGTTCGCGGCCCCGGCCCAGGCCAGGCTCTGCTGGATCTCCGGGATGTGCCGGTGCACCCCGCCGACGGCGTAGGGGTTCGCCGAACCGAGGATCTCCGCGGCGAGGTTGGGCAGGGTGAGGCTCTTGCCGGCGCCGGACGGGCCGACCGCGAGCACCGCGACGAGGTCTTCCGGTTCGATCACGCCGGAACGGATGCCCGGAGCGAGCGCCAGGGCGACCGTGCTGGCGTTGCAGCCCGGCGCGGCGATCCGGCGCGCGCCGACCAGTCGGCTGCGCTGCTTGCCGCCGGCGACCGGCAGTTCGGGCACGCCGTAGGCCCAGGCCCCGTAATAGTCGCCGCCGTAGAACGCAGCCCAGGCGGCCTCGCTCTCCAGGCGGTGGTCGGCGCCGCAGTCGACGACGAGAGTCTCGGGCGGCAGCGCGGCCGTCAGGGCGCCGGATGCCCCGTGCGGCAGGGCCAGGAAGACCACGTCGTGCCCGGCGAGGGTTTCCGCCGTCGTGTCGACGAGGGTGAGCCCGGAGAGGGACCGCAGATGCGGCTGGGCGTCGATCAGCCGCTGCCCGGCGTTGCTGTGCGCGGTGACCGTGCGCACCTCGAATTCGGGATGGGCGGCCAGCAGCCGCAGCAACTCGCCGCCCGCGTAGCCGCTCGCACCCGCAACCGCCACCGTAAAAGCCATGCCTCAAACTTAGCGCGCCGCCCCGCAGTGGCGAGAATCGGCGTCAACGCAGTTTTCTTGCGTCGCGGGCGGATTCGCGGGGCGGTCGGGACAGGTGTGTTCGCCGAGTTCTACCGTTTCGGTCGAGACCGACCGGTGTGCGGGGCGGTCTCGACCGAAAAGGTCGATCTGGGCGGAGGCTACTCGCGGAGGGTCGCTCCGAAGCGGGCGGCCGCGACGGCCACCCCCGCCAGCTTGGCGTCGCTGGCCTCGGCCGCGGTCAGGGTGCGGTCGGCGGCCCGGAACCGCAGGGCGAACGTCAGCGACTTGCGGCCGGACGGGATGCCCGCCCCGCGGTAGTCGTCGACGAGCTCGGCGTGGTCGAGCAGCGACCCGGAGCCGGCGATCACGGCCTCGAGCACCTCCCCGGCCGGGACGACGACGTCGACCACGAGGGACAGGTCCTGCGTGGCGGCAGGCATGGTGCGGATCGGGGTGGCCTGGAGTTCGGCGCCGGCGCGGGCGAAGACCACGCTGAGATCGATTTCGGCGACCGCGACGACCGCGGGCAGGTCGAAACCGCGGGCGATGGCCGGGAGCAGCTCGCCGGCGAATCCGACCGAGGCGGCGCCGGCATCCGTCGTCACGAACAGTTCGGCCGTGCGCCCGGGGTGCATCGCCTGGTGCGAGCCCTGGCGCACCTGGATGGCCACCCCGGTGGCCAGGGCGACCTGCTGCACGGCGGCGAGAGCGTCCTGCCAGCCGGCGGCCACTGCCGGGCGGCCCGGCTGCTGCCGGACGGCGTTGCCGGTGAGCACGACGCCGACGGAGAACGGCTGCGGCGGGATGCCCGCGTTCAGCTCGGCCTCGAGGTGCGCACTGGGGCGTACGGCGCCGGGCGGCACGACCGCGCTGCCGTAGACCGCGCCGGCCAGTGGCCGGAAGACCTGGCCCTGCTCGAAGATGGCCAGGTCGGTCAGGCCGCGGGACCGGTTGCGGTGCGCGATCTGGAGCAGCCCGGGCAGGATCGAGGTGCGCAGGAACGGCGCCTCACCGTCGAGCGGGTTCGCGACCCGCATCTGCGGCACGACCGGGCCGGCCGGGGCGCCGAACAGGTTGTTGGCCTTCTCGGCGACGAACGGGTAGGCGAGCACCTCGGTGTGGCCGGCGGCGGCGAGGGTCTGCGCGACCTGACGGCGCAGCACCTGGCTGCGGGTGAGGCCGCGCCCGGGCGGGGCGACGGGAAGCACCGAGGGGATCCGGTCGTAGCCGACGATGCGGGCGACCTCCTCGGCCAGGGTCCACTTGTCGGTCAGGTCGGGGCGCCAGCTGGGCGCGGTGACGGACAGCCCGCCCTCGGTCTCCTGGAGCGACGCGCCGATCTCGGCCAACGAGGTGCGCACCTCCTCGCCGGTGTACTCGAGCCCGATCAGGCCGGAGATGAACCCGGTGGGCAGGAAGATCGGTTCGGTGGCGGGGGTGGCGTCGTGCAGCGAGCCGAGGTCGTCGGCCACTCCCCCGGCGAGTTCGACCAGCAGCTGCACGACGCGGGCCGCAGCGACGGCGGCGACGGCAGGGTCGACCCCGCGCTCGAACCGGCGGGATGCCTCACTGGGCAGCTTGTGCCGGCGGGCGGTGCGCGCGATCGAGACCGGGTCGAAGTTCGCGGCCTCGACCAGCACATTGGTGGTGGCCGCCCCGATCTCAGTGGTCTGCCCGCCCATCACGCCGGCCAGGCCTATCGGCCCGGATCCGTCGGTGATCAGGAGGTCTTCCGGGCTGAGGGTGCGGGTCACGTCGTCGAGGGTGGTGAGCTTCTCGCCGGTGGCAGCGCGGCGCACGGTGAGGCCGCCGGCCAGCGCGTCGAGGTCGTAGGCGTGGATCGGCTGGCCGAGCTCGATCATCACATAGTTGGTCACGTCGACGATCAGGGAGATCGAACGGATGCCGGCCAGCTTGAGCCGGGCGATCAGCCAGGCCGGAGACGGCCGGGTCGGGTCGACGCCGCGCACGGCCCGGGTGACGAAGACGCTCGCGCCGATCCGGCTGCGGATCGGTGCCTGGTCGTCGATGGTGACGACGAACTCGACCGAGGACGGCGCGGGGGTCACGGCGAGGGCCGGGTCGCGGAAGGTCGCCCCGGTGGCGTGCGCGTATTCGCGGGCGACGCCGCGGATCGAGAACGCATAACCGCGGTCGGGGGTGACGTTGATCTCCACGGCGCTGTCGTCGAGGCCGAGGAGGGCGATCGCATCCGTTCCGACGGGGGCGTCGAGGCCGAGGGCGGCCAGGCGCAGGATGCCGTCGTGCTCGTCGCCGAGGCCGAGCTCGCGGGCCGAGGCGATCATGCCGTCGGAGACGTGGCCGTAGGTCTTGCGGGGTGCGATCGGGAACGGGCCGGGCAGCACGGCGCCGGGCAGGGTGACGACGACCTTGTCGCCGACGGCGAAGTTGTGGGCGCCGCAGACGATGCCGTGCACGGCGGGGCCGCCGTCGGCGGCAACCTCGTCGCCGGGCGCGACCCGCACCTGGCACCAGTTGATGGTCTTGCCGTTGGTCTGGGCCTCCGGTTCGATCGACAGCACCTCGCCGACGACGATCGGGCCGGTCAGGTCGAAGCGGTGGATCTCTTCTTCCTCGAGGCCGACGCTCACCAGCGCGGCGTGCACGTCCTCGGGGGTGGTGCCGGGTTCGAGGTCGACGAATTCGCCGAGCCAGCTCAGGGGAACGCGCATCAGACGGTCATCCCGTACTGCTGGCTGAACCGGACGTCGCCTTCGACCATGTCGTGCATATCCTTCACATCGTTTCTGAACATCAGGGCCCGTTCGACGCCGACTCCGAATGCGAAACCGGAGTACACCTCGGGGTCGATCCCGGCCGAGCGGAGCACATTGGCGTTGACCATGCCGCAGCCGCCCCATTCGATCCAGCGGGCGCCCTCCTTGAAGGTCGGGTGCCAGAGGTCGAGTTCGGCGCTCGGCTCGGTGAACGGGAAGTAGTTGGGGCGCAGCCGCACCTTCGCCTCCGGGCCGAACATGGCCTTGACGAAGTGGTCGAGGGTGCCGCGCAGGTGCGCCATGGTCAGGCCCTTGTCGACGGCGATGCCCTCGATCTGGTGGAACACGGGCGTGTGGGTGGCGTCGAGCTCGTCGGTGCGGAAGACCCGGCCGGGCGAGACGACGTAGACGGGCAGCTCGCGGGAGAGCAGGGCGCGCATCTGCACCGGGGAGGTGTGGGTGCGCAGCACGAGGTGGGCCTCGGGCGGGTCGACGAAGAAGGTGTCCTGCATGGCGCGGGCAGGGTGGTCCTCGTCGAAGTTGAGGGCGTCGAAGTTGAACCACTCGCTTTCGAGTTCCGGTCCTTCGGCGACCTCCCAGCCCATGCCGACGAACACGTCGGCCACGCGCTCCTGCAGCAGGGAGAGCGGATGCCGCGCCCCCGGCCGCCAGGCGGATGCCGCCGCGGTCACGTCGACGGTCTCGGCCGCGAGCTGGGCCCGCGCCTCCGCCTCGCCGATCTCGGCCTCGCGGGCGGCCAGGGCCTGGCTGACGCGGCCCCTGGCCTGGCCGACGAGCTTGCCGGCGGCGGCCTTCCGGTCGTTCGGGACCGTGCGCATGAGCGCGTTCAGGCGGGCCAGCGGGGAGGCGTCCCCCGCGTGCTCTGTGCGCACCACCCGCAGGGCGGCGGAGTCGGCGGCGGTGGAAATGGCGGTGAGCGCTGCGGTGACGGCCGCGCTCACGACCTCTTCGGAGATTTCGGTGGGATCAGACACAAGGCACAAGTTTAGTCCGTGGCGATTGTCCGGCCTTCGCCGCCGGCTAGATCTTGCTCGCCGCCAGTTCGGTCTCCGCCACATTCGCGGGCCGCGCCCCCCTGCGACTGCGCCGGCTGCGCACCTCGACCCACTTGGCCACGCCCGAGAGGGCGAGGCAGAGGAGCACGTAGATGGTGCCGAACACGATGGTTGCCGGGATGATCGGCGACCCGTAGGTGAACTGCGCGCCGTAGAACTTCGCCAGGTAGAGCAGTTCGTGGAAGGTGACGATGAAGCCCAGTGCGGTGTCCTTGAGCACGACAACCAGCTGGGAGATGATCACGGGCATCATTGCCCGGATTGCCTGGGGAAAGAGGATCAGCGACATGACGGCGCTCTTGCGCAGCCCGATCGCGTAGGCGGCCTCCCGCTGGCCGGTGGGCAGGGATTCGATTCCCGCCCGGAACACCTCCGCGAGAACGGACCCGTTGTAGAGGGTCAGTCCGGTCACGACCGCCACGAACGGGGTGACGAAGGTCACTCCGAGCGGCGGCAGGCCGTAGTACATGATCATCATCAGGATGAGCACGGGCACCGCGCGGAACAGTTCGATGAAGACCGTGCACGGCACACGCAGCCAGGCGTGGTCGGAGAGCCGGCCGATCGAGAGCACCAGCCCCAGGAGCAGGCTGGCCACCGCGGCCACCGCGAACGCGCTCAGGGTGGCGAGAATCGCCAGGCCGATGTTCTGTTGCACGAGCGGGAAGGTGAAGACCCTCCATTTCGCGGCCGAGAACTGCCCGGTGTCCGCCAGCCGGTAGACGACGAAGGTGATCCCGGCCGCGACCAGGGCGATCGTGATCGCACCGAGGATGCGGTTGCGCAGGATCGCGCGGGGACCCGGGACGTCGTAGAGCACATTCGTCATCGGAGGACCTTCCATCGGCGCTCGAGGTATCGCTGCAGCACGGAGAGGACTCCCACCAGGATGACGAAGAAGAGCGCCACCCAGAGGAGGACGACGATGGCGGGCTCGCCCCGTTCGGAGAGATTGGCCCGGATCGCACCTGCTTCTGCGACGGAGAACCCTGCGGCGACGGTGGTGTTCTTGAGCAGGGCGATGAAGACGCTCATCATCGGCGGGATCACGGCCCGGAAGGCCTGCGGCATGATCACGAGGGTCATCGTCTGAGCGAAGGGCAGGCCGATCGCCCGTGCTGCCTCGGCCTGGCCGGTGGGCACCGTGTTGAAACCGGAGCGCAGCACCTCGGCAACGTACGTGGCGGTGTAGATGCTCAGCGCGATGATGGCGAGGGTCGTGTACGGCAGCTGCACGAGGTGCAGCTTCGGATAGCCGAACGCGAAGAAGAACATCAGCAGTGTCAGCGGCGTGTTGCGGACGAGGTTGACGTACAAGGTTCCGAACGCGCGCATGACCGGCACGGGCGACACCCGCATGGCGCCGACGACGATGCCGATGCCGAGGGCGAATACCGCCGAGACCGCGAAAAGGAGGAGGGTGTTCTGGAATCCGAGCGCGAAGAGGTCGAGATTGTTGAACAGAGTGTCCATGACCTGGTCTTCCCTTCTCCTGCGAGTGCGAGTGGTGGTCGCCCCGGGTGACCCGGGGCAGTCGGCCGGCGCCGCCCGGATCGGGCGGCGCCGGCGAGCTGGTGGTTAGTACGCTTCGACCTTGGGCTGCTCGACTTTGGTGCCCGACTTGCCGAGTGTGTCGTCGTAGATCGCGGCCCAGGTGTCCCCACCCTTGGTGAACATGTCATTGGTGAACGCCCGCAGTGCGTCGTCGCCCTTCGGCATGCCCACGCCGTACTTCTCGACCGTGAAGGGCTCGCCGACGACCTTGAGGTTGTCGGGATCCTGCGCGGCATAGCCGATCAGGATCGCGGCATCCGTCGTGACGGCGTCGACCGAACCGTCCTTGAGCGCTTCGACACACTGCGAATAGGTGTCGAATTCGGTGGTTTTCGTGTCGGGGAAGTTCGCCTTGATGTTCTGGATCGGCGTTGAGCCCGTCGCCGAGCACACCGTCGTCCCCGCGAGGTCCTTCTCGCTCTTGATCGTCTTGTTGTCAGCGGCGACCAGCAGGCCCTGCCCGGTGACGAAGTAGGGGCCCGCGAAGTCGACCTGTGCCTTGCGCTTGTCGTTGATCGAGTAGGTGCCGACGTAGAAGTCGACGTCACCGTTGACGATCGCGGACTCGCGGTTGGCGCTCGGGATTGCTTCGAACGTGATCTTGTCCGCGGAGAATCCGAGGGACGCGGCGATCCACTTCGCGATTTCAATGTCGAAGCCGCTGCGTTCGCCGGTGGCGGCGTCCAGGTAGCCGAGGCCGGGCTGGTCTTCCTTCACCCCGATCTTCACCGTGCCACGCTTCGTCATGGCGTCGAAGGTGGGGCTGCCGGTGAGGGACACGTCGGTGGCAACCGTGAACGGGGACTTGCTTGCGGAATCGGAGGCGCCGCCGCCCGCGGGGTTGGGCCCGGAACAGCCGGTGAGCGCGAGAGCGGATGCTGCGATCACGGCGAGGAGAGTCATTCTCTTGCGCATGTGAATTCCTTTCGTGGTGCGGGGCAATTCGCCACCGCGGAATTTGTCGTTCAGGTCAATGCGTGATGAGTTTGGACAGGAAGTCCTTCGCCCGGTCGGTCTGGGGGTCGGTGAAGAAGTGCTCCGGGGTGGTCTCTTCGATGATTTCGCCGTCGGCCATGAAGATCACCCGGTTGGCAGCCTTGCGGGCGAATCCCATCTCATGCGTCACGACGATCATGGTCATGCCGTCATTGGCCAGGTCGATCATCACCTCGAGCACCTCGTTGATCATCTCGGGGTCGAGCGCGCTCGTCGGCTCGTCGAGCAGGATGACCTTGGGGTTCATCGCCAGGGCCCGCGCGATGGCGACGCGCTGCTGCTGCCCGCCGGACAGCTGCGCCGGCATCTTGTGGGCCTGGTTCGCCACCCCGACGCGCTCGAGCAGAGCCATCGCCTTCTCCTCGGCCGCGGCCCTGGAGAGACCGCGAACCTTGATCGGGCCGAGGGTGACGTTGTCGAGCACGGTCTTGTGCGCGAAGAGGTTGAACGACTGGAACACCATGCCGACATCCGCGCGGAGGCGCGCAAGCGCTTTCCCCTCCGCGGGGAGCGCCTGGCCATCGATCGTGATGCTGCCGGAGTCGATGGTCTCAAGCCGGTTGATCGCCCGGCACAGCGTCGACTTGCCCGACCCACTCGGCCCGATGACGACGACGACCTCACCACGGGTGACGACCGTGTTGATGTTCTTGAGAACGTGCAGGTCGCCGAAGTTCTTGTTGACGTCTTTCACGACGACCAGCGGCTCACCCCGGCGAACGGTGATGTTGGACGTAGCCGGCGCTGACTCAGTAGGCTCCATACCCCCAACCTAGGGGAGAAAAAAAGACGACGCCACCACACGTCATGTGATACCGCCGTCGTCGTTCGTGGCTAGCTGCGCTGGGCGAACGCACTCTCGTAAAGGCAGACGGAGGCCGCCGTGGCGAGGTTCATCGACTCGGCGTGACCGTAGATCGGCACCGAGATGGACCGGTCGACCTTGGCGAGGTCTTCGTCGCTGAGCCCGCGCGCCTCGTTGCCGAACAGCCAGGCGGTCGGGGCGAGGAGCAGCCCCTCGTTGCGGGCCTGGAGCAGGTCGGTTCCCTTGATATCCGCGGCGAACAGCTGCAGGCCGGCCTCCCGGGCGCGGTCGCGCACGTCTTCGAGGGTGACCCCGACGGCGACGGGGAGGTGGAAGATCGACCCGGTCGACGAGCGCACGACCTTGGGGTTGTAGAGGTCGACGCTGCGGCCGGTGAGGATGACCGCGTCGGCGCCGGCGGCATCTGCGGCACGGATGATGGTGCCCGCGTTCCCGGGGTCGCGAACCTCTTCGAGAATGGCGATCAGGCGCGGCTCATTGGCGAAAATGTCCTTGACCGAGGTGGGGAACTGGTGGCAGACGGCCACGAAACCCTGCGGGGTGACCGTGTCGGCCATGGTCTCGAGCACCTGTTCGGTAACGAATTCCACGTCGACGCCGGCTTCGACGGCCGTGTCGGCGATGTCGGTGTAGCGCTCGAGGGCGGTCGGGGTGGCGTACAGCTCCACGACGAGTTCGGGGCGGTAGGTGAGGGCCTCGGCGACGGCCTGCGGACCCTCGAGGAGGAACAGTCCGGTCTCGGAGCGCGCGGCTCGATTCGCCAGTTTCGCGACAGCCCGCACGCGCGGAGAACGGGGATTATCTAACATGAGACCAGCTTACCGGCCACGCTGCCGGGCGGCAGCAGCCGCGCGGGATGGCGCTCGCCTCGGCTCCAGGGCACGCAGAACGGGAGCGGGCGCTCGGCCCGCTCCCGTGAAGAGTGCGTGTTGCTGGGGGTGGAAGCTACGCGGCAACCTTCGGCGCCGACGTGTCGGCGGGCAGTGCTGCCTTGGCGCTCTCGACGATGGCGGCGAAGGTGGCCGCCTCGTTGACCGCGAGGTCGGCGAGGATGCGACGGTCAACCTGAATGCCGGCCAGGGCGAGGCCCTGGATCAGACGGTTGTAGGTGAGGCCGTTCTGGCGGGACGCAGCGTTGATCCGCTGGATCCACAGGCGACGGAAGTCACCCTTGCGTGCACGGCGGTCACGGTAGCTGTAGGTGAAGGAGTGAGTGAGCTGCTCCTTGGCCTTGGTGACCAAACGCGAGCGCTGGCCGCGGTAGCCCTTGGCGCGCTCGAGGATGACGCGACGGCTCTTGTGAGCGTTTACCGCTCTTTTTACTCTTGCCATTGTTCTGGTTCCTTAAGGGGTACGGGGTCTAGCGACCGAGAAGCTTCTTGATGACCTTGATGTCGGCCTTGGCCAGCACCTGGTCCTGGTTGAGGCGAGACTTACGCTGAGTGCTCTTGACCTCGAGGTTGTGTCGCAGGCCGGCCTGCTGCTTCATGATCTTGCCGGAACCGGTCACCTTGAAGCGCTTCTTCGTCCCGGAGTGGGTCTTCATCTTAGGCATCTTTTTCCTCCAGTTTCGCTGCCTTATCGGCAACCTTGTCAGCCTTATCGGCAACTTTTTCTGCCTTGTCGGCAGCTTTGTGTGCGTTAGCCTCCGCCTTGGCCTCTGACTTGTTCTTCAGAGGTCCAATGACCATGACCATGTTTCGACCGTCGATCATCGGAGTCGATTCCACGGAACCGAACTCGGCGACATCCTCGGCAAATCTTTGAAGCAGACGTACACCCTGGTCGGGTCGGGACTGCTCACGGCCACGGAACAGAATCATGGCCTTGACCTTGTCGCCGGCCTTCAGGAAGCCTTCGGCGCGTTTGCGCTTGGTTTCATAGTCGTGCTTATCAATCTTGAGACGGAACCGAACCTCTTTGAGGATGGTGTTCGCCTGGTTGCGCCGGGCCTCTTTGGCCTTCTGCGCAGCCTCGTACTTGAACTTGCCGTAGTCCATGATCTTGGCAACGGGCGGCTTGGAGGTCGGCGCGACCTCGACGAGGTCGAGATCTGCTTCCTGTGCCAGGCGCAGCGCAACATCGATGGCCACAACCCCGACCTGCTCGCCGTTGGGACCAACGAGACGGACTTCGGGGACGCGAATACGGTCATTTGTACGGGGATCGCTGATGCGTCTCTCCTCTTCTCATGCATCGTGACTGCAACTGACGACGGATGTCGCCCGCAGACGAAGAGAGGAAAATCGCGCATCCGGGTCTGAACTTTTCGTTCGAACACCGTCTACGACACCCTGTCTACCTTCGCGAACTGGAAATCCAGCGCCGCGACGGCGGAGTGTAAACAACCCGGTAACCTTGATGAAGCGGTATGCGCGGGTGGGAGATTATCCACTTTCGTACCGAGATTTGCATCTCGGAGCCCGGTCGAGTCTAACAGAGGAATTCAGTGACGAGTAGCAACGAGCAGGAAGCACTTCAAGCCACCCGGGATATCGCCGATGTGGCCGCGGTCGAGATCATCACGACCGCATCCGTGCACCTGATGAGCGCGGCCGCGGTCAAGGTCGGCCTCGCCGACGACCCGGAGACGCAGACCGACCTCGACGAGGCGCGCAAACTCATCACCGCCCTCGCCGGCCTGATCACCGCCGCCGCCCCCGACATCTCCGACATGCACGCGCGGAGCCTGCGCGACGGCCTGCGGTCGCTGCAGCTCGCCTTCCGCGAGGCGTCGGCGATCCCCGACCCGATCGGCCAGGGCCCGGGCGAGAAGTTCACCGGCCCGGTCAACTAGCCGGCCCGTCCAGGCCGCCGAACTGTGAGTTCGGCGGCTTTTTCGGCCCAAAAACGGGGCCGAAGTCACAGTTCGGCGACAGGGGGTGCGGGGTCAGGTCTGGCAGCGCGGGCACCAGAAGGTGTCCCGTTGTTCTAGGGCGTTGCGGCCGAGCCGGCCCCGCTCGATCGGGGTGCCGCACCGCCGGCAGGGCAGGCCGGCGCGGGAGAACACCCAGTCCTGGGCTCCGCGGCGGGTGTTGCCGGTGGTGACCCGTTCGGTGCGGTCGCGGTTGAAGAAGATCAGGCGACGGGCGAGGGCCACCAGCGCCGGGACATCCGTCACCTCGCCGACGGGACGGGTCGGCAGCAGGCCGCGCAGGAAGCAGAGTTCGTTGACGTACTCGTTGCCGAGCCCGGCGAGGTTGGACTGGTCGGCCAGCGCCACGGCGACCGCGCGCTCGGGCCGGGACCGGAGGCGACGCACCGCCTCGGCCGCATCCCAATCGGGTCCGAGCAGGTCGGGCCCCAGATAGTCGAGCCGGGCGGATTCCTCGGCCAGCGGGAGCACCTCGAGCAGGCCGAGGTCGAAGCCCACCGCCACCCAGTCCGCCGTCTCGAGCACGGCGCGGGCCTGGAACGCGGGCCGCCGCCAGGCCGCCCCCGGTCGGTACAGGTGCCAGGCACCCTCCATCTTCAGGTGCGAATGGATGCTGGCCTCCCCCACCCGCATCAACAGGTGCTTTCCCCGGCTGGCCACCTCGTGCACGGTCTCGCCGGTCAGGTCGACGGTCGCGAAGCGGGGAACGCGGAGGTCGCACCGGGTGAGCGTGGCCCCGTGCAGGGCGCCGTCGAGGGTGCGGGCAGCGCGGTAGACGGTGTCGCCCTCAGGCATGCAGCTTCAGCCCCTTCGGGGTGACGCCGAACCCGGCGGCCTGCAGCGCCTGCCCGGCCGGGGTGCCGATCACGAAGAGGCCGTTGACGGATTCGACGCCGAGCTTGACGACCCGGCCGGCGGAGATGGTGCGGGCCAGGGCGGTCGCCGCCGCGGCGAGGACGGCGTCGCCCGCGGCGTAGGCGAGCACGGATTTGCCGCCGCGCTCGACATAGAGCGCGAGGGCGCCGTCGACGATCACCACGAGGGCGCCGGCTTTGCGCCCGGGCCGGTGGCTGGTGCCCTCCGGCAGGGCCGGCCAGGGCAGCACGGAGCCGTAGGGGTTGGCCGGGTCGGTGGCGGCCAGGGTGACCGCCACCGGCTCGGCGGGCGCCCCGGCGCCGCGGCCGAGTTCGACGAAGGAACGCAGCCGATCGATCGTGCCGACGGTGGCGAACTGGGCCGCGCCGAGCCCCTCGATGAAGTAGCCGCGGCGGCAGCGGCCGACCTCCTCGAAGCCGCGCAGGGTGCGGTAGACCAGGGCGAACCCGCCGGTCACCCCCTCCCCGGCCACGGCCCCGCGGGTCACCACGCCGTAGCGTTCGAGCAGGGTCTCGCCGAGCGCATGCGCACGGCGGGTGGGCGAGTCGTCGGCGACGGGCACGATCGACCAGCGGCCGGAGACGGTCGGCGGCCCGCCCCGCTGCGGCAGGCTCGGCCTGGCCAGGATGCGCCCGCCGTGCAGCCGGGCCCGCGGGGCCGGTCGGCGGGTGGAGTGGGCGGTGTGCCCGCCGGCGATGAGCGAGCGCACCGGGGCGAAGGTGTCGTTGCCGACGAGCCCGGCCCAGACCAGGTCCCAGAGCGCGACGGTGAGGACGGTGTCGTCCTGGCTGCCGACGGCATCGGCGAGCTGGCGGAAGAAGAACCCTCCCCCGCCGCCGAGCGTGCCGAGGATCTCCTGTTGCAGCGGGCTCGTCTCGAACGGGGACGGAGCGGGCAGGGTGAGCGGCGCCGTCTCGGCCAGGTGCAGGCTGATCCAGCCGTCGTTGCCGGCGAGGGTGCCGGCCCCGGCCCAGAGCACCTCGCCCGAGTTGGTGAGCTCGTCGAGCATCGCCGGCCGGTAGTCGGCGACCCGGGCGGGCAGAACGAGGGATTCCCAGGCCGAGGCGGGGATCCGCGCCCCCTCGAGCTGTTCGATGACGGATGCGACGCCGTCGATTCCGCGCAGCCGGCCGCCGACATGCTGCCAGACCGGCAGGAACCGTCCGACCGTGACCTGGTCGACGGGTTCGACCTCGTGCCGGAGTGCGGCGAGCGAGCGCCGTCGCAACCGCCGCAGCACCTCGGCGTCGCACCATTCGCTTCCGGTGCCGTGCGGACGGAACTCGCCCTCGACGATCCGGCGGGCCCCGGCCAGCCGGCGCAGGGCGCCGAGGACGACGGCCGGGCCCAGGCCGAAGCGCTCGGCGAGGTCGGCGGTGGTGAACGGCCCATGGGTGCGAGCGTACCGGCTGACGAGGTCGCCGAGCGGGTCGGGCACGGGCTCGGTGAACGCGGCGGGAACCCCGAGCGGCACCGGCACGCCGAGGGCGTCGCGCAGCCGGCCGGCGTCTTCGATTCCGGCCCACCAGTCCCGACCGGCGTAACTGACCTGGAGCGCCCGCCTGGCGGCGGCGAGTTCGAGCAGCCCCTCCGCCGCGCCCGACCCCTGGGTTGCCTCCGGCCCCTGGGCGACGGCAAGCCGAGCGGCGACCTCGGCGGTGGTCAGCGGGCCGAGGCCGCGGAGCAGGTCGGCGATCCCCTCGATCCCCTTCGCCTTGCGGTCGTCGGGGAGCCGTTGCAGTTCCTGGTCGGTCGCCTCGATCACCGCCGGGTCGAGCAGCTCGCGCAGTTCGACCCGGCCGAGCAGCTCGGCGAGCAGGCTGGAGTCGATCGAGAGGGCGGTGGCCCGTCGTTCGGCCAGCGGGGAGTCGCCCTCGTACATGAAGGCCGCGACGTAGCCGAACAGGAGGGTGCTGGCGAACGGGCTGGCGGTGTCCGTGTGCACCTCCACCAGCCGCAGCGACCGGTCGGCGATCCGCCGGGCCAGGCCGACCAGCGCCGGCAGGTCGTAGACGTCCTGGAGGCACTCGCGGATGGTTTCGAGGATGATCGGGAAGGTCGGGAAGGCCCGGGCCACCTCGAGCAGCTGCGACGCCTTCTGCCGCTGCTGCCAGAGCGGGGACCGGGTGCCCGGGTTGTAGCGCGGGAGGAGCAGCGCCCGGGCGGCGCACTCCCGGAACCGGGAGGCGAACAGGGCGGACCCGCCGACCTCATCGGTGACGAGCTGTTCGAGTTCGTCGGGGTCGAAGACGAAGAGGGAGGCGCCCGGCGGTTCGGAGTCGGTGTCGGGGATGCGGGCGACGATGCCGTCGTCGCTGGCGACGCAGCCCCCGTCGATCCCGTACCGCTCCCGCACCCGGGCGGCGACGGCGAGCGCCCAGGGCGAATGCACCTGCATGCCGAAGGGGGAATGCATCACGACGCGCCAGTCGCCGAGCTCGTCGCGGAACCGTTCGACGACGAGGGTGCGGTCGGTCGGCAGGTGGCTGGTCGCGGCGCGCTGGTCGCCGAGGAAGGAGAGCAGGTTGGTGACCGCGCGGTCGTCGAGGCCGCCGGCCGAGCAGCGGGCCCTGGCCTCCGCCGCCGGGAGCGCGGAGACCTCCCGGATGAAGGCGCCGATGGCTTCGCCGAGTTCGGCGGGACGGCCGAGGCCGTCGCCCTTCCAGAACGGCAGCCGGCCGGGTTCGCCGAAGGCGGGGACGACAAGGACCCGGTCGTGGGTGATCTCCTGGATGCGCCAGCTGGTCGCGCCGAGGGCGAAGACGTCGCCGACCCGGGACTCGTACACCATCTCCTCATCGAGTTCGCCGACCCGGCGGCCGGTGGCCTGCTCCCCGCCGACCATGAACACGCCGAAGAGGCCTCGGTCGGGGATGGTGCCGCCGCTCGTCACGGCCAGCCGTTGGGCGCCGGGCCGTCCGGTGAGGGTTCCGGCCTCCCGGTCCCAGACGATCCGGGGCCGGAGTTCCGCGAACTGGTCGGACGGGTAGCGCCCGGCGAGCAGGTCGAGGGTGGCCTCGAACGCGGAACGCGGCAGGGTGTGGAACGGCGCGCTCCGGCGCACGGTGTCGAACCAGTCCTCGACCTGCACCGGTTCGAGCGCCGTGACGGCCACGGTCTGCTGGGCGAGAATGTCGAGCGGGTTGGCCGGCACGGACAGGGACTCGATCAGCCCGGCCACCATCCGTTCCGCGGCGACCGCGGAGTGGATGAGGTCGGCCCGGTGCTTGGGGTAGATGACACCGCGAGAGACCTCGCCGACCTGGTGGCCGGCCCGGCCGATCCGCTGCAGCCCGCTCGCGACAGACGGCGGCGACTCGACCTGCACGACAAGGTCGACCGCGCCCATGTCGATGCCGAGCTCCAGGCTGGAGGTCGCCACCACGCAGCGCAGCCGCCCGCTCTTGAGGTCGTCCTCGATCATGGCCCGCTGTTCTCGGCTGACCGAGCCGTGGTGCGCCCGGGCGAGCACGGGTTCCGCGCCCTCGCTCCGGCCGCTGGCCCCCATCAGCTCGGCGGGTTGGCGGGTCGCCGGCGGCGCGGCGGCACGGGCATCCGGTGCCGCCGGCCGGTCGTTGCCTGCCTGACCGGTCGGGTCCTCGCCCGCTTCGGCGTCCTGCAGCCGCCCGGCGTAGATCTCGTTGAAGCGCGCGGTGAGGCGTTCGGCCAGCCGCCGGGAGTTCGCGAACACGATCGAGGAGGAGTGCGCGAGCACCTCGTCGACGATCGCCTCCTCCACGTGCGGCCAGATCGACCCCGGCTGCGGTGCGGATGCCGCGGCCTGGCCTTCCCGGGGCTCGACCGGGCCGACCTGGCTCATGTCGTCCACGGGGACCACGACCCGCAGGTCGAACCGTTTGCCGGCGGCCGGGGCGACGATCTCCACGGGCGCGGAGCCGCCGAGGAAACGGGCGACCTCGGAGGCCGGGCGCACGGTGGCGGACAGTCCGATCCTTTGGGCCGGGGCGGCGAGCAGGTCGTCGAGCCGTTCGAGGGAGAGGGCGAGGTGCGCGCCTCGTTTGCTGGCGGCGACGGCGTGCACCTCGTCGATGATGATCGTGTCGATGCCGCGCAGGGATTCCCGCGCCGCCGAGGTGAGCATGAGGAACAGGGACTCGGGGGTGGTGATCAGGATGTCGGGCGGCACCTTGACCAGGCGGCGCCGGTCGGCGGCGGGGGTGTCTCCGGAGCGCACGCCGACGCTGACCCGGGGCGGTTCGAGCCCGAGGCGCAGAGCAGCCTGGCTGATGCCGACGAGCGGCGCGCGGAGGTTGCGCTCGACGTCGACGCCGAGGGCCTTGAGCGGGGAGATGTAGAGCACGGTCGTCGTCGGGGGCGCGTCGCCCGCTCCGGGTTCACCGGCCCGGGAGGCCAGCCGGTCGATGGCCCAGAGGAAGGCCGCAAGCGTCTTGCCTGAGCCGGTCGGCGCGACGACGAGCGCGTGCGAGCCGCGGGAGATGGCGTCCCAGGCGCCGAGCTGGGCCGGGGTGGGCGCCGCGAACGCCTCGCCGAACCAGGCGCGGGTGGCCGGTGAGAATCGTCGCAGCACCTCGGTCATGGCACCATCTTGCCCGAAATGACTGACCGGCGCCGCATTCCACCGGGGGCTATGCGGACCCGCTGAGTTGCACCCGGAGGGAATCGACCTGGGTGGCGATGACGTCGCTCGCCGACCAGCGGGCGGCGAGCCGGGCGAGGGTGGCGTCCAGTTCGGTGCGGGTGAGCCCGTCGACCAGTTCCAGCCGGACGACCAGTTCGGGGCCGGCCAGCCGGGACTGCGGGTCCCCCGCGCTGAGCCGGGCGTCGAGCACCGTCAGCTCGGTGGCGATCGAGGCGGCGAAGGCATCCGCCACCTGCCTGCTCGCATAGCTGGGCGTCCACGGTTGCGACTGGGCAATCGCCCACAGCGCGGGGCGCCGGATGACGAATTCGGTGTCGGTGGTCGGATCGAGCACGACCAGGTCGGTGTTCTCCTGGGCCGCCGCCAGCGCCACCCGCACACCGTCGAACGGGACGGGACGGGCCTCGGGGTTCCAGGACCGCATCGCGGCCGCCGAGGAGAACACGGGCAGCACCCCACGGCCGTCGGGGCCGGCCACGGTGATGATCGAGAGTTCCTGGGTCTTGTCGATGACGAGACCGGTCGGGCCGACGCCGGCGTCGCCGAGCGCGGTCACGAGCGGGATGAGCAGCCGGGCCGTGCGGAGGGCGTCGACGACGCTCTCCTCCCCGGTCTCGCGGGCCCGGAAGAGCGCGAGGGCGGCGAGCAGCGCCTCGGGCGCCGCCCCGTCGTCGTCGGCATGGGTGTTCGCCTCGAATTCCCGGCCGGCCCACGGCTGCCCGGCGGAATCGGCGGGACCGGCCGGTTCGCCGGTCGAACCGAGGTTACGCGCCGGCGACATCCAGTGCCTCGCCCAGGGTGAAGGCGCCCGCGTAGAGGGCCTTGCCCACGATCGTGCCCTCGAGGCCGAGCGGGACGAGCTCGCGCAGCGCGGCGATGTCGGCGAGGCTGGAGATGCCGCCCGACGCCACGACGGGGCGGTCGGTGCGCTCCATCACCTGGCGGAGCAGCTCGATGTTGGGGCCCTGCAGGGTGCCGTCCTTCGTGACATCGGTGACGACGTACCGGGCGCAGCCGGCGTCTTCCAGCCGGGCGAGTACCTGCCAGAGGTCGCCGCCGTCCTTGGTCCAGCCGCGTGCCGCGAGGGTCGTGCCACGCACGTCTAGGCCGACCGCGACGGCGTCGCCGTGCTCCGTGATCACCCGGGCCGCCCACTCGGGATCCTCGAGCGCCGCGGTGCCGAGGTTGATCCGGCTTACGCCGGCGCCGAGCGCGGCCGCGAGGGACGCGTCGTCGCGGATGCCGCCGGAGAGTTCGATCCGAACGCCTGGCAGCGAGCGGATCACGTTCCTGATCACCTCGGTGTTGTTGCCACGGCCGAACGCCGCGTCGAGGTCGACGAGGTGGATCCATTCGGCACCCTGCCTGGCCCAGTCGAGGGCCGCGTCGACCGGGTCGCCGTAGTTGGTCTCGGTGCCGGCCTCGCCCTGGGTGAGGCGCACGGCCTTGCCGCCGGCCACGTCGACGGCGGGCAGGAGTACGAGACGCGGGGTGGGGTGCTGCTCAGTCATGGGAGTCCTCAGATCGGGGTGGGCGCGCGGCCCAGGGTCAGGCGAAGGGACCGGCTAACCGCGGAGCGAGCCGAGCCAGTTGGAGAGCAGGCGGATGCCGGCCTCCCCGGACTTCTCCGGGTGGAATTGGGTGGCCGACAACGGTCCGTTCTCGACCGCGGCGAGGAACGGGACGCCGTGCTCGGCCCAGGTCAGCCGGGGCTTCGGGAACGGCGGCATCACCTCGAGGGTCCATTCCTGAGCGGCGTAGGAGTGCACGAAGTAGAACCGCTCCTCTTCGATGTCCCGGAACAGCACGGAGTCCTCGGCGGGGGTGACGGTGTTCCAGCCCATGTGCGGGAGGATGGGCGCCTCGAGTCGGGTGACGGTGCCAGGCCATTCGCCCAGGCCCTCGGTGTCGACGCCGCGTTCGACGCCGTGTTCGAACAGAACCTGCATCCCCACGCAGATCCCGAGGACCGGGCGGCCGCCGGCGATCCTGCGGTCGACGATCTCGTCGCCGCGCACCGCCTTGAGGGCAGCCATCACCGCGCTGAACGCGCCGACCCCCGGAACCACGAGACCGTCGGCTTCGAGGGCCGTTTTCCGGTCGCTGGTCAGCGTCACCTCGGCACCGGCCAATTCGAGCGCCTTGACGGCCGAGTGCACGTTGCCGGTGCCATAGTCGAACACGACGACACGGCTCACAGCGCACCCTTGGTCGACGGGATGCCGGAGACGAGCGGGTCGAACGCCTTCGCCTGACGGAAAGCGCGCGCGAAGGCCTTGAACTCGGCCTCGGCGATGTGGTGCGGGTCACGGCCGCCCTGCACGGTGATGTGCACGGTCAGGCCGGCGTTGAACGTGATCGCCTCGAAGACGTGCCGCACCATCGATCCGGTGAAGTGACCGCCGATCAGGTGGAACTCGAAACCGGCCGGCTCGCCGCGGTGCACCAGGTACGGGCGGCCCGAGATGTCGACGACGGCCTGCACGAGGGCCTCGTCCAGCGGCACGAGGGCGTCGCCGTAACGGGAGATGCCCGACTTGTCGCCGAGCGCCTGGCGGATCGCCTGGCCGAGCACGATGCCGATGTCTTCCACCGTGTGGTGCACGTCGATCTCGATGTCACCGCGGGCGCGCACGGTCAGGTCGGTCAGCGAGTGCTTGGCGAACGCGGTCAGCAGGTGGTCGTAGAACGGGACGGAGGTCTGGATGTCCGAGACACCCGTGCCGTCCAGGTTGAGCGTCAGGTCGATGCTCGACTCGCTGGTCTCCCGCTGAAGGTGGGCGACGCGGGGCGAGGAGGTCGTGGGAGTCAGGCTCATTCCGACAGTTTATTGGGCCGGGCGGCGGAGTGCTGCCCGAGCCCGGCCAGTGCCTCGAGGAACGCGGTCGTCTCCGCCTCGGTGCCCGCCGTCACCCGCAGGTGCCCCGGAATTCCGACGTCGCGCACCAGGACGCCCTCCGCCAGCAAAGCCTCGAAGGTGCCCCGGGGATCGTCCACCCCGCCGAACAACACAAAATTGCTCGCGCTGCGCAGTGGCCGGTAGCCGAGGACGGCAAGTTCGGTGACGAGGCGGTCCCGCTGACCGCGGATGTCGTCGACCATGGCGAGCATCTCGGGGCTGTGTGCCAGGGCCGCGATCGCCGCGGCCTGGGTGAGGGCCGACAGGTGGTAGGGCAGGCGCACCAGGCGGAGGGCATCCGTCACCGCCGGGTCGGCCGCAAGATAGCCGACCCGCGCGCCGGCGAATGCGAACGCCTTGCTCATGGTGCGGGAGACGAGGAGCCGTTCCCGCCCGGGCAGCAGGGTGAGTGCGCTCGGCGCGTCGGACGGGCCGAACTCGGCATAGGCCTCGTCGACGACCACGATTCCGTCGGCCGCGTCGTACACCGCCGCGATCGTGTCGAGCGACAGCGGGGTGCCGGTGGGGTTGTTCGGGGAGCAGAGGAAGACGAGGTCGGGCGACTCGGCGTCGACCCAGCTCCTGGCGGTGGCCGGGCTGAGCTCGAAGTCGGTGTCGCGGGTGCCGGCAATCCACCGGGTTCCGGTGCCGGAGGCCAGCAGGGGGTACATCGAGTAGGTCGGCGCGAAGCCGAGGACCGACCGGCCCGGACCGCCGAAGGCCTGCAGCACCTGCTGCAACACCTCGTTCGAGCCGTTGGCCGCCCAGATGTTCTCCCGGGTGAGACCGTGGCCGAGGTACCGGGCCAGCGACTCCCGCAGTTCGGTGAACTCGCGGTCGGGGTAGCGGTTGATGGTGCGGATGGCCTCGGCCATCGCGGCGACGATGTCGCCCGCGACGGCGTCGGGGATCCCGTGCGTGTTCTCGTTCACATTGAGCGCGACGGGCACGTGCAGTTGTGGTGCTCCGTAGGGGGTGAGTCCGCGCAGATTGTCGCGGAGGGGCAGGTCGTTGAGACTGGTCACTCCCCCAATGCTACCGGGGATGCCCGGGTGTCCCCCGGGCGGTACCGATCACGCCCCAGTCGATTCAGAACCTGGCCGGCAGGGCGAGGCGCTGGCCCGGCTGCACGTTCTCGGAAGGCAGCTGGTTCAGGCTGACGATCTCGGCGATCACGTCGCGCGGGTCTGAGGTGGGGGCGATGGTCTCGGCCAGCTGCCACAGGGACTGGCCCGACGCGATGGTGACGTAGTCGAAGACCGTTGCGACGTCGGCCACCGTGGCCGCACCGGCGCTGGTGCCCTCCGCCGCTGCGATCCCGCCGTTGAGGGCGAGGGCGAGCGCGGCGGCGGCGAGGGGGATCGCTGCGAGCGTCGTGAAGACGACTCGACCGCGTCGGGTGAGGTGCAGGCGGGTGCGGACGGAGGGCATCTGGACGGTGCCTGATCGGACGGCGCCCAGGTCGAGCGCCCCGTTGCTTCCGAGGGCAGTCATTCCGATTGCAGTGCTCATGTCGAACCTCCTGTGTAAAAACGCATCCGGCTCTCGGCCGGGAAAGCCGGATGCGAACCTATGTTCCGAATGTATATTCGATTCTTCGAACAATCAAGCAATATTTCCGTTGTTTCCCAAAAAAATGTGACGACACACTCGAATAGATGTTTGTTTATCGTGCTCGAGATGGATACAGTTTCGATTGTCTGGATTGAATCAACCAGACGCCACCGACATTCGGGTCTGACGGCGGTTTCGACCGCCGACAGGACCGGTTCACCGAGACGAGGAGCGACATCGTGACGCAGGACAGCAGCGGTCCCCGCGACAAGGGCGGAACCAGGCGGCGCAAGAGCCTCAGTGAGAAACAGCTCGCCATCCTGGACGTGATCCAGCGCTCGGTGAGTGAGCGCGGCTATCCGCCGAGCATGCGCGAGATCGGGGACGCGGTCGGCCTCTCGTCGCTGTCGAGCGTCACCCATCAGCTCAACCAGCTGGAGCTGAGCGGGTACCTCCGGCGCGACCCGAACCGGCCTCGGGCGCTCGAGGTGCTGATCGAGATTCCGCAGTCGCCGGAGGACGTGGCGGCCGGCGGTGCGGAGAGCTACCAGTCGGGTGTGCAGGTCGGCGATGCGGCCATGGTGCCGCTGGTCGGCCGGATCGCGGCCGGCGTGCCGATCATGGCCGACCAGATGATCGACGAGATCTTCCCGCTCCCGCGCCAGCTGGTCGGCAAGGGCGAACTTTTCATGCTCAAGGTCGTCGGCGAGTCGATGATCGACGCCGCCATCTGCGACGGCGACTGGGTCGTCGTCCGCCAGCAGAAGACGGCCGAGAACGGCGAGATCGTCGCGGCCATGCTCGACGGCGAGGCGACGGTCAAGGTCTTCCGCCAGCGCGACGGACACATCTGGCTGCTGCCGCGCAACACCAACTTCGAGCCCATCGTCGGCGACCACGCCGAGATTCTCGGCAAGATCGTGGCGGTGCTGCGCTCGGTCTGATCTTCTCGCGCAGAACGGCCCTGTCGGTGTTCCGGCAGGGCCGTTCTGCGTTCGGGTGGCGCTCAGGCCGCGGCCGCTGCTAGGCGGGGATGCCGGCACCGATGCGCGCGCGCACCGCGCGGGTGGCGGTCACCATGTTGTGCAGCGATTCGGCGGTCTCCGCGTAGCCGCGGGTCTTGAGTCCGCAATCCGGGTTGACCCAGACCTGGCGCTCCGGGATGGATTCGAGGGCCCGGTCGAGCAGTTCCGTGATCTCCGCCACGCTCGGCACCCTCGGTGAGTGGATGTCGTACACGCCCGGTCCGATGCCGTGGTCGAATCCGCCGGCCTCGATGTCGGCGACAACCTCCATCCGGGAGCGCACGGCCTCGATGCTGGTGACGTCGGCGTCGAGGTTCCGGATGGCGTCGATCACCACGCCGAACTCCGAGTAGCAGAGGTGGGTGTGGATCTGGGTGGCGTCGGCCACGCCGGCCGTGGCGAGGCGGAAGGAGCCGACCGACCAGTCGAGGTAGTCGGCGTGGTCCTTCTTCTTCAATGGGAGGAGTTCGCGCAGGGCAGGTTCGTCGACCTGGACGAGGCCGATCCCGGCCGCCTCGAGGTCGGTGATCTCGTCCCGGAGCGCCAACGCGACCTGCCGGGCGGTGTCCCCCAGCGGCTGGTCGTCGCGCACGAACGACCAGGCGAGGATCGTGACCGGTCCGGTGAGCATCCCCTTGACCGGCTTCCTGGTCAGTCCCTGGGTGTAGGTCGACCAGTCGACGGTGATCGGGCGGGGCCGGGACACGTCTCCCCAGAGGATCGACGGCCGGGTGCACCGGCTGCCGTAGGACTGCACCCAGCCGTTCTCGGTCACCTGGAAGCCCTCGAGCTGCTCGGCGAAGTACTGCACCATGTCGTTGCGCTCCGGCTCGCCGTGCACGAGCACGTCGAGCCCGATCTCCTCCTGCAAGGCGACCACCCGGGCGATCTCCGCCTCCATCAGGGTGCGATAGCCGTCGGCGGACAGCGTTCCGGCGAGGTGCCTGGCCCTGGCCCGGCGGATCTCCCCGGTCTGCGGGAAGGACCCGATGGTCGTGGTCGGCAGCAGGGGCAACCCGAGGGCGGCATCCTGCGCGGCCAGCCGAGTCTGATAGTCGCCGCGGCTGAAGTCGGCCTCGGTGAGCGCCCCGGCGCGGGCCCGCACCGCGGCGTCTCGCACGCCTGGCGCGCTGCGCCGGGATTCGAGCGCGGCGGATGCTGCCGCCAGCTCGGCCGCGATGGCTTCCCGGCCCTTCGACAGGCCTCGGGCCACTGCGGCGACCTGGCCGACCTTCTGGTCGGCGAAGGCCAGCCAGGACGTCAGTTCGTCGCCGAGCGCGGACTCGTCGTCGACGTCGTGGGGAACGTGCAGCAGGGAGGTGGACGTGGACACGGCTACCCGCGGGGAGAGGGCGCTAAGCCGTTCGGCCTTCTCGAGCGCGCCGGCCAGGTCGCCGCGCCAGATGTTGTGCCCGTCGATCACCCCGGCGACGAGGGTTTTCCCGGCCAGGCCGGGGGTGTCCTGGGGCAGGGCGCCGCGCACGAGGTCGAGTCCGATCGCGTCGACCGGCGTGCCGGCGAGCACGGGAAGGGCGTCGTCGAGGCTGCCATAGGGTGCCGCGACGAAAATGGCCGGCCGGGCGGCAAGACGGCCCAGGGTGGCGTAGGCCCGGCCGAGCGCGGTCAGTGCCTTGTCCCGAGGGGCGTCGATGCTCTCGCTGACCAGAGCCGGCTCGTCGAGTTGCACCCACTCGGCGCCGGCTTCGGCAAGTCGTTGGAGCAGGGCGGTGTAGACGGGGAGCAGGTCGTCGAGGCGGTCCAGCGGCGAGAATCCGGCGGGGGCCTCGTCACTGGCCTTGCTCAGCAGGAGGAACGTGACCGGGCCGACGATGACCGGGCGGGTGAGGTAGCCGGCCGTTTTCGCCTCGACGAACTCGCGCACGATGCGATCGCTGGAGAGCGAGAACACGGTCTCCGGGCCGATTTCGGGGACCAGGTAGTGGTAGTTGGAGTCGAACCATTTCGTCATTTCGAGCGGCAGGTTCTCGCCCGCGCCGCGGGCGAGGGTGAAGTACCCGGCCAGGTCGATCCCCCCGTCGGCGCCCACCAGCGACGCATACCGGGCGGGGACGGCTCCGACGGTGCAGAGGGTGTCGAGCACCTGGTCGTAGAAGGAGAACGAGCCGGGGATGGACGAGTCGTCGGCGCCGAGGCCGAGGGCCACGAGGCGCTCCCGGGTGGCCTGGCGCAGGGTGGCCGCGGTGTCCTCGAGCTCGGCGGCGCTGGTCGTGCCGGCCCAGAACGACTCGACGGCCTTCTTGAGCTGGCGGCGGGGGCCGATCCGCGGGTAGCCGAGGATGGTGCCGGCAGGGAATGGGGAGGTGGCGGTCATGGGGTGTCCTTTGCGGGGTGGGATCGTGCCTCGGATGGTGCGGGGCTTTTCGGTGCGAGCAGTGCCTGTGCCCGCACGATTTCGGGCGCGACGGTATCTCCGAGGCGCGTGCGGGCCGTTCGGTGGGAGGGGAAAGGAAGAGGGTGACGGCCGGGGACGAGCCGCCGCGGGGCCGATCTACACGGTCGCCGGCAGCTTCGTCGGCGCCGAGACCGGAGCCGTGAGCAGTCCGCAGCCGCCGAGCACCTCGAGCACGGTCTCGTGCTCGTTGAAGGCGTAGAGGTGCAGCCCGGGAGCCCCGCCGGCGATCACCTGGCCGGCGAGGTCGATGGCGTGCTGGATGCCGATCTCACGCTGGCCTTCCTTGGTCGGTTCGATCTCGAGCTGGATCGAGAGGTCGGAGGGCATTTGTTCGCCGGACAGCTCGATGATGCGGCGCAGTCTCGCCGGGCTCGTCACCGGCATGATGCCGGGAAGGAGCGGGAAGAGGACGCCGGCCTCCCTGGCGCGCTGGGCGAAGCAAAGGTAGTCGTCGGCATGGAAGAACAGCTGCGTGATGCCGAGGTTCGCCCCCGCGGCCTGCTTGGCGAGCAGGGTGTCGATGTCCTGCGCCGAGGACCGGGAGCGCGGGTGCCCGTTCGGGAACGCCGCCACGGCGATGCGCACCTTCTCGCGCCCGGGCTTCACGGCGCGGGCGGCCGGGATGCCGGGGATGATCGACTCCCGGTACGGCGATTTCTCGGCCTGCACCCGGTGGATGAGCTGCACGAGTTCGGCGGCGCTGCCGAAGTCGCCGAGGAACGCCTCGCCCTCCTTCGTTCCCGCCGGGGGGTCGCCGCGCAGCGCGAGGAAGCTGCGCACTCCCGCGTCGAGGAACTCACGGATCAGCCGGTTCGCCTCCTCATGGGTGGAGCCGACGCAGGTGAGGTGGGCCATGGCCTCGACGTTCGTGGTGCGCAGGATCCGGCTGAGCACGTCGAGCGAGGAACGGCGGGAGGACCCGTTGGCACCGTAGGTGACCGAGAGGAAGTCCGGCCCGGCCGCGGCGAGCCGCTCGATCGTCGTCTCGAGAGCGGATGCGGCCGCATCCGTCCTGGCCGGATAGAGCTCGAAGGAGAACGGGATTCGACCGGAACAGGCCGGGTCCGACGTCTTCTGCATGTGCACCTCATTCGACAGTTGCCCGCACCGGCGGGTGCCGGGCGGCCGCGGACCGCCAGGCAGGCCTGGCGGGTGTTCGCGGGCGGATGCCGGGCTCGGCTGTCGCTCCATGCCCCCGACGTGAAACCTCGGCGGCAACGATTGAATGAGACTCTAGCAACCCCGCTCGGGGGCCGCCAGACTGTGACTTTATGTTTCGCGCAGGCCGCGGTGATCGAACCTGTCGAGAGCCGGCCCCGGTGATCGAGCCTGCCCAGATCCGGCTCAGGCGCTGACGGAGGGCCGAACGATGAACGGGCCGAACTGGGCCTGGATGTCGGGGGTGACCAGGGCGGTCACCTCGGTGCCGGTCTCGACGTAGTCCGTCGAGAGCACCTGTCCCTGGTCGTGCAGCGCGGCGATGAGGTCGCCGCGCTCGTAGGGGATGAGCAGCCTGAGCTCGATCTTGGGGCGCGGCAGGAGCTCGGAGACGGCCGCGAGAAGCTCCTCGATGCCCTCGCCGGTGCGGGCGGAGACGAAGATGCCCTGCGGCCACAGCCCCCGCAGCACCAGCCGGTCGTCCTCGCCGACGAGGTCGGCCTTGTTGAAGACGACGATCTCGGGGATGTCCCTGGCGCCGACCTCGCCGATCACCTCGCGCACCGTGGAGAGCTGGCTGGCCGGATCGGGGTGGGAGCCGTCGACGACGTGCACGATGACGTCGGCGTCGGCCACTTCCTCGAGGGTGGAACGGAAGGCCTCGACCAGCTGGTGAGGCAGGTTGCGCACGAAGCCGACGGTGTCGGTGAGGGTGTACAGGCGCCCGTCGGCCGTTGTCGACTTGCGCACGGTGGCGTCGAGAGTGGCGAAGAGGGAGTTCTCCACGAGCACGCCGGCCCGGGTGATCCGGTTGAGCAGGCTCGACTTGCCGGCGTTGGTGTAGCCGACGATGGCGACGGATGGCACGGAGTTGCGCTTGCGGTTGGCCCGCTTGGCTTCACGGGCGGGTTTCATCTCGAGGATCTGCTTGCGGAGCCGGGACATCCGGGTATGGATGCGGCGCCGGTCGAGCTCGATCTTCGTTTCACCGGGGCCGCGGGAGCCCATGCCCGCGCCGGCGCCGCCGACCTGGCCGCCGGCCTGTCGGGACATCGAGTCGCCCCAGCCGCGCAGGCGCGGCAGGAGGTACTCGAGCTGGGCGAGTTCGACCTGCGCCTTGCCCTCGCGGCTCTTGGCGTGCTGGCTGAAGATGTCGAGGATGACGGCGGTGCGGTCGATGACCTTGACCTTGACCACGTCCTCGAGTGCGCGTCGCTGGCTGGGGGCCAGTTCGGTGTCGGCGATCACGGTGTCGGCGCCCATCGCCTTCACGATGCCGGCGAGTTCCTCGGCCTTGCCCTTGCCGAGGTAGGTGCTCGCGTCGGGCTTGGCGCGGCGCTGCATCAGCCCGTCGAGCACGGTCGCGCCCGCCGTCTCGGCGAGGGCGGCGAGCTCGCGCATGGAGTTCTCCGCGTCGGCCACGGTGCCCTGGGTGTACAGGCCGATCAGCACGACGTTCTCGAGTCGCAGTTGCCGGTATTCGACCTCGGTGACGTCCTCGAGTTCGGTGGAGAGGCTGGGCACGCGGCGGAGCGCGTTGCGGTCCTCCCGATCCTGCTGCGCCCCGTCGTGGCCCTCGTCGGATTCCGCGGTGGACGAGTCGGCCTGCAGGGCCTGGGCGGAACCGCTCCGGAATAGCGAATAGCCAGCGGCTTTGCTCTCGGCGCTGGCCAGGACGCGCGCTACCACATCGTCGTCGTTGTCGTGCTCGGTTGGCTCAATCATTGCTTTAACCTTAGTTCCTCGAAGCACGATAGGTTCCCTACTATGGCCTCAGACCACTACTTCACCCCGGCACCCGACAGCGCCCTGAAACTCAGGCAGATCACTGTTTCGCTGGGCGGCCAGGACCGGCTGTTGACGACCGCCAATTCGGTCTTCAGCCCCGACCACATCGACACCGGCACCCAGGTCCTGCTCGGCAACGCTCCGACCCCGCCGCCGGGCGGCGACTTCCTCGACCTCGGCTGCGGCTGGGGACCGATCAGCCTGCACCTGGCCCTCGCCTCGCCCCGGGCCACCATCTGGGCGGTCGACGTGAACGAGCGCGCGCTCGACCTCGTGCGGCTCAACGCGGAGAAGCTGGGCCTGACCAACGTCACGGCCGTGCTGCCCGACCAGGTTCCGGCCCATCTGAGCTTTCGCACGATCTGGTCGAACCCGCCGATCCGGGTGGGCAAGAGCGAGCTGCACAACCTCCTGCACACCTGGCTGCCGCGCCTGGAGCCCGACTCGGATGCCTGGCTCGTCGTGCAGCGCAACCTCGGCTCCGACTCGCTGCAGCGCTGGCTCGACGGCGACCTGCCCGACGAGTTCACGACCAGCCGGCACGCCATCAGCAAGGGCTTCCGGGTGCTCCGCGTCAAGCGCCACGAGTGACTCCCGGGCACGACGCCTGACACGGAGCCGGTCCGGCGCGTTCTCAGGCCAGGCGGAAGACCCCGTCGAAGACCAGGTCGGCCGGGCCGGACAGTGACACGTGCTCGCCGTCCTCGGTCGGGAACATCCGCACGCCCAGCACGCCGCCCCGCACTTCGACCCGCCACTGGTTGGGTGCCCCGGCTCCGGCCCAGTGCCGGGTCGCGAGGGCCGCCGCGGCGGCGCCGGTACCGCAGGACAACGTTTCGCCGCTGCCGCGCTCGTGCACGCGCATCCGGATGCGGCCGACGCCGTCGACGACCAACGGATCGTTGGGCACCACGAATTCGATGTTCGCGCCGGCCGACGGCTCCGGGTCGAGCTGCGGCACGAAGGTGAGGTCGGCGTTCTCCAGTTCGGCGTCGTCGGCGAGGGCCACGACGACGTGCGGGTTGCCCACGTTGATGCCGAGGCCGGGGCGGGCGACCGGCAGGTTCTTGGCCCGCACGAGCGGTTCCCCGCCGTCGAGCTTCCACCGGCCGAGGTCGACCTGGTAGCCGGTTCCGCCGCGCTGCACGTCGCGCACTCCCCCGCGCGTTCCGATGCTCAGGGTCTCGCCGCCGGCGAGCGTGGCCAGGCCCTGCTCCACCAGGAACCGGGTGTACACGCGGATGCCGTTGCCGCACATTTCCGAGACGGTGCCGTCGGCGTTCCAATAGTCCATGAACCATTCGGCCTGGTCGTCCTCGGCCAGTGCGGCGCCGCCCGCGTCGAGGCTGCGCGAACGCACCGCACGGATGATGCCATCGCCGCCGATGCCGAACCGGCGGTCGCAGACAGCGCGGATCTGGTCGGGGGTGAGGTCGATGCGGCCGTCAGGGTCGGCGAACAACACGAAATCGTTGCCCGTGCCGTGGCCCTTGGTGAAGTTCAGATCCAGTCCCATGGGTCCAGTTTAGGAGAGCGGCGTCGCCGGCATCCCGCCGTCGATCCGATCGACGGCCTGCTGCACCCGGTCGGCGGCGGCGGAGTCGATCCAGTGGGTGTGCGGGGAGCGCTTGAACCAGCTGACCTGTCGCCGGGCGTAGCGGCGGGTGAACTGCTGGGTCTGCTCGATCGCCTCGGCAGGGGTGAGGGTGCCACGAAGCTGGCCGAGCGCCTGCGCGTAGCCGATGGCCCGGCTGGCCGTGACGCCGGTTTCGATTCCCGCCGGGATCAGCGCCTCGACCTCGTCGGGCAGCCCCGCGGCCCACATCGCGGTGACACGCGCGTCGAGGCGGGGCGTCAGCTCGTCCCGGGGCGTGCGCAGCCCGACGGTCACGGTCGGCCGCCAGTAGACCGGGTCACCGGGCAGCGCCGCGGAGTGCGGGGCTCCGGTGATTTCGACGACCTCGAGCGCGCGCACGAGCCGGCGGCCGTTGCTCGCGCCGATCCGGGCCGCAGCGGCCGGGTCGACGGCTTTGAGCCGGGCGTAGAGCGCGCCGGGGCCCTGCTCGACCAGTTCGGCCTCCAGCCGCGCCCGGAGCACGGGGTCGGTGCCGGGGAACTGGAAGTCGAACACGACAGACGACACGTACAGCCCGGAGCCGCCGACGAGGATGGGCACGGCTCCCCGCCCGATGATCTCGGTGATGGCCGCCCTGGCCTCGACCTGGTACCGCGCGACAGTGGCCTCATCGGTCACCGCCAGCACGTCGAGGAGATGGTGCGGGATGCCGCGGCGTTCCGCCACGGAGAGCTTGGCGGTGCCGATGTCCATTCCGCGGTACAACTGCATGGCATCCGCGTTGACGATCTCCGCGGCCCGGCCGCGCGCGGCCAGGCGTTCCGCGAGGTCGAGGGAGAGCTCGGACTTGCCGGTGCCGGTCGGCCCGACCACGACCACCAGTCCGGGGCCGGCGTCCGTGTCGACGTCGTGCACCCGGTTAGCGCTCCCCGTCGGTGACGTCGTAGATCGGGGTCGTGGAAACCGTGCTGCGCTCCGCGGCGGGCAGCACGGTGGAGGGCAGGCCCAGGGTCGGCATTCCGAGGGACACGGCGCCGCCCGTCGCGGCTGCACCGCCGTGGCTGGGCACCCCGCACGCCTCGGCCTCGGCCAGGTCCCAGGCATCGCCGGCACGGGTGCGCCGGATCCGCAGCGGGGAGCCGTCGAGCGAGTCGGCGATCAGGTGGAACGGCGCGGCCTGGGTCACGGTCACGGTGACGATGTCGCCGGGCCGGGGCAGTTCGGACCCTGCCGGGACGTCGAAGTGCACCAGCCGGCTATCGGGGGCGCGCCCGCTCAGCCGGTGGGTGTCGGCATCCTTGCGGCCCTCGCCGTTGGCGACCAGGAGGTCGACCTCTCGGCCGATCACGGCCTGGTTCTCCTCCCAGGAGATGCGTTCCTGGAGCGCGGCGAGGCGTTCGTAGCGGTCCTGCACGACCTCTTTGGGCACCTGGTCGGCCATGGTGGCGGCCGGGGTGCCTGGCCGGATCGAGTACTGGAAGGTGAACGCGGTCGCGAACCGGGCCAGTTCGACCACGCGGAGGGTCTCCTGGAAGTCCTCCTCGGTCTCGCCGGGGAAACCGACGATGATGTCGGTGCTGATCGCCGCGTGCGGCATCTGGGCCCGCACCCGGTCGAGGATGCCGAGGAAACGGGCGGAGCGGTAGGAGCGCCGCATCGACTTGAGGATGCGGTCGGAGCCGGATTGCAGGGGCATGTGCAGCTGCGGCATGACCGCCGGGGTCTCCGCCATCGCGTCGATCACGTCGTCGGTGAACGCGGCGGGGTGCGGGCTGGTGAACCGGATGCGTTCCAGCCCCTCGATCCGTCCCGCGGCGCGCAGCAACTTGCCGAACGCGAGACGGTCTCCGAATTCGACGCCGTAGGAGTTGACGTTCTGGCCGAGCAGGGTGACCTCGATCGCCCCGTCGTCGACGAGGGACTGGATCTCGGCGAGGATCTCGCCGGGACGGCGGTCCTTCTCCTTGCCGCGGAGCGCCGGCACGATGCAGAACGTGCAGGTGTTGTTGCAACCGACCGAAATGGACACCCAGCCGCTGTAGCTGGAGTCGCGTTTGGTCGGCAGGGTGGACGGGAAGGTTTCCAGCGCCTCGAGGATCTCGAGCTGGGCCTCGCCGTTGTGGCGGGACCGTTCCAGCAGGCTGGGCAGCGACCCCATGTTGTGGGTGCCGAACACGACGTCGACCCAGGGGGCCTTGGCCAGGATCGTGTCCTTGTCCTTCTGGGCGAGGCAGCCGCCCACGGCGATCTGCATGCCTTCGTGGCGCCGCTTCACCGACGCCAGCTGGCCCAGGTTGCCGTAGAGCTTGTTGTCTGCGTTCTCCCGCACGGCGCAGGTGTTGAGCACGACGATGTCGGCCTCCTCGCCGGCGGCGGGGACGTAACCGGCCGCCTCGAGCGAACCGCTCAGGCGTTCGGAATCGTGCACGTTCATCTGGCAGCCGAAGGTGCGCACCTCGTAGGTGCGCACCCGGCCGTCCGCGGCGCGGGCCGCGCTCGACGGCGCGATCAGGGTGCGGGTGCGGGTCATCGGGTCGTCCTCGGTGCTTGCTGCCGGTGGGCTCAGCGTCACGGCGCCGGAGAATGGGGATGCGGGGGTACTGCGGGTCATAGTGGCCTCAGTTTACGCGTCGAACCCTGAGCGCGGGAAAGGACCGCCGGATCAGCGGAACCGCACCCGTGATGCTCCCCCGGAACCGGACCGGGACGCCAGGGCGGCCTTGACGGCCAGGCGCACTGCGGACGAGGCGTAACCCTTGCGCATGAGGAACCCGGTCAGCCTCCGGTCGACGGTCTGGTCGTCGAGGCGGCCCAGTTGCTGCACCCGCTTGCAGGCCAGTTCGATGGCGCGTTCCGCCTCGTCGTCGGGGAGCTCTTCGAGCTTTTCGAGGATCAGGTCGTGGTCGAGGCCGCGGCGGCGCATCTCGGCCTGCACCCCGGACCGGCCCAGGCCCTTGCGTTCGTGGTGGCTGTGCAGGATCTGGTCGGCCAGCTTGCCCTCGTCGATGTAGCCGAGTTCGGCGAACCGGTCGATGACCTCGTCGATCTCGTGTTCGGCGATCTCGGTGCCGGCCAGAACAGTGCGTGCCTCGGTGGCCGACAGTGAGCGTGCGCGCAGCCGCTGCAGCAGCACCTGCTCCGCGTATTCCCGTTCGGCCGCCGCGTCGGCCTCGGCGGTGGCCGAGGAAGCCGCACCCGGGGCATCCTCGTCTGCCTCGTGCGCCTCGGGCGGCGCCGCGGTCGGGGCTGAACCATTCGGGGTTGAACCATTCGGGGCTGAACCGGCCGGGGCCCCACCGCGCAGGTAGGTGACCGGGGCCAGTGCCGGTGTTCCCGCGGCGAAGTCCTCCGCGGCCGGTTCGGCCGACAGGGCCTTCGCCGCGGCCCGAGCCTTGCTTTTCGCGCGGGCCGCGCTGATCGGAGTGACCTCGTCGGCCGGTTCGAAGTGAACCATCGCGGCTACGCGCCCTTGCGCGCTGCGAGCTTCGCCGGGACGGACTTGGCGTCCAGGCCGGCCTCCTTGGCCGCGGCTGCGGCGGCAGCCGTGACTGCGGCTGCAGCGGCGTCGGCTGCGAGTTGGGCCTTCTTGGCTGCGGCACCTTCGGGGCCGACGCCAAGCTTGAAGAGGATCTTCTTCTCGATCTCGTTGGCCATGTCGGGGTTCTTGAGCAGGAAGTTCCGGGAGTTCTCCTTGCCCTGGCCGAGCTGGTCGCCGTCGTAGGTGTACCAGGCTCCGGACTTCTTGACGATGCCCTGGTCGACGCCGAAGTCGATCAGGCTGCCCTCCCGGGAGATGCCGATGCCGTAGATGATGTCGAATTCGGCCTGCTTGAACGGCGGCGCCATCTTGTTCTTGACGACCTTGACCCTGGTGCGGTTACCGACGGCTTCGGTGCCGTCCTTGAGGGTTTCGATCCGGCGGATGTCCAGTCGGACCGAGGCGTAGAACTTGAGCGCCTTTCCCCCGGCGGTGGTCTCGGGGCTGCCGAAGAACACGCCGATCTTCTCGCGCAGCTGGTTGATGAAGATCATGGTGGTGTTGGTCTGGCTGAGGCCACCGGTGAGCTTGCGCAGCGCCTGGGACATCAGGCGGGCCTGGAGTCCGACGTGCGAGTCACCCATCTCTCCCTCGATCTCGGCGCGGGGCACGAGCGCGGCGACGGAGTCGATGACGATCAGGTCGATCGAGCCGCTTCGCACGAGCATGTCGGCGATCTCGAGCGCCTGTTCACCCGTGTCGGGCTGGGAGACCAGGAGGGCGTCGATGTCGACGCCGAGCTTCCTCGCGTATTCAGGATCGAGGGCGTGTTCCGCGTCGATGAAAGCGGCGATTCCGCCGCCCTTCTGCGCGTTGGCGATCGCGTGCAGGGTCAGCGTGGTCTTGCCGGAGGACTCCGGGCCGTAGATCTCGACGATGCGGCCGCGCGGGAGCCCACCGATCCCGAGCGCGACGTCCAGGGCGATGGATCCGGTGGAGATGGTCTCGACGGGGGCGCGCTCGTCGCTGCCCAGACGCATGACCGAGCCCTTGCCGAACTGGCGGTCAATCTGGGCGAGCGCGGTGTCGAGTGCCTTCTCGCGGTCTGCTGCTGATGCCATGGTGGACTCCTTCGGTCGTGCGTTTCGGCGCCTATAGGCTGTCGACCGCGGCGACCGGGAAGACCCCGGGTGCCGCTCTCGACAAGGCATTCGCTGTCTGTCTCTGACGAAAACCGACTGTACGCCGCACCTCCGACATCGGCCGGAAACCGCGGTGCACGTGCACAATCCGTCGTCGACGTCTGCTGTTGAGGAGCCTAGCAAGATGCGAACACGTATTCGAGCTTTTGGCTCTCGAATCGGGCGTGTCGTCGAAACTCACCGGCGCCGCGCCGGACGAAGCGGGTGTCGACGGAGCGGGTGTCGACGGAGCGGGTGCTATTTCCGCGCGGCGGGAAGCCCCGCGCCGTACCAGCGGCTCTTCGGGACGTCCGTTTCGGCGCAGAGCGCAAGCCACACATCGCGTGCCGACGCACCGCCGGCCAGTGCCTGGTCGGCGGTGCGCCCGAAGGCGGTGAGGATGAGGTCCCGGGTGAGCACGCGACCGTAACCTTCGCCGAACTCGTCGTTCAGGGCCTGCCGGAACTCACTCAGGCGCATGCGGGGAGCACAGGAATCGCTGCCGCAAGCGTCAGCGAACCATCAGACCGGTGTCGAAGTTGGCGACCAGTTCGTCCGGAACGGTGTCGGGGAAACGGTCGATTCCCTCGATGACCGCGAGACGGTCGCCGACCTCGCGCATGATGACCGAGATCGGGGTCTCCAACGCGTCTGCGACGGAGGCCAGAATTTCGGAGGACGCTTCCTTCTGACCGCGTTCGACCTCGCTCAGGTAGCCGAGGGCCACGCTGGCCTTGCTCGCAACCTGACGCAGAGTGCGCCCTTTCTGCAGGCGGAAGTCCCTGAGCACATCGCCGATTTCCTGTCTTACAAGAATCATCGGAACCTCCTTCTCGTACCTTTTCAGTACCACTTGTGAACTACGGTCATCTGGTGTCTGGTGTGGCGGATGGCCTACAGTACTACATTCATCCGACACCCCGAGACTACCGACGACTACTGGGCTTTTCTTGTGAATCTGCTCGGTGTAACCGCCGTGTCGCATGAACTATTCCGGGCGGGAACCGGCTATCAGGGTGTGCACAGCTTCGACCGCCCTGGCCACGGTCTGCGCCCGGATCGCCGCCCGGTCACCGGCCAGGCGGAGCGGAATCGCCCACCCCTCGCCGCCGCGGGACAGCCCGAGGAAGACCGTGCCGACAGGGTGCCCGCCCTGCGGGTCTGGGCCGGCGACGCCGGTGGTCGCGATGCCCAGGTCGGCGTCGCGGCCGGCCGTCGAGAGCCTGGTGCGCACACCGCGGGCCATCTGGATGGCGACCTCCGGATGCACCGGCCCGTGTTCGGCCAGGAGCGCCGGGTCCACGCCGAGCAGGGTGTGCTTGAGCTCGGTCTGGTAGGCCACGACTCCCCCGTTGACGCAGAGGGACGCCCCGGGGATCCGGATGAGTTCGGCCGTGAGCAGGCCACCGGTGAGCGACTCGGCGACGGCGATGGTCAGGCCGGCCGCGGTCAGCGCACCGATCAGATCGGCCGTCAGGTCGGGCACAGCGGTCATCGGCGTCAGGGCGCGGCCGGGGCGCCGCGGTTGTCGCGGCGGGCGGCGAGGAGGTAGTCGACCCCGGTGATCACGGTCGCGACCAGCGCCGCGGCCATGACCGCCCCATTCACCCAGTGCACCCAGTCACCCAGCAGCAGCCAGAGCGGCACGAGGGCCAGCGAGATCGCCACGGACTGCAGCACGGTCTTGAGCTTGCCGCCCCGTGAGGCGGGGATGACCCGGTCCTTCAGCATCACGAACCGGAAGACGGTGATGCCGATTTCGCGCACGAGGATGACGATGGTCACCCACCACCACAATTCGCCGAGGATGGACAGGGACACGAGCGCCCCACCGGTGAGCACCTTGTCCGCGATCGGGTCGAGGAGCTTGCCGAGGTCGGTGACCTGGTTGTTGCGGCGGGCGATCGCGCCGTCGATCCCGTCGGTCGCGATGGCGAGGATGAAGAGCACTGCGGCGGCCCAGCGGAGGGCGCCGTCCTGGCCGGCGTCGGCCAGGAGCAGCCAGATGAACACGGGTGCCAGCAGGATGCGCACCACCGTGATCAGGTTGGGCAGATTCCAGTTGCCGGGGCGCGCGACGGGCGTGAGTGGTGTGGCCATCGGTCATTCCCTGTCGGTCAGTTGCCAGGCATCCTCATCGGGGGCAGCCTCTTCTTCAGGGTACCCCTCGGACATCTTCGCGACCGGGTCGCCGGCGTACCGGGAGTCAGGGGCACTGTCGGCCTGGTGTGCCGCGGCGGCCTGCGCGTTCGCGCTGGCCGCGTGGTGCTGCTCGTCCGACCCGCGGAGCAGTGCGAGCACGCTCGGCAGCTGTTCGACCGTGACGAGCACGTCCCGGGCCTTCGAGCCCTCGGACGGGCCGACGATCTCCCGGGACTCGAGCAGGTCCATCAGCCGGCCGGCCTTGGCGAAGCCGACCCGCAGCTTCCGCTGCAGCATCGACGTGGAGCCGAACTGGGTGGAGACGACGAGTTCGGCAGCGGCGAGCAACACCTCGAGGTCGTCGCCGATGTCGGAGTCGATCTCCTTGCGCGGGGCGACCATCGAGACATCCGGCCGGTAGTCGGGGCGGGCCTGCTGGGTGACGTGCTTGACGACCCGTTCGATCTCGGCCTCGTTGACCCAGGCGCCCTGCACCCTGATGGCCTTGGACGCCCCCATCGGCAGGAACAGGGCGTCACCCTGGCCGATCAGCTTGTCGGCGCCCGGCTGGTCGAGGATGACCCGGGAGTCGGTGACGCTGGTCACGGCGAAGGCGAGCCGGGACGGCACGTTCGCCTTGATCAGGCCGGTGACGACGTCGACGCTGGGCCGCTGGGTGGCCAGGACGAGGTGGATGCCGGAGGCGCGAGCGAGCTGGGTGATGCGCACGATCGAGTCCTCGACGTCGCGCGGGGCGACCATCATCAGGTCGGCGAGCTCGTCGACGACGACGAGGAGGTAGGGGTAGGGCTTGAGGGTGCGGGCGCTGCCGGCGGGCAGCACGATCTCGTTGTTCACGACGGCCTTGTTGAAGTCGTCGATGTGGCGGAAGCCGAAGCTGGCCAGGTCGTCGTAGCGCATGTCCATCTCTTTGACGACCCACTGCAGGGCCTCGGCGGCCTTCTTCGGGCTGGTGATGATCGGCGTGATCAGGTGCGGCACCCCGGCGTAGGCGGCGAGTTCGACCCGCTTCGGGTCGATCAGCACCATCCGCACGTCGCTGGGCTTGGCGCGCATCAGCAGGCTGGTGATCATCGAGTTCACGAAGCTCGACTTGCCGGAGCCGGTGGAACCGGCCACGAGCAGGTGGGGCATCTTGGCAAGGTTGGCGATGACGAATCCGCCGCCGACGTCTTTGCCGACGCCGATGGTCATCGGGTGGGTGCTGTTGGTCGCGGTGCCGGAGCGGAGCACGTCACCGAGGGTGACGATCTCGCGGTCGGTGTTGGGGATCTCGATGCCGATGGCGCTCTTGCCCGGGATGGGCGAGAGGATGCGTACCTCGTTCGAGGCGACCGCGTAGGAGAGGTTCTTGCTCAGCGCGGTGACCCGTTCCACCTTGACGCCCGGGCCGAGCTCGATCTCGTACTGGGTGACGGTGGGGCCGCGGGAGAACCCGGTGACCTTCGCGTCGACCTGGAACTGGCGGAGCACCTCGGTGATCGACTTCACGATCTCGTCGTTCGCGGCAGAGCGGGCCTTCGCCGGCGGGCCCTTGGTCAGCGTCGTGTTCGACGGCAGCTGGTAGGGGGCTGCCGGCTCCGGGGCGGCGGCTTCGGGGCGCGGGGCAAGAGCGGCCGCGTCGAGCTCGTCGAAACCGGGGAGTACCTCGGTGAGCCCGGTCGGGTCGTCGGCGTACAGGCCCGTGGCCGAGCCGCGCTGCACGTCGATCTCGCCGGTGAAGCGCTTGATGGCGTCCTCGGCGCGGATGAGGTCTTCGAGCACCTCGGTGCCGTAGTGGTCAGAGTCGCCGTGGTCCTTGTCGCCGCCCGCAGCCGGCTGGGCACCCTCCAGGGCGGTGGCGAAACTGCCGCGGCCGTCGCCGCCGAGCAGGGTGCTCAGCGGGTCGGATGCCGGCGGCTCCGCCTCGCCGGCGGGGTGCGCATCCGTGCTGACCGGGCTGCTGAAATCGGGGTCTTCCTCGCGCTTGCTCGTGTTGCGCCGCCACCAGGGCAGGGTGCTGGTGTCCTCGTCGACGCCGTCGAATTCGACCTGCACGGTCTTCTCCAGCTTCGCCTCACGGGCGGCCGCGCGTTCCTCTGGGTCGGGGAGCTGGGCGCCGAACAGCCAGGCGTAGAGCTCACGGCTGCGCGCGCCGATCCGGTTCGGCGGGGTCTTCGTGATGATGAAGAGGCTGAGGGCCAGCAGCAGGATCACGACGATGGTGGCGCCGATGGCGGTGGTCAGGTAGATCAGCGGCGCGGCGATCATCCAGCCGATCACACCGCCGGACAGGGCGAGCACCTCCATGCCGTCGCTGGGCGCCGGCTGGCCGCCGAAGATGTGGCAGAGGCCCGAGACCGACACGAGCAGCAGCGACAGGCCGATGCCGATCCGGCCGTTGTCGTGCACCGAGCTGGGGTTGCGGAAAAGCCAGACCGCGAACAACAGCATGATCACGGGCAGCGCGAATGCGACCCGGCCGAACAGGCCGCCGAAGGTCCAGGCGTCGAGGGTCTGCGCGACGGGACTGTTGATCAGGAACCATTCGATCACCGCGCCCGCGATGGCCAGGAGTACGAGGAAGAAGGGCAGGCCGTCTCGGCGTTCCTCCTTGGAGAGCTGTTCGGGGCCGAGGGCGCGCGCGGCGCCGCCGGTGACGTGGGCGAGCGCCATCCAGATCCGGGCGAACAGTCCGGGGCCGGGGTCGCCAGCCGTGAACTTGACGGTCTTCTGGGTCTGGGTCTTCTGGGCGGGCTTTCGCGCGGCCGTGCCGCGCGCAGGCGAGGTGCGGGCGCGCCCGGTCGACTTAGTGCTCGTAGCCATGGAATCTACGGTACCGTCGCCCTCGGACATCCGGGTCACCCCACGCCCACGCGATTGCGCCCGGTTGTCGTCCCGCACGTTCGGGATGGAGTTTTTCGCGACACGCCGTGCCCGGCGCCCGGGAAACCCGCGTGGCGCGAATTTCTCCGGTCTGAGCGCCAGGGCGGGCTACGCCTCGATCACCAGCGGGACGATCATCGGGCGGCGGCGGAATGCCACGTTCACCCAGCGGCCGACCGTGCGGCGCACGATCTGCTGCAGGGCGTGCGTGTCGCGCACCCCGTTCTGCGCGGCCTCGGCCAGGGCAGCCTCGATCTTGGGCCGCACGGCGTCGAAGACGGAGGCGTCCTCGGCGAATCCCTTGGCGTGGATCTCCGGGCCGACGATAACCTTGCCGGTGGAGGCGTCGACCACGATGATGATCGAGATGAACCCCTCCTCGGCGAGGGTGCGGCGGTCCTTGAGGTCGGCGTCGGTGATCTCGCCGACGCTCGACCCGTCGACGTAGACGTAGCCCAGGTCGAGCTGGCCGACCTTCCGCACGACGCCGGCGCGCAGGTCGAGCACGGTGCCGTCCTCGGCGAGGATCACGTTCGCGTCGGGCACCCCGGTCTCTACGGCGAGCTTGGCGTTGGCGACGAGGTGGCGGTACTCCCCGTGCACGGGCAGCACGTTCTTCGGCTTGAGGATGTTGTAGCAGTAGGTCAGTTCGCCGGCGGCGGCGTGCCCGGAGACGTGCACCTTCGCGTTGCCCTTGTGCACGACGGTGGCACCGAGCTTGGTCAGCCCGTCGATGATCCGGTAGACCGCGTTCTCGTTGCCGGGGATCAGGCTGGAGGCGAGGATGACCGTGTCGCCGAGGCCCACCTCGACCTGGTGGTCCATGTTCACCATCCGGCTGAGCACGGCCATCGGCTCGCCCTGCGACCCGGTGGACATATAGACGATCTTGTCGTCGGGGATGCTGCCGGCCTTCTTGAAATCGACCAGCACCCCCTCCGGCACCCGCAGGTAGCCGAGCTCGGCGGCGATGGTCATGTTGCGCACCATCGACCGGCCGAGCAGGGCCACCCTGCGGTCGTTCGCGTAGGCGGCGTCGAGCACCTGCTGCACCCGGTGCACGTGGCTGGAGAAGCTGGCGACGATCACCCGGCGCGGGGCACGGGCGATGACGTCCTCGAGCACCGGGCCGATCAGGCGCTCGGAGGGGGTGAAGCCCGGGACATCCGCGTTCGTGGAGTCGACCAGGAAGAGGTCGACGCCCTCGGTGCCGAGCCGGGCGAATTCGCGCAGGTCGGTCAGCCGGTGGTCGAGCGGCAGCTGGTCCATCTTGAAGTCGCCCGTGTGCAGCACGGTGCCGGCGACGGTCTTGATCGCCACGGCCAGGGCGTCGGGGATCGAGTGGTTGACGGCGACGAACTCGAGGTTGAACGGGCCGAGGCGTTCCTTCTGGCCCTCCTTCACCTGCAGGGTGTACGGGGTGATCCGGTGTTCCTTGAGCTTCGCCTCGATGAAGGCGAGGGTCAGCCCCGACCCGATCAACGGGATGTCCTGCCGCAGCTTGAGCAGATACGGCACGGCCCCGATGTGGTCCTCGTGCCCGTGGGTGAGCACGACCCCGAGGATGTCGTCGAGGCGGTCCCTAATCGGGCTGAAGTCGGGCAGGATGAGGTCGACGCCCGGCTGATGCTCCTCGGGGAACAGCACCCCGCAGTCGACGATGAGGATCTTGCCGTCGATCTCGAACGAGGTCATGTTGCGGCCGATCTCGCCCAGACCCCCGATCGGGATGACCCGCAGCGTGCCCGGTTCGAGAGGGGCCGGGTCGTAGACGTCGATGGGCATGGGCCCTCCTAGGGGGTCGGTGGCGTGATTAGCGTGTTGTTCCGGCGATCTTCGGCAGCGCGCCGCCCGCGGCGGCGTTGCGGTCGGGGCGGAAGTTGGAGAAGTCGACCCCGGGGATGTTCTTGACCAGGTCGATCTCGTCCTCGATCTGCGCGGCCTCGAAGTCCTCCGGGCCGACCAGGGGCAGGCGCACCCGCGGGCTGCCGATCCGGCCGAGGCCGTGCAGGATGTACTTGACCGCGACGGTGCCGGGGACGTGGGTCATGCAGGCCCGCACGAGGGGTTCGAGCTGGCGGTGCGCGGCGGTCGCCGTCTTCAGGTCGCCGGCGTTGACGGCATCCACCATCTGGCGGTACGGCGTGGCCGCGATGTTCGCGGTGACGCCGATCAGGCCGGTCGCCCCGATCGACAGGTGCGGCAGCACATTCGGGTCGTCGCCGGAGAAGTAGAGCAGGTCGGTCTGATTGAGCACCCGGCTGACCTGGGCCAGGTCGCCCTTGGCGTCCTTGACGGCGAGGATGTTCGGGTGCTTCGCGGCGCGCAGGATGGTCTCGTAGTTGATCGGGACGCCGGTGCGACTGGGGATGTCGTAGAGGATCACCGGCAGGTCGGTGGCGTCGGCGATCATCCGGAAGTGGGTGAGGATGCCCGACTGGGTGGGCTTGTTGTAGTACGGGGTGACGATCATGTTGCCATCGGCGCCGGCCTTCTCGCTCTGGCGGGCGAGCTGCATGGCGTGCGCGGTCTCGTTGGAGCCGCCGCCGGTGATGATCTTGGCCCGGCCGGCCGCGACGTCCTTGCCGACCTCGACCAGCCTGATCTTCTCCGGATCGGTCAGGGTGGACGTCTCCCCGGTGGTGCCGGTGACGACGATGCCGTCGGCGCCGGCGGTGATCACGTCGTCGATGTGTTTCGCCACTCCCGCCCAGTCGACTTCGCCGTCGGCAGTGAAGGGAGTGACCAGGGCGACGAGGACCTGGCCGAAAGGGTTATAGGACGTAGACACGAATTACAGGCTATCGGTCACGGTGCGAGAGCGCACGCGGTGCCCGGCGCGGCCGGGCCTGCGCCGTAACCTGTCGTCACACTCCCCCGGCCGGTCCGGGACGCCCGTACCGTTGCGGGATGGATCCGATTCTCGCCCTCGGCAGTGTGCTGGCGCTCGTGGCCGCCGCGACCGGCCTCGGCCTGGCCTGGCGCGCCCGGCAGGGGCGCTTCACCGAGGTGGCGGAGGCGCCCGCGCTCACCCCGGCGGATGTCGCCAGCACCGCCCAGTTCGGCGCGGAAGCCACCCTGGTGCAGTTCTCCACCGAACACTGCTCCCGCTGCCCCGGCACCCACCGGATGCTCGCCGGCGTTGCCCGGTCCCGGCCCGGCGTCGTGCACGTCGAGGTGGACCTCACCCACCGGGCCGACCTGGCCCGCCGGTTCCAGGTCTTGCAGACCCCGACCACGCTGATCCTCGACCGGACCGGGCGGGTGCAGGCCCGGGTCGGCGGTGCCCCGCACAAGGCCGGAATCATCGCCCACCTCGACGACCTCCCCGGGAGCCGCCATGCCACTCTTGCCCGCTGAACCCGGCACGCCCGCGGCCGGAGCGGGTGCGCCCCGCCCCCGCCGGCCCGACCTCGACCCGCGCGGCCCGCGGTTCGGCGCCGGGATCACCGCCGTGCTGCTGCTCGTGGTGGTGTTCCTGTCGCTGACCGGGGCATCCGCCGCCGCGCTCTCGCTCCTCGTCGTGCTGGCCGCCCTGTTCGCCTGGGGCGCGATCGCGGGCGCCGGCCGGCACCCCTGGGGTCTGCTGTTCAAGCGTTTCGTGCGGCCCCGGCTGGCCCCGCCGGGTGAACTGGAGAACCCCGCCCCGCCGACGTTCGCGCAGGGCGTCGGCCTGCTGGTCACCCTCGTCGGCGTCGTGCTCGGCCTGGTCGGCCTGGCGCCGGCCGTGGGCATCGCCGCGGCGGCCGCGTTCGTCGCGGCCTTCCTCAACGCCGTGTTCGACTACTGCCTCGGCTGCCAGCTGTACCTGCTGCTGGTGCGGTCCGGGCTGCTCGGCCGAGGGCCGGCCAGCGCCGGGTAGCGGCCTCCCTGCCGATTCCCAGACGGGAAGGCCCCCTGCCGCCGGCCCCCATGGCTAGGCTGGAGGTTCACTCAGGAGGTAACACCATGGCATTGACCAGCGAAGCGACCACCGTCTGGACCGGCGATCTGAAGTCCGGCCAGGGCACCGTCTCCCTCGACTCATCGCACGCCGCCGAATTCCCGGTCACCTGGCAGGCCAGGTCCGTCGGCAGCCCGAACACGACCAACCCGGAGGAACTCCTCGGCGCGGCCCACTCCGCCTGCTTCTCGATGGCCCTCGCCAACGGCCTCAGCGCAGCCGGTCACACGCCGGAGAGCATCCAGACCACCGCGGCGGTCACCTTCGAGGCCGGGGTCGGCGTCGTCGGCAGTCATCTCCTCGTCAGCGCCAGCGTGCCCGGCCTGACCGAGGAGGAGTTCGAGGCCTTCGCCGCGGACGCGAAGACCAACTGCCCGATCTCCAAGGCGCTGGCCGGAATCCCGATCACGATCGAAGCCGAGCTGGCCTAGCAGGGCCGGGCGTTCATGCGAGTTCTGGTCTCCGGGGCCTCCGGCCTGATCGGCACCGAGGTCTGCCGCCAGCTCGGCGCGGCGGGCCACACGGTCGCGCGCCTGGTGCGCCGCGACCCGCGGACGCCCAATGAATTCCGCTGGAATCCCGCCGCGCTGACCCTGGACGAGGCCGCGCTCGGGCAGGTGGATGCGGTGATCAACCTGTCCGGCGCGTCTCTCGCCCGGCTGCCGTGGACCCCCGGGTACCGGCGGCAGATCCTCGAGTCGAGGGTGCAGGCCACCCGCACGCTCACCGACGCCATGCGGCGAAGCGCCCACCCGCCGGCCGTGCTGCTCAACGCCTCCGCGGTCGGCATCTACGGCGACCGCCCCGGCGAGGTGCTCACCGAGCAGTCCGCTCCGGGCACCGATTTCCTGGCCGGCGTCGTCGCCGCCTGGGAGGCCGAGGCCGCTCGTGCGCCGGAGCAGACCAGGGTCGTGACCTTCCGCACCGGGCTGGTCATCGCCCGGGGCGGCGCGCTGCGGCCGCTGCTGCCGCTGGTCCGCCTGGGCGTGGCCGGTCCGCTCGGCCGCGGCACCGCGCACTGGCCGTGGATCAGCCTGCACGACGAGGCCGCCGCGATCGTGCACCTGCTCGGTTCGGCACTGTCCGGCTCGGTGAACCTGGTCGGCCCGACCCCCGCCAGCTCGAACGACGTGATCAAGGCCGTGGCCACGGCCCTGCACCGCCCGTTCCGGATCCCGGTGCCCGAGCTGGTGCTCACCCTCGCCCTGCAGGACGCCGCGCGCGCACTGCTGCTGGCCGACCAGCAGGTCGATTCGACCCTGCTGCAGAACGACGGTTTCGTCTTCTCCCAGCGCACCGCGGCCGAGGCCGTCGACTGGATGCTCGCCCAGCCCTGACCAGGCCCGGCGCGTCACACTACCGTTACCGGGGCGGCGCGACCGCGTGCATGGAGCGTTCGAGGGCGATGGCGGTGCGGATGGCGCCGCGGGCCCGGCGACGGTCCCCCGACGCGTCGTAGGCCAGTCCGAGGCGGAACCAGGCCCGCCAGTCGCCGGGGGCGGCATCCACTGCAGCCGTGAACCGGGGGAACTGCGCGTCGGCGGCGTCCCGGAGCGGCCGTCCGCTCGGACGGGTGGGCAGGTCCTCGACGGGGAGGCCGCCCTCGCACTCCAGCTGCCGCACGAGGCGTTCGGAGTCTCGGCCGAACCGGAGTTCGAGCACGAGCGCCCAGACCCCGATCAGCGGCAGGATGATCAGCGCCACCCCGATCAGGATGCCGACGGGGTCGCCGCTCTGCACGAACAGCACCGCGCGCCAGCCGACGAGGACCAGGTAGAACGCCAGGAGGAGGGCCATCGGGACGACGGCCAGGCGGCCCTTCATGCGCCGGCGCCTGGACTGTCGAGAACAGAGCCGTCGGGAACGGCGCCGTCGGGTGTGGAGTCGTCCGGTCCCGGTTCCGCCGGGGCATCCGGCCGGACCGGCTCCCCGAGGCCGAGGTCCACGACCTGGTCGAGCCCGACCGTCACGCCGCGCGCCGACACGGCCGCGGCGAGGGCCAGCAGGATACCGCGCTCGTAGGCAGCCGCGGAGAGGGTGTTGTGGCTGATCGTGAGGGTCTCCCCCGTGCCGCCGAAGATGACGTCCTGGCGGGCGAGCAGCCCCTCGAGCCGGAGGCTGTGCACCGGGACGCTGGAGACCTGCTGGCCGCGGGCTCGCTGGTCGATGTGCGGCGCGGACACCGGCCCGAGGCCGGCCCTGGCCCGCCCGATCAGTTCGGCCGTGCGCACCGCGGTGCCCGACGGCGAGTCGACCTTGCCGGCCTGGTGCGCCTCGACGATCTCGATCGAGTCGAAGAACCGGGCCACCATGGCCGAGAGCGCGGTGCCGATGACCGAGCCGATGGAGAAGTTGGGGATGATGACCACGCCGGTGTCGTCGCGCCCGGCGATGCGGCGGGCGAGGGCGTCGATCCGCTCCTGCGACCAGCCGGAGGTGCCGACGAGCACACGGAGCCCATGGTCGACGGCGAAGTCGACGACGCCCTGGCTGGCCCGGGGCACGGTCAGGTCGATCACCACGTCGGCGCCGAGCATCTCGGCCAGGTCGCTGGCGGAGTTCAGCCCGGCGACGAGGTCGTAGCCGTCCGTCTTCTCGACCAGTGCGGCGACGAGGCGGCCCATCGTTCCCGTTACGCCGACGATGGCCACCCGTGTTGTCATGGGTCCAATCTACCAAGGGCGGCGGGCCATTGCCGCAGCGGCCGGGCGAAGTAGCCTTGACCCATGTCCGATTCTCCAGCCCCGGCCTTCAGCGACGTGTCGGTGACGGATGCCGGCTCGATCGTGCTGCTCACCCAGTACTTCAGTGATCGTGAGTCGAGCTTCCCGGCCGATCAGGGTGCCTACCGCACCACCTTCCCGACGCCGGGCCAGTTCGTGCAGCCGAACGGGGTGTTCCTGCTGGTCAGCGAGGAGCCCGGCAAACGGGAACGCGCGTTCGTGGGGTGCGGCGGCATCCGCCGGATCGCGGATTCGCCGGCCGGCCGGGTGCGTTACGAGGTCAAGCACCTCTGGCTGCAGCCGCAGGTGCGTGGCCGGGGCTGGGGCCGCGTCCTGCTCGCCGAGCTGGAACGGCGGGCGCGGGACTTCGGCGCCGACGAGCTCGTGCTCGACACGAACGCGAGCCTGACAGCGGCCGGGGTGCTCTACTCGAGCGCCGGGTACGAGGACTGCACCCCCTACAACGACAACCCGAACGCCACCAACTGGTACCGCAAGCTCCTCGTCTGAGGCCGTCCGGGCGCGCTTCGCCAAGAGCGCGCCGCCGGGAGCGCGCCGCTGGAAGCGCGCCGCTGGAAGCGCGCCGCTAGAAAAGGAGCGGGTCGGGCAGGCCGGTGCGCAGCTCCACGGGGAGGTGCCCGGTGTCGTTGTGGGTGACCATGGTCCACGGCCGGCCGGGCTTCTGGTGCAGCACCGTGAGGCCGCAGTTGGCCTGGTTGATGCTGATCCAGCGCCAGTCCGGTGCGCCGAGCACCTCGCGCACGAACCAGGCGATGACGAAGTTGTGGGTGATCAGCAGGTCGTGGTGTTCCCCGCGCCTCGGCTGGAGGAACTCGGCGACGGCGTCCTCCATCTGGGCGCTCCCGGCCTCGATCTCCGCCTCGGTGACCGCACCGAAGAACGGGGCGTAGGCCGTCGGCGTCTCCGGCGCCCTGCCGGACGGAATGCAGTCGAAGAGCAGCGCCGAGGGTTCGGGCGTGAGCGCGGGCAGGCGCTGGGCGATGATCTTCGCCGTCTCCGCGGCCCGCTGCAGCGGGGAATGGTACGCGGCCGTGAACGGCACCCCGCCGAGGCGCTCAGCGATCAGCTGGGCCTGGCGCTTGCCGCGCGCGGACAGCGGGCCGTCCGGCAGGCCGTGTTCGGCATCCTGCTGTTCACCGTGGCGCACGAGGTAGATGTAGTGGGGCAAGTTGTTCTCTTTCGATTCACGGCGCCCGGGTGAGCGGTGGGCGGCCGGGTCGGATGCCGGCGTCTGCGCCGGAGTCGGTTGGCGGGGAGTCAGGAGCGGAGCGGGTCCTGCAGGATGGCCGCGAAGGCGTCGGGCTCCAGCGCGCCGACGGCCGCGATCGATAGCGGGCCGGCCGCCAGGTCGACGGCCAGCGCCTGGACGTCCGCGGCGGTGACCAGGGCAAGGCGGCGGAGCGCCTCATCGAGGTCGATGAACTCACCGAGGGTGATCTCGGAACGGCCCAGCCGGGACATCCGGGTGTCGGAGTCCTCGAGGGCGAGGGCGGATGCCCCCGACAGCTGGCCCGACGCCCGCTTCATCTCGTCGGCGGTGACGCCGTGCTCGGCGAGCCGGTGCAGCTCGCTGAGCATCAGCTCGGCGACCTGGCCGGCCTTCGCCGGCGTGCAGCCGGCGTACATGCCGAACAATCCGGCGTCGGAGTAGCCGGGGGCGAAGGAGTAGACCGAGTAGGCCAGGCCGCGCTTCTCCCGCACCTCCTGGAACAGCCGGGAGGACATGCCGCCGCCGAAGATGGAGTTCAGCACGCTCATCGTGACGCGCCGGTCGTCGGTGGCGAGGAGGCCGGGGAACCCCATCAGGAGGTTGGCCTGTTCCAGCGGCCGCGGAACGATCGTGAGCCGGGCACCCTGGCTGATGCCCGCCGGGCTGCCGGAGCGGCGGCCGACGGGCGCGGCGTATTCGCTCAGGTCCCAGCCGGCCAGGGCGAGGGCACGAGTCACGGACGCGACGAGCACGTCGTGGTCGACCGCCCCGGCCACCGTGACGACGAGGTCCTGGGGTCGGTAGTTGGCCCGGTAGTGCTCGTGCACGGCGGCGTGGGTGGCGGCCCGGATCGTGTCGGGGCTGCCGCCGATCGGCCGGCCGAGCGGATGCTCCCCCATCACGGCCTCGAAGAAACGCTCGTTCGCGACGTCCGACGGGTCGTCGTCGGCCATGGCGAGTTCTTCGAGGATGACGCCGCGTTCGTTCTCGAACTCGACCGGGTCCAGCAGCGACGAGGTGAGCATGTCGGTGAGCACCTCGACCGCCATCGGCAGGTCACGGTCCTGCACCTTGGCGTAGTAACAGGTGTACTCCTTGGCGGTCATCGCGTTGTGCTCGCCGCCGACGGAGTCGAAGGCGATCGCGATGTCCAGCGCGGTGCGCTTCGCCGTGCCCTTGAACAGGAGGTGCTCCAGGAAGTGGGTCGACCCGAAATGGCCGGGCTCCTCGTCGCGGGAGCCGACGGCGACCCAGTAGCCGATGGTCAGGCTGCGACTGCCGGGCACGTGCTCGCTGACAATGCGCACACCGCTCGGCAGCACGCTGCGGCGTACGAGGGACTCACCGGCCGCTCGGAAGGAGAGTTCGGCCAGGTCCAGGGGAAACTCAACGGCACCGTTCATATCTCCCCCACCCTACGTCACCGGGCCTGCGCGGCCGAGGCCCGACTCGCGCCCGCGGGCGACCCGATTCCGCCAGGGCGGGCGTCGCCCCTGGGCGTCGCGGCGGCGTCGCTAGGCCGAGGCCCGGTCCAGGTCCACCATGTCGCCGCGGGTCAGGCGGATGCCGGCGGCGGCCAGGAGCGCCTCCACCTGGTCGGGGTGGCTGGCGCTGGCCACCGGGGCGACGACCTGGCCGCGGGCGAGGAGCCAGGCGATCGCGATGGTCGCCGGGGCCACGGCGTGCTCCTCGGCGATGCGGTCGACGACCGCGAGCATCCGCAGCCCGGTGCGGGTGACGTATTTGGCGGCGCGGGCGGCGCGGGTCGTCTTCTGCAGGTCGGCCTTCGACCGGTAGCGGCCGGCCAGGAAGCCGTGCGCGAGAGCGAAGTAGGGCAGCACCGACATGCCCTGCGCCCGGGTGACCAGCGCCAGCGAGGACTCGAACGGCGCGCGGTGGAGCAGGCTGTACTGGGTCTGCAGCGCCACGAACCGGGGCAGACCGTTGGCGGCGAGCACCCGGGCCTCCATCAGGCGTTCGGCGGAGAAGTTCGACGCGGCGAGGTAGCGCACCTGGCCGCTGCGGATGAGCACGTCGACGGCGCCGAGGCTCTCCTCCAGGGGAACGGTCGGATCGTCGAAGTGGAAGTGCAGAAGGTCGATGTAGTCGGTGCCGAGCCGGTCGAGCGAGGCCTGCACGGCGCCGATGATGCTGCGCGGCGACAGCCCGGGGTTGTCCCGGTTCTTGCCGATCTTGGTGGCGATCACGGTGCCGTCGCGGGCGCCGCGGGAGCGCAGCCAGTTGCCGACGATCACCTCGCTTCGCCCGGAGGTGTAGCTGTCGGCGGTGTCGAGGAAGTTGCCGCCGAGGTCGCGGTGCGCATCGAGCACCCGGGCGCTGGTCTCCCCGTCTGCCGTCCAGCCGAACACGCTCGTGCCGAGGGCGAGCGGGTGGACCGTGAGGTCGGTGTCGGCGATGGTGCGGCGGAGGCTCTTCGGCGTCGGCAGGGACTGCACGGAGACGGATACGGGGATGGGGAGCGAGATGGCGGGCGGGCCCTGCAACGCTGCCGGCCCGGTGGACGGCGCGCTCACGGGCCGCGTGCCGTGTCCGTGCATGGCCGGTCGGGGCATCCGTCACTCCCTCCGCTCAGTGCCGACAATAACCCCCGCACCCGTTCAGACAAAGGACACGCCCTAACCGTTACCAAACCGTGGGGTCCCGGGCCCGAAACGAGCCTCTCGCGGGTCAAGTTAGAGTTGGAGGGGAACGATTCTGACCTGGCCGCCGCAGAGGCGTCGCCTCCGCCGGCCTGAATCGCCCGTGAAAGAAGGATCCATGACGCAGCCCATCGGCCTGTCCACGCCCGAGGTACTCTCTGAGGCTCGACGACGCCGCACGTTCGCCGTGATCTCCCACCCCGACGCGGGGAAGTCGACGCTCACCGAGGCGCTGCTGCTGCACGCGCGTGCCATCACCACCGCCGGGGCCACCCACGGCAAGGCGGGGCGCCGCGGCACGGTGTCCGACTGGATGGCGATGGAGCAGGCCCGCGGCATCTCGGTGACCAGCGCGGCGATCCAGTTCGAGTACCGCGACGCCGTGATCAACCTCGTCGACACCCCCGGCCACGCCGACTTCTCCGAGGACACCTTCCGGGTGCTCTCGGCCGTCGACGCCGCCGTCATGCTCGTGGACGCGAGCAAGGGCCTCGAGGTGCAGACCATGAAGCTGTTCGAGGTCTGCCGGCAGCGCAACCTCCCCGTGATCACCGTCATCAACAAGTGGGACCGCCCCGGCGCCGAGGCGCTCGACCTGATGGATGAGATCCGCCGGCGCACCGGCCTGATCCCCACTCCGCTGACCTGGCCGGTCGGGATCGCCGGGGACTTCCGCGGCGTGATCGAGCGTTCCAGCCACGAGTTCGTGCGGTTCACCCGCACCGCCGGCGGCGCGAAGGCCGCCGGCTTCGAACGGGTGAGCGCGGATGTCGCCGCCGCCGCCGAGGGCGACGCCTGGCAGACCGCGACCGAGGAGTCGGAGCTGCTCACCGAGGAGGACCAGGACCACGACGAGGCCAGGTTCCTGGCCAACGAGACCACCCCCGTGCTCTTCGCCGCCGCCGTGCTCAACTTCGGGGTGCAGCACATCCTCGACACCCTGGTCGACTTCGCCCCGGCCGCCGAGGCACGCGAGGACGCCTCCGGCGGCCACCGCCCCGTCGGCAGCGCGTTCTCCGGCTTCGTCTTCAAGGTGCAGTCCGGCATGAACGCCTCCCACCGGGACCACGTCGCTTTCGTCCGGGTCTGCTCAGGGCAGTTCCGCCGCGGCATGATCGTCACCCACGCGGCCAGCGGCCGGCCGTTCGCCACGAAGTACGCGCAGCACCTGTTCGGCCGGGAACGCGAGGTGGCCGATGAGGCCTGGCCCGGCGACATCGTCGGCCTGGTCAACGCCTCAGCACTGCGGGTGGGCGACTCGATCTTCGAGGGCGACCCGGTGGAGTACCCGCCGCTGCCGATGTTCGCCCCGGAGCACTTCCGGGTGGTGCGCTCGGCAGACAGCAGCAAGCACAAGCAGTTCCGCCGCGGGATCGACCAGCTCGACCACGAGGGGGTCATCCAGGTGATGCGCTCCGATCTGCGCGGTGACCAGTCCCCCGTGCTCGGCGCGGTCGGGCCGATGCAGTTCGAGGTGGTCGAGGAGCGGATGACCCACGACTTCGGCGCGGCCATCCGTTCGGAGGCCCTGCCCTACCAGATCGCCAGGCGCACCGACCGGGAGAGCGCGCTGATCCTGGGCCACGACCGGCAGGTCGAGGTGCTGATGCGTTCGGACGGCACCCTGCTCGCTCTGTTCAGCACGGTCTGGCGACTGCGCAACACGGTGCGCGACCACCCGGAACTGCTGCTCGAGGACCTTGCCACCGGCAGCCCGGAGGTGGCCGCCGCGCACTGACCCGGGGGCGAACCGCCGGGGCAGGTCAGCGGGTCATGCTCCGCGGCGGCTCGGGGAACTCGTCGCCGCCGAATTTCTCGTTGGCGACGCTCATCATGTCGGGCCACATCCGGTGCCGGGCGGTGGCTGCCTGGCCGTTGTCGAAGTAGGTGTCCCGTTGGTCCTGCCCGGCGCCGGACACAGTCACGACGCCGACGACGGTGGCGACCTTGGTGCTCGCCCCGGCCATCCAGGTGTCCTTGTTCTCGTCGGTGGTGCCGGTCTTGCCGATCATCGGCACCTCCGGGTCGGTCGCCCGGTTCGAGGCCGTCCCCGTGCCGCTGGTCATCACCCGGTGCATCGCGTAGGCCATCGCGGCCGCGACGTCCGGGCTGACGGATTGCGTGCAGGTCGACGTGGGGGCGGGGATCTCCGCGCCGTCCGGCCCGACGATCCGGTCGATCAGGATCGGGCTGCAGGTGGTCCCCTGGTTGGCGATCCCGGCGTACGCGGCCGCCATGGTCAGGGGGGCGATCTCGTTGGTGCCGAGCACCGACGCGGCACCCTGCTGGAGCGGATCCCCGTCGGCCCGGTGCACGCCGAAGGCTTCGGCGGTCTTGCGGATGCCGCACAGGTCGAGTTTCTTCGCCATGCCGATGAACCCGGTGTTGATCGAGCTGATCGTCGACTGGAGGGCGGAGTAGTACGACCCGTTCTCGTAGGAGGCGTCGTTGTTGGGGTCGAAACTCGTGCCGTATTCCTGGGGTCCGTTGCAGCTGTCCTGGAAGACGCCCCAGTCCGAGCGCTGCCGGGAGCTGACCGAGTCGGCGAGGGAGTTGCCCTCCTTGAGCCATTCGGCCAGGGTGAAGACCTTGTAGGTCGACCCGGTCTGGAACCCCTTCGACCCACCCTGGTCGGAGTCGGTGTTGAAGTTGATGCCCGTGGCATTGGGGTTGGCGGCGGCCACGGCCGGATCCTGGGTGTAATCCTTGTTCTGGGTCATCGCGAGCACCCGTCCGGTGCCGACGCCCACACTCGAGATGACGCCGCCGACATCCCAGTCCTCGAAGGACTTCGGGACGTTCTCGGTCATGGTCGTCTCGGCGGCGGCCTGCAGGTCGAGGTCCAGGGTGGTGTAGACGTTGTAGCCGCCGAGCCGGAAGTTGGCCAGCCGGGTGGCGCGATCCGCGCCGAAGGCCGGGTCGTTGCGCAGCGTGCGCAGCACCAGGTCGCAGAAGTAGGCGCTGCCGGCGGCGCTCTGGCAGCCGGTGCTGGGTTCGGTGATGGTCGGGGTGATCGGCGAGGCGATCGCGGCGTCGTGGTCGGCCGTGCTGATCTTCTTGTGCTTGAGCATCTCGCCGAGGATGTAGTCCCTCCGTTCCTTGTTGTCCGCGTAGCCGGTGGCCGCACCGTTGGTGGCGCTCTCCGGCTTGTCGAGCTGGAACTTGACCGGGTTGTTCACGATCGCCACGAGGCTGGCCGCCTGCGGCAGGGTCAGCGCGGCGGCCGTCGTGTTGAAGTAGTAGTTCGCCGCGGATTCGATGCCGTAGACGGACCCGCCGAAACCGGTGATGTTCAGGTACTGGCGCAGGATGTCGGCCTTGGAGGACTTCTTCTCCAGCCCGATCGCGAGGCTCATCTCCTTGAGCTTGCGGTCGGGGCTCGTCTCCGTCGCGGTGTCGTAGCAGCTGGCCCGCTTCGCCTCGTCGGCCAGGGTCTCGCATTTCTGCACGAGCACGTTCTTCACATACTGCTGGGTGATCGACGACCCGCCGCGGGCCGTCCCGGTCACCAGGGTCGACACGAGACCGGAGACCGTCCCCCAGATGTCCACGCCGCCGTGGTCGTAGAAGCCGGGGTCCTCGGCGGAGGTCGCCGCATCCTTCACGAACGGGCTGATCGCATCCGAGGCGACCTCGACCCGGTTCTGGTCGTAGAACGACGCCAGCAACTGCGGCGTGCCGTCGCTCCGGGTGGCGTAGACGTTGCTCTTCTGCGACAACCGGCCGATGGCCAGGTCGTCGGGCAGGCTGATGACGAAGGCGACCAGGGTCGTCGCGAGCAGGGCCACGATGACGGCGGCGGAGACCAGTACGATCGACCGGCGGCGCGTTCGACGACGCGCCTTCTTCCGGCTGGGCAGTTCAGGAGTCATGGGGCGATATCACTTCCGGGTTCGGCGAAGACGGAGGCCGCCGGGCTGGGGGCCCGGCGGCATCCGCTCACGCGTCGACGACGACCGAGGTGATCACCGGGATGCGGCGGTACTTGCGCTGCATCCACCGGGTCACGCTCTGGGTGAAGATGTCCTCGAGCTGCGGCCCGTCGACGATCTTGATCTTGTTGGCGGCGCGGAGGGCGTCGTCGATCGACTTGGTGGCGCCGGCGATCCATTCCCTGTCCTGCACGAAGCCGCGCGCGATGAATTCGACCGGTTCGGTGAGCACGCCGGTGCGGGTGTCCAGGATGCCGAGGATGGTCACGGCACCGTCGTTGGAGAGCTGCAGGCGGTCGGCGAGAGCTTCCTCGGTGGCGCCGCTGCCGACGGTGACTCCGCCGTTGCCGGTCATGCCGTCGACGAAGACGAGTTCGCAGGCGACTCGGCCGGTGATCCGGGCCAGGCCGTCGACGAGGTCCACGACGACGCCGTCCTCGATGATCAGGACCTGCTCCTCCGGAATGCCGGTGCGAACGGCGAGTTCACCGTTGGCCTTGAGGTGGCGCCATTCGCCGTGGATCGGCATGACGTTCTTCGGCTTGACGAGGTTGTAGCAGTAGACGAGCTCGCCGGCGCTGGCGTGACCGGAGACGTGCACCCGGGCGTTGCCCTTGTGCACGACGTTGGCACCCCAGCGGGTGAGGCCGTTGATGACCCGGTAGATCGAGTTCTCGTTGCCGGGGATCAGCGAGCTGGCCAGGAGCACGGTGTCGCCCTCGCCGATCTTGATCTGGTGTTCCCGGTTCGCCATGCGCGACAGGGCCGCCATCGGCTCGCCCTGCGAGCCGGTGCAGATGAGCACGACCTTGTCGTCCTTCATCCGGTCGAACGCCTTGACGTCGACGATGAGGCCCTTGGGCACCTTGAGGAAGCCGAGCTTCTCGGCGATGGCCATGTTGCGCACCATCGAGCGGCCGACGAAGGCGACCTTGCGGTTGTGGCGGGCGGCGGCGTCGATGACCTGCTGGATGCGGTGCACGTGGCTCGCGAAGCTGGAGACGATGATCCGGCGCGGTGCGGTGCGGAAGACGGAATCGATGGCCGGACGGATGTCTTCCTCGGTCATCGTGAAGCCGGGAACCTCGGCGTTGGTCGAGTCGGTCATGAACAGGTCGACACCCTCCTCGCCGAGCCTGGCGAAGCCGGGCAGGTCGGTGAGGCGGTTGTCGAGCGGGAACTGGTCCATCTTGAAGTCGCCGGTGGCGAGCACCAGGCCGGCCTCGGTGCGGATGGCGATGGCGAGCCCGTCGGGGATCGAGTGGTTCACGGCGAGGAACTCGAGGTCGAACGGGCCGGCCTTGCGGCGCTGCCCTTCCTTGACCTGGATCAGGCGCGGGACGATGCGGTGCTCTTCCATCTTGGCGCTGAGGAAGGCGAGGGTGAGCTCGGACCCGATGATGGGGATGTCCTTGCGCTCGCGCAGGAGGTACGGGACGCCGCCGATGTGGTCTTCGTGGCCGTGGGTGAGCACGATCGCCTCGATGTCCTGCAGCCGCCCGCGGATGGCGGAGAAGTCGGGCAGGATCACGTTGATGCCGGGCTGGGTCTCTTCGGGGAAGAGCACGCCGCAGTCGACGATGAGCAGTTTGCCCTTGTGCTCGAAGACGGTCATGTTGCGGCCGATCTCACCGAGGCCGCCGAGCGGGGTGATCCGGAGGCCTCGCTTCGGCAGCGCCGGCGGCGTGGACAGGTCAAGCTGGTGCTTGGTCAATGAAACTCATTTCTCAGGGTGAGACCGCGCGCAAGGCAGTCAGGTCTCGGTAGGTGGGCCGGTGTGCGGTCCTGGTGAACGGGTGGTGCAAAGTTCGGATTCGCGCCTCGTCCTGGGGGACGTGGCCGGTCTGGCCGCCCGATGGGCAACAGTGCCCGGGGCCGGCTCGAGGGCGGCGGAGTCGCGATCTGGTGGCTGCCGATGCCGGGCAGGCGCGATGATGGCGACTCCCCAGCCTACCGCACCGGGCCGCGGACGGCAGTTCGGCGCCCCGGTTGCCGTGTCCTGCCTCGTTGCCCCGGCCGTCCGCCCAGCGATCTCGAAGGGTGCACCGTTAGCATCGCCTCATGTCAGCCAGCGCACTCTACGAGACCCCCCTCACCCTCATCGACGGCACCGAGACCTCCTTCGGGCAGTTCAGGGGAAAGACGGTGCTCGTCGTGAACGTCGCCTCCAAGTGCGGGTTCACCCCGCAGTACGCCGGCCTGGAGGCGCTCTACGAGAAGTACGCGGACGACGGCCTGGTCGTGCTCGGCCTGCCGTGCAACCAGTTCTTGGGCCAGGAGCCCGGCGACGAGGCGTCGATCGAATCCTTCTGCCAGCTCAACTTCGGCGTCACGTTCCCGCTGACCGAGAAGGTGGACGTGCGCGGCAAGAACCAGCATCCGCTCTACGCCCAGCTCACGAAGTTCAAGAGCGGCCTGCTCCCCGGCCTGATCAAGTGGAACTTCGAGAAGTTCCTGGTCAGCCCGACCGGGGAGATCGTCGACCGGTTCGCCTCGACCGTCGAGCCCGAATCCGACGAGATCGTGCGCGCGATCGAGAAGACCCTCGCCGCCAGCGCGGCCTGACCGCGCCGCCTCACCGCGCCGCCGAACTGTGAGTTGTGCACCGTTTTCGCGGCCGAAAACCTGCACACCTCACAGTTCGGCGAGGTGGGGCGGCCGGGGGCGGGGCGGAGGGTCAGTCGGTCGGCGCCGCCCGCCGCAGCACCGCCTCGGCGTGCCGGAGCAGGGGCGAGTCGATCATCCGGCCCTGGTAGGCGAAGACGCCGTCCTCGCCCGCGGCGGCCTCCAGGAGCGCCCAGGCGGCGGCGACCTCCTCCTCGGTGGGCCGGAACGCATCCCGGATCACGGCCACCTGGCTCGGGTGGATGCAGGCGGTGGCCCGGAACCCGCTCGCCACGGCGTCGGCGACCTCGGCGGCCAGGCCGGCCAGGTCGGGGATGGCCAGGAACACGCCGTCGACGGCGGCCTTCCCGTGCGCCCCGGCCGCCAGCAGCACGGCCGAGCGCGCGTGCCGGGCGATGGCCCGGTAGCTGCCGTCGGCGAACCGGCTCGAGCTTCCGCCGAGGGAGGCCACCAGGTCGTCCGCGCCCCACATCAGCGCGACGACGTTCGGTTCGGCCGCGATCGACGGGGCGGCGAGCACCCCGGCCGCGGTCTCGCAGAGGGCGACCACCTCGAACCGGGCCAGCGGGCGCAACTGGGACGCATCCACGGTCTTGGGCAGCATCACGGTGCGGTACGCGGTCTCCTCCAGCGCGGCGAGGTCGAGGGCGAAGTCGGGGGTGCCGACCGGGTTGACCCGCACGATCGTGCGCTCCGGGTCGAGCGGATGCCCGATCAGCGCGCCCCGGGCCCTGGCCCGGTTGGCCGGCAGGATGGCGTCCTCGAGGTCGATGATCACCGCGTCGGCCCGGTCGGCAGCCTTGCGGTACCGGTCGGGGCGGTCGGCCGGGCAGAACAGCAGCGCCGGCCCGAGGTCGAAGCTCACGGGGCCACCTCCTCGCACCAGACCAGCACCGTGCGCACGGCCGTGGCGACGACGTCGCCGGTCTGGTTGCGCCCGGTGTGGCTGAGCGTGACGAGACCCTGGCCGGGCCGGGAGGCCGACAACCGTTTGCCGGTCACGATGGTCTCCGAGTAGAGCGTGTCACCGTGGAAGAGCGGATGCGGGAAGGTCACCTCGGAGAACCCCAGGTTGCCGACGATGGTGCCCTGGGTGAGCTGCGCGACCGAGCTGCCGACCAGGGTCGACAGGGTGAACATGGAGTTGACCAGCCGTTGCCCGAACGGCTGGGTTGCCGACCAGGCTGCGTCCAGGTGCAGCGCCTGGGTGTTCATGGTGAGAGTGGTGAAGAGCACGTTGTCCGCCTCGGTGACCGTGCGGCCCGGGCGGTGCAGGTAGCGCACGTCGGGGTCGAACTCCTCGTAGTACAGGCCGCGCTGTTCGATGCTGCGGCGTTCGTCGGTCATCCGTCGTCCCTTCCTAACCCGTGAAGCCCAGCGCCCGGGAGATCACCATGAGCTGCACCTCGGTGGTTCCCTCGCCCAGCTCGAGCACCTTGGAGTCGCGGTAGTGCCTGGCCACCGGGTTCTCGTTCATGAAGCCGTAGCCGCCGAAGATCTGGGTGGCGTCGCGGGCGTTGTCCATGGCGGCTTCGCTGCCCACCATTTTGGCAATGGATGCCTCCATTTTGAAGGGCTGTCCGGCGACCATTTTCAGGGCCGCGTCCTGCCAGGCGAGCCGGGCGGTGTGCACGCGCGCCTGCATCCGCGCGATCTTGAAGGCGATGTGCTGGTTGGACCCGATCGACCGGCCGAACACGTTGCGGCTGTTCGCGTAGCGGATGGATTCCTCAAGGCAGCCGGCCGCGGCGCCGGTGCAGAGCGCGGCGAAGGCGATGCGGCCCTCGTCCAGGGTCTGCACGAAGTTCGCGAAGCCGCGGCCCCGCTCGCCGAGCAGGTTCGCCTCCGGCACGCGCACGTTCTCGAAGACGAGCGGGTGGGTGTCGGAGGTGTGCCAGCCGACCTTGTCGTAGGCGGGGAGCGCGGTGAACCCGGGCGTGGGCGTCGGCACGAGGATCGCCGTCAGCTCCTTCTTGATCGAACCGTCCGGCCGGGTCTCTTCGCCGGTGACCGCGGTCACGGTGACCAGCCGGGTGATCTCCGAACCGGAGTTGGTGATGAACTGTTTGGTGCCGTTGATCACCCAGTCCCCGCCCTCGAGGGCTGCGGTGGTCTTCGTGCCCGCGGCATCCGAGCCGGCGTCCGCCTCGGTCAGGCCGAACGCGGCGAGCGCCGACCCGCTGGCCAGGCGCGGCACCCACTCCTGCTTCTGCTCCTCGGTGCCCCGGCGGTACACCGGCATGATGCCGAGGCCCACGCCGGCCTCGAGGGTCACGGCGATGCTCTGGTCGACGCGCGCGAGCTGTTCGACCGCGAGGCAGAGGGCAAAGTAGTCCCGGCCCTGACCGCCGTACTCCTTCGGGAAGGGAAGGCCGAACAGGCCCATCTCCCCCATCTCGGCGATGATGCCGTAGGGCAGGGCGCGCTTGGTGTCGTACTCGTAGGCGGCGGGAGCGACGACCGTGTCGGCGAAGTCGCGCACCATGGCCTGCAGCTTCCGGTTCTCGTCGGTCAGTTCGTAACTCATTGTGGTGCTCCCTTGTCTGCGTTGACGGTGGCGGTGTCCGGCCCTGGCGCGCCCGGATCGGGCGCGGCGGTGACGGTGGCGACGATCTGGTCGAGTCTGACCAGGTCGCCGGGTTTGAGGGTGAGGGTGACGATGCCCGCGGTGGCCGCGGTCAGCTGGTGCTCCATCTTCATGGCCTCCACGGTGAGGATGGCCTGCCCGACGGCGACGAGGGCGCCGCTTTCCGTGTGCACGGCGACGACGGTGCCCGGCATCGGCGTGCGCACGTCGGGTCCGGCCGCGCCCGCGACCTGGCCCAGGCCAGCGAGTTCGTCGGCCAGGATCTCCGCCCCCGTGCGGTGCACGACGTCGACCGAGAAGCCGTCGCCGCCGATCCAGAGCCGGAGGCCGGCGCCGTTGTCTGCTTCGGCGATGGAGAGCATCCGCAGCACGCCGTCGACCTCGACGCCGAACGCCTCCTCCGGATGGCGTGCCGGGGACAGGCTCGCGGGCAGGGCCGGCCGGCCGGCGATCGAGACGGATGCCCCGGCCGGGGACCCCTCGACCGTCACGGTGACCGACTCGGTCGCGTTCGTTGCCAGCACGTACCGGGTGGGAACGTGCGGGCCCATCCGCCACCCGGTGGGCCGGGACCAGGCCAGGTCGGCGCCCGGCGGGACGGCCCAGGCGGCCCGGTGCAGGAACAGGGCGGCGGCCGCGAGCACATGGTCGTCGACGACGCGGAAGGCGAGCCCGGGGAGCTTGCGCTCGATCAGCCCGGTGTCGAGGCGGCCGGCGGCCACGTCGGCGTCCTGCACGAGCAACCTCAGGTACTCGACGTTGGTGCGCAGCCCGAGCACGAGCGTGTCGGCGAGCGCGCGGTCGAGCCGGGCGAGCGCACCGGCCCGGTCGGGAGCCCAGGCGATCACCTTGGCGAGCATCGGGTCGTAGTCGGCGGAGACGACGAGGCCGGCCGTGAGCGCGCTGTCCACCCGGATGCCCTCGCCCGTCGCCTCCCGGAGCGCGAGCACGGTGCCCGTCGTCGGCAGGAACCCGCGCTCCGGGTTCTCCGCGTACACCCGGGCTTCGATCGCATGCCCGGTCAGCACGACGTCCTCCTGCCGGTGGTCGAGTCGCTCCCCCGCGGCGACCCGCACCTGCCACTCGACCAGGTCGATGCCGGTGATCATCTCGGTGACCGGGTGCTCCACCTGGAGCCGGGTGTTCATCTCCATGAAGAAGAACTCGCCCGGCGCCGCATCGGAGACGAGGAACTCGACCGTGCCGGCGCCGGCATAGCCGACGCTGCGGGCGGCCGCGCAGGCAGCCTCGCCGATCCGGGCCCGGGTGGCGGCGTCCAGGAGCGGCGACGGCGCCTCTTCGATCACCTTCTGGTGCCTGCGCTGCAGCGAGCATTCGCGTTCGCCGAGCTGGATGACGCCGCCGTGGGTGTCGGCGAGCACCTGCACCTCGATGTGCCGGGGGGTGCTGACGAAGCGTTCGATCAGGAGGGTGTCGTCGCCGAAGGCGGCCGCCGCCACCCTGCGGGCGGTGACCAGCGCCTCGGCGAGGTCGCCCGGCCGGTCGACCCGCACCATGCCCTTGCCGCCGCCGCCGGCCGACGGCTTGATCAGCATCGGGTAGCCGACGCCCGGCGCGGCCGCGATGAGCTGCTCGTCGGTCTGGCCGGGCAGGGACACCCCGGGGATGACGGGCACCCCCGACTCGGCGACGTGGTTCTTCGCCCGGATCTTGTCGCCCATCACGGTGAGCGCGTGCACGCTCGGCCCGATGAAGACGACGCCCGCGTCGGCGCAGGCCTGCGCGAAGGCCTGGTTCTCGCTGAGGAAGCCGTAGCCGGGGTGGATGGCCTGCGCGCCGGTGGCCGCGGCGGCGGCGAGCACTGCGCCCTGGTCCAGGTAGCTGAGCTGGGCCCGGGCGGGGCCGAGCCGCACCGCGACATCCGCCAGCGCCACATGCCGGGCGCCGCGGTCGGCGTCGCTGTAGACGGCGACCGAACGGATGCCGAGCCTGCGCAGGGTGCGGATGATGCGGCAGGCGATCTCGCCGCGGTTGGCGACGAGCACGGTGTCGAAGGTTGTCATGGCGGTCACATCCGGAAGAGACCGAGGGCGGTCTCGGGCAGCGGGGTGGCGGCGACGACGCCGAGGGCGAGGCCGAGCACCGTGCGGGTGTCGGCCGGGTCGATGACGCCGTCGTCCCAGAGCCGGGCCGTGGAGTAGTACGGGCTGCCCTGGTGGTCGTACTGCTCGATGATCGGCGCCTTGAACCTGGCCTCCGCCTCCGCCGGCCACTCCTCGCCGGCGCCCTCGAGCTGCTCGCGTTTCACGGTGGCGAGCACGGAGGCCGCCTGCGGCCCGCCCATCACCGAGATGCGGCTGCCGGGCCACATCCAGAGGAACCGCGGCGAGTATGCCCGGCCGCACATCGAGTAGTTGCCGGCGCCGAAGGAGCCGCCGATCACGACGGTGAGCTTGGGCACCCGGGCGGTGGCGACCGCGGTGACCATCTTGGCGCCGTTCTTGGCGATGCCGCCTGCCTCGTAGTCCCGCCCGACCATGAAGCCGGAGATGTTCTGCAGGAAGATCAGCGGGATGCCGCGCTGGTCGCAGAGTTCGATGAAGTGGGCGCCCTTCTGCGCCGACTCGGAGAACAGCACGCCGTTGTTGGCGACGATGCCGACCGGGTGGCCGTACAGGTGCGCGAAGCCGGTGATCAGGGTGCTGCCGTATTCCTTCTTGAACTCGTGGAACTCGCTGCCGTCGACGAGCCGGGCGATCACCTCGTGCACGTCGTAGCGGCCCTGCACGTCGACGGGCACGACACCGTAGAGCTCCGCCTCGTCGGCCGCGGGGGCGACGACGGGCCGCACGGCCCAGGCCGGGGCGAGGGGGCGAGGCAGGGTTTCGACGATGTCGCGCACGATCTGCAGGGCGTGCCGGTCGTTCTCGGCGAGGTGGTCGGTGACGCCGGACGTCTTCGCGTGCAGTTCTCCGCCGCCGAGCTCCTCCGCGGTGACGATCTCGCCGATGGCCGCCTTCACCAGCGGCGGGCCGCCGAGGAAGATGGTGCCCTGCCCGCGCACGATAACCGTCTCGTCGCTCATCGCGGGCACGTAGGCGCCGCCGGCGGTGCAGGAGCCCATCACGGACGCGATCTGCGGGATCTTCGCCGCGGACATCCGGGCCTGGTTGTAGAAGATACGGCCGAAATGGTCGCGGTCGGGGAAGACGTCGTCCTGCATCGGCAGGAACGCTCCGCCGGAGTCGACCAGGTAGACGCACGGCAGCCGGTTCTCGAGGGCGATCTCCTGCGCCCGGAGGTGCTTCTTGACCGTCATCGGGTAGTAGGTGCCGCCCTTGACGGTGGCGTCGTTGGAGATGACGAGCACGGGGCGGCCGTGCACGAGGCCGATGCCCGCGATGATCCCGGCGCCGGGGCTGGCGTCCTGGTAGAGCCCGTTCGCGGCGAGCGGGGCGATCTCGAGGAACGGGCTGCCCGGGTCGAGCAGGGTGTCGATGCGGTCGCGGGGCAGGAGCTTGCCGCGGGCGAGGTGTCGCTGGCGGGACTTCTCCGGGCCGCCGAGGGCCGCGACGGCGAGCCGCTGCCTGAGGTCGGCGACGAGGGCCCGCTGGGCCGCCTCGTTCTCGGCGAATGCCGGGCTGGTCGGGTCGATCCGACTCGCGAGTGTCTCCATCGACAGCTTCCCGTTCGAGCGTGCCCGCCGCGCGGCACCCGGGTTTCACACCGGGAGGCAGTTCGCCGGACATCCGATACAGTTAGTGATCCCTAACCGAAAATTCAGGTTAGCGGTTCGTAACTGAGAAGTCCAGACCCTGCCGGAAAGGAGCCGCCCGTGGCCACCGCCGTTCCGCCCGCCATTCCACCCGCCGCGCAGCCCGCGCACTCACCTTCGCCCGCGCCACCGCCCACGCCGCGGAGCCGGGCGAAGGCCGACCGGCGCCAGGCCCTGCTCGAGGCGGCCGCGGCGCTGTTCGCCCGGTCGGGCTTCAACGGCGTGTCGATCGAGGATCTCGGCGCGGCCGCCGGTGTGAGCGGCCCGGCCGTCTACCGGCACTTCAGCGGCAAGCAGGCCGTGCTCGCCGCGCTCCTGGTCGGGGCGAGCGCCGACCTCGTCGAGGGCGGCCAGACGGTCGTGGCGACGGCGACGGATGCCGCGGCGGCGCTCCGCTCGCTGGTGCGCTTCCACCTGGCCTTCGCCCTGGCCAACCCCGACGTCATCCGGGTGCAGGACCGGGACCTGGACAGCCTCGCCGAAGCCGAGCGGCACGAGGTGCGCGCCCTCCAGCGGAGCTACGTGGAGCTGTGGGTGCGCCTGCTCGGGAAGGTGCACCCCGAGGTCGACGCGAAGCTGCTGCGCATCCGTGCCCAGGCCACCTTCGGGCTGCTCAATTCCACGCCCCACAGCATGCAGGCGTCCTCGGCGCGCACCGTGCGGCCCGTGCTCGAGGAGATGGCGCTCGCCGCCCTGGGTGTGCCCGCCGGTCAGTAGACGGTGGTGCAGACGCAGAGCTCGTTGCCGTCGACATCCGCCAGCACCCACCAGTCGGGGGCGTGCTCGTCGGTGAGCAGGAGGCCGCCGGCCTCGATGATCGCCTGCACCCGCTCCTCGGCGTCACTCGTGGGCAGGTACACGTCGAGGTGGATCCGGTTGCGGTCGGTGCGGGCGATCTCCATGTGCTGGAACCAGACCTTCGGGCCATCGCCGCGCGGATCGACGAGCTCGATGCCGTCGGCGGTGTCCAGTTCGACGTAGCCGAGACCGACCTGCCAGAACGGGCGGATCGCGTCGGCGTCGGTGCTGTCGATCGCCACGTCGTAGCGGGCCGGGGCCGGCCGGGCGCGTTCGGCGCCCTCCGCGTCGGCGAGTTCCTGGCAGCGCAGGGCCAGGGCGAGGTCACGCTCGGTCACTCCGCCGGCGTCGTGGGAGCGGAGCCGGATGCCGACGGTGCCGTAGCCGAGGCGCACCTCCGGGTGGTGGTTCGCCGCATCCGCCGCCTCGGCGATCGCCGCGACCAGGCGGGCGGCGGAGGCGAAGTCGGCCGTCCGGAACGCGCCGTGGAGGGTGCCGTCCAGGTGCACGAAAGCGCCCCCGGCCAGCACGGACTCGGTCTGGACAGTGGTGAGGACGGTGCTCGCTGGGCTCATACCCCCACTCTGCTCCGTCACCCGTGGCCGGTCAACCGGTGCTGACCGGCGGGTGCGGGGTCTGCCACCGCCGCCAGCGCACCCGTTCCGGCCGCTCATTCCCGAGCGCGCCAGTTCCGCCGCAACGCCCCAGGCACACCGGCAGCGCAACGGCGGAACTGGCGCGGTCGGCCTCCCGCGGCGCGGGTCCCCTGCGGCGCCGGCCAGGAAACACCGGCTAGACCATGGTGAGGACCATGGCCGGGTCGGACAGGATGGTGCCGATGTCGACCAGGAACCGGGCGCCCTGTTCGCCGTCGACCAGCCGGTGGTCGAAGGAGAGGCTGAGTGTCATCACCTGGCGCAGCGCGATCCCGCCGTGATGTTCCCAGGGCTGGCGACGGATGCCGCCCACGGCCAGGATGGCGGCCTCGCCCGGGTTGAGGATCGGCGTTCCGGCGTCGATGCCGAAGACGCCGACGTTGGTGATCGAGATCGTGCCGCCGCGGAGCGACGCCGCGCTGGTCGTGCCGGCCCTCGCCGCCTCGGTGAGTTCGGCGAGCGCCGCGGCCAGGTCCGCGAGGCCGAGCCGGCCGGCGTCCGGGATGTTGGGCACGAGCAGGCCGCGCGCGGTGGCGGCCGCGATGCCCAGGTTGACGTGGTGGAACTGCACGATCTCGCCGGCCGCCTCGTCCCACCGGGTGTTCACGTCCGGGTTGCGGGCGACGGCGAGGCATAGCGCCTTCGCGACGACGGCGAGGATGCCGATGCGCATCCCCTGGAAGGACCGGTTCGTCTTCAGCGCGTCGATCAGCTCCATGGTCGGGGTGACGTCGATGGTGAGGAATTCGGTGACGTGCGGGGCGGTGAAGGCGCTCCGCACCATGGCCGCGGCGGTGTGCTTGCGCACGCTCCGGATGGGACTGCGGGTCTCCCGTTGCCCCGGGCCGGGTGCCGGGACAGGGGCGCCGGTTTCGGTCCCGTCGGGCGCCTCCGCGGGCCGGGCGAGCTGGGCGCGCACGTCTTCCCTGGTGATCAGGCCGGTCGGTCCGGTGCCGGTGAGGTGGGACAGGTCCACGCCGAGCACCCGGGCGAGGGCGCGCACGGGCGGGGTCGATCGGGGCCGGGCCGCAGCGGGCTCGCTGGGCTCAACGGCGATTCGCTCCATGGCGGCCGTCTCCGTGGCGGCCGTCTCCGTGGCGGCCGTCTCAACGGCGGTGGGCTCCACATCGGTGGGCTCAGCCGAGGCAGGCGCCTCGGCAGCCTGCCCGCCCGCATCCGCAGATCCCGAGCGGGCCCGCCGGTGCGGCCGGCCCGAACGCTCGGGGGCCGCGCCGTAGCCGACGAGCACGGCCTCGCGCTCCTCGGCCGGCTCGGCCGGAGCCGCGGCATCCGCCTGGCCGGGCGTGCCGCCCGCCGGTTCGGCCGGCTCGGCACTCGCCACCTCGAACGAGACGATCGGCTCGCCGACGTGCACGACCGTTCCCGGCTGCTGGTGGAGTTGGGTGACGACCCCGGCGAACGGCGACGGTAGCTCGACGACGGCCTTGGCGGTCTCCACGTCGGCGATGAGCTGGTTCAGCTCGACCGTGTCGCCGGGAGACACCCGCCAGGCCACGATCTCGGACTCGGTCAGCCCCTCTCCGAGGTCGGGAAGCCGGAACACCTTGATCATCGCTGCCGCCCCAGGGCGCGGTCGACGCCGTCGAGGATCCGGTCCAGGTCGGGCAGGTGGTGGCTCTCCAGCTTCGCCGGCGGATACGGGATGTCGAAGCCGGTGACGCGCACCGGGGCGGCCTCGAGGTAGTCGAAGCAGCGCTCGGTGACGACGGCGGCGATCTCCCCACCGAGGCCGCCTGAGCGGGCGGCCTCGTGGGTGATGACGAGCCGGCCGGTCTTCCGAACGGATGCCTCGACGGTCTCGTAGTCCACCGGGGAGAGCGAGCGCAGGTCGATGACCTCGATCGACACGCCCTCGTCGTCGGCGGCGAGCGCGGCATCCTTCGCGGTGCTCACCAGTGCCCCGTAACACAGCAGGGTGACGTCGGTGCCGGCGGCCACGACCCGGGCGCGCTCCATCGGGGCGCCGAGCTCCGGCGACACCTCGCCCTTGACGTGGTAGCGGCGCTTGGGTTCGAAGTAGAGCACCGGGTCGTCCGAGGCGATCGCCTGGCGGATGAGCCCGTAGGCGTCCTGCGGGTCGGAGACCGCGATCACCCGCAGCCCGGAGGTGTGGGTGAAGTAGGCCTCCGGGGACTCGGAGTGGTGCTCGGCGGCGCCGATTCCGCCGCCGAAGGGAACCCGGATGGTGATCGGCATGCTCACCCGCCCCTGGGTGCGGTAGTGCAGCTTGGCCACCTGGCTGACGATCTGGTCGAAGCCGGGGAAGATGAAACCGTCGAACTGGATCTCGCAGACCGGGCGGTAGCCGCGGTAGGCCAGGCCGACCGCGGTGCCGATGATCGCGGACTCGGCCAGTGGTGTGTCGATCACCCTGCGGGCGCCGAACTCGGCGAGCAGGTCGCTGGTCACCCGGAACACGCCGCCGAGCAGGCCGATGTCCTCGCCGAGCAGCACCACCTTCGGGTCGTCGAGCATGGCCTGGCGGAGCCCCGCGTTGATGGCCTTGGCCATGGTCAGCGTGGTCGTGCCGGCCAGCGGAACGGGAGTGCTGAGCGGGGCGCCCGGCAGGCTCTCGCCCGGGCGCGGGGCGGAGCCGCCCGAGCCGCTCGTCTGGCCGAGCAGGGCGGATGCCGCCGGCCTCATCATGGTCGTCATGGTCATCAGGCCTTCCCTCCGGTGGAGTCGAAACTTGCGAGATAGTGGGCGTACTCGGCGCGCTGCCGGTCGAGCGTGGCGTTCGGGGTGGCGAAGACGTGGTCGAAGACCGTGAGCGGCTCGGGGTCGGCCAGGCCGATGCAGCCGGCCCGCAGCTCGGCGGCGGCGGCATCCGCGAGCCCCCTGGTCTGGTCGGCGAGCTCGCTGCTGAGCAGCCCGAGCGAGTCGAGCAGCCGCTCCAGGCGCAGGATCGGGTCCTTCGCCCTCCACTCCTCCAGTTCGGCGGCGGGCCGGTAACGGGTGGGGTCGTCGGCCGTGGTGTGCGGGCCCATCCGGTAGGTGACCGCCTCGATGAAGGTGGGTCCGCCGCCGGTGCGGGCGCGGTGGAGAGCCATCCGGGTGGCCGCGAGCACGGCGAGCACGTCGTTCCCGTCGACCCGGATGCCGGGGATGCCGAAGCCGAGGGCCCGGTCGACCAGGTTCGCCCGGGACTGCAGGCCGACCGGTTCGGAGATCGCCCACTGGTTGTTCTGGCAGAAGAAGATCACCGGGGCCTGGAAGCTGGCGGCGAAGACGAGCGCCTCGCTCACGTCGCCCTCGCTCGTGGCGCCGTCGCCGAAGTAGGCCACGGCCACCGAGTCCGTGCCGTCGTGCTGGGCGCCGAGGGCCCAGCCCGTCGCGTGCAGGGTCTGGGCGCCGATGATGATCGCCGGGGTGGCCATCCCGACGGAGTACGGATCCCAGCCGGATTGTGCGTTGCCGCGCCACACCCGCACGATGTCGGTGAGGCCGACCCCGCGGCACCAGGCCACCGCGTTCTCGCGGTAGCTGGTGAAGACGAAGTCGTCCGCCCGCAGGGCGCGGGCCGAACCGATCTGGGCTGCCTCCTGGCCGAGCAGCGGCGGCCAGAGGCCGAGCTCCCCCTGGCGCTGCAGCGCCGTGGCCTCGGTGTCGATCCGCCGCACCACGACCATGTCCTGGTAGAGGGCGACGAGGTCGGCCCCCGAGACATCGTCGAGCCAGGGATCGGCTGTTTCCGAAGCCACCCGCACACCCTCAGGTGAGACGAGTTGTAAGAAAGTGACGGGGTTTTCCCCCGGGAAAGATTCTGACATGGTGAGCCGCTCCCAGCGTCGTTGCCGAAGTTGCACCGAGCGTACGGTCATGCGGCACAGAGCACAACCATCCCGTTTGAGACTGGGCATTCTGCTCTATTCAGGGACCAACCGGCGTGCTAATCTCGTGCACTATGCACAGTCTGGACAGAGTCGACCTGCAGCTGCTCCGCGCCCTGTGCGTCGATCCGCGCAGCACCTTCGTCGCCCTCGCGCAGCAACTCCGACTGTCCCGGAACACCGTGCAGGCGCGGATGGCCAGGCTCGAGGAATCCAACGCGTTCCTCTCCTTCGACCGCCGGATCAACCCGGTCGCCCTCGGCTACCCGTTGACGGCCTTCATCGAGGTGCACGTGCAGCAGAAACGGCTTACGCAGATCATCGCCGAGCTCACCCTCATCCCCGAGATCGTGCAGGCGCACGGGATGAGCGGATCGACCGACCTGCTGGTGCGGGTGGTCTGCACGGATGCCGACGACCTGTTCCGGATCGACGGCACCATCCTCGCCTGCGACGGCGTCGAGCGCACCGAGACGTCGCTCGCGATGGGCGAGCTCATCCCCTTTCGGGTCACGCCGCTGCTCGAGCGCGCCGGACGCGACTCCGGCGCCAACCGCCCGGACTCCTAGCCCCCGCGGCGCCCGGGCGGGTGGCCCGCCGCCCGTTCCCGGCGAGGCTCCCCCGCCAGCCGGCGCCCGCGCATCTATTTGATAAATTCATCATATAGGTATATAAAGAAGTAATGATGTTTAGCGCGCGATTCGACCTGATGCCCGCCGGGTCCGCGCTGCTACTGTCGAGTCAGGGCCGGCGCCGAACGCACCGCCCGCAGCGAGAACCGAGAACGCGATGACCGCCAGCATCCGCACGATCACCGGGGCCTGACGTGAGCGTCTCGCGCCTGGCCCGCCTCATCCGGCAGAGCGGGCGCATCGCCGAACCGGCCCCGCCGGCCCCGACGCTCTTCGCCGGAGCCGAGGTCTTCGGCGGCAGCGTGCAGGTGCGGTTCATCAACGCCGGCGGGTGCAACGACTGCGCCCAGGAGGTCGCGAGCGCCTTCGGCCCGGTCTACGACGTGGAGCGGTACGGCATCCGTCTTGTGGCATCGCCGCGGCATGCCGACGTGCTCCTGATCACCGGAGCCGTGACCCGCAACATGATCGAACCGCTGCGACGCACGATCGACGCCACCCCGACCCCGCGCTTCGTGATCGCCGTGGGCGATTGCGCCATCACCGGCGGCGTCTTCGCGGAGGGGTACGGGATCGCCGGCCCCGTGTCCGAATTCGTCGACGTCGACCTCTCCGTGCCGGGCAACCCGCCCGCCCCTGACCTCATCGTCGAGGCCCTGCGCCGGATGACTGGTCGATGACGCCCGTCGAGGCCGGGATGCTCGGCCAGGTCGCCCTGCTCGCCGCGGCGGTCGCGTCCGCCCTGCTGGTGCCGTCCGCCCGGTGGCGCTCGCGGGTGAGCGGCATCCTCTGCGCCCTGCTCGCCGCCGCCGGGGTCATCACCGGCGCCATCGCCCTCACCGGCGGTCGCGGGGCGCTCACCATCCCCACCGCCCTGCCGATGGACCCTCTCGTGCTCTCCCCCGACCGGCTCGGCGGCCTCGTCATGGTGGTCGTGTCGGTGGTCGGCGTGCTGGCGTCGCTGTTCGGGATCGGCTCCGCCCGGGTCGCCTCGGCCTCCCGCACCGCCTGGGCCTCGATGGCCGTGTTCCTGTTCGGGATGCAGCTCGTGCCGGCCGCCACCGACGTGGTGTCCTTCCTGCTGTTCTGGGAAATCATGACGCTGGGGTCGACGGCGCTCCTGCTGGCCCACCACGCCACCCGCGGCACGGTCGCGTCCGCCCTGGTCTGGTACTCGGCGATGAGCCAGCTGAGCTTCTTCTTCGTGCTGGCCGGCTTCGCCGTGCTGGCCGGCGCCACCGGCGGGACCGGATTCGCCGCGCTCGCGACCCTGGATCCGGCATCCTGGCAGGCGAGCCTCGCCTTCGTGCTGCTCCTGCTCGGCTTCGGCGGCAAGGCCGAACTCGTGCCCCTGCACGTCTGGGTGCCCCGGGTGCTGCCGGAGGCCCCCGGTCACGTCGCCGCCGCGATGAGCGGCGCCATGGTGAACATCGGCGTCTACGGGGCCCTCCTGGTCTGCGTGCGCCTGCTGCCGAACGGCCCGGCCTGGTGGGGGGTGCTGATCATGGCGCTCGGCGCCGTCTCAGCCCTCTACGGGATCCTGCAGGCCTCGGTGGCGAGCAACCTCAAGGTGCTGCTGGCCTACTCCACGACCGAGAACATGGGTCTGGTCTTCCTCGGCCTGGGCGCCTCCGTGCTCCTGCGCGGCGACCACGCCACCGGAGCCGCCGACGCCGCGCTCCTCGCCGCCCTGCTGCTCATGGTCAGCCACGCCGCGTTCAAGGCCACCCTGTTCCTCGGCGCCGGCGCCGTGGCCCGCTCCACCCGGGAGATGAACCTCGACCGGCTCGGCGGGCTCGGCAGCCGCATGCCCTGGACCGCCGGCGCGTTCGGCGCGGCCGCCCTCGGCGCCGCCGCCCTGCCGGTGACCAGCGGATTCGTGGCCGAGTGGATGCTGCTCCAGGCCCTCGTACACGGCTCCCGGGTCGGCGGGGAAGTCGTCTCCGTCACCTCGTCCGTGGCCATGCCGCTGGCCGTGGCCGTGATCGCCCTCACCGCGGGGCTCGCCCTGCTCACCTTCGTCAAGGCGTACGGCATCGCGTTCCTGGCCCGCCCCCGCTCCGCGCAGGCGACGGCGGCCCGTGAGGTCCCCCTGATCATGCGCATCCCGCTCATCATCGGCGCCCTCCTCGTGATCGGCCTCGGCCTGCTGCCCGGACCGCTCACCGAGGCCCTCGCCTCGGCCGTCGGCCCGGCGTTCACCCCCGATGTGCGCACGATCGGGCTGGCGGGCGTCGACGCCCGCGGGATCGACGTGGTCCTGGACCCGACCACCTTCGTCGCCCTCGCCGCGCTCGTGCTCGTGCCGGTGCTGGCGGCCATCCTCATCTCGGCCCGGCGGCATCCCACCCGGGTGTCGCCCCTGCCGTGGGCGGGCGGCGGCTCCCGGCTGCGGCCGCGGATGCAGTACACGGCAACCTCCTACGCCGAGCCCCTGGTGCGCGTCTTCGACGACGTGCTCCGGCCCACCCGCGACGTCGAGGTCACCCACGTCGGCGAGTCCCGTTACCTCGTCGAACGCGTGCACGTCGAGCAGAGCGTCTCCGACGTGATCGAGACCCGGTTCTACCGCCCGGTGCTCGGCCTCGCCCAGCGTTTCGGCGTCCTGGCCCGCCGGGCGCAGAACGGCAGCATCCACCGCTACCTGTCCTATTCCTTCGTCGCCCTGCTCGTCGTGCTGATCGTGGTGTCCCTGTGATCCCGGCGATCGCGATCGCCCTGCTGCAGCTGGTTCTCTTCGTGTTCCTCTCGCCCCTGCTGATCGGCGTGATGCGCCAGGTGCGGGCGCGGCTCGAGGGCCGCGCGGGCTCCGGCATCTGGCAGCCGTGGCGCGACGTGCGCAAGCTCGTGGCCAAGGACCCGGTGCGCGCGAGCGACAGCAGCTGGATGCTCGCGGCCGGCCCGGTCACCCTTCTCGTCTCCAGCCTGCTGCTCTGCGTGCTGCTGCCGCTGGTCGGCACGCTCCCGCTGCCCCTGGTGCCGAGCGACCTGTTCGTCATCGTCTCGATCATGCTGATCGGCGTGGTGGCCCTGGCCCTGGTCGGCCTGGACGCGGGAACCGCGTTCGGCGGCATGGGCTCCAGCCGGCACATGACCGTGGCCGCCCTGGTCGAACCGACCCTGCTCCTCGCGGTCTACGCGCTGTCGATCCCGGCCGGCACCTCCACCCTCTCCCTGATCGTGGAGACCCGGCTGCAGAACCCGGCCGTGATCATCTCGCCGGTCAGCCTGCTGGCCATGGTCGCCCTGGCCATCGCCATCATGGCCGAGACCAGCCGGCTGCCCATCGACAATCCCTCCACCCACCTCGAGCTGACCATGCTGCACGAGGCCATGGTGCTGGAGGCCTCCGGGCGCGACCTGGCCTGGCTGGAGCTGGGTTCCTGGCTCAAGCTCGCCGCCCTGCTCGGCCTGCTCAGCAACCTGATCCTGCCGTGGGGTGTGCTGACCGATTTCTCCCTGCCCGGCGTGCTGGTCGGACTGGGCGCCGTCACCGCGAAGATCCTCCTCCTCGGCGTCGCCCTGAGCGTGGGCGAGGTCTTCCTCGCCAAGGTGCGCCTGTTCCGGGTGCCCGAGTTGCTGGCGGGGTCGTTCGCCCTCGCCCTGCTCGCCGTGACCGCCTCCTACCTGGTCGCTTAGGAGCATCCGTGTTCGCCACCGTCTTCCCCCAGCTGATCGGCCTCTGCACCGGCGCGCTGCTGCTGACCAGCGCCCTGATGGTCTGGCGGCATTCCCTGCTCGCCTCGATCCGCCTGCTCAGCGTGCAGGGCTTCGCGCTGGCCGCTCTGGTGGCCGTGATCGGCCTCGAGGAGGGCGAGGCGGAGGTCATCATCGTCTCCGTCCTCGTGCTGCTGGTCAAGGGGATGGCCCTGCCCTGGGTGCTCGCCCACGAGACCCGCGCCACCACCCGCACTGATGAGGCGCCGCGGTTGAACCCGACGGCCGGCCTGCTCACCGTGGCGCTGCTGACCATCCTCAGCTACGTCGTCGCCAGCCGGCTGCTCAGCGGCGACACCAGCATCTCGGCCCACGCCGCCCCGATCGGACTGGCGATGGTGCTGATCGGGTTCCTGCTGCTGATCACCCGGCGGCAGGCCGGGTCGCAGCTGATCGGCTTCCTCGTGCTCGACAACGGCATCGCCACGGTCGCGTTCCTCACCTCCGGCGGGGTTCCCCTGTTCCTCGAACTCGGGATCTCCCTGGACGTGCTGCTTGTCGTCGTGATCCTCTACGTCTTCGCCGGCCGGATGCGCAACAAGTTCGGCAACACCGACATTGATCAGCTCAGAAAGTTGCACGACTGATGAATTTCGCCCTCTGGACCCCCCTGGCCGTTCCGGCCGTCCTCGCCGCGCTCAGCCTCACCGGCGGCGCCCGCCCGCTCGGTCGCCTCGGCCCCATCGCATCCAGCACTGCCGTGCTGCTCTCCGGTCTACTGCTGGTCGGCGCCGTGCTCGACGGGCAGGTCCCCAGCCTCGGCGGCGGCCTGCTCCGCGCGGACGCTCTCTCCGCGTACATGCTCACCGTCGTCGGGGCGGTCGGCCTCGTGTCGACCTGGGGCGGGCTGGGCCACACCGAGAAAGCCCCCGGCCGGTTCGCCGGCTCCTACGACGCCCTGATCTCGGTGTTCCTGGCCGCGATGTCCCTCGCCGTCCTGGCCGACAACATCGGCCTGATGTGGGCCGCGGTCGAGGCCACCACGATCACCACCGCCTTCCTGGTCGGTCACCACCGCACCCGGTCGTCGCTGGAGGCGGCCTGGAAATACGTCATCCTCGGCTCCGTGGGCGTCGCCATCGCCCTGCTCGGGATCGTGCTCATCTACGCCGCCTCGCGCGGCACCGGCGAGCCGACCCTGTCCTGGCTGGTGCTCAGCCGCACCGACCTGCCGCTCGACCCGGCGCTGATCCGGGCGGGCGGCGCGCTGGCCGTGCTCGGTTTCGCCACCAAGGCCGGACTCGCGCCCATGCACAGCTGGCTGCCCGACGCGCACAGCCAGGCCCCGGCGCCGGTGTCGGGCCTGATGAGCGGCGTGCTGCTCGCGGTGGCCCTCTATGCCATCCTGCGCATCCAGACCATCACCGACGCGGTGATCGGGCCGGACTTCCTCCGGGTGATGCTCAGCGTCGGCGGCCTGCTCTCCCTGTTCGTGGCCGCCGCCCTCCTGATCCGCCAGCGCGACTTCAAACGGATGCTGGCCTACTCCAGCATCGAGCACATGGGGATGATGGCCGTGGGAGCCGCGATCGGCCCCGCCGCCCTGCCGGCCGTGCTGCTCTACGTGCTCGGCCACGGCCTGACCAAGGCGACCCTGTTCGTGCTCTCCGGCCGCATCCTCGAAGTGGAGGGCACCCCCCGGATCGACGACGTGCGGGCACTTCTCGTGCGTCGCCCCGGCCTGGCCGTTCCGTGGCTGATCGCCATGGCGGCCCTGGTCGGCTTCCCCCCGTTCAGCATCTTCTTCTCCGAGGTCGGCATCATCGTCGCCGGCTTCGGCACCGGGATGGGAGTCGTCGTCGGCATCGCGCTCGTGCTGCTGCTCGTCATCTTCGCAGCCCTCACCCGGCTGACCGTCGCGATGACGATCGGCGCCCCGGCTGCCGCTCCCGGCACCGACCCGGCGGGCCCCGCCCTGCCGGGAACCGACCCGGCAGGCACCGTCCCGGCAGGCACCATCGCCGTCCGCGCGGCGCCGGACCGGTCGGCGCACGGACCGCGCCTGCCGCTCATCCTCGCCCTGGCCACCACCGCCGTGGTGGCCTTCATCGCCGAGCCGGTCGGCACGCTCCTGGCGCGCGCGGCCGCGGTTCTGGGAGGAGCCCAGTGACGACACCCGACCCGACGCCGACCGCCGGCCCGAACCCACCGACCGCAGGCCCGACACCGACCGCGGGCCCGAACCCGGCGGCCGCAGGCGCACCCGATGTGCGCCTGCTCACCCGCGACGACCTGCGTGAGACGGCCGCCGCCGTGCTCGCCGACGGCAACCGGCTCGCGATCATCACCTGCCACGACGACGGCGACGCGCTGCGGGTGGTCTACTCCTTCGCGGCGGTCTACCCGCGACGCCAGGTCGACCTGGTCGTGCCGGTCCCCTACGACGACGCCTGGGTGCCGAGCCTGGCCGATCTCTCCTACCCGGCCGGCAACTTCGAACGCGGAATGCGCGACCTGTTCGGGGTGCGTCCGGCCGACCACCCGCAGCCGTTCCGCCTGGTGCGCCACGGCCACTGGCCGCGCGGCTGGTACCCGATGCGCCGCGGCGCCCGGGTCACCCCCGAGTTCCTGCCCGACACCGAGTCGTTCCCGTTCGTCGAGGTCGAGGGTCCCGGCGTCTACGAGATCGCGGTCGGCCCGATCCACGCGGGCATCATCGACCCCGGCCATTTCCGGTTCTCGGTCGTCGGCGAGACCATCGTGCGGATGGAGGCCCGCCAGTGGTACATGCACCGCGGTGTCGAGCGGCTCTTCGAGGGCCGCCGGCCGGAAGACGCGGTCGAACTGGCCGAGCAGGTCACCGGCGACACCGTGGCCGGCCACACCGTGGCCTGCCTGATGGCCGTCGAGGCCGCCGCCGGGATCGAGGTGTCCGAGGAGGACCGGATGCTGCGCGCGCTCCTGCTCGAACTCGAGCGCATCTACAACCACGTCTCCGACCTCGGCTCGCTGGCCAACGACGTCGGCTTCGGCATCGTGCACTCGCACACCCAGCGGCTGCGGGAGACCCTGCTCCGCCAGAACCAGGCGGTCACCGGGCACCGCTTCCTCCGCGGCGGTCTGACCATCGGCGGCGCAGCGGTGCTCGCCCTGCCCGACCCGGCGGTGCTCGCCCAGGTGCAGGCGGACATGCAGGAGATCATCGCGATCACCCTCGGCCATGCCATCGTGCGGGACCGTTTCACCGGGACCGCCCCGCTCTCGACCGGCCAGGCCGAGGCGATGGGCACCCTCGGCTACGTGGCGAGGGCGTCCGGCATCGACGCCGACGCCCGCCGCGACCACCCGTTCGTCGACCTCGGCGAGGCGTTCCACGTCGTCACGGACTCCGGCGGCGACGTGCTCGGGCGCTACCGGGTGCGCGCGGGGGAACTGGCGGTGTCGATCAGCGTGGCCACCGACCTCATCCGCCGCCTGGACGGCCGGCTGGGCAGCGGCCGCTCGGTCGCCCCCGTCGGCTCCGGCACCGGCGTTTCCCTGGTCGAGGGCTGGCGCGGCACGATCTGCCACCGGGTCGAACTGGGCGACGACGGCCGTCTGACCCGGGTGAAGATCGTCGACCCGTCGTACTTCAACTGGCCGGCCCTGCCGGTGGCACTGGCCGAGACGATCGTGCCCGATTTCCCCCTGGTGAACAAGAGCTTCAACCAGTCCTACGCCGGGAACGACCTGTAACCACCGGTGACGACGGTCAGGACACGTCCTGTTCGATCGTGCGGAGGAGCGCGTTGGAGTCCTCGAGGGTGGCCACCAGCATCCGCTTGGCGACGGCGAGCAGTTCGGCGACCATCGGGTCGCGCAGTCCGTAATAGATCGTGTTGCCCTCGCGTCGGGTGACGACGACCCCGGCCCGCCGGAGCACGCCGAGCTGCTGGGAGAGATTCGAGAGCTCCGAACCGAGCGCCTCGGCCAGGCTCCCGACGGAGCGCTCGCCGCCGGACAGCTGCTCGAGCACCTGCACGCGCAAGGGATGCCCGAGCGACTTGAACAGTTCGGCCTTGAGCAGGGCCATGGGCAGTCCGGTGGTCGACACCGTCTGAGCATATCGCTAATCTATAATGTCTTCAAATAGATGAGGGATCCGCCCGTCCGCCACGGGTCGGCGCACGATGCGCCGTGGGCGGCGAGATGCGGTGCGCGGTGCGGTCCCACCCCGACCGCACCGCGTCACGCAAACGACCACGCGCCCCCCAACTTGCGTCCGGCACGTGACGCGCAGGCCGTACAGGGGTCCTGGCAGCTTCCGGAAACCGGTAGCCTAGACATGTCCAACCGAATCCAACGGTAGCACGAATTAGACATGTCCAACGCACGGCGACACGCCTTGGGACCATCGATCCACCGAGTAGGGAATTGCGTGATGCGCGAAGAACGCCGAGAGCGGGCCCGCCGGCTGGTCGAGGCGCTCGACCTGCCGCGCCCGCTCACCGCCGAGAAGCTCCACCGGCACATGGAGGGCGTTCGGCAGAGGAAGATCCTCCTCCGCCCCGCCAGCGCCGACCTGATCACGTCCGGCGTCTGCGGCCTGTGGCTGGAGATCGCGGGCGAGGACTTCGAGCGGGTGCACTACGCGCCGACGGAGTCTGCCGTGCACCGCCAGCAGTTCATCAACCACGAGTACGGGCACATGATCCTCCGGCACGAGAAGGAACTCCTCACCGCCGACCGCGTCGCCCTGCTCGCCCCGCTGATCCCGATGGACGCGATCGTGCACGCACTCTCCCGGAGCTCCTTCACCGACGAGCAGGAGGCCCTCGCCGAGGCCATCGGCGACGAGCTCGCCCTGATCATGCTGGACGACCGCACGGATGCCCGGAACGGCCCCCGGACCGGCTTCGGGCGGGTGCTCTGATGATCGTCCTCCTCCAACTCGCCGTCTGTTCGATCCTCTGGCTCGCCGCACTCTTCTGCCTGCCCTCGGCCATCCGAGGCCGTCGCCGCCTGTTGTTCTGGTTCCTGGCCGTCTTCGCCCTGACGATGACCCTGCAGCCGCAGCCGGTCTACGACGCCGTCGATGCGGTCCTCGGCGGCGTGAACACGACGTTCTTCCTCTTCCATGCGACCGTGATCATCGCGGTCGCGCTGATGAACAGCCTGGTCCAGCTCGCCACCACGGAGGGCGGCATTTCCCGGGCCGGCCGGCGGTCGACCGTCATCGCCGTCATTGTCGTCATCGGCGCCCAGGCCGTGCTGTTCTTCGGCAGCGACTGGCGGTTGACGAGCGACGTTCGCACGATGGACTTCGACCGCTGGGACTACACCCTCTACGCCATCACCACCTGGTTCGCCCTGGCCTACTTCGCCGTGTCGGTCCTGGTCGCCTGCCTGGCCGATTATCCCCGTCAACACCGGATTGTGACCCGGGTCTCCCTGGCCTTCGTGTCCCTGGGCTGCCTGGCCGTCCTGACCTATGCGGTGCTCAGCGTATGGAGCGCGATTGACTCGAGCCAGGATCCGCACTCGACCTTCACCGAGTCATCGCGCGGCGTGTACTTCACCGCCCTCCTCGCCGCCCCGATCTGCGTGTCGATCGGCCTGGGCCTCACGACCGTCGTCGACGCCGTGGCCGGTGCGTGGCGAACCGGCAGGGATCGCGTGCTGCTCTGGCGGATCACCCCGCTCTGGGAGCGCCTGATCGAGGACTCCCCCGAACTCAGCCTCGAGGCGGCCTCGCCGCGCTTGCGCCTCGCCTTCGGGCGTGAGCCGGGAGCCAGGCTCTACCGGCGCTACGTCGAGGTGCGCGACAGCCTGCTTCTCCACCCGCGGGAGGCCACCGCGGCCGAACGCGCCCTCCTCGACGCGGTAGAACGGCAGACCCACGCCGACCGCACCGAAACCCATCCGAGGCGCCTCACCGCGGCCGCCACCGGCGGCGCCACGCCGGCCTCGGCCACCCCCGTACCCCCCACGACGCGTCTGAGAGGCCCCCAGCCATGACATCCGCACCCGTGCCACTCGACGACGAGCTGACCCCCCAGCAGGAACTCGCCCGCAAGCTCACTCTGCTGCTCGACGTCGTCGTCGCCGAGGGGAACACTCCGTACACCTACCGGGCGATCGCGGAGGGCTTGGCCGAGCACGGACTCTCCCTCTCCCGCGCGCGCTGGGCCTACATGATCGCCGGCACCGGGCCGCTCGTCACCGATATGGCCCTGCTCACCGGGATCGCCGAGTTCTTCCGGATTCCGCCTGCCTACCTGCTCGGCTCCGACGACGACATCCCCGAGCGGGTGGATGCCCAGCTCGCGTTCGTGAAGAAACTGCGGGCGAAGCGGGTCGTCAGCTTCGCCGCCCGAACCCTCGGCGACGTGTCCCCCGAGATGCTCCGCTCGATCACCGAACTCCTCGACGAGTGATTCCGGGCGGCGAGTGATTCCGGGCCGCGAGTGATTCCGGGCCGCGCCTGAGCCGCACGTAGAACACCCGCTCGACCGTGGGGGGACGGGAGCGGGTGCGAAACCATATTAGCCCAGTATTCCCCGGCATCCGCGCGTTCGTCGCGATCGGGGCATCCGCGCCTCTCGCGGCGCACCGTTCGGAGGCCGGCGCATGCTCCACGACGCGCCGAGTTCCGCAACCTGAGCCGCGAGCAGAGCAGGGACGATCCGCGAAGCCCGGATCGGGCGCCCGCGAGCGGGGCCGGCGCGAAAAAGCCCGCCCTGCAGAAGCAGGACGGGCTTCCCGTCTCACCGACTAACCTGGCGAGAGGTTGTCGGCAGAACTACCAGACTACGCCTCGGTGGTGACCGATGCGTCCTCGGAGTCGGCGTCGGCCGATTCCTCGAGAACCGGGGCGAGCGAAAGCTTGCCGCGGTCGTCAATCTTGGTGATCTCCACGAGGACCTTCTGGCCCACGCCGAGCACGTCTTCGACGTTCTCCACGCGCTTGCCACCGGCGAGCTTGCGCACCTCGCTGATGTGCAGCAGGCCGTCCTTGCCCGGGAGCAGCGAGACGAACGCGCCGAAGGCGGCGATCTTCACGACGGTGCCGAGGAACTGCTCGCCGACCTCCGGGTTGGTCGGGTTCGCGATGGAGTTGACCATGGCGCGGGCGGCCTCGGCCGACGGTCCGTCGACGGCGCCGATGTACACGGTGCCGTCCTCCTCGATGGAGATGTCGGCGCCGGTCTCGTCCTGGATCCCGTTGATCGTCTTGCCCTTCGGGCCGATCAGCTCGCCGATCTTGTCGACGGGGATCTGCACGCTGATCACGCGGGGCGCGGTCGGGGCCATCTCGTCGGGGGCGTCGATGGCGGCGTTCAGCACGGCGAGGATGGTCGTACGAGCATCCCTGGCCTGCGTGAGCGCGCCGGCGAGCACCGAGGCGGGGATGCCGTCGAGCTTCGTGTCCAGCTGGATCGCGGTGACGAACTCGCTCGTGCCGGCGACCTTGAAGTCCATGTCGCCGAGGGCGTCTTCGGCGCCGAGGATGTCGGTCAGAGCCGCGTAGCGGGTCTTCCCGTCAACGGTGTCGCTGATCAGGCCCATCGCGATGCCGGCGACCGGGGCGCGCAGCGGCACTCCGGCGTTGAGCAGCGAGAGGGTGGACGCGCAGACGGAGCCCATCGAGGTCGACCCGTTGGAGCTGAGCGCCTCGGAGACCTGACGGATGGCGTACGGGAACTCCTCGCGCGTGGGCAGCACGGGGACCAGGGCACGCTCGGCGAGCGCTCCGTGGCCGATCTCGCGGCGCTTCGGCGTTCCGACCCGGCCGGTTTCACCGGTCGAGTAGGGCGGGAAGTTGTAGTTGTGCATGTAGCGCTTCTTGGTGACCGGGCTCAGCGAGTCGATCGTCTGCTCGAGCTTGAGCATGTTCAGCGTGGTGACACCCAGGATCTGGGTCTCGCCGCGCTGGAAGATCGCCGAACCGTGCACGCGCGGGATGATGGCGACCTCGGCGTCGAGCGGGCGGATGTCCGCGAGCCCACGGCCGTCGATGCGGATGCCCTCGTTGAGCACGCGGGAGCGCACGACGAGCTTGGTGACCGACTTGTACGCGGCGGAAACCTGAGCGTTGGAGCCGGCTTCGAGCTCGCCGGCTTCGACCTTCGCGGCGATGGCTGCCTTGACGGATGCCTTGAGCGCGTCATCCGCGTTCTGGCGCTCGATCTTGTCGGCGATCTGGTAGACGGCCTTCAGCTGGTCGTACGCGAGGGCGGCGACGGCGTCGTAGGTGGCCGGCTGGTAGGACGGGAACACCGGGTAGGCGCCGGTCGGCTTGGCGGCCGAGGCGGCGACCTTCTGCTGCGCTTCGATGAGCTGTTTGATGAACGGCTTTGAGGCTTCGATGCCCTCGGCGATGACCTCTTCGTTCGGCTTGATGGCGCCGCCCTTGATGAGGTTCCACGCGTTGTCGGTGGCTTCGGCCTCGATCATCATGATCGCGACATCCTGCGCGCCGGTGGCGTCGGTCACCACGCGGCCGGCGACGACCATGCTGAACACGGCGTCGACGATCTGCGAGTGCTTGGGGAACGCGACCCACTGGCCGGAGCCGTGCTCGTCGGGGATGAGGGCGACGCGGACGCCACCGATCGGACCGGAGAACGGGAGGCCGGCGAGCTGGGTCGACATCGACGCCGCGTTGATCGCGAGCACGTCGTAGTACTCGTCGGGCGCGATGGCCAGCACGGTCACGACAACCTGGATCTCGTTGCGGAGTCCGTCGACGAACGACGGGCGCAGCGGCCGGTCGATCAGGCGGCAGGTGAGGATCGCCTCGGTCGACGGGCGACCTTCGCGACGGAAGAAGCTGCCCGGGATGCGGCCGGCAGCGTACATACGCTCCTCGACATCGATGGTCAGCGGGAAGAAGTCGAAGTTCTCCTTCGGCTGCTTGCTCGCGCTCGTCGCGGAGAGCAGCATGGTCTCTTCGTCGATGTACGCGGCGGCCGAGCCCTGCGCCTGCTGGGCGAGACGGCCGGTTTCGAAGCGGATGGTGCGCGTGCCGTACTTGCCGTTGTCGATAACGGTTTCGGCGAACGTGATTTCTGGACCCTCCATATGGGGGTTCTCTCCTTTGTTTAGACTCGTTTGCCCGGATGGCGCGCGAGTGGGGCGTCTGAGCAGGCAACGGCAGAACTACACTGCCCGTGAGCGCCGTTCGGCTGATTGCTCAACCGGAAACCGGTGCGTCACACTGTGCTCGAGCTGGCCACCAGTAGAAATTCACCAGCCGCGGATGCTGCCACTCGCGTTGGGAAACCACCACCGAGGGCCAGCGTTCCGCCGACCTGCTCCGTTGTGTTCGGCCGATCCGGAGATTGACCTCCACCAGTCTAACAGAGCGCCTCTCGATCAGGCGGTGGCGGCGCGAACGGCCGGGGGCGCGGTCAGCGCGATGCTGCGGGCAGGACCGCGTCGAACACGGGGCCGTCGACGCAGACCAGCGGCCCCTCCGTTTCCGGGTCGGTGGCGACCGGGGCGGCGCAGCCATGGCAGTAGCCGAGGCCGCAGGCCATGTGCGCCTCGAGCGAGACCTGCACCGGCACCTCCCACTCGGCGCCGAGTTCGGCGGCGAGGCGGGCGAGCACGCCGGCCCCGCAGACCAGGATCACCGCCGGCGGCGCGGCCCGGAATTCGGCCCGCAGCCGGGCGGCGAGCGCGGGAATGGCGCTCGACCCGTCGTCGTCGGTGACCGGGATGACGGCGGCGCCGAGTTCGGCGCAGTCGGCGACGCCGATCAGGTCGGAGAGGGTGCGGCCGCTGAGCGCCACGGTCGCTTGGATGCCCCGCGCCGCGGCATCCTCGACCGAGCCCATGATGGCGCAGACGCCGACACCCCGGCCGATCAGCAGCGCCGTGCGGGCACCCTCCGGGAACTCGAACCCGCGGCCGAGCGGCCCGGTGACGAGCAGGCCGGCCCCCACGGCGACGTCGGCGAGCGCGGTGGTGCCGCGGCCGGAGACACCGTAGATCACCTCGACGGTCCCTGCCTCGGGGTGCCGGCGGTGGATCGCCATCGGGCGCGGCAGCAGGATCCGTTCCCCGCCGCTGGGCGGCACCGTGATCATCAGGAACTGACCGGCGAGCGCGGTGCGGGCGATGGTGCCCGTCGACAGGAGGAGGCGACGGTACCGCTCGCCCACGTCGGTGTGTTCGAGCACCCTGGCGTCGTCCCAGACCGGCTCCGGCCGAGGTTCCGCGGCGGGAGGGCGCACGGCGATGAGGCCGTCGAGGGCGGCCTCATCGGCCGCGGCGAAGGCCTGCTGGCGCCGCAGCGCCTCGCGGGCGAGGGAAGCCATACCGGTCATTGAGCCCTCCACAGGTCGATCAGGTCACGGATGCCGGCCACCTCGTCGTCGGCGCAGCGTTCCTGCAGCGCGCGCACGATCTCGACCATGGCGAATGGCCGGCCGAAGTTCGCGGTGCCCACCTGCACGGCCCGCGCCCCGACCGAGAAGTAGTCGAGGGCATCGTCGGCGGTCTCGATCCCGCCGCAGGCGATGACCGGGATCTGCACGGCGCGGGAGGCCAGCCAGACCAGCCGGAGCACGATCGGGCGGATCGACGGGCCGGAGAGCCCGCCGATCACGTTGCCCAGGGCCGGGCTGCGCGTGTGCGGCTGGAGCGGCAGGGCAGGAATCGAATTGGCCACGCAGAGAGCGTCGGCTCCCGCCTCCTTCGCGGCGAGCGCGCACTCCGCGATCGAGGAGGCCAGGACCGGGAGCTTGACGATCAGCGGTTTGTCGGTGGACTCGCGGGCCGCGCGCACCACGGCCGAGATGGCGTCGGGGTCTGAGCCGATGTCCGTGCCGAGTCGGTCCAGGTTCGGGCAGGACACGTTGAGCTCGTACGCGTCGCCCGCGCCGCGGAGGTCGGTGATCACCGGTGCGTATTCGCCGGGGCGGTGGCCGCCGACGCTGATGATGACGGGCACGCCGAGGGCCAGGTAGCGCGGATGCAACTCGGCCAGGTAGCCGGACGCCCCACGGCTCGGGATGCCGACACTGTTGACCATCCCGGCGCGGATCTCGGTCAGGCGGTGCGCCGGATTGCCGCCGCGGGGGCTGCCGAAGACGGTCTTGGTGACGACGGCGCCGAGTTCGCCGGCCGGGATGAGCCGGCCCAGCGCCGGGCCGAAGCAGCCGGACGCGGGCATGACCGGGTTGGCCAGGGTGAGTGCGCCGATTCGCACGGACAGGTCGACCGAGGAGGGGATCGCCCTGCGGGCGGCGAAGAATGCCTCACGCGCATCCGTCGGGGACTGCGGGGGCACGCTGGTCATGGTGGTCTGCTTCCGGGGGCTGGAAGCATCCGTTCCAGGCCGCCCGATCAGTATCCCGCGCGGGCGGCGCCCGGCCAAAATCGGCGCCCGGCCTGGTCCGGCGAACGGCGACGTCGTGACCCAACCGTTATAACCAACCCCGTTCGAGGGTGAACCGCGCACTAGGTTTGGGCCACTGCGCAATTTCGCGGCACGGTTTTCGCCGTGTCACACCACGAAAAGGACCAGTTCATGAGCCCAAAGCCCAGCCGAAGAATGTCCATGCTCGTCGCGACCCTGGCTGGAGCGGCGCTCGTCGCCGCCGGCCTCGTGGGAGGGAGCCCGCTGACCGCGGCCGCGTCCCCGCCGTCGGCAGCACCCCCGGCGGACACCGCCGCTGCTCGCGCGTCCGATGAGCTGCCCAACCCGGCCGAGGACAAGCGCCGCGCGCTGCGCGAGGAGGCGGTGCAGCAGGTCCTCAAGGGTGAGGCCACCGCGACCAAGAGCGAGGGGAGCACGGTCGTCCGCCTCAACGGAAAGGCTCGCGAGGGCAAGAAGCAGGACAAGTTCGTCGAGATCGCCCGGGAGAAGACCGACAAGATCTTCGTGATCCTGGCCGAGTTCGGCGACCAGCGGGACCCTGCGTATCCCGACCAGGACACCGACCCGACGACCCCGGGGCCGTCGGTGTTCACCGGCCCGCTACACAACGCGATCCCGCAGCCGGACCGCACGGTCGACAACAGCACCGTCTGGCAGGCCGACTACGGCCAGGCCCACTTCCAGGACCTGTACTTCGGCGCCGGAGCGGGCGTGGAGTCGCTCAAGACCTACTACGAGGCCCAGTCGTCCGGCCGGTACAGCGTCGACGGGCAGGTGTCAGACTGGGTGAAGGTTCCCTTCAACGAGGCTCGCTACGGCCGCTCGAACGGTTTCCCCTGCGCCTCCAATGTCTGCAGCAACACCTGGGACCTGGTGCGGGACGGGATCAACCAGTGGGTCGCCGACCAGGAGTCCGCGGGCCAGACCGAGGCGCAGATCAAGGCGGCCCTCGCCGGCTACGACCAGTGGGATCGCTACGACTTCGACCAGGACGGCAACTTCAACGAACCGGACGGCTACATCGACCACTTCCAGGTCGTGCATTCGGGCGGAGACCAGGCCGACGGCGACCCGACCCAGGGCGAGGATGCCGTGTGGAGCCACCGCTGGTACGCCTACTTCAACCAGGCCGGACAGTCCGGTCCGGCCGACAACCTGCTCGGCGGCACCGAGATCGCCGATACCGGTCTGTGGGTGGGCGACTACACGATCCAGCCGGAGAACGGCGGGCTGAGCGTATTCGCGCACGAGTATGGCCACGACCTCGGGCTCCCGGACGACTACGACACCGCAGGCGGCCCGAGCAACAACAACGAGTGGTGGACCCTGATGTCGCAGAGCCGGCTGGGCGCAGCCGGCCAGGCGCTCGGCGAGAAACCGGGCGACATCGGAGCCTGGGAGAAGCTGCAGCTGGGCTGGCTCGACTACGAGGTCGTGCTCGCCGGAGAGAAGAAGACCCTCCAGCTCGGCCCGGAGGAGTACAACTCGGCCACGGCGCAGGCCGCGGTCGTCGTGCTTCCCAAGAAGGTCGTCACCAACACGCTCGTCACCCCGGTGGCAGGGTCGTACGAGTGGTGGAGCGGTCAAGGCGACGATCTGAACCAGACCCTCGCCCGCAGTGTGACCCTCCCGGCCGGCTCCGCGTCCCTCACCTTCCAGGCCAACTGGAACATCGAGGACTGCGGACCGGACCCGTGCGACTACGCCTACGTCGAAGTGGACGACGGAACGGGCTGGAAGGCGGTTCCCGGTTCCATTGCGAACGCGGCGGAGGGCAACGGCATCGACGGCCTCAGCGCCGGCTGGCAGCCCGCCAGCTTCGACCTGGCCGCCTTCGCCGGCAAGACGGTCAGCGTGCGTTTCAGCTACGTGACCGACGGCGCGGCCCAGGGAACCGATGCGAGCCTGCCGTCCGGCATCTTCGTCGACGACGTGAGCATCGCCGCCGGATCGACCGTTCTCTTCTCGGACGGGGCGGAGACGCTCGATCCGGGCTGGACGGCGAGCGGCTTCATCCGCACCACGGGTGTCGAAACGGCGGAGTACGACAACTACTACATCGCCGGCAATCGCTCACACGTCGCCTATGACCGCTATCTCAAGACGGGACCGTACAACTTCGGGTTCGCGAACACGAAGCCCGACCTCGTGGAGCACTTCCCCTACCAGCAGGGACTGATGATCTCCTACTGGGACACCTCGCAGGCCGACAACAATGTCAGCGCGCACCCAGGGGCAGGACGGAACCTGTACGTCGACGCCCACCCTCAGCCCATCATCGGTCTCAACGGGGCACCATGGCGAAACCGGGTCCAGCTCTACGACGCACCGTTCAGCCTGACCCGGGCCGACTCGTTCACCCTCAACCAGAAGAGCACGCCGTCGTTGATCCGCGGTCAGGCCGCGCAGCCGGTCTTCGACGACACGAAGAACTGGGAGGGAATCGCGGCGATCGGCCAGGGCGTGAAGGTCGCGAACGCCGGCGTGAAGGTCGAGGTCGTCAAGCAGAACGGCACATCGATGACGGTTCGGTTCTCGGGCACGAAACCGAGGAGCTGAGCCGAATCGCCACAGCCGAACGTGCCCGTTCGGGCGCTGCGCGAACCCGGTGGGCAGGAGCCATGCTCCTGCTCGCCGGGTTCGCGCTCGCGAGATGCGCCGGCGGACAGGGCGGATCCGAACTGAACCCCTCCTCACGGAAGGCCAGAAGCTCACCGCGCAGGTGAGTCCGGCATCCTGCTGTCCCTAGTTCGGCGCCGTCGCCTCCAGTATTCTGGGCCTGTCCTGCACCGGTGCTGCGGGCACGGCGGAGGGAGAACGGATGACGCTGAGTCTGAATCGACCACGCCTGTTCCGTGCCCGGGATGAGAGCGAGGGCCAGGACCGGGTGACCTTCATCGAGCTGTTCTTCGATCTCGTCTTCGTCTTCGCGATCACCCAGCTCTCCCACACCATCGTGGACCATCTCGACGTGCGGGGCCTGGCCGAGGCAGCGGTCATCCTGGTCGCCGTGTGGTGGGTCTGGATGTACACCGCCTGGGCGACCAACTGGCTCGACCCCGAGACCGGGCCGGTGCGCCTGATGCTGTTCGTTCTGATGCTGCTCGGCCTGGTGCTGAGCACCTCGATCCCCGGGGCATTCGGCGACCGGGCGCTGGGATTCGCCATCGCGTATGTCGTGATGCAGGTTGGCCGCACCACTTTCCTGGCCTGGTGTTACCGCGCCGTGGACAGGGCCAACGGGATGAACATCACCCGGATCACGATCTGGTTTCTGGTCACCGCGCCGCTGTGGATTCTCGGGGCCGTTCTCGGCGGCGACGCACAACTCGTTCTGTGGGCCACGGCGATCCTGGTCGAAGTCCTCGGCCCCTCGGCGCGCTACTACACGCCGTTCCTCGGGGCCTCGCCGACGTCATCCTGGTCGGTGTCCGGTGGCCACATTGCCGAGCGCAGCGGGCTCTTCATCATCCTGGCGCTCGGCGAGTCGATCCTGGTGACCGGGACCGCCTTCAGCCAGGGCGAACTCAGCCTCGCCGCCGTCAGCGGGGTTCTGGCCGCGTTCGTGAGCACGATTCTGTTCTGGCTGTTGTACTTCAGCCACGGAGCGGAGCACGGCTCACGCTTCATCCGGTCCTCGGAGCTGACCGGACCGATCGCCCGGCTCACTTACGTCTACCTGCACATTCCCATCGTCGCGGGCGTTGTCCTCAGCGCGGTCGGCGATGAACTCGTGCTCGTGCACCCGGAGGATCCGCCTAGCGCCGCCGGCCTCGCCGTCGTGGTCGGTGCCCCGGCCCTCTACCTGATCGGGAATCTCCTGTTCAAACGGTCGATCGGGCGCCCGTGGCTGAGATCCCATCTGGCCGGCATCGCGGTTCTGGCCGCTGCCTATCTGGCCGCCGCGACCGTCCTTCCACCGGTGGACGGACTCGCACTGCTCTGGCTCACCAATGCGGTCGTGGCGCTGGTGGTGATCGCCGACGAAGTAAGCACCCGCCGGGCCGGTTCGAGTCCGGTGGCGAACCCGCCCGCAGCGGGCAGTCTGACCGAGTAGCGTCGCCCAGCCCGCCACCTCCTCGATTGTGGTGCGCTGCCGACCGGCTCGATCCGGCCCCGACCGGTCAGCCTGCCCGGACGGCGGCCGCCGCCCCGGCCACGCCCTGGTGGGCAGCGGCCGCGGCGGTGAGGCTGGCGTGGGTCGGGGCATCCGGCACGCGCGCCGGACGGTTCTTCGCCAGTTCCCGGCGGAGCACCGGAACGACCTCGCCGCCGAGGATGTCGAGTTGTTCGAGCACGGTCTTCAACGGCAGGCCGGCGTGGTCCATCAGGAACAGCTGGCGCTGGTAGTCGCCGAAGAAGTCGCGCATGCCGGCATACCGGTCGATGACCTGCTGCGGGCTGCCGACGGTGAGCGGGGTCTGCTCGGTGAAATCCTCCAGGCTCGGCCCGTGGCCGTAGACCGGGGCGTTGTCGAAGTACGGGCGGAACTCGTCGACGGCGTCCTGCGACTTCGCCCGCATGAAGACCTGGCCGCCGAGGCCGACGATGGCCTGGTCTGCGGTGCCGTGCCCGTAGTGCTCGAATCTGGCCCGGTAGAGCCCGATCAGCTTCTGGTAGTGCTCCTTGGGCCAGAAGATGTTGTTGGCGAAGAAGCCGTCACCGTAATAGGCGGCCTGTTCGGCGATCTCGGGGCTGCGGATGCTGCCGTGCCAGACGAACGGCGGAACCCCGTCGAGCGGGCGCGGCGTGGCGGTGAAGCCCTGCAACGGCGCGCGGAACTGGCCCTCCCAGTCGACGATGTCCTCCCGCCACAACCGGCGGAGCAGCGCGTAGTTCTCCAGGGCGAGCGGGATGCCCTGTCGGATGTCCTGGCCAAACCACGGATAGACGGGGCCGGTGTTGCCGCGGCCGAGCATGAGGTCGACCCGGCCGTCGGAGACGTGCTGCAGCATCGCGAAGTCCTCGGCGATCTTCACCGGGTCGTTGGTGGTGATCAGGGTCGTCGCCGTCGACAGGATGATGCGCTCGGTCTTGGCAGCGATGTAGCCGAGCAGGGTCGTCGGCGACGACGGCACGAACGGCGGATTGTGGTGCTCCCCGGCCGCGAAGACGTCGAGGCCGACCTCTTCGGCCTTGACCGCGATCGCCACCATCGCCGTGATCCGGTCGTGCTCGGTCGGAGTGCGGCCGGTCGTGGGATTGGTGGTCAGGTCGCCGACCGTGAAGATTCCGAACTGCATTTCCAGCCTCTCGCTCGCGCGGCGTGCACCGGATGGCGGTTCCAACGGTGCCATGCCCGATCCTATTCTGCCCCTCGTCGTGCTCCCCGACCCCGGCTCCCACACCCTGCCGTCTTCTACCTGATGGCCATGGCGCCGCTCCTGATCGTGTACGTTTTTGCCCAGCGCCGGGTCATCTCCGGCGTGATGAGAGGATCCATCACATGACCAGCACCACCCCCGCAGCCACGCTCGCCGACGCCGGGGCCGCAGCCCCGTGGTGGACCCGCGCCGTGGTCTACCAGGTCTACCCGCGCAGTTTCGCGGACTCCGACGGCGACGGCATCGGCGACCTCGGCGGCATCCGCGGCCGACTGGACTACCTCGCCGAGCTGGGAGTGGATGCCCTCTGGCTCTCCCCCGTCTACCCGTCGCCGCAACACGACAACGGCTACGACATCAGCGACTACCAGGAGATCGATCCCGTGTTCGGCAGCCTGGCCGAGTTCGACCTGCTCCTGGCCGAGGCGCATGAGCGCGGCATCAAAATCGTGATGGACCTCGTGGTCAACCACACCAGCGATGAGCACGCCTGGTTCCGGGAATCGCGCTCCTCCCTGACCAACCCGAAACGAGACTGGTACTGGTGGCGGAAGCCCCGGGGCGACGAAGGTCCGCCGAACGGCTGGGGCAGCGCCTTCAGCGGCCCGGCCTGGACCCTCGACGAGGCGACCGGCGAGTACTACCTGCACCTCTTCGCGAAGCAGCAACCCGACCTCAACTGGGAGAACCCCGAGGTCCGCCAGGCCGTCTACTCGATGATGAACTGGTGGCTGGACCGCGGCGTCGACGGGTTCCGGATGGACGTGATCAACTACATCGCGAAGCAGGTCGGGCTGATCGACGGCCCGGCGCCCGCGACCGGCGGCGGCTCCCCGATGGGAGCGCAGATCCACGACTACCTGCACGAGATGCACGAGGCCGTCTTCGCCGGGAGGACCGGCGAGCACCTCACTGTCGGCGAGATGCCGGGCGTGGACACCGACGACGCCGTGCTCTTCACCGACCCGGCCCGCGGCGAGGTCGACATGATCTTCCAGTTCGAACACGTCGGCCTCGACCACGGCGCGAACAAGTTCGACGTGCTCCCCCGCAGCCTGCCGGCGCTGAAGAAGAACCTGGCGCACTGGCAGGACGGCCTGGCCGAGACGGGCTGGAACAGCCTCTACCTCAACAACCACGACCAGCCCCGGCTCGTCTCCCGGTTCGGCAACGACACCTCCTGGCGCTACGAGTCGGCGACGCTGTGGGGACTGGTGCTGCACCTGCACCGCGGCACCCCCTACGTGTACCAGGGCGAGGAGATCGGCATGACCAACGTGCGGTTCGACTCGATCGACGACTACCGCGACCTCGAGTCGCTCAACCACTACCGGGAGGCCGTGGACGAGTTCGACCTGGACCCGGGCAGTGTGCTCGCCGGGGTGCAGACCATGAGCCGGGACAACGCGCGCACGCCGATGCAGTGGGATGCGACGGAGCAGGCCGGCTTCACCACCGGCACACCCTGGCTCCCGGTCAACCCGAACCACAGGGAGATCAGCGTGGCGGCCGACCGGGCGGCGGAGAAGAGCGTGTTCCGGTTCTACCAGCGTCTGATCGTCCTCCGCCACGAGAACCCCGTCGTCGCGCTCGGCTCGTTCACCCTGCTCGAGCCGGAGCACGAGCGGCTCTACGCGTTCACCCGCACCCTCGGCGAGGAGACGCTGCTCGTCGTGGCGAACGCGTCGGATGAACCACTCGACGCCCCGCTGCCGGTGGACATGTCCGGGGCCGAACTCGTCCTCGGCAACTACCCGGACGACGCCGTCGCCGCCGCGGCGCTCCGGCCGTGGGAGGCCCGCCTGTACCGCCTGTAGGGGAACCAGCCGGGAACACGCCGATGCCGGCGAGGTGGTCTGCGGACCTCCTCGCCGGCATCCGGCGTTAACCGGTGCCGCGGAGGCCGGTCTGCGGCCTTCCGGAACGTCGCGGCACACCTTTGGCCGGCTGGCGCAGGTTCTACCGTGCGCCGGCTTCCCCAATCTGCGCCGCGAGGCGCACCCTGGCCGTTACGGGCGGCGGATCGCCTCTTCCTCGGCGATGGCCTCCTCGCGGAGGGTGGCGTCGTAGACGCGCTTCGCCTCGATGCCGACGACGGACCGGCGGCGGCCGTAGGCGAAGTACACGGCCAGCCCGATCGCGAGCCAGACCGCGAACCGCACCCAGGTGAGCGTGGTCAGGTTGAGCATCAGCCAGAAGCAGAGCACGGCCGAGAGGATCGGCAGGTAGGGCGAGAACGGAACCGAGAAGGCCCGCTTGAGGTCGGGCCGCTTCTTGCGGAGCACGATCACGGCGATGCTCACCAGCACGAACGCAGAGAGCGTTCCGATGTTGATCATCTCCTCGAGCACTCCGACGTCGGTGAAGCCCGCGATCAGGGCGACGGCGGTGCCGGCGATGATCTGGACCCGGGCCGGCGTGCCGCGCTTGGCGGAGGTGACACTCAGGCTGCGCGGCAGGAGACCGTCGCGGCTCATCGCGAACAGCACGCGGGAGAGGCCGAGCAGCAGCACCATGATGACCGTGGTCAGGCCGACCAGGATGCCGACGGAGATCACCTGGGCTGCCCAGCCGGCGCCGACGGCGATGAACGCCGTGGCGAGCGAGGCGTTGGGGTCGTCGGCGAGCACCGTGTACGGGACCATGCCGGTGAGGACGAGACTGACACCGAGGTAGAGCACGGTCACGATGGCCAGGCCGGCGAAGATGCCGCGCGGCAGGGTCTTCTGCGGGTTTTTGACCTCCTCGGCACTGGTGGCGACCACGTCGAAGCCGATGAACGCGAAGAAGACGAGCGATGCGCCGGCCAGCAGGCCGAAGATGCCGTACTGGGCCGGGTGCGCGCCGGTCATGAAGGAGAACAGGGACTGCATCCAGACGTCCCCGTCGCCGCCCGTGCCGGGCACGGCCTCGGGGATGAACGGAGTGTAGTTCTCCGGTTTGATGTAGAACGCGCCGACGACGATGACGAAGAGCACGATCGCGACCTTGAGGATCGTGAACACGCTGGCCACCCGCGCGGAGAGCTTGGTGCCCAGCACGAGCAGCGCCGTGAAGATGGCGACGATGACGAAGGCGCCCCAGCTCACCTGCAGGCCGAAGACCGAGATGGTGGCCGGGACATCCCAGTTCGCCAGTTCGAAGACCTTGCTGAGGTAGATGCCCCAGTACTTCGCGATCACGGCGCCGGCGGTGAGCATTTCGAGGATGAGGTCCCAGCCGATGATCCAGGCGAGCAGTTCGCCGAGGGTGGCGTAGGTGAACGTGTACGCGGAGCCGGCGACCGGCACCGCAGAGGCGAACTCGGCGTAACACATGATGGCCAGCGCACAGGTGATGGCGGCGAGCAGGAAACCGAGGGTGACGGATGGGCCGGCGTAGCTTCCGGCCGCCTTCGCGCCGACCGAGAAGATCCCGGCGCCCACCGCGACCGCGACGCCCATGATCATGAGGTCCCAGGTGCCCAGCGTTCGCTTGAGGCTGTGGCCTTTTTCGTGGGAGTCGGCCATGGAGGCCTCAATGCTTTTGGTGCGCCAGAGGCTCATAGCGGGGGGTGTCCGTTCCGTTGGGTACCGGTCCATGCTACGGCCCCGCGGCCCCCGTCCGGGTGCCCGACGGCGCGACCGCCCCGCTTTTACAGGCCCGGCCGCCCCTGATCCTGGAGGAGGGAGAGAGCGAGCCTCGGGCAGAGCGCGACCGCCTCGACGGCGTCGTCGACCAGCCGGTCCTGCACGGGCACGTCGGACCCGTGCCGGGGCGCCAGCGGAAAACCCCAGTCGTCGCGGGTCAGCAGTTCGGGCAGGATCTCGGTGCACAGCCCGCGCCCGTCGCATCTCGTCCAGTCGATGTGCAGCAGGGTGCGGGGCTCGTCGCGGGTCATGAGTGGTCTTTCTTGCAGCGCCCCGTTTGGCGCGGGAGAGCGCTGCGGTCACCGTCGCGGGTCATGAGTGGTCTTTCTTGCAGCGCCCCGTTTGGTGGGCTGCGACATCCTCGGCGAAGACGGTCAGGGTGCTGAGCACGAACCGGGCCGTGCCGTCGGGGTGGTTGCACGACCCGCGGCCGGCGACGAGCCCGGCCAGGCGGCGCACCTCGGCGGCCAGGGCAGGGTCCTGGTCGCCGCGGGCGAGGCGGCCGAGCACCGCGGCCATGGCCGGCAGCCCGTTCACGCACGGACCGCACCGGCCGGCGGATTCTCCGGCCAGGTAGGTCGCGATCGCGGCGGCGAGGGTGAGCGGGCAGTGCCGGGCGTCGAGTCCCATCAGGATGCCCGCGCCCGGGGCAGCGCCGAAGACGGCCAGGTCCTGCCGGTCCAGCCGTGCCTCGAGGGCCGACGCCGGCAGCCAGGCGCCGTGGTAACCGCCGACCAGCACGGCGGACAGCGAGCCGGGGTCGATCCCGGCGAAGCGCAGGACGTCGCCGAGCCTGCTCCCCCCGGCGATCTCCAGCACGGTCGACGGCTTCCCGTCGCTGCCGACGGTGATCAGGCGGGTTCCAGGGTCGGACGGGGTGCCGATGGACCGGAACCAGGCCGCGCCGAAGCGGGAGATCAGAGCGATGTGCGCGAGCGTCTCCACGTTGTTCAGCAGGGTGGGCCGGCCGCCGAGGCCGGATTCGGTCAGCCGCACCGTGCGGTCCTGCGGCACGGGGCTGCGACCGGCCAGGGCGCTGACGACGGCGGATGCCTCGCCGGCGATGAAGCCGTCCGCGGCTTCCCGCAGCTGGATCGACCGGGCATCCCGGCGCTCGGCCAGCGCGCGGGAAACCGATTCCAGCACCGACGATCGGGCGTAGAGGTGGACGGTGTGGGCGTCGACGGCGGCCGCGACCGTGAGCAGGCCGTCGATCACCAGGTGCGGGGCCACCCGGAGCAGCGTCGCATCCTTGAAGCTCTGCGGTTCGCCCTCCGCGGCGTTGCCGACGACCACGGCACGGCGGCCCCGCGCCCGTTCGCGGGCGGGCAGGGCGGCCAGTTTGCGCCAGGCCGGGAAGGCCGCGCCGCCGCGCCCCTCCAGCCCGGATGCACGCAACTCGCCCAGCAGGACCGCCGGCCCGGCGCGCACCGGCAACGGCCCGAAGGTCGCCAGGTGGGTGGCAAGGTCGGGCGACCCGGCCAGGGTCAGGCGCGCCGTCCCGGTCGGCGCGGCCACCCGGGCAGCGGCCATAGTAGCCTCGGCGGCCTCGGCGACGCTCACGGGCTCTTCTCCACCCGCACGGAGCGGAACTCCACGAAACCCGGGGTCAGCCGCCAGAGCGCGGCGGCCCCGACCGACGCGGTGCACGCCAGCGCGAAGATGACGAACCAGGCCTGGCCGGCATCCGTGCCGTTGCCGATCGAGTGGGCCAGGGCGACCGGCCAGAGCGGGTAGGTGAGCCAGTGCACGGCCCGGAAGACCCTCACCCCGACCCGGCTCCTGAGCAGGCCGGTCACCACGACGGCGAGCAGCAGGTCGACGGCCACGGTGCCCAGGCCGAGCCAGAACGGTTTCGCCGGGCCGAGGAAGGGCACGACGAAGTCGACCAGCCGCAGCTGGGCGTAGGAGTCGCCGACCAGGCTGAGCAGGTGCACGCCGAGGAACACCGTGGCGAGCAGGGACACGTTGCGGTGCACGAGTGCCACGGAGAACCGCGGCAGCCCGGCCGGCGACCGGCCGGACCGGTTGACGATGCCGAGAAGCACCGACACGGTGAAGAGCGCCAGGGCGACCACACCGGTCGAACGTCCGAGGGCCCACAGCGCCTCGTTCATGATGCTCCCCCCGGCCTGGCTGCCGGTGTCGCGGCTGCGGAGTGGGGTGCGGCCGCGGGTGTGGCTGCGGCCGGGGCGGCGTGCTCGTCGTCCGGCCACCCGCCGAGCGTGACCACGGCACCGTCGGCGGCGACCAGCCGGGCCGGAACCCCGAGAGCGCCGAGCCAGCCGACGGCGGCCCCGCCGCGCACGATCGCGGCGGTGCTCAGGGTGTTCGAGCGGTGGCAGCTCGGGGCCGCGACACTGACTGAACGCCAGACGGGCTCGGCCGGCCGGCCGGTGCGCGGGTTGAGGATGTGATGCTGAGGCTGCCCGGCGCGAGTCCACCGCCGCCGCTGCGTGCTCGACGTGGCGATGGCCATGCCGCTGTTCAGGGTGACCTGCGCGCTCGGGTCGAGCGGGGCATCCTGCACGCGCACCTGCCAGCCGCCCTCGGGCGCGGGTCCGGCCGTGGCGATGTCGCCGCCGAGGCCGACGAGCACCCCGCAGCCGAGGCCGTCGAACACCTCGCGGGCGGCCCGGTCGGCGGCCACGGCCTTCGCCGTGGCGCCCAGGTCGAGTGCGAGGTGCGCCGGCACGGTCAGCCGGTTGCCGGCGAGGGTGACGCCCTGCCAGCCCGGGCGGGTGGACGCGATCGCCCGCACGGGCACACCGTCGTCGAAGACGAGACGGATGTCCCGGTCGTAGCCGACCGCGTCGAGCGCGTGGGCGAGGGTCGGGTCCACGTCACCGTCGGTCTGCCTGGCGGCGACCAGGGCCTCTCGGACGAGGCCGGCGAGCGTGTCGCTGACCTCGGCGCCGCAGGTGAACTCGGCGGACCGGGCCGCGAGCTCCGAGTCGGGGCGGAACCGGCTGGTTGCCGTCTCGATCTTGGCGAGCACGGCATCCGTGAGCGCGCGCGCCTCGATGAGCCGGGCCGGGTCGGTGACGACCAGGCGGGCCGTGGTGGACCAGAGCGGCCAGTCGAGGGTGGAGGTGGTCATCTCAGGACCCGTTGGTGGTGGCGTGCGGGGTGCGCCCGTTGCCGGGCGAGACCGGGGCGACGTTCTGCAGCGGCGTCGACGCCGAGCCGCCGTCGTCTGGGCTGCCCTCGTCGTCGCTCTCGCCCTCACTCTCCCCGTTGCTCTCCCGGTCTCCGGTGGACGGCTGGGTGACCTGGCTCGTGGTGCCGGCTGCGGCCTTGGTGGCGAGGGTGTCTGCCCAGTCGTGCAGCCCGAGCGCGGAGGCCGCGATCACGGCCAGGAGCCCGATCGTTCCCGTCACGATCCTGCTGAGGCGCCTGCCGCGTTCGTGTGAGTTCATGTCCGTGCCGCCCTTCTCTCGTCTACGGTAACGAGACTGCGGGCGCCGCCTATGGGTTTCCTATGACGACGCCCCCAGCACGCCGGGTGTTGAGGAGAACCCGTTGAGGGAGCACACAGGCGGCCCGGGCACAGAAAACGGGCCGCCACCCGAGGGTGACGACCCGTTTCGACGCTCTTGCGAGCAAGAAGTTCGCGTTGTCTGCGAAAAGCTGCCCTAGCGGCGCAGTCCGAGGTTCTCGATCAGCTTGCGGTAGCGGCTGATGTCGATGTCGGACAGGTAGCCGAGCAGACGGCGACGCTGACCAACCATGAGGAGCAGGCCACGACGCGAGTGGTGGTCGTGCTTGTGCTCCTTGAGGTGCTCCGTGAGGTCCAGGATGCGCTGCGTGAGCATGGCAATCTGAACTTCAGGGGAACCCGTGTCGCCCGGGTGGGTAGCGTACTTTTCGATGATCGCCTTCTTAGCATTGGCTTCGAGTGCCATAGATGGGATCCCCTTTCTCTCACTGCGCGGTGCCCGGGGCCGAATGCCTGGGCTCTCTTGATCCGCGGCCGTCAAACGGCAACCCACCGAGTTTAGCAGAGTCGCGGATGCCCGGGCTCCCCGTGCGGCGACCCGCTCGCCCTGCCCGCTCGCCGCCGTCACGCTCGCGGCACGCCGTCGGCAAGCGGGCGCACCTTCCACCGTGCGCCGGCTGCTCAAAGGTGCGCCGCGACGGGGACGCCCGCCGTCAGAGCACCGTGAAGCCGGCCGGCAGCGGGCCGCGTCCGGTGGCGGCCCGCAGCAGTGCAGCGGCGAGCCCCTTCTCGACCGCGAGGTCGGCGAGCAGGTGCAGGCCGGCGGATGCCGCGGCATCCGGAACCGAGGCCGGCACGCCGAGGGCCGCGGCCAGGTCGCAGGTGTGCACGGTGAGCTCGAAGGTGCGGGTGGCCAGGTAGCCGGCCAGGCGCATTCCGCCGACGGGGGTGACGACGAGGTCGTCCGGTTTCGCCGCGTCGACCTGGGCCAGCACCCGGCGGGCGATTGCCGCCACCGCGCCGGCCGGGTCGTCGCCGAGCGCCCGCCCGGCATCACGCCCGCGCGCGGCCACGGCCGACGGCTCCCCCACCGAGGCCATCGCGAGGCGGTAGTAGTCGACGGGCGAGGCCACCGTCACGCCGGCAGCCGCGGTCACGCCGGCGGCCGCGCCGACAGGCGCGCCGGCAGCCGCAGTGGCACCGGCGCCCGCACCGAGGTAGGCCTCCACGGTCAGCAGCGCCCGGCTGGTGTGCCCGACGAGGTCACGCACGGTCCAGTCGCCGAGCGCGGGCCGGTTCCACTCCGTGTCGATCGTCGCGGTGATGGCGGCGAACCAGTGCGCGGCGGCGGCGAAGGCGGCGCGGTCCCCGGCCCAGTCCTCGCTCTGGTCCCCGGCCTGCACCGCCGCGCGCCGGCCCGTCACGCTCCGGCCCTTTTCCGGCGGAACGGCAACGGCGCCCGCCGGGTCAGGGACTCGTCGGGGCCGTCCCACACCTTGACCATCGCCCAGGTGACCGCGACGAGCGGGACCGCGAGCACGGCGCCGGCGATCCCGCCGAGGATGGTTCCCGCGGTGAGCGCGACGAGGATCACCAGCGGGTGCAGCCGCAGCGACTGGGCCATCACGAGCGGGTTGAGCAGGTCTCCCTCGAGCTGGTTGACCAGGACCACGATCGCAACGACGATCAGGGCGACGACGGGGCCGTTGGCCACCAGTGCGACGAGGGCTGCGAGGATGCCCGCGATCGTCGCGCCGATCAGCGGCACGAACGCGGTGAGGAACACGATCACCGCCAGCGGCAGCGCCAGCGGCACCTGGAGGATGGCCAGCCCGGCACCGATGGTGACGCCGTCGAACAGGGCGATGATGGCGGTGCCGCGCACGTAGTCGCCGAGCACCTTCGGTGCGATGGCGCCGATCCGGCGGGCCCGCTCGAGGCCGGCGCCGGCCAGCGGGCGGAGCGCGAACGCCCAGATGGCCGGCCCGTCCTTGAGGAAGAAGAACACGATCACCAGGACGAGCAGAGTGCCGGTCAGCACCTCAGCGGCCGCGGACACCCCGGCGATCGCACCGGTGCCGAACTGGCTGCTGGTCAGGACGTCCACCAGCGCCGCCCGGGCCGCCCCGAACTGGGCGGCGTCGAACGACAACGGGCCGTCGACGAGGAAGCCCTGCAGTTCGTCGAGCCCCTCGGAGGCCGCCGTCGCCAGCGCGGCCCACTGGTTGCGCACCGCGAACACGATCAGGGTGACGATGCCGCCGAGCACGAGCACCCCCGCGAGCAGGGTGATCCAGGTGGCGAGGATCGCCGGCACCCCCCGGCGGAGCAGCCAGCCGACGACCGGGCTGAGCGCCGCGGCCAGAATCAGCGACACCAGCAGCGGGATGACCACGAGTTCCACCTGCACGAGCGCGAACAGCACGACCCAGCCGAGCGCAAGGACCACGATCAGCTGGCCGCAACGGATGCTCAGCCGGCCGAACCTGTCGGTGAGCAGGGAGCGGAGCGGGTCCCGGCCGATGCTGTCGTCTGCGCGCATGCCTCCACCATAATCACCCTCCCGCTCGGTCGCGGGTGAGATGCGGACAAAGCACCCTCGTGGCGACAACGGAGGTGTTTTCTCCGCGACTCAACGCACACTCCCGCCGCTACGACGGGGTCGGCACCGCGAACCGGGTGAGGACCTCGCCGATCCGGGCCTTGCAGCCGCCGCAGCCGGTGCCGGCCCTGGTGGCGGCGGCGATGCAGGCGACCGTCGAGTTGCCGGCGGCGGCCGCATCCGCGATCGTGCCGACGCTGACCCCGTTGCACGAGCACACCGTCGCGTCGGGGGCGAAGGCGTCCCCGCCCGCGCCGGGCACGTCGTCGGGCCCGTCGAAGCGCAGCAGCACCGAGCGGTCGGCGGGAAGTTCGCTGCCGCGCTCGAACAGCAGGGTGAGTTCGGCGGCCGTGCGCGGCATCCCGACGCAGACGAAGCCGGTGAGGATGCCGCCGCGGGTGACCATCTTGACGTAGCGGCCGTGCTCGGGGTCAGCCCACTGGGAAACGCTGACCGGGGTGGCCGTGCATCCGTCGGAGTGGCCGGCGGGCTCGCTGTCCCACGGGTCCGGTGCGGTGTCGCCGCCCGCGACGACGTCGACGCCCTCGGCCTTGAGCATGACGACCGCTGCGGCCTGTGCGGCAAGGCCGCCCGGCGCCCCGAGCTCCGCCGGCGTGGTGTCGGAAGCCGTTCCGGGCGCCCGGCCGGTGAGCCGGGCCGTGAAATCGGCGGCGAGCCGGTGCGCCTGGCGCCAGCCCGGCCCGATCAGCCCGGTCGGACCGCCGGCCGGACGGGCGAGGGAGGCGCCGGGCGCGGCCGGCACCGCGACGTGGGCGCAGTCGCCGATCGCATGGATGGCAGGGTCGGCCCAGCTCCGGAGCGACTCGTCGACGAGGATGCCCGTGGAGACGGGGAGGCCGGCCAGGTGGGCGAGTTCGGTGCGGGCACCGGTGCCGCAGGAGAGCACGAGCAGGTCGCCGCCGATCTGCTTGCCGTCGGCGCAGATGAGGGCGTCGAAGCGCGCCGCTCCGTCGTCGTCGACGTGGAACAGCACGCTCTCGGCCCGGGAGTGGTTGACCATGCTGACCCCCGCCGCGCGGGCCGCGCGGGCGAGCACGGTGCCGCCGCCGCGGTCGAGGTTGCGGTTCATCGGGATCTCGCCGTGGTAGACGACGCAGACCTCGGCGCCGCCCTTCGCCGCCGCGAGCGCGAGTTCCATCCCGAGCACGCCGGCGCCCAGCACCACGATCCGGCCGCCGGTTCGCACGGCGCCGAGCACGGTGTGCGCGTCGTCCAGGTCGCGGAGCGCGACCACACCGCGGGGAAGGGCCGCGCCTGCCGAGTCCAGGATCGCGGCATCCGCCGGCGGCGCCATCAGGTTGCGGCGCAGCCGGGTGACGCCGTCGAGGGTGGGCACATTGGCCCGGGCGCCGGTGGCGAGCACGAGCCGGTCCCAGGGCAGTTCGGCGCCCGTGCCGAGGGTGACCGTGCGCCGGGTGCGGCTGATCGCGGTCACGCTGGTGCCGGTTCGGATGCTCACCCCGGCGGCGACCGCGGCCGCGGTGTCGGTGACCTCGAGGGCCTCACGCCCGGCCCGGCCGACAGCGTAGTCGGCGATCAGCACCCGGTTGTACGCGTCGGCGGCCTCCGCGCCGACCACGGTGAGGGTGGCGAGGCCGGCGCGCACGACGGGGAGCAGTTCCTCGACGAAACGGGCGCCGACCGGTCCGTAGCCAACCAGCACGATGCGTTCGGGGGCCGGCTCAGCCATGGGTGCCTCGTTCCCCGCCGGCGAGGGCGCGCACCCGCACGGTCGTGCGCTTGAATTCGGGCATCCCCGAGACGGGGTCGGTCGTGTCGGCGGTGAGCCGGTTGGCGCTCTGCTCGCCGGGGAAGTGGAACGGCAGGAACACCGTGTCATGGCGGATGTCGCCGGTCACCTCGGCCCGGCAGCGCACCACCCCGCGGGAGCTCGTCACGTCCACCCAGCCTCCGTCGGCGACGCCGAGCTGGGCCGCGGTGGCCGGGTGCAGCTGCAGCCGCGCCTCCGGCCTGGCCAGGACCAGCTCGGGCACCCGGCGGGTCTGCGCCCCCGACTGGTAGTGCTCGAGCAGGCGCCCCGTGATCAGGGTGAGGATGCCGCCCGTCTGGGCAGGGGCATCCGTCACCCCGGCGCGCACGGCGTGGATCCGGGCGCGGCCGTCGGCGTGCCGGAAGCGCTCCTGGAAAAGCCGCGGCGTGCCGGTGGACCCGGCCGGGTAGGGCCAGTAGGCCGGCTCCCCCGTGTCGAGCAGCCCGTAACTGAGCCCGGAGTAGTCGGCGGGGCCGCCCGCGGAGGCGCGGCACAGCTCGTCGAAGACCTCGGCCGGGTCGGTGCGGAAGCTGGAGGGGGCGTTCAGCCGGCGGGCGAGCTCCTGGAAGATCCAGAGTTCGCTACGCACCCCGGCCGGGGCGGCCACCGCGGTGCGGCGACGGATGACGCGTCCCTCGAGCGAGGTCATCGTGCCGTCCTCCTCGGCCCACTGGGTGACCGGCAGCACGACGTCGGCGAGCGCCGCCGTCTCGGAGAAGAAGAAGTCGCAGACGACGAGGAAGTCGAGGGCGGCGAGGCCCGCGCGCACCCGCTCGGCGTTCGGCGCGGAGACGACGACGTTCGCCCCGTGCACGAGCAGGGTGCGGATGCCGTCGGGTTCGCCCATCGAGGCGAGCAGTTCGACCGCGGGGATGCCTGCCCCGGGGATGCTGTCGGGGTGCACTCCCCAGACCCCGGCGACATGCGCGCGGGCGGCCGGGTCGGTGATCTTGCGGTAGCCGGGCAGCTGGTCGCATTTCTGGCCGTGCTCACGGCCGCCCTGCCCGTTGCCCTGGCCGGTCAGCGTGCCGTAGCCGGAGTGGCTGGTGCCGACCAGGCCGAGGATGAGGCTCAGGTTGATCGCGGCGGTGGCGGTGTCGGTGCCGTCGACGTGCTGTTCGACGCCGCGCCCGGTGAGGATGTAGGTGCCGTCGCCGGCCGCGAGCCGCCGGGCCAGGTCGCGCAGCTGCCGGACGGGCACGCCGGTCTGCGCCTGCACCCGCTCGGGCCACCACTGGCCGACGCTGCGGCGCAGTTCGTCGAAGCCGACGGTGCGCCGGTCGATGTAGTCCAGGTCGGCGAGGTTCTCGGTGATGACGATGTTGATCAGGCCGAGCAGCAGCACGAGGTCGCTGCCGGGGGTCGGCTGCAGATGGCTGCCGGCGCCGTTCTCGGTGAGCCGGGCGGTCGCGGTGCGGCGCGGGTCGACGACGATCAGGCCGCCGGCGGCACGCGCGCCCGCCAGGTGCCCGATGAACGGCGGCATGGTCTGGGCCACGTTGGAGCCGAGGATGAGGATGGTGGAGGCGTCGTCGAGGTCCTCGACCGGGAACGGGAGTCCCCGGTCGAGGCCGAAGGCCCGGTTGCCGGCCGCCGCGGCCGAGGACATGCAGAACCGGCCGTTGTAGTCGATCCGGGAGGTGCCGAGGGCGAGCCGGGCGAACTTGCCGAGCTGGTAGGCCTTCTCGTTGGTCAGCCCGCCGCCACCGAACACGCCGACCGAGTCGGCGCCGTGCCCGGCCCGGCCGGCGGCCAGCCGTGCCGCGACCAGGTCGAGCGCGTCGTCCCAGGTCGCGACGGCGAAGCTGCCGTCGGGCTGCCGGAGCATCGGCTCGAGGATTCGTTCGGGTGAGGAGAGCAGTTCGGCGGAGGTCCAGCCCTTCTTGCACAGGCCGCCCCGGTTGGTGGGGAAGTCCCGCCCGGCGACCGTGACGCCGCCGGCGTCGCCGGTGAGCGTCATGGCGCACTGCAGTGCGCAGTACGGGCAGTGGGTCGCGGTGGTCGGTGTCACGGGGTTCCTCCAACGGTAGCGGGGCGGGGCGGTGCGGTGGTCGAGCCTGTCGAGACCTCCGCCGCTGATTTCGACAGACTCAATCACCGGCGGCGGGGCGGTGGTGGGTGGTACTAGATACGGTGCCCGGCCACCGAGGAGCCGCGGCGCAGGTAGACGAAGGCCGTGACCGCCATCATCACGACGTAGGCGCCGACGAAACCGTAGATCGCACCGGTGTAGTCGCCGGTGGTGGTCTTCGAGTAGCCGAGCACCTGCGGGATGATGAACCCGCCGTAGGCGCCGACCGCGGAGATGATGCCGAGGGCCGCGGCGGTCTTGCGCTGGGTGCCGACATCGCCCGAGTCCCGGTGGGCATCCGTCACACCGCTGCGGGCGGCGAACACGCTGGGGATCATCCGGTAGGTGGAGCCGTTGCCGACGCCCCCGGCGACGAAGATGACCAGGAACGCCGCGAGGAAGGCCCAGAAGTTGCCCAGCGGCAGCGTCCAGATCACCAGGAGCGCGCCGACGGCCATGGTGCCGAAGGCCGCGACGGTGACCAGCGCCCCGCCGAACCGGTCGGCGAGCCGGCCGCCGGCCGGGCGGGCGAGGGACCCGACGAGCGCGCCGAGGAACGCGAGCGACAGCGACGCGGAGCCGACCGCGAAGCTGGAGAAGACGGGGAACTGGTCGGCGATGAGCTTGGGGAACACGCTCGCGAAGCCGATGAAGGAGCCGAAGGTGCCGATGTAGAGCACCGCGAGGATCCACAGGTGCGGTTCCCGCACGGCCGCGGCGGAGGCGGCGAAGTCGGCCTTCGCGTTGGAGAGGTTGTCCATATACTTCCACGCGCCCCAGATGGCGACGAGGATGAACGGCACCCAGATGAACCCGGCGAACGGCAGGTTGAGGGTGCCGACGGCGCCGAGGGTGATCGCGATCGGCACGACGAGCTGGGCGATCGCGGCGCCGAGGTTGCCGCCGGCGGCGTTCAGGCCGAGCGCCCAGCCCTTCTGGCTCTGCGGGTAGAAGTAGGTGATGTTCGACATCGAGCTGGCGAAGTTGCCGCCGCCGAACCCGGCGAGCGCCGCCACCAGCAGCATCACGGGGAACGGGGTCTCCGGGTTGCCGACGCAGATGCCGAGCAGGATGGCGGGGATCAGCAGCAGGGCGGCGGAGATCATGGTCCAGTTGCGCCCACCGAAGCGGGGCACCAGGAAGGTATAGGGGAAGCGGAGGGTGGCGCCGACGAGGCTCGGCATCGAGATCAGCCAGAAGATCTGGCCGGTGTCGAAGGTGAAGCCGGCGGTCGGGAGCTGCACCACCACGATGCTCCAGAGCTGCCAGACGACGAAACCGAGGAACTCGGCGAAGATCGACCATTTCAGGTTGCGGGCGGCGATGGCCCGGCCGCCGCCCTCCCATTGCACATGGTTTTCCGGGTTCCAGTTGTCGATCCAGCGGCCGGGCCGGTGCCCGAGCGCGTCGTTGCTGGGGTGCGGGGCCGGGACGGTCGGCGCGCCGGCGGTGATCACGGCAGCGGTGATCACGGCGGCGGTCGCGGGGGGTGTGCTGCTGGGGCTCATCAGGTGCTCCTCTGGGAAAAGGGGTAGGGGAAGGGTTGAGCGGGTGGGAAAAGGGAACGGAACGGAACGGTCAGCCGGCCTGGCCGGCATCCAGCCGCACCTGCACGAGGCCCGCGTCCACCCGCACCGGGAAGGTGCGGAGCGCGTACTCGGCCGTGGTGAAGCAGTGGCCGGTCTCGAGGTCGTAGACCTGCTTGTGCAGCGGAGAGGCGATCGTGGGCCGGTCGCCTTTCGACCCGACGATGCCGCGGCTCATCACGAAGGAGCCCGTGGCCAGGTCCTCATTGGTCACCGCGTACAGGTGGCCGTGCGGCAGCAGCACGAGGGCGAGCTGCTGCCCGTCGATGAGGGCGGCCTCGCCCCAGAGCGGTTCGAGCTGCGCCAGGGCGCAGACGCTGGTCCAGGCGTGCGGGGTCGTGTCCCCGGCGACGGATGCGTCGGGGCGGTCGATCCGGGTGACTGTGGACACGGGGCACCAGACCTTTCTTGACGGGTTGGACGTGCTCGGGGGTTCGTCGGTGTCCCCACGCTAAACAGCGCGTGTTTCGCCGCCCGGCACCCACCGTGACGTTTGCGTGAAAAGAACCTCACCGGCCCTGGGCGGCGCCGTGAGGTCGCGGTCACACATTGTTACCTGGGCGCAACGGAGGGGAAACGCGCCCCTCTTAGGCTGGCCGCACCCCCAACCCGGAAGGCTCAGCCATGGAAAACGTCAGCAGCATCCCCGCTGAGTCCGGCGCCTCCCGCCGGGTGATCGTGATCGGCGGCGGCCCGGCCGCGCACCGGTTCGCCGAGGCGATGGCGGCCCGCGGCACCGGGGGCCACAGCGTCACGGTGATCGGGGAGGAGCCGCACCTCCCCTATGACCGGGTCGCGCTGTCCCGCCGGCTGGTCGACGCCGAGGACCTCACCCTGGGCGACCGTGCCCTCTGGGGCTCCCCCGGCATCCGTTTCCGCGGCGAGTGCCGGGTGACCGGGCTCGACCCGGCGGCGCGCACCGTGACCCTCGACGGCGGTGAGACCGTCGGCTACGACGAGCTCGTCTTCGCGACCGGCTCCGCCGCCAGCGTCCCGCCGATCCCCAATGCTTCGGCCGGCCACGTCTATCGCACGATCGAGGACGTCGACTTCCTCAGCACCGAGGTGACGCGGCTCGCCGACCGGCTCGGCCGGCCCGCGAACGTCGTCGTCGTCGGCGGCGGGCTGCTCGGCCTCGAGGCCGCGGGCGGGCTGGCCCGGCTCGGCGGGCTCGCCACGATCGTGCATTCCGGCCGCTGGCTGATGAGCGCCCAACTCGACGAGGGCGCCGGCCAGGCCCTCGGCCGGCTGATCCAGGCCCAGGGCATCGGCCTCGCCCTCGGCAACCGGCCGACCGAGATCCTCACCTCGCCGACCGGCCGCGTGCTCGGCGTCAGCCTCACCGACGGCACCGCCCTGAACGCCGACCTGGTCGTCTTCTCCATCGGGATCACCCCCCGCGACGAACTCGCCCGCCTGGCCGGGCTCGAACGGGGCCCGCGCGGCGGGATCGCGGTCGGCGAGGACTGCGGATCCTCCGTCCCCGGGATCTGGGCGATCGGCGAGGTGGCCAGCATCGGCGGGGTCTGCGTCGGGCTCGTTGCGCCGGCCAACGCGATGGCCGAGGTCGTCGCCGACCGGCTGCACGGCGGCGCCGCGGTGTTCCCCGGCATCGACGACGCCACCAGGCTCAAGCTGTCCGGGGTCGAGGTCGCGAGCTTCGGCGATGCCCTGGCCGCCACCCCGCACGCCCTCGAGGTCGTCTACGCCGACCCGGCCAGGGGTCTCTACCAGAAGATCGTCGTCACGAACGATGCGAAGACGCTGCTCGGCGGCATCTTCGTCGGTGACGCCGGGCCGTACACCTCCCTCCGCCCCCTGCTCGGCCGGGAGCTCCCCGCCGAACCGGGCGCCTACCTCTCGGCGGCCGGCGCCGAACCGCCGGCCGGCTCCGACCTGCCCGACGACGTGCAGCTCTGCTCCTGCAACAACGTCTCGGTCGGCGCCGTGCGCGCCGCCATCCGCGGTGACGAGGCGGCCGGCCACAGCGAGGCCTGCACCGAACTCGGGCCGCTCAAGGCCTGCACCCGCGCCGGCACCCAGTGCGGTTCCTGCGTCCCCCTGGTCAAGAAGATCCTCGAGACCGAGCTGACCCGGGCCGGAATCGACGTCTCCCGCGCGCTCTGCGAGCACATCGCGCAGAGCCGCAGCGAATTGTTCGAGTCGGTGCGCATCCTGCAGCTGACCTCGTTCGAGCAGATCATGGACCGGTTCGGCAGCGGCCTCGGCTGTGACATCTGCAAGCCCGTGATCGCCTCGATCCTGGCCACCCAGACGTCCGGCTACATCCTCGACTCCGGCCGGGGCGCGCTGCAGGACACCAACGACCGGGCGCTCGCGAACATGCAGAAGGACGGCACCTACTCGGTGGTGCCCCGCATCCCGGGCGGCGAGATCACCCCCGCCGAGCTCAAGGTGATCGCCGAGGTCGCCGCGGACTTCAGCCTGTACACGAAGATCACCGGCGGGCAGCGGATCGACCTGTTCGGGGCCCGCCTGGAGCAGCTGCCCGAGATCTGGAAGATCCTCGTCGACGCCGGCTTCGAGTCCGGGCAGGCCTACGGGAAGTCGCTGCGCACCGTGAAGAGTTGTGTCGGATCGACGTGGTGCCGGTTCGGCGTGCAGGACTCCGTCGCCATGGCGATCAACCTGGAGCTGCGCTACCGCGGGCTGCGCGCACCGCACAAATTCAAGCTCGGGGTGTCCGGCTGCGCCCGCGAGTGCGCCGAGGCCCGCGGCAAGGATGTCGGGATCATCGCGACCGACCTCGGCTGGAACCTCTACGTGGGCGGCAACGGCGGCTTCCAGCCCGCGCACGCCCAGCTGCTCGCCCAGGACCTCGACGACGACACCCTGGTGCGCTACATCGACCGCTACCTGATGTACTACATCCGCACCGCCGACCGGCTGCAGCGCACCGCCCGCTGGCAGGAAGACCTCGACGGCGGCCTCGACCACGTGCGCGACGTGGTCGTCAACGACTCCCTCGGCATCGCCGAGGAACTGGAACGCGCGATGCTCGAACACGTCGGCAACTACGAGGACGAGTGGGCGGCCACGCTGAAGGACCCGGAGCGGCTGCGCCGGTTCCGTTCGTTCGTGAACGCGCCCGAAACCGGCGACCCTGCCGTCGTGCAGGTGCTGGAGCGCGGCCAGCCTCGTCCGGCCCGCCCTGACGAACGCGCCGCCGCGGCGGCCGGGCCCGTGCTGCTTTCCGGAACGACGATCCCGGTCCGCCCGTCCGACCGCCCGGTCGATCCGGCAGCGGGCCCCGCTGCCGGCCTGCCCCGCAGCCAACCGATCGGAGCGTGAACCATGGACATCAACCTCGACCTCGCAGGGCGCCGGGTGCTCGTCTTCGGCGGGCCCCGGCCGGCCAGGCGCGTGCTGGCCCGGTACCTCGCCGCGGGAGCCACCGTCTACCTCGCCACCACCCCGGTCGACGGCCGCACCCCCGACCGGCCGCACCCCGAGGTACGCCCGGTCGAATACCCGCACTTCCCGCACGGCTGGCGCGACCTCGTCTCCGCCGTCGACCTGGTCGTGCTGGTCGACGTCTCCGTGGCCACCGACGGTATCGTCTCCGACGCCTGCGCCACGGCGCGGGTCTGGCTCTCCCGGGAGCGGGCGGCGGCCGTCGCACCCCTCGGCCGGGTCAGCCTGGTCGGCGGCGGGCCCGGCGATGTCGGCCTGCTCACCCTCGCCGCCAGGCGCGCGCTCCGCGACGCCGACGTGGTCTACCACGACCGCCTCGGCCCGACCGACCGGCTCGCGGACTGGTGCCCCGGCGCCGAACTGGTCGACGTCGGCAAGACCCCCGGCCACCACGCCGTGCCGCAGGCCGAGATCGAACGGATGCTGGTGGCCAGCGCCAGGGACGGCCGGACCGTCGTACGGCTGAAGGGCGGCGACCCGTTCGTCTTCGGCCGCGGCGGTGAGGAGGTCATCGCCTGCCGGGCCGCCGGCATCCCGGTCACCGTCATCCCGGGGGTGAGCAGCGCCATCTCGGTGCCCGCCGCCGCCGGCATCCCGGTCACCCACCGCGACGTGAGCCGCATCTTCACGGTGCTCTCCGGGCACGCCCCGCTCAGCGACGCCGAACTCGCGCACCTGGTCGGCCTAGACGGCACGATCGTGGTGCTGATGGGCATCGGCACCCTGCCGCACCTGGCCGGCGGCCTGGCCCGGCACGGGATGACGGCGGGCATGCCGGTCGCGATCATCGAGCAGGGGTACTCCACCCGGCAGCGCACGACCATCACCAGCCTGGGCGAGGTCGCCACGGTGGCCGGCACGCTCGGCGTCCGGTCGCCGGCTGTGCTGGTGTTCGGCGAGGTCGTACGCTTGGCCCAGCAGGATGACACGGCGGCCGTCGAGCTGATGCGGAGCGCCGCCGAACTCGCCGATCTTGGGTAGCCCGCACCAGCGGGCCGCCCGCCCGAACGATACCGGAGACACCATCAGCGACATGGGCAGTGACCCGACCCTTCCGGGGGTGCGCCCCGACCAGCTCGACGGCTTCCGGATCGCCGTGACCAGCGACCGGCGCTCCGAGGACCTCATCGCCGCGTTCGAACGACGCGGGGCGGAGGTCATCCACGCCCCGGCCATCCGCATCGCCGCCACCGCCGACGAGGCCCGGCTCACCGAGGACACCCGGCTGATCATCGCCGCCCGGCCGGACGTGCTGCTCGCCACGACCTCCTACGGCATCCGTCGCTGGTTCGAGGCGGCGGATGCCGCGGGACTCGGCCACGACCTCACCACCACCCTCGAGCACTCCCGCATCCTCGTGCGCGGCCCGAAGGCCCGCGGAGCGGTGCGGGCCGCCGGGCTCGACGACTCGGGGATGAGCGACGAGGAGACCACCCGTTCCCTCGTCGACTATGTGCTCAGGGACGACGCGGCCGGCACCACCGTCGCGGTCCAGCTGCACGGCTACACCGACGAGCCGCAACTCGACCGGTTGCGGGCGGCGGGCGCGAGCGTGCTCACCGTGGCGCCCTACCGCTGGCTGCTGCCGGAGGACTCCGGACGGGTGCTCAAACTTGTCGACCTGATCTGCGCCGGAGGGGTCGACGCGGTCACCTTCACCAGCGCCCCCGCCGTGGAGGCGCTGTTCGGCGCGGCCGACGGGATCGGCCGGCTGGACGACCTGCTCGACGCCCTCAGCGAGACGGTCGTCGCCGCGGCGGTCGGCCCGGTCACCGCCGGCCCGCTCCGGGCCGCCGGGATCGAACCGCTGGTGCCCGACCGGTTCCGGATGGGCGCCCTGATCCGCCAGGTCTGCGACCACCTCGAACACAAGCGCGTGTTCCGGCTGGACACCCGGCACGGCCCGGTCGAGCTCCGCGGCCGGCTGCTCCGGCTGGGCGGCGCCGAAACGGTGCTCGCCCCCGGTTCGCTCACCCTGTTACGCGCCCTGCTCGACCGGCGCGGCTCCGTGATCTCCCGGGCCGAACTCACCATGGCCCTGCCCGACATCACCGACGACCACGCCGTCGACGTGGCGATCAGCCGGCTGCGGCAGGCCCTGCCCGCGCCGGGCCTCGTCGCCACGGTGATCAAACGCGGCTACCGGATCGACGTCTGATCCACAGTCAGGCCGGACGGTGAGCGGCGCTGGCGTCGGCGCCGGCGCCGAGCGCGCCACCTGCGCCGCTGCGCTCCGGGTGCGCCGGGCGCGCAGCGGCACAAATGGAGCGCTCGGCGTCGCACGGGTGCACAGGGGCACCCCGGGATGGTGCCCCCGCCGCGCGAGCCTGCCGCACGAGGCATCCGCTCGGCCCGTCGAATTCGACGGAGATTTTGGGCTCAGCCGCCCGAAAACCGCCCCACAGAGGGCGATCTGGCAAAAATCTCCGTCGAATTCGACGGGGGCGTGTGCGAGGTCCAGGTTGCGTTCATCGACGTCCTCCGGCCGAGGAATCACCGGTCTGTTCCCTCACCGTCTGAAAGGGTTCGACCAGGGTCCGAACGCCGGGCCGGCGCTGGCCGCCCCATGCCCGACCGGAGGCGGTCAGGCGGCAGCCGTGCGCCGCCGGCGGATGCTCGCGGCCACCTCGTCGAGCACGGCCTCCGAGCCGGCATAGATGCCGTCGGCGCGCGGCCAGTGGCTGATCACATCGGTGAAGCCGAGCGCTGCGGCCCGGTCGACGGCGTCGTCGAACGCCGCCACGCTCGCCAGCGAATACGACCCGCCGCTGTCGAGGTTGAGGTACCGGTCGATCGTGGCCGGGTCGCGCCCCTCGGCGCGGGCGGTCTCGTCGAGTCGGGCCGCAAGCCGTTCGACCGAGGCCCACCAGTCGTCGCCGCTGACGCCGTCGGCTCCCGTGGTGACCCAGCCGGCGCCGTGCCGCACGGCCAGGCGCAGCCCCTTCGGCCCGTTGGCCGCGATCACGAACGGGAGCCGGGGCCGCTGGCGGGGCTCCCCGACCATCCGGGCATTGACGGCGCTGGCCCACTCGCCCACGAAGCTGATACCCGTGCTGCCGGTGCTGGTTCCGGTGCCGCCGGGCTGTTCGTGCCGGAGCAGCACGTCCAGCGCGTCGACGAATTCCGCGAACCGCTCGTGGCGCCGGCGCGGAGAGTACCCGGGCTGGCCGAGCACGGAGGCGTCGAAGCCGGTGCCGCCCGAGCCCACGCCGAGGAGCAGGCGGCCGTCCGCGATGTCGTCGAGGGTGGCGAGTTCCTTGGCGAACGGCACCGGATGCCGGAAGTTCGGTGAGGAGACGAAGGTGCCGAGCCGGATCCGCTCGGTCACGACGGCCGCCGCCGTGAGCGTGGGGATGGTCGCGTGCCACGGCTGGTCGGCCAGGCTGCGCCAGGACAGGTGGTCGTAGGTCCAGGCGTGGTCGAATCCGAGCTGCTCCGCCCGTTCCCATTTGAGCCTGGCGACCCGCCACGGGTCCTGCGGGAGGATGACGATTCCGAAACGCATGCTGCGAGTCTACGGACCGCATCCGGCGCAGTCTTCTCAGCCGCCGAGGCCGGTGCTATAACTGGGGCGCACGCTCATCGCGGGCGCGCACAGCAAAGGAGCACCAGATGAGCGCCGCACCCTCCGCCGACCGCTTCGCCGGGAAGACCGCCATCGTCACCGGGGCCGGGTCGGGCATCGGGCGAGCGACCGCCATCCGGCTCGCCCAGGAGGGTGCGACCGTCGTCGTCGCCGACATCGTCGCCGATCGCCTCAGCGAGCTGGTGGCGGAGTTCCCCGACCTCGGTTTCATCACCGTGGCCGGCGACGTGAGCAGCGAGGAGACGACGCAGCGGATTGTCGAGGCCGCGGGACCCCGGATCGATGTGCTCGCCAACGTGGCCGGCATCATGGACGGTTTCCTCCCGCTCGGCGAGGTCGACGACGAGACCTGGGAGCGGGTGTTCCGGGTGAACGTCACCGCGGTGATGCGGCTGACCCGCGCGGTGCTGCCGCGGATGCTCGAGGCCGGCTCAGGCTCGATCGTCAACGTGAGCTCGGAGGCGGGGATCCGGGGCGGCTGCGCCGGAGTGGCCTACACGGCGTCCAAGCACGCGGTGATCGGGCTGACCCGGAACACCTCCGTCATGTATGCCGCGAAAGGCATCCGTTCGAACGCAGTGGCTCCCGGCGGGGTCGCCACCAACATCGAGGCGCCGTTCAAGTCGGCTCTGGCCGGCGAGGCCCTCGGCCCGATCCTGCAATCGATCGTGCCGCCGATCGCGACGTCCGAGCAGCTGGCCGCGGCCATCACCTGGCTGGCCAGCGACGACTCGGCCAACGTCACCGGCACCGTGCTCGCCTCCGACGGCGGCTGGTCCGCGATCTGACCGGCAGCGCGGCACGCGCGCGTCCCCGTCCGAGTGCCCGGAGCAATGGGGGCGCAAGGGGTGCGCCTGTCACCGGCAGGTGACACACTCGAGCCATGACAGGAAGCGTGCACGCCCCGACCCGATGCGCCATCGTCCCGCCCTATCTGCTGGTGCGGCTCGCCCGGCTCGACGACCCGCGGTTCGCCGCGGCCGCCGAGGCGGCCCGCCAGTCCCTCCTCCGCGACTCCCCGCTGCGCACCCACCGCGAGGTGGCGCATCCGCCCCACCGGCCCGACGTGCGAGGCGGCGGGCCGGCGCGGGTGCCGGGTCGGATCGACCGCAGCGTGTCGGATGCCGCCGGCCTCGAGCGCCTGCCGGGTCGCCTGGTGCGGTCCGAGGGGCATCCTCCCGTGCCCGACGTCACGGTCCAGGAGGCCTGGGACGGGCTCGGCAGCACGCACGACCTGTTCTGGAGCCGTTTCCAGCGGGACTCGGTGGACGGCCGCGGGCTGTCCCTCGACGCCACCGTGCACTACGGGCGCAACTACGACAACGCCTTCTGGGACGGCGAACGCATGGTCTTCGGCGACGGTGACGGCCAGGTGTTCAACCGGTTCACCGCGTCGCTGACCGTGATCGGGCATGAGCTCACCCACGGCGTGACCCAGTTCACCGCGAATCTCACCTACCAGGGCCAGTCCGGGGCCGTCAACGAGTCGATGTCCGACGTGTTCGGCTCGCTCGTCGAACAGCACGCGCGGGGCCAGTCGACGGCCGAGGCCGGCTGGCTGATCGGCGAGGGACTCTTCACCGACCAGGTGCAGGGGGTCGCCCTGCGGTCGATGAAGGCGCCCGGCACCGCCTACAACGACGATGTGCTCGGCCGGGACCCGCAACCGGACAGCATGGCCGGCTACGTGGAGACCGAAGACGACAACGGCGGGGTGCACCTGAACTCCGGCATCCCGAACCGGGCGTTCTACCTGGTCGCCGAGGCCCTCGGCGGCAACGCGTGGGAGGCGCCGGGGCAGATCTGGTATGACGCCCTGACCAGCGGCACGCTCGGCAACTCCGTCACCTTCGCCGCCTTCGCCCGGGCCACTGCCCGCGCGGCCGTGAAACGCTACGGGATCGGATCGGAGGAACACCGGGCGGTCGTGGCCGGCTGGACCACGGTCGGCCTCGGCTCCGGCCTGGCGGCCGGGCTCGCGACCGGCCGACCCGGCGGGACGACGCGCCCGGAAGCACAGCGCCCGGAGCAACAGCGCCCGGAAGCACGGCGCCCGGAGTAGCAACGGCCGGAGTAGCATCGGCCGCATGAAGGTCGTCGTGTCACGGAGCGGGGGCATCGCCGGCATCCGCACCACCTGGGAGGTCGACGTCGACGCGCAGCCCGACGCCGCCGACTGGGCCGAGCTGATCACGGCCCTGCCCTGGGCCGAGGTGAGCGCGCGGGCACCCGAACCGGACCGGTTCGTCTACCGCATCCGGTGCGCACCGAACGAGGTGGTCCTCGCCGAACCGCAGGTCTGCGGGCCGTGGAAGGAACTCGTCGACCGGGTCACGGCGTCCCAGCGGGCCGAATCCGGGTCAGGACCACGGCCGGCCGGGACCGGTCATCCCCCTGACTCGCCACTCGGCGGGTTTGGAGCCGACTCCCAGCCTCCCGGATGACCGCTGCCCGGGCCCGGCGGCGGATTGCCGGGACACATGCTCGCATCCGACCCGATGGCGTGGGAATATGGGGCATGGAAACCAACGACCTGTATCCGGTCCGGCACCTCAGCGAAGACGAATGCTGGGAGCTCCTGATCTCGTCGAGTTTCGGGCGCCTCGCGATGAGCATCTCCGGGGAACCCGACATCTACCCGGTCAATTTCATCGCCTCCGACCGGCGACTGGTCTTCCGCACGGCCGAGGGCACGAAACTGCTCGAACTCACCGTGAACGACAAGGTCGCCTTCGAGACCGACGGAATCGGCCGCGACGAGGCCTGGAGCGTCGTCGTGCGGGGACAAGCCCGCGTGCTCGACACCCAGCACGAGATCGAGGCCGCCGACCAGTTGCCGCTGCGTCCCCTCATCCCCACCCTCAAGTACATCTACGTGGAGATCACCCCCCAGGTGATCACCGGACGGCGCTTCCAGCTCGGCCCGGAACCCGACCGCTACTAGGCTCGCCCGCATGACGAACTCACCTGCCGGACACACGCCCAACGTCGTCCTGATCACCGGCACCTCCTCGGGAATCGGGTTGCACGCCGCGATCGCGGCGGCCCAGGCCGGCCACACCGTCGTAGCCACCATGCGCAACCTCGAGGGCACGCGGGCGCTGCTCGACGCCGCCGACGCGACCGGGGTGACCCTCGACATCCGGCGCCTCGACGTGACCGAGGCGCAGTCGGTGACCGAGGTGGTCGCCGGGATCGTCGGCCGCTACGGCCGCCTCGACGCCGTGGTCAACAACGCTGGCTCCGGCCACCTGGGCACGATCGAGAACGAGACCATCGACCAGGTCAGGGCCGTGATGGAAGTGAACTTCTTCGGGGTCGTGGGAGTCACCCGGGCCGCGCTCCCCCATCTGCGCACGAGCCACGGCCGGCTGATCACCGTGACCAGCGTCGGCGGGGTCATCGGGCAGCCGTTCAACGAGGCGTACTGCGCCGCGAAGTTCGCCGTGGAGGGATTCATGGAGAGCCTCGCGCCCGTGGTCCGGTCGGCAGGCGTGTCGGTGACCGTCGTCGAGCCCGGCGCCGTCGCGACCTCGTTCGTCGCCAACGTGGGCTTCGATCCGACCGCGCCGGCTGCCTTCGGCGACCCGTACGCGGCCGGCCTCGCCGCCTACCTCGCCCGCGCGGGCTCCTCGTTCGCCTCGGCGCAGACGGCCGAGAGCGCCGGTTCCGTGGTCGCCGCCCTGCTCGACGGCGACGTCCCGCCCTTCCGGGTGCAGACCTCGGATGCCGCCCGCCAGTTCGTCGGCGTCAAGCTCGCCGACCTCGACGGCTCGGCCGTGCAGCGACTCACCAGCGACCGGATCGCCTAGCGGCCGGATCGCCCAGCGACCGGATCGCCCAGCGACCCGATCGCCCAGCGACCGGATCGCCCGGCCCCGGCCCACCGGCTCGGGGAGCCAGGCTCTTGGTCAGATCCCGGCCAGGGTGCGCAGCGCCGCGAGTCCCTGCGGAGTGCCGGGCCAGTGCCGCTCGATCGCCTCCGCGCCCGCGCGGCGGGTGACGAACCGCAGCACGAGGGCCACGATGATCGCGTCGTCCGCGTAGCCCAGCACCGGGATGAAGTCCGGCACCAGGTCGATCGGCGAGAGGAGATACCCGAGGAGCACGACCAGCCAGACCCGCACCCCGGCCGAAACGGTCCGGTCGGCCGCCAGGCGCCGAAGCAGCCGCACCACGTCGGGGATCAGGCGCAGCGCGTCTCGCAGCCGGGTCGGGTCGGATTGTTTGCGGGCCGCCCTCCAGAGCAGGCCGACCAGCACCAGCCACAGCAGCAGGATGCCGCCGGCAACGCCGAGCACGATCTCCCACCACTCGGGGCCGGTCGGGCTCACGAGACCAGGTCGTCGCCGGAGAGCCGGATCAGCCGCAGCAGCGCCAGGGCGTAGGCATCCGCCGGGTCGGCCGCGTCATGGCTCTCGTCGGCGCCGGCCACAGCGATCCGCACCCGGTAGGCGTCTTCGCCGAGCCGGGTGAGCGAGCGGAAGGTGCTGCGGAGCAGGTCGCGCACCTGGTCCTCGCGCGGCAGCCAGAGCGCGTCCTCGAGGGCCAGCGAATCGAGTGCCCACTCGGTGGTGCCGTTGAAGCCGAGGATGGTGCCGGTGTCGAACTCGTGCGGTTCGATGGTCATGTCGCTGACCGTGAAGACGTCGTTCTCGAAGCCCGAACGATCGATCCGGAAAGCGTCTCCCGAGACCGGGCGCCAGCGCAGCCCGGCGTCGGCCAGGGCGCGTGCGCAGTCGATTGAGATCATGGCCCATTATCTCCGCCCACGAGCGTTGTCGGGGTAACCATCTTCCCGGAACCCGCAGCAGCGCCGGCTCCGTGCGGTCGAGCCGCATCCCGGTGGTCGAGCGTGCCGAGACCAGCCCCTTGGGCGGGTCTCGAGACGGTCGACCACCGGAGGCTCGACCACCGGTGCTCGAGTCCTAGCTGACACCGAGCAGGTCGATCACGAAGATCAGGGTCTGGCCGGAGAGGCGGTGTCCGCCGCCCGCGGGGCCGTAGGCCAGGTGCGGCGGCACGACGAGCTTGCGGCGCCCGCCGACCTTCATCCCGGGGATGCCCTGCTGCCAGCCGGCGATCAGGGAGCGAAGGGGGAAGTTGATCGACTGGCCGCGGCTCCACGACGAGTCGAATTCGTCCCCGGTGTCGTACTCGACGCCGAGGTAGTGCACGTCGACGGTGGCGCCGGGGGTCGCCTCGGCGCCCTCGCCAACCACGATGTCGGTAACGGTGAGGGCCTCGGGCGCGGGGCCCTCCGGCGCGTCGAGTTCGGGCTTGGAGTTCAAATCAGTCATGGTCCTATCCAACCCGATCCGGCCGCCGATCGCACACCGGGAAATTCCCCCTTGCGCGAACGGGGCCGGGAGGCGCACTATGAAGTCAGTAACTCGCCGCTCCGGGAGAGTCGTCGGCATTGCCACACCACCGGGCGGCGAGTTCTTTGTCTGCCAGGGACCCGCCGTCTGCCAGGGACCCGCCGTCTGCCAGGGACCCGCCGCGGATCTGCCGCGCGGGTCAACCCCGGCGGATGCCGCGTGCCCCGGTCAGCGCACCGGTCCGGCTGCGCCGACCAGGGCGGCCCGATCGTGCTGCACCAGCGCCAGAAGCTCTGCCTCGTCGGCTCGGTCGACGTTGCCGGCGCTGCCGTTGAGCATCCGCTGGCGGGCGAAGGCGAGGCGGGTGGCATCCGTGATGAAATCATGCATCCCGGTGCGCCGGTCCCGGCTCTGGCGCGCCGCCCAGCCCCGCGCCTGCCGCCGCCCCTGCGGGGTGGCCAGCATCTCGACCTCGGCCGCGGAGAACCAGCCGGCCGCCGCGTACTCCATCAGGCAATGCTTCGTGATCCGCTCCTCCTGGCGGCGCAGCAGCACCACCACCACGACCGCCGTGGTGAACAGCGGAACCTGCACGAGCAGATAGTAGGAGATCAGGCCGGTGTCGCCGACGAGCAGGTAGAACGCCCCGTTCCAGAGCGCGTGCAGCGCGATGGCGCAGACCAGCCCGAGCAGCACGATGCCGACCGCGCCCCCGGCCCGGCGGCGGGTGGCCAGCCCGAATGCGATGCCGGTGCACGCGGTGAACATGACGTGGGCGAACGGCGAGAGCACGCCGCGCACCAGGAAGGTGAAGCCGAGGGTCCCTGCGCCGCCTTCGATCATCGCGACCCCGAAGTACTGGATGTTCTCGGAGAAGGCGAAGCCCGCCGCGATCGTCGCGGCGTAGACCACGCCGTCGACCGGCCCGTCGAAGCGGCGCCGCATCGCCCAGAACAGCAGCAGGATGCCGGCGCCCTTCGCGGTCTCCTCGACGATCGGCGCCTGGATCACGCCGGTGAGGAAGTCGGCGCCGTCGCCGGTCGCGGCCGCGCCGGTGGCGGCCAGGGCCAGCTTGACCCCGAGGTCGAAGACCAGGGCGGAGACGACGGACACCCCGGCACCCCAGAGCAGAGCGAACCAGAGCGCCGGCCTCGGCTCAGGCTCCCACCGGTCGATCCAGCGCACCGCGAGCAGGATCACGCTGAGCGGCACGAGCGCCAGCGCGAGGCAGATGAGCAGCGCGCCGGGGCCGAGGAAGGTGGAGAGGTAGACCAGGACGAGCAGCAGCGCCGCACCGGCGACGACGATCCCGACGATCGCGAGCCCGACCGCGGCAGCGCGGGGGCGGCGCACCGGGGTGGTCCAGACCTGCCGCACCGGGTGGAGCGCCGGGTTCACCTCGGGGGCGGCCGAGGATCGTTCGGGTACCGGGGTCTCGAAAGCCATGCGCAACACATTACTGGTGGCCGAGGCGTTCCGCGCCGCCGGCCGGCACGCGAACCCGGTCCCGTGGTCAGGACGCGAACATGGTCCCGGGGTTCAGGATGCCCAGCGGGTCGAACACGGTCTTGATCCGTCGCTGCAGGTCGAAGCTCGTGTCGCCGAGCTCCTCGGCCAGCCAGCGCCGCTTCAGCACTCCCACCCCGTGCTCCCCGGTGAGGGTGCCGCCAAGGTCGAGCGCGGCCCGGAACAGTTCACCCGCCGCCGCCCAGATCGGCTCGGGGACCACCTGGTCGTCGTCGCCGCGGAGCCGGTCGACGGGGATGACGAAGTTCGGATGCAGGTTGCCGTCACCGGCGTGGGCGATGGTGGGGATCGGCACGCCGGTGCGCGCGCTGATCTCGGCGATCCGATCGAACATCTCCTTCATCCGGGACCGCGGCACGCAGACGTCCTCGATCAGCACCTGGCCGTGGGCTGCCAGCGCGGGGTGAGCGGCCCGCCGCACGGCGAGCAGTCGCTCGGCCGAGGCGGCATCCGTGGAGACCCGGGCCTCGCCGCCCGCCGCGCGGAGCACGGCCACGGCCTGCTCGGCCTCCGCCCGGGCGGCCGGCCCGTCCGTCTGCAGCAGCAGGAACGCGCCCCAGCCGAGCGGCAGCCCGGCCGACGCCGCCGGCCCGAGGTGCGCCGCGATCAGGGCGAGGGCGACGGGGTCGATCAGTTCCATCACGGCCGGGCGGATCCTGGCCGCCGTGACCTGGGCGGATGCCGCGGCGGCCTCGGCGACGTCGGCGAACACCGCCCCGATCGTCACCGTCTCCCCCGCGGTGATCGCCCGGGCGCGCACGACCGCCTCGACGATCACGCCCAGGGTGCCCTCCGACCCGGTCAGCAACGCGGTCAGGTCGTAGCCGGTGACGCCCTTGACGGTGCGCCGCCCGGTGCGGAGCAGGCTGCCGTCGGCGAGCACAACCGTCAGCCCGAGCACGGCCTCCCTCGTCACGCCGTACTTCGCGCAGAGCAGCCCGCCCGCATTGGTCGCGATGTTGCCGCCCACGGTGGAGATGGCTTTGCTGGCCGGGTCGGGGGCGAACCAGAGGCCGTGCTCGAGGAGGGCGTCGTTCAGCTGCTGGTTGATCACGCCGGGTTCGACCACCGCCAGTTCGTCCTCCGGCCGGATCTCGAGGATGCGGTTCATCCCGGCGACGCTGAGCACGATCGACCCGTCGGTGCCGCAGGCTCCCCCGGCCAGGCCGGTCCCGGCGCCGCGGGTGACCACCGGGACGCGCCATTCCGAGGCGATCCGCAGCGTCGCCTGCACGTGCTCGACCGTTCCGGCCCGCACCACCGCCAGCGGCAGCCCGGCGGCCACCCACCCGGACTTGTCGGCGCGGGCGGCCGACAACTCGGCCGGGTCGACGCTCACGATGGTGCCCAGTTCGGCCTGCAGTCGCTCCAATGCGGTCATCCCGCCACAGTACCGGCCGGCCGGACTGCCCGGCGCCCGGTGCCTCCGGGAGCGGCCCGGGCGCGGTGATGTCCGATTCCCGCTATCGGGGTGGTCCCGGACCTGTCAGGCTGGGAGCGTGAAGCCGCCCGAACTCAGCCAGCAGGCGCCGCGCCCGCCCGTGACTCCCCCCACCGGGGCGCGCGCCGCGGCAGGAGCCGGGGCCGCCGACCCGGACTTCGCCGAGCGGTACCGCGCGATGTCGTCCCGGGATTCCCGGTTCGACGGGCAGTTCATCACCGGTGTGCATTCCACCGGCATCTACTGCCGGCCGAGCTGTCCGGCCGTCACCCCGAAGCCGTCGAACGTGTCGTTCTACCTCACCAGCGCCGCCGCCCACGAGGCCGGCCTGCGCGCCTGCAAACGCTGCCTGCCGGATGCCGTGCCCGGCTCGCCCGACTGGAACGTCCGCGACGACCTCGCCGCCCGGGCGATGCGGCTGATCGCCGACGGCGCGGTCGAGCGGGAGGGCGTGACCGGGCTGGCCGCGCGGCTCGGCTACAGCGAACGGCACCTCACCCGGGTTCTCGTCGACGAGCTCGGCGCCGGCCCGCTCGCCCTCGCCCGAGCGCACCGAGCGCAGACCGCCCGGCTGCTGCTCGGCACGGGACTTCCGATCAGCGAGGTCGCCTTCGCCGCCGGTTTCGGCAGCATCCGCCAGTTCAACGACACCATCGCCGCCGTCTACGAACGCACGCCGTCGGAGCTGCGGAGCAGGATGCAGTGGGCCTCCCGGGCCGGCAAGGCGAACCCGCACGGGGCCGACGAAAAGTGGGCCCGCGGAAGCGGGGCCCGCCGGAACGACGCCGGCCAGAACGGAGCCGAGCGGGCCGCCGCACAGCGCGACGAACCGGCCCGCGAGCCGGGCATCGGCACAAGCGTCACCCTGCAGCTACCGGCCCGGGCGCCGTTCGACGGCCCGGGAGTGCTCGGCTTCCTCGGCGTGCGCGCGATCCCCGGCGTCGAGGCGGCCACCGCGGACACCTACTCTCGCACCCTCCGGCTGCCGAACGGCTTCGCCGCGGTCGAGCTGTCCCTGGCCGGCACCCCGGCCGCCCCGCTCATCGGCTGCGTCGCCCGGCTGACCAGCCTCGCCGACCTCGCCCCGCTGGTCAGCCGGGTGCGTCGCCTGCTCGACCTCGACGCCGACGCCCAGGCGATCGACCTGGCCCTGGCGGCCGACCCGCTTCTGGCCGCCACGGTCGCCGGAACCCCGGGCATCCGGCTGCCGGGCAGCATGGACCCGGAGGAGACCCTGTTCCGCGCCCTGCTCGGCCAGCAGGTCTCCGTCGCGGCCGCCCGCACGGCGCTCTCCCGCCTCGCCGAGGCCCTCGGCGACCCGTTCCCGGATGCCGGCGCCGGCCAGGGGCTGACCCGGCTGTTCCCGACCGCCGCCCGGATCGCGGCCGACGGCCGCGACGTGCTGCGCGGGCCGGCCGCACGGATCGACACGGTCATCCGGGTCGCCGAGGCCCTCGCCTCCGGCGACCTGGTGCTCTCCTACGGCCAGGCCAGGGAGACACTGGAGTCGAACCTGGTCGCGCTGGCCGGGATCGGACCGTGGACGGCCGGCTACGTGGCCATGCGGGTGCTGGGCAGCCCCGACATCCTGCTCACCAGCGACCTGGCCCTGCGGCAGGGAGCCGCGCGGCTGTCCCTTCCCGCGGATCCGAAACGGCTCGCCGCGGCCGGCGCCGGCTGGGCACCCTGGCGCAGCTACGCGGGCATGCACCTGTGGCGGGCGGCCGGCACGCCCGCCTTCGCGCCGGAACCGGCCTGAACGGCCCGGCCACAGGCAAACCCCTCCGGCGGCCGATAGCCTGAACAGGTGAAATTCGCGCACCTCAGAGTTGATGGCCAGTCCACCCCCCGTCTCGCCGCCGTTTTCGACGACTCGGCGGTGTTCCTCGACGACATCATCGACGACGCCCCGCGCGACCTTCAAGACCTGATCGAGAAGGGCGACGAGGAATACGACCGGGTGCGCGCGCTGGCCCTGAACGCCGTGTCGCACGGCGCCACCCTCACCCCGCTCGACGAGCTGCGGTACTCCTCCGCCGTGCTCCGCCCGCCGCAGATCATCGCCATCGGCGCCAACTACGCCGCCCACTCCTCCGAGCTGAAGCTCCGCTCGGAGTCGGCGGCGACCGTGTTCTCGCTCTGGCCCAACTCGCTCACCGGCCACGAGTCGACCATCACCTGGGCGACCGACCAGACCACCCAGGTCGACTACGAGGCGGAGGTCGGGGTCATCATCGGCCGGGCCGCCCGGAACGTGGCGGTGCAGGACGCCCTCGACTACGTCTTCGGCTACACGGTCGTCAACGACATCACCGCCCGCGACCTGCAGTTCTCCGAAGCGCAGTGGTCGCGCTGCAAGTCCTTCGACGGCTTCACTCCGACCGGCCCGGTGGTCGTCACCGCCGACGAGGTCGGCGATCCGCAGGACCTGTGGCTGACCACCCACGTCGACGGCCGCCTCCTGCAGGACGCCTCCAGCGGCGACATGGTGCGAACGGTCGCGGAGATCATCGCCTACCTGTCGACGACGTCGACCCTGCTGCCGGGCACCCTCATCTCCACCGGCAGCCCGGGCGGCGCCGGCTACAGCCGGAAGCCCCCGGTGTTCCTCAGGGACCGGTCGACCGTCACCGTGGCGATCGACAAGATCGGCCTGCTGACCACCCACTGCCGCGCGCTCTGAGCCCGGCAGGCCCGGCCGGATCGGCGGCGCGAGCGTAGGCTCGGCCCCAGAAGCCGGTTCGGACGGAGAGGCGGATGTCATGGCTACGATCTCCGTCGTCATCCCGTGCTACAACGACGCGGGCTTCCTGGCCGTCTGCCTCGCCGCGCTCGCGGCCCAGACCCGCCCTGCCGACGAGGTCATCGTCGTCGACAACAGCAGCACGGATGCCTCGGCCGCCGTGGCCCGCGCCGCCGGCGCCCGCGTCCTCCCGGCCCCCATTCCCGGGATCTGGCCGGCCGCGTCGACCGGGTTCGACGCGGCGACCGGGGAGGTGATCGCCCGGCTCGACGCGGACTCGATCCCGCCGGTCGACTGGCTCGCCAGGATCGACGCGACCCTGACGGCATCCCCCGAGGTGGACATCCTTACCGGCCCCGGCGACTTCTACGATTGCTCGCCGGCCCTGGCCAGGCTCGGCCGGGTCGCCTACATCGGCGGCTACTTCCGGGCGATCGGGCTGTGGCTGGCCAGGCCGCCGGTCTTCGGCTCCAATTTCGCCATGCGCCGGGCCGTCTGGCTCGAACTGCGCGGGCAGGTGCACCGGGACCGGGCGGACATCCACGACGACCTTGACCTCAGCCTCCACCTCGGACCGTCGATCACGGTCGTCTACCAGCACACCCTGCGGGTGGGCATCTCGGCCCGGCCGTTCCAGACCTGGGCCGGGCTCCGGCGCCGACTGGAGTGGGCGTACCGCACCCTCGCGCTGCACTGGCCCGCGGCCTCGCCATGGCGGATCCGGGCCGCACGACGTGCCTGGCGTGCCGGAGCCGCCGACCGAGCCGGGCAGGAGCGCCGCGAACCGGCCTAGCGGAGCGGCATCCGTTCAGGGCATCCAGCTCAGAGCCGGCCCTGGAAGAGGGCGAGCATGTCCCTGGCCAGCTGGTGCGGGGCGGTCTCGCAGGGACTGTGGCCGGTGGGGTAGACCCGAAGCTCGGCGCCGATCCGGTTGGCGAAGTCCCGGTGCAGGGCGGTCGGCCAGAGATCGCGCTCGCCGACCGCTACCAGCATCGGGATCGGCGAGCGCAGCAGCAGCCGGCGCAGGTCGGGCGAACGCTTCATCAGGCCGACGATCTCATCCACGCTCCGCCTGACCGTGTAGTCGAACCGGTGCCGCACGAGCCCCAGGCGGCCGGGCGGCACGTGGTTGCGGTTGCTGAGCAGTCCCCAGATCATCAGCGAGGCGATCCCGCGCGCCGTGATGACCCAGCTCAGCGGGCCGATCCAGCGCACCCGGCGGAAGACCTGGCCCGGCTGCGGCGGTGCGCCCAGCAGCGTCAGCGACGCGAACAGGTCGGGGCGTTCGGCGAGCGCGATCTCGGCGACGATGCCGGCGAACGAGTAGCCGAGCACGTGGGCGGGCGAGGAGCCGATGGAGAGGAACGCGATCACGTCGTCGACGAAGAGGTCGTAGCGGAACGGTTCACCCGGCGCCGCGCCGGCCGACGCCGACTCGTACTGACCGGCCAGGTCGAAGCTCTCGACGAGGTAGCCGGCTTCGGCCAGGAGCGGGGCGAGCAGAACGAAGTCCTCCTTCGACCCGGTGGCGCCGGGCACGAGCACCACCCGCGGATGCGCCGGGTCGCCGAGGGCCATGGCGGCCAGCGCGCCGCTCGGTGCCGGAAACCGGAAGACCCGGCTCTCCGGCGGCAGCACCGTCCAGTCCCGGTCGGGGAGGGCGCGGTCCAGCTCGGCGGCCAGGTCGACGGGGTCGGCATCCGGTTCGCTCCTGCTTCGGCGCAGCCGTGTGGACATGCCGTCAGAGTAGCGCTCCGGCGATTCCGCCGCGAGGCGCACGCGACGCCCGCCCCGACGGGACGGGCGTCCCCGCCGGCTGCGAACCCGAGCCGAGGTCAGGCCTTCGGTTCGTCCCGTCCGTCCAGGGCCAGGAGCTCCTCTTCGACGGCGCCGCCGTACCCTTCCTTCTGCGGGTCGCCGTGCAGGCCGCCCGACACCGCGTACTCCTCCTCCGGCGAGAGCACGAGGCGGGTACGCCCGTAGAGCGCGAAGATCAGCAGCATCACCAGGTAGACCACGGCGATCGCCACGATCGCCGGCCGGGCCGGCTCGTTGATGAAGAAGCCGAAGAAGATCGCGAGCGAGAGGATGCCGGCGATCACCGCACCAGGAACGCCCCAGGGGCTGCGGTAGGGGCGGCTGGCCTTCGGGAACTTGCGCCGCAGGATCACGAACGACGTCATCTGCAGCACGTAGGCGATCACCGCGCCCCAGACGGCGATGTTCAGCACGATCGCCCCGGCGACGCCGGTCGCGCCGCCGAGCGCGTCGACCAGGACCAGGGCGACGAACCCGAACACGGCTCCGACCAGGAGGGCCATCGCGGGGGTCTGCCGTTTGCCGGTCAGGGAGAGGAACTTGGGGTAGTAGCCGGCCCGGGACAGCGAGTACATGTTGCGCCCGTAGGCGAACATGATGCCCTGCAGCGAGGCGAGCAGCCCGACGAGCGCGAACAGGGCCAGGACCGCGGCCGCCCCGTCGCCGACGATGGCGCGGAAGCCGTCGAGCAGCGGCTCTCCGGCGGTCGCGATGCTCCCGGCCCCGACGATCCCCGTGTTGAGGAACAGCACGAGCAGGCCGGTGATGATGAGGGTGGTGCGGGCGATGAGCCCGGCCCGCGGGATGTCGCGCACCGGGTTGTGCGATTCCTCGGCGGCCAGCGGCAGCTCCTCGATGCCGAGGAAGAACCACATGGCGTACGGCAGGGCGAACAGGATCGGGATCACGCCGTGCGGCAGGAACGTGGTCTGGCCGGCATCCGGGGCGATGTCGAAGAGCTTGTCGACGCTGAACAGCCCGGAGAAGATCGCCATCGCCGAGAACACGAGCAGGATCGCGATCGAGATGATCGAGACGACGATCGCGAACCGGAACGAGATCGCGGCCCCGGCCGCGTTGAGCGCGATGAACACCGCGTAGAGGATGACCCACCAGACCCAGGCCGGCAGGGAGACGCCGAGCAGCTCGCTGGTGATCCCGTCGGCGTAGGAGGCGGAGAAGTAGACGATCACCGCGGTGGTCGCCACGTACTCGATCGTCTCGGCGAGGCCGGTGACGAAGCCGCCCCACGGTCCCATCGCCGCCCGGGCGAACGAGTAGGCCCCACCGGTGTGCGGCATCGCCGACGCCATCTCGCCGATGCTGAAGATCATGCCGTAATACATCACGATCAGCAGGGCGAAGGCGATCAGCATCCCGCCGAAACCGGCGAAGTCGATGCCGAAGTTCCAGCCGGAGAAGTCGCCGGAGATGACCGCCGCCACGGCGAGGCCCCAGAGCCCCCAGATGCCCGCGCTGCGCCTGAGCCCGCGTTTCTCGAAGTAGCCTGCCTCCGCCGTCGTGTACTGCACGCCCGAGACGTTCAAGGTGTCTTTGGACATCCTGGTTTCCTTTACGCTCTGGTTGCGCGCGCCCACCGGGACCGAACAACGCCGTCAGTTTTCTTGGCACGACTATAGAACCCCAATGGTGGCGTGTACATACCTTTGGGAGATTGTTTCTTCGGCGATGAGCTAAAATATGCCTGCCTCGATTCGGGTGTTCTGTGTTCTAATGGTCGACAAGTTCACCTTTTGACCGGCTCATCGAGGAGAAGCTCATGACACCCCGCACCGGAAATCTGTCGCTGGAAGACCTGGCCGGCCTGGTCGGGGTGGGCGAGATCGACACGGTCATCGTCGCCTTCACGGACATGCAGGGCCGGCTGGTCGGCAAACGCGTCTCCGCCCGGCTCTTCCTCGAGGACGTCGCGACGCACGGCGCCGAGTGCTGCAACTACCTGCTGGCCGTCGACGTCGAGATGAACACGGTCGACGGCTACGCCATGTCCAGCTGGGCGCACGGCTACGGCGACATGGCGATGATCCCCGACCTCGCCACCCTGCGCCGCGCGCCGTGGCTGCCGGGCACGGCCCTCGTCACCGCCGACCTGCGCTGGCCGGGCGGCGCGCCCGTGGTCGCCTCGCCGCGGCAGATCCTCAAGGCCCAGCTCGCCCGGCTCTCCGACCGCGGCCTGGTACCGTTCGTCGGCACCGAGCTGGAGTTCATGGTCTTCGACGACGACTACCGGGAGGCCTGGAAGAAGGGCTACCGCGACCTGACCCCCGCGACGGACTACAACATCGACTACGCCCTGCTCGCGTCCACCCGGATGGAGCCGCTGCTGCGCGACATCCGCACTGCCATGGACGGCGCCGGAATGTACTGCGAGGGAGTCAAGGGCGAGTGCAACCTGGGCCAGCAGGAGATCGCGTTCCGGTATGCCACCGCGCTGGAGACCTGCGACAACCACTCGATCTACAAGAACGGCGCGAAGGAGATCGCCGGCGCCCACGGCAAGAGCCTCACCTTCATGGCCAAGTTCAACGAGCGGGAGGGCAACAGCTGCCACATCCACATCAGCCTCCGCGGCACCGGCGGGGAGGCCGTCTTCGCCGACCCGGCGGCGGACGACGGGATGTCCACCGTGTTCCGTCAGTTCGTGGCCGGCCAGCTGGCCGTGATGCGGGAACTGACCCTGTTCTCGGCCCCCAACATCAACTCCTACAAGCGGTACGTCGAGGGCAGTTTCGCGCCGACCGCGGTCGCCTGGGGCTTCGACAACCGCACCTGCGCCCTCCGCGTGGTGGGCCGCGGTCTCGGCATGCGGGTGGAGAACCGGGTTCCCGGCGGCGACGTGAACCAGTACCTGGCCGTGAGCGCCCTGATCGCGGCCGGTCTGTACGGCATCGAGAACGAGCTGGAACTGGGCGATGCCTTCACCGGCAACGCGTACGACAGCGACGCCGTGCGCGTGCCGGCGTCGCTCCGCGAGGCCACCGCCCTGTTCGCGACCTCCGTGGTGGCCCGGGAGGCGTTCGGCGACGACGTCGTCGACCACTACCTCAACAACGCGAGGATCGAACTGTCGGCGTACGACGCGGCGGTGACCGACTGGGAGCGGGTGCGCGGCTTTGAGCGCCTCTGACCCGGCCCGCCCGCTGATCGGCCTGACCACGTACCTCGAGCAGTCCCGCACCGGGGTGTGGGACGTGCCGGCCGCGTTCCTGCCCCGGGTCTATTTCGACTCGGTGATCCGGGCCGGCGGCATCGCCGTGCTGCTGCCCCCTCAGCCGGCCGATCCGGACTCCGTCGGCCGGGTGCTCGACAGCCTCGACGGCCTCGTCGTCACCGGCGGCAAGGACGTCGACCCGGCGCGCTACGGCCAGACGGCGCACCCCGCCACCGACGAGCCCCGACCCGACCGCGACGCCTGGGAGGACGAGCTGCTCCGGCAGGCGATCGACCGGCGCCTGCCGTTCCTCGGCATCTGCCGCGGCGCACAACTGCTGAACGTGGCGCTCGGCGGAACCCTGCACCAGCACCTGCCCGACCTGGTCGGCCACGGCGGCTACCAGGCCGGGGAGGGCGTGTTCAACACCGTCGACGTCAGGGTCGAGCCGCACTCGCGCCTGCACGGCCTGTTCGACGCCCTCGCCGGACCGCACCGCGTGCCGGTCTACCACCACCAGTCGATCGACGCGCTCGGCGACGGCCTCGTCGTGAGCGCCCGCACCAGCGACGGGGTGATCCAGGCCGTCGAACTCCCGGCCGTTTCGTTCGGGGTTGCCGTGCAATGGCACCCCGAGCAGGTGGCCGACGACCTGCGCCTGTTCACCGGGCTCGTCGAGGCGGCCGACCGGTACCGCGCCGGACGCAACCGCGGCCAGGCCGACCACGACAGCACCCGCCACGGCCGAAGGGACCCCTCGTGAGCAGCTACACCGTCATCAACCCGGCCGACGAGACCGAGGTCGCCGTGGTCGAGCACCTCGACCGGGACGCCACCGACGAGGCCATCGCCCGCGCGGTGGGCGCGCAGCGGCGCTGGGCGCCCGTCGCCCCCGCCGACAAGGCCGCCATCCTGCGCCGGTTCGCGGAGGCGGTGGACGGCGACCGGGAGACGCTCGCCCTGATCGAGGTCGCCAACTCCGGGCATCCGATCGGCCAGGCCCGCTGGGAGGCGGGCCAGGTGCGCGACGTGCTCTCCTACTATGCCGCGGCGCCCGAGCGCATGTTCGGCCGCCAGATCCCGGTGGCCGGCGGCCTCGACGTGACGTTCAACGAACCGCTCGGCGTGGTCGGGATCATCACCCCGTGGAACTTCCCGATGACGATCGCGGCCTGGGGTTTCGCCCCGGCCCTCGCGGCCGGCAACGCCGTGCTGCTCAAGCCGGCCGAGTGGACGCCGTTGTCCAGCATCCGCCTGGGCGAGCTGGCCGTGGAGGCCGGCCTGCCGGAGGGGCTGTTCCAGGTGCTTCCCGGGCGCGGGTCGGTGATCGGCGAACGGTTCGTCACCCACCCGGCCGTGCGCAAGGTCGTCTTCACCGGGTCGACAGCGGTCGGCAAACGGATCATGGCCGGCTGCGCCGAGCAGGTGAAAAGGGTCACCCTCGAGCTCGGCGGCAAGAGCGCCAACATCGTCTTCGCCGACTCCGACCTGGAGAAGGCCGCCGCGACGGCGCCGTACGGCGTGTTCGAGAACGCGGGCCAGGACTGTTGCGCGCGCAGCCGCATCCTGGTCGAACGCGGCGTCTACGACCGGTTCATGGAGCTGCTCGAACCGGCCGTGGCCGGGGTGCGGGTCGGCGACCCGGCCGATCCGGCCACCGAGATGGGCCCGCTCGTATCGAAGGGCCATCTCGCGGCCGTTGCCGCGTTCGTGCCGGACGGCTCCCCCGTCGCGATTCGCGGCTCCGTGCCCGACGGGCCGGGGTTCTGGTTCCCGCCGACCGTGCTCACCCCCGCGTCCCGGACCGACCGTACCGTCACGGAGGAGATCTTCGGACCGGTCGTGACCGTGCTCCCCTTCGACGACGAGGCCGACGCCGTGCGCCTGGCCAACGACACCGAGTACGGGCTGTCGGGCTCGATCTGGACCAGGGACGTCGGCCGGGCCATCCGGGTCGCCCGGGCCGTCGAATCCGGGAACCTCTCGGTCAACTCGCACTCCTCGGTGCGCTATTCGACCCCGTTCGGCGGGTTCAAGCAGTCGGGCCTCGGCCGCGAACTCGGCCCGGATGCCCCGCTCAATTTCACCGAGACGAAGAACGTGTTCATCGCCGTCGACTGAGTTCCCGCCAGCGGGAACCCCCAGTCCCGGTCAGTCCATCGAAGGAGCAACCCATGAGCAGCCTCACCCCCATCGACCTCACCCGGCGGCTCGCCGGCAAGGTGGCCGTCGTCACCGGCGGCGCCAGCGGCATCGGCCTGGCCACCGCGCGGCGGTTCGCCGCGGAGGGTGCCACCGTCGTGATCGGCGACCTCGACGAGAAGGCGGGGCTCACCGCGGCCGAACTCGTCGACGGCCTCTTCGTGCGGGTCGACGTGACGGATGAGGATGAGGTCAACGCTCTCTTCGACACCGCGTACCTCACCTACGGGTCCGTCGACGTGGCCTTCAACAACGCCGGGATCTCCCCGCCCGACGACGACTCGATCGAGACGACCGAGCTGCCGGCCTGGCAGAAGGTGCAGGACGTCAACCTCAAGTCGGTCTACCTCTGCTGCCGGGCCGCGCTCCGTTACATGGTCAGGCAGGGCAGCGGGTCGATCATCAACACGGCCTCGTTCGTGGCCGTGCTCGGCTCGGCGACGAGCCAGATCTCCTACACCGCGTCGAAGGGCGGCGTGCTCGCGATGAGCCGCGAACTGGGCGTGCAGTTCGCCCGCCAGGGAATCCGGGTGAACGCGCTCTGCCCGGGGCCGGTGAACACCCCGTTGCTGCAGGAGTTGTTCGCGAAGGATCCGGAGCGCGCGGCCCGGCGGCTCGTGCACATCCCGGTGGGGCGTTTCGCCGAGCCGGAGGAGCTCGCGGCCGCCGTCGCGTTCCTGGCAAGCGACGACTCGTCCTTCATCACCGGCTCCACCTTCCTGGTCGACGGGGGCATCAGCTCGGCCTACGTGACGCCGGTCTGAGCCGGAACGTGGTGGACTGAAAGCCCGGGTGACCGGGGAACACGCACGAAGCAGGGACGACACCATGATCGACGACCAGCCAGGCCTGGACAGCGGGCTGCTGCTGCGCCCCGTGCACGGCGGCAACGCGTTCGAGGAGACCGTGCAACGACTGCTCCAGACCGTGCGGCTGGGCCTGATCGGCCCGGGTGAGCGGCTGCCGGCCGAGCGGGAGCTGTCCGCCATGCTGGCGGTGAGCCGGGACACCCTGCGGGACGCGATCGCCTCCCTCGCGGAGGCCGGCTACCTCGTCTCACGGCGCGGCCGCTACGGCGGAACCTTCGTCAGCGCCGAGCTGCCGGCGCAGACCCCGGGGGTGGACCCCGGCGGCGAGCTGGTGGCCCGGCGCGAGATCGGCGCGGCGGAGATCGAGGACATCCTGGCCCTGCGGGAGATCCTCGAGGTCGGCGCCGCCCGGCACGCGGCCGCCCGAGCCCTGACGCCGGGTGAGCGCGAGGTGCTCTGGAACAGCCTGAGCGACTCGATCGGGGCCACCGGAGAGGACTACCGCCGGCTGGACTCCCGGCTGCACCTGACCATCGGCGAACTGGCCGGGTCGGCGTCGCTCGTGCCGCTGCTGGCGGAGGTGCGGATGCGGGTGAACGAGCTGCTCGACAACATCCCGTCACTCGGGCCGAACATCGCCCACTCGGATCTGCAGCATGAGCAGATCGTCACGGCGATCCTGACCGGCCGGGCGGATACGGCCGCGCAGGCGATGACCGAGCATCTGGCCGGCACGGCCCTGCTCCTGCGCGGCTTCCTGGAATGATCCTCGGCCGGGCGCCCGGCGGGTTCTAGAAGACGAAGGCGAACGGCAGCAACGCGAGGCCGAAGCCCAGCGCGAGCAGCACGACGATGACGGCGCCGGCGAGCATCACCGCGTTGAGCACGATGCCCCACAGCGCCATGGTGCGCGCCTGCGGCTCCCGGCCGAGGGCGAGGATGCCGGTGATCAGCCCGGCGAGCGGGGCCAGGAACGTCCAGCCGGCCAGGATCGAGACCAGTCCGAGCACGAGGCTGGACACGGCGAGGGGGCTGCTCGGGGCGGCCGTCTGGGGGGTGGCCGGTGCCGGCTGGGGAAATGAAACCGGCGCCTGATCCGGGGCGATGGTTGACATGGGTGATGCTCCTTCTGGTTGGGAGAGCCGCTGGTGCGGCTCTCCCCATCACGTTACGGCCGCCCCGGAACGCCGGCCATGGGGTTAGCCCCCGAATGGACCCGGGGGTTCCCGTCGGTCAGGCGCCGAGCAGCGCCTGGATCGGTCCGCGGACGAAGTAGACCAGGAACCCGGCCGCGACGATCCAGAGCAGCGGGCTGATCTCCTTCGCCTTGCCCGAGAAGGAGCGCACCAGCACCCAGCTGACGAAGCCGGCGCCGATGCCGTTGGCGATCGAGTAGGTGAGCGGCATGACGATGATCGTGAGGAACACCGGGAATACGATCGAGAACTCGGAGAAGTCGATGAAGCGGATCTGCGACACCATCATCGCGCCGACGATCACGAGGGCGGCCGCGGCCACCTCGAGCGGCACGATCTGGGTGAGCGGCGTGAAGAACATCGCGGCCAGGAACAGGGCGCCGGTGACGACGTTGGCCAGGCCGGTGCGGGCGCCCTCGCCGATGCCGGCGCCGGACTCGATGAACACGGTGTTCGAGGAGCCGGAGGTGGCGCCGCCCAGGACGGCGCCGACGCCCTCGACGATCAGCGCGGACTTGAGCCGGGGGAAGTTGCCCTTGTCGTCTGCGAGCCCTGCCTCGTTGGCGAGGCCGGTCATGGTGCCCATCGCGTCGAAGAAGTTGGTGAAGACGAGGGTGAAGACCAGCATCATCGCGGCGAGCACGCCGATCCGGTCGAACGCGCCGAAGCTGACCTGGCCGATCAGGCCGAGGTCGGGCAGGGCGACGACGGTGGTCGGCAGCACGGGAGCGTTGAGGTTCCAGCCGTCGGGGTTCTGGCCGAGCGACGGGCCGACCTTGAAGATGGCCTCGAGGATGACGGCGATGATGGTGGTGCCGAGGATGCCGATCAGCAGCGCGGCCTTGACCTTGCGGGCGACGAGGATGCCGAGGATGATCAGGCCGATCACGAACACGGTCGTCGGCAGGCTGACGATCGAGCCGTTGTCGCCGAGCTGCACCGGCGGGGATGCCGTGCCGCTGGAGCGCACAAAGCCGGAGTCGACCAGGCCGATGAAGGCGATGAACAGGCCGATCCCCACGGTGATGGCGATCTTGAGCTGGCGCGGGACCGCGTTGAAGATGAGTTCCCGCAGCCCGGTGGAGGCGAGCAGCACGATGATCAGCCCGTTGATCAGCACGAGGCCCATCGCCTCCGGCCAGGTGACCTGGCCGACGACGCTGACCGCGAGGAACGAGTTGATGCCGAGGCCGGCGGCGAAACCGAACGGCAGCCGGGCGATCACGCCGAAGAGGATCGTCATGACGCCGGCGGTGAGGGCCGTGACGGCCGCGACCTGCGCGTTGGGCAGCCAGCCGCCGACAACGTCGACCGACGCCTGGTCGGCGCTGAAACCACCGAGGATGAGCGGGTTCAGGATGACGATGTACGCCATTGTGACGAACGTGACCAGTCCGCCGCGGATCTCCCGGCCCCAGGTGGAACCGCGTCCCGTGATCTCGAAGTAGCGGTCAAGCCTGGCCTTCGCGCCCGGCTTCGGGGTGGGCTCGGTCATGGTGTGGGTCTCTGTTGCAGAAATGGTGTGCTCCTGGTGTCCGACTCAGCGTATTTTCAGTTCCCTAGTTTACGGCCCGCGGGAGCTCCCGCCGGACGCGGCCCCGTGCGAGGGTCAGACGTGGGGCACGAACCTGCCCCAGGCGACCCGGCGGTCACCGAGCGGATCGGATTCGACCCGGTCGACGGCGTCGATGATGAGCGTGCGACGGCCGGCCTCGTCGTAGGGCGGCCACGCCGCATCCGGCTCCCCCGTGGCGGCGAAGGCGAGCCACCAGCGCTGCATCCTCGCGCCGATCGCCGCGAACGCCCGGCGGCCGCCGAGCGCGGTCATCGACCGGCCGAACCAGCCGTCGAGCCGGTCGAACAGGGGGAAGAGTTCCAGGCCGTGGGTGGCGTCGAGGCCGAGCAGCCGCACCAGCCGGGGCGCCGCGTCGAAGCGGTAGAAGTAGACCGGCGCGTAACGGGAGTGCCGCTCCCCCACCTTCACGCTCGGATACCAGAACGAGAAGTCGCCGCCGAAGTCGAGCGCCGGCCGCAGCGCGGGGATGCCCGGGTACTGCGCCTTGAGCGCCCGGCGGGCCTTCTTCTTGGTGTTGACGAAGATCGCGCTGATCCGTTTCGGGGTGGTCGCCAGGATGTCGATCCGGCCGCTGAACAGCGAGCCCTCCCGCGCGTTCGTGCCGATGATCAGGGGGATCCGGTGGGCACGTCCGCCCTTGAATGCGTCGAGCGGCCGCTCGGGAAGGAACGTGCCGTCGATCACCGGCGAGAGCGGGATGGTGCCGGGGTACCGGTCGGGGGCGCGGAGGGTGAGTTCGGTGGTCGCCGCCGCGAGCACGGCCGGGTCGACGGCGAGGAGCAGCGAGGCCGCGTCGGCGGCCGGTCCCTCGGCCGCGCCGTCCGGGCCCTGACCGGTGGCGCGCCGGAGGATCTCGACGAAGTCGCGGGCCCACTCCCCGGACTGCTCCGGCAGGTAGACGGCGTTCGGCGGGGCGCTCTGCGCGATCGCGCGCTGGAACAACCCGGCAGCGCTCGGCACGGTCATCAGGGTCGTCACCGCGTTCCCGCCGGCCGACTCGCCGAACAGGGTGACGGCATCCGGGTCGCCGCCGAACCTGCGGATGTTCTCCCGCACCCACTGCAGGGCCGCAACCTGGTCGCGCAGGCCGAGATTGCTCTCGAACGGGCGCTCGGCGCTGCCGTAGCGGCTGAAGTCGAGGTAGCCGAGGGCGCCCAGGCGGTAGTTCAGGCTGACGTAGAGCACCCCGCCACGGCGCACCAGACCCTCGCCCTGCCGGGGCACCTCGCGGGAGGACCCCACGCTGTAGGCGCCGCCGTGGATGAAGACCATCACCGGCCGGAGGTTGCCCGGGTCGACGGGGGCGTCGGGGGCGATCACGTTGAGGTTCAGGCAGTCCTCGCCCTGCGGGATCCTCGGGTGCGCGCCGATGAACTGGCCGCGGTGGCTCTGCGGCGCGACCGGCCCCCAGCGCTGGGCGTCGCGCACCCCCGGCCAGGCCGGGGCAGGCTGCGGAGCCCGGAACCGGAGCGCACCCACCGGCGGCGCCGCGTAGGGGATGCCCCGCCAGGCGCGCACGCCGCGCTCCCTGATTCCCCGCACCGTGCCGGTCGAAATCGGGACGTCGAGCGTGTCTTCGCGGGTGGTCTGCACGGGTCGGGTCACCGTCCGATCCTAATTCTTCACTACGATCGCAGGAGACGTCAGACAAGAAACGAGACACACATGGCACTGCCCTGGACCCTGCACGGCGACGGAAAGACGGTCGGAGCCCAGGACGTGGTCGGCCCGGGCGAGCGCCTGAACTGGCCGCTGACCATCGGGATCGGCGCCCAGCACGTGGTGGCGATGTTCGGGGCCACCTTCCTCGTGCCGCTGCTCACGGGCTTCCCCCCGAGCACGACCCTGCTCTTCTCCGGCATCGGCACCCTGCTGTTCCTCCTGATCACGCGCAATAAGCTGCCCAGCTATCTCGGCTCCTCGTTCGCGTTCATCGCCCCGATCACCGCCGCGACGGCCACGGCCGGGATGGGCAGTGCCCTGTTCGGCATCGTCGTGGTCGGATTCCTCCTGGCCGTCATCGGCCTGGTCGTGCAGCTCACCGGGACCGGCTGGATCGACACCCTGATGCCGCCCGTCGTGTCGGGCGCGATCGTGGCCCTGATCGGTTTCAACCTGGCCCCGGTTGCGAAGAGCAATTTCGCCGCCGCCCCGTTGACCGCGATCATCACGCTCGCCGCGGTCATCCTCTCGACCGTGCTGTTCAACGGCATCCTCGGCCGGCTCTCGATCTTCATCGGCGTCGTCATCGGCTACCTGGCCGCCGTCTCGTTCGGCGAGGTCGACTTCGGCAAGGTGGCCGCGGCGCCCTGGTTCGGCCTGCCCCAGTTCACCGGCCCCGCGAACCCGTTCGAGAACCCCGCCGTGTTCGGCCTGCTGCCGGCGTTCCTGCCGGTCGTGCTGGTGCTGGTGGCCGAGAACGTCGGCCACATCAAGGGCGTCGCCCAGATGACGGATGCGAAGGTGAACCGGTACACCGGTCGCGCCCTGATGGCCGACGGCCTGGCCACCATGCTCGCCGGGTTCAGCGGCGGGTCGGGGACCACCACCTACGGCGAGAACATCGGCGTGATGGCAGCCACCCGGATCTATTCCACCGCCGCCTACTGGGTGGCCGGCATCGTGGCGATCCTGCTCGGCCTCTCCCCCAAGATCGGCTCCGTGATCAACACGATCCCGGCCGGCGTGCTCGGCGGGGTCACCACCGCGCTCTACGGCCTGATCGGCATCATCGGCGTGAAGATCTGGCTCGACAACAAGGTGGACTTCAGCCGCCCGGTCAACCAGTTCACCGCCGCGACGGCGCTGATCATCGGCATCGCCGACTACACCTTCACCATCGGGGCGCTCAGCTTCAACGGGATCGCGCTCGGAACGATCGCCGCGATCGTGGTCTACCACCTGATGAGCTGGGTCGGCCGCCTGCGCGGCACCGACCGCTGACTCCGGCCCCCGCCCCCGCCGGTCCCTTCCCGCGCCGACATCCCCGGCAGAACGTGTTTCGAATTCAACGTTTGGGCGGCTGGGGCCGACGGGGGCTAGCGGTGCAGGGCCGGCACGATCAGGTAGACGCCGTAGAGCACCGCGCCGACGCAGAGCACGAAGCAGGCGTACGCGCCGACCAGGGCGAGGCGCTTCTGGCCCACGGTGAGCGGGTTCGCGGATGCCGTCTTCCGGGCGCGCCTGGCTTCCTTGGCCGCCCGCTTCGGGGTGAGGATGGTGATCGCTCCGGTGAACGACTGCGGGTCGACGACGAGGGCGCGGCCGGCGCTGGTCAGCAGCCGCAGGCCGAGGGAGTACAGACTCACCACCACAACGGAGCCGAGGAGCGACGCCCCGGCGACGACGACGAATGCTGCCCAGTCGATCACAGCGCGACCTTCTTCCGGTCCCGGCGCGCGATCTTGCGCGGTGTCTTGCGGATCTTGACGACGCGGCCGGCGTCATCGATGTCGTGCAGGTTGTCGTGCGAGATGCGGCTGCGCTGGGCGCGGCGGAACAGCAGCACGACGACGAGCGAGCCGAGGATCAGGTCGATCACGATGCCGACCGGCCCGAGCAGGGCGAAGCCCGCGGCGAAGGCGCCCATGATGGCGGAGGCCGGCAGGGTGAGCACCCAGCCGAGCGCGATCTGGCCGGCCATCCCCCAGCGCACGGTGGCGCCGCGGCGACCGAGGCCGGAGCCGATCACCGAACCGGAGGCCACCTGGGTGGTGGAGAGGGCGAAGCCGAGGTGGCTGGAGGCGAGGATGGTCGCCGCGGTGCTGGTCTCGGCCGCGAAGCCCTGGGCCGGCTTGACGTCGGTCAGGCCCCGGCCCATGGTGTGGATGATCCGCCAGCCGCCGGTGTAGGTGCCGATGGCGATGGCCAGGGCGCAGACGACGATCACCCAGAGCTGGGGGCCGCTGCCGACCGACTGCACGCCGCCGGCGATCAGGGTGAGTGTGATCACGCCCATCGTCTTCTGCGCGTCGTTGGTGCCGTGGGAGAGGGCAACGAGCGAGGAGGAGAAGATCTGGGCGTAGCGGAAACCGCCCCGGCCGTCCGCACGGCCGGTGTCCCGCCGGGTGATGAAGTAGGCGAGCCGGGTGGCGATGAACGCGACCACACCCACGGTGAGCGGCGCGATCAGCGCGGGCAGGATCACCTTGGCCACGACCACGGTGTAGTCGACGGACTGGAAGCCGATCCCGATGATCGCCGCGCCGATCAGCCCGCCGAACAGGGCGTGGCTGGAACTGGACGGCAGTCCGCGCAGCCAGGTGATCAGGTTCCAGACGATGGCACCGATCAGGCCCGCGAAGATGATCTCCGGCGTGATCTGCACCCCGCCGTCGCCCTCGCGGATGATTCCGCCCGACACCGTCTTCGCCACCTCGGTGGAGAGGAAGGCGCCGACGAGGTTGAGCACGGCGGCCAGGCCGACGGCGACCTTGGGGCGCATGGCGCCGGTCGCGATCGGGGTTGCCATCGCATTCGCGGTGTCATGGAACCCGTTGGTGAAGTCGAAAACCAGGGCCAGTGCGATGACCAGCACAACGATCAGGGTGAAATCCACCGGCATCTCTCTTGACTGTGTTGAAGTGGGAGTGCCGAATCCGTTCGCTTCCCCGCGGAGGCCGTGCGATCAAGCTTCTCCATTGATCCTGACAGCCTGAGGCAGGCAGGTCAATTCAGCTCCGCGCGACCACGGATGCGAGGTCCTCGCCGAAGGTGAAGGTGGCCCGCACCGGGATCCCGGACAGCACCCCCGGCAGCCAGTGCCTGGCGTCGTCCCACATCTCGTCCACGGGCAGGGATGCCACGTCGAACCACTCGGGATCCAGCTCGTCGGACTCGCGCGGAATCCCCTCCCACCGGGCGCAGACGAAGACGGTGGACTCCTGGCTCCAGGACTCCCGGTGCGGGAACAGGTAGGTCAGCACTCCGCGGGGCGACAGATCGGCCTCCGCGACGGACAGCCCGGACTCCTCCTCGATTTCGCGCACCGCCGCCTGCACGGGGGTCTCCCCCGGCTCGAGCTTGCCGCCGAGGCCGACGATGTTGCCGAGGCCCAGGCCCTTCTTTTTTCGGCCGAGCAGCACCTGGAGAGCCCCGTCAGGGCTCCGGCGGGTGAGGTAGCAGACGCACACCTGGGGAAGGGCCATGGCCCCATGGTACTGGCGCCGGCGGGCTGGAGCGGGGTTCCCAGCGTTGCCCGGGCCGGGCCTTGTTAGGCTGCGGGGATGAACTTCGTGCCCGCATCCGGAACCATCACCATGTTCACGACGACCTGGTGCGGCTACTGCTCTCGCCTGAAGTCCCAGCTCGACCGGGTCGGCATCGGCTACACCGAGGTGAACGTCGAAGAGGTCGACGGCACATCAGAGCTCGTGATGAGCCTCAACGGCGGCAACCGCACGGTGCCGACCGTGCTCTTCCCCGACGGGTCGGCGGCGACGAACCCGTCGCTCGCGCAGGTGCAGGCCAAACTGGCCTGACTCCGGGCGGGGAACCGACGAGGGGTCCCGAACCGGACTTCCCCGTGCGGGAAGAACGGTTCGGGACCCCTCGGTTCCGATCCGGACGGGTTTAGCCGAAGAGAACCGCGGCCTCGTCGTAGCGGGCCTGCGGGACGGTCTTCAGGCCGATGGTGGCGTCGGCGATGCTGACGATCTCGATGTCGGTGCCGCGCAGCGAAACCATGGAGCCCCACTGGCCGGCGTAGACGGCGTCGACGGCCGCCATGCCGAGGCGGGTGGCGAGCACCCGGTCGTAGGCCGACGGGGCGCCGCCGCGCTGGGTGTGGCCGAGGACCGTCGCGCGGGTTTCGATGCCCGTGCGCTCCTCGACCATGGGGGCGATCATTTCGCTGATGCCGCCGAGGCGGGGGCGGTTGAACGCGTCGAGGCCCTTGGTGGAGAGCGCCTCGTCCATGCCGGCGAGCTTGAAGCCCTCCGACACGACGAGCACGGGTGCGCGGCCGCGGTCGCGAACGTGCAGCACCCACTCGCAGATCTGGTCGATGGTCTGCGGCTGCTCGGGGGTGAGGATGGCGTGGGCTCCACCGGCCATGCCGGCGTGCAGGGCGATCCAGCCCACGTGGCGGCCCATGACCTCGACGATCATGCAGCGGCCGTGCGAGTCAGCGGTGGTGCGGAGGCGGTCGATGGCCTCGGTGGCGATTTCCACGGCGGTGTTGAAGCCGAACGAATAGTCGGTCGCCTCGAGGTCGTTGTCGATCGTCTTGGGGACGCCGACGATCTTGATCCCGGCATCCGTCAGCCGGCGTGCCGCGGTGAGGGTGCCCTCGCCGCCGATCGCGATGATCGCGTCGATGCCCTCTGCGTCCATCGTCTTCTGGATGTTAACGGGGCCGCCGCGATCGCCCTCGAACGGGTTCGTGCGGGAGCTGCCGAGGATGGTGCCTCCCTGGCGGGAAAGACCGCGCACGCTGTGCCGGTCCAGGGTCATAAAGTCGCCTTCTACCAGGCCTTTCCAGCCGTTCCGAATACCGACGAATTCGGCATCGAGAACGCGAACGCCTTTAAGGACGGAGCCGCGAATAACGGCGTTCAGTCCTGGGCAGTCTCCACCGCTGGTGAGGATACCAATTTTCATTTGTGACAGCTCCTTCATGCACGATTAACCATGTCGGCGCCTTCACCGCCTCCTAATGATGGTCCCGTAATGGGCCCGGATTCAAATCAACGCCGGTGAGGGGCGCTCCTACAACTCCCCGTCAAGTGCCTGGGTGAGCAGATAGATCAATGCGCTGGCCTGAACGGAGTCGGCGGACGATATCTCGTCCTCCGCCCCGTCGAGCGCGCGGGCCGCGAGGCCCTGCTTGCTGCCGATCAGTTCGGCGATGCGAGCGTCGATGGTGTGGGCGGCGATGATCCGCCACGCGGTGACGGGTTCGTCCTGGCCGATCCGGTGCACCCGGTCGATGGCCTGCGTCTGTTCGGCGGCGGTCCAGCTGAGCTCGGCGAGCACGACGTTCGACGCGGCCTGCAGGTTGACGCCGACGCCGGCCGCGGAGAGGGAGCAGACCACGACGGCGACGCCCGGGTCGTTGTTGAACGAGTCGATCGCGGCCTGGCGGGCCAGGGCCGTCTGGTCGCCGCGCAGTGAGACGGAGCGCAGGCCGCGCTTGGCGAAGATGTCCTCGGCGGCGTCCATAACGTCGATGTGCTTGGCGAAGAACACGACCTTGCCCACCGAGTGCGCGAGCTGGACCGTGTAGTCCGCGGCGAGGCCGGCCTTGGCCTGGCCGATCTTGCGCACCATGGTGAAGACGTTCTCCCCCGTGGTCTGGCCCTTGGATTCCTCGAGTTCGGCGTGGGCGACGGCGCGGATGAACGCGGCACGCTGCTCCTCGGTGAGCACGGGGTACTTCTCGCCCGGGTGCCGGGCGGCGACGAGGCCGTTGTACCGGGTGACCAGGCGGGCGGCGAGTTCGCGCTCGGCCTGGCGGATGGACCGGCCCAGGTCGTCGTCGAGTTCGACCGGGAGGTCGGCGATCCGCTTGGCCGGCAGGTCGGCGGCGACGTCGATCTTGCGGCGGCGCACGATACCCATGTCGATCACGGCGGCGCGCGCCTCGGCGTAGAAGCCGGGGTCGGCGGGGGTCAGCCCGGTCGCTTCGAGCCGCTGCATGAGCTTCGGGGTGGGCTTGTCGCCGTCGATCCAGCCGAGGAACTGCCAGATCGCGCGGAAGTCGTCGACGTCGTTGATCAGCGGCGTTCCGGTCAGCGCCATCAGGAGCGGATTCCCGCCCGGGGTGCGGCGGCGGATCTGCTCGGCCAGGGCCAGCACGTGCTTGGACCGCTGGGATTGCAGGTTCTTGATGAAGTGGGCCTCGTCGACGACCATGCCCTTGAAGCCGAGCGTGCCGAGCCAGGTGCGGTGCCGGTCGAGCACGTCGTAGTTGACGATGACGACGTCGGCGAACGCGTCGAGGGTCTGGCCGTCACCGTGGATGACGGTGGCCCGGCGGTGCGGGGTCCACATTTCGACTTCGCGCACCCAGTTCATCTTGACCACGTTGGGCACGATGGCCAGCAGCGGGTAGGCGCCGGCGACGGATGCCGCGAGCAGGCTCTGCGCCGTCTTCCCGAGCCCCGGCTCGTCGGCGAGCAGGTAGCTGCGGTGGCCGAGACGCGCGTTCTCCACGAACCGGGCCTGGTGACGCATCAGCTCCATCCCGGGAGGTGACAGCCGGTCGACCTTGGGTGCCTCCGGCAGGTCCATGCTGGCGGCCTGGCCGCCGGACCCGTACTCGAACGATTTGAACAACGGGCCGATCAGGTCCCAGTTCGCGAGCCGGCGGGCGGAGACGACGGGGCGGGCCTGGGCCGCGCTGAAGTCGGGGGCCAGGAACGGGTTCGCGAGCTGGCGGGCCTTCACCGACTGCGGGACGACCTGGTTCTCGGCGACCTCGGGCTTGGCCTCCGGTTCGCGGGTGATGATGAGTTCGTCGGGGCTGAGCTCGGCCCCGGATTCGAGCAGCCAGTCACGGCGGAACCGCTGCGCGACGGTGGAGACACCGGCGTCGGGTTCGAGCAGGGTGATCAGGCTGGTGTCGCGGGCGGCCGTCTTCGCGAGGATCTGGGCGATGCCGTCGAGGCGTTTGAGCAGTTCAGCCCGGTTCGCGTCGGTGAGTTCCTTGTCGGCCTTGACCCTGGCGCGCTCCTCGCGCATGAGCAGGGCGATGACCTGGTACTTGGTGCGGTTGGTCGGGCCGAGCTTGCCACCGGTCTGCGCCTTCGCCTCCACCTCGCGCACCTTGCGGGCGAGGATGGGGATGATGGGCGCGTCGTCGTCGCGGGAACGGGGCCGCTGCCTGGCGCGGCCTCCGGCCGCGGCACGGTTGTTCGAACCTGCGGCCTGGTGGCGGGTGTATGCCATTCTTCTCCAACTTCACAGCAGCACGGCAGACGGAGCCGCGCTCGTCGTGTTGCGGCATCCGTGGATGCCGGTGCGATCGATACGCCGAACCCTGAATCGAACACCGCGTCAACCATATTCGTGCAGCCCACGTTTTTCGGGGAGCGGCACGGTCAAGACGGTGGCCGGGCTTTCAAGGCGCTGATTCAGTCTACGCCCGCACCACCGGCCCGCTGCACCGGCACCTTGGTGAGCACGCCGGCGACGATGAAGGCCAGCGCGGCCGCGAATTGGGCGGACACCCAGCCCTGCCCGTGCAGCGCGATCACGAAGACCGGGTTCCAGAGCACGGCGATCGGGCCGAGCAGCAGCAGCCACCACCAGGACCGTGCCTGCCAGGCGAAGACGCAGACGATCAGCGCCAGGATGCTCACGGCGTAGCGGATGACGATGTAGCCGGGCGAATCGAGCAGGGCGAGGCCGCCGAGCAGCGCCATGGCGCCGAGCAGGCCGGGTGCGAGCGCGGACCGGGTGAAGGTGGGAGCAACGGGAGTACCCATCAGACGCCCCCTCCCCCGCCGCCGCCGCCGCCCCCGCCGACGGAACCCCCGCCTCCTCCGCCCGAGCTGGACGAGCTGGACGCCGTTCCCGACCAGGCGGCCGAGGTGGAACTCGCGAACGAGCTGATGCCCGCCGCGAAGTAACCGGCGTTGAAGCCGGCGCTTCCGGCGTACCAGTCCGGCTGGGTGCCGCTCTGCGTGTAGTACTCACCGAGCACGCCGGACCACTCCTTCTCCTGGCCGAACAGCACGGCGTAGGGCAGCAGCCGTTCGTAGAGTTTCAGCACCTGCAACGGCCGGTTCGGATCCATCGCGCCGGCTGGCAGGCCGGTCGGGTCGAGCCCGGCGTCGGCCAGCACCTCGGCCGGGTCGGGCCGGTACGGCGACCGGAGGGCGCCGACCGGGCTCTGCAGAACACGCAGCCGGTCGGCTTCGGCCACGCCGATGTAGAGTTTGACGCCCGTGAGGTAGTCGCGCAGCTCGGAGCCGGCCGCGGTGAGCGGCCGCACGCTCCCGGCCATGATCATCGTGACCACGGCGAAGAGGATGCCCAGCACGAGCACCAGGGCCGGCCAGCCTCCGCCGATCTCGGCGACCAGGCCGATGATGCTCGCGACGACCGCGATCACGGCGCTGGCCACGGCCGCGAACAGCAGCCGGCGGCGGGTCGAGCCGCCCTTGTGTTCCCGGAGGCCGTCACTGAGCATCCGTTTGCGGTTGGAGCGCTGTTCGGCCAGGAGCGCGGTCGCCAGCCCCGTGTCCTTCGCCTTCAGGTCGCGCAGCGTGCCGGGGGCGAGGCCGGGGAAGAGCTTGGCGAGCACCGCGTGCTCGGTCTGGTCGAGACTGCGGGAGTGCCGCAGCTCGAGCAGGTAGTGCTTCTTGCCGTCACCCTCGAGCACCCGCACGTTGCCGCGCACGGCGAAGGAGAGGAACTGGGCGGCCATGGCCTTGGCGGACGCCGCTGACACGTCGCCGGCCTGGAGCAGGTTGACCCCCTTCGGCGGGAGGTACTCGGCGATGATGGTGGGGCGACCCGGAGCGCTGCGCCAGCGGGTGGCCCGCTGCACGGAGGCGATGATCGCCCCGATCAGGCCGATCAGGGCCGCACCGAGGCCGATGCTCGGGAACGGGTTCGCCGTGAAGGACGAGTCCCGGGGCACGAAGGTGCCGGGTTCGAACGCGACCACCATGGTGAGCCCCTCGTGCGGGCCGAGGGCTCCGGCGGTTGCCGTGACCTGGCTGCCGTCGGCCGAACCGGTCAGGCCGGCGCAGGCAGCGGAGGAGTCGATGCCGCCCTGGTAGCAGTCCGTCCGGCCGGCGAGCCGGGGCACGAGCGCGTCGGCCACGGTCAGCGTGGCCGAAACGTCGCCGAACGGCTGGTTCCAGCCTGTGCCGTTGACCTCCCAGTAGAACTCCTCGTCGTTCGCGTTGTCGGGAACGAGGGTGACGTCGATCTGGCGGTAGGTGATCACGTAGGTCTGCGCGCCGTGCACGAAGTCGTCGGCCGCGATCGTCACGGTGAGGAACTCGGGCCCGTTGTCGCTGGTGGTCTCGCTCTCGAAAGCCCGGGGTGTGCCGTTCTCGTCGGTGACGCCGACCAGGGTGAGCCCGGTCGGGTGGCCGTCGTAGTGGGTGGGGATGGCGCGACGGATGCCGTGGTTCTGGTCGATGTCCGGGAACCGTGCCACGATCGTCTCGGTGGTGGTGAGGCTGGAGTGGCCGTCCGCGGTGAGGCCGAGCCGGAACTCGGAGCGCCAGGAGTCGAAGGTGAAATCGTCGGTGCCGGAGCGGACGATGCCGGGCGCTGCCACCGGTTGCGCGGCGGTCGTCATTCCTGCCGCCGATGCGCTGGCCGGTGATGAGGCCGTCCCCCCGAGCAGCACGAGCGCCCCGAGCGACACCGCGACCACCAGTGAACCGGACAGGAGAAGGCGAACCAGTCGACGCATGCCCCCAACTCTACTCAGGGCGCCCCGACCGATTTGCCGGTACCCCACAGGGGGTACCGGGAACTGGGCTGCCCTGCAGCCACGTGACGGCCATGTTCGAGGCGGGCGGCGAGGAGCGCGCGACGGCGATCGCCGAGCTGTTGAAGGTGTTCGAGCTCGACGACAACCGGGCCTGACGCGGTTCGACGTCGAACCCGACCGCTGGTCCATCGCCCGCCACCATACTGGGAGGCATGGACAACGAGACGGAACGAAGCATCAGGGAATTCCCCGGCCTCGTGCCGGAACTGATGGTCGGCGACCTCGCGGCCAGCCTCGGGTTCTGGGTGACGCTCTGCGGGTTCGAGGTGCTCTACGACCGGCCGGAGGACGGATTCGCCTACCTCTGCTGCGGGACGGCGCACCTCATGCTCGACCAAATCGGGATCGGCCGCGACTGGGTCACGGGCTCCCTGGACCGGCCCCTCGGCCGCGGCGTGAACTTCCAGGTTGCGGTTCCGGCGATAGCGCCCCTGGTCGATCGCCTCGCGGCGGCGGGCTGGCCGCTCTTCCTGGCCCCGGAAACGACGTGGTACCGAACGGGAGACACCAGAGCCGGGGTGTCCCAGTTCCTGGTCCAGGACCCGGACGGCTACCTCGTCCGATTCTCCGAATCGCTGGCCGACGAGGGCGACGCCCCGTCGAAGGCCGCATCGGCCTGACGCGCCCGCCACCACCGCTTGAACGCACTAATTCGAACATTGTCTCGATTTCTGAAGACATTTTTATGACAAAGTCTCAACTTTGTGTTCGATTCGGCGTACACTGGTGACATGGCAGGAGCCTCGGATCCGCAGTCACAGGCCGCCCCGGCAGGGGCGGCGAATCGGTCAGCGTTCGGCCTGACCGGCTCGGAGTCGACTGGCGCCCCGGCCGGGTCTGTTTCGGACGGGTCTGTTCCGGCCGGGCCTGTTCCGGTCGGGCCTGATCCGGACGGCGCCGGGCCGGCGCAACGGATCGGGCGGGCGCGGGAGGCCGTAGCCGCGGCCCTGGACGGGATCGCGTTCGGGCTGCTCAG
>NZ_SOFH01000022.1 GCF_004402495.1 Cryobacterium sp. HLT2-28 | reverse complement strand
GACGCCGCGCCGGCTGGCCGCGCCGGGCCGGCTGGACGCGGCGCGCCGCTGACGCTGGGCGCCACTGCGGGGGAGTCCCGACTCTCGCGCAGCGGCGCCCGGCTTCCGCCGAATCACGGGCGGCTGCCGGGCCATACACTGGCGGGATGGAACCCGTCGCCGTGCCCCAGCCTTCCCAGCGCCGCGCCCTCGTGCGCCGGCCCGCCCGCAACCTCGCCGAAGGGCTCCTCACGCACATCGAGCGCACCGAGGTGGATCCGGCGCTGGCCGAGACGCAGTGGCGCGGCTACGTCGCCGCGCTGGAGGCCGAGGGCTGGGAGACCGTCGAGGTCGAGCCCGCGCCGGAGCTGCCGGACTCCGTCTTCATCGAGGACGCCGTGATCATGTTCGGCGACCTCGCCGTCGTCGCCAGCCCCGGCGCCGAGACCCGCCGCGGCGAGACGGCCGGCGCCGAGGCCGCCGTGGCCCGGCTCGGCATCCCCCTGCAGCACCTCGACCTGCCAGGGACTCTCGACGGCGGCGATGTGCTCAAGGTCGGTCGCACCGTGTACGTCGGGCGGAGCCTCCGCACCAACGACGAGGGCATCGAAGCGTTGCGGGGCATCCTCGCGCCGCGCGGCTACACGGTCGTCGCGGTGCCGATCAGCCGAGCGCTGCACCTCAAGACCGCGGTCACCGCGCTGCCCGACGGCACCGTGATCGGTTTTCCGCCGCTCGTCGACGACCCATCGGTGTTCGAGACGTTCCTGCCCGTTCCGGAGGCCCACGGCACCGCGGTCGTCGTGCTCGACGACCGCACCGTGCTGATGTCCTCGGCCGCCCCGCTCTCCGCGGGACTCTTCGCCCAGCGCGGCTACCGCGTGGTCACCGTCGACATCTCCGAGTTCGAGAAACTCGAGGGCTGCGTCACCTGCCTCAGTGTTCGGGTTCGCTGACTATTTGTCCCTTGCGCCCGGCCGGCATCGGTCGTAGTCTGAAAGGCTGCCTGATCAGGGGGGCACAGCACAGAACACGACGCGCTCAGGAGGCCGACATGACACAGACAGCACAACGACAGCTCGCACCGGATGCGAACCTCGGCGCTGCCTTCAGTGCCAGCTTCCGCCCCGCCAGCCTCCGCCCCGCCAGCCTCCGCCCCGCCAGCGCCGCGTAACCCGCCGGCACACGCACCGGCACGACCGGCCCTCGCACCGGCCCGCAGCTCCGCCAGCCCGCTGCCCGCGCACCGGAAGCAGCCACGCTTCCGCCCGTCGCCGACGGAACCCGAACGTCGTCGGCACCCACCGGCGTCTCATTGCGCCGCACGCGCCGGCCCACCGCGCACCAGAAAACTGACCGTTCAGGACTTTCACGTGACCACGCTCACCGACCAGGAACATCCGTTCGACGCCGCAGGGGACACCCCACCCACCCGGAGGACCACCCTCCAGACCCTGCTGCGTCTCTACCCCTACGCGAAGCCGGCCATGCCACGCCTCGTCCTCGGCATGGTCGCGGCCCTCCTGGCCGCGCTGGTGTCGCTCGCCATCCCGCAGGTGTTGCAACGCCTCGTTGACGGCGCGCTGTCCCGGCAGGACTCCGCCCAGATCTGGCCCGCCGTGATTCTCATCCTCGGCCTCGGCGTGCTCGAAGCGGTGCTGATCGCGCTGCGCCGCTGGTTCGTGCTCGCACCGGGCACCCACATCGAGGCAAGGATGCGGAACGCGCTCTACGCCAGACTGCAGGACCTCCCCGTCTCGTTTCATGACAAATGGCCGAGCGGCCAGCTGCTGTCTCGGGCGGTCAGCGACCTGAACCAGATCCGCCGGTGGATCTCCTTCGGCTTCGTGCTGCTCGTGGTCAACCTGCTGACGATCGTCGTCGGCGCCGTGATCCTGGTGTCGATGAACTGGGTCCTCGGCACCATCTTCATGGTCTGTTCTGTGCCGCTCTGGATCGTCGGCTACCGGTTCGAGGAGAAGTATTCCGTCGTGGCGCGGCGCAGTCAGGACCAGGCCGGCGACCTGGCGACCGCCGTCGAGGAGTCCGTGCACGGCATCCGCGTGCTCAAGGCCTTCGGGCGCGGCAAATTCGCGCTGAAGAACTTCGCCGAGCAGGCGGAAAGCCTGCGCGGCACGGAGATCGAGAAGTCCCGCGCCATCGCCGGCATCTGGCTGTGGCTGCTGCTCGTGCCCGACGTGGCGTTTGCGCTCTGCCTCGTCGCTGGCGTCTGGCTGGCCAGCCAGGGCGAGCTCAGCGTTGGCGGCCTGGTCGCCTTCTTCGCCACCGCCACGGTGCTCCGCTGGCCGGTGGAGTCGGTCGGATTCCTGCTGTCGATGACCTTCGACACGCGCACGGCCACCGACCGGTTCTTCGACGTGCTCGACGCACCGAACTCGATCACCGACCCGGAGCAGGCCGTCACGATCGAACACCCGCGAGGACGGCTCGCCTTCGAGAACGTGCACTTCCGCTATCCAGACTCGCCCGCCCGGTTCCCCGACCTGCTCGACGGTGTCGACCTGGTACTCGAACCGGGGGAGACCATGGCCCTCGTCGGCCTGACCGGCTCCGGCAAGTCGACCCTCACGGCGCTCACCACCCGGCTCTACGACGTGACGGCGGGCGCGGTGACCCTCGACGGGGTGGACGTGCGTGCCCTCGGCCGCGAGGAACTGCGCCGTCACCTCGCGATGGCGTTCGAGGATGCGACGCTGTTCTCGGCATCCGTGCGCGACAATGTGCTGCTCGGTCGCCCCGAGTGGGCCGAGCGCTCGCCGGCAGCGGATGCCGCGCTCGAGGAGGCGCTGCAGGTCGCCCAGGCGGGGTTCGTCCATGACCTCCCCGAGGGGGTGGACACCCTGGTCGGCGAGGAGGGGATGAGCCTGTCGGGCGGTCAGCGGCAACGACTGGCGCTCGCTCGCGCTGTCGCCGCGAAACCGGCCGTGCTGGTGCTCGACGACCCGCTCTCGGCGCTGGACGTGGACACCGAGTCGCTCGTCGAGGCCGCTTTGCGTGAGGTGCTCGCCTCGACGACGGCGTTGATCGTGGCGCACCGCCCGTCAACGGTCATGCTCGCCGACCGCGTCGCCCTGCTCGAAGACGGCCGGATCACGGCCGTAGGTCGGCATTCCGATCTGCTCCGGCAGAGCGAGCACTACAAGTTCGTCATTTCCAGTCTGGAAGACGAAGAAGCGCGGGACGCCAGAAGGGAGGCGGCGCTGTGAGCGTCAGCGGAGTAGAGGGAGAAGAGCGCAGCGACTTCAGCGCCGCGGAGAGCAAGCAGATCAGAGCCAGGTCGCTGAGTCTGCTCGGGTCGTTGCTTCGACCGGTGCGGTGGCGCGTCATCGGCGCGATGCTCATTGTGGTGCTGTCGACGGCCGCCCAGGTCGCGGGCCCGGCACTGATCGCGTTCGGGATCGACCGGGGCCTGCCGGCGCTGCTCAAACAGGACTGGGTGCCGCTGGCGGCCTCCGGTGCGATCTACCTGATCACCGGCCTGATCGGTGCCGGCCTTATCGCCTGGTACACGATCATGTCGGCGAGGATCAGCCAGGGCGTGCTGATCGACCTGCGCAAACGGGTCTTCCTGCACACGCAACGGCTGAGCCTCGAATTCCATGAGTCCTACACCTCTGGGCGGATCATCTCCCGGCAGACCAGCGACCTCGACGCGATCCGGGAACTACTCGACGAGGGGATCAACCAACTCGTGCAGGGGCTGCTCTACATGTCGTTCACCGCGATCTTCCTATTCGCCCTGGACGGCACGAGCGGGCTGGTGCTGTTCGGTTCGCTCGTGCCGCTGCTGATCCTCACCCGGTGGTTCCAGGTGCGCTCGCAGGCCCTGTTCCGGCAGTCGCGGGTGGCGTCGGCGAGCCTGATCGTGCAATTCGTGGAGACGATGACCGGCATCCGTGCGGTCAAGGCGTTCCGTGCGGAGAAACGCAACGAGAGGGTGTTCGGCGGCCTCGTCGAGGATTATCGCAAGGTCAACGGGCGGGTGATCCAACTCTTCGGCATCTTCGACCCGGGCCTGGTGCTGATCGGCAACGTGGCCGTCGCGGTGGTGCTCCTGATCGGCGCCTTCCGGGTCGCCGACGGGCAGCTGGCCATCGGCGCGCTGCTCGCCGCGCTGCTCTACACCCGGCGGTTCTTCGACCCGATGGAGGAGATGGCGATGTTCTACAACTCCTACCAGTCCGCAGCCGCGGCGCTGGAGAAGATCTCCGGCGTGCTCGAGGAACACCCCGGCGTGCCGGACCCGGTGGCGCCAGTCGACCTGTGGACGGCACGCGGGCAGGTGGCGTTCGACCAGGTGACCTTCGCCTACCAGAGCGACCGGGTCATCCTGCCCCGGTTCGACCTCACGATCCCCGCGGGGCAGACCATCGCCCTGGTCGGGTCGACGGGGGCAGGCAAGTCGACCCTGGCCAAGCTGATGGCCCGGTTCTACGACCCCTCCGACGGCCGGGTCAGCCTCGACGGGGTCGACCTGCGCGACCTGCACCCCAAGGACCTGCGCCGGGCGATCGTGATGGTGACCCAGGAGGCGTACCTGTTCAGCGGGTCCGTCGCCGACAACATCGCGATCGGCAAACCGGATGCCACGCCCGCCGAGATCGTCAGGGCGGCGCGGGCGGTCGGCGCGCACGAGTTCATCGAGGGGCTGCCCAGCGGCTACGACACCGACGTGAACAAGCGCGGCGGGCGCGTCTCGGCCGGGCAACGGCAGCTGATCTCGTTCGCGCGGGCGTTCCTCGCCGACCCGGCGGTGCTCATCCTCGACGAGGCCACCTCGAGCCTGGACATCCCGAGCGAACGGCTGGTGCAGCAGGCCCTGCAGACGCTGCTGGCCGACCGCACCGCCGTGATCATCGCGCACCGGCTGTCGACTGTGGCGATCGCCGACCGGGTGCTCGTGATGGAGCGCGGCCGGATCGTCGAGGACGGCACCCCGGCGGACCTCATCGCGGGCACCGGGCGCTTCGCCCAGCTGCACGCCGCCTGGCGGGAGTCCCTCGTCTAGCATCCGGCGGCCGGATCGTCCTCGTGGCGCACCTTCGGGAAGCGGGCGCACCGTAGAACGTGCGCCCGCTTCCGCAGGGCATGCCACGACGATCGGGTGACCCCATCGGCGCAACCGGGGTCGCCGTGGGCGGCTACTCGGGGGCGGCCGGGCCGAGCGGCTGCCCGGCGGCGGCGGCAGGCGATGGCGGCGTCGGCGCGGGCTCCTTCAGCTCGAAGAAGATCGTGTGCGTCTGCGTGTCGCCCGTGTTCTCCCCGGAGTGCTCCTGAGCCGCCAGCCAGCGGGCCTCACCCTGGGGCAGGACCACGTCCACCTCCCGGCCGTTCCCGGAGAGCCGCCGGCTGAACGAGCTGAGCGTGAACATCACACTGTCGGGATGAGCGTGCGGGGTGGTCTTGTCGCCGGGGGAGTCGAGGTACTCCAGCACCCGCACCCGTTCGTTCTCCAGGATCACGCGGTAGTGCCCCGGATTGGTCTGCACGGGGTCGTTCGCCGGCCCGGCTTCGTCACTCGGGATGGCATCGCTGGTGCCTGCCGGATCGTTCGTCATGGCGGCAGGCTAACACCGGGCGTCCGTCACGGACAGGTGCAGTTCGCCGCCCGCCGCCCGGCACGCGCCGCCGGGCCTTGCGGCGCACCGTGCGGAACCGGGCGCACGGTAGAGTGTGCGCCGGCTCTCGCATGGTGCGCCGCGACCTGGTGCCGGCGACACGGGTCAGGTCAGGCGAAGCCCCAGGCCTTCTCCTCGTCGCTCGACGCGTCGGACAGCGGGGTGCCGGTCAGCGGTCGGGGTGCGACGGGACCCAGCGGGTGGTACCCGGGGTCGGGGGGCCGCACGGCCGCCTCCTTGAGCTCCACGAAGATCGCGTGCGTCGAGGTCTGGCCGATGTTGAGGCCGGCGTGTTCCTGGGCCGGGAGCCAGCGCGTCTCGCCGGCGGGCAGTTCGACGTCGAGCTCGCGACCCTCCGACGACAACCGCCGGGAGTAGGCGCTGAGGGTGATCATCACACTGTCGGGATGCTCGTGCGGGTTGGTCTCATCGCCGGGGGCGTCGAGGAATTCGAGCACGCGAACACGCTCGTTCTCGAGGAGCACCCGGTAGAGTCCCGGGTCGGTGACGAGGGGATCCAGGGGATCCGTGACTTTCTTTTCGCTGTCCATGTGGCACGGTAACACCGTTGGGCCGCGCCGAACAAGGGTTCGGAGATGACCGGTTGCCGACATTCCCGGTCCACCGCGGCGGGCGCCGGAAGCACCTTGACGCGGGCGGCCTGCTGGTCGACACCGGCGGCAGCATCCTCGCCGTCGCCCTCCTTCACGCGTCGTTCAACACCTCCGGCTCGCTCAGCATCGTCCCGGGCGGGTGGCAGCACGCCCTCGCCCTCGTGGTGCTCACGATCCTCGTCGCCGCCTACCGCTCGCTCCGCGGCCGCTCGCTCGTGCGCGGCACCGTGCCCGCCCTGGCGGAGCCAGGGTCGGAGTTGCGCTCCCGCTCGGGTCAGGCCGGCGACCAGCGCGCCGCGGCGTAGTCCACCCGGTAGCCGGGGGCCAGCGCGTTCAGCAGCGGCGTGCCCTCGGCCCGGTAGTGCGCGAGCGCGCGCGCCTCGTGCTCGAGCGGCGGATGCCCGCCGGCACGGATGACCCGCCACCACGGCACATCCGACCCGTAGTGCGACATCACCTGGCCGACCACGCGGGCGCCGCGCGAGCCGAGCACGGCCGCGACGTCCCCGTAGGTCATCACCCGTCCCGGCGGAATCGAATCGACGATGTCGAGCACGTGGGTCACGAACGGACCATCGGGGGCGATGCGCATCAGGCTGACCCGGTCAGAGCTGGAGCGAACCGATCGTTTCGCCGTAGGCGGTCTGGCCGATATCGCGGAAGCCGATCCGGTGGAAGAACGACTCCGGGCCCTCCTCGCCGGGCTCCCAGATCACGGTGATGTGGTCGAAGCCGCGCCCCCGCGCCTCCTCGGCGAGAGCCTCCGCGGCGAACTTGCCGACACCCTTGCCCTGGGCGTTCGCGTCCACGTTGATCCGCCAGATGCAGGCGCGGAACTCCTCGTGCTCCGATTCGGGGTCGAAGTTGCCGTGGATGAAGCCGGCCACCTCGCCGTCGAGCAGCACGACCCGCTGCCAGGACGTCGCCGGGTTGATCACGGATGCCGCGACCGAGTAGGAGACCGGGGCAATGTATTGTTCCTGGCCCGGCTTCAGGCTCAGGGTATTGGCCGCAACAATATTGCGTGCGGACAGTTCTTCCAGTCGTAGTTCACCCATAGCAACAGGCTAACGTGCGCCCGGGGGTGCCGGTAGTCGGGGTTTCGGCCGACCCGCGAACTGTCTCGATGTCAAGATAGTTGCGTCCCTCTAGTAGAATTGCCGTGGCCATTCAGGCCCCCCGACATTCTGAGGAGAATTCATTGGCGAAGATCAAGGTTGAAGGCACTGTCGTCGAGCTCGACGGGGACGAGATGACCCGCATCATCTGGCAGGCGATCAAGGACACCCTGATCCACCCGTATCTCGACATCGACCTCGAGTACTACGACCTGTCGATCCAGAAGCGCGACGAGACCGATGACCAGATCACGGTCGACGCGGCCCGCGCCATCCAGAAGCACGGCGTGGGCGTCAAGTGCGCGACCATCACGCCCGACGAGGCCCGGGTCGAGGAATTCGGCCTGAAGAAGATGTGGGCGTCGCCCAACGGCACGATCCGCAACATCCTCGGCGGCACCATCTTCCGCGAGCCCATCATCATCTCCAACATCCCGCGCCTCGTGCCCGGCTGGAACAAGCCGATCATCATCGGCCGCCACGCGTTCGGCGACCAGTACAAGGCCACGAACTTCCGTTTCGAGGGTGAAGGCACCCTCAGCATGACCTTCACCCCGAAGGACGGCAGCGCGCCCCAGGAGTTCGAGGTCTTCCAGGCTCCGGGCAGCGGCGTGGCGATGGGGATGTACAACCTCGACAAGTCGATCATCGACTTCGCCCGTGCGTCGCTCAACTACGGCCTCGAGCGCAACTACCCGGTATACCTCTCCACGAAGAACACCATCCTCAAGGCCTACGACGGCCGGTTCAAGGACATTTTCCAGGAGATCTTCGACGCCGAGTTCAAGGAGCGCTACGAGGCCGCCGGTCTCACCTACGAGCACCGCCTCATCGACGACATGGTCGCATCCGCCATGAAGTGGGAGGGCGGCTACGTCTGGGCCTGCAAGAACTACGACGGCGACGTTCAGTCCGACACCGTGGCGCAGGGCTTCGGCTCGCTCGGCCTGATGACCAGCGTGCTCTCCACCCCCGACGGCAAGGTCGTCGAGGCAGAGGCTGCCCACGGCACCGTGACCCGTCACTACCGCCAGCACCAGCAGGGCAAGCCGACCTCGACCAACCCGATCGCGTCGATCTACGCCTGGACCCGCGGCCTCGCCCACCGGGCCAAGCTCGACGCGAACCCGGCGCTCGCCGAGTTCTCGCACACCCTCGAAGACGTCGTCATCAAGACGGTCGAGAGCGGCAAGATGACCAAGGACCTCGCGCTCCTGGTCGGCCCGGACCAGGGCTACCTGACCACCGAGGAATTCCTCGCGGCCATCGCCGAGAACCTCCGCAGCCGTCTGGCCTAGTCCCGCACCGCACGCGGGAAGGCCCCGACCCTGGTCGGGGCCTTCCCGCGTTGAGGCGAGCCTGTCCTTGCTGGCGCGCCGCGCCGCCCGGGGGAACAATATGAGCATGTCGTCTCTCCTCGGTGCCGTCAGGCGCTACCCGCTCGTCGCGACCACGGTCATCCTCGGGCTGGTCGGCGTCTTGCTCGCGCTGGCCGGGCTGCCCGACGCCGTCCGCTGGCTGTTCAGCGGGTTCGGGCTGGCCGTGGCCACCTACGAGGCCGTCGGCATGATGCGGCAGCTGCGCCGCGGAACATTCGGCATCGACTTCCTCGCCATCACCGCGATCATCGCCACCGTGCTCGTCGGCGAGTACGTCGCAACCATGATCATCGTGCTGATGCTCACCGGCGGCGCGGCGCTGGAGGACTTCGCGGTGAACCGTGCCAAGCGCGAGCTCAACGCCCTTCTTCAGCGTGCGCCGCAGATCGCGCACCGGCACTCCGCCGACTTCGCAGAGGTCGAAGACGTGCCTGCTACGGAGGTGCGCGTGGGCGACCACCTCCTGGTGCGCCCGGCCGAGATCGTGCCCGTCGACGGGGTGCTCGTCACCGACAGCGCCGCGTTCGACGAATCCTCCCTCACCGGGGAAAGCCTGCCGGTCGAACGCGTCACCGGCGACGCCATCCTCAGCGGGTCGATCAACGGCCAGGCCGCGGCGACCATCCGCGCCACGGCGACGGCGGCCAACAGCCAGTACCAGCAGATCATCGCGCTGGTTGAGGAGGCGGCGGCGAGCAAGGCGCCGGTGGTGCGCCTCGCCGACCGGTACGCGGTGCCGTTCACCGCGGTGTCGCTCCTGATCGCCGGGCTGGCCTGGCTCCTCGGCGGCGACCCGGCTCGTTTCGCCGAGGTGCTCGTCGTCGCCACCCCCTGCCCGTTGCTGATCTCCGCGCCGGTCGCGTTCATGGGCGGTATGAGCCGCGCCGCGCGCAACGGCATCATCGTCAAGGGCGGCGGGGTGCTCGAGACCCTGTCGCGGGCGAAGACCGTCGTCTTCGACAAGACCGGCACGCTCACCCACGGCACGCCCGCCATCGCCCGGGTGATCCCGGAGGCGGGCTTCGGCGAGGACGAGCTGCTGGCGCTCGCCGCGTCGGCCGAGCAGTACTCCTCGCACGTGCTCGCGGCATCCGTGATCGCGGCCGCCCGCGCCCGTGGACTCGCCCTGACCTCCACCGACACCGCCAATGAGGTCCCCGCCAACGGTGTCGTCGCCCGGCTCGGGTCCTCCGAGGTCACCGTCGGCAAGCTGTCCTACGTCAGGGACCGGGCGCCGGACGCCGTGGCCACCCCGCTCGACGGCGGCGAACTCGCCATCTACCTCGCCGTCGACGGCCGGTTCGCCGGGAGCATCGTGGCCAGCGACCGGCTGCGCGGCAACGCCAGGCAGACGATGGCCGAGTTACGGGCGCTGGGCATCACCGAGACCGTCATGCTCACCGGGGACGCCCGCCCGACGGCGGAGCACATCGCGGCACTGGTCGGCATCGAGAGCGTGCAGGCCGACTGCCTGCCCGTCGACAAGGTCGACGCGGTGCGCGGCCTCACCCGGCGCCCGGTGATCATGGTCGGCGACGGGGTGAACGACGCGCCGGTGCTCGCCGTCGCCGACGTCGGCATCGCCATGGGCGCCAAGGGTGCGACGGCGGCCAGCGAATCGGCGGACGTGGTCATCCTGATCGACGACCTGTCGCGCACCGCCCGCGCCGTCGCGATCGGCCAGGACACGATCCGGATCGCCCTGCAGAGCATCTGGCTGGGCATTGCGCTGAGCCTGACCCTGATGATCCTCGCCGCCGTCGGGTTCATCCCCGCCACGATCGGCGCCCTGCTGCAGGAGTTCGTCGACCTGGCCACGATCCTGAACGCGCTGCGTGCGATCGGCGGCCGCCGGGATGCCGCGGTGAAGGCCCAGGCGAGGACGGAACTGCCCGTCGGCAGTTCAGCCCTCGTGCACTAGCCGCCCGCTGGTGGCGCGGGTCGCCGGTGGGTTCTACGGTGGCCGCATGACCTATCTCGAGCGGCCTGTCCCCGAGCCACTCGCTCCTGCCGTGACCCGGGTCTGGTATCTGGAGGCGGAAACGGCCGCCCGCTTCGAGCGGATCTTCCCGCAGCCTGCCGTGCACTTCATCCTCAACCTGTCCGGTCCGTATCTCCTGCTCGATCAGGGTGCGGGGCAGGTGCGTTCCTTCCCGGCCGGTTTCCTCTCCGGGCTGCAGCGCCGATACCTGACCATCCAGAGCTCGCCGGTGATCCGGCACATCGGTGTGGAGCTGGCTCCGTTCGGCCTCGCCCGGTTCAGCACGCTCCGCGCAGAAGCCCTGGCCGGCACCCGCTCGACGGGCCGATGCCGCCGTGGTCCGAGTTCGTCGGGGCATCCGGCTACTACGACCAACCTCACTTCATCCGGGTGTTCCGTGCGTTCACGGGGTTCACCCCGTCCCGCTACCTCGAGATCGTGGCTCGCTACGGCACCGACTACGCCGCCTTCGTGCCGCTGGACACCCCGGGGGACGAGACGGAAAAATATACAAGCCGGGCCGCCGACCGATTGCTACCGTGATGCGTCGGAAAGAGGAATCATGGATGCCCCACTCAATTGGCTCGCGGTCCTCCTGGCCGCCGCCTCCACCTTCGTCATCGGCGGGCTCTGGTACTCGCTGCTCTTCGCCGGGCCCTGGCAGCGCGCGGCCGGCCTGAGCGACGAGCAGCTGACGACAGGGTCGGCCCGGATCTTCATCGGCTCCTTCCTGCTGGCCCTGGTGATGGCCGCCAGCCTGGCGGCGTTCATCGGAGACGCAGGTTTCGTCTTCGGAGTGTTCGCGGGCGCGGCGGCGGGACTCACCTTCGTCGCGGCGGCGGTCGGGGTGACCTACCTGTTCGAACGACGGAGCCTTCGCCTGTTCGCCATCAACGCGTCATTCAGCGTGCTGTCGTTCACCGTGATGGGCGCCATCATCGGTGCGCTGCAGTAGCCGGTGCGCGGCGCGGCGGCCGAGGCCGTAGCCTGAGGGGATGCGACGCATCCGCCTCAGCTCAGGAGCCACACGGCCCGGGGCGGCCCCGAAGCCGCGGCTCTCCCGCGAGGTGCTCGTGCTCGGCGTGATCGCGTTCTTCGTGATGGTCGGCTTCGGCGTCGTCGTGCCCGTGCTGCCGGTCTACGTGCGCAGCTTCGGGGTGGGCAACCTGGAGATCGGCGCCGTCGTCTCCGCGTTCGCGCTGATGCGCTTCGTCGCGAGCCCGTTCTGCGGCCGGCTGATCGACTGGGCCGGCGAGCGGGCGATCCTGGCGACGGGCATCGGGATCGTCGCGCTCTCCAGCGGCCTGGTCGGCGTCGCCCAGAACTACCCGCAGCTTCTCCTGCTCCGCGGGGCCGGCGGCATCGGGTCCGCCATGTTCACGGTCTCCGCGATGACCCTGCTCCTCGGCTCCACCTCGCCGGGCATCCGCGGCCGCGCGATCGGCTTCTACCAGGGCGGGTTCCTCCTCGGCGGCATGGCCGGCCCCGCGCTCGGCGGCCTCCTCGCCACGATCTCCCTGACCGCGCCGTTCTTCTTCTACGCCGGCACGCTGACCGTGGCCGGCATCCTCGGGCTCCTGCTGCTGGGCCCGAGCCGGCGCACCGGGGTCGACGAGTCGGGCGTCGCCGTGCCGAGGGTCCCGTTCCGCACCGTGCTGCGCGACCCCCGCTTCCGGGCGGCCTGCCTGGCCAACTTCTCCCAGGGCTGGACCTCCTTCGGCGTGCGGAACGCCCTCATCCCCGTGCTCGTGGTCGAGGTGCTCCGGGGCCCGAGCTCATGGACCGGGATCGCCTTCGCGTTCGCGGCCGTGGCCCAGACCGTCGCGCTCGCCCCCGCGGCCCGGTTCGTCGACACGGTCGGTCGCCGCCCGGCCATCATCGGTGCGTACGCGCTGGCCGCCGCGACGATCATGGCGGTGCCGTTCGCGCCTGACATCGTCGTGCTCACCGGGCTGCTCTGCGTCTACGGGATCGCCTCGGCGTTCATGGGCACCGCGCCGGCGGCCGCAGTGGGCGACGCGGCCGGCGCCGGCGGCGGGCGCCCCGTCGCGGTGTTCTCGATGTTCTCCGACTTCGGCGCGATCATTGGCCCGCTGGTCGCCGGGTTCCTCGCCGACCGGTTGTCGTACCCGATGGCGTTCCTGATCGGGGCGTTGTTCTTCCTCGCGACCTCGCTCTACGCCACCCGGATGCCTCGCGAGGCCCGCCGGGCCTGACCCCGCTAGCGCAGTTCGGAACGGCCGGTGAGCACGCCGCTCACCGTCGCCACCAGGGCGAAGACCACGCCGACCAGCGGCAGGCCCAGGTCCCACCAGGCGAGCGCCGCGGCGCCGAACACGGCGATCTCGACGACGGCCTTGCCGAACGGGTCGAGGGTGAACACGGCCTTGGGGGAGCGGAAGAGCGCCCAGAGCAGCACCGCGACGGCCGGGGCGGCGATGCCGACGAGCACCCCGGGCCAGGGCAGCGGCCACGCCGCGAAGCCCCAGAAGCCGAGGGTGACGAACGCGAAGAGTTCGAGCAGGAACCGCAGGATGTCGTTGGCGCCGACCTGCGCGCGGGTATTTGTCACGTGCCCAATCCTAGCGAGCCGCCGGGTGTCGGCAGGCTCGGCCGCCGGTGGTCGAGCCTGCCGAGACCGGTCGCCCCACGGAATCCCGGGTCAGCGGAAGATGATGGTTCGGGCGCCGTCCTGCAGCACCCGGTGTTCGGCGAACCAGGTCACCGCCTGGGTGAGGGTGCGGCTTTCCTCGTCCTGCCCGATCGAGACGAGCTCGGCCGGGGTGCGGGAGTGGTCCACCCGCACGACGTTCTGCTCGATGATCGGCCCCTCGTCGAGGTCGCCCGTGACGAAGTGCGCGGTCGCGCCGATCAGCTTCACCCCGCGGGCGTGGGCCTGCTTGTAGGGGCTCGCACCCTTGAACCCGGGCAGGAACGAGTGGTGGATGTTGATGGCGCGGCCCTCGAGCACCTCGCACAGCTCGGGGGAGAGGATCTGCATGTACCGGGCCAGCACGACCAGCTCGATGTCCTCCTCCTCGATCGCCTCGACGACGCGGGCCTCGAACGCGGCCTTGCTGGCGGCATCCGTGATCGGCAGGGACTCGAACGGCACGCCGTAGAAGCCGACCAGGTCGCGCAGGGTGCCGTGGTTGGAAAGTACCAGCGGCACCTCGATGGGCAGCTGGCCGCCGCGCTGGCGGAAGAGCAGGTCGTTGACGCAGTTGCCCGCCGTCGACGCGAGCACGAGGGTGCGGACCGGACGGCCGACCACGTCGATGACGGACTCCATCGCGTACCTCTCCACCACCGGCGCGAGCTCGGCCTCGAGCTCCTTGCGCGGTGCGGGGCACTCCACCTGCAGCCGCATGAAGAACCGGCCGGTGTCGGCGCTGGTGAACTGCTGGCTCTCGGTGATGTTGCCGCTGGCCCGCACGATCGCGCCGCTGACCGCGTGCACGATGCCCGGCTGGTCGACGCAGACGAGGGTGATCACCCAGTGGTGACGTGTGCGGGGCGCAAGCGTGGAAGTCATCCGACTAGGTTACCGGCCTCCCCGGCCGCCCGGATTTCACGTCGGGTAGACTGGGCAGTGGTCGGCGCAGCACGCCGGCCCCGGGCGCGCACGTCGGCGCGCAGTCAATCCGGACCGGCCCCGCTGCGACAGAGCGGCGGGCGCCACTGTTCCCGTCTGTGAGCCACAGCCACCATGCCATTCACCGCGCCCATCACCCTGCCATCGTCAGACCCCTCCGGCGAACGGGGCAGCCCCGGCCAGACGCCGGGCCCGTTCCCGTGGGTGGGGCTGATCGCCCTCGCCGCGGCCGTGTTCCTGTCGGTCACCTCCGAGATGCTGCCGACCGGCCTGCTGCCGGACATGAGCCGGGCCCTCGGGGTCAGCGAGGCCCAGGTGGGGCTGCTCGTCTCCTGGTTCGCCTTCACCGTGGTGTTGACGAGCACCTCCCTCGCCCACCTCACCCGCCGGCTGCCCCGGCACGGCCTGATCGTGCTCGTGCTGGTCGTGCTCGCGATCAGCAATGTGCTCACCGCGATCGCCCCGAACTACGCCTTCATGGTGGGCGGGCGCATCCTCGGCGGCATGGCGCACGGCCTGTTCTGGGCCGTGGTCGGCGCCTACGCGGCGCACCTGGTGCCCCGGGAGCAGATCGGCCGGGCCGTGGCGATCACGGTGTCCGGAGGCACCCTCGCGTTCGTGTTCGGCGTTCCGCTGGCGACGGCCGCCGGCCACCTGCTGGGCTGGCGGCTCTCCTTCGTCGCCCTCGCCGGGTTGATGCTGGTGGGGGCGGTCGTCGTCTGGCGGTTCCTGCCGCGCGTGTCGCACTACGGCGCCCGCCGCACTCCGGCCGAGCGAGCCGCGCTCGCCGACGCCGCGCCCGCAACCGCGGCGACACCGGCCGAACCGCGCCGCGACCCGACCATGCCCGCCGTGATCCTGCTCTCTGCCATCACGGCGCTGACCATGGTCGGGCACTACACCTTCTACACCTACATCGCCCCGTTCTTGATCGACGGGCTCGGCGTGGACGGCGCCGCCGTCGCGCCGCTCCTGTTCGCCTACGGGATCGCTGGCGCGGTCGGGCTGGTGCTCTCCGGTACCGTGTTCGGTCCCAGGCCCCAGCTCGGACTGGTCGTCGGCATCACGGTCTCCGCGCTGAGCGTCACCGTCCTGGCGCTGTTCGCGTCGACGCTGCCGGTCGCCATCACCGCCTTCGTGCTCTGGGGGCTGGCCTTCGGCACCCTGCCGCCGCTGCTGCAGACCAGGCTGCTGCGCACCGCCTCCCGGCGCATCCGCGACACGGCCAGCGCGATCTACACCACCGCCTTCAACGCCGGCATCGGCGGCGGTGCGCTGCTCGGCGCAGCCCTGCTCAACACGGTGGGCATGGACGCCGTGCCGGTGACCTACATCGGCATCCTGGTGCTCGCCCTCGTGCTGGTCATCGTCAGCGACGCGGTCACCCGCCGCCGCTCCGCCTGAGTCGCTCCGCCTGAGTCGCTCCGCCTGAGTCGCGCCGCCTGAGCCGCGCCTGGGCAGGTCGGCGACCGGGCGCCGGCCGTCAGCCTGCGCCTGGGGAACGTGCCTACTCGGGCTTCGAGCGCCGGCCGTCCCGGTCGGAGAACGGCCGGGTGGCGACCACCGGAATCTTGCCGGTGAAGCCCTCGCGGGCCGCGGCGATTTCGAGGATGCGGCCGCGGCAGGCATACCAGCCGGCGACCAGAGCCGGGATGATCACGATGAGAGTGCCGATGGTCAGCGTGCCGGTCGGCCAGTCGAAGGCCATCAGCACGAGCACGCCGACGAGGAAGACGAGCGTGACGTAGCCCGTGTACGGGGCCCCAGGCATCCGGAACGCCGGTCGCGCCAGGATGCCCTTCTTCGCCCAGGCCTGCAGGCGCAGCTGGCAGAGCACGATCATGCCCCAGGCGCTGACGATTCCGATGGCCGCCATGTTGAGCACGATCTCGAAAGCCTGGTCCGGCACGATCGCGTTCAGGCCGACGCCGGCGAGCGTGACGAAGCCGGTGAGCAGGATGCCGCCGAACGGCACCCCGTTGCGGCTGATCTTGCCGGCGAACCCGGGGGCAGATCCCGCGAGCGACATCGAGCGCAGGATGCGTCCGGTCGAGTAGAGGCCGGCGTTCAACGAGGACAGGGCCGCGGTCAGCACGACCAGGTTCATGATCACGTCGACGCCCTCGATCCCGATGCTGCCGAAGAAGGTGACGAACGGGCTCTCGCCGGCCTTGTAGCTCGTATAGGGGAGGAGGAGGGAGAGCAGCAGGATCGAACCGACGTAGAAGATGGCGATCCGCACGATGACCGTGTTGATGGCCCGCGGCATGACCTTCTCCGGGTTCTCGGTTTCGCCGGCGGCCGTGCCGATGAGCTCGATCGAGGCGTAGGCGAAGACGACGCCCTGCACGACGAGCACGGAGGCGAGCAGGCCGCCGGGGAACCAGCCGCCGTTTCCGCCGATCAGGTCGAAGCCGACCTGGGCGCCGTCGACGGGGGTGCCGAAGATGACCATCCAGGTTCCCACCAGGAGGAAGGAGACGATGGCCACGACCTTGATCAGCGCGAACCAGAACTCCATCTCGCCGAACACTTTCACCGAGAGGAGGTTGAGGCAGAGCACCACGGCGAGGGCGATCAGCGCGAACAGCCACTGCGGAACGGCCCCGATCGGCGCCCAGTACTTGGCGAAGAAATTCATGTACAACGCCACGGCGGTCACGTCGACGATCGCCGTCATGACCCAGTTCATCCAGTAGAGCCACCCGGTGACGAAGGCGGTCTTCTCACCGAAGAACTCGCGTGCGTAGGAGACGAACGAGCCCGAGGAGGGACGGTGCAGCACGAGCTCGCCCAGGGCGCGCAGAATCAGGAACGCGAAGAACCCGCAGATGGCGTAGACCATGACGAGCGAGGGGCCGGTGCTCGCCAGCCGGCCGCCGGAGCCGAGGAACAGCCCGGTGCCGATGGCCCCGCCGATCGCGATCATCTGCACCTGGCGGGACTTGAGACCCTTGTGGAGCCCGTCGTCCTCGTGGACGCTGAGGGCGTCCGAGATGTGCTCGAGCGGGGTCTCCTTGGGGAGGCCGTGGTGTTCCCGATGTTCTCCGTGCCCGGTTTCGTGCGGGGCTGGAGGCTGTTCGGGCCCGTGGGTGGTGCTCGTCATGGGGCCGCTTCCGTCGTCCGGTTTTGGCCAACACTATCGCGCGAGGGCTTCCCGGCTCCTGTCGGGGACCCCCGGACGGGGCAACCCGAGGCAGGCATCCGGTACACTGGATCTGACACTCTGACGGGGAGAGCCGGGAGGCCGCATGGCGACAATCCTCCTGATTTTTCTGATCCTGTCCCTTTTCACGCCGGCCCTGACCCGTCGCCTCGGCCCCCGCGTGTTCTACCTGATCGCCCTGCTCCCGGCGGCGGCGTTCGCCTTCACCCTCGGCCAGACCGGGCTCGTAACCCGTGGCGGGGCGGCCACCGAGAGCATCCCGTGGATCCCGCAGCTCGGCGTGGCGCTCTCCTTCCGCGTGGATTCGCTGGCCTGGCTGCTGGCCCTCGTCGTCACCGGGATCGGCGCGCTCGTGCTCGTCTACTGCGCGCGCTACTTCGTCGCCGACGAGCCGGCCCTCGGCCGTTTCGCCGCCTGCCTGCTCGCCTTCGCGGGCACCATGTACGGGCTGGTCACCGCCGACGACATCGTGGTGATGTTCATGTTCTGGGAGATCACCAGCGTGCTCTCCTACCTCCTGATCGGCCACTACACCGTCAAACGGGAGAGCAGGGGCGCGGCGCTGCAGGCGCTCCTGGTGACCACGTTCGGCGGGCTGGTCATGCTCGTCGGCGTGGTGTTGCTCAGCGTGGCGGCCGGCACCACCTCGCTTGCGCTGCTCGTGGCCGAGCCGGTCACCGGACCGGTCGCCGGCTGGGCGGTGCTGCTGATCCTGGTCGGCGCCCTCTCCAAGTCGGCGCTGGTGCCCTTCCACTTCTGGTTGCCGGCGGCGATGGCCGCCCCCACCCCGGTCAGCGCCTACCTACACGCGGCGGCGATGGTCAAGGCCGGCATCTACCTGGTCGCCCGGCTCGCGCCCGGCTATGCGGACACCGACGGCTGGCTGCCCGTGCTGGTGACGATCGGCGTCTGGACCATGCTCGTCGGCGCATGGCGGTCGCTGCGCAAACACGACCTCAAACTGGTGCTGGCCTACGGCACCGTCAGCCAGCTCGGCTTCATCATGGTCGTCGTCGGCTTCGGCAGCAGGGACGCGGCGCTCGCCGGGGCGGCGCTCCTGCTCGCCCACGCCCTCTACAAGGCGGCGCTCTTCCTTGTCGTCGGCATCATCGACCACCGCGCCGGAACCCGCGACCTGCGACGGCTCTCCGGCCTCGGCCGCAGCGCACCCGCGCTCGCCGTGATCGCGCTCATCGCCGCCGCGTCGATGGCGGGGCTGCCGCCGCTGCTCGGCTTCGTCGCCAAGGAGGCCGTGTTCACCGCGTTCCTCGAGGCAGGCCTGGCCGGCGACGGCTGGGGCTGGGTCGCCCTGCTGGGCACGGGCCTCGGCTCGGTGCTGACCGTGGCGTACAGCATCCGTTTCTTCTGGGGCGCGTTCGGCACCCGGTCCGCGATGGCGCCCACCGCGCTGCACCCGAGCCGGTGGGACTTCGCCCTCGCGCCGGGCCTGCTCTCCGTCGCCACCCTCGCGTTCGGACCGCTGAGCGGCCTCCTCGACCCGATGCTCTCGCCCTACGCGGACACGGTGGCCGGCGGCGGCGACTACCACCTGGCGCTCTGGCACGGACTCGAGCCGGCCTTCCTGATCAGCACCGTCGTCGTGCTGGCCGGCGCCGCCCTGTTCTGGCAGCGGCTGCGGGTGGCCCGGGCGCAGGCGAGGGTGCCGGCCTGGATCGACGCCGGGCGCGGCTACGGGTCCCTCGTGCGGGCCGTCGACCGTTCGGCGGCCCGGGTCACCCGGTTCGCCCAGCACGGCGGCCTCCCGCAGTACCTGGGCACGATCCTGGTCGTCTTCGTGCTCGCCCTCGGCTTCGCGGCGTCGGTCAACCGCAGCTGGCCCGAGACGCTCGTGCCCTGGGACTACCCGGGCCAGGTTCTGATCGCCCTGGTGATGGCGGTCGCGGCGGTCGCGGCCGCCCGGGTGGTCAAACGGATGACGTCGGTGCTGCTCGCGGGGGTCACCGGCTATGGTCTCGTGGCGCTGTTCGCCCTCCACGGCGCCCCCGACCTCGCCCTGACCCAGGCGCTGGTCGAGACCATGACCCTCGTCGTCTTCGTGCTGGTGCTGCGGCGGCTGCCGCCCCGGATCATCCAGCACAACCGCCCGGCCCACCGGCGGCGGCGCGCCCTGATCGGCGTCCTGGTCGGTGGGGTGATGGGCACCATCGCGGTGATCGCCCTCGGCGCCCGCCAGGACCCGGGCATCGCTGCGGAGCTGCCGCGCCTGACGCTCGAGGCCCACGGCACCAACATCGTCAACGTCATGCTCGTGGACATCCGGGCCTGGGACACGATGGGGGAGATCGCCGTGCTGATCGTCGTCGCCACCGGCGTCGCCAGCCTGCTTTTCGTGTCGGGGCGGGCCGTGCCGCTGCCGCGGCTGAAGGGCTCCCGAAGCCAGCGGTCGCCGCGCAACCGGCGACGCATCGTCGCCGACCCGCAGGCGTCGTCCGCCGGCCACGCCGTGAGTCGTCAGTCGTTCCTGCTGGCCGGCCGCACGATGCCCGAGGGTGACCGGTCGATCCTGATCGAGGTGCTGGTGCGCCTGCTCTTCCACCCCGCGATCATCGTGTCGGTCTACCTCCTCTTCGCCGGCCACAACGCGCCGGGCGGCGGGTTCGCCGGCGGTCTGCTGGCCGGCCTCGCGCTCGTCTCCCGCTACCTGGCCGGCGGCCGTTACGAGCTCGGCGAGGCGGCGCCGATCGACCCGGGAAAGCTCCTCGGGTTCGGCGTCGTGCTCGCGGTCGGCACGGCGGTGGCGTCCCTCTTCTTCACCGGAATCCCCCTGGAATCGGCCTATGCCGCCGTCGAGGTGCCCGTGCTCGGGCACCTCTCCTTCGGCACCTCCACCCTCTTCGACATCGGGGTCTACCTGGTGGTGATCGGGCTCGCCCTGGACATCCTCCGCAGCCTCGGCAGTGAGATCGACCGGCAGAGCGAAGCGGGCGAAGCGCGCGAATCGAACAAGGCGGAACCCGCATCCGCCCCCGTGAGCGCGCCGGCGCCGGAGGTGCTGCCGTGAGCGCGTCCCGGACCCTGGTGGTGCTGCCGTGAGCGCGTCCCTGACCCTGGTGGTGCTGATGGCCGTGCTTTACGCCGCGGGCGTCTACATCATGCTCGAGCGCAGCCTCACCCGGGTGCTGATCGGCTTCGTGCTCGTCGGCAACGCCACCAACCTGCTCATCTTCCTGATGAGCGGCCGCCCGGGCGGCTCCCCGATCATCACCGGCACCGTCCAGGACGCGGGGATGGCCGATCCGGTGCCGCAGGTGCTGATGCTGACGGCCATCGTGATCAACTTCGGGATCACGGCGCTCATCCTCGCCCTGATCTACCGGTCCTGGTGGCTGGCCCGGCTCGGCGACGCGGGCGACGACCTCGCCGACGAGCACGCCGGCGAGACCACGTCGTCGGCGGAGGAGAACTTCCGCTCCTCCTCGGACGACGACGACGCCGTGCAGGCGTCCCTCGACGCCGGCGAGGAGGAGGCCCGGTGAACGCGATGACCATCCTGGTGCCCCTCGTCGTCGCGATCCCGCTGATCGGCGCGGCGATCACCCTCGCCCTCGGCCGGCGGCACAGCCGGCAGATCGCGGTGAGCGTCGTCTCGCTGACCCTGGTGGTGCTGGCCGGCGCGGTGCTCCTCGTTCTGGTCGACCGGCACGGCCCCGCCGTCGTGCACGTCGGCGGCTGGCAGGCGCCGTGGGGGATCGTTCTCGTCGTCGACCGGCTGTCGGCCCTGATGCTGCTGATCTCGGCGCTGATGCTGCTCGGCGTGCTGCTCTTCGCGGTCGGCCAGGGCATCGTCGACGGCGACAGCGAGACCCCCGTGTCGATCTTCCACCCCAGCTACCTGGTGCTGGCGGCCGGCCTGTTCAACGCGTTCATCGCGGGCGACCTGTTCAACCTCTACGTCGGGTTCGAGATGCTGCTCTCGGCCAGTTACGTGCTGCTCACCCTCGGCGGCACGGGAGCGCGCATCCGGGCCGGCGTCACCTACATCGTCGTCAGCCTGGTCTCCTCCGTGCTCTTCCTCAGCGCGATCGCGCTGATCTACGGCGCGACCGGCACGGTGACCCTCGCCCTGCTGGCCGAACGCATCCCGGCGCTCCCGTCCGGGGTGCAGCTCATCCTCGGGCTGATGCTGCTGCTCGCCTTCTCGGTGAAGGCCGCCGTGTTCCCGCTGTCGTTCTGGCTGCCGGACTCCTACCCGACAGCCCCGGCCCCCGTCACCGCCGTGTTCGCCGGCCTGCTCACCAAGGTGGGCGTCTACGCCATCCTGCGCACCCAGACGCTGCTCTTCCCCGAGAACCCGTTCTCGGTTCCGCTGCTGGTGGTGGCGATGCTCACCATGCTGGTCGGCATCCTCGGCGCGCTCGCCCAGGCCGACATCAAACGGATGCTGTCGTTCACCCTGGTCAGCCACATCGGCTATCTCATCTTCGGAATCGCCCTCGGCACCCCGCTCGCCCTCGCGGCGACCATCTTCTACCTGGCGCACCACATCTCCGTGCAGACCACCCTGTTCCTCTGCGCCGGCCTGGTCGAACGGGTCGGCGGCACCACCTCGCTGGCCCGGCTCGGCGGGATGCTCAAGGCCGCGCCCGTCGTCGCCGTGCTCTTCTTCATCGGCGCCCTCAACCTCGGCGGGATCCCGCCGTTCTCCGGCTTCCTCGGCAAGCTCGCGTTGTTCCAGGCCGGAGCCGAACTGGGCACACCCCTGGCCTACGCGGGCCTCGCGGCGGGCGCGGCCACCTCGCTGCTCACCCTGTACGCGCTGACCCGGGCCTGGAACATGGCGTTCTGGCGTCCCCGCCGCGAGGTGGAGAACTACGAGTCGAGCATGCTCGACCGACTCGCCGACGACCCGCACGATGAGGGCACGGTCATCACCAAGACCGTGTCACCACTGATGGTCGGGGCCACGGCGGCCATGCTCACGCTCACGCTCTGCCTGACCGCCTTCGCCGGCCCCGTCTTCGCCTTCGCCGCCCGCGCCGCCGCGGACATCGAGGCCCCCGCCACCTACCTCGACGCCGTCTTCCCGAACGGAACGCCATGAGCACCCCCCGGCAACGCCTCGCCGCCGCGGTGAGCCAGGCACCTTTGTTCCTCGGGCTCGTCGCCCTGTGGATGCTGCTCTGGGGCCGGTTCGGCTGGCTCGAGCTCCTCACCGGAACGCTGGTCGCGGGGCTGGTCTCGATCATCTTCTACCTGCCCGCGGTGCAACTGAGCGGGCGGCTGAACCCGTGGCACAGCGCCCGGTTCCTCCTCCGCCTGCTCGCCGACATCGTGCGGGCCTCGGTGCAGGTGGCCGCGCTCGCCCTCTCGCCGCGGTACCGCCCCGGCAACGCCATCCTCGCCGTCGGGCTGAACACGCGCAGTGACCTGATCCTCACCTGGACCGCCGTGGCCACCTCGGTCGTGCCGGGCTCGATCGTGGTCGACGTCGACCGGGTGAGCTCGACCCTCTACCTGCACGTGCTGAACGTGCACACCGCCGGGCAGGCCGATCGGTTCCGGGCGAGCGTGCTCGCAACCGAGCGGCGGATCGTGCGGGCCTTCGGTTCACGTGAGGACGTCGAACGGATCAGGGCCTGCCCCGCCGGGGCGGCTGCCGCCCCCGACCATCGTGACGGAGCCTGATGATGGAGATCGTGGTCATTGTCGCCGGGGTCCTGTTCGGCGCGGGCGCGCTCTGCGCCGTCTACCGGATCGTCCGCGGTCCCACCGTGCTGGACCGGGTGGTCGCCTCGGACGTGCTCGTCGCCACCGTGATCTGCGCGCTCGGCGCCGAAATGGCGGTCAGCCGGCACACCGACAACCTCCCCGTGCTGCTGGTGCTCGCGCTGTTCGCCGTGCTCGGCTCGCTCAGCGTCGCCCGGTTCCTCACCGGCAGGGGCGACTCGTGAACGACCTGGTGCGGGACGGCGTGACCGCCGTGCTCGTGCTCGCGGCGGCCGTGATGTGCTTCGCGGCCGGGGTCGGCGTCATCCGTTTTCCCGACGTGCTCAGCCGGCTGCATGCGGCCACCAAACCGCAGATCTTTGGCTTGATCGCGGTGACGGCCGACATCGCGGTGAACGACTTCAGCCTCGGCACGGTCACCCTGGTCGTGGCCATCGTCGCCTTCCAGCTCCTCACCGCACCGATGGCGGCGCATCTGGTGGCCCGGGCCGCCTATGCCCAGGGCCCGTCGCGACCCGACCTGCTCTTCGTCGACGAGTTCGCCCCGGCTGACCGGCAGCCTCCCCGTCGCGACTGATAGGATCGAGCCTGTCGCAACTGGCGTAGCACGAAAGATGGGTCACCATCGGGGAGCGACTGACACGGTTAGTGGCCGCACGCCTGGGCCACGACGATTAATCATCACGTCGTTAACCAATTCGTCTAAGGAGACCCCGTGTCCGATCCCGTGCCATCCACCGTTCTGAACTCCACGTTCAACGAGCCCCTCGAGGTCGTCGATCCCGAGATCGCCGCCGTGCTCGAGCAGGAGCTCGGCCGCCAGCGCGACTACCTCGAGATGATCGCCAGCGAGAACTTCGTGCCCCGCGCCATCCTGCAGTCGCAGGGTTCCGTGCTCACCAACAAGTACGCCGAGGGCTACCCGGGCCGCCGCTACTACGGCGGCTGCGAGTACGTCGACGTGGCCGAGCAGCTCGCGATCGACCGCGCGAAGGCCCTCTTCGGCGCCGAATACGCGAACGTGCAGCCGCACTCCGGCGCCACCGCGAACGCCGCCGTGCTGGCCGCCATCGCCACGCCCGGCGACACCATCCTGGGCCTCGAGCTCGCCCACGGCGGCCACCTCACCCACGGCATGAAGCTCAACTTCTCCGGCAAGCTCTACAACCCGGTCGCCTACGGCGTCGACCCGGAGACCTTCCGCGTCGACATGGACGTGGTGCGCGACAAGGCCCTCGAGCACAAGCCGAAGGTCATCATCGCCGGCTGGTCGGCCTACCCGCGCCACCTCGACTTCGCGGCCTTCCGCCAGATCGCCGACGAGGTCGGCGCCCTGCTCTGGGTCGACATGGCCCACTTCGCCGGCCTCGTCGCCGCCGGCCTGCACCCCTCGCCCGTGCCCTACGCGGATGTCGTCTCCAGCACCGTGCACAAGACGCTCGCCGGACCGCGTTCCGGTTTCATCCTCTCCCGCGACATGACCCTGGCGAAGAAGCTGAACTCCAACGTCTTCCCGGGCCAGCAGGGCGGCCCGCTGATGCACGTGATCGCCGCGAAGGCCACCGCGTTCAAGCTGGCGGGCGAACCCGAGTTCAGGGAGCGCCAGGAGCGCACCCTCCGCGGCGCCAGCATCCTCGCCGCCCGGCTCACCGCCGACGACTCGAAGGCCGGCGGAGTCGACGTGCTCACCGGGGGCACCGACGTGCACCTTGTGCTCGCGGACCTCCGCAACTCGCCGATCGACGGCCAGCAGGCGGAGAACGCGCTGCACGACGTCGGCATCACGGTCAACCGCAACTCAGTCCCGTTCGACCCGCGCCCGCCGATGGTCACCAGCGGCCTGCGGATCGGCACACCCGCCCTCGCGACCCGAGGCTTCGACGACGCCGAGTTCACCGTCGTCGCCGACGTGATCGCCGAGGCGCTCAAGCCGGACGCCGACATCCAGGGTCTCCGGGCCCGGGTCAAGGTGCTCACCGAGGCCTTCCCGCTGTACCCGGGCCTGCAGCAGTAGCCCCTGTCTGGTCAAATTCGACGGAGATTTTGGGAAAATCGTGGGTTTGAAGCCCGTATCAAGGGTTTTCAGCCAGAATCTCCGTCGAATTCGACCGGGCGGAACGGCCGAATTGGTTTGGCGAGTGCGGAGTTCTGCCGCGGTCGCGAGTTCTGAAGGATTGGATCACCCATGAGCGCAATCACCCTCGACGGCGTCGCGACCGCGACGACGATCAAGAACGAACTGATCGACCGCATCACCGACCTGCGGGCGCACGGGGTCGTGCCCGGGCTCGGCACCCTGCTCGTCGGCGACGACCCGGGCTCCCGCTCGTACGTCGCGGGCAAGCACCGCGACTGCGCCGAAGTCGGCATCGAGTCGATCCGGATCGACCTGCCGGGGTCGGCGACGAGCGCGGATGTCCGCGCCGCCATCAAGGACCTCAACGCCAGCCGCGAGGTGACCGGCTACATCATCCAGCTGCCGCTCCCCGTCGGCCACAACGACAACGCCATGCTCGAACTCATCGACCCGTCCAAGGACGCCGACGGCCTGCACCCGACCAACCTCGGCCGGCTGGTGCTCGGCATCGAGGGCGAACTGCGCTCCCCCCTGCCGTGCACCCCGGCGGGCATCGTCGAACTGCTGCGCCGCTACGAGGTGCCGATCGTCGGCCGCAAGGTCGTCGTCGTCGGCCGCGGCCTCACCGTCGGCCGACCGCTCGGCCTGCTCTTCACCCGCAAGGGCCTGGACGCCACGGTCACCCTCACCCACTCGCGCACCGTCGACCTGGCCGGCGAGGTGCGTCGCGCCGACATCGTCGTCGCGGCGGTCGGGGTGCCGCACCTGATCCAGGCCGACTGGGTCAAGCCGGGCGCCGCCGTGCTCGATGTGGGCATCACCCGGGTGACCGACCCGGAGACCGGCAAGGGCCGGCTGACCGGGGACGTGCATCCGGATGTAGCCGAGGTCGCCGGCCACCTCTCGCCCAACCCGCGCGGCGTCGGGCCGATGACCCGTGCCATGCTGCTGAGCAACGTCGTCAAGGCCGCCGAGCAGGCCCTGCGCCCCTGACGGGCCGCCCTGAACTACGCTCGGGAGAACGAGCGTGAAACCGGAGGTCGCCAGCCATGTCAGAGCCGACAGCGATGAGCGGTGCGATGCCCGCGCCTGCGCCCGCGCCGGGGACCGGACCGAGCGTGCGACTGGCCCTGTTCCAGGGCCGGGCCGAACCGCTGGACCTCCCGGCGAACCTCGCCATGCTCGATCAGGCGGCCGGGGAGGCCAGGGCGGCCGGCGCCGACCTGCTGCTCACCCCCGAGCTCTTCGCCACCGGGTACGCCCCCGAGCTGATCCGCGACTCGGTCACGGCCGCTGCGGCCGCCGACCTCGACCGGGACCTGGCCGGCATCGCGGCCCGGCACGACATCGCCCTCGTCTTCAGCGCGCCCGGCCAGGGACCGGCTGAGGCGCGCGGGATCACGTCCGCCCTCGTCGACCGCACCGGCCGGGTGCTGGCGCGATACGTGAAGTCGCACCTGTTCGGGCCCGAGGAACGGGCGAGCTTCCGGCCCGGCACCGCACCGCCTCCGGTGGTCGACTTCCTCGGCCTGAAGATCGCCCTGCTGATCTGCTATGACGTGGAGTTCCCCGAGGTCGTGCGTGACGCCGCCCTGCACGGCGCGACCCTCGTGCTCGTGCCGACGGCGCTGACCCGCGGGTATGAGAACGTCGCCCGGGTGCTCGTGCCGGCCCGGGCCCTCGAGAACGCCGTCACGGTCGCCTACGCCAACCACGTCGGGGTCGAGGCCGGGCTCGACCTGGCCGGGGCCAGCGTGATCGTCGGACCCGACGGCAACATCGTCGCGGACGCCGGCCGGGCCACGGGCCTCAGCTACGCGACCGTCACGGCCGCCGGACCCGACGTGGACTATCTCGCCGACCGCCGGCCCGAGCTGTACCGGTCCTGGACCGACGCGGAGCACGACCGCGGCGGCAACTCCGCCTGAGCCCCGGCCCCGCCTGAGCCCCGGCCCCCGGGTCTGCCCCGGTCAGCCCCGGTGCCCCGGTCAGCCCAGGTAGCGCAGCGCGATCACCAGCTCGGCGCGCACCTCGGCGTCATCGAGGTCGCGGTCGAGCACCGCGCCGGCCTGCAGCACGTGCCGGCGCACGCTGTTGCGGTGCAGGCCGAGGAGACGACCGGATGCGTCCCAGTTGCCGTTCTGGGACAACCAGGCCCGCAGCACACCGAGCAGCAGCTCCGCCCGGGCAGGGGGCAGGCTCGTGACCGGTTCGAGCAGGGCGCGCGCGAAGACCTGCCCGGCCTCGCGGCCGATGAAGGCGTGCACGTCCCGGTGGCCGTCCTCGACCAGCACGGACCTCGCATCCGAGACCGCCCGGTGGCGCAGGGCGGCGGCCTCATCGTGGGACCCCGGCAGGTCGCGGGCGGCGACGGCCCGGCCGACCACGAACACCCAGCCGAGCTCCTCGAGCGGGGCCAGGTCGGCGCGGGTCACGGCCAGCGCCGTGATCGCCACCACGCCCTCGCCGGTGAGGGCCGCGAGCCGGGTCGCGAACAGTCCGCGCCAGGCGAGCAGGCGTGCGAGGGCGTCCGGTGCGGCCAGGGGCGCCTCGCCGGCCGGGGCCACGCCGACGACGACCCGGAGCGGCGCCGCCTGCTCCAGTCCCACCGCGTGCGCGACCAGGTCGGCTAGGGCGGCGGGCTCGGGGGCGGAGTCCAGCAGCAGGGTGACCGCGAGCTGCGCCGGGGCGATGTCGCCGGCCGCGCGCTGGCGGGCCAGCAGTTCCACCAGGCCCACCGTCGAACCCAGCACGCTCTGCTCGGCGGCGCCCCACTCCGGCCGGTGCCCCACGACCAGCGCGCCCAGGTTCGTGCCGTCGACGCTTCTCACCGGATGCGCCACCGCCGCGAGCCCGGTCTCGTCGGCGAGGTCGACCGCCACCCGGGGTCCGGATCCGGTCAGGAGTCGGTCGAGCACCGGGGCGAGCCGGTGCGCGTCGGGCGCGCCGGGCGACTGCGCCCTGACCTGCCGGTTGACTCCCAACAGCACAGCCCAGGTGGCCAGGCGTTCGGCTGCCACCATCAGGAGCTCGTGCTCCGGCCGGGGCTGCATCGTGGCCCGCATCAGGCGCTTGTTCGTGTCGGCGAGCGATTTGAGGGTCTCGATGCGTTTGAGCTCGAGGATTTCGGCGAAGGTGCGGGTGACCATGACGAACGGTGTGCCCTGGGCCACCACGAGCAGGGGCAGGGCCGCATCGGCGCAGGCGTCGACCAGTTCGGGCGGCACCTCGGAATGCACCGGGCTGAGGCCGAGGCCGAGCGCGCCGACCCGGGCCGCCACGAGGCGGGCGACGTAGTCACGGATGCCCGCCGCGTCGCCCGGTGTGATCGGGGTGCCCGCGGTGAGGAGCAGCTCGCCGCCGAGCAGGAACGGGGCAGGGTCGGCCAGCTCGCTGCAGGCAACCCACCGCAGTAGGGTGGGAGGGGCCGTCGCAGGTACGGCCCTGACCCGCCCGGCCAGCCGCGAGAGCAGCTGGACAAGGGTTATCGTCGGCAGCCCGTCGGTTGAGGCTGGCAGCATCGTCCCATCATGCCTGCAGCATTGGAGCCCGTCAATTTGATCCCCGCGCAGCCCGCTGGTGCGAATGGCCACCGAACCGGGCAGCGCCGGGCACTCCGCCCGCCGGGCCGGGCAATCCCGCAACCTACGCTGACGACACCACCATCTTCAACGTCGGAACGGACTGTCAATGACGACCACTAGCCTGCCCCGAACCGAGGCGAAAACCTCCCTGCGCGCCCAGCTGGGCCGGCGCAAACCGATCGACCTGCTTCCGCACCCCGACGAGTCGCCCCTGCCGCATGGGGACCTCAAGCGCAGCCTCGGCCTCTGGCAGCTCACCATGATCAGCGTCGGCGCCACTCTGGGCACCGGCATCTTCGTGATCCTCGGTGCGTCGATCCCGCTCGCCGGGCCGGCGATCTGGATCGCCTTCCTGGTCGCCGGGGTCGCGGCCCTGCTCTCCGCCCTGTCCTACGCCGAGATGGCCAGCTGCGTGCCGGCATCCGGTTCGAGCTATTCCTACGTCTACGCGACCATGGGCGAGGGCATCGCCTGGGTCTGCGGGTGGTGCCTGGTGCTCGAGTACGCCGTGTCGATCGCTGCCGTCGCCGTCGGCGCGGGCCAGTACATCAACGAGAGCCTCGCGACGTTCGGCCTGCACCTGCCGGACGCGATCGCCCAGCCGCCCGGCTTCGGCGGAGTGGTGAACCTGCCCGCCGCCGGTCTCGTGATCCTGTCGATGCTGCTGCTCATCCGTGGCGCGAAGGAAAGCGCCTGGGTGAACACGGTGATGGTCGGCGTTAAGATCGTCATCCTGCTCATCTTCGTCGCGATCGCGTTCACTGCCTTCTCCGCCCGGAACTTCGAACCGCTCGCCCCGATGGGAGTCGCCGGGATCTCCGCGGCCGCATCCCGGCTGTTCTTCTCCTACATCGGCTTCGACGCCGCCTCCACCGCGGGGGAGGAGGCCCGGAACCCCCAGCGCGATCTGCCGAAGGCCATCATCCTGTCGATGCTGATCATCACCGGCATCTACATCCTGGTCGCGGTCGCCGCGATCGGGGCCCGGCCGTGGACCTGGTTCCACAGCGGCGAGGCGTCCCTCGTCGTCATCCTGCAGCAGCTCACCGGGCAGCCGTGGGTCGCCCTGCTGTTCTCCGTCGGGGCCGTGATCGCCATCGCCAGCATCGTGCTGACCGTGCTCTACGGCCAGACCCGGATCCTGATGACCATGTCCCGGGACGGCATGGTGCCCAGGGTGTTCGGCCGCATCTCCCCGCGCACCAACACCCCCGTCGCCGGCACCCTCATCGTCGGGATCGTTGTCGCGGTCGCCGCCGCCCTGATCCCTCTCGGCGAGCTCGCCGATGCGACCAGCATCGGCACGCTCTGCGCCTTCGCGCTGGTCAACCTTTCCGTGATCTACCTCCGCCGGGCACGGCCCGAACTCCGGCGCTCCTACCAGGTCCCGTTCTACCCGTTGGTCCCGATCGCGGGTTTCGCCATGTGCGTCCTGCTCATGATCACCCTGGGCGGCACCACCTGGCTGGTCTTCGGAATCTGGATGCTCATTGGCACCGGCTTGTATTTCCTCTACGGTCGGAAGCACTCCGTCGTCGGTGCCCTGAGCGCCGAGGATTACGCGGAAGCATCCGACTTCTCCCTGTCGACCGTGAAGGCATCACAATGACAATGGCATCCGAACTCCCTCACCCGCCGGTGCCCGGCGAGGCCGCGCGCCCGCCGATCACCATGCTTAACCCGGACTTCCCGTTCAGCTACGACCGCTACCTGGCGCACCCGGCCGGGCTCGGCCGGGTGCCCGACCTCAAGCTGGGCACCGAGGTGGCCGTCGTCGGCGCCGGGCTGTCCGGCGTGATCGCCGCCTACGAGCTGCTCCGGCTGGGCCTGAAGCCGATCGTCTACGAGGCCGCCCGGATCGGCGGCCGGCTGAAGACGGCCGAGTTCTCTGCGGCGCCCGGCGTGGTCGCCGACCTCGGCGGCATGCGCTTCCCCGAGTCGGGAAAGGCGTTCTACCACTACGTCGACACGGTCGGCCTGGAGACCCGGGAGTTCCCGAATCCGCTGTCCGCCGTGACGCCGAGCACTCTGATCGAGCTGGAGGGCAAGGCCCACTATGCGGAGACGGCCGACGACCTGCCGCCGTTCTTCACCGAGGTTGCCGAGGCCTGGCGGCGGGCCCTGCGCGAGGAGGTCGACTTCGATGCCATGCAGGACGCTCTCCGCACCCGTGACGTCGCCACGATCAAGCGGATCTGGAACCGGATCGTCGCCGAACTCGACGAGCAGACCTTCTACGGTTTCATTGCCGGCAGCGCCGCGTTCAGGGAGAAGTCCTTCGCCCACCGGGAGGCCTTCGGGCAGGTCGGCTTCGGCACCGGCGGCTGGGATACCGACTTCTCCAACTCGATCCTCGAGATCCTGCGGGTGGTCTTCACCGACGCGGACGACAAGCACCGGCGCATCCTCGGCGGGGCGCAGAGGCTGCCCGACGGCCTCTGGTCGCACGCCCCCGACGACCTGGTGCATTGGCCGAAGGGCACCTCGGTCGCGAGCCTGAACGGCGGGGTGCCGCGCGGCGCCGTCGCCTCGATCAAGCGGGGCGAGGACGGCGGCATCCGGATCACCGAGAAGTGGGGGGCGACTCGCGAATTCGAGGCGGCCATCGTCACCTGCCAGTCCTGGCTGCTCTCCGCCCGGATCGACACGGAGGAGACCCTCTTCGCGCCGGAGATGTGGACGGCGATCGAGCGCAGCCACTACATGCAGTCGTCCAAGACCTTCGTCATGGTGGACCGCCCGTTCTGGAACGACATCGACCCGGAGACCGGCCGGCACGTGCTGAGCATGACGCTGACCGACCGGCTGCCGCGGGCGACCTACCTGCTCGACGACGGCCCGGACAAGCCCGCGGTCATCCTGCTCTCCTACACCTGGAACGACGACGCGCTGAAGTTCCTCTCGCTCAGCGCGGACGAGCGCACCGACCTCATGCTGCACTCGCTGAAGAAAATCTACCCCACCGTGGACATCGCCTCCCACATCGTGGGTGAGCCGATCACGGTGTCGTGGGAGGCGGACCCCAACTTCATGGGCGCGTTCAAGAACAACCTGCCCGGTCATTACCGCTACCAGGAACGGCTCTTCGGGCACTTCGTGCAGGACGGATTGCCGGAGGCGCAGCGCGGCGTCTTCCTCGCCGGCGACGACATCTCCTTCACCGCGGGCTGGGCCGAGGGCGCGGTGACCACGGCCCTCAACGCGGTCTGGGGCACCGTGCGGCACCTCGGCGGGCAATCGGCGGCCGAGAACCCGGGACCCGGCAACGTCTGGGACGAACTGGCGCCGGTCGTCCTGGACTGACCGGCTGGGGGTGCCGGCTGAGGGTGCCGGCTCGCCGTTCGAGTCGGCCCCTGCGGGCTCAGGCCTGGGTGCGGCTCAGGCCTGGGTGCGGCTCAGTCCTGCGTGGCGGCGAGGGAGCCGGAGTGCAGGGCCGAGTGCTCCAGATAGGCCTCGGCGTTGTGACGGATGCCGGCCACCTCGTCATCCGTCAGCGCCCGGCGCACCTTCGCCGGCACGCCGGCGACCAGCGAATGCGGCGGCACGACGCTGCCCTCGAGCACGACGGCCCCCGCGGCGATGAGGGAGCCCGCGCCGATGACGGCGCCGTTGAGGATGGTCGCCGACATGCCCACGAGCACGTCGTCCTCGATCGTGCAGCCGTGCAGCACGGCGCCGTGGCCGACGGAGACGCCCTGGCCGACGATCAGCGGGAAGCCGTGATCGACGTGGCAGGAGACGTTGTCCTGCAGGTTCGAGCCGGCCCCGATCCGGATCGGCTCGGCCTCGGCGCGGAGCACCGCGTTGTACCAGATGCTGGCGTGCTCGGCCAGGATGACGTGGCCGACGAGCACGGCGCCGGGGGCGACGAACGCGGTGGCGGCCACGCTCGGTCCGGGGCGGTCGGAGAGGGTGATGATGCGGGCGGCGTTGTCGGCAGTCATATGCGCCAGCCTAGTGCGCGGCCTCCCCGCGCGGCCGAACTCGCGTCCGGCGTCGCCCGCGCATCTGCCCCTCCTCTGCCCCGTATCCGCCCCGCCGAACTGTGAGAAATGCGCCCTTTCTTGCCGGCAAAGTCGGCTCTACTCACAGTTCGGCGAAGGTTCAGCGGCGCTGGGGTCGGGTGGGGCGGGCGAGGAACGGCGGATGCCGGCAGAGGCCGGGTGGGACGTCTAGTCTGGCTGCATGGTCAACACCGCTCATCCTGCCGTCGACCGGGTGCGTGCGGCACTTCGCGGCCACGGCCTCGATCCCGAGATCCGCTGGTTCGACGACGCGGCCACGACCGCGCCGGCCGCCGCGGCCGCGCTGGGCATCGAGGTCGGCGCGATCGCGAACTCGCTCGTCTTCCTGCTCGACGACGAGCCGCTGCTGGTCCTGACCTCCGGCGCCCACCGGGTCGACGCGCAGTGGCTGGGGGAGCGCCTCGGCGGCACCATCGGTCGCGCGTCGAAGGACATGGTCAAGGCTGCCACCGGTCAGGTGATCGGCGGGGTCGCCCCGGTGGGGCATCCGTCGCCGCTTCGGACACTGGTGGATGTCGCGCTCGCCGAGTTCCCGGTGGTCTGGGCCGCCGCGGGCCATGCCCACACCGTCTTCCCGACCACCTTCGACGAGCTGGTGCGGATCACCGCCGGCGAACCGACCGTCGTGGCGCCCTGAACGTCCCGCACCCCTGAACGTCCCGCACCCCTGAACGTCCTGCTCCTCCAAGCGTCCCGAGCACCGCCGAGCTGTGAGAAAGTCCACCCTTTGCCGGGGGCTTGGGCGGTCTTTCTCACAGTTCGGCGAGGGAGGTATGGGAGGTGTGGGAGGTGTGGGAGGCGAGGGAGGTGTGGGAGGTGAGGGTGAGGGAGGTATGGAGGGGAGGGGAGGGGAGGGGAGGCGTCAGTCCTGTTCGCGGGCGGCACCGTCGGCGGCACGCACGACGAACAGGTCGGGCGTGCCGAAGCCGCGGGCGGCGAAGGCGGCCGTGACGGCGGCCGTGACGGCCGGGATCAGGGCGTGCGGGGTGAGGGCGATCGCGGCCCCGCCGAACCCGCCGCCGGTCATCCGTGCGCCGATCGCTCCGGTGGCCCGGGCGGTCTCGACCGCGAGGTCGAGCTCGGGCACCGAGATCTCGAAGTCGTCGCGCATGGACACGTGCGAGGCGTCCAGGAGGGCGCCGATCGCGGTCGGGCCCTGCTCTCGGAGGGTGCGAACGGTGTCGAGCACGCGCTGGTTCTCGGTGACCACGTGCCGTACCCGGCGGAAGGTCTCGTCGTCGAGCAGGTCGCGGGCCCGGGCGAGGTCGTCCACGTCGAGGTCCCGCAGTGACAACACTCCCATCAGCTGGGCGCCCTTCTCGCAGGAGGCCCGGCGGGAGGCGTAGCCGCCGGTGGAGTGGGCGTGGCTCACCCGGGTGTCGATGATGAGCAGTTCGAGCCCGGCCGCGTCGAAACCGAGCGGGATGACCTCGGCGGCGAGACTCCGGCAGTCGAGGAACACGGCCGCGTCGGCCCGGCCGAGCAGGGAGGCGGATTGGTCCATGATGCCGGTCGGCGCCCCGACGGCGCGGTTCTCCGCCAGCTGCCCGACCCTGGCCAGCACGCGCCGGTCCAGTCCGAGTTGCCAGACGTCGTTGAGGGCGACCGCGACCGCGCTTTCGATTGCGGCCGAGGAGGACAGCCCGGCGCCGATCGGCACGTCCGAGTCGATGAACACCTCGAAGCCGGCCACGGCGGCCAGGTCGGCGCCGAACTGGCCGAGCGCCCAGGCGACACCGAGCGGGTAGGCCGACCAGCCCTCGAGGTTCTCGGGGGTGAGGTCGTCCAGTGACAGCTCGACGGTCTCCTCGGCGAAGGAGCTGGCCACGCGGACCAGCCGGTCGGCGCGCACCCCCAGCGCCACGACCGTGCGGCGGTCGATTGCGAACGGGAAGACGAAGCCGTCGTTGTAGTCGGTGTGCTCGCCGATCAGGTTGACCCGGCCGGGGGCCGACCAGAGGCCGGTCGGCTCCGTGTCGAACCGGGTCTGGAAGCCGGTGGTCACCGTCTGGTGGAGGTCGCTCATGACTGGGCCTTTCCGGGGAGGTTGGCGGCCGGTGCGGCCGGGCCGGCGGGATCCGGGCCGGCGGCATCCGGGCCGGCGGCATTCGTGCCGGCGGCATTCGGGCCGGCGGCGTCCGCGCCGGTGAGGGCGGCGTCCGCCGCGGCATCCGCCGCATCGGATCGTTCCAGGGCCGCGCGAATCGTCGCAGCAGCCTGCTCGGGGGTGACATCGCCGATCCAGGCGCCCATGGCGGCCTCCGAACCGGCCAGGAACTTCAGCTTGTCCTCGGCCCGGCGCGGGCTCGTCACCTGCAGCATCAGCCGAATCTCGTCGCGCCGGGTGTTCACCGGGGCCTGGTGCCAGGCGGCGATGTACGGCGTCGGCGTGGCGTAGATGGCGTCGATCCCGCGCAGCAGACGTCGGTAGAGCACCGCCAGCTCGTCGCGTTCGGCGAGCGTGGTTCCGGCGAAGTCGGGCACGTGGCGGTGCGGGAGCATGTGCACCTCGATCGGCCAGCGGGCGGCGAACGGCACGAACGCGGTCCAGTGCTCGCCGGTCAGGATGACCCGGTCCCCGGCCTGCTCGCTGGCCAGGATGTCGGCGAACAGGGTCGGCCCGTAGGAGTCGAGGGAGGCGATCACGCGCTGGCTGCGCGGTGTGACGTAGGGGTAGGAGTAGATCTGGCCGTGCGGGTGGTGCAGGGTGACGCCGATCGCCTCGCCGCGGTTCTCGAACGGGAACACCTGCTCGATCCCGGGCAGTTGCGAGAGCGCGTGGGTGCGCTCCGCCCAGGCTTCGATCACGGTGCGGGCACGGGTGACCGAGAGGCTGCCGAACGAGCCCTCGGTGGCCGGGCTGAAACAGACGACCTCGCAGCGGCCGACCGAGGTGCGGATGCGGCCCAGGCCGATCGCGGCCAGGTCGTCGAGACCGGCGGGGGCGTCGGCATCGCTCAGCAGCGGTCCGAACGAGGGCGACTTGTTCTCGAACACGGCCACGTCGTAGTTGCTCGGCACCTCCGACGGGTTCTCCGGCGTCGAGGGGGCCAGCGGGTCGAGGTGCGCTGGAGGCAGGAAGACCCGGTTCTGGCGGGCCGCGGCGATCGACACCCATTCCCCGCTCAGCGGGTCCTGGCGCATCCGGGCCGTCGCGGGGCGCGGATCGAGCTCGCGCAGGTCGGCGGCCCGCTCCGGGGGAAGCGTGGTGCCCGGGTCATCGAAGTAGATGAGGTCGCGGCCGTCCGCGAGAGTGTGGCGGTGACGGATGATGCCGGTGTCGGCGACGAAGTCTTCTGTATTCATGGCACTGACCACGATAACAAATTTGCGTATCAGAAACCAGAGGTTTCGGATTGAAAACCAAAGCAAACTAAGTGAAGATGGCTCTATGCCCGAATCAGAATCGTCGAAGGACCAGCACCCGGAACTGCAAGCCGATCGGGGTGCCCTGCCGCCGCACCAGCGGCGGGAGCGCATCAGGATGCTCGTCGACGAGCGGGGGTTCGTGCGGGTCAGCGAGCTCCGTGAGGCATTCGGGGTGTCCGGAGTGACAGCCCGGAGCGACCTCGACGCCCTCGAGGCGGCCGGGTCCCTCCAGCGCGTGCACGGCGGGGCGGTGCCGGCGCCGACGACGGGAGCCGGCATCAGACCAGACCGGGAGGCCTCCTTTGAAGAGGCGCTGGCGGCATCCGTGCTGCCCAAGCAGCAGATCGGCGTTCTGGCCGCCTCGCTCGTTTCCAGCGGCCAGAGCGTGATCCTCGACGTGGGAACGACCACGCTCGCGGTGGCGCGGGCGCTGCTGGCCCGAACCGAACTGACCGATGTCGTGATCATCACGAACGGGCTCAGCATCGCGCTCGAGCTCGAACCGGCCATTCCCCGGTTCACCGTCATCGTCACCGGCGGGTCTTTGCGCCCCCTGCAGCATTCCCTGGTTGAGCCGATGGCCCAGACCGTGCTCGGCCAGGTGCACGCGGACCTGGCCTTCATCGGCTGCAACGGGGTGGACGCGGAGCGCGGGGTGACCAATATCAACCTTCCGGAGGCCGGCATCAAGACGCTCATGCTCGCCGCCGCGACCCGGGCCATCGTCGTGGCCGACGGTTCGAAGCTCGGCCAGGTACACCTCGGCCGGATCGGGGCGCTGACCTCATTCGACACCCTGGTGACGGATGCCGACGCCCCGTTCGATCGGCTGACGCCCCTCCGCGACGCCGGTCTGACCGTTCTCCAGCCGGGCATAGTCTGAAGTCATGCGAGCAGCGACAGGAACACAGTACGAGTTGCGGGCGGCCTCTCCGAGCGGGCCGGCCAGGGCGATCATCACCGAGGTCGCGGCCGGACTCCGGGCATATTCCGTGGACGGCATAGACCTGGTCGAGTCATTCCCGGCCGAGGTCATCCCGCCCAAGTCGGCGGGCATCGTGCTCGTACCGTGGCCGAACCGCATCCGCGACGGCGTCTGGCTCCATCGCGGTGTTGAGCGGCGGCTTCCGCTGAACGAACCGATCGAACAGAACGCGATCCATGGGCTGCTCTACGCCTCGCCCTATCGGCTGCTCGACCGTAGCCCGGATGCCGTCACCCTGGCCGCAACGGTGTTCCCCCGACTCGGCTACCCGTTCCAGCTCGACACCACGGTCACCTACGCCCTCACCGACGACGGGCTGGACGTCACCCACACGGTGCGCAACGTCGGCACGGATGCCGCTCCGGTGGCCATCGGAGCACATCCGTACCTCAAGATCGGCGGGGTGCCCACCGACGACCTGACCCTGACGGTGGCGGCCGGCACCCGCATCCTGGTGGACGAGCGGCTGAATCCGGTCGGCGAGACGGCCGTGGACGGCACCGGTTACGACCTGCGTGCTGGCCGCCTCGTGCGTGAGCTTGACCTTGACGACGGCTTCACCGCCACGATGCGGGAGACCACCGCGATCGGTCACGGCGACGAGCTTGACGACGACTCGCGTGACGAGGTCAAGGGTGCGGTGGAGCACTCGCTGACCGCGCCCGACGGCCGCAGCGTCATCCTCTGGGGCGACGAGAATATGCGCTACGTGCAGGTCTTCACCCCACGGGCCTTTCCGGTTGACACCCCCGACGGGCCGACCCCGGGACGTGCGGTCGCGGTGGAGCCGATGACGGCGCCGGCGAACGCCTTCAACACGGGGGCCGGCCTGCGCTGGCTGGAACCCGGCGAGACCTGGACGGTGCGCTGGGGCATCCGCCACACCGGCCTGGCCGGCTGAACCTGCGGCTGAACGCCCGACCGGTGACCCGATCGACCACTGTCAGGACAGCACGTCCATGACCAGTTCCTCGTTCTCGCTGTGGGTGACGAGAGACAGCACGTAGCCGGCGGCGAGCAGCGCGAACGGCAGCGCCACCAGGACCCAGCCGATCGGGCTCAGGCCCCACGAGGTCGTCGTGGGGTCGACGCCCTCGGCCACCGTGCCGGCGAGGAGCCCGAACCGGCTCATCAGGAGGTATTCGCCGAGAACCAGGCCGATCGCGGCGAGGACCGGCGCGATGACCGTCTGGAACGGGTTCTCGCTGCCGTTGTTCCGGTGGAAGTAGACGATGATGGCGATGCAGACGAGGACCTCGATCAGCACGATCGAGACGACGGCGAGACCGCTGAACCAGTAGAACATGTTCAGCACCGGGTCGAGCTGGAAGACCGCGAAGGCCGCGATGACGAGCCCGGTGACGACCGACGTGACCAGGGACGCCGTGCTCGGGGCGCCGCGCGGGTTCACGTGGCTGAGCGGCGCGGGCAGGGCCCCGCCGCGACCGAGCGCGAACAGGTAACGGCCTGACGCGTTCTGGAAGGCGAGCAACCCGGCGAACAGGCTGGACAGCACGAGGATCCCCATCAGGGTCGCCATCCACGGGCCGACGTACTGCGTGGCGAGGGCGAAGAGCACGGCGGCGGGGTCGGCCAGCGGCACGCCGTCGAGGGTCGAGAGCTCCACGGTCTTCTCGACGACGGCGGAGGCGCCCATCCCGGTCACCATGGCGAAGGCCGTGAGCGCGAAGAGCACCGTGATGACACCGACGGCCAGGTAGGTCGCCCGCGGCACGACCTTCTTGGGGTCCTTGGACTCCTCCCCGTAGATGGCCGTGGCCTCGAAGCCGATGAAGGAGGCGAACGCGAACGCGAAGGCGATCCCGGCCGAACCGGTGAGCCCGCCGGCGAGGATCGCGGTCGGGTTGAACGAGGCCCAGACGTTGATGCCTTCCGGCCCGCCGTCGGCGAGGATCGCGACCGACGTGACGATGAGGGCGGTGAGCTCGAGCAGCATGAGCACGCCGAGGACCTTGGCGCCCACGTCGACGCTGAGCAGGGAGAGCAGGGTGACCAGGACCCAGGCGAGGAGCGTCCAGGCCCACCAGGGGAGCAGTCCGACCTGGGCGGCCAGGAGCCCGCCGAAGAAACCGTAGATCGCGAGCTGGATGGCCAGGTAGGCGAGGATCGACACGAACGCCGAGGCGGTGCCCAGGTGTTTGCCGAGGCCGCGGCCGACGTAGGCGAAGAAGGCGCCGGCGTTGGTCACCCGCTGGCTCATCGCCGCGTAGCCGACGCTGAAGAGGAGCAGGGTGATTCCGACGATGAGGTAGGCCCCCGGGGCGGCCGCCCCGTTGCCGAGCACGATCGCCACGGGAACCGCGCCGGTCATCCCGACGAGCGGGGCCGCGGCGGCGACCACGAAGAAGACGATGCCGATCACGCCGAGCCTGCCCTTGTGCAGGGTGGTCTCCGGTTCGGCCTCGGTGCGGGTGGTCGTCATGGGGTACTCCTCATCGAGTTGACAACGAAAATTCAGGGGGTGAGGGCGCCGGCCGGCGGGTGCAGCCGGTGTCGCCGGCGGTGCCGGTGTGACGACTCTGCCCGAAGGCCCGGTCGCGGAGTTGCCATTCCGGGTAGGGCAGTTGACGACCAGTGATGAAACGGATGCCGGGTTCCCGGTCAGCCGCGGCGGTAGCTGCTGGGCGGTTCGCCGAACGCGGTGCGGAAGATCCGGCTGAAATGCGCGGCGTCGATGAACCCCCAGCGCGCGGCGATCACGCCGACCGAGCGGGGCGACAGGATCGGGTCCCGGAGATCCCGGCGGCAGTGCTCCAGCCGCCGGGACCTGATCCAGCCGGACACGGTGGTGTCGGCCGCATGGAACACGTTGTGCAGCTGGCGCAGCGAGATGAAGTGGGCCGCGGCGATCCCCGCCGGTGACAGCGCCGGGTCGCCGAGCTCGGCCTCGATGTAGCGGTGGATGCTCGTGAGCAGGTCGGCGCGGGCTCCGGGCGCCGGGTCGCGACGGATGCTCAGTTCGCTCTCGAACATCGTCGCGACCAGGTCCACGGCGTTGTAGGCGAGCCGGTGGCCGGTCGCCCCGGAGAGGGCGTCGAGGTTCTCGGCCAGCTGCACCATGAACGGGCTGATCATCCGGCCGAGGCCGGCGTCGCCGGCCATCCTCACCGCGGTGAGCTGCGCGATGGCATCCGCCGGCAGGTCGAGCGCATCGTGCGGGAACATCAGCACGAGGGTGCGGAAGTCCCGTTCGAACGCCAGGGTGTACGGCCGGTTCGTGTCGTAGACCGCGAGGTCGCCCGGGCGGAGGGTGGCCTCGCGGTTGTCCTGGATCAGGATCCCGCTGCCGGAGAGCTGCAGGTTGAGTTTGAAGTACTGCCGGTCGGACCTGGCGATGAGCGACGGGGTGCGCAGGACCTGGTGCCCGTTGGCCGTGACCTCCACGATGGAGAGGTCGTCGAGCACCCGCGAGCGCAGTGTGCCGTGGAAGTCCCTGGCGTCGGTGCGCACCTCGAGCGGAACGAACGAATCCGAGACGAGGGTGCGCCACTCGCCGAACGAGTTCGCCTCCGCGCGGCGGACAGAGTCGGCGCTGCCGCCGACCGGGGTGGGTTGGGTGGCCATGGTCATCGTCACGGTGGGCTCCTTTGCCGTCGTGTACAGACTCGCTGTGGCAGTAACCTAGCCGGGTTCGCCGGCAAAGTCACTCTTTTTTCGACAGATGTTGAAAAACGAGGGTGCGGATCAGTCGCCCGTCGCCAGCAGCTGGAGGTAGCCGTCGAGCTGGGTGATCAGCTGGTTCGGCGAGTGGTCGGCGGGGGAGAGGGCCGCCGTGATCTGGGCGCCCAGCACCACCGTCATCAGGTGCCCGACGATGTCCGCGTCGCTGACCAGTGTGTGCACCTCGCCGCTCTCGCGGCACTCGGTGAGCAGTGCGCGCAGGGCCTGCCGCCACTGCAGCATGGAGGCGTCGTGCAGCGTCGCCTTCGCCGGGTCGCCGAGCGCCTTCTGCCAGAACGGGATGACGATCCGGGCCTCGCTGATCCGGATGTCGTCCAGGGGGAGGATCTCGTGGCAGTAGGCCCGCAGTGCGACGAGTCCGGTCTTCCCGGTCGTGGCGGCGCGCATCCGTTCGCTGGTCTGGCTGAACACGTGCCCGAACGCGAAGGTGAGCAGGTCGTCCTTGGTCGGGAAGTAAGGCTTCAGGGCGCCGTTCGCGAACCCGGCCTCAGCTGCGATTTCGCGCATCGTGGCACCCTCGATGCCGTGCCTGGCGATGATGCGCCAGGTCGCGTTGACCAGCTCGACCCGACGCTGGTCGTGGTCGACAACCTTTGGCATGCTTCCCCGTCTCCGACAGTCCTCGCAGGAATTGACCCTTGCCCCCGAGCATAGTGAGCCCTATTCTTCTACAACCATAGGAAATAAATGCAGTGACGCATTTGGATGCCCGCGCATCCACCTGCCCGGCCTACAACCTCGAAAGGGTTCCCATGACACTCGCCTCCGCTGACGCCACCACGGCGTTGCCACCGCTCGCCGGTGCGCACGCGCTGACCACCACCGCCGAACTCGAGTCGGTCAGGGCCATCCTGGGTGACGCCGGGCTGCTCGGGGAGAACGTGCGGTTCGCCTACCTGGGCCTGCTCGATCCGCCGCGGGGCGCGGAGTCCGGCGAGCCGAACCGGCGCTTCCGGGCCTTCCTGCACGACATCTCCGGTGCCGCTCCCCGGGACGTCACGGTCTCGGCCACCCGGCGGGCCGTCGAATCGGTCACCCTGCTCGACACCGCGGTCACCGGGGAGCTGCCCGTGCTCGAGGAGGAGTTCGGCGCGGTCGAGGAACTTCTCACCCACGACGCGCGCTGGCTGGCCGCGCTCGCCGCGCGCGGGCTGGATGTCGCCACCGTGCGGGTCGCCCCACTGTCGGCCGGCGTGTTCGAGTATCCGGAGGAGAAGGGCCGGCGCATCCTGCGCGGGCTCGCCTTCGTGCAGCAGTTCCCGGAGGACAGTCCGTGGGCCCACCCGATCGACGGGCTCGTCGCCTACGTCGACATTGTGAGCAAGACCGTCGACCAGGTCATCGACTACGGTGTGGTGCCGATCCCGGCCGAGCACGGCAACTACACCGACCCCGCGCTCACCGGTCCGCTGCGGGAGACGCTCAAGCCGATCGAGATCACCCAGCCGGAGGGCCCGAGCTTCACCGTCACCGGCGGGAACCACGTCGAGTGGGAGAAGTGGAGCCTCGATGTGGGCTTCGATGTGCGCGAGGGCGTCGTGCTGCACAACATCGGCTTCGACGATGCCGGGGTGCGCCGGTCGATCATCCGCCGGGCGTCGATCGCGGAGATGGTCGTGCCCTACGGCGATCCGTCGCCCGTGCGGTCCTGGCAGAACTACTTCGACACCGGTGAGTACCTGGTCGGCCAGTACGCCAATTCGCTCGAACTCGGCTGCGACTGCCTCGGTGAGATCACCTACCTCAGCCCCGTCATCACCGACGGCTTCGGCAACCCTCGGGAGATCCGCAACGGAATCTGCATGCACGAGGAGGACTGGAGCATCCTCTCCAAGCACAGCGACCTCTGGACCGGGATCGAGTACACCCGCCGCAACCGCCGCCTGGTGATCTCCTTCTTCACGACCATCGGCAACTACGACTACGGCTTCTACTGGTACCTCTACCTCGACGGCACCATCGAGTTCGAGGCGAAGGCCACCGGCATCGTCTTCACCAGCGCGTACCCGGGCAAGGGCTACCCGTATGCCTCGGAGCTGGCCCCGGGGCTCGGCGCCCCGTTCCACCAGCACCTGTTCAGCGCCCGGCTGGACATGGCCGTCGACGGGCTCACCAACCGGGTCGAGGAAGAAGAGGCGGTGCGGGTGCCGATGGGAGTCGGCAACGAACGCGGCAACGCCTTCACCCGCAAACGCACGGTGGTGGCCCGCGAGGCCGACGGGGTGCGCGAGGCGGACATGCGGCACGGCCGCACCTGGCTGGTCTCGAACCCGAACGTGCTCAACCGCCTCGGCGAGCCGGTCGGCTACAAGCTCTACCCGCAGGGCCAGCCGACCCTGCTCGCGGACGAGGAATCGTCGGTCGCGCGCCGGGCGGCATTCGCGACCAAGGACCTCTGGATCACCCGTTTCGCCGAGGAGGAGCGCTACCCCACCGGGGACTTCGTCAACCAGCACGCGGGTGGCGCCGGTCTTCCCGCCTACCTGGCGGCGGATCGTGACCTGGACGGGCAGGACATCGTGCTCTGGCACACCTTCGGCCTGACCCATTATCCGCGGATCGAGGACTGGCCGATCATGCCGGTCGACACCGCCGGGTTCAAGCTCAAGCCGGACGGTTTCTTCGACCGCAGCCCGGTCCTCGACGTGCCGGCCAGCACCCCGGCCGCAGCGGGCGAGGACCACTGCCACTGCTGACCTCCCCAGCGCCAGCCTCTCAACCGCTGAATTCGGAACGCGCTCGGGCTCGGCCGGGCCGGATGGCGCCGACCGCGGGTTTCGCTGGCGGGGCCTGATCGGGCAGGCTGGGGGGATGGCCAGACCGACGTCACCGCGAAACGACATGTCCGAACACGCACTGGCGCCGGCCCCGGCACGGCTGAGCCCGTCGGATGCCGCGCGCCTGAGCGCCCTCGTGCGGATGAAACGGCTCGCGGTGGGCCTGCTCCTCGTGATGGCCGTCGTTTTCGCCGTGTCCTTCGCGCTCCAGGACCGCTACCCGGCGCTGCAGTACGTGCGCGCGGCGGCCGAGGGCGGCATGGTCGGTGGGCTGGCGGACTGGTTCGCGGTGACCGCACTGTTCCGCTACCCGCTGGGCCTGCGCATCCCGCACACGAACATCATCGCCAGCCGCAAGGACGAGATCGGCGCGAGTCTGGGCGAGTTCGTCGAGGCGAACTTCCTCTCCGAGACCGTCGTGCGGGGCAAGCTCGACTCGATGGGGGTGTCCCGCCGGTTGGGCGCGTGGCTGTCGACGCCGGAGAACGCCGGCCGGCTGACCGACGAGGTCGCGGTGGCCGGCACCGGGCTGCTCGAACTGCTCAGTGACGACGCCATCAAGGACCTGATCGAGACCGTCGCCCGCGAGCACCTCGTGCAGGCCGACTGGGCGCCGCCGATCGGCCGGATCGGTGAACGGCTGGTGGAGTCGGGGCAACAGCACGCCGTCGTCGACCTGCTGCTCGAGCGTGCCCAGGGCTGGCTCCTCGCGCACCCCGAGGCATTCGGCCGGGCCGTGTCGCAGCGCCTGCCGAGCTGGCTGCCCGGTTTTGTCGACAAGCTCGTCGACGACAAGGCCCACCGGGAGGTGCTCGCCTTCCTCGACGCCGTTCGCACGGATGCCGCCCACCCGTTGCGGGCGGCGATCGATCGCTATCTGGTCGAACTCACGGGTGACCTGCAGCACGATCCCGCCATGATCAACCGGGTGGAAACGCTCAAGCTCGAGCTGCTCGACAGCGCCCGGCTGCGCGAATTCGCCGGGGAGACCTGGGAGGCGGTGAAGGCATCCCTGGTCGATTCCCTTGGCGACCCGGCGAGCGCGCTGCGCGCCGGCATCCGTTCGACCGTGATCGAGGTCGGCGCCCGCCTGCTCGGAGACGGCGCCCTCGGGGCGCGGATCGACCGGTGGCTGGCCGACTCGGCCAGCCACCTCGTGCGGAGCTACCGGCACGAGATCGCCGGCGTCATCACTGAGACCGTCGAGCGGTGGGACGCGGCCGAGACGTCGGAGAAGATCGAACTGCAGGTCGGCAAGGACCTGCAGTTCATCCGCATCAACGGCACCGTCGTCGGCGCCCTCGCCGGGGTGGCCATCTTTGCGGCCGCGCAAGCCGTCGTGTCACTGCTCTGAGCGGGGCCTGCGGCGGCGACACCCTTGCCCCGGATTGCATACAATTTCGGCGGATGCGGGATACTGGGCCAACCCGCGTGGACCGCCCTCGCGTGCGGAATCGCAAGAGGAACCGGTGCACGAACTCATTCGACGGTCGCTGGCGCCGACAATGCGCGCCTGGGCCGCGGCAGCCGAGAGGGAATCCACGGACATCCCGATGCCCACGGATGCCCCGCAGGCGCACGCCGCGGGCGTCGACTCCGACCGCATCCTCGTTTTCGGCTCCGGGCCGGCGGTCGGCCGCGGGGTGATGAGCCACGATCTCGCCCTGCCCGGGGCGCTGGCGCGCGCGGTGTCGGCGCGCACCGGGCGCGGCGTGGACGTCGACGTCCTCTCCCGGTCCCGGATGACGTCGGTCACCGCCCTCGCCGACCTCGGTGACCTGAGGCTGACCCGGTTCGACGCGATCGTCGTCACCCTGGGGGTGAACGAGTCGGTCACCCTGGCCTCCGAACGGGTCTGGCGGCTCGGGCTGGACAGGCTGCTGCGCCAGCTGGTCCGGAGCTCATCGGGCAGCACCCGGGTGTTCGCCGCCGGGGTCCAGCCCATCCGGTCGATCCCCGTCTTCGACAGCCCGCTCGGCGACCTGGCCGACGCTCACGCCCGCAGGCTGAACCGGGCCACGGCCGCGATCTGCGCCGACATCCCGCGTGCCGACTTCCTGCCCCTCAACGGGGCTCCGCCGCCCGCCTCCGGTCGGTATCGCTCGCCGGAGGTGTACTCGCACTGGGCGGGGCTGCTCGCGGCGTCGATGGTGCCCGCGCTGGAGACGGAGCGTTTCGCCTTCGCGAGGGAGGCCATCCCCGTCGCCCACACGGATGCCGCCACCCGCGAGGCGATGCGGCAGCATGCGGTCGACCGGCTCGGCATCCTGGACACGGCACCGGAGGAGCGGTACGACCGGATCGCCGACCTCGCCCGGATCATGTTCGGCACCCGGTCCGCCGCGGTGACCGTGATCGACCGTGACCGGCAGTGGCACAAGGCGCGGGTGTCCCTCGACCACGATGAGGTGCCGCGGAGCAGTTCCTTCTGCACGGTCACGATCCAGGGACCGGAGCCGATGGTGGTCGCGGACGCCCTGCTCGACGAGCGCTTCCGGGAGAGCCCGCTCGTGGTCGGCGAGCCGCACATCCGTTTCTACGCCGGGTTCCCGATCGAATCTCCCTCGGGGGAGCGGATCGGCGCGCTCTGCGTCTTCGACCCGGAGCCTCGCTCCGACGGGGAGGTGGACCTGGTCCTGTTGCGGGAGCTCGCGCTGATGGTCCAGCGCGAGCTGCGGCATCCGTCCCGCACCGACTGACCGGCCACCGAGTGACGCCGGCTCAGGCGGCCGACCGGGTCAGGCGGCCGACCGGAGCCCGGTCCCCGGCAGGTCGGCCCGACGGTGGGCGGCGTGGGCGGCGCGTGACGCGGTCGCGGCGGCCACCGCGTTGTCGGGCACCCGGAGGTCCCGGTCGAGGACGGCGCCGGCGGGAATGCGGGCGTTCCGGCCGATCCGGGAGTGGCTGCCCAGCCGGGCTCCGTTTCCCACCTGCGCGTCCGCGCCCACATGCACGTTCTGGCCGATGAAGACCTTCGACCCGATCACGGCCCCGTGGTCGATCCAGCTTCCAGGTCCGATCCACGACTCTGCGCTGACCTGCGCGCCGCTTTCCACATAGGCCGTGCTCGACACGAACGCGCTCGCGTGCACCCGGGCAGCGGGGGAGACCAGTCCGCGCCCATTCCCGTGGCGCCGGTACTTCTCGATCACTCCGGTGTTGACCTCTACCTCTTCATTCACTCTTTCCACGTGCGACCTCCTTGATTCGTCGCCGGGCCGTGCCCGTTCTGTTCTGCAGTATGAGCGGGAAACCCGTGCACTGACCGCATCAACGCTGTGCGCCCGCCGGGAATTCCGAAGAGTGCCCTCCGGAGTCCGAGAGGAGGCCCGCCGCGTCAGGGGGTCGCGGTCTCCGGGGGGCGTCGCGGGGAGACCGGCTCGGCCTCCGGAGGCGCGGCCGCCCGCCCGCCCGCGATCGCGGACACCCCGATCGTGACGAGGGCCCCCAGGATCAGCGCCGCGGCCTCGCCGGGCAGCAACAGGTTCGACTGGCTGCCGATCGTCACCGCGGCCACCGGCACCCCGAGCTGCGCGGCCGACATCAGGCCGAGCGGCAGTGGCAGCCCGAGGGCGCGCGTGACGGCGTGCGCCAGCACTGCGGCGACCCCCAGCGTCAGGCCGAGCAGGATCATCTGCGGCCGGTTCAGGAGGTCGAGCAGGTTGAGGGAGGCGCCGAGCCAGACGAAGAACAGCGGGCCGAGGAATCCGTCGGCGATGGCGAACAGTTGCCTGGCCAGTCGCCTCGGTTCGCCGACGGCGGCAACGGCCAGCCCGAATGAGAACCCGGCCAGCATGATCGACACGTGGCTGTAGACGGCCAGGGCCGCCATGCCGAAGAGGACCGCGAGCTGGATCCGCAGTTCCAGGGCGAACTTGCGCGACTCCGACAGGTGGTGCAGCCGCAGCCTGGCCCCGGTCGCCTCCAGCCGGGAGAGCACGAGGTAGAGCACCACGGATGCGCCGGCCACCGCGGCCGCGCCGAGCGCCGCCCGGCCGGCGTTGGGCGGGTCGATCGCCAGCGGCAGCGCCACGATCGCGGCGATGTCCGCGATGGCGACCTGCGCGATCACCTCGAGCACCGGGGTGCCCTTCAGCCGCAGGGAGTCGATGATCGGAAGCACCAGGGCGGCAGACGACGACGCGAGCAGCACGATGTAGAGGGGGGCGTGGTTGATGCCGAAGAGCGCGGCGATCCCCGCCCCGAGCCCGGCGGCGACCACGGCAGTGCCGGTCGCGCGGGCAGCCCCCCTGCGCAGCGCGGAGCGGTTCTGACCGTCCCGCAGGGGCACGTGGGTTCCGGCGACGAACATCATCAGTGCGAAGCCAACGTCGGCCAGCAGCGTGATCGAGGGGTCGGTCGAATCCACCAGCCGGAGGCCGCTCTGCCCGACGACGATCCCCGCCAGAAGCTGACCGAGCATCACCGGCAGGCGGGCGCGGCGCGGGATCGCCAGGAGAGGGCCGAGCAGTGCGACGACCGAGATGATCGCCAGGGTCTGGAAGGTCATCGCGGCCGGGTCCAGGGTCGGTCAGAGCGTCAGGTCGGCGAGCCGCACGGGGATGTCGGTGTTCTCGTTGGTGAGGTAGGTGGCACACACCCGGTGGTACCCGTCTGCGATGTGCAGTGGCACCCCGGCGGGGAGATTGCCGCGCACGAGCAGGATCGGGGACAGTCTCACCCCGTCACGGATCAGTTTCAGGTAGGCGGCCACGTGCGGATTGGCGGCGTCGAGCAGCGGCAAGCCGCTGGCCCGGAGGATGTCCTTGGCCTTGTGGTGGGTGAGCGGGGCCGCCTCCAGCGCGCCGACGGTGGCGTCGACGGCGCTGTCGTTCACGAGCAGATGCAGGTAGTTCGCCGCCTTCGGGAAGTCGTCGGCGTCGGGCTGGTCGAGCCACTTCACTTTCCTGGACATTCTGACCTCTCCTCGTGTCTCGTCGTTCTGAAGCTTGTTCCGGCTCGTTCCGGCCAGTTCCCGGTCGTAACCATCTGGTCGATAGCTTGAGCGTAGTGGGACCGGCCGGAATCCGGCCGTCTGCGTTCCCCGAAGATGGGCTGGTGGGGGAGCTGCTCGAGTGTTTGACTCCGACACGGGCAGACTGCCCGGACGGGCCCGAGGCGGGAGACGCTCAGTGGCGAAGATGACTCGGTGGCCGGCCCACCCGTTCGACGGCTGGACATCCGCTCCGTTCCGACTGGCGCTGGCGCCGCTGATGCGCGCCTGGGTGATCCTGAACTTCCGCGACCTGGAGAACATCCCCCGGCCCTCGGATGCGCCCCAGGCCCATTCCGCCGGTCTCGACTCCGACCGGGTGCTGCTTTTCGGCAGCGGGCCGCTGGTCGGCTGGGGAGTGCTCAGCCACGACCTGGGCATACCGGGGGCACTCGCCAGGGCGCTGACCCGGCGCACCGGCCGCGGGGCGGACGTCGACGTCATTGCCGACCCCCGGATGCTCATCGGGTCGGCCGTCGGTGCCCTCGACGGGGCCAGGCTCTGCCGCTACGACGCGATCGTCGTGTTCCTCGGCGTCGGCGACGCCGTCTTCTACACGGCGACGAGCCAGTGGCGGCGCGCCGTTACCGACCTGCTCGCACGGCTGGAGCGCTCGACCTCCCAGACCACGCAGGTCTATATCGTCGAGGCCGCGGGCATCCGTTCCATTCCGATCTTCGACTCCGTGCTGGGCACACTCGCCGAGCGGCACGCGCAGCGCCTGAACCGGATCACCCGAGCGGTTTCCGCGCCGATGCCGCGCACCACTCTGCTGTCGATCGCGCCCGATCTGCCGGAACGCCGTCAGTACCAGGACTACCGGGCGGCCCCGGTTTACGAGCAGTGGGCTGAGTTGCTGGCCTCTGTCCTGACGCCCGCCCTTGATCCGGCGCCGCATCGGCACGAGAGTGGGGAGGCCGATCCGTTGGAGCCTGACGGTGCACAGCGGAGGGAGGCAAGGCGGCAACGCGCTGTCGATGAATTCGACCGGCCCGACCCGGACTATCAGGGGCTCCTCGGCCCGATCGTCGAGCTTGCGCTCACCTCGTTCGGCGCGGACGGGGCATCCTTCAGCCTCGTGGACGGCGAGCGGGTCAGGATGTCGTGCACCGCCGGGCGCGACCGCGGCGAGTTGCCCCGTGCCGGCTCATTCTGCAACCTCGCCATCAAGGAATCGGGAGTCACGGTCATTCCCGACGCCCGGGCCGATGAACGAATCCGCAACGGTCCGACTGCCGCAGGCAGGCCGGAGGTTCGGTTCTACGCCGGGTTCGCGATCGAGTCTCCCTCCGGCGAACGGATCGGGGCCCTGTGCGTGTTCGGGGCGGAGCCGCGAGCGGAGGCGGACGTCAACCTGGTTCTGCTTCGAGAACTCGCTCTCACTGTTCAGGGCGAGCTGGCCCGGCAGGCCAGTCACGCCTGACTCACTCGGGTGCCGGTGGCATCCGGTTCCGCGCACCCCGACCGCGACACAAGTGGGCCCCGTCGGGCTCGAACCGACGACCCAAGGATTAAAAGTCTTTGGCAGGGTTCAACCATAGCCCGAGTTTTCCCGTAATCGCCCGTGAATTCAACGGTTTATGGTAACCGGCAATAACAGGAAATCACGCAATAGCGTGGGCAAGTGTGGGCAAAAAATGGGCACCATCGTCACTGCCGATCGCGTGAATCGGTCTGACCCTGCACCAATCTCAAGTGGCCATATCCTCGACCTTTGTTTGGTAGTCCCTCGTAGAGTTCGCTTGGTTCGATGGCGACCTTGGCAACTCGTCCAGCCAAGAGCCTGCCGAAATTCAGTGCGCCTGACGCATTGCTCATGACGCAAAGCTAACGCATCAATTCGTCAAGATTCGCGGCGCTCAATTCGAATAACTTCTCCGACACGCCATTCATCAACACCACCAACCCCGCCATGGGTGGTCCAAATCAGCGGTTGGCCTACCTTGCACACGAGGCTCCTCAGTGCGCTTGGCCCGATCTGTGGCAGTCCATGCCTTGAGCGGGTGAGGGGTGTCCACTCCCCGTGGATCATGCATCTCTCCGGTGTCAGAACGATCGTTGCGATGTCACCCATTGACGTGGTCACACGCCAGGTACCGAACTGGCCTGGGCCAACGATCTCGTCGACAGTCATTTGGTGTGCTCCCCGGCTTGGCGGTCACACGGACGGGTTTCGTTCATTGAAAACTCCTTGCGGTCAGACACCGAGTCGTTGTTCTCGTCGGAACCGTAGATGAGCCGGTCTAGGTGAAGTCTGACCATGAACTCGCTATGGTGCCCTACCGTGCACGAAAGTATGTTCAGTAGCTGAAGCGGGGTGTCTTCACTGCGGAGCCTGACCTGTTCGTCGATTAGCTTCGCAGGGATCTGGGTGAGTGTCCCAGAGCCGAAGTCGATCGTGTGCTGGGTGCAGGATGCGGACGTGTCCACGAAGCTATCGGTGGCGGTGTCCATGAGCGTGAGTGACTCTTTTTTGCTCCATGCCACCGCTGTTCACTGTGTGCATCGAGGTCCTCCAGCCAGGTCGCATCCCCACGCTTGGCGGTGGAAGTCAAACGTCTGAGCGCAAGGCCCGCGTCGCGTGGATGCTGACCAGTACGTTCACTATTGCTGCCACTGAGTCCTGGCGATGAAGCCACTTCGGGTTTGGCGTATTGATTGCGTCGAGAATCCGGAAGATTTCCTGAGCGAGGTCCAGCGCAGCATCACGGTTGTCAGTCCTCATAGCTAGGCTCCCTTCGAAATTTCGTTCATCGATGGTTCTGGTCGTGCTCGCTGATCCCGGTTTGCCCTGAACTCCAGCCCGGCTACGACGGCGGCTGGGTTGTGTCGCCCGTGATCTTTTGGATGCGCTGAATTGTGGAAGTGAGGTTAAAGCGAAAGTCGATTAGATAGTCGCCCGGCATCGTCCAATAGCCTCTCTCGCCCACGCGGCACGTGAAGAGTTCTTTCAGCCTTCGTGGGCCGTCGTTGATATTGGCTGGTGCATCGGCGCCAGGAACGCGTGTGACGGTTCCGCGGTCTAGGTCGAATATGTGGTTGCTGTCCCTCGTGTAAACGCACCACAGTCCTCCTTCTGTCCCAGTCAGCTCAAGCTTTTCGGGGACATCAGTATCCTTCGCCTGTTCGTTCATCACCTCTCGTTCGGCATCTTCCGAAGAAGGGGCACCGTCAGATTGTCTTGGCATCGTCAGGCAGTCGTTCCAGCCATTCACTCATCTGTTCAACATGCTCGGGTGTCAGGCCGGCTATCGGGCTGGTGGGGATCAAGAGGGACGGCGTCCCTGTTGTCTTTGCCAGGATCTTGTGACCGTGCAAGGACACTTCCTGGTCGTCTATCCAGATGAAGGGTGTTGGTGAGGCTGCTTGGTCTTTGATTAGGCCTCGGCCTTTCCACCAGCCCGAGGCTTCGATGACCGGGCTGAATGGCGGGTCGTAGGGCAGCACTCGGCCGCCCGCAAGGCCTTGGATCGTCGGCACCAGATGTGTCAGCACGAAGTTGTTCTCGTTCCAGGTGGTCAGCCAAACCAGCTCGATATCGAACGTGGTTCGGAGGACATCCAAGGCGAGGATCAGGTCTGGTGCCCAGTGGATGGTGAAGTCGTCGGTGTACCCCCCGGGGTGATGGATCGTCATGGAGGTACTTGTCGCCTCTCCCCAGATGAACTTTGCGTTGCGCGCGTTGAGTACGCCGTCAACATCTAGATAGAGCCGGGCACGCATCAACGCCTCTCCGCTTCAGCCTGGAGGACGGGCGGAGTCTGAGATTCTACAAGACGCTCGATGCGCACGACTGTTGTCGTTGTGCGTACCGTGTCGATGACCCGGTCAGGGCTGAGCCTGACCTGGAACTGGGCGGGGCGCCCGACCGTACACGAGATAACAGCTTGAAGCCCAACAGGAGTGCCGTCACAGCGGAGCTTGGTCGGTTCATCGCCGAGTTCCCCTGCTGTGCGGGTCAGCGTTCCGGAGTCGAAGTCGATCGCGTGTTGGGCGGAGGATGCCGATGTGACGACGTAGCAACCGGTGGCGGTGTCCATGAGGGTGAGCAACTCTTTCTGGTCGGTGCCACGGCTATTCGCTTTGTCGGATTCAGGCACCGAGGTCCTCCAGCCACTTCGTGCTCAGGTTCTTGAGGTTGAGAACCAGCACGTTGCCGACGGCCTGCTCGGCCGCGAGGGAGAATATGCGTTGCCCGGTGGGCAAAGTCGTCGTGTCCCGAACGTGGAAATGGCCGTGGACGAGCGTGTGCGGCTGAACGGCGTTCCAGGCGTCCGTGATCATTCGTGCGCTGCCGGCGGCGTAGTCCAGAGCCGCCTCGCTCCACCCTTGGGGGTTAATCGATCGGATTTGCTCGACCATTGGCGTTCCCGGTATCGGGGCGTCATGGGTGATCATGATGTCGGCCCGCCCTCCGGCCTTGATGTGCTCGAGATCGGCGCCGGTGGGTAGTTCCTCAGGCCACCAGTTGCGTCGAGGAGTTCGGTATTCGTAATCGATCGACGCGCTCCCGCCGAAGCTCACGAACGAGCGCCCGCCATGCACCCATCGATACCCCCGGGGAAACACAGCGATACGCGGGCGAACAAGGAACGGTTCTGGGTCCGCCACGCTCAGGGCTGAATCTAGATAGGCCCAGTCCTCGTGGTTACCCGGCGTCACGGAGATTCCGATCCCCAGATCCGCCGCGTAGCCGTTGACGGTATTCAGGAACTTCGTGCCACTCTTGTCCGGCCAAATCGCGAAGTCACCGACGTGATAGACCCTGGTGATCCCGGCATCGGAGAGTCGTTTCAGGGTCTGAAATACACCGTCTGACACTCCGTGCCAGTCGCCGGCGAATGCGACCGTCGTTGAGCCATCGTCTAGTTCCCAGGTGTTCATTGCTCAGCCGTCCACAGTTCGCGGGTTTTCTTGATGGTGATGTGTGCTGGCTCGCCGTCAACCCGGTGTCGGCGCCAGATGAGGGAAACGTCGCGGCCTAGTACTCGGGAGAGGTACAGCCGCAGGATTTCGGCAGACCGGGCCGACGCCTCACCCGTCGTCTCGAAGATGAACTCAACGGCTGCTGTGCTTGCGATGTCGGTTCGGTCAGCGACGGGTCCGGTCGCCAATAGTTTGTTAACGCCTCCCCATCGGCAGGCTTCACCGAGGACCTCCAGGTATTTGTCTACTAGGTAGCTGGTCTGGTTCCTATGACCCGCCGCCGCCCCAAAGACGTTGTCGCTAGATCGCAGGGTCAGGTGGGCTTTGGCGATTTGGCAGTAGGACGTGACCAAGTTCATGTGGACTCGTCGGCACCAGGCGAGGAAGTGTTCGGGCACGGCTGGGTGAGCCTTCTGCCTGATCTGGGTGCTCGGCCCGTCCCAGAACGTTAACGCGCTGACCCCATCGAGAACCGCGTAGAGCTCGATGTAGCCCCATTCATCGCACATGCACCAGAGGTTGGCGCGATCAGCCTCGGCAGGACGGGGCAGCGTGTCTTGGCGTACGTCCACGCTGAATCCACGGCTGCCGCTTCCCCTGGATTCGATTCTGACCCTTGGGCCGGGGTGCTCTGTCGAGGCCAACACGTTGCTCATGTAGGGACGGTACAGCTTTCAGATCCCTGAATTTTTCTCTTTGCGCGCGCCGGTAAGTTTCACTCACCCTCCGCGCATGACTCCTCCGACGGCACACACCGTGTGCCACGAAGGAGTCCCACGTGGATATCAAGACTTACCAGGCGTTGCTCGACCGCTATGAAAGACTGGACAAGTCACCAGACTCTGATCTCTCCGAGGACGACCGGCGCTCGCTCGACTTCTATCGCGCAGAGATGCGGTACATGAGGACCGGACACGTCGACGATGTGCACGCACCCCTGAAGGTCCGCAAGTGGATCGTCAACGTCGCCAAGCTCGACGATTTCAATCTCCGATACAGGCGTGCGCCTCACAAACAGGCGTACCCGCCCCGAGACCAGGCCGCGCGGGAAGAAAACAGGCTGGCGGAATGGGTTGACTACCGCCGAGGCGCATGGGACACGCTATGCACTTATCAGCGAGAACGCCTGCTATGTATTCCCAGTTTCGAGTTGGACCCGCATAGCAACCAATGGGATGCGCAGATCGAGCGGTACAACCGAGTTGTCGAACATGTCGGTCGCGCTCCGATCGTGACGAGCGACGAGGAGGAAGAACGACTCGCCGCTGGGTGGGCCACTCGCGTGCGGAGCAGGATGCGACAAGGGACACTCCCGAAACACCGGGCCGACGAGGTTGGCGCCCTGAAGTACTGGTGGTGGGAGAAGTGAGGAAGAGCGCCGTTCGCATCGGATGCAACGAACATGCTTCGTCTCATGCCAGCCAGCCCCACGAACACCGAGCCCGGCTCACGGGTACCCTGCTTTCATGGACGCTCACATTTCTCGGCTACCAGGCCACGGACCGGACGACGACGAGCCTGTTGAGTTGCTTGGCACCGAAGCCTGGCTCTCGACAGTCGGCGATTTTGGAGAGGCCGGCTCTCGACTTCCCAGCACGGGGAATTCCGATGCTGGCATCGGCAGGGACCCTGTACGAACCTGCAAGCCAATTTTGTGACGAGGCGACAGAAATCGATGCTTGGCATCTGCATGGCCGCGCACAACCTTCTTGCCGCTTTGACAAGGGACGAAACTGCCATTCTTCAAGTCGACTCGAGAACCTCCGCGGGCGAATCTGGGCCTACGTCACCCAAGAATAATCGTCGTCGATCCGGTCCATCCAACTCCGAGCTTTGCTACTGTCGACGCGGCGAATACTGGTGTTGATGGCCCCCGCAGCGAAGTACGTGGCGACCCGCAGATAGTCCACGATCTCGGCTGCCGATGCATGCCTCACCAGGCTGGCTTGGAACGCGCGTCGTCCAGTGTCGTCTGGCCTTACGTGAGTGAACCCATTGCGATCCTCTACAAAATCGCTGAGCCATGTGCCTCTCGAAATCCTGTTGTAGAGGCCGACGGGCATGGTCGCGGAGAGAGATCGGACCAATATGTCCATGGAAGTGTGAAGGCTCTTGGACTCTTGGAGACCTTCTGCGATTCCCGCCAGCCGCCAAAGGACCGCAGTTCGGTGCAATTCGGGCCAATCATGCCCTTCAACGGCTTGGGCAACGTGTGTCATTAGGCCGTTATAGGCATCTCTGACATCGTCCTCGAGTACATCGGTGGGCAACGCGGCGGGGAGGGATAGATCAAGACTGCCAATCGGACGGCCGACAACCCATGCAAACATCCCTAGTTGGCCTCGGGGAAGGCCCGGCCTTCGTTACTCTCACAAAGAAGTCCGTCCGCTACCTACGATCCAGCGTCGACGACTGGGAGGCGCAGCTCACGGCCTGGAACGAAAGACTCTCGGCGTGATGAATGCCTGTGTGGCCGGGCAAGGCGTCTAGGACGCCTTCGATTCGTGCTCGAGGGTGTCCTCTGCCAGGGCGCGCCGTACACTCGACATGCCAACCTGCGGCTAGCGGGTGCTGACGTACCAAATGGTCAGCCCGACGCAGATGGCGACGAGCTTGATGATCTCGGCCTGGCGCTTCTCCTTCGCTTTCTGGGCTCTCTTGCTGGGCCGGGCGGCGCGGGGCTTCACCGCCGTTGGCTGACGGGTGCGCGTGGTTGCCGGGGAGGCCGTGGTGCGCGGGCGCAGGATGACGGGTGGCGTCGCCTCGTCCACGACGCGGTCGCTTAGCGCGTGGAATGCTTCGGCGATCTCGGCGGGTTCCTCGATGGAGTGTGGGCCCGCGTGCCAGGTCCCGGGTTGCGCTGCCGCGGCGACGATGGCGGCGACCTGTTCGACGCTGAAGATGGGGCGGCCGCTGACGGTGGCGCAGAGGTCGCGGGAGTCGATGATGCGCAGTTCGACACCGTCGCCTTCGGGCGGGGCCTTCCGGGTGATGCTGGCCGGGTCGACGAGAGCGATGACACCGCAGACGGGGACCGTCATCCCGGTCGCCAGGGAGAGCATCTTCTCCGCACGTTTCGCTTCCTGGCTGGCCTTCCGAATGTACGGCTGCTTATGATTGCCGACCATGAACCCGCGCCCGGCGACCCAGATTTTCTGGCCCGCGTGCCGTTTCGTATTGATGGTGAACACCCCGGCTTGGCTGATGACGACGTGGTCGATGTCGCTCTCGCCCTTCCCGACGGGAACGGAGTGCAGAACGGACCATTCCGGGCCGAGCTGCGCGAGGTGCGCGCCAACCTGGATCTCCCCGAGCGCGCCGATCCGCCACGGCACAGCGGCGTCTGTCAAGAGCACGGCGCCGGTCTCGGGGACGATCTCTCCGGATTCCGCTTGGCGGCGGAGCACCTCGATCATGAGGCCCTGCCCGGGGACGTTGCCCCGGAGGTCCCGGATGACCCGGGGCGCCGCTCTACGCCCGGCTCCGGGCGTGTGCGGGCGCGCCACTGTCTGGTCTACTGCCGTCTGGTCTGCTGCCTGGTTCCCTCCCCCCTGGGATTCCATGACTACTTCCATTCGCTCGGATCGCCGCAAAGCAGGCATTAATCCTTGCCTGAATCTTCGGCGATGTTGTAGATGCAGTGCGGGCCGGGAACGCGGGAACCCGCTCCGTCCGACTGATTGCTGACTCCCCAGAGGTTACCGCTGGACTGGACCGTTTCCCCTCGTTCCGAATGGTCGATATACCCCCAGAACCGCCGCTTCTCCGCAGGTCCACGGCGGGTCTCCAGACCTAGAACATGTTGTCGATCTGAGGCTCAGCCTTGCGAAAACGCCCACCTGCAAGCGAACCCACGCGCGCAGACAGTCAGAGCAAGAAGCCTCATGTGGCAATCCGCCAGTATTGTTTGATCAGGCGTGGGGAATAGGACGCGCATGCATTTGTGTGGACAAGGGGGAGGGTGAATGGATGCGCGCTGTCGAATCTACTTGCCGATCGTGGGGCACTCGTTTTCTTCCAGCACCTGGATTCTTGATCCGATGACGGATGGCCCTTCACTGTGACGTATCCACTCACCAATTACCAGGCGAAGTATTACGCGCATGAATTGCAGCGCAGCTACGCCAACGATCACGTGGGCAAGCTCGCCGGCCTTTTGTTCGACGCTCAAGTCGAGCCGAAGCCTCACCAGATCGATGCGGCACTCTTCGCGCTTCAGACACCCTTTCTGCCGGGTGTGATCCTTGCCGACGAGGTCGGCCTCGGGAAGACAATCGAGGCGGGCATAGTCATCTCGCAGTATTGGGCTGAGCGGCGGCGCAGTATCCTCATCATCACTCCATCGAGTCTTCGCCAGCAATGGCAACAGGAGCTGCACGAGAAGTTCCTGATCCCGTCCTCGATCCTTGATCGAAAGACGATGGATGCGGTTCTGGCACAGTCCGGTTCGCACTCATCGCAGGTACTGATCTGCTCGTACGAGTTCGTATTGCGGCACGAGCAGTCGTTGCTAAAAGCATGGGATCTCGTCGTTGCCGATGAGGCCCACCGCCTACGTAACTATTGGACGGGTAAGACGAAGGCTGCCGAGGCCGTCGCCCATGTCGTCGGCAGCGCACACAAGACGGTTCTGCTGACAGCCACCCCGCTGCAGAACAAGCTGGAGGAGCTCTACGGACTGGTGTCCGTGTTTGATCCGAGCTATTTCTACTCGCTCGAAGCGTTCCGGGAGCGGTACGTCAAAAACCGTGATCTGAATGGTGACGACGACTTGGTCGAGCGAGTCGCAACGATTTCGAAACGAACGCTGCGCCGGGATGCAGACAAGTACATCCACTTCACCAAGCGTCTACCGCTGACGGTGGAGTTCACGCCCTCCCCCAACGAAGTGAAGCTGTACGACCTCGTCAACGACTACCTACAGCGCGACGAGCTGTTCGCCTTCGCTGGATCCCAGCGTCACCTGTCAGCGCTCATAATCCGCAAGCGACTGGGATCTTCGACGTACGCCGTGGCGAGCACGCTCGAGAATATTGCGAACCGCCTCGCGAGCGAAGTGGCGGCCGGCCAGCGTCGAGACAACCGCGGTGGACTAGTCGCTGCTGACTTCGTGGTCGATGACGAAATCACCGGCGAAGAGCTGGAAGAGGCTGAGGAGATCGAGGCCACCATTCAAACCACGGCAGGCTTCTCGGCGCTCGGGGAGGGTTCGCTGGACGAGACGCTTGCGCGGGAAATGCAGGCCGAGGTCGGGGAACTACGTGAGTACGCCGAACTTGCACGGTCGATCACTGTCAATCAGAAGGCGGTCAAGCTTGGCGAGGCGATCGACCTGGGGTTTGAACGTCTCCATGAGCTGGGGGCACCGGAGAAAGCGATCATCTTCACCGACTCGACCAAAACGCAAGAGTACATTGCCCGCACTCTGAAGGATTCAGGCCGTGGCGAGGGTGTTGTGCTCTTCAACGGCTCGAACAACTCGCCGGAGCAGACGTCGATCTACCAGGCATGGCTCAGGGCCAACAAGGACGGAGACTTGATCACGGGCATTGTCTCCGCCGATCGGCGCAAGGCGTTAGTGGACTACTTCCGTGCCGAAGGCAAGATCATGATCGCGACTGAGGCAGCCGCCGAGGGCATCAACCTGCAGTTCTGCTCGATGCTGGTCAATTATGATCTGCCGTGGAACCCGCAGCGAGTTGAGCAGCGCATCGGACGGGTGCATCGATTCGGACAGAAGCACAACGTCGTGGTCGTCAACTTCTCCAACAAAGGCAACATTGCAGAGCAGCGCATTCTCGAACTGCTAGCGAACAAGTTCCACCTCTTCGAGAGCGTCTTTGGTGCCAGTGATGAGGTTTTGGGTGCGATCGAGGACGGGCTCGACTTCGAGAAGATGATCGGCGAGATCCTGACTCGCTGTCGGACGGCCGATGATCTCAATATCGCGTTCAAGGAGCTCGAAGGGCGGTATGCATCTGAAATCTCCCGGGAGATGGCAACTGCCAAGGCGAAGGTATTTGACAACCTTGATCCCCACGTCCAAGACCGTCTCAAGGCATATGACGCGCAGTCAGGCGAGGTCCTCAACAAGTTTGAGCGCCTGCTGCTAGCGGTGACCAGGCACGGGCTCCACTCTCTTGCGACCTTTGAGGGTGACGGGCGAAACTTCGTGCTTCACGAGTCACCGATCAACGATGCACCGACCGGGCGATACTTCTTCAAGTCGCGGCCGCTGGAGAACGCACACCAGTACCGATACTCGAGCGCGCTGGCCCAGCATGTCGTCGACACTTCGAAGTCCCAGTACACCCCTCCTCGGGAACTGACCTTTTCGTTGAGCGCGTCTGAGCGCGCGAGCAGCGCTGTCAAGGCGTTGGAAGGCTCCAGCGGTGAGCTGACGGTTAACCTCGTCACGTTCAGCATGAAGGCCCGCGACGAAGATGTCTCCGAGTCGTACATCCTGGCGGGTGGGCTGACTGACGATGGCGGGTGGCTGGACGACGAGTATGCCGCTGACATACTCGACCTGGCGTGCACCAGTATCGGTGAGCAGGCGGTGGCAATTGACGAGGCTCGATTCACGCCTCAGCTCACCGCCCGACGCAGCGAGTTGGGGAAGGAAGTTCAAGGCCGCAACTCTCGTTACTACGACCAGCAAGAGGAACTGATTTACCGCAATCAACAGGACCGCAAGGCTGAGCACGAGGGTGCGATCCGGGACTACCGGGCCAAGGAGAAGGAAGCGCGCAAGCTTGCCCGCCAGGCCGACGACCCGATGGAGCAGCTTCGCTTGAAGAAAGAAGCCCGTAAGTGGGAGCAGCGCGCTGAGGATGCGGACGAGAACTTCCGAGGGACTCGCCAACAACTCCGCGCCGAAGCAGACAAATTCCTGGATCTCATCGAGCAGTCACTTCAGGGCACGCAGAACACTGAGCACTTGTTTACGATCCGATGGCGGATTGCCGCATAGACGACGGGCCATTCAGAAGCCCGATGCAAATTGTTGATACTACGAAAGAGATTCACCGAATGACTCACGATATCTACGAAACGGCATCTGCCACCCCGAACTTTCAGACCGAACTGGCAGCGCAACTTGCCGATCTGATCCCCGAGGCCATTGCCGACGGCAAACTTGATGTGGAGAAGCTCAAGGAGTTGCTCGGGTCGGACGTCGCTGACAGCAGCGAGCGATTCGGTCTGTTCTGGCCCGGCAAGAAGCGCGCCCTTCGTGCTGCGCAGGAGCCTACGACAGCGACTCTGAATCCCGACTTCGAGAACTCGAAAGACTGGGAAACGACGCAGAACATCTTCATCGAGGGCGACAACCTCGAAGTGCTGAAAGTGCTGCAGAAGCACTATCACAACAAGGTCAAACTGATCTATATCGATCCGCCGTACAACACGGGCAAGGACTTCGTCTACCCGGACAATTTCAAGGAGGGACTGGACACCTACCTCGAATGGACCCGCCAGGTCAACGAGGAGGGAAAGAAGGTCTCGACGAATAGCGAGGCCGAGGGGCGATACCACTCGAACTGGCTCAACATGATGTACCCGCGGCTCAAACTCGCGCGCAACTTGATGACTGACGATGGTGTGATATTCATCTCGATTGACGACAATGAAGTGGCAAACCTTCGTCGTCTGTGTGATGAAATCTTCGGTGAGAATAACTTCATCGCGGACGCGATTTGGCGCTCAAAAGATAATAGTAACAATGACGCCAAGCGGTTCTCTCTAGACCACAATCACACCCTCATCTATGCCAGAAGTAGCCAGTGGGTTCCCGCAAGGATCTCGGACGAAAATAAGCAGGGGCACTTCAAGAACCCGGACGCTGATCCCAGAGGCCCGTATTTTGATGGCAACCCTCTCAACTCACCCAATTATCGAGAGAACCTGACCTACATCCTCACCTCTCCCCAGGGCATCGGAATTGATCCTCCGAAGAATGGATGGCGATGGTCGAAAGAGGCCATGCAAGAGAAGATTGCTTCTGGCGAGATACGTTTTACACCCGATGGCAAGAGCATTCGGCGGCGAACCTACCTTTGGGACACGAAAGGGCTGCCACCATCCAGCTTATGGATTGACCTCGACCGGACTGGGCACAACAGACAAGCCAAGTACGAGTTGATGAGACTCATGCCTGAGGACGTTTTCGATACCCCGAAGCCAGTCAAACTCTTGAAATACATTCTGCAGCTGGCATCCGTTGGTCCAGACGCGATTGTGTTGGATTTCTTTGCGGGCAGTTCCACCACAGCTCACGCTGTAATGCAACTGAACGCTGAAGACGGTGGGAGGCGTCGGTTCATCATGACTCAGCTACCGGAGCCAACGCCCGACAAGTCGGAAGCGAGAGAAGCAGGCTTCAATACAATTGCTGATATCTCTCGCCGACGAATCGTGCTGGCCGGTGAGACGATCCTTGCCGAGTCTGGCGACCAGCTTGATACGCCGGACGCTCCACTCGACCTAGGATTCCGGGCATTCAAGCTCGCCGATACGAATTTCTCGAAGTGGAAAGTCTCCAGCGACGTAGAGGAGAACGCACTGCAGCACCATCTGCTGAGCCTCCGCGACAGTGCTACTGACGACGCGACCGCAGACGTACTGCTTACGGAGATACTTCTTAAACAGGGCTATTCCCTGACCGAAGCAGTCTCCGCTGCGGAGGTGGCTGGCCTCGAAGTCAGGATCGTTCGTGACCCGGACGGTGACGTTGGCGTGCTCGCCTACCTAAACGAGCACGTCAAGCCGACGCTGGACCAACTCCGGGACTTCGTCAATGAATCGCCGACGCGCATCATCATCCTTGAAGACGCCTTCCACGGCGACGACGAACTCAAGACCAACCTGGCCCAGCTCGCAAAGAGCAAGGGCATCGAAGTCTGGACGGCCTAATGAGTAGTGCGGGTTTCCAGTTCGACGCCAGCCAGCAGTATCAGCTCGACGCCATCAACTCGGTCATCGGATTGTTTGACGGCCAGCCGAAAGACGCCGAAAAACTCATCACGACGCTTCGCGGATCAGTGGACGTGCACGACTCTGAGGGCCAGGTCAGCTTGGACATCGATCTGACACAGGAGGTTGGTGCGATCGGCAACTGCCTTGTGCTCGAACCCGAACTTATTCTCGACAATATGCAGCACGTCCAGGACCAGGGCGGCCTCGAGGTTGCACCGAGGTTATTCGACTCCGCGCTCGATTTCGACGTCGAGATGGAGACGGGCACAGGTAAAACCTACGTCTACCTCCGCACGATATTCGAGTTGGCCGACAAATACAGCTTCACTAAATTCGTGATTCTCGTGCCAAGCGTGGCAATCCGTGAGGGTGTAAGTACGAGCATCCGCCTCATGCGTCAACACTTTCGCGAGCTTTACCCGGCATTCCCATTCGACTTCTCGGTCTACTCCGGTAAGAACGCCGAGGAAGTGCAGGCATTCGCCACGTCGACAAACGTCCAGATTCTCGTCATGACCATTGACTCGATCCGCGGCGACGCAAACACACGGATCATCCATCAGACCCGCGACAAACTGAACGGCCTGCGCCCGATTGACTACCTCAAGGCCACGCACCCGGTCGTCATCATGGACGAGCCGCAAAACATGGAGTCCCAGCTTTCCCAGTCGGCGATTGGGGAACTCGATCCAGTCTTCACCCTCCGCTACTCGGCGACCCACAAGAAGCAGCGCAACGTCGTCTACCGGCTCGACCCGGTCGACGCGCACGACCTTGGGCTGGTTAAGCAGATCGTCGTCGCTGAGGTGCAACAACAGGGAGCTGACGCCGCTCCGTACATCAAGCTCGTATCGGTCAAGCGGGACCCTAGCTGGTCAGCTCGGCTTGAACTTTCCGTCCGCAGGGCGGACGGCGCGCTGGAGCGCCGTGAGGTGGGTGTGCGCCAGCATCAGGAACTCTCAGGTGAACGCCTTACCAACAACCCGGCATATGAGGGCTGGCGAATCAATGAGATGAGCATCACCTCCAGTGGTGAACCAGCCTCCATCGAACTCACCACGCACGGCCTGCTCTACGAGGGCGAGACCATCGGCGGCGCTACTGGTGCGATCTACAAGGAGATGATCCGTGAGACCATTCGCGAGCACTTCCGCAAGGAATCGATGCTGCGTGACAAGGGAATTAAGGTGCTCAGTCTTTTCTTTGTCGACAAGGTTGCCAGCTATCTCGGCGCTGGAACGACGAACGACAACGCCGATGGAGACTTTGTGCAGTGGTTCGACGAGGTCTTCGTCGAGGAACGCACCAAGTCTGCCCGCTGGCAGGAACTGTTGCCGCAGGCACCGAGCGAGCTGCGCCGGGCCTACTTCTCCCAGATCAAGCGCGGAAAGAATGTCCTGGCGCAGGACTCGACTGGGAAAACGAAAGCAGATGATGACGCGTACGAACTGATCATGCAGGACAAGGAGCGTCTGCTCGATCAAGATGAGCCTGTTCGGTTCATTTTCAGCCACTCGGCGCTGCGTGAAGGTTGGGACAATCCGAATGTCTTCCAGATCTGTACCTTGCGAGAGATGGGCGCCGAAGTCGAGCGCCGTCAGACTATCGGGCGTGGGCTGCGCCTTCCGGTAACCAAGACCGACAAAGGCTACGAGCGTGTTGGCGATCGCGGCGTCGCCACTCTGACCGTCATCGCCAACGAGTCGTATCAGGCGTTCGCCAAGAGCCTCCAGAATGAGTACAAGGCCGCTGGTGTCGAGATCGGCCAAGTGCGTGTCAACGAGTTCGCCAAAATTCCGCGCCAAGATCAGGACGGCGTAGTCACGGAGGATCCGTTCGGCTACGCATGGTCGAAGGAGGTCTACGACCATCTCGCAGCCGATGGCTTCATTAAGGTCGGCAAGGTCACCTCGAAGTTCCTGCCGAATACCATCGGGTTTTCGCTTGGGCTTCCGGCGCATCTCAAGCCTTACGAGACGGAGATCGTTGAACTCGTCGGTCGTGCCAGCATCGAGAAGTACGTCAAGCCGAAGAGCCAGCGTGCGCCGCTCACCCTGAATAAACAGCTCTACACGACTCCCGAGTTCGAGGAATTCTGGCACGCTATCAGCCGCAAGACGACCTACCGGGTGAGAGTGGACCGCGACGAGATCATTCAGAAGACAATTAGCGCGATTCAGGACGCGCCAGCCATCGAGCCGCTTCGCATCCAGGTCACCCGGGCCGGCGTGCGCGTGCTGCGCGGCGGGGCCAAGGGAGAAGAGCTCGGAACCCGATCGGCCGATCTCAAGGGCAGCTACGACCTGCCCAACATCGTCACCGAGCTGCAAGAGGCGACGTCACTGACCCGAAAGACCATCGTCGACATCCTGATCGGCAGTGAGCGATTGGGCGAGTTCATTGGCAACCCGAACGATTTCATCGCGATGACCAAGCGTGTCCTCCAGGGTGAACTAGCGAGGATCGTTGTCGAGGGTATCCAGTACGAGAAGATCGCCGGCAGTGTGTACGAGCTGCGCGAACTGCAGAAGGATGGGCTGGAGGAGAAGGAGCGCTTCCTCGACCATATGTACTTGGTCAAGAACAAGCAGAAGGCTGACTTCGACTACGTCGTCTACGACTCCGACATCGAGCGGCAATTTGCGGAGAAGCTCGACACCCGCGAGGACATCAAGCTGTTCATGAAGCTGCCGGCCAAGTTCAAGATCGACACTCCGGTCGGCCCCTACAACCCGGACTGGGCGATTATCAAGCAGGAGGATGGCGAGGATCGGATCTACATGATCCGCGAGACCAAGGGCACCCTCGACGACTCGAAGCTACGCCCGAGCGAGCTCGCGAAGATCAAGTCCGCCAAGAAACACTTCGCTGCGATCGGCATCGATGACTATGAGCGTTCAGTGCCGGAGAAGTGGAATCTGTAATGCTCCGACGCTTCGAGTCGATAAGAGACTGCGGAATTTTCGAGAACTACCGGTGGAACACGTCTGTTCCTGATTTCGAGCGCATCAACCTGATCTACGGCACCAATGGCGCGGGCAAGACTTCACTCGCTCGCGCACTCGATGGTCTCGATAGCGAGAGCGGCGGGTATCCCCGGGTTTCGATCCGGATGAGCAACGTGAACAAGGGCAACGATCGTCAGAGCAGTCAAACGCACGACGCGGAGTTCGAGCAAGTCTTCGTGTTTAGCGATGGCTACGTCGCTCGCAACCACGACTTCGGCGAGGACAGTGAAGTCGAAGCGGTACTTACGCTCGGTGAGCGCACAGTCGAGAATGAGAGGCGCCTTACTGAACTAAACGGCGTCATCGTGACTACCAGTCGAGAATTGACCAAGGTCGCAAAGACATCACTGAATGCGGATAAGACGCTGACAGAGGAGCACACAACGATCGCCCGAGGCGTCGTTACCGCTCTCAGTCGCGCTGGCGGCGAATACCGCTCCAACGGCAGCTACAGCAAGGGCGTGGTCAGGACACGTTTCGCAGGGTCGCGCACTGCGTGGACATTGCTTTCTGACAAGGACAAAAACACCGCGCTGGCAACCGTCAACTCGGACGAGCGGCAGGCCGTCGCCACCGAGTCGTATTCGTGCACGATTAGGTCGGAATTGCCCTGCGAATCGGCGGAAGCACTTGCAGCCTCGCCGGTTTCCGTGGTCCTCGACACGTTGAGGGAGCACGAGGAGGCATCGAGCTGGGTCGAGAACGGTCGCCTCATCCACGAAGATTTGGATACGTGCATCTTCTGTGGCGGCGATCTCCTCGCGGACAGGAAGAAGCAGATTGAGCAGCACTTCTCAGACGAAGTCGAGGCTGCGCAGCGGACTACCGATGCTCTGATCCAAGAAATCAAAACAACACGAGCCTCGCTGCAGGGTCTGCTTGGCGATGGTGCGATTTCTGGCTCACTGTTCGACGATCTCCGTGACGGCTTCAAGAAAGCCCACGCCAACGCGAAGACCCAGGTTGACGTCCTAGACAAGTGGCTCGAGAGGTTGCTGGGTGCACTAGAAAAGAAGCGGTCCAATGTGGTCGCGCGGGTCGAGTATGACTTCACCCAAGCGCCAGCGGTCGATGGCGCAAAGATCGAGCAGGCTCTGAAAGATCACAATGCCCGTGTCTCCGAGCATGCGACGCTGGTACGGCAGGCTGCAAAGAAGGTTGAGCTGCATCTCCTCAAAGAGTCAGAAGACAAAATAATTGAGTTGGACGAGAATGCCAAGCAGGCCAGGACGGCCATGGGTGACCTCGAAAAGACACTGAGGCAGTACCGCGAGGAAGCCGCCGCGCTCGAGAACGTCGAGGGCGATCCTCTACCGAGCGCTGACGTGATGGCAAAGGAACTAACCCGAATTCTGGGGCGCAACGAGCTGTCATTCGAGTTGCTTCCTGACGGCAAGCACTATCAGGTAACCCGCCACGGCAAGCCTGCGCGTGATCTAAGCACCGGAGAGCGCACAGCGATCACGCTCATCCATTTCCTCGAGAACGTTAAGCGTGCGGACTCGCGCTCTGGCAAGCCGATCGTCGTGATTGACGACCCTGTGTCCAGCCTCGACAATGGCGCTTCGATGGGCATCTCGACTTATATCTGGAGCGAGACTGTCTCCAAGAGTCACATCGGACAGGTCTTTCTGTTGACGCACAACTTCGAACTGTTTCGCCAGTGGGATATCCAGATCGAGGGCCTGCCTGGGAAGCGCGGGGCAACCAACAGGACCTACCCCTCGAACTGCTTCGAGCTGATCGCACCTCATGAAGATGTGACCGGCATAAAGAAACGAGTGCCCAGATTCATTGTCTGGCCTCCGAATGAGGACACGCGAGTGAAGGTTCGATCGTCCTACCACCACGCCTTTATCACCGTCGCCCGCGCTCACGCCGCTCTTGCTGTCGATTCCTCAATGGAGAAGAGGCTCGATGCAATGCTGCTCTATCCGAACGTGTTGCGGCGCATGTTGGAGACCTTTCTCGCATTCAAGAGTCCGACCTCGGTGGGAAACTTCACCAATGCCATGAGGGATATCGGTGCAACCCTGGACGACCTCGGGTACATGGGTGACGCTGACGCGCTTCGGCTTCAGCTCACGCGCTTCATGCATGCCAACTCGCATGCGGAAACGCCCGAGACTGACGCGGCTGTGACTCCCGACGAGATCGGAGCCACCATAACTGCGGCCTTCACGTTCATGAACGCTGTCGACCGGCATCACTTCGAGGGATTATGCAAGGTAATCGCTGTCGAACCATCTGACCTACTGCTCGAGGCGGAGCCCGTCATGGGAGCAAACGATTATGGTCTTGGGGCGGCATCGATACGTGCTGTTGTTGTCGCGGCGCCAGTTGTACTCGTGTCATAGGTCAACACCCAATCCGCGTACCAATGTGGAGTACACCCCAGATGGACGTCAGGTCAGAGAGTAGGGCTGCGGTCGGATAGCGTCCGTTCTTCATTCCATGACACTCGCTGACATGGCTCTTGGAGGTTCTCTGACACTGACGGGGTGGACGAGGGCGGGACGGGCCCGGGTGACTATTGGCCTGAACTTGATGCCGCCGCTGCGGTGGCTATCCATAGGAAAGTCGTGATCACGGAGATGCCGAGCGTGACGTACCCCAGGATGAGCCCTGTGAGTGAGGCACCGCGTCCGATGCCGCCGAGGCGGGTTGCGTTTCGCAATCCAACGTGGCCGAAGATCACAGCGAGCATTGCGGGTAGGAAGGCCAAGAACATCATGACCAGCCCGAGGATCTGGATGGGTATCCAGATCCCAGTGACGATGGCGACTATGCCGAGAACAAGTGAGGTGATGGCCATGCCATTGGTGGGCGGCCTGATGACCTGCTGGTAGATGATCTGCTGCTGCGGGTAGGGAGACATCTGCCGGTCACTCATTTCGTTTGTAGGGGAGTGCGCTCGGGCGCGTCCGTCGTCGTTGGTAAGGACGGCTTCGTGTGATCGGCATCGACGTCGACAGGGCTGCCGTCTGTCGCGGACTCGTCGTTGCGGTTGTAGGGGTGGCGCTTCACTGGGCTTGCTTTGTTCATCGCGGGGTCAGTTGTTGGTCACGTGAATATTCGCTTCCGTGAGCACCACCTGTGGTGCGCCTGAGCACCAAGGCACGGTGGCGCGATTGGTGCGACTGAGCACCAATGCCGGCGTGCTTGAGCACCACCTCGATCTGCTATCACCGGCTTGCGGGCGCCGCTTGAGGCGCGCGACCGACACGCTCGGCGCAGTACGCGGAGGTGGTCATGGTTGATCAGAGGACGAGGCCAATTGAGTTGCGGGCATGCTCGGCGTCGAAGCGGACCGGCCTACGGGTGCCAGACAGACCCTCGCTGACTCGCGCTGGGGAGACGTGCGGCTGCAATTGTCGGTCGACATTCCGGAAGCACGTCAAGCTATTGGTTATGTCCAGTCATGGTCGAATATCTCGCTGTCACCAAAAGATCAGCGCGTACACGCGCACAAACACCCCGACGCTCAGCCCCAGCACCGCTGCTGCCGCGACCGCTCCCGCGATCTTCCCCCAACGCGTGTCCATTTCCACAGCGACGGCGACCGCGAATATCACGAAGAAGAACCCGCCAAGTCCTGCAAACGCAACCGCGATATTCTGAGCCTGATCAGACATCAGGGGCAACGTCACGATCACGGCAACTTGGAAGGCGAGCACAGCTACGACGCCCGCGGCCTCAACCCTGTTATGTGTGATGTCCAGAACCCGGTATTTGACCGGCTGATACGTAGCAGGGTTCCGAACGAATCTGAGGAGCACATTCGGTCGCTGACGTCTAGTCCCACGGGACACACGCAGGCCGAGTGTCAACCAGGTCAAGGGCAACATGAGGGACACCGCGGGTCCGGTCTGCGCCCATGTCATCGAGCCCGTGGCGAGGAGAAATTCGTCTGGATCGAGAATCACGAGGGAACATGCCCAGATTATCGACCAGACGGGAACGGCAATGAGCCAAGCATGTCTAGATGACACCTGTAACCTCAGGCGAACCGCCGGATCGCGCACAACAATCCTGCGGAGAAACGCGTTGAGCGGCAAGGACAGAATGTAGACGAGAATGCCCACGCCTAAGGCGGAGACTGCCAAGCCGAAGAACTCAAGCAGAGTTGAGGCGCCAAAGAAGATGGCGACTGCAGTGGCAACGGCGACCCACGGAAGGGCCGCGCCCACGGTCAGCGCCCATAGCTGTAGCCGGTTGGTAATCTGTCGATCGTTGTCGAGAGGCTTGGCGCCGCGAAAAATTGCCGCGATAGAGTCGGCGTCGATCCAAGCCCACACTTTCCAGTAGAGCAGGCCCAGCCAGTAGCAGACCGCTACAGTGCATCCGAGCGCGAGCACGACCATGCCGACCTGCACCCTGCCGTTCCCCGTCCACACTTCCCAGTCAGGTGGGAGCGGCAGTCCGTCCACCATGTTGCCGACCTGCTCGCTTGCGTACGAGTAGAAGCGCAACGCAACCGCCGCGAAAAGGGCCAGCATGCTCAGCCGCCAGATCTCCAACCAGCGGCCGCGTCGGAGCCGCAAAGTGGAGCGTCGCCATGCCCATGACTGAAGCTTCCTCGAATAGCTCGGTCGGAGAGATTTTGCCGGCGGTATGAGCCCCGCAATAGCAATGCGCGCTACAAAGTCGTCGGCATTGTTGTAATAAGCAGTGTGGTCAGTGAGGACGTTTCCCGCATTAAGGGCGCGAAACTCGGAAACACCTCTATAGGTCCAGGACGTGGAAGGACCACCCGAAACGGGATCGGCAGACGCCCAAATGTCCCACCAGCGGTCGGCGAGTTTGGTGGGCATTTCGCATCCCGGCCCAACCCGCGAGAACGCGTAAACCTCCTTGAAGATCGACGCGGAGAACCACACCAGCGGCACCCACCCCACCAGGGTAACGGCCCATAGAAAGGGCTCGAGAGGTTCCCCAAGAGCGAGTCGTACGAATTGGAATGTGGCCACCCCGACCACTAGTAGCAGCCCCACCCACGCAATGAGGCGGAGCCATCGCACGCTCGAGGTCGCGGCACTGTCGGAGCCCGATCGCACCCACTGAAGTTGGCTAATTCCTGCTCCGAAAGTGATCAGCGTATCGACGGCCGAACCAACTTCGAGCGCGTGGACTGCGACGGCCGCACCTTGGGAATGTGCGACGACAATCACGCGATTCGATCGGTCGGCAAGCCAATCGATCTCAGACCGAACCTTTGAGACCATGGCGCCACGGCTCATTGCATTCTCGGAGAAGAGGAAACTATCGCCGAGGCTGGACGTCAGCAGAACTTCGAGTTTTGCTAACCCGTCTCTTACCCCGGCGATCGGGATGAGAAAGCGAAATAGGATCAGGACCGAAAGTAGAACGATAAGGGCGAGAGATACGGGCACGACAGCCACCAGCCACATGGCCGCGATGAGAATGCGCCACCAATGCAAAGGAAAACCGGACCAGGCGGCGAACGCGTGGGCAAGCGACTCCACCGCCCGAGACAGAAGTAGGCCGGGGCTGACAGTGAACGTCCACCGCAACGTCGAAGCGATAGTCGGCGGCAGGAACACGTTTGCCCAATGCGACTCCGCCAGCACCCAGTGGCGGATTTCCCCGTGGGGTAGAGAAAGCCGGAGTTCGGCGTTCGCGGGCTGGTCGAGCCACGTCGTTACCGTGCCGATTTCAGCAGAGCTCTTCTCGAACCCTTTTACCTGTGTGAGAGCCCGGAACCAACGGAGGAGCGCGTTGCCTGCCTCATTGAGACCTTCACCCTTCCGCTGAGAGCCGATGCCATGAACGAAAAGCACTCCCACGTCAGCGGGTTGGGTGACAGCTTCGCTCCCCATCTTTTCACCTTTCCCAACGCATCGCTTTCGACAATGATGGCCGCCGGGCGGCGCCAGGGGAATGGACCCCCGGCATTATGTCAACACTCGAGCAACAAAGTCTCGGTTCGCCGGCCGCGTTCTGGGAAATGCGATCGCCCGAAATATCGTGCCGCACCATGACTGAGCAATTACTTTCGCTCCCGGACCAGGCGCTTGGCTCAGAACTGGAGACTTACTTTTAGGCTGCTCGATGAGCCACCGTCGTGCGGGCAGCTCGATTCGGTCTGCTTAGACTTGAGGGCATGCCCAGCGAAGCGAGCAGCTCCGCATACTCCGGCAGGGCGACGGAATACGTAGATCTGTTGGGCTCGATGAGTTCGGTTCATCCATCGGATCTGCATATCGTGTCTACGTAGGCAGGCGCCGTCCATGGCAACCTCATTGATGCGGGTTGTGGCCCGGGTCATTGGACGAACTTCCTGCCCCAGCAGGGCTTGATCGCTCGGGGCATCGATCAAGTTCCTGAATTCATTGCTCATGCCACAAACGCTTTCCCCACCGTGGACTTCGCCATCGAAGGTCTCGATTCCATCGACGCTGACACCAATTCGGTCGGTGGGGTGCTGTCGTGGTACGCACACATTCATTACGAGCCCGGCGCGATCCAGGTTCCATTGCGCGAATTCAGCCGGGTGATCAAGCCTGAGGCACACTGCTTGTTGGGTTCTTTGAGGGCCCGGCGGTCGAGAAGTTCGCGCACGCGACCACACCGGCGTAGCGGTGGCCCGTGGACGCGATCAGCGCGGAGCTGGGCCGCGCCGGCTTCGACGTTGTCGAATCGCATGTGCGGAAAACTGCAGGCCAGCGGCCTCAAGCGGCGGTCATCGCTCGACGCCAGGATGCTCGCCAAAGGATCCACCTGCGGGCGTGCGTGCAGCCGGCCGAACTCGGGCCCGATGGTGCTCGGTGAGCCATAAGAGGTTACGTCCCTGTGAGTGGTGTGGTTTCCGGCTCGTGAGCGTTGCTTCGTCAACGTGAGGAGCCACCGTGGGATGGTCAGTGAGTACCGATCAAAGAACTTACAAAGGACACCACACGACCCTTCTATGGTTGAAGTCAAGCAGTAAGGGTAGCCAGTGAGCGATAGATGCTGCGGGCGATGAATCGTTTGAGGCAGCGGTGGATCTCTCGCCGGGTCTTGCCTTCGGCGGTTCTTCTGTCAACGTAGCTTTTCGTCGTGGGGTCGGTGATCATGCGGCAGCGGGCAATGATGTGGAGCGCTCGGTTCAGTTGACGGTCGCCGTGGCGGTTGAGGCGATGCCGGGTCGTATTTCCCGATGATGCCGGAATTGGGCTAACGCCAGCCAACGCCGCGAAGGCGGCTTCCGAGCGCACTCTGCCTTGGTGGGAATAAGCGGTCAGGATGATAGCGGCCGTGAACGGTCCGACACCGGGGATGTCCTGGATGCCTGGAGCGAGTTCGTCGACGTGCTTTGACAGGGCCGCGTGATTCGTTTCCAACTCGCGAGTGCGCTGGTGGATCGCGGAGGCGAGCCTGCGGGCTTCAGATCGGGCGACGGCAGCGGCAGTGTCATCGCTGGAGCGATCGCGCCATGCGGCGATGATGTCGACTTGGGTGTTGGTCAGGGGTGCGCGGACGTCGAGGCCCAGGTTGATTATCCGCAGGAGCGCGTTGAGCGCGTCGCGGTCGCTGGTGCGTTGGGAATCGATACTGTGTCTCGCGACGAGCAGAACTCGAAGGGCGCTGCGAAGCCCGTCGGCGCGCGGCAGAATCAGCGCGGTCGCATCGGTGCCAAGCGCGGTGCGGGCGGCAGCCACGGCATCGATTTGGTCGGTTTTGCCGTGACCATCCCGGGCCTGCCGTTTGGGTGGTTTGACCTCGCAGACGCGGATCCCCGCGGTGGTGAGAGCGCGAGTCACGGTGGCTCCGTAGGAGCCGGTGCCCTCGACAGCGGCAAGCTGCTGCCCATCCGAGCGTCGCTCAATCCATGCGATCGCGCGGGCGGTGCCAGCGTCGGTGGTGGGAAACGAAGCGGTGTCAATGACTGCGTAGGTGTGCGTTTTGGCGTGGGTATCCACGCCGATGACGTATTTGTATGTGTCAGCCACGGTGCTCACGAAGTGTCCTCTTCCGGTAATGGTTCGTTATCCGGGCCTGGGAGAATCGTCGCGAGGCAGATCTCTAATGAGTCACACCCCCGCCGGAGCGTGGGTGGACAACCTTCTATGAAGCCATCGAAACGGGTCAGGCCGGCACCGACCTAGCCCAGCGGACAGGTCGTGTGAAAGCCACCGCTTGCGCGGGACAGATGGCTCTTGAGTCACGTTGGGAAAGGCCGATACCAGCTTGCCAGCCAGCCCCAGGCCAGCAACTAACCATTAGAGATGGCTCTAGACCAGTCTGCCCTGCTTGACCTGCTGGGAGAACTCAAACTCACCGATGTCACCGACCGAATCCGCGTCGCGACCGAAACTCTCTATCAAGAATTGATCGATGCGGAGGCGGCCGCGTTCATCGGCGCCGCCCCGTTTGAACGCTCCGGCGACCGCACCACCCACCGCAACGGCACCCGGCCGCGGACGTTGACGACGACGGCCGGGGACCTCGACCTGAAGATCCCGAAGCTGCGCGCCGGCTCCTTCTTCCCGGCGCTGTTGGAGCGGCGCCGCCGGGTCGACCAGGCGTTGTTCGCGGTCGTGTTGGAGGCCTACGTTCACGGTGTATCGACCCGGAAGGTCGACGACCTCGTCAAGGCGCTCGGCGCTGACACCGGGATCTCGAAGTCGGAAGTGTCCCGGATCTGTGCGGGCCTGGATGCCGAGGTCGCCCAGTTTCGCGACCGCACCCTCGCCGCGCAGGACTTCCCCTACGTGTTCCTTGACGCGACCTACTGCACGGCCCGCGTCGGCCACCGGATCGTGTCCCAGGCCATCGTCGTCGCGGTCGGCGTCGCGGCCGATGGACGCCGGGAAGTCCTGGGTTTCGACGTTGGTGACAGCGAGAACGAGGGCTTTTGGACCAGCTTCCTGCGGTCGTTGAAGACCCGCGGGCTCGCCGGGGTCAAGCTGGTCATGTCTGACGCACACACCGGGCTGAAGAAAGCCATCGGGACCGTCTTTCAAGGCGCTGGCTGGCAACGCTGCCGGGTGCATTTCATGCGCAACGTCCTCGCCGTGGTGCCGAAGGGATCGCAGGACATGGTCGCCTCGATCATCCGCACCATCTTCGCCCAGCCCGACCGCGAACACATCGAGAAACAGTTCCGCGAGGTGACCACGATGCTGGACCGCTCGCACCCGAAGGTCGCCGCGATGCTCGTCGACGCGCAACCCGACCTCCTCGCCTTCGCCGGCTTCCCTAGGCGGCACTGGCGCCAGATCTGGTCCACAAACCCGCTCGAACGGGTGAACAAGGAGATCAAACGCCGCACCGACGTCGTCGGCGTCTTCCCCAACGCCGCAGCCCTGCTGCGCCTGGCGGGGTCTGTGTTGATCGAGCAGCACGACGAGTGGGAAGCCGGCGAACGCCGCTACTTCTCCGAGGCCTCGATGCTCGAGCTGGCCGTCATGAACAACCCCATCGAGGTCCTCGACGAGGCGGTGATCCTCCCAGAACTCGCCGCCACCTAAGCTAGAACAACTGACCCCCGCTCCGTTGAGAAACTCCACCACTCAGCGGGACGTGACCCCATAAGCTCCGCGGAGAAAGAGAGTGGGTCCATCATCTTGATTGTCCGCGAGTCGGCGCCGAGCGCCTCTCCCGCCATCATTTCTCCGTTCCGCCGTCAACTGGGATGTCCCCGGTCTCAGATCCGGTTGCGTACACCCTTCCCAGATCCCCATCCGCGGTTGAAGATCTCCACACGGCCGGCCGCCTCAAGTCGCTCCAGGAGTGTCTTGGCAGACGAGCCGGTTGGTAGGTTGAACTCCACTCCCGGACCGCTGGTCAAAGCGTTGTATGGTGCGCCGAGGAATGCCATCGTCTCGATCAACTGATCAGGGCTGAGGTCTCTATCTCGAACCAGATGTGGGAGCACGGCACTGGCGTCCAGGGTGACTCTCGCAATTCGGCTGACCTGCTCGCGCGAAATCCTGATCCACCTTTCGGCGGCGTAGATGCCTATCGCCCGGAGCGATTCGACTTCGTCCTCGGGGACAAACGCAGCGACGTCCTCTGTCACTTTGTTGCGGATGCTTCCAGGGACATCAACGCTTTGAATCAATTCTGCGACATACCCTGACACGAGCGCCGGCGTGATGAACACATCCGCGTTCTTCGACACGGAGAATGCGTCTGCGACTGAGCGCCAACCGCCTGTCGCGAAATGCGCGAAGGACGCGGCCTCGTCGGGAACTATGCCTGCTTCTAAAGTGCGTGCCAGAAGGTCGTCCCCGGCGGGAACCAGTGCGACCGCCTCGACACCGTCTGGCAGGTCAAGCTGGACGGCGAGGGCGACGCGCTCGGAAGCCTTGAGAAGCGAACTGGCGTTGAGAAGTCGCACCGCGAGAGCGACCCGGTCATCGTCATCAACCTCGGAAACACCATGCAGTTCAATAGGAGTTCCGTCCCTGACCAGGTACTGAGCAAGGCTTTCATCGACGCCGTGCGCAGCAATGTATTCCTCCAAGTTGGTGGCAGTCTGGACGACCCGGTGACCTGCAACGATGAGCGGCCAAGACTCGCGAGGGACCGCCGAGAAGTCTGCCAGTTCCGCTTTAGGGGAGCTCGCCGCAATTACCGCGGCAAGTTGCTCATCTGTCCAGATGGTGTGTTGCTCTGCGATGACAGCCGCGAGGACAGCTTCCGACAGCACGACGATTGCACCAGCATCATCTCCGAGTATCGCGTCGAGGTACGCGTCCAGGTCCCCTTTGCAGTAGTGCCAAACCGCATCGTGCTCTCGGAGTTCGTCGATGGTCGGTGTTGTCGAGATCTCGAGCGCGGTCTGCAGGTTCGTCTTGGAGAGTTCGTACATCTCAGCGTTGACGATACGCTTCCGAAGGGGTGTACCAAGAACGTTCAAGTCGGCGACAACGATCCCGGCGGCCTTTGCGAAGCCGAGGACTGTCACCGAGCGCGCATCCGCTTGAGGTTCGCGAAACGCGCTGAGTCTCGAATACTCGCTGGCGAGGAGTGAGCGCACCTCCGCGGTGAGGTCGTAGGCGTCCGTGGTCTCGCTACTCAGCAGGGCCGAGTCCAGCAAGCGGAGTCTGGTGTCCTCGTCAGGCATACCGGTGTGGCTGGCGATGTAGTCGAAGAGTTGCTTCCAGGGATGGGCTGCAAGCACCTCGACGAGCTCCTCACGTGGGAACGTGGGGGCATTCATCGCCGCATCGAGGAAGATCTGCGCGTCCTTGCTGTAGTGGGCCGAGATGAATGCGACAACTGCCTTCGCTAGGTCCAGGTCGTTGATCAAGAGGTGTGCAGTGACCTCGAGGTTGAGCGCGCTGACAGAGCTCGTGAAGTCGGCTGGCACCTGCTCAAGTAGGTTCGTGACTGCATTCTTCGTCTTGAATGTGTAGTCGACGTACATTTGGTTCGGTTGGACACTGTGGTTGTAGAAGAAGGCGACGTCCACACCAATGAAGCTCCCGTAGAAGCGCGCTGAATACTCCGAATAATTCCGGGTTAGGAATCCTCGCCGCACGAGATCTCGTGCGAGTTCGGAATCGAGCGTGCTAGTGATCGTGTCGTTGAACGGTGTCTTGCCCGAAGGTACTTCGTACTGGGCGAGGGTCTCGAAGTCCGCACCCCGCAGTGACGCGATGTCGTGGTCGTACTGCTGCACCTGATGGGCGAGTTCGGCCGGGTTCGAGTTGCGCCATACCTCGCCGTCGATGCTGCCGGGAAATAAGGTTGCCAGCTCTGCCGTCCCGATGATTACGGGTTTCTCGTGCTGCGGCCGCGCGGGCGTCAGCGTTAGCGTGCCTACTTCCGAGACGCGCTGCCACAACATCGGGCTGCTGGCGTCATCGAATGAACGAGTATCTCCGTCGACTTCGATTCCCGCAAAGCCGTACGTGGATCGCAACGAAACCAGATCCTTGACCGCAACCAGCAATGCTCCCAGAGTCGCCGCAGTTTCGCCCTGGAGGCGGCGCTTCTCTTCCGTCTGGACCAGCTCACGGCGCTTCTTCTGGAGATCCTGAATGGTCGACCGAACGAGCTCTCTATGGCGGTCCTCAAGAGTGTCCAAGGCACTCCCGCGCTGCGGGATGGACTCGAAGTCCGCGAGATGGAAGTTCTTGTAGGAAACCAGCGCGAACAGATCGTCCGGAGTCATTCCCGGCGCGCGATTGTCGGTCCAGTAGAGCTGCTCGGCGAACACCGCGAACTCGTTGCAGATGTTGATCAGCAGCCTCATGTCGGTCGTGTGGCGCGCGACGAGATCCAGTAGGGGTCGTGTAACAAGATTGTCGGGCAGGCGGAGCTTGGTCAGCGCTCCTGCAAGGAGGTCTCGAGCGTTGCGATGTGAGATGAACGGCACGACGGGTATTACTAGTTCAAAGAACTTAGTCCTGTTCGCGCGTTCCACGGCCGCGGCAGCCAGATCGATCCTGCGGCCCGAGTTCGCGGTCGGCGGCTTAGGCGATTCGTCGCCCAAAGCCGTGTCCGTTTCGTCGAGAGCTGTGCCGATTTTTTCGAAGAGGCTGTCCTTGATCGCGTAGATGAACCGAAGCGGACCATCCTTGCCGATCCAGTGCGAGGACGCGTTTATCAATGTGTTCAGTTCACGGAGGGAGTCGAAGATCTGCGGATCGTCGAAGCGATCGAGGTCTTCGAAGATCACGTACTTCGGCTCGACGGCGTCGAAAAAGGTGACGATTTCGTCGAGAAAGCCGTCGAAGTATGTGGTCGGCTTGTCGCCGAGGGTGATCGTCGTTCCGGCTGTTGTGACCTGGGAGACAATGCGATCGCCGATGATTAGCCGCGCTAGCCACACAACCGCCACGATGAGGGCAACGAATACCCCACCCAGTGCGAACGTCAATAGCGGCTGGTTGGTGTCACCGAACCAGTTGCCGCCGGGCCGGAGGCCTACCAGCCAGAGCAGTAGTAGCCCGCCGGTTGTGATCCCGAGCGCTTCGAAAAACGCGCGCCAACGGGTCAGCGGTCTGCTTCGCGCAAATCGCGAACGGCGTAGCTTTCCCGGCTCCGCACGATAGACGAGCTGTTTGACCAACTCCTTTTGGATCCGATTGGTGAGGTCTTCGTCGTCCTCGTCCGGGCCGAGCGTATTGATGCTGATTCGGAGGGTATCCGCCTTGTGCGCGAGTTCGAACTGATCGAGCACGCTCGATTTTCCCGAACCGTATCGGCCCGTGAGCGCAATGTTGCGATTCTTGGGCTCCTTGATCGCATCTTCAAGGTGGCGTAGATAACCCGCGTGGTGCGGTGCCTCGTACTGGGGCGCGAGAGTACGGAGGACGACTGATGGTGCTGGCACCTCGGCAGGTTTAGGCGCGTCCTCAGTCAGGTTCCGATCAGCTTCTTCGTGTGCAGTCACAGTGCCAGTATGGTCGGGCCCCCAGACGAAGCTCGCCGACTTGATCCGCGGGGCCCTGTCGTGTCGTGTCATGAGACCGTAATTCCCCGGCTCCGAATGCGCTCGTCGGCCGTGGCAAGCCGAAATTCGACTTTGGTCTGGTGCCCAGGGTAACGAGCGGTGACTCAGGATCTCCCCGCGGTGGTGATCGTTCTCAAGGTGGAAGGTGCCGTCTCTCGCGGATCCCCTTACGGGCAATGACGCGGCCTCCTGGACCCGCCCCATAACGATGAACGGGAACGTCCAAATCGGCGTCACCTCATAGCAGGGCAGCGCACAGACCCGGGTGCTGCCGAGTTCGCGGAATTTCGCTACCGCCTGCCCGGACTAGCGCTACCCACGAGCGCTAGTCGCCAACGGCGACGGTGTCATGATCGAGCGCTCACCGAAGAGTAGGTGCCAACGGACCGGAACAGGTTCGACGTGGACGCCATGATGGATCGGGGCATCCTCAACATGATGTGTCCCCGGACCGGCACTGCAGGGCCAGGTAGAAACAGCCTCATCGGTGGGCAAATATTGGCCCGGTGGGCCAGCGGTGCTGAGCCATGCAAATTCGTGGTGCTCTCTGGCACGATCGGTGGTGCTGAACAGCACGACTGGGTGGTGCTCAGAGCGTCAAATACTCAGTCACGAGGCCAGTTGCGGAATCGAAGGTTACGCCGGCGCCGGAGGAGTCGTCAGTGAGCGTGAGGCGGTAATTCTCACCACTAGTGCTCCGTGCGTATCCGCCTGTTGTGCCTACAGGGATTTGAAAGAGCGCTTGGCCCTCTGGTGTCGAGACCATGTTTTCTGCGTTGATGAGGAGTTCAGCAGGCCATGGTTGCCCAGAGGTTCTTAGGTTCTTGAGGACAAACGAGATCGTGCCGGCTGCCATCTGCATGGCTGCACGCGTCTCTTCCGGAGAACGTGGCGCGGTGGCCAGCGGCGTCGCAGCGGGGGCGTCTGGAACTACTTGCGGTGCCGCTGCTGCCGGGATCGCCTGTGGGAGCACATCAGGCGCGGTGGCCATGGGCTGGGTCAGAGCGGTCAGCGATGCCAAGCTCGGCATGGGGGGTACGGCGTTTGGTGCGTAGAAGAACGCCAGGCTCCAAATTGATAACATTGTCCCGGCGACACCGAGAGTTCCGCCGATTGCGGGCAGTAGCCGGCTCGACGCTCGGCCTTCCCGTCGGAGCTGAGTCGCTCGAATGGCGAGCGAGATCGCTGTGATGCCGGCAGTCGTGAATGCGAATCCGCGGAACCCCGTGCTGACGTCCGGATGCGCCAGAGGCAGGAGAGTGGCGAAGAGGCCCAAAGCGACGGCCATCAATCCAGTCAAATTGCTCGACCGGACGCGCGGCTGGGTTGCAACGTACCTACTGCGGGGGCGTGTGATCGTGTTGGCCGCCGGCGCGTCCCAATATCCCGGCGGGTTCCAGTCTCTAGGACCATGCCCCATGTCGCCCCACGTCAATTCCCCCAAGCGCCCATCTATACAGGCGCACTTCTGTTTAGCAGCCGGGAGTGCAGTCCGACAGACCCCCGAACAAGTGTGACCAACGGGGGGTGGCGATGGGATTCGTCGATATCTGACGCCAAGGAGTGCGGCGTACGGTAACGATCGTTTGCAAGACACTCCAGGACAGATTCATTCGGTCGCGGAAACGTTTGGCGGTATTCGTAATGCTTGTCGTGTACGCGTCTCTGTAACGCGCTACCGGGTTAGTGATACGTTGCTGGCATGCGAATTGGATATGGCCGGGTCTCTACCAGGGATCAGCACCCTGAGGCCCAGCACGATGTGCTGACCGCGGCCGGCTGTGATCAGATATTCCTCGACACTGCTTCGGGAACACTCGCCCGCCGGCCCGAACTCGACAAGGCTCTACTCTCGGCGAACCGGACCGGTGACCAGCTAGTCGTTACTAAACTCGACCGGCTCAGCCGGTCGCTGGAGAACCTCATCGATTTATCGAACATTCTCCAGGAGCGCGGTGTTGACTTGGTGGTCTTGGACCAGGGCATCGACACGTCCAGCATCACCGGGCGATTGTTCTTCCAGATCCTTGGGTCAATCGCCGAGTTTGAACGTGCGCTGATGTCGGAACGCACCCGCGATGGGCTGGCCGCGGCCCGCGCCCGGGGAAGGACAGGAGGGCAAAAACCCAAGCTTGGGCCTCGCCAGGTCAAGCTGGCCCGCGAAATGTATGAGGAGACGGACGCCGACGGCAAGCGTGCCCACACCGTCCAGCACATCGCCGAGGAGTTCGGAGTCACTCGCCCCACGATCTACCGGCACCTGGCCAAACCATGAGCCTCGAGCGTCGGCTGGAGAAAGCCACGCTCTATCGCCTTCAAGTACTGTGCTGCGCAATCGATGGGACGGTGCCAAGCGCGCCGACAAGGGGGTAGTAGTGGGAACAATGCACCTAGCCAGTGCAGGAGAGGCGCGGGGAGGGCAGCCCGCACGCGGCGCATCCTAGAGTTCGACGCCTCTCTCAGATTGTGTTCACCCCTTCGCCGCATACCGGCCACGGTTATCTGTCGCGCCCAAATCCTTCTTCCGAGGCTGCGCTGACACAGTGCTAGCAGCGGCCGGCGAAGTCAGTCCTATCGCACGGTTCAACGTCGCTCGAACAGCCACGGCACGCGCCGCCATCAAATCAACGAAACGCGCGCGGAAGGCTGCTCCAGTCTCGTTCAAGGGCAGCTCGGCGACGATATCGCTGACCGCATCGGGCAACCGCTCGGCCATTGTCTTCATCCGTTCGATGAGGCCGTCGGGGTCGACGTCAACTGCCTTGGCTTGACGCTGCCAATGCCGTGGTGCCATCCCGAATATTCGGTACTCACCGTCGATTGACATGGCGAGTTTTATCTTCCGTTCGTGCAGCTCCGGGTAAGGCAGGGCGCTAGCTACATCGTAGAGCGGCGCAAGCCGCGTGCGCCGTTCAGTTCGGATCAGTGAGTAGTTCTTGGCATGCGCGTCGGTCCCGGAAATCAACCAATTGTACGCGTTGGCGTTCATGAACTCTTCGACTGCAGCCTGTGCGCCGCGACCACGTATCTCCTGTCGGAGCAGCGCGCTAATCGCAGCGATCCCTGGGCCGCCTTCATTCTGGTATTTCCCTGCCGGGTGCAGGCCGAGCGCCTGGCACATGTCCTCCTGGTGGATCCTGATCCGATGACCGTCTTCCAGCGCGCGGTCGTAGCGCTCGACGACGATCGCCGTTTCACCGTCGAAGTCCACTATTCGGCTGCTGGCTGCGTTCAAACCAAGCCGCCCGGCGGTGGCCAATGACACGTGCTCGATGACATCCTGTTGAGCAAACCCGTCGGCGCCAGGCTTGAAAATGTGAGTGGATGGTTCGGAGCCCCATGGCACAGCCCAGCCGTCGTCTGTCTGCGCAAGCGCAAACTTGGACTGGGCGCCGGCGAGACTGAAACTGCCTTCATGCGTCGTTGACAGTGTCCAAGCCTCGGGATCCGAGCGCAGCTCTTTCAGATGGTCGTGGATTCGAGTTGAGTCAATCTGCTCGGCCCCTCCCGGCCGGTCGATGGTTCGAGCGCCGTCATCTTCGACGAGTTGGACCGCGCCGGCACAGTCCAGGCCGACGTGATTGAGCAACGCGAGCGCGTTGTTGGAGTTCACGCCGAACCGGCGCCCCCAACGGGTGAGCACCGCGGTGTTGTCAGGCAGGAGCCCCCATAGGAAATTCTCTGGTGCTGATCCCGAGTGATGACCCACCGTTCGAGGGAGTGAAGCGGAGAGCTGCAGACGACTGTTCTCGTGTCGCCAATCGTCGTCGAAGGTGAACGAGACGACACCTGCCACCCGATCGAAGGTGCCGACCCGCCTCCCGCTGAGGTAGGCCGCGAGGTGTTCGGCTGCCATGACTACTCCGTTTCAGCGGTGAGGACCGCGGTCAAGTCGAGAAGGGCGATCAGTTGCAAGACGACGTGCAGCTGGGCAGCGTCAGTGCTGCGTCCGTTCTCGAAGTTGCTCAGCCACTGGCGGGATGTACCAAGCTCAACTGCCAAGTCTGCCTGGGACATATTGAGCGCCATGCGGCGCTCACGGATGATCCGAGCCCAGTCGGCCGGTCGATCTGCGATCATGATGTCCTCCTGAGACCCACTGGCGGGCGAGTGTCCGTCAACTATGACATGCGCGGCATTGTCCGTCAACTATGACAAGCGCGGCATTGTCCGTCAACTATGACAGAGTGCAGAATGTCCGCCAGATGTGACATTGGCGGCCATGTCAGGTTCTGCTGACATCCCCGAGCATCGCTGGATTCGTGTGCGGCGTTAGCCAAGCACCTGCCGGCCTTGGGCGAATCAGCGAACAACCAGCGGTGCCGGGCTCCCATGAGGCCTTGCCAGGAGTCCTCCCGGGAGCGGATCTCGCGCGGTTTCTTGGTCGACCGAAGGGACTCGAACCCGATCTGAGGGTCATCCTCTTCTGAACGGGGCGAGGCGGAGCGGGGAGGACCCATAACCATCATCACGTGGCTCAAAGACCGCGTTGATACTCGTCGAGCGCGGCGCATTTGGCCATGCAGCAAACCGCCGCAAGAATCGGCTGATCGAGCAAGCCGCCCTTCAGAAACGTTGAGCGCGCGCCCGCATTCAGCGTCCTGCGTTGGGAAAGCTCCGTGGCGCATCTCGGCCATTAGCACCGAGATGTTCGTCCTCAAAGCACTCGATCATTGTGCACTTCGTCTGCGATGCGCCGGCACAGGTCGCACGGGTCTGGGTACTCCGGGTGCAAAAGGCACATGCCGGTGATCTCACGTTGTCGGGGTGGCATCGCGCCCCGCGATTGATCCAGGCTCCGGTCCATCTCGGTCACCACCACTGCGCGCTGGGCCTTCGACTGCCTGCCTCCAGAATTGGAACGCGTGTAGGGAATCTGGTCTTCGTCTTCCCACCGACGATCGCGAAGCCAGCCGCCGGGGAGCTTCGTGAGCACCTTGTCCTGCCCGATGTTGAGCAGCTTGTATGCCCGTGCACCAGCGAGCAGCGTGGTTAGGTCAGTATCTTTCCTTGCAGCTTTGAACGCCTTGAACGCGTCGGCTTTGGCCTGCTTGCGCCAGCAGATTTCCCACCACTCAGCAAATTCCGATTCGAGAGCATCCGAGTGCTCAGCAGGATGCAGCAGATGAACTACTTCGTTAGAAGTATTGGTCGGGTTGGGACGGGACGGGGGCAGGGTTACAGGGGCATGACTAACCGGGTTGGCAACCGGGGGCGTAACTGGGTTACTGGGCCGGTTACGTGTGCGCCATGACGATACCTTCTCCGCGTTCTTCTTGCGACCCGCGAGAACAACCTCACGCAGCGGCTGCTCCGGCGCCCACTCCACAAACTGCCAACCGTCCTCGGCCACCGTCCAGTAGGCAGCCTTGACCAGCCAGGCGGCATCCGCCGGCGTACCGGTCAGCTCATCGAGCATGTGTTCGGGAATGTGCCCGTCCGTGAGCTCCTTGGCGCTCCACGACCCGGCCAGCACCCACAGGCCTAGGGCCGCCCGTCTGTTGGCACGTGGGATTCGCGTTGTCTGGGCCTTCGACGAAAGTCCGTCGTCGACCTTGAACCAGGGGGCCATTAGCCCTCATCGCCCCCAGACGTCTGCTCGGGGCGTTCAGCACCCGCCCAGCCCGTTGTCACGGGCATTCGCATACCCCGTCACGATCCGCCGTTTTCGCCGCCTCGATGAGCCGCCGAGCCAGCGAGCGGGCCTCGTCAGGGGATAGGGGGAATTCCGAGCTTGGAGATCGAAAGCTGATCATCTTCGTTCCGGATGCGTCGAAGTACTCGACCGTGATCATGATGTGCCCGCCGGAGAATCGAGCCTCTACGGTCGGCATTACTGCACAGCGCGTGCGATGACGTCGGTCCGATGCGTGCTCGTTCGGGCAGACGCCTCGATCCATGCGATGACTTCGGACCGCTTGTATCGCACGGTGCGTGCTGTGGGCTTGTAGAAGCGGGGTCCGTCTCCTCGGTAGCGGAGCTGCGCAAGTGCAGCCACCGAGAGGCCGGCGATGTCGCTCGCAGTGTCTGGATCGATGAAATCAGTGTCCACGGAGTCTCCTTGGTTGGATTCAGCGCAAAATTGTAGATATTTGTGCCGTGAGCGCACGATAGCATGATGTTATCTCGTCTTGTGCTCTGTCATTTCTTATGATCGCGATAAGGTGTCGAAATGACACAAGGATTTGTTGAGGACTCGCTGGGGGGCCGGATAGCGGCCTTCCGCAAGGCGCGGGGCTTCAGCTCAACGGACCAGCTAGCGGCCGCGATTGGTGAGGGCAAGATGTCGGGACCCGTTTTGAGGAACATCGAGTCAGGCAGGAAGGGCGATTTGAGTGTGAGCCAGCTGCTTAACATCGCTTGGGCGCTGAAAGTATCGCCGCTCTTGCTTTTGGCTCCACTCGGCCGCCCCGCAGACCCCTTGGACCTTCCGAATCTCGTCTCTTCGCTTCAGCGCACATCAATTGCCGAGTTCGACAAGTGGGTTTCGATGCACACCCAGGGGCGGTTCGAATTTGTTGCGCCCACGCAGCTCACCGACGAGTTAGCTGTAGACGCGTTGCGGCGCCTTGCGATACAGGTGCACCAGAGGGAAGGGACGGCCATGGAGCTCCGAGCCCTTCAGGGGATCGAAGTATGGGTCCCGAAATATGCCGATCCGGCCCGCGTTGAGGCGCTCAATGGTCTGTGGGCGAGGCAGAGCGCGGAGGTGGACATGCTCCGTGAGTACCTGCTTGATGAGTTCGGAATCGAGACAGGTTGGGCATCCGTCGAGGTGGCGCAAGCCAGATTCGACCCTTAGACCAAGGAGTCAGTGTGGGTTCGATAACGCCATACGAAACGTTGGCCGGTAAGCGCTACAGGGTTCGTTACCGAAAGCCTGACCGCGGCCAGACGGATAAGCGAGGCTTCAAGACCAAGAAGGCGGCGGAGCTCTTCCTGGCGTCGATCGAGGTCTCGAAGGCGCGCGGTGATTTCGTTGAGGCGAGCCGAGCGCGAGTGACTGTGGGGGATTGGGGCGAGCAATGGCTCGCGGCCCAAGTGCAACTCAAGCCGTCGACCTATGTCAGCTATCAGAGCATCATGCGCGCCAGGATCATCCCGAAGTGGGGACAAGTGCCGTTGGGCGAGCTCACGCATTCAGGATTACAATCCTGGATCTCGGAGCAGGTGAAGCGTGTCTCTCCCCGAACGGTCCGGTATTACCACCGGGTGTTCTCCATGATGCTGAAGTACGCGGTGCGAGACGGTCGTATCTCGCGTAACGTCGCGGACGGTATCCTTCTCCCGCGGATCGTCCAGCGCAAACACGGTTACCTGACGCACGCACAGTTGCATGAGCTCGCTGCGTATAACGGCACTTATCGTGATCTGGTGTTGTTCTTCGGATACACCGGGCTCAGATGGGGCGAAGCCACCGCGGTGAGGGTTCGTGATCTCGATATGCTCCGCCGGCGGGTGAGCGTCGAGCAGGCGGTCGTACTGATCGGATCGGAACTGGTCTACGGGACTCCAAAGAATCACACTCTGCGGAGCGTTCCCTTTCCGGCGTTCCTCGCTGAAGATCTCGCTGCCAGGTGCCAAGGGAAGGCTCTCGACGATCTCGTGTTCACCGCGCCCAAAGGTGGGCCGCTCATGAGCAGGAATTGGCGGATCCGAACGTTCACCCCCGCGATGGTCAAGCTGAGGGCAGCACACCCTTCTCTACCTCGACTGACACCTCACGACCTGCGCCACACAGCTGCAAGCCTAGCGATTTCCGCTGGAGCGAACGTGAAAGCCGTCCAGCGGATGCTCGGGCACAAGTCGGCCGCAATGACGCTCGACGTCTATAGCGACCTGTTTGATGATGATCTGGACGCGGTTGGAGACGCTTTAAGTGCCGCCGGCGATCCCTCAGTTGTGGGCACGCCGTGGGCAGAGCGCGCTGAGGCCACAGCGAAAGTGACCGTACTCCCCGCATAAACACTGGGATACAAGGGTGGGCCCCGTCGGGCTCGAACCGACGACCCAAGGATTAAAAGTCCTTTGCTCTACCAACTGAGCTAGAGGCCCGCGGTTAATAATCTAGCGTGGATTCGCGCGGCGTTTTTCTGGGTAGCGTTGAACTGCGTCCCGTGAACGTCGGGGCGGCGGTGCCGATGAGACCAGCAGGAGGATGCGATGGCTGACGATTTCCACAAGCCGACCCAGTTCTCCGGCAGCAAATTCGAGTCCTTCCAGGGCGGCGACGACCCCGCCTCGATCAGCCGGGTCGCCCACGAGACGGCCCATGCTCTCCTCGCCCGGGTGCGCGAGGACCCGGATCCTGCCGTCGTCGACCGTCTGGTCGCCTATACCGACGAGCACGGCATCGACGCCGTCGCCGAACTGTGGGCGAGCGCGACCGCCCGCAGCCTCCCGGGTGCGCTCTGGCGGATCTATCTGGTGCGGCTCCTGATCCGGCAGGACCCGCAGGGCACTGCCCTTCTCTACCAGCGCGGCACCGAAGTCACCGTGGCGATCGACCCGGTCGTCGCCGGCGTCGCGGCGCCGACCGGGCCCGACGAGATCATCGCCCTGGCCGACCAGATTCTCCGCGGGGTCTTCGCCGGTGACTTCGCCGTGGCCCTCGATCGCGCCGCCGCGTTCTGCCGGGTGGTCTCGATCGGCTGCACGAGCGTCGCCGACGACTACGAATCAACCGAGTCGGCGCGAGCCACCGAACTCACCACCCGCGCGCTGCGCTTCTCGACCACGGCCCAGGAGTTCGGCTCCTGCGCCCGGCTGTGGCGCAGCGAGTCCCTCGACTGAACCATCGGAGACCGGCCGCCGGCGGTCTCCGCGGCCCGGGTCACCGCGGCCCGGGTCACCGCGGCCTGGGTCCCCGCCACCTTCCGGAGCCGGGGAACAAAACACCCGAGGTCGTCGTTTACACTGGATGCTGGTCGGGCCGCAGTAACCCCGGGCTCCAATATTCGCCGCTCCGAGCGGCCTCGCGCCGAGAGGCGTTCTGCGGCCCGGCCTTCACTCTGTGTTCTCTTCGCCGTTGATTCGTCTTTTCACCAATCCGAGCCGGGTTCGGCACCGAACCCTAGTCATGGAATGGAAGAAGACCTGACATGCTAGGTCTCATGACTGCTGATTTCGACTTCGACCTCGAGTCGACTGCTCCTGCCTCCAAGGAGGAGCTGCTGGGCCGTGTGGCCCGGGGAGACGAAGCGGCATTCGGGGACCTGTACGACCAGATGGCCCCTCGGGTGCTCGGCCTGGTCAAACGCCTGCTGGTCGACCACGCGCAGTCGGAGGAAGTGACCCAGGAGATCTTCCTGGAGATCTGGCAGTCGGCGGCGCGGTATGAGGCGGCGCGTGGCGGTGCCTCGACCTGGATCCTGACCATGGCGCACCGGCGTGCGGTCGACCGGATCCGGTCGTCCCAGGCCGGCCGCGACCGGGACACGAAGATCGGCATCCGCGACCTCGCGGTGGCGTACGACAACGTGTCCGAAACCGTCGAAACACGAATCGAGCATGAAAGGGTGGAAAAGGCGATGTCCAGATTGACCGAACTGCAACGCCAGGCGATCAGCCTCGCGTACTACGGCGGTCTCAGTCACAGCGAAGTCGCCGAACGCCTGCAGATCCCGCTCGGCACGGTGAAGACCCGCCTTCGAGACGGCATGATCCGCCTGAGGGACGAGTTGGGGGTGGTGTCATGACCGGCCCAGGCAACAACCGCGTCGACAATGGGGGCGAGAACCCCGGCGAACTGTCCGGCGCCTACGCCCTGCACGCGCTCAACCCTGACGAGGCCGCGGGCTACGAGGCGCACCTCGCTTCCTCGGAGCAGGCCCGGATCGAGGCCGCTGAGCTCAGCGATACCGCCGTGGCCCTTGGCCTGGCGACCGCGCCGGTCCAGCCGTCCGCTGCCCTCAAGGCTTCCCTGATGGCCCGGCTCTCCTCGACCCCGCAGCTGCCCCCGCTCCAGGCTCCCGCGGACGCCCCGGCCGTGCGCGCCGCGCCGGATGCCGCCCGGACCGCCGCCGAGGCATTCGCCGGCCCCGTCACGCCCCTGGCTGCGCCCTCGCGGGGCACCGCGACCGAGCGGGCCAGGCAGCGTTGGTTCCGTGGGCCGGTCGGCCTGCTCATGGCCGCCGCCGCGGCCGCCGCCCTCTTCGTGGGTGGCGCGTTCGTCGGCCAGGCGTTCAACTCCGACCAGTTCCAGCAGCAGCAGGCGGCTGGGCTGGCCCAGATCAACTCGGCACCCGATTCCAAGCGCGCCTCGACCACCACCGCGGACGGCCACCAGGCCACCCTGGTCTGGTCCGCCGAACGCAGACTCTCCGCACTGCTGGTCGACGACCTGCCGGCGCTGCCCTCCGACAAGGACTACCAGCTCTGGTACATCGGCGGTAAAGGCCCGGTCTCGGCCGGGACCTTCGACTCCTCCGGCACCGGCACGGTCTGGCGCGTGCTCGACGGCAGCATGACGGTCGGCGACCTGATCGGGGTCACGGTCGAGCCCAAGGGCGGCTCCACGCAGCCGACGACCGACCCGATCGTCGCCATCCAGAGTTCCTGATTCGATCGAAGTAGGCTCGGGGTATGACGCTGCCCTTCACCCTGCTGATCGACCCGGTTCCCGCGGATTCGCCCCGCACCGACTTCGCCGATACCTTCCACGAGATGGAATCGACCGCACCGGCGTTGCGGGTGGGCGAGCTGAGCACCCAGCGCGGTGACGGCATCTTCGAGACCCTCAGCGTGGTGAACGGCCACCCCCAGGAGGTCGAACCTCACATCAGCCGGTTGCGGAACTCGGCCGAGATCTGTGAGCTGCCTGTGCCCAACGCCGGGCAGTGGCGGGCGGCGATCGCCTACGCCGTGGACCGGATCCCCGGCGAGGGAGAACTCGCACTCAAGTTCGTGCTCAGCCGCGGCGTCGAATCGGGGCCGGCCCCGACGGCGTGGCTGCACGCCACGGCGGCGCCTGACTACCGCGCAGTGCGCGAGCAGGGCGTGCGTGTCGTCACCCTGGACCGCGGCTACCCGCGCGGGGTGGCCGAGCAGGCGCCCTGGCTGCTGATGGGCGCGAAGACGCTCAGCTACGCCATCAACATGGCGGCGATCCGCGAGGCGAAGCGCCGAGGCGCCGACGACACGATCTTCACCACCCACGACGGCTATGTGATGGAGGGGCCGACCTCGAGTGTGATCATCCGGTCGGGCGGCGCCTACGTCACGCCGGCGCCGAGCGGCGCCATCCTGCACGGCACCACCCAGCAGAGCGTGTTCGAGTACCTCGAAGCCGCGGGGGAGAAGACCGAGTACCGGGATGTCACGCTCGAGGAGCTGCGGAACGCCGAGGCGGTCTGGCTGGTCTCCAGCGTGCGCCTGGCCGTGGCCGTCACCTCCATCGATGGTGAGCCCTGCCCGACGGACCTCGACCTGACCCGGTCCCTCAACGGCTACCTCCTCGCCCGCACGGCCTGACCGCCTGACGGGTGTGGCGCGCGGGTCAGCCGAAGCGGCCGGAGACGTAGTCCTCGGTGGCCTGGATGCTCGGGTTCGAGAAGATCGTCGTGGTGTCGTTGTACTCGATCAGCTTGCCGGGCTTTCCGGTTCCCGCGATGTTGAAGAACCCGGTGCGGTCCGAGACCCGGGAGGCCTGCTGCATGTTGTGCGTGACGATGACGATCGTGTAATCGGCCTTCATCTCCTCGATCAGGTCCTCGATCGCGAGGGTGGAGATCGGGTCGAGGGCGGAGCAGGGCTCGTCCATCAGGATCACGTCGGGCTGTACGGCGATCGCCCGGGCGATGCAGAGGCGCTGCTGCTGGCCTCCCGAGAGGCTCGAACCGGGCTTGTCGAGGCGGTCCTTGACCTCCTGCCACAGGTTGGCGCCCTGGAGCGACTTCTCGATCAGGTCGTCCGCGTCGGACTTCGCCATCCGCCGGTTGTTCAGCTTCACGCCGGCCAGCACGTTGTCGCCGATCGACATGGTCGGGAACGGGTTCGGGCGCTGGAAGACCATGCCCACCTGGCGGCGCACGAGCACCGGGTCGACGCCGGGGCCGTACAGGTTGTTGCCGTCGATGAGCACCTCGCCCTTGACGTAGGCGCCGGGGATGACCTCGTGCATGCGGTTCAGCGTGCGCAGGAAGGTGGACTTGCCGCACCCGCTGGGCCCGATCAGGGCCGTGACGGTGCGAGGCTCGATCGTCAGCGACACGCCTTCGACAGCCAGAAACTTGCTGTAGTAGACGTTGAGGTCGTTGACTTCAATGCGCTTGGACATGCATTCCTTCGAGTTTGAGGCCAGCGGCCGGGTGGAGCCTAACGGCCGAGCTTGGGGGAGAAGAGTTTGGCGATCAGCCGGGCGAGGGCGTTGAGCAGCATCACGATCAGGATCAGCGTGAGCGCCCCGGCCCAGGCCCGGTCGAGGTAGGCCTGCGTGTCCGTGCCCTGGTTGGCGTACTGGGTGTACACGAACACCGGCAGGGTCATCATCCGCTCACTGAACAGGTTGTAGTTCATGCTGGCGGTGAAGCCGGAGATGATCAGCAGCGGCGCCGTCTCGCCGATCACGCGGGAGATCGAGATCATGATGCCGGTCACGATTCCGGCGAGGGATGTCGGCAGCACCACTTTGAGGATGGTCAACCACTTCGGCACGCCGAGGGCGTAGGCGGCCTCGCGCAGCTCGTTCGGCACGAGCTTGAGCATTTCCTCGCTCGAACGCACGACCACGGGAATCATCAGCACCGACAGGGAGATCGCGCCGCCGAAGCCGAACCGGATCCCGGGGTCGTTGAACAGGAGTGAGAACAGCGCGAACGCGAACAGGCCGGCCACGATCGAGGGGATGCCGGTCATCACGTCGACGAAGAAGGTGATCGCCCGCGCCAGCCGGCCTCGGCCGTACTCGGTCAGGTAGATCGCGGAGAGCAGCCCGATCGGCACGGAGATCACCGTGGCGAGGCCCGTGATGAACAGCGTGCCGATGACGGCGTGCAGTGCGCCGCCGCCGGCCCCGACGACGTTGCGCTGGGACGAGGTGAAGAAGGTCGGGGTGAGGAAGGCCGGGAGCCCGTTGATGACCGTCGTGGCGACGAGAGAGATCAGCGGGAGCAGGGCGATCACGAACGCGGCGGTGACGAGGGCCGTGACGAGCCGGTCCTTGGCTTTCCGCACGCCCTCGACGAAGTAGGAGAGCAGGTAGATCGCGATGCAGTAGAGCACCGTGCCGAAGAACAGGGTGCCCGCGACGTTGAAGCTCGTGCCGCCGCCGGAGAGCTGGACGATCAGGAAGACGGCGGCGGTGACCAGCCAGCTCGCCAGCAGCACGACGACCGCGGAGTACCGGGGCAGCTTGCCGGCGGTGAGCGAGTTGGTGAGGGGCGCGGCCACGGTGGTGGTGCTCATCAGTTCGCTCCAGAGAATGCCTTGCGGCGGTTGATGATGACCCGCGCGACCATGTTCACGGCCAGGGTGATCACGAACAGGACGAGGCCGGTGGCCAGGAGGATGTTCACGCCGGTGCCGTGCGCCTCGGGGAAGTTCAGGGCGATGTTCGCGGCGATCGTCGTCGGGTTCTGGGACGTGAGCAGCGCGAAGATGACCTGGGGGCTGGGTGAGAGCACCATGGCGACGGCCATGGTCTCGCCGAGGGCGCGGCCGAGGCCGAGCATGGACGCGGAGATGATGCCGGAGCGGCCGAAGGGCAGCACTGCCATCGCGATCATCTCCCAGCGCGTCGCGCCGAGGGCCAGGGAGGCCTCTTCGTAGAGCACGGGGGTCTGCAGGAAGATCTCCCGGCAGATCGCGGTGATGATCGGCAGCACCATCACGGCCAGCACGATCGACACCGTGAGGATCGTGCGTCCGGTCCCGGAGACGGGGCCGGCGAAGAGGGGGATCCAGCCGAACCATTCGACCAGGCTCGTGTAGAAGGGCTGCAGCAGCGGGGCGAGCACGCCGATGCCCCACAGGCCGAATACCACCGACGGCACGGCGGCCAGGAGGTCGATGATGTAGCCGAGACCCTGGGCGAGCTTGCGCGGGGCATAGTGCGAGATGAAGAGGGCGATGCCGATCGCGAGCGGGATGGCGATCAGGAGCGCGAGCAATGCCGACCAGAGCGTGCCGAAGGCCAGCGGCCAGACGTAGGCCCAGAAGTTGGCGGCGTCGCCGTTGAAGTCGGCGGGCGTGGCCACGAATGCCGGGAGGCTCTGCAGGAGCAGGAAGGCCGCCACGGCGGCGAGCACGGCGAGGATGAGGCTGCCGGCCACCACGGTCGCGGTCGAGAAGACGCGGTCGCCGGCTCGCTGGGGTGCCCGGATCGTGTCACGGGCAACGGTGGTGGTCATGCCGGGCGTCTCCCTGGAGTGGTGAGGTGCTGGATTGGGGGGAGGAGGTTCGAGCCGCTGGCCACAAACCTAAGTGTGCCCGGTCCCGGGGGCGCATGCAATGCGACTCCCGGGCCGGGCAGACTTCAGGCGGTGCTACTTGATGGTCTCGAGGACCGCGGCGACCTTGTCGGCCAGGTCGGCGGACAGCGGCGCTGCACCACCGGCGGAGGCGGCGACGGACTGGCCGTCGGTGCCGGCCATGTAGCTGACGTAAGCCTTGACGAGCTCACCCTGGGCCGGCTTGGCGTACTCGGTGCAGACGAGCGCGTAGCTCACGAGCACGAGCGGGTAGTGCGTCGGGTCCGTGGTGAGACGGTCGATCTTGATGGCAAGGTCGCTCGCGTCGCGGCCCTCGACGAGGGGCGAGTCGTTCACGACGGCGGCGGCGGCATCGGCCGTGTAGCCGACGAACTTGTCGCCGACCTTGATCTTCGCAACGCCGAGCTTGCCGGCCTTGGACGCATCCGCGTAGCCGATGGTGCCGGTGCCGTTGGTGACGGCGTCGACGACACCGGAGGTGCCCTTGGCGCCTTCACCGGTCTGGTACGGGAAGGGGTCGCCCGGCTTCTCGGTCCAGACGTCGGGTGCGGTCTGGTTGAGGTAGTCGGAGAAGTTCTTCGTGGTACCGGAGTCGTCCGAGCGGTGCACGGCGGTGATCGCCGTGGTCGGCAGGGTCGCCTTCGGGTTCAACGCGGCGATGGCCGGGTCGTTCCAGGTGGTGATGTCGCCCTTGAAGATCTTGCCGAGGGTGGCCGAGTCGAGGTTGAGGTCCTTGACGCCCTCGACGTTGAAGATGACGGCGATCGGGGAGATGTAGACCGGGAGGTCGACGGCCTTGCCGGTGGGGGCGCAGGCGGCGAACGTGCCGGCCAGCTCCTCGTCCTTCAGATAGGAGTCACTGCCGGCGAAGTCGGAGCCGCCGGCGATGAACGTTGCGCGGCCTGCGCCGGAGCCGGACGGGTCGTAGTTGACCGTGACGTCGGGGTTGGCGGTCTGGAACGCTGCGATCCAGGCCTCCTGGGCTGAGCCCTGGGCGGACGAGCCTGCGCCGGTCAGGGTGCCGGTGAGGGTGCTGGCGGCGTCAGAGGCGGCAGGTGCGGCCTCGTTCGCGGCGCAGGAAGAAAGTGCAAGAGCGGCAACGACGGCGATGACCGCGGGTCGGCCAAAACGCGTGAAATTCACAAGGATCCCTTTCGAGGGTTGACTGCAGAATTACTTGGGGCAAGGCAAAGGCCGGTGCTGGCCTCGGTGAGACCATATTCACCGCGATTAACGACACTCCCCCCGTCAGGTGAACGGGAGGTGAACGCGCGTCAACGAATCGGTCGGGCGGGCCGCCCGCCCACACGGGTGGCTACGCGGCGGGGGCGTGCGTTTCGATGGCGACGATGCCCGCGCTCGGATTCTCGGCCGAGAGGTGCACGACGGAGAAAGCCCCGGTGTCGAGGCTGGCGGCGTCGGCGACGAACGAACCGAAGGTGGTGCCGGTGGCGAGGGCGATTTCGTGGAGGATCTCGGGTAGCACGGGTCCGTGGCTGCAGATCACGGCGGACTTGCGCGAGCGCACCCGTTTGCCGATTCCGGAGCGCACGTCGGCGAGACCCTGCTCGTAGGCGTCCTGACTGAACGTCTCGGTGCGCTTGATCTGGATGCCGGTGGCGGCCGAGAGCGGCGCCACCGTGGTGACGCAACGGGTGGCGGTGCTGGAGATGATCCGGCGGGGGCGCCACGCGGCGATGGTGCCGACGAGACCGGCGGCCTGGGTGACCCCGCGCTCGGTGAGCGGACGGGTGCTGTCCGGCCCGTCCCAGTTGCCGGGCTGCACCGCCTTGCCGTGCCGGAGCGCGATCAGCGCGAAGGTGCGGGTGACGCCGGCGTCCACCAGCTTGGCGAACGCGTCGATGATCTCCACGTCGGGGGTGTAGCTGAGGTAGGTCCTGGCCTTCTTGATGGTGACCCACTCGATCGCGGCGACCTCGCCGTTGGGCACGAAGGTGGAGCGCTGGATCGCCTCCGGGCTCACCTCGGCGGCCCAGTAGTGCACGATCTTCTCTCGGCCGCCCGGCATCGCGTAGGTGGAGATGCCCAGCGGAACGCCGAGGGCCACCGCAAGCCCGGTCTCCTCTTCGATCTCCCGCACCGCCGTCTGCGGCAGTGTCTCGCCCGGATCGACCTTGCCCTTGGGAATGGTCACGTCGCCGTAGACCGTGCGGTGGATGAGGAGCACGTGCATCCTGCCCTCGATCAGGCGCCAGCACACGGCTCCGGCGGCGAAGACGGGCGACTCGGTCATCGGCGGCCCGTCGGACGCTTGCGGAGGGAGATCTGCTGCATGAGCCGGTTCTGCATGTCGTCGAGCGGATGCCCGGCGCCGTCGAGGTGGTGGCGCATCCACTCGCCCGTGCTGTCGAGCCACCACGACGCGGTGCGGTCGTCCATCGCCCGGTTGAACAGCGCATCGATCTCGCTGAGGTGTTCCGGGTCGACGAGGCGCACGAGCGCCTCGACCCGGCGGTCGAGGTTGCGGTGCATCATGTCGGCGCTGCCGATGAACACCTGCTGGTCGCCGGCGTTGTGGAAGGAGAAGATCCGCGAGTGCTCGAGGTACCGGCCGAGGATGGACCGCACCTTGATCGTCTCGCTCATCCCGGGGACTCCCGGCTTGAGGCTGCAGATCCCGCGCACCCAGATCTCGATCGGCACCCTGGCCTGGCTGGCCCGGTAGAGCGCGTCGATGATGGCCTCGTCGACCATCGAGTTGACCTTGATCCGGATGCCGGACGGCTTGCCGGCCAGCGCGGCCGCGGTCTCGTCGGCGATGCTCTTGAGCAGGGCGCGACGCAGGTGCAGCGGCGCCACGAGGAGGCGTTTGAACTTCTTTTCGATGGCGTAGCCGGACAGCTCGTTGAACAGCCGGGTGAGGTCCTTGCCGACCTGCGGGTCGGTGGTGAGCAGCCCGAGGTCCTCGTAGAGCCGGCTGGTCTTCGGGTTGTAGTTTCCGGTGCCGATGTGGCTGTAGTGGCGCAGCAGGCCGTCCTCGTTGCGCACGACGAGGGCGAGCTTGCAGTGCGTCTTCAAACCGACCAGGCCGTAGACGACGTGCACCCCGGCCTTCTCGAGCTTGCGGGCCCAGGAGATGTTGGCCTGCTCGTCGAAGCGGGCCTTGATCTCGACCAGGGCGAGCACCTGCTTGCCGGATTCCGCGGCGTCGATCAGGGCCTCGACGATGGGGCTGTCCCCGGAGGTGCGGTAGAGGGTCTGCTTGATCGCGAGCACGTTCGGGTCGGCCGCGGCCTGTTCGAGAAACGCCTGCACGCTGGTCGCGAACGATTCGTACGGGTGGTGCAGCAGGATGTCCCGGCGGCGGATGGAGCTGAAGATGTCCGGTTGCGCGTTGGGCTCGCCGGCCATCAGCTGCACCGCCGTGGTCGGCACGTGCTTGGCGTAGTGCAGGTCGGGCCGGTCGATCCGCAGGTCGAAGAGACCTCCGAGGTCGAGCGGGGCGGGCAGACGGTAGACCTCCTGCTCGGTCACGTCGAGTTCGCGGACGAGGAGGCCGAGGGTCACCTCGTCCATGTCCTCGGTGATCTCGAGGCGGATGGGCGGGCCGAAACGGCGCCGGAGGAGCTCCTTCTCGAGCGCCTTGATCAGGTTCTCGGTTTCGTCTTCCTCGATCTCGACGTCTTCGTTCCGGGTCACCCGGAAGACATGCTGTTCGAGGATGTCCATGCCGGGGAACAGGTCGCCGAGGTGGTTGGCGATGAGGTCCTCGAGCGTGATGAAGCGCACGCTCTCCACGTTCTCGCGCCGGTCGACCCGGATGAAACGGGGAAGCATGGTCGGCACCTTGAGCCGGGCGAACTCCTGCTTGCCGGTCTTCGAGTTGCGCACCCGCACGGCGAGGTTGAGGGAGAGCCCGGAGATGTATGGGAACGGGTGCACCGGGTCGACGGCCAGCGGCATCAGTACCGGGAAGATCTGGTTCGAGAAGTAGCCCCGAAGCGAGCGGTGGTCGGCCTCGTCGAGGGTGTCCCACTTGACGATGTCGATGCCGGCCTCGGAGAGCGCCGGGATCACCTGGTCCTGGAAGGCGTGCGCGTGCCTGGCCTGGAGCACGTGCGCCGCCGCGGAGATATCCGAGAGGGCGTCCTGGGGAGCTCGGCCGATGTTGGTGGGCACGGCGAGGCCGGTGAGGATGCGCCGCTTGAGCCCGGCGACCCGCACCATGAAGAACTCGTCCAGGTTGCTCGCGAAGATGGCCAGGAAGTTGGTGCGCTCGAGCACCGGCAGGTCAGGGTCTTCGGCGAGTTCGAGCACGCGCTGGTTGAAGGCGAGCCAGCTCAGTTCGCGGTCGAGGTAGCGGTCCGAGGGCAGGGCAGGGTCGTTCGTGCCGATCAGGGGATCGAAATCGTCATCGAAGTCCGTGCCGAGACCGGAGTCCGTCGGGATGTTGTCGCCGTCCATCTGTCCATCTTGACACCGAGTGCGGGGCCGAGGCGACGATCCGTCATGAACGGATGGCTAACGCGTGTCCCGGCGGTACTGCACGTCGACGGTGTGGTCGGCGAAACCGAGCGACCGGTACAGGTGCACCGCACCGGTGCTGTCCGCCTCGACGTAGAGCGCCGCGGTGGCGGCGCCCCGGGAGCGCAGGCGTTCCAGGCCCGCGAGCATCAGTCGGCGGCCGAGGCCCTGCCCGGCGGCATCCGGGTGCACACCGATGACGTAGATCTCGCCGACGGCATCGCCCGGCTCGATCTTGAGCCAGTTGTAGCCGAGGATGCGGCTGCTCGCCCGGTCGCGGGCGAGCAGGAAATCGCCCGCGTCGAACCAGGGCTCGGACTGCCTGGCCTCGAGGTCGGTCAGGGTGAGCGCTCCCTGCTCCGGGTGACCCGCGAAGACGAGGGCGTTCAGGGCCACCCACTCGGCGTCGTCGGTTCCGGGGAGGAAGGGGCCGATGTCCGTCGCGGCGCCCGGCGTGTCGACGGGCTCTGCCGCAGCGGAGGTGCCGCCGGTGCCCGCGGGGAGTGACATTCGCAGCTGCAGCAGGGTGCGGTCGGCGGTGAACCCGAACCGGGCGGCGAGGGCTCTGGCTCCCGGATGGTCACCGTGCGACCAGGCGGTCAGTTCCCCGGGCAGGCCGGGCAGCAGTGCCGTCAGCGCGGCGGTGGCGTGCCCGCGGCGCCGGCCGGCCGGCCGTACGACGAGGTCGAGTTCGCCCCGCCCGGTGACGACGGCGCCGACGGGGTGTCCGGCGTCGGAGAGCAGCAGCGGGGTACGCCGCCCGGCCGACACGTCGAACAGGGACTGCTCGTTGAACGGGTGGTAGCCGTCCGCCTCCTCGGCCTCGGCCGCGATGCGACGGAACTCCGCGGTGAACGCGGCATCAGCGAGATCGGGACCCTCCGCCGGTTCAGGCCCATCCTCCAGATCAGGCCCTGACCGGATGAATTCCACGCACACCGTCCTCTTCCGACACGTTGAACCGGTAACCGACGTTGCGCACCGTGCCGATCAGCGACTCCTGGTCGCCGAGCTTGGCGCGCAGCCGGCGCACGTGCACGTCCACGGTGCGGGTGCCGCCGAAGTAGTCGTAGCCCCAGACCTCGCTGAGCAACTGCTCCCGGGTGAACACCCTCGACGGGTGCGCGGCGAGGAATCGCAGCAGCTCGAACTCCTTGTAGGTGAGGTCGAGGGGCCTTCCATGCACCTTGGCCGAGTAGCTGGCCTCGTCGATGACCACGCCGGCGGCTCGGATGGTGGCGGTTTCCTCTGGCCGGGGGGCGCGGCCGATCGCGAGCCGGATGCGGGCGTCCACCTCGGCCGGGCCGGCCGCGTCGAGGATCACGTCGTCGACGCCCCAGTCGGCGCTGACCGCGGCCAGCCCGCCCTCGGTGATCACGAGCAGGAGGGGAACCGTGTTCCCGGTGGTGCGAAGAATCTGGCAGAGCGACCTGGCGGCGATCAGGTTGGTCCGGGCGTCGACCAGGATCGCGTCGGAGTCGGGCGCGTTGACGAGCTGGTCCGGCTGGGCCGGGATGATGCGTGTGCCGTGCGACAGCAACGCGAGGGCGGGGAGAACCTCACTGTTGGCCGCCGAGGTCAGGATCAACAACTGCGCCACGCGCACCCTCCAAGGATTGTGGCCCCATACTAGCGTGCCGCGAATGTGGCCTGGGCAGGGCAGAATGAGAGGGTGAGCTGGCAGTGGAAGAGCGTCGTGGTGGTCTGGCTGTTCGCGCTCGTCTGCGCGGTGCTGACCGGGCTGCACTCCTTCCCGGGCCAGGCGCTGGTCTGGATCGGGCTGTCCTTCGCCGGTTGCGTGATCGGAACGCTCTGCGTTCAGCTCGCGACGGGCCGCAAGGAAGGCTACGTGAACCGGGTCACGGTGAGCCTCGTCGGCGCCGTGGCCGTGCTCGCCGGTGCCACCGGGATCTTCGCCCTGGCCGGCCTCGCCTAGATTCGACCGCGGGCGGGCTAGAGTTGAGGCATGTCAACCCTCGCACTCGAAATCTTCTTCCTGGGGCTCCTCGCGCTGGCGAGCCTGTCGATCGCCTGGGTCTCCGGAATCGTCCTGTTCAAGCTGTTTCGGGGGCAGCGGTAACCTTCGATGTTCGAGCTTCCCACCCAGCTCCCGTCCGAAATCGTCCCGCTTTCGTGGCTTCTCGGCGTCTGGGAAGGCTCCGGCATCCTCGACTACGCCATCGGCGACACGTCGGTCAACCGGGAATTCGGCCATCGCCTGAGTTTCAGCCATGACGGCCTGCCGCACCTGAACTACAGCTCCTACACCTGGCTCGAGCCGGTGCCGGGCTCCGGCAGCGATGAGAAGACCCCGTTGATGACGGAGACGGGCTACTGGCGGCTGAGCCGACCGCAGGGGCCCGGCGACCCCGGCCCCGGCCTGCTGCCCGCCGAGGGCGAGCATCCGTTCGTCACCGCAGCGGCGGTCGAGACGCTCCGCAACGCCGACGGCGGGTTCGACATCGACGTGACCCTCGTGCACCCCGGGGGAGTGGCCGAGATCTACCTGGGCCAGGTGAAGGGCCCCCGGATCGACCTGGCCACGGATGCCGTCATGCGCACGCAGGGTGCCAAGGCGTATTCGGCGGCCACCCGGTTGTACGGCCTCGTCGAGGGCCATCTGCTCTGGGCCTGGGACATCGCGGCGCTGGGCCAGCCGCTCCGCACGCACGCCTCCGGCCGGCTCAAGCGGGTCGAGTAGAGATTTAAGGAAAGAGCAACCATGAGCCCGGCACCCGTGTCCCCCCTCCTCGAACTCGACGGCGCCGTGCAGGCGGACGGCCTCGACGCCGGTGTCGCCGCGCACTACGGCAACCCGATGATCGAGCAGCGCCGGCTGCTGGCCGGCGAGGCCGTCGTCGACCTCTCCAACCGCGGCGTGCTCGGCGTGGCCGGGCCCGACCGGCTGACCTGGCTCAACTCGATCTCCAGCCAGGAACTGCGCAGGCTCGCCCCGGGAGAATCGACCGAGACGCTGCTGCTCGACCCGAACGGCCGGATCGAATACGCGATGGCCGTCGTGGACGACGGTGTGGAGACCTGGCTGATCCTGGAGGCCGGCGAGCTGCCCGGCCTGCACGCCTGGCTCGACAGAATGCGCTTCACCCTGCGCGTGCAGGTCGTCGACCACAGCCTGGCCTACGCGGTGATCGGCACGATGGCGGCCGAACCGGCGGCCGTGCACCTGGTCCCGGCCGCACCGAACGGTGTCGCGCTGGCCTGGCGGGACCCCTGGAACACCGTCGGCAACGGCGGATTCCAGTACGCCGACGCCCCGGCCCATCCCGCCGCGGACTGGCACTGGACCGAGGCGCTCGTGCCCCGCGACTGGCTGCCTGCGCTGCGCGACGCCGTGCGGGCAGGCACGGTCGCCGCCGCCGGCACCCTGGCCCTCGAAGCGCTCCGGATCGCGGCCTGGCGCCCACGCCGGGCCACCGAGGTCGACGAGAAGACCCTGCCGCACGAACTGGACTGGCTGCGCAGCGCCGTGCACCTGAGCAAGGGCTGCTACCGCGGCCAGGAAACCGTGGCGAAGGTGCACAACCTCGGCCACCCGCCGCGCCGGCTCGTGCTGCTCCACCTGGACGGGTCGGACGCGGTGCTGCCCGTGCACGGTGACGAGGTGCAGGCGACGAAGAAGCTGGCGGACGGTGAGACGGAGCGGCGCGCGGTCGGCGTGATCACCTCGAGCGCCCGGCACCACGAGCTCGGTCCGATCGCCCTCGCGGTGATCAAGCGCACCGTCCCGGCCGACGTCACCCTGCATGTTCAATCCCAGGGGATCTCCGTGGCGGCGGCCCAGGAGGTCATCGTGCCGCAATCGGCCGGCTCCGTGGCGGAGATTCCCCGCCTGCCGCGGCTGGGCATCCGCACCCCCGGTCGCTGACCGGCCGTCGGCCGCGACAGTCCCCACGCGAGCGCGCCACTTGCGCCGTCGCGCTCCAGGCACGCTTGGCGCGCAACGGCGCTCCAGGCGCTCTCAGTCTCGGTCCGGGCCGACCCGCCCCGACCCGGCACCTCGGTAGAGTTGAAGGCATGTCAGAAACATACAATCTCATCCTTCTCCGCCATGGCCAGAGCCTATGGAACCAGGAAAACCTCTTCACCGGCTGGGTGGACGTGAGGCTCAGCGAGCAGGGAGCGACCGAGGCGCGCCGCGCCGGCGAGCTCATCGCCGAATCGGGTCTCCTGCCCGACGTGCTGCACACCTCATTACTTACCCGTGCAATCCAGACCGCGAACATCGCGCTCGAAGAGGCCGACCGGCTCTGGATCGACGTTAAGCGGTCCTGGCGCCTGAACGAGCGCCACTACGGCGCGCTGCAGGGACTCGACAAGGCCGAGACCCTGGCCAAGTTCGGCCCGGAGCAGTTCCAGCTGTGGCGCCGTTCCTTCGACGTGCCGCCGCCCGTGCTCGCCGACGATTCCCCCTGGTCCCAGGCGCACGATCCCCGTTACGCCGGCCTCGGCGACCTCCTCCCGCGCACCGAATGCCTCAGCGACGTCGTCGACCGGATGCTGCCCTACTGGGAGTCCGACATCGCCACCGACCTGCGCGCCGGCAAGACCGTGCTCGTCACCGCCCACGGCAACTCGCTGCGCGCCCTGGTCAAGCACCTCGACGGCATCTCCGACGCCGACATCGCCGAGCTGAACATCCCGACCGGCATCCCGCTGGTCTACCGCCTCGGCGAAGACCTCATGCCTCTCGGCCCCGGCACTTACCTCGACCCCGAGGCCGCCGCAGCCGGAGCCGCGGCCGTCGCCGCCCAGGGCGCCAAGAAGTAGCCTTCCCTCCCCAACCGATCGAACGAGAAAGCCCCGGAAGCAATCGCTTCCGGGGCTTTCTCGTTCGGGGACTGCGGCGGCCGGTATCAGCCGGAGTGCGCCGCGCCGGTGTTCTGCTGCCAGGCGCCGGTACCGAGGTACTGCACCTTCTTCGCGATCGAGACGGCGTGGTCCGCGAACCGCTCGTGGTAGCGGCTGGCCAGGGTCGCGTCGACGGTGTCGGCGGCCTCGCCCTTCCAGGTCTCACCGAGCACCGCGTCGAAGACGCTCAGGTGCAGGGCGTCGACCTTGTCGTCCTCGTTGCGGATCGTCTCGGCCAGCACCATGTCCTCGTTGGTGAGGAGCTCGGTGAGCATGTTCGCGATCGCCGTGACGAGGCTGCCCATCTCGGCGAACGTGACGCGCAGGCTCTTCGGCACGACCTTGTCGGGGAAGCGATAGCGGGCCAGCTGGGCGATGTGGGTCGACAGGTCGCCCATCCGCTCGAGCGATGCGCTGATGCGCAGGGCGCTGACGACGATGCGGAGGTCGCGGGCGACCGGCTGCTGCCGGGCGAGGATCGTGATCGCGAGTTCGTCGAGCTCGATCGTCAGTTCGTCGATCTTGTCGTCTTCGCTGATCGCCTCGTCGGCCAGGCTCACATCGGACTCGTTGAACGCCCGGGTCGCCTTGTTGATCGAGATCGCCACGAGACGGGAAATCTCCACGAGACGGTCCTGGACTTCGGCGAGCTCCTGTTGAAATACTTCACGCATAAGTGTGTGGTCCTTCCTGGGCGCGCGTTACGCGCAGACACGTGAGACCCACCTGGCCCCCAGCGAATCATGCTGGACCGAGGTTAACGGCAGGTGCCGTGGGCTTGAACACTTCCTAAAGTAGCTTGCGCTCGGCGGTCGCGCGTCAACCGGCCCGATTAACTGTCAGTAATCTGGCTAAATGGAATCGACATGGCTTGTGCTGGTGTCGCTGGCACTCGGCCTGGCCGTCGGTGCCGGCTTCGTCACCCTGTTGCACGTTGCCGAACGCCACGGCCGTCGCGCGGCCGAGGTGGTGAACCCGGCGGTCCCCGACGGGATCGACCAGGTGCTCGACGCCCTCGAAAGCGCGGGGGCCGTGCTCGACCCGTCCAACAATGTCATCAAGGCGTCACCGGCGGCAGTGTCGATGGGCCTGGTCTGGAACCAGCAACTGGTGCATCCGGAACTGCTCGAGTTGGCCAGGCGGGTTCGCCGTTCCGGCGATCCGATCTCCGAGAACCTGATCCTCTCCCGCGGCCCGTTCAACGACGCGAGCATGCGGGTGCGGGTGCGGCTGGCCCGGCTCGGCACCCGGTACGTGCTGATCCTGGCCGAGGACCGCACCGAGGCCTTCCGGCTCGACGAGGTGCGCCGCGACTTCGTCGCGAACATCAGCCACGAGTTGAAGACGCCGATCGCCGCGGTCGGACTGCTCGCCGAGGCGCTCGACCAGGCAGCGGATGAACCGGTGCAGGTTCGGCGGTTCGCCAACCGGTTGACCACAGAGTCGGGCCGGCTCACCCGGCTGACCCAGGAGATCATCGAACTCTCCCGGCTTCAGGCCCAGGATTCGCTCTCCGAACCGGAACTGCTCAACGTGGACGCGGTCGTCTCTGCCGCCGTCGACCAGAGCCGGGTGGTGGCCGACGCGGCGCGGATCACCATCGCCGTCGGCAAGAAGTCCGGCGCGGAGGTCAGCGGCGACGAACGCCTGCTCGTGATGGCCGTGCACAACCTGGTCGCCAACGCCGTGCACTACTCGCCGGAGGGTTCCCGGGTCGGGGTCGGGGTGCGTCGCCACGACGGCGTGGTGGAGATCACCGTCACCGACCAGGGCGTCGGGATAGCCGAGGCAGACCTGGAGCGCATCTTCGAGCGCTTCTTCCGGGTCGACCAGGCCAGGTCCCGGCACACCGGCGGGACCGGCCTCGGCCTGTCGATCGTCAAGCACATCGTGCAGATCCACGGCGGCGACATCCGCGTCTGGTCACAACCCGGCAGCGGGTCGACTTTCACCATCCGCCTCCCCGAGGCGCCCCAGCCCGCCCCACTGACGACAGGAGAGGCACAGTGACGCATGACGCGGTGACGCACTGCCCGGTGGCTCTCCTCCAGCAGAGTGAAACAGGAGATCCACAGTGACGCACATCCTTCTGGTCGAAGACGAGCAAGCCCTGAGTGAGCCGCTGAGCTTCCTGCTCGAGCGGGAAGGCTACGAGGTCACGGTGGCCGAGGACGGCCCAAGCGCCATCCGTGAGTTCGACCGCACCGGGGCCGACCTCATCCTGCTCGACCTCATGCTGCCCGGCATCCCGGGCACCGAGGTCTGCCGCGAGATCCGCACCCGGTCGACCGTCCCGATCATCATGCTCACCGCGAAGGACTCCGAGGTCGACATCGTCGTCGGGCTCGAGCTGGGCGCCGACGACTACGTCACCAAGCCGTACTCGACGAGGGAACTGCTCGCGCGCATCCGGGCCGTTGGCCGCCGGCGCACCGAGGTGGAGCTCGAGGATGACAGCGTCCTCACCGCCGGCACCGTGAGCATGGATATCGAACGGCACACCGTGTCCGTCTCCGGCGAAGTTGTGAACATGCCGCTCAAGGAATTCGAACTGCTCGAGTTCCTCCTCCGCAACGCCGGGAGGGTGCTCACCCGCGGGCAGCTGATCGACCGGGTGTGGGGCACCGACTACTTCGGTGACACGAAGACGCTCGACGTGCACATCAAACGCATCCGCTCACGGATCGAGTCCACGCCGTCCGAGCCGACCATGCTGGTCACCGTGCGGGGGCTGGGCTACCGCTTCGAGGCCTGACCGTCGCCCGGCCGCTGGTCCGCGCGCCCGCTTCCGCAGCCCGCGGCCGCCGCCGCCGAGGGCTGCGGAAACCGGCGCGGGCTCGCGCAACGCCCGCCGACTCCACGCCTGGCCGGGGCCCGGCGGCAATGCCGGCCGGGCTACGGCGTGGGCGTGGGCGTCGCCGTGGGAACGAGCGTCGAGTACTGGCCGAGGGAGCCGTCGAGCACCGGCACGAGGAGCTCGACGCCGGTTTCGTTGCCGTACTGGAAGAAGACCGGGAACAGCGAGCCAGGCTGGGCTTCGATGGCCTCCAGGGCGACGACCGGGGAATCTTCGGTGCCGAAGGCGGTCGTGGAGCCGGCCTTCACGGTGACCTTCTGGGTGACCTTGCCGGAGTCGCCGGTGAACTGCACGCTGAGGCTGTGCGCCGAGTCGCTCGAATTGACGACCGTGACGAGGAGGCTGCCCGTCGTGCCGTCGTTCGAGAGCACGATCGCGTTGCGGATGGCCAGGTCGCCCACGTCGCCGCTCACGCCGTCACTGGCGTCGTAGCGCTTGGTGGTCGACTGCGGTGCCAGGAGGTTGCAGCCGCTGGTGCCCAACAGGACGCCGGCCGCCAGAACGACAGACACTAAGACTCGAGCCCTCACAAGACCTCCACAACAGTTCGGTGATCCGCCCAGGCGGAGCACCGGAAATTTGGCTTTGAGCCTAGCCTACTGGTCGCCCGCGGCCCGGCGAGCGGCGGCAATTCGCGCGGCGAATCTTACCACCGTCAGCTGTGGTATCCTAGACGTTGCTGAAGGGATATACATACATGCTTTTTGAGGTTGGCGAAACCGTCGTTTATCCCCACCATGGAGCCGCGACAATCACCGAGGTGAAGACGCGGATCATCAAGGGTGAAGAGAAACTGTACCTGAAGCTCAATGTCACTCAGGGCGATCTCACCATTGAAGTACCCGCCGAGAATGTGGACCTCGTCGGCGTGCGCGACGTGATCGGTAAAGAGGGGCTCGACAAGGTGTTCGAGGTGCTCCGCGCGCCGTTCACCGAAGAGCCCACCAACTGGTCACGCCGTTACAAGGCGAACCTGGAGAAGCTCGCCTCGGGCGACGTCATCAAGGTGTCCGAGGTCGTCCGCGACCTGTGGCGCCGCGACCAGGACCGCGGTCTGTCCGCCGGGGAGAAGCGGATGCTGGCAAAGGCCCGCCAGATCCTGATCTCCGAACTGGCCCTGGCCGAGAAGACCGACGAAGAGAAGGCATCCACCGTTCTCGACGAGGTTCTCGCTTCGTAACACCGTTCTTTCGTTGGAGGGCGGCGCCGCAAGGTGCCGCCCTTCGCGTTTCCCCTCCCGGCAGTCGGCGCAGCCGCCCTGTTCGACGTCGACCTCACCAGATAGCCTCCAGACATGACTGATCACCCTGCGCCCCTGGTCGCTGTCATTGTCGTCGCCGCCGGCAGCGGCAGCCGGCTCGGTCACAGCGAACCCAAGGCATTCGTGCCCCTCGCCGGCCGCACCCTGCTCGAGCGCGCCCTGCTGACCGTGTTCGGGATGCGGGAGCCCGCCCAGGTGATCGTCGTCGCCCCCGAGAACCGGCTCGAGGCGGCGCGGGTGATCGCCGGCGCGGTCGCCGGCCCACTCGGCGACCGCGTGGACGTCATCGCCGGCGGGCCGAGCCGGCAGGACTCCGTGAACCGCGGGCTCGCCGTGCTGCGGCCCGGCGTGCAGACCGTCCTCGTGCACGACGCCGCCCGGGCGCTCACCCCGTCGGCCCTCTGCGACGCGGTGGTCGACGCCGTCCGGGCGACCGGGAACGGGATCGTTCCCGGCCTGGCCGTGGTCGACACCATCAAGCGCGTCGACGACGGGGGAACGATTCTCGGCACGGTCGACCGGTCCGAACTGTCCGCCGTGCAGACCCCCCAGGGGTTCCCACGGGACGTGCTCGTCGCCGCCGCGGCCGCCGCGACCGGTGAGGCGACCGACGACGCCGCGGTGGTGGCATCCGCCGGGCACCCCGTCAACGTCATCCCCGGCGACGCCCTCGCCTTCAAGATCACCACGCCGTGGGACCTGCGCCGCGCCGAATCCCTGCTCAGCGCAGGGTCGGCGACAGCCGAAACGGCAGGCCTGACCGCCGACCGGGGACCCCGGGTCGGCACGGGCCTCGACGTGCACGCCTTCGACGACAGCTCGGCCCTCTGGATCGCCGGCCTGCACTGGCCGGGGGAGCGCGGGCTCTCGGGGCACAGCGACGGTGACGCCGCCGTGCACGCCGTCTGCGACGCACTGCTCGCCGCCGCGGGGCTCGGCGACCTCGGCGGGGTCTTCGGCACCAGCGACCCGGCCTTCGCGCAGGCGCACGGCGACGTTTTCCTGCGGGAGACCCTCCGGCGGGTCACCGAGGCAGGCTTCCGGGTCGGCAACGTGACCGTGCAGATCATCGGCAACCGTCCGAAGCTGGCGCCGCGCCGCGCCGAGGCGGAGGCGCTCCTCGGATCGCTGCTCGGCGCGCCCGTGAGCGTCTCCGCGACGACGACGGATGCGCTCGGATTCACCGGCCGCGGCGAGGGCATCGCGGCCCTCGCGACCGCGATTCTGTTCCCCGTTCTCGCCGTGCGCCCTGTTCTAAGCTGGGAGGCGTGACCATCCGACTCTACGATTCCCAGGCCCAGGCCCTCCGTGACTTCATTCCGCTGAAGGATGGTGCGGTCGGCATCTACGTCTGCGGACCGACCGTGCAGTCATCGCCCCACATCGGCCACCTGCGCAGCGCCCTGGTCTACGATCAGCTGCGCCGCTGGCTCACCTACCGTGGCCTCGACGTGACCTTCGTGCGCAACGTCACCGACATCGACGACAAGATCCTCGCTAACGCCGCCGGCACCACCGAGCAGTGGTGGGCCCTCGCCTACCGCTACGAACTCGAGTTCACGGCCGGATACCAGCGTCTGGGCATCCTCGCCCCCAGCTACGAACCGAGAGCCACCGCCAGCGTGCAGCAGATGCAGGACCTCATCGGCCGGCTGATCGAACGCGGCCACGCCTACCCGGCCGCGGACGGCTCCGGCGATGTCTACTTCGACACGAAGAGCTGGCCCAGCTACGGCGCCCTCACCCGCCAGGGCGCCGGCGACATGGAGTCGGCGACGGATGCCGACCCGCGCGCCCGCAAGGATCCGCGCGACTTCGCCCTGTGGAAGGGGCACAAGGCGGATGAGCCGGAGTCGGCCTCCTGGCCCTCGCCGTGGGGTGCCGGTCGCCCGGGCTGGCACATCGAGTGCTCCGCCATGGCGTCTCGCTACCTCGGCGTGCAGTTCGACATCCACGGCGGTGGCCTGGACCTCCGCTTCCCGCACCACGAGAACGAACTCGCCCAGTCCGGCGCGGCCGGGGATGCCTTCGCCAACTACTGGATGCACAACGGCCTCGTCAACGTCAACGGTCAGAAGATGTCGAAGTCGCTCGGCAACTCGGTGTTCGCGGCGGAGTTGCTCGAACAGGCCCGTGCCATCGTGGTGCGCTACTACCTCGGCGCCGCTCACTACCGGTCCACCATCGACTTCCACGAGGGTTCCCTGGTCGAGGCCGAGGCCGCGCTCGAACGCGTCGAAAGCTTCCTCGACCGTGCCGACCGTCGACTCGCCGACACCCGGTTCGCCGGGTCGGGCGTGCAGATCGTGCCGGACGAATTCGCGGTCGCCATGGACGACGACCTGGCCGTGCCTCAGGCCCTCGCCGTGCTGCACGAGACCGTGCGCACCGGCAACGCCGCACTCGATGCCGAGGACCTCCACGCCGCGGCCGCCGCCCGCGGCCACGTGCTCGCGATGAGCGAAGTCCTCGGGATCAACCCGTTGTCGCCCGGCTGGGCCGTCGCCACCGACGAACCGGCCATGATCGCCCTCACCGCCCTTGTCGAGCGCCTGCTCGACGACCGCGAGATCGCCAGGCAAAGCCGTGACTACAAGGCCGCAGACCGTATCCGGGACGAGCTCGTCGCCGCCGGAATTACCATCGAAGACACCCCGTCGGGTGCGCATTGGAGTTTTGACTGATGAAGAACACTGACCGCAAGGCCCGGACCGGGTCCGTGCGCAAGGGCAGCCGCGGGCCGCAGGTCGGCTCCGGCGGCCAGGGCCGGCAGGCCCTCGAGGGCAAGAAGCCCACCCCCAAGGCCGAAGACCGCCCGTACCACCCCGCCGGCAAGCGCAAGGCAGCCCAGGACCGCTTCGCCGCGGCCGGCGGCGGCCGCAGCCGCAGCACCGCCGGCTCGCAGGCTCCCCGCAGCACCGCCAACAGCGGCGGCGGCGGCACGTCGACGCGCCGGGCGAAACAGGCCGACGAGCACGAGGTCGTCACCGGCCGCAACTCGGTGCTCGAGGCGCTGCGAGCCAAGATCCCCGCCTCCGCCCTCTACATCGCGACGCGCATCGAAATGGATGACCGGGTCAAGGAAGTCCTCTCCCTCGCCACCACACGCGGCATCCCCGTGCTCGAGGTGATGCGCCCGGAACTGGACCGCCTGGCCGGCCGCGACTCCGTGCACCAGGGACTGGCCCTCAAGGTGCCAGCGTACGAGTACGCGCACCCGATGGAACTTCTCGAGCTGACCATCAGCCGCGGGCACAAGCCACTCTTCGTCGCGCTCGACGGCATCACCGACCCCCGCAACCTGGGTGCGATCATCCGTTCGACCGCCGCCTTCGGCGGACACGGGATCATCGTGCCGCAGCGCCGCTCGGTCGGCGTCACCGCGTCGGCCTGGAAGACCTCCGCCGGCGCCGCGGCGCGCACCCCCGTCGCCATGGCCAGCAACCTCACCCAGACGCTCAAGGCGCTCAAGGAGAAGGGCGTGCTCGTCATCGGCCTCGACGGCGCCGGCGACACGTCACTGCCGGAACTCGGCATCGGATTCGCCGAACGACCCATCGTGGTCGTCGTCGGCAGCGAGGGCAAGGGCCTGTCCCGCCTCGTCACCGAGACCTGTGACGCCATCGTCTCGATCCCGATCAGCGCGACGACGGAATCGCTGAACGCCGGCATCGCGGCGAGCGTGACCCTGTACGAGATCTCCCGCCTCCGCGCCACCGCGAAGGCAGCCAAGGCCGCCAAGGCCGTCGCGACCGCCTGACGGCCCGTCGGTCCCGGCAGGCCGATCGGCCCGATGACTTACGGGAAAAGCGCCTTCATCCACCGGATGAAGGCGCTTTTCCCGTAGCTCGGGCCCGGATCAGACCTTGAGGCGCCAGTCGGCCTCGTCGTCCGCGGCGGTGTCGGCCGCGTTGGCCGCGGCGGCGACCGCGTCGTCGGTCACGTCGATCGGCAGTGTGATGGACCCGGTCGGCGGCTCGATCACCGTCGCCTCGTCACGGCGGTGACGGAGCACATCCTTGACATACGACGTGACGGCCTCGGCAAGGGGGATGTCCCTGCCCTGGTTCTGGGCCATGAACCACCGATGGTCGAGCAGCTGGTGGAAAACCTCGGCCGGTTCGAGCTTGCCCTTCAGGTCGCGGGGGATCGCCCGGATCACCGGCTCGAAGACCCGCACGAGCCACTCGTGGGCGAGCATCTCCTCGTCGCCGTCCGGGTCGCCGTAGGTGACCCGATAGGAGTCGAGGTCGTTGAGCAGGCGGCGGGCCTGGTTCTCCTCGGCGTCGAGGCCGGTGAGCCGCAGCAGGCGGCGCTGGTGGTGTCCGGCGTCGACGACCTTCGGCTGGATCCGCACGGTCGTGCCGGCGCTGTCGGTCTTGATCGCGAGTTCCTCGATGTCGAAGCCGAGGTCGTTGAGACGTTCCACGCGTTCGGTGATCCGCCAGCGTTCCGCGCTCGAGAACGACTCGGAACCGGTGAGCTCCGTCCAGAGCAACCGGTAGGCGGCGACAATGCCGTTGCTGACCCGGATCGGGTCGAGCTCGTCGGCGACGCGGCCGCCGGCCTCGAGGTCCATCAGCTCGCCGGCGATGTTGACGCGGGCGATTTCGAGGTCGTTCTCGCGCTGCCCGTTGGAGAGTCCCCCGGGGTAGAGCTGGCCCGTTTCGGCGTCGACGAGGTAGGCGGCGAACGCGCCGGCGTCCCGGCGGAACAGGGTGTTCGAGAGGGACACGTCGCCCCAGAACAGCCCGGCCATGTGCACCCGCACCAGGAGAAGGGCGAGGGCGTCGACCAGGCGGGTGGCGGTGTCGGGGCGCAGGGTCTGCGAATACAGCGCGCGGTACGGCAGGGAGAACTTGAGGTGCCGGGTGACGAGCACCGAGTTCAACGGTTCGGAGTCATCCGTCGTCCGGTTGGTGATCACGGCCAGCGGCTCGACGCAGGGGATCTCGAGTCCCTGCAGGGTGCGCAGCATCTCGTACTCGCGCCTGGCCATTTCGCTGGTGGTTTCCTTGATGGCCACGACACGCCCGCTGAGGTGCGCGAACCGCACCAGGTGCCGGGAGATGCCCTTGGGCAGCGCCGCGATGTTCTCGTTCGGCCAGGCGTCCAGTGGAAGCTGCCAGGGCAGGTCGAGCAGTGCCGGGTCGGCCGTGGCCGAGGTGATATTGAGAGAACCGCTCATGTCGGGGGCCTAACTGTGCGTAGCGAAACGGCCGGACGAAGCGATGCTCCGTCCGGCCGTGTCAGTGGTGAACTCTGTCTTAGTCTGCGACTGCCCCGCCGAGGCGGAGGCCGGTCTCTGCGTCGAACACGTGCAGGTGGTGCGCCGTCGGGGTGAGGTAGACGGTGTCGCCGGCTGCGGGGTGCGAGCGGCCATCAACGCGGGCGACGATGTCGGTGCGCTTGCCCTCGACAGTGGAGTGGCCGTAGAGGTAGCCGTCCGCGCCGAGTTCCTCGACCAGGTCCACGGCCACTTCGAGGCCTTCGCCGGGGGTGGCCGACAGGTGGATGTCCTCGGGGCGGACTCCGATGGTGACCTTCTTGCCGGTGGAGCCGGCGAGGGTCTCCCGGGGGACCGGAACCGTGGCGGTGCCGAACTTGATGCCGCCGTCGACGGTGTCGGCCAGGAACAGGTTCATGGCCGGGCTGCCGATGAAGCCGGCGACGAACACGTTGTTCGGCTTCGCGTACAGGTCGCGGGGGGTGCCGACCTGCTGGAGCACGCCGTCCTTGAGCACCGCGATGCGGTCGCCCATGGTGAGGGCCTCGGTCTGGTCGTGGGTGACGTAGACGGTCGTGACGCCGAGGCGGCGCTGCAGCGACGCGATCTGGGTGCGGGTCTGAACGCGCAGCTTGGCGTCGAGGTTCGACAGCGGCTCGTCCATCAGGAACACCTGGGGCTGACGCACGATGGCGCGTCCCATGGCGACGCGCTGACGCTGGCCACCGGAGAGGGCCTTCGGCTTGCGGCTGAGGTAGGGCTCGAGGTCGAGCAGCTTGGCTGCTTCGAGAACGCGCGCAGCGCGCTCGTCCTTGTTGACGCCGGCGATCTTGAGCGCGAAGCCCATGTTCTCGGCGACGGTCATGTGCGGGTACAGGGCGTAGTTCTGGAAGACCATGGCGATGTCGCGGTCTTTCGGCGGGACATCCGTCACGTTGCGCTCACCGATGAAGATGTTGCCGTCGTTGACCTCTTCGAGGCCGGCGAGCATGCGCAGGGAGGTCGACTTTCCGCAGCCGGACGGGCCGACCAGGACGAGGAACTCACCATCGGCGACCGAAAGGTCGAGGTGGTCGACCGCGGGGCGGGTGGAACCCGGGTAGAGGCGGGTTGCCTTGTCGAACGTGACTGAAGCCATTATCTGTATTCTCCTTCACCGGCAGGTACGTGCCGGACGATCCGTAGTGATGGGATTTAGCGGCCGTTCACCTGCTGTTCGCAGAAGAACGACCTCTCCAGTATGTCACGTGCGGGGGAACGCCCGGCGGGGGATCGGCTGGGCGGCGCAATCCGTTAGTAGGCTCCGTCTGGGGATTTCCCAGACTGGGCACCTACTATTTGGAATGCACGTGCAGCCGAAACCGCCGTGCATTTGTCTACCCGGAGCGAACATTCATGACTATTGGCGGATCAGCCGAGGGCCGTCCCTCTAAGAACCAGCGACGCGACGCGGCTCGGATCAAGGCCACCCAGTTACGTGTGGAACAGAAGAAGAAGGACCGCCGCAACCGGGTATTCCTGCAGGGCGGCATTGCCGTGGCGTCCATCGCCGTCGTCGCGATCATCGCCCTCATCATCATGAATTCGATCCGCCCGGCCGGCCCCGGCCCTGCGAACATGGCCAGCGACGGCGTCCTGATCGGCGAGGGAATGACGGTCGTCAAGACCGCCGCACTGCAGCCCAAGGCAAAGCCGGTCGCGTCCAAGCCGGACCCGACCGGCACCGTGGCCGACATCCGGGTTTACGTCGACTACCTCTGCCCGTTCTGCGGCCAGTTCGAGAAGACCAACAGCGCACAGATCATCAATTGGGTGAAATCGGGGGCCGCGACCGTGGAGATCCACCCCATTTCGATCCTGACCAGCAAATCGGCTGGCACCCAGTACTCACTCCGGGCGGCGAACGCGGCGACCTGCGTCGCCAACTACTCCCCGAACGATTTCTACGCGTTCAATGCGGCTTTGTTCGGCGACCAGCCCAAGGAAGGCACGGCGGGGCTCGACGACACGGAGATCAAGGGCCTGGTGAAGAGCTCGGGGGTCGGTGCCGCCCGCTCGAAGATCAACACCTGCATCGACGAGGCCACCTTCAAGTCCTGGGTCGTCGCCGCCACCGATCGGGCGCTGTCCGGACCGCTGCCCAACAGCGCGGTCAAGGCGATCACCGGAACCCCCACCGTGCTCGTCAACGGCAAGCAGTACGTCGGGGCACTCGACGATCCCAAGGAGTTCGCCGCGTTCGTGCTGCAGTCCGCCGGGGAAACCTACTCGACGTCCACCCCGACCCCCACTCCGACGCCGGCCGGTTAGCGCCGGAGCCCCCGTAGTGGCCCCACCGGCCGCGATCGTCATTTAGGATGGGATTCCGAGGCGGCACTCGTCTCATGCCGGCCTGGCGCAATTGGTAGCGCACCACTCTTGTAAAGTGGGGGTTACGGGTTCAAGTCCCGTGGCCGGCCCCACAGACCGCTCGGGCCGGGCGTTCCCCCTTGGCCAGCAGCACCAGCCAGACGTAGGCGCCCACGAGTTGCCAGAGCTGCCGCAGGATGGCGTCGACCAGCGGCTCGAGGCGTCCGACGCGGCCGGCAGGCCTGCTGGTCTCCTTTCCGTGGAGGACGGGGAGACGGGCGGTCGATGTGCTGGTGTGTGTGCTCACGGCTCGAGAGTAGAACGCGACGGTGGCGCCGAAGAGAAGCGCGAACCGACGGTTCCGTGACGTTCCGGTGTCCGTTCGGGGTGGACCGAGGTCGGCGAGGGCGCCGGCCGCCCGGGTGCCGGCACCGTCCGCTAGAGCACGCTCAGATACTCCGACGGGTCGATGGGCTGTCGCACGCCGGGTTTGGCGCCTTCGGGAACCCCGCCGACGTAGAGCCAGCCGAGGAGATCCTCCGATTCGGTGAGGCGGTGCAGATCGTGGACGGGGCGGGTCCTCGCCAGCGGTCCGGTACGCCATATCACGCCCCAGCCGGCTTCGGCGAGGAGGAGGCTCAACGTATGCCCGACGCCGGCGGCCACGGCATCCTGTTCCCAGCCGGCGACCTTGGCGTTGTCGTGACGACTGGCGACCACGGCGATGAGCAGCTCCGCGCGGAGCGGTTTCTCGACCAGCCTGGCGGCGTCAGCGCCGGTGACACCGGCCGCCGTCGCCATCGCCTCACCCAGCCGTCGGCGGGCGTCTCCGCGGAGTTCGATCAGTCGCCACGGGCGCAGTGCGCCATGGTCGGCGACCCTGGCCGCCGCTGCGACGAGGGGCAGTAGGTCTTCGTGGCTGGGTGCCGCGGACGTCACCCTGGAATGGGAACGGCGACGGCCGACCGCGTCGAGGACCACGGGCACCGGTTACTCGACCGGAGTGAAGTTCAGCGAGATGGAGTTCATGCAGTACCGGTCCCCGGTGGGAGTGCCGAAACCGTCGTCGAAGACGTGGCCCAGGTGCGAACCGCAATTCGCGCACCGCACCTCTGTGCGCACGACGCCGAGCGAGCGATCCTCGATCAACTGGACAGCCTCCGGTCGCACCGACTCGTAAAAGCTCGGCCAGCCGCAGCCGGAGTCGAACTTGGTTCCGCTCTTGAAGAGCTCGGCGTTGCAGGCTCCGCAGGTGTAGACGCCGGAGCGGGCCTCGTCGAGCAGTTCCCCGGTCCAGGCGCGCTCGGTCGCTGCTCCGCGCAGGACGGCGTACTTCTCGGGGCTGAGTTCTTCGCGCCACTCGGCGTCTGACTTCTTGACTTCGTAGTCCATCGTGCGTCCTTCCGTCTCGACCGGGGCGCGGCCGACTTCTGTTCTTTCCAACCCTAAACTCGGCCGGCCCGGTCGGTATTCCGGCCTGAGAGACCGTACAGCGGATTCACATCCCATTTCACCCTGCCGGGGTGGTCCAGCGAGTATCCAGACCCTGACAAATAGGATGACAGGCAAGGAGGTGGTGGCAGGTGGACGGAACACAGGCAGCGAACGCGGCCGGGCTCGTCGTGCCTCCCTCCGGTCTGACCGACAGGGATGTGACCGTCCTCGCCTTCGAACGGCGATGGTGGAGGCACGCGGGAGCGAAAGAGCAAGCCATCCGCGCCCAGTTCGACCTCTCGGCAGCCCGGTACTATCAGCTCCTGGCCGTCCTGATCGAATCGCCGGCCGCGCTGGCCCACGATCCGATGCTGGTGAAGCGCCTGCATCGGATGCGGGACGCCCGGGCGCAGGCCCGGGACAGCCGATCTCTCGGCCCCACCGATTAACGCGCCTCCGCTCGACCAACCAATGCACAGCCGAAAAAGGAACGACTCAGTCCCACGATGACGACCTCGCACCCCAAAGACCGATTCGACCACCTCCCGCACTCCACGGAACGGGTCGGAGCGCACCGCGCCCCGCCCAGGAAGGGCCGAGGCTGGGTCGCCTTCTGGTGGGCGTTCGCCGCGACCGTCCTGCTCATCGGAATCGGGGTGGCCGTGCTCGCGGCACTGAACAACCGCCTCAGCTTCGACCTGCCCGGAACGTCCCCCTCCTCCAGCGCCTCCGCGCCGGCCGAGACGCCGGCGGCGGCCCCCACGGCCGTGGCCACCGTCGACCCCGGACTCTCGGTCACGGTGCTCAACGGCACCGCCGGCGCCGGCGTGGCCGCCGACGTGGGCGACCTGCTCACTGCCGCCGGCTGGACCGTCGGAGCGCTCAGCAACGCCAGCACCGAAGACGTGCCCAAGACGATCGTCTACTACGCCGACGCGAAACTGGAGGGCGCGGCCCGCGGTGTTGCAGCGTCTCTTCCCGGGGCGGACGTGCTACTCGCCACTGACTTCGCCGAATCCGGTGCGGACCTCACCGTCGTGGTCGGCAACGACTACGTCCCGGCAGGCTGACCTCGCGCCCGGCCGGGGCCGCAGCCGCTGAAAGTGCAGGCGAGACTCCACTTTCCACTGGCCGTATATACGTCGGCTTGCTCGTCGTCAACCCCCTTTCGTTCGCCGGACGCTTCAGTAACATCTGGAATTGGTCGCACATTTATTCGCACAGGCGCTCCGCAGGGGGCGTATTCCACTGCTCGGAAACGATGGACGCAGTCACTGCGCCAGGCCCGGTACGGCCACGAGGCGAGTGCTGAAGGAACTGCTGCAACAAGGAGTAAGACATGGCGAACGGAACCGTCAAATGGTTCAACGCTGAAAAAGGCTTCGGCTTCATCACGGTCGACGGGGGTGGACAGGACGTATTCGTCCACTACTCCGCCATCGACATGCACGGCTACAAAGTTCTCGAAGAGGGCCAGCACGTCATCTTCGAACTGGGGACCGGGGCAAAGGGGCCACAAGCTGAATCGGTTCGTCCGGTCTGATTCTCAGACCAGGCGTACCGGATCTCAGGGCACGCCCCCTCGCGCGCAGGCGGGTTGACCGCGTGGCGTTAGGGTGTGGGACGTGAGCGCGTTGAGAACACCAGACAAGCGGAGAAGCACGGCCCGGATCATCGGTGCCGTGCTTCTTCCCTGTGCGCTCCTGCTCGCGGCGTGCACCGCTGACCGGCCGACGCCCACGGCGAGCCCACCGGCCGGCCAGGCGGAGTCGACGTATACCGCGCCGCCCGCGACCGAGATGGCCCCGTTGCGCGGCACCGGCGTGCCGACCGGCAGCCTGGCGCATCCGTCCCTGGCGGCGAAGATCGACGACCATGAGGCGGCGAGGCCCCAGTTCGGGCTCGAGCGCACCGACCTCGTCTTCGAGGAACTCGTCGAGGGCGGACTGACCCGCTACGTCGCCGTCTGGCACTCCGACGTGCCCGACGTGGTCGGACCGATCAGGTCGATCCGGCCGATGGACCCTGACATCATCGCGCCGCTGGGCGGGATCGTGGCCTACTCGGGCGGCCAGCAACAATTCATCGACATGATGACCGCAACGTCCGTGGTCAACGCGGCCTTCGATTCCGACGTGACCGGCCTGTTCTCCCGCACGGACGAACGGGACGCGCCGCACAACGTCGTCCTGCAGGCGAAGGCGCTGGTCGAGCGGAATGACACCGTGCCGGCACCACCGCAGCAATTCGCCTATGCGGCGACGGTCCCGGAGTCATCCGCAGCGGTCGACGGCACCCCGGTAACCACGATCAGCTCGAGGTTCTCCGACTCGCGCTGGCCCGACTGGACCTGGGATGCCGCGTCGACTTCCTACCTGCGCAAACAGGAGGGAGCGCCCGACCTCGACGCGGGCGGCGTGCAACTTCGGTCGACGAACGTGCTCGCCCTCCGCGTGGCCATCGACGACACCTACCTCAACGTTCCGAAGACCACGATGATCGGCTCTGGAGAGGCCTGGCTGTCCACCGGCGGCAAGACCCTGCACGCGCTCTGGACCAAGGCGGGGCAGGCCGCGCCGATCCGCCTGACCGACGACAACGGGGTCGTGATCCGTCTCGCCCCGGGCAACACCTGGATCGAGCTGGTCCCGGTGGATCGCGGCTCGGTCACCCTGGTGCCGTAGCCCCCGCCGTTCACTTGCACTCTCGACCCCAGAGTGCCAGAATCGTTTTGGCACTCTCTCTGTTTGAGTGCCAACCCATCATCGTTTTGGTAACGTCCGGGAGGGACGAGAAACACATATGGCAAAGATCATCGCTTTCAACGAAGAGGCCCGTCGCGGCCTTGAGCGTGGCCTGAACATCCTCGCTGACACCGTCAAGGTCACCCTCGGCCCGCGTGGACGCAACGTCGTGCTGGAGAAGAAGTGGGGCGCCCCCACGATCACCAACGACGGCGTCTCCATCGCCAAGGAAATCGAACTCGACGACCCGTACGAGAAGATCGGTGCCGAACTCGTCAAAGAGGTCGCCAAGAAGACCGATGACGTCGCCGGCGACGGAACCACCACCGCCACGGTCCTGGCCCAGGCCCTCGTCCGCGAAGGTCTGCGAAACGTCGCAGCCGGCGCCGACCCGATCAGCCTCAAGCGCGGCATCGAGAAGGCGACGGCTGCCGTCATCGCCGAGCTGATCGCCAACGCCAAAGAGGTCGAGACCAAGGAAGAGATCGCGGCCACCGCATCGATCTCCGCCGGTGACGCCGAGATCGGCGCGATCATCGCCGAGGCCATCGACAAGGTCGGCAAGGAAGGCGTCGTCACCGTTGAGGAGTCGAACACCCTCGGCACCGAGCTCGAGCTCACCGAGGGCATGCGTTTCGACAAGGGCTTCCTGTCCGCCTACTTCGTGACCGACCCTGACCGTCAGGAAGCGGTCTTCGAAGACCCGTACATCCTGATCGTCAACTCCAAGGTCTCGAACATCAAGGACCTGCTTCCCATCGTGGACAAGGTCATCCAGACCGGCAAGCAGCTCCTCATCATTGCCGAGGACGTCGACGGCGAGGCCCTGGCCACGCTCGTAGTGAACAAGATCCGCGGAATCTTCAAGTCCGTCGCCGTCAAGGCTCCGGGCTTCGGCGACCGTCGCAAGGCGCAGCTGCAGGACATCGCCATCCTCACCGGTGGCCAGGTCATCTCCGAGGAGGTCGGACTCAAGCTTGAGAACGTCACCCTCGACCTGCTCGGCAACGCGCGCAAGATCGTCATCACCAAGGACGAGACCACCATCGTCGAAGGCGCCGGAGACCCCGAAGCCATCGCCGGACGCGTGCAGCAGATCCGCAGCGAGATCGAGAACACCGACAGCGACTACGACCGTGAGAAGCTCCAGGAGCGTCTCGCCAAGCTCGCTGGCGGCGTTGCCGTCATCAAGGCCGGCGCCGCGACGGAGGTTGAGCTCAAGGAGCGCAAACACCGCATCGAGGACGCCGTCCGCAACGCGAAGGCTGCCGTCGAAGAGGGCATCGTCGCCGGTGGTGGCGTTGCGCTGATCCAGGCCGGCAAGACCGCCTTCGAGAAGCTGGAACTGACCGGCGATGAGGCAACGGGCGCGAACATCGTGCGCGTGGCCATCGACGCTCCGCTCAAGCAGATCGCGCTCAACGCCGGCATGGAGCCGGGCGTTGTCGCCGACAAGGTGCGCAACCTGCCGATCGGTTGGGGCCTCAACGCCGCAACCGGCGAGTACGTCGACATGCTCGCCGCCGGAATCAATGACCCGGTGAAGGTCACGCGTTCCGCGCTGCTGAACGCATCGTCGATCGCCGGACTGTTCCTCACCACCGAGGCCGTCGTGGCCGACAAGCCGGAGAAGAACTCCGCGCCGGTCGGCGACCCGTCGGGTGGCATGGACTTCTAAGTCCGAACCGATTCACGGCAGGGCGTCTCCTTCGGGGGCGCCCTGCTTTCGTGTGCCCGGCCGCTCACTGGGAGAAGAGCCGCACGTTCGCCTGCTCGATCTCCGCGTACTGGTGCCCGGCCTGGTTCAGGGCCTGGCCGAGCGCCTCCGCGCACTGGGCCACCTGTTCCTGGGCGGCGCGCCAGTCTGCCACTGCCGTCTGGAAGGCCGTGGCGGCCTGGCCGGACCACGTTCCCTCCAGTGCGGTGAGCAGGGCGATGAGCGCGGCGACCTCGGACTGGATGCGTCCCATCGCGGCGCGTGACGTGACGGTCGTGCTCAGCACGGCCTCGCTGTCGACCTGGTAGCGGGTCATGGTTGTCCTTTCGGCAGGGGATGCCGAACAGGCTAGGAACCATGGCCGGGTGCGCGGCTGACCATCGTCCAGGCCGTGCAGGGAACATGCGGGAAGCCGCGGGGGAGGGATGCCGGGGCGCTACGAGGTGGACGGCACATGCAGTCGCTGCGGCGCGTTCGGCGACCCGGCGAGCGGGAACCAGACCCGGAAGGTGGCCCCTCCGCCCGGCGTGTCAAGAACCTGCACGGTGCCGTTGTGGCTGGCGACGATGGAGGCGACGATGGCGAGGCCGAGGCCGCTTCCGCCGGTCTCGCGGGCGCGTGAGGTGTCCGCGCGCCAGAAGCGCTGGAAGATCTTGTCCCGGATCTGCGGCGGAATTCCTTCGCCATGGTCGACGATGGCCACCGAGGCCCGCTGGTTCCTGCGGTCGACCGAGACCTCAAGTTCGACCGGGCTGTCGGGTGGGCTGAAGCGCAGGGCGTTGCCCATCAGGTTGGTGATCACCTGCCGGATCTTGTTCTCCTCGGCCATGATGACCGCCTGCACGTTGCCGGGCGGGGTCAGCGGCCCTGCCGCCGGGAGCGGGGCGATGGCATCCGTCTTGCGCGGCTTTCGGGTGCGCAGCCGGGCGAGGGTGGCGCCGGCGAAGGAGACGGAGCCGGCGTGGACGGCCTGCTCCTCCGGTTTGGGCGGGACCGCCGCGGACGAGGGGACGGGAGCCGGCGTCGTGACCTCCCCCGTGGAGCGCGCCAGGTCGATCTGCGGCCGGTCGCCGGCGTCCTCGAACTCGGTCGGGATGGGGGTGACGACGGTGACGCTCCGGCCGGGGGAGGACGCCATCGCGTCGAGGGCGGCGTCCCGGGCGAGGGGCATCAGGTCGACGGGGGCGAGGGCGAGCGGCTTGGTCTCATCGAGGCGGGCCAGTTCGAGGAGGTCCTCGACCAGGCCGCCCATCCGGATCGCTTCCTTCTCGATGCGTTCCATGGCCTGGGCCACCTCTTCGGGTGACTGCAGAGCGCCCATCCGGTAGAGTTCGGCGTAGCCGCGCACCGAAACCAGGGGGGTGCGCAGCTCGTGGCTGGCGTCCCCGACGAAGCGGCGCATCTGGTCGATCGTTCGCGCCCGATCCTTGAAGAGCCGGTCGATGCGGCTCAACATGGTGTTCAGGGATCGATTGAGTCGGCCGACCTCGGTGTTCGGCGTCGCCCCGCCGAGTCGCTGGCTGAAGTCGCCGTCGGCGATCGCCGCCGCGGTGCGCTCCACCTCGCGCAAGGGTGCGAACGTGGTCGTGACCAGCAGCCGGGTGAGCAGGGCGCCGACAAGCACCACGCCGAGTCCGAAGCCCAGGAAGATGGTGAGGTAGGTGGCCATCGTGTTCTCGGTCTGTTTGAGCGAGACCGCCATCACGAGCGTGCCAAGGGTGCCCTGGGGAGTGATGACCAGGGGAACGGCGACGGCCAGGTATTCGGTGTCGCGCGCCGAATCCTTGAGAGTGAGGGTCCTGCCGTCGAGTTCGATGACCGACTGCAGGTCGAGGGAGGAGCTGATCACCGGGAGCTCCCGCACCGGGCGGTCCTTCCAGGTGTGGTCCTTGAGGGTGCCGTGTTCGTCGTAGAGGGCGACGAAATAGTCGGCCGAGACCACCGCGGGATTGCCCTGGCCGAGTGCGCTGGCGGAGTAGCCGTTGGACGCGGTCTGGGCATCCGCCTGCAGCTGGGCGTCGACCTGCTGGATCACGTACTGGCGCAGCATGGCCATGGTGCCGACCCCGGACACGAGCAGCCCGAGAGTCAGCATGAGCACGGTCACGCCGGTGATCTTGGAACGGAGGGAAATGCGGCTCCACCGCTCCATTAGTGACTGATGCATCAGACCCCCAGTGTAGAGACGGAGTCTGGGACTACGCCTTGGCGGCCTTGAGCATGTAACCGAAACCGCGCTTGGTCTGGATGAGGGGCTCGCTCGAGTGCGCGTCGACCTTGCGGCGGAGGTAGGAGATGTAGGACTCGACAATCCCGGCGTCGCCATTGAAGTCGTACTCCCAGACGTGGTCGAGGATCTGGGCCTTGGAGAGCACCCGGTTCGGGTTCAGCATCAGGTAGCGCAGCAGCTTGAACTCGGTCGGGCTGAGCTCGATCGGCACGTCGCCGACGAGCACCTCATGGGTGTCCTGGTCCATGGTGAGTTCGCCGGCCCGGATGACCGCGTCTTCGTCCGCGTGCATGGTGCGACGGAGGATCGCCTTGATCCGGGCGACGATCTCGTCCAGACTGAACGGCTTGGTGACGTAGTCGTCGCCGCCGACGGTGAGCCCGGTGATCTTGTCTTCCGTGTCGTCCTTGGCGGTGAGGAAGAGGATGGGCGCGGTGTATCCGGCCGAACGGAGGCGCTTGGTTACGCCGAAGCCGTTCATGTCCGGCAGCATCACGTCCAGGATGATGAGATCGGGCTCTTCCTCCAGCACGGCGGAAATCGCCTGCGCCCCATTGCCGACGGCGCGCACGGCGAAACCGGCGAAGCGCAGGCTGGTGGTGAGGAGATCCCGGATGTTGGGCTCGTCGTCGACAATAAGAATGCGGGGGCCATCGGTCATGCCCCAAGTATCTGCGCGTTAGCTGGTGGTTTCCTGAGAGCTGGACTGCCCGGGAATGAGAGCATTGCACTCGAGGGAATCCTCGCCGCCGCAGCCGACCAGGGGAATTGACATGGACACCGCGCCCGCCCGACCGTTCGTCGCGCTTCCCGAGCTGATCCGGCCCCGCCGTCTGATCGGCGGGAGGGTGTTCGACTTCTCCCGCGAAGTGGCCGTGATGGCCATCATCAACCGCACACCGGACTCGTTCTACGACAGGGGCGCCACCTTCGCCCTGGACGCCGCCGTGAGCGCCGCCCGCCGGGCGATCGAGGACGGCGCGGACTGGATCGACATCGGCGGCGCGAAGTTCGCTCCCGGCCCGGCTATCCCGATCGAGGAGGAGATCGACCGGGTGGTCCCCGTCGTCGAGGCCCTCCGCGGCTCCGGCGCCGTCATCTCCATCGACACCTTCCACTCGCAGGTCGCGGCCGCCGGCATCGCGGCCGGCGCCCACGTGATCAACGACACCACCGGCATCCATGATCCGGCGATGGCCGACGTCGTCGCGGACAGCGACGCCACCCTGGTGATCACCCACAGCCTGGCCCCGCCGCGCACGCCGCACCCGGCGCCGAGCTACGTCGATGTCGTCGACGAGGTCTCCGCGTTCCTGCGGGAACGGGTCGCGCTCGCCCGGGATCATGGGATCCCCGCCGAACGGATCATCGTCGACCCGGGCCACGACCTGAACAAGAACACGTCCCACTCGCTCGAGCTCACCCGGCGGCTCGCGGAGATCACCGCCCTCGGTTACCCGACCCTGGTCGCGGTGTCCAACAAGGACTTCGTGGGGGAGAGCATCGACCGCGAACGTGGGGCCAGGGTCGAGGGGTCCCTTGCCGCCGCGGTCTACTGCATCCTCCAGGGCGCCCGGATCGTGCGGATGCACAATGTGACGGCCGCCGTGGACGCGGTGCGGATGACCGAGGCCATCCTGGGCTTTCGCCCGCCCGCCTACCTGCGCCACAACCAGGCCTGAGCATGCTGGACCAGGCCGAACTGATCCGGCGCTACCGAGTGGCCGACCGCGCCGAGACACGGGTGCGGGTGAACTTCATCACCAGCCTCGACGGGGCCGTCACGGTGGAGGGGCTGAGCGGGGGGCTGGGCAACGACGATGACAAACTCGTCTTCGACACCCTGCGGCTGCTCTCCGACGTGATCGTCGTGGGTGCCGGGACCGTGCGCGCCGAGGGGTACGGCGGCATCCGGCTCAGCCCGGCGGATGCCGCCTGGCGGCTCGGCCAGGGGCTGCCGGCTCAGGTGCCGGTGGCGGTCGTGTCGTCCCGGCTCGAGCTGGAGCCGGGGCATCCGTTCTTCCGTGACGCGGCCGTGCGCCCGATCGTCGTCACGCACGCCGGGTCGCCGGCCGGGCGCCGGGCCGAACTCGCCGAGGTGGCCGACGTGCTGGTCTGCGGGGAACGGGACGTTGACCCGACCGTGATGGTTGCGGCTCTCGCCGCCCGAGGGCTCCCCCAGATTCTCTGCGAGGGCGGCCCGCACCTGTTCGGCGCGCTGATCGCGGCGGACTGCGTCGATGAACTCTGCCTGACGATCAGCCCGGTGCTCGAGGGCGGCGCTGCCGGCCGGATCGCCCGCGGCGACTCCGGAGCCACCCGGCCGATGGCGCTGCTGCACGTGCTCACCGCCGGCGACATGCTCTTCCTGCGCTACGCCCGCCGCCCGGCATGACCCCGGAGCCCGCCGAACTGCCCGCCGAACTGTGAGTTCGGCCCCTTTGCCGGCCTGAAACCCGGCCGAACTCACAGTTCGGCGAGGTGGGATGCTCAGGTCGCGGGGGGCAGGTCAGGCGACGAGGGTGGGGGAGTCCAGGTTCTGCGAGTCGAGGATCGTGTAGCTGTAGCCCTGCTCTGCGAGGAAGCGCTGCCGGTTCTGGGCGAAGTCCTGGTCGACGGTGTCCCGGGCGACGAGGGTGTAGAAGTTCGCCGAGAGGCCGGACTCCTTCGGGCGGAGCAGACGGCCGAGGCGCTGGGCCTCCTCCTGGCGTGAGCCGAACGACCCGGACACCTGGATGGCGACGGTGGCCTCCGGCAGGTCGACCGAGAAGTTCGCGACCTTCGACACCACGAGCAGGTTCTCCTCGCCCACCCTGAACGCCTGGTAGAGGCGTTCGCGTTCGTCGACGGGCGTGGCGCCGGTCAGTTTGGGTGCGTTCAGGGCGTCGGCGAGTTCGTCGATCTGGTCGAGGTACTGGCCGATCACGAGGATGCGCTCGCCCGGGTGCTTGGCGACCAGCCGCCGGACGACGTCCAGCTTCGCCGGCGCCGTGGCCGCCATCCGGTAGCGCTCGTCGTCCGCCGCCGCGGCGTAGCTCAGCCGTTCCGACTGCGGCAGGTCGATCCGCACCTCGTAGCAGGAGGCCGGCGAGATGAAGCCCTGGGCCTCGATCTCCTTCCACGGGGCGTCGAATCGCTTGGGGCCGATCAGGCTGAACACATCGCCCTCGCGGCCGTCCTCGCGCACGAGCGTCGCGGTCAGCCCGAGGCGGCGGCGCGCCTGGAGCTCGGCGGTGAGTTTGAAAACGGGCGCGGGCAGCAGGTGCACCTCGTCGTAGATCACCAGGCCCCAGTCCATGGCGTCGAGCAGCTCGAGGTGGGCGTACTCGCCCTTCCGCTTGGCGGTGAGGATCTGGTAGGTCGCAATGGTGACCGGCTTGACCTCCTTGACCTGGCCGGAGTACTCGCCGATCTCGTCGGCGGTGAGAGTGGTGCGCTTGAGCAGCTCGTCGCGCCACTGGCGGGCGGAGACTGTGTTCGTGACCAGGATCAGCGTGTTCGTCTTGGCGGTTGCCATGGCCCCGGCCCCGACGAGGGTCTTGCCGGCGCCGCAGGGGAGCACGACCACTCCGGAACCGCCGTCGAAGAAACTGGCGACGGCCTTGTTCTGGTAGTCCCGGAGCGCCCAGCCGTCTTCGAGCAGCGCGATCGGATGCGGGGTGCCCGGCGTGTACCCGGCGAGGTCCTCGGCCGGCCAGCCCAGCTTCACGAGCTCCTGCTTGAGCTGCCCGCGGGCCCACGGCTCGACCAGGAACGAGTCGGGGGACGGATGCCCGATCAGCAGCGGTGAGATGCGCTTGGCGCCGGCGACCTCGGTGAGCACCGCCTGGTCGTTGCTCTGCAGGACCAGCCGGCCCTCGGCATCCCGCTCGATGACGAGGCGTCCGTAGCGGCCGACGGTCTCCGTGATGTCGACGCTGACGGTCTGCGGGATGGCGAACTTCGAGTACTTCTCGAGCGTGGCGAGCATGTCGATGGCGTCGTGTCCGGCGGCGCGCGCATTCCAGAGGCCGAGCCGGGTGATCCGGTAGGTGTGGATGTGTTCCGGCGCGCGTTCCAACTCGGCGAACACGGCCAGATCGTGCCGGGCGTCCTCGGCGAGAGGGTGCGCGACTTCGAGCAACACGGTGCGGTCACTTTGGACGATCAGGGGGCCATCAGACATAACCGTCAATCCTACCCGCGTGTGCTGGAACGACGGCCACCCGCTTACGGGGCAGGTGTGATGCTGATGATGCTCGAGAGGGGGAGGGTACGTTCGATGTCGGCCCGCCGGTCCCGGGCCCGGAAGCGTCCGCCGCCCACGCTGGCCGGTTCAAGCAGATAGTCCACGACCACGCCGCCCGGCATGGCAATGCTGACGACGACGGTCTGCTTGGACTTGATCGCCGAGTCGAGCTGCCTGGCGAGCCAGGCATCCGCCGCTTGTCCCTCGCCGCCGTCGCTGGCGCGCAACTTCTCGACCAGGGCGATCGTGGGGTCGACGGTGGACACCGGCAGCACCCGGGCGAGCTGGTGGCGGCGCAGGTGCACGATCTCGCCCGCCGCGTTCTCGGCGGCGACCGGGTAGCGTGCGTCGCTGAGGGCCCAGAACACGACGTCGCTGCCGAACCTGCTGGCCAGCCGGTTCTCGTCGACTCGGACGAGGCCGAGCGGGGCGAGGGTCTGGTCCACGGCGATCGTGCCGAGCAGGGCGGGATCCTCCGATTGCACATAGCTCTGGGCCGGTGACTCGGCCGGGTCGGTCGCGCCCACCCGCACCCGGCCGTACCGGGCCGCCGACTCGCGGATCAGATAGTCGACCGGCTGAGGGATCCCGGTCAGGGACACCGTGCGGAGGAAGTCGAGCAGCGAATCCGCATTCTCGCCGGCGGCGAGGGCCCGGTTGACCGAGGTCGCCGAGATGCGATAGCTGAGGGCGAGTTCACGGCTCTCGACATCGGCGAGTCCGCGCAGCCGGGCGTCGATCGACGGGGCGAGCGGACCGGGCGAGACGATGGACAGGTCGTTCTGCAGGTACACGGCACCGACCTCGGCCGGGAGTGCTGCCGTCATCGTGGCGATCGCCGCGTCGAGGTCGCCGGCCAGCACCGCGGCCCCGGCCGGGCTCGTGGTCTGATGGGCGGTGATCCCGATGAGTTCGGCGTCGTCGGCGAACTCGGTGACCCGATCGTCCATCCATTCGCCGCCGGCCGGGTACAGCCAGGCGACGAAGGAACGCAGGCCCTCGCCCCAGGATACGCCGGGACGCCGGGCGAGGATGCCGCGCACGTCCGGCGGCAGAGCGGCATGCCAGGACTGCGCGATCGTGGCCCAGCGACGCGCGGTGCCCTCGAGCAGCCAGGCTTCGCCGGCCTCCGTCTCGTTCCAGTAGCCGTCGGAGTGGGCGATCAGGTCGGCGCGGGCCGCGGTGGCGACGACGGAGGCGACAGCCTCCAGGTCGACGCCCATGACGGCGGCCAGGCGCTTCGTGTCAGGCAACCCGAGGCCGCCGCGGCTGAGTTCCCTCGCCGGTTCCCGGGCGAGCTCGGTGACGAGCTCGGCGATCGATGACACGGCGGCGAACGCGCGTTCGGCGGCGAGCCGGTCGGTGAAACGGGTGTCAGTGGCGGACACGCCTGCCAGGGCGGAGGGCGCGGCCGCCCCGGCCAGTTCGGTCGCGGTCGGTAGCCCGAGGGCCGGCCAGGCCAGCAACTGGGCGGCCACGGCGTCGTACGGCCGGAACCGGTCGTCGGCGAGGCGGCCCAGCATCAGGGAATCCAACACGGCGGCCCGGGCGGCGACATCCGCTTCGGGAACGGGGGAGCCGGCCAGGTCGGACAGGCGCTCGGTCAACTCGGCGAGGGCAGGCGCGGACGGCGCCGAGTCCGGGTCGGTCTCGACGGCTAGTTCGCCGGCGACGGCCAGCACCGCGAGGGTGGCCCGGTCGAGCTGGGCCAGGGTGCGCTGGACGGCCTCGGGTTCGAGAAGGGTCTCGGCGAGGTCGAAGAAGTCACGGATGCCGGTGGCCGGGACGGCGCGGATTTCGAGTGTGCGACGCAACGCTGCGTCGTCGAGTGCCCGGAGGCGTGAGGCGAGCGTGAGCATGGCGGCTACTCCCTGTTCTGTCGTGCCTCGCGTGCGCGGCGAAGAGCGGTCATCACCATGAGGGCGATGATCAGGAGGAACCCGAGCGGCAGGCCGAAGAGCGGCAGGGCCAGCACGACCGGCCAGACTCCCTGGCCGAAACCGTTGTCGGCTCCGGCTCCGGCGGCGGTGCCGATGATGACGGCGAGGAAGGCGAGGATGGACAGACCCACCACACCCGCAACCATGTAAGCCAGGATGCGTTCGAGCCGGCCGGCGGCGTGTGGAGTTTGATTGGTCACACTCCCAAGGATACGGGGCATCTCTCGGTCCGACCGAATAGGCTGGGTGCGGTTGGCGCGCATTCCGCGCGCCCGGAATGCAGCGAGGTCCAGATGCCCACCGGCAAGGTCAAGTTCTACGACGAGGAGAAGGGTTTTGGCTTCATCACTTCCGATGACGGCCACGAGGTCTTCCTCCACGCTTCTGCGCTGCCCGCCGGAGTCACGGTCAAGGCAGGGACGAAACTCGAATTCGGAATCGCCGATGGCAAGCGGGGCGCCCAGGCGCTCTCCGTGCGCATCATCGAGGCGCCGCCGAGCCTGGTGAAACTCAGCCGCAAGCCGGCCGACGACATGGCGATCATCATCGAGGACCTCGTGAAGGTTCTCGACGGCATCGGTGCGAGCCTGCGCCGGGGTCGCTACCCCGACAGCGCGCACAGCCACAAGATCGCCGCGATGCTGCGCAAGGTCGCGGAGGAACTCGATGCTTGACCAGGCGGACCCGACCCTCCTGGCGGCCGTTGACCTGGCCCGAGCGGCCCTGCTCGACATCACCCCGGCCGACACGATCGGCGAGCTCGTCGGGCACGTGGTCGAGGGCGAGCACGTGCTGACTCTGCTCCTCGACTGCACCATGCCCGGGTACCCGGGCTGGCGGTGGACGGTGAGCCTGTCCCGGGTCGACGAGGATTCCCTGCCGTCGGTTCTCGAGACCGAGCTCACTCCCGGCGATGAAGGGCTGGTCGCCCCCGACTGGATCCCGTGGTCGGACCGGCTCGCCGACTACCGCACCGCGCAGGAGCTCGCCGCCGCGGTCGCTGCGGCCGAGACGCTCGACACGGACGACGAAGACGACGAGTCGGACGACGACGAAGACGACGAGTCGGACGACGACGAAGACGACGAGTCGGATGAAGACCCGCTCGCCCTCGACGACGACTTCGACGACCACGGCGAAGACGTGCTCGACGGGATCGACTTCGGTGAGGCGCTACCGACGCCGGAACTGAACCCAGCCGAGGCCGACGAGCCCGAGGCCGAGGCCGATGGCGGCGCACGCCGTCCACCAGCCAAGTCCCGCCGCCGCAAGGTCGTCCTGGAAGAAGACAGCGAGCACCAGGGCTAGGAGCCAGCCGGCCGAGCCCGCCAGGATCGCCATCCGGGCGTCCGTGCGAGCGGGCAGCGGGTCAGGCCGGCGTTCGCTGTCTTTCAACCAGAGACGCACGGTGCCGCCTAGCTGCCGAGGTTCTGCACGACGTACTCGATCGACTTGACGAGCTGGCGCACGTCGCGCGGTTCGATCGCCGTGAACGTGGCCACCCGCAGTTGGTTGCGGCCGAGCTTGCGATAGGGCTCGGTGTCCGAGATGCCGTTCGCCCGCAGGGTTTTCGCCACGGCGGCGGCGTCGATCCGGTCGTCGAAGTCGATCGTGGCCACGACCTGTGAACGGTGGTCTGGATCGGTCACGAACGGAGTCGCGTAGTCGACGCTCTCGGCCCAGTCGTAGAGCACGGAGGACGATTCCTTCGTCCGCGCCGACGCCCAGGCGAGGCCGCCGTTCCCGTTGATCCAGTCGAGCTGGTTCTCGATCAGGAGCAGGGTGGCCACGGCCGGGGTGTTCAGGGTCTGGTTGAGGCGGGAGTTGTCGATCGCGTTCTTCAGGCTGAGGAACTCGGGGATGTACCGCCCGCTGGCGGCGATGCGTTCGACCCGCTCGATCGCGGCCGGGGAGAAGAGGGCGATCCACAGGCCGCCATCGGAGGCGAGGTTCTTCTGCGGGGCGAAGTAATAGGCGTCCGCCTGGTCGGCCTGGAAGTCGATTCCGGCCGCCGCACTGGTGGCGTCGATCACGGTCAGGGCGCCGAGATCGCCGTTCACCCGGGTGACGGGTGCCATCACGCCGGTGGAGGTCTCGTTCTGGGGCCAGGCGTAGACGTCGACCCCTTCGGTGGCGACGGCCGCGCTGCGCGAACCGGCCGGTGCCTTGATCACATCGGGGGCCTCGAGGAACGGGGCCGCCGCGGCGCTGGCGAACTTGCCGCCGAACTCGCCGAAGACGAGGTTCTGGCTTCGCTTCGAAATAAGGGAGAAGGCTGCCGCGTCCCAGAAGGCGGTCGACCCGCCGTTGCCGAGGATGACTTCATAGCCGTCCGGCGCCCGGAACATCTCGCTGAGTCCGGCGCGCACCCGGCCGACCAGATTCTTAACGGGGGCCTGGCGGTGCGAGGTGCCGAGGACGGTGGATCCGACGGCTAAGAGGTAGTCGAGTTGTTCCTGTCGTATTTTGGACGGGCCGCAGCCGAATCGTCCGTCGCGGGGCAAGAGTTCAGAGGGAATGGTCAGATTCTGCATAGGGCGATTCTAGTTGTCGGTGCCGCGACGGTAAGGTTGTCACTTGCATGGAGGCCGACCGGAAGGCTCTGGGGATGACTGATCTGATCGACACCACCGAGATGTATCTCCGGACGATTCTGGACCTCGAGGAAGAGAACATCGTTCCCCTCCGGGCGCGCATCTCCGAGCGGCTCGGCCACTCGGGCCCGACCGTGTCGCAGACCGTCGCGAGGATGGAACGGGACGGCCTCGTCGTCGTCTCCGGTGACCGGCACCTCGAGCTGACCCTGCCCGGTCGCCGTAAGGCCGTGCATGTGATGCGCAAGCACCGCCTCGCCGAACGCCTGTTGAGCGACGTGATCGGGCTCGAATGGGAGTTCGTGCACGACGAAGCATGCCGCTGGGAGCATGTGATGAGCGAGCAGGTTGAGCGCAAGATCCTCGAGATCCTGGGCCATCCCACCGAATCCCCGTACGGCAATCCGATCCCCGGCCTCGATGAATTGGGCGATTCCCCCGCGGTCGCGTTCATGGCCGGAGTGACCAGCCTGGTCGACGTGGTCGCCAGTTCCGCGGAACCGGTCACCGCGGTCATCCGTCGCCTCGGCGAACCCGTGCAATTCGACCCGGAGCTTCTGGCCCAGCTGAAGAACTCCGGGGTGCTTCCGGGCAACACCGGGGTGTTCTCCGCGGCCGGTTCCTACGTGCTCGTGCGGGTCGACGGATGCGGCGAGGGGCTCGAACTTCCCAACGAGGTCGCCAGCCACATCTTCGTCGCCACGCCGCGCGTCCCGGCCTGATTCTCGAAGCCCGAGGGTGCCAAACGGCGCGGGCTTCGTTACCAATTTGTTAGAAGAATGTGAATTTCGGGTGACAAACGGATGAAGGTCACGTAGCCTCGGTGGCGTCAACAGGCCGGAAACCGGCCGACGGACCCGGACCAGGACGCCTTTCTCCGTCTCCAGGTGCGGTACCACCCGCGATCAGCGCAGTGGACGGGGCAACTCCCTAGTGTTGCCGAGGCGCCGGAGGTTCCCACTGTGGCCGCTTCAGGTAGAAAACCCGTCATTCGATCAACACGCCCGTCAGCCGACTCGGCAGGCGAATCCCGGGCCGTGCTTCGGTCCGGCACGGCGCTCAGCCCGCGCGGCGAGCCCGGCGCCGCCCCGCCGAAACGATCCATCTCCCGCCGCCGCCGCGGAGCGCTGGCCAATGTTGTCTTCATGACCCTGGCCGGCGGGCTCGTCGCGACCATGGCCATCCCGGCCTATGCATTCGCCCCGAGCTCGAAGGAGACGAACTTCGGCGCCACGGCGGCCACCGAGCTCACCCGGTCGGGGGCGCAGACCGTTGAGGTCGCCGAGCAGGCGGCCACCGTGAGCGTCGCCCGGGACGGTTTCACCGCGACCACGCCCGAGGAACTCGCGGCCGCGGCCGCCGCGAAGGCCGCGGAAGCCCGCCGGATCGAGGTCGCCGCGCAGATGTCGTCCTATGCCGCGTCGTACTCCGGCCCATCCGTGGCGGAGTACCTCGCGAATCCGTCCCATCCGAGCTTCGACCTGGCGTCGGTGTACGGCGTCGCGTCGCAGTACCAGGGTGTCCCGTATGTCTATGGCGGGGCCACCCCGGCCGGCTTCGACTGCTCGGGCTTCGTCATGTACGTCTACGCCCAGTTCGGGATCAGCCTCCCGCATTCCTCGGTCGGCCAGGGTGCCGCCGGGACCCGGATCGCCCTGGCCGATGCCCAACCAGGCGACCTGGTGATCATGGACGGTCACGACGGTTTCTATGCCGGCAACGGGAACATCCTGCACGCACCGTACGAAGGCACCGCCGTGCGCGTGCAGCCGATCTGGACAAGCTCGTACTACATCGTCCGGCTCGGCATCTGAATCCCGGAATGTGAACGTTTCGTAACAGCTGGCGGATTCTGAGCCGCGCGCTTCGTGCGCTGCCGAATCTGGGTTAACCTGTTGCTCTGATGTTCTGCGAATTTTCGGAAGAGCCACGGCGCGAGCGGCGCACGATCCACACCATGGATGTGCGCTGCCGCTTCGCGCCACGGCGCAGCAGTCAAGCATGTCTCGGTCGCGCGTGTCTCAGCCACGTTGTTTCCCGTAGGGCGTTGTCATTGTGACGACGCCCTTTTTGTTTGCCTGCTCGCTTCCCCCTCGCCGCATCGGGACGTAGTTCGAATGGCTGGAAGCCGTCCAGCCCTTTTCGAAAGGGAACGCATGCGCACACTGGTCCTCAACGCGGGGTACGAGCCCCTCGCCGTGGTCTCCTTCAAACGGGCCCTCATCCTGGTCATGAACCAGAAGGCCACGATCGTCCAGGCCGACCAGGGCCACCCGGTCTGGGCGTCATCCGGGTCGTGGGACCGGCCGAGCGTGATCCTGCTCACCCGGTATGTACGCATCCCGCGGCTGCGGTCGGTACCGGTCAGCCGGCGGGGCGTGCTGCGGCGGGACGATCACCGTTGCTGCTACTGCGGCAAGACCGCGAACACGATCGATCACGTGCTGCCCAGGTCGCGCGGCGGCCGGGACACCTGGGACAACCTCGTGGCGTGCTGCCTGCGCTGCAACAACCTTAAAAGCGACCGGACGCCCGGAGAGATGGGCTGGAATCTGCTCTTCCACCCGCGGATGCCGCTGGGCACGACCTGGGTGGTGCGCGGCGCCGAGCGGCCGCTGCCGCAATGGGATGAGTTCCTCGCTCCTGCCGCCTGACCAGCAGATGTAACGAAAAGGTAACGCACGGGGGTGACATCCCGCGCGGATTCCCATAGGGTGGAGGGAGCTTCGACCCGAACCAAGCCACGCAGAGGACCAGATTTTGCCCCATTCCGGCGAACCCGGCACATCCGCTCCTTCAGAGAACCAGAACGCTTTCCCGTCGCGACGCGAGTTGCGCGCGCAGCGGGAGGCCGGTTCCGCCCCGTCGGACGCGTCCGTCGAGGTCCCCGCGGAGTCCATCCCGATGACGTCGGTTCCCCTGGCATCCGTGCCCGCCGTCTCCACTCCAGGCGCCGACCAGGATGTCGCGCTCATCGTGGCCCAGGCCGGCCGCCGCTCTGGGGTGTCCTCCACTCCGCTCGCCCGCACACCGGCCGCCCGCCGCGGTCTTGCGTCCGCTGCATCCGCGCCCCGCCCGGCCCCGCGCCCGGCCAGGGTCTCCAACCGGCGCAGCCCGCTGAAGATCGCCGTCACACTTCTCGCGATTCCCGGACTGTTCCTCACCGCGGGTCTTCCCGCCTACGCCTTCTCACCCGGCGCCGGCGCGAACCATGGCGCGGCATCCACCCGTTCGCTGGCCGAGGCCGGCGCCCAGGGCGTCACCGTGGCGGCTGGCGCCTCGGCGGCGACCGTGGCCCGGGACGGCTTCACCGCCACGAGCAAGGAAGAACTCGCCCAGAAGGAAGCCGACGCGAAGCGCGCCCTGGCGGCGCAGAAGGCCGCCGAATCGGCCCGGGCGACCGCCGCATCCTTCGCCGTCTACGGCGTGCGCGCCGAGGGCGACGACTACCCCTGGTTCGACCGGGGCACCGAATCCCAGGGCGGCGGGCTCTCCCCGCTCAGCTACTACTACCGCGAATGCGTCGACTTCGTCGCCTGGCGCCTCAACCGCGACGCCGGCTCGACGAGTGCGCCGTTCAAGTGGACCTGGAGCAACCTCACCCCGGGCGGCGGAAACGCCAGCAGCTGGGCGAACGCCTGGTCGAACCACGGCTGGGCGACCAGCAAGACGCCCGTCGTCGGTGCAGTGGCCTGGTTCAACTTCAACCACGTCGCCTACGTGCAGTCGGTCGGTGGCGACGGGTCGGTCGTGCTGGAGGAATACAACTGGATGGGTTCCCACGCGTACAACAAGCGCACGATCAAGGCCAGCGAAGTGCCGCTGTTCCTCTACCCGCCGGCCTGACCGGCGGCCTGGACCGGCTAAGCTTTCACCGCTAGCCTCTGTAGCTCAACGGAAGAGCAGTTCCGTCCTAAGGAAACGGTTGGGGGTTCGAATCCCTCCAGGGGCACCGAAAACAAAGGGATGCAGGGGCCGGATTTCTCCGGGTCTCTGCGTCCGCGATTTGCTCAACGCCGTCTTCCGCAGGCGATGCGGCTTCATCCAGCCCAGACCCGCAGCCTCCCGAATGTGGCTCCAGGACTCACGCATGGTGTGCAGGTCGAGCAGCGTATCGTTCCGTGAGGCGAACAGCAGGCCGCTGGGACCGGCTGGCATCGCCCGGTTGCGGAGTGCCTCAACCATGGGCGCGGTATCCTCGCCGATGTGGGCCGCACGATCATCGAAATGGTGTCGCGGACCTGGAATTGACGCCGCGGCCGCCCAACGCGTCGCCCGGGCGTTCGCGAACGTGCACCCCGGCGTCGACGCCCAGCACATCGCAACCAGGTTGCCCAGGCCGTAATGGCCCGTGTGATCGCCTGTCGCCTCGCCGTGGCGTTCCGCGCCGAGGTTCACGTCAGCAAACGTGAAGCAAGCTCATTCAGAGTGGAAACGGTGTAATCCGGTGCCGTGAAGTAGCTGGGATAGACCGCGGCCGTTCGGTTCAGCCAGGCGCTGCGCATGCCTGCTCGGCTTGCCCCGTGGATGTCCCAGGGGTGCACGGCGACCAGGAGCATGTCTGCCGGCTGGACCCCGCTGGCATCCGCGGCGTAGTTGTAGGCGGTACGGACGGGTTTCCATGCTGTGGTGTCCTCGACCGTGAGGAGAAACTCGAAGGCCTCTCGGATCTCCGCCTTGGTGAGCAGGGCGTGGGCCACCTGCGCGGACCCGTTGGATAAGGTCACGAGCCGGAATCCCGCGCCTTTCAGCGTCCGGATCCCCTCTGCGATGTCGGGGTGCAGGTTCAATCCCGCGAAGCCGTCCATGACGTGGGTCACGGCGTCATCCAGGCTCCGGGTCAGGGCGACGTCGCGGAGGACCTCGCGCAGGACGTCGGCGCCGATCACCGCAAATTTCGCGCTGCCACCTGCCGCTGCGAGGGCGAACCCGTCCCGCAATAGGGCGGCGAACCAAACCCGGGCGAGATAGTCCGGCGCGCCAACGTCAACGAATCGGGTCTTCAGGGGCGACATGTCCGAGAGGGTTTCGTTGACATCGAAAACGATCACTGATGGTGTTTTGTTCATTGTCAGCTCTCCGGGTCGGCGCATCTGGCAGGTTGAGGTGAACGAGAAGCTCACACTCTCGCGATTCGACCGTATCGGTTGGGGCGATACCTCGGCCTGGGAACATCGCAGGGTGAGCCCACATTCGACTGCGAAATGAACCCGCTGGAGCTGCCCGTTGGGCCCGGAGACGTTCCGAAATTGATGATCAGTTCACTCCGAGAGCGTCCTTGCCAACGCGGTGCGGCAACCACAGTGCCCCAACGCCCCTGCGCCAGGCCCAGGTCGGCACCGGGCGTACCGTGAGCGTCTGTCACCATGCGGTCCACCCCACGGTCCGGGCGTCATCCGCAGCCCGGTGCCTCCTTCGTTCGACGAGAATCCCCCGAGCGGTAGGCTGAACGTGAACAGGCTGTCCTGTTTCATCCGCCAGCATCCCCGAATGAAATCGAAGGACCTTCTCGGGCGCGGGCAGACCGTTCGTCACCACAAACCTCTGTTGCGTCCACGCCCGTTCCTCTTGTGAGACGCGGGACCAGCCGCATGGTCGGCCAGCCGCCTTGCTGCCGCCGCGGCGTCCGGTACGAGCTGCCGGGAACGCACGACGACGTAGGCTGTCGAGAACACCGTTCTCGATGAGACGCGTCACGGCAAGGTCGACGGCCGCGTCGTCATCCAGTACTAACTCGTCGGCACAGCGTGACCCCCGCGCGATCGGGGGTCACGGTGTCGCAGGGCATCTCGGCTATAGAAGGAGATTGATGAATGTGAACCTCGAAAACTCCTGGGCCCGCAGCTCCGCAACGCGGCTGCTCGGCATTGACCTCCCGATCGTGCTCGCCCCGTTCGGCGGACTCTCCAACACCCGGTTGACCGCCGCCGTCAGCGAGGCGGGCGGACTCGGTTCCTATGGGCTGTTCGGCTACGGCCCCGATCGGATCAGCCAGGTCGCACGGGAACTGGCGCTGGCGACTTCGAAACCCTTTGCGCTCAACCTCTGGCTGCCGCTCGGTGCCGGCGAGGACCCCGGAACGAACGGCGACGGCTTCGACGAGTGCCTCGACACCCTGAGGCCCTACTTCGACGAACTGGGGATCGCGCTCCCGCAGCGCCCGGCAGTCTGGTTCCCCTCCTTCGACGATCAGATCACGGCGGCGCTCGACGCGCGGCCGGCGGTGCTCAGCTTCGTCTTCGGCGTGCCGTCCGCGCCTGTGCTGGATGCCGCGCGCTCGCGCGGCATCCTCACGGTCGGCACCGCAACGACCGTCGACGAGGCCGTGGCCCTCGACGCGGCGGGCCTGGACGCCATCGTGGCCACCGGGATGGAGGCGGGCGGGCACCGCGTGTCCTTCCTGGCCAGCCCGGAGGACTCCCTCGTCGGCACCTTCGCACTCGTGCCCCAGATCGTCGACGCCGTCTCGGTGCCCGTCATTGCCGCCGGTGGAATCGCAGACGGACGCGGTCTGGCGGCGGCCATCGCGCTCGGGGCCGGTGCGGCGGTTATCGGTTCGGCCTTTCTGGCCACGGAGCAGTCCGCGGCCGCACCGGTGTACCGGGCGGCGTTACGCGGTGAGGAGGCCGGCCACACCGTGCTGACCCGCGCCCTCAGCGGGAGGCTCGCCCGCGGCATCCCGAACCGCATCACGCGAGACCTCGACGCCTCGGGCCGGATTGCCGCCTTCCCCGTTCAGAACTGGGTGACCGGCCGCTTCCGGCCTACCGCGGCCGAACGCGGCATCGACGACCTGATGTCGCTGTGGGCCGGGCAGGGTTCGCCGCTGATCCGCCACGACGACGCTCTCGCGCTGATCGATGAGGTGATGCGGGTGGCCGACACGATCCTCAGACCAGGCACCCGCGCGCGCGGCGCGTAACCGCGCTTTAAGCCCGGTGCGGGACGACAGGCCGGCATGCAGAGGCCATGCCCAATTCGATTGTCGCAAGGGACTCGGCCCTCGACGCCGCATGTGATGACACGATTCACGACCGCTCGATTGTCACTGACACCGGTTGGAAGATCCTGCTCGGCCGCGCGCTCGATGTCTTCCCGTTCGTCACCGGTGATGCCTTTGGCCTCGCCACCGAATTTCAGGAGTATCGACAGGTCAAGGCGTCTGGCGTGACCCACATCCGGGAGAACGAGTCTCCGTTGATCGAATCCCACACTCACCTGGCGAGGGTCATTGGGCGCGGGCGCCCGCACGAAGATAGACGGGGTCGAAAGTGCCGTCACTGGCGCAGCTGAAGTTCTCAATGGGCCAGAGCGAAGGTCACAGCATGTTGTGGAAATGACTCGCGAACTCAGCGTCGACGTTCCGCAGCTTCGAGTCGAGGCGTTCGGGAGCCAGAGCGTGCTCGATGGCCAGGATGCTCGCGCCAATGAGGCCCACATCCGGCCCGCTCCTGGATTGTTCGATCACGAGGTGTTCCGTTGCCAGTGGCGTGGAGCTCCCGTAGACCACCTCGCGGATTCCGGCGAGCAGATGCTCGCCCGCTTGAGCCATCAATCCCCCGATCGCGATGACCGACGGGTTCACAATGCTCACACACGTATTCAGGACCTCGCCGATGTCTCGGCCGGCTTGGCGCACGGCGCGAATCGCGTCAAGATCACCGGCCCGTACCCGGTCGATGAGGTCACTTGCCGACGCGATGTCCGGACGAGCGGTGTGGAGGGCAGCGGTGATGGCCGGTGCACCAGCTATTGCTTCTACACAACCTGTCTTGCCGCAACGACACGGAACTCCAGCGCCGCGAGCGATCGGAATATGGCCAATGTCGCCGGCCGCGCCATCGGCACCGCGCTGCAGTCTGCCGTCGCTGATAATCCCTGAGCCAATGCCGGTGGCGACTTTGACGAAGATCATGTTCTCGGTTGGCGGCTGACGACTCCGGTATTCGCCGAGGGCCATGATATTGACATCGTTGTCAACGAGTACCGGGACGGCAAAGGACTTTCGCATTTCGCCCGGAACGTCGAAATTATCCCAACCCGGCATCAGCGGCGGCCGTGCCGGTCTCCCCGAACTATGTTGGACCGGGCCAGGCAGACCGAGTCCGATGGCCAGCAGGTCCGCCTGGGGGCGACCGATTTGCGCGAGCAACGCAGAAATCTGCGCCCTTACGCTGGCGAGCACCTTCTCGGGCCCGTCTGTGATCTCCAGCGGAGTGCTGACACGGGCGAGAACTGCCCCGGAAAGATCACAGATGCCGATCCGCGCGTGCGTAGCGCCGAGGTCAGCCGCCGCGACCACCCGCGTGCCCGGATTGAATGCGATCTGGGAAGAGGGTCGCCCGCCGGTCGAGGTCGCATCAGACACCGGCACAACCAGGCCGAGTTCCCGAAGGGCATCTATGCGCAGACTGACCGTCGTTCTCGCCATGCCGGTGATGTCCGCTAGCTGCGAGCGAGTTCGCGGTTTTCCGTCCCGCATAACCTGCAGCAGCTCATACGCTCCGCCCACCGATGACATAACCCACCGATTCCCTTCTGATCGACGCGACTTATTAGCCACCCCAATGTATGCGTCTTTGCGCCAGTTGAGGTCGCGAATAGTTTATCTTAAGCCAACTTTTCACTTTTTCTGGCAAAAGATGCGTAGTTCGTGTCATACTGATGTCGCGATCGTGTCCCAACGATGGTGATGATCAGGACAGCTGCTGATTCCGAGGCGTCTCGCTTGACGCGGTCAGTGACATCCCCTTCAGAGGGCGTCCCCCGATATTCATTGGAGAATATTCATGAAAAAGTCAATTGCATTGATTGCAGCGGCGGGGGCGGTGCTCCTCGCCGTCGCCGGCTGCAGCTCTTCCGCCGGCACTTCCTCCGCAGGTCCCGACGCGCAGAATGCTTCTGTCCTCAAAGCAACGAAGGCTCTCGCCGACATTGTCAAAGGCGATGTTCTGAGCGAGGGCCCGAACGGCGAAACGGCATCGCCAGCATCGTCCGCGGACATGACCCCCGCCGAGATCGCTCAGGTCAAAGCGCTCGGTGCGACAGCGGCCATCGCCATGCACTATGGCGGAAACGACTGGGCAACCGCCCAGATTGCGGGACTCAAGAGTGAGTTCGGCAAGCTCGGGATCAAGGTGATCGCCACGACGGATGCGGACTTCAAGCCGGATCTGCAGGTGTCGCAGCTCGAGACGATCATGACCCAGAAGCCCAACATCATCGTTTCCATCCCGACCGACCCGGTCGCGACAGAATCTGCGTTCAAGGCTGTCGCGGCGGCCGGAACCAAGCTGGTCTTCATGGACAACGTCCCGAACGGCATGACGGCCGGCAAGGACTACGCATCGGTCGTCTCCGCGGACAACTACGGCAACGGCGTCGTCTCCGCCTATGAGATGGCCAAGGCTCTCGGTGGCACGGGCAAGATCGGCGTGATATTCCACCAGGCCGACTTCTTCGTGACCAAACAGCGTTACGAGGGTTTCAAGGCAACGATTACCAAGGAATTCCCCGACATCAAGATCGTGCAGGAGACTGGAATCGCCGGCCCTGATTTTGCGGGTCAGGCACAGTTGGCGGCGAGCGCGATGCTGACCAAACACCCTGACCTCTCAGGAATCTGGGGGGTCTGGGATGTGCCAGCCGAGGGTGTCATGGCTGCCGCTCGTGCTGCTGGCAACTCGGACCTCAAGATCGCCACCGAAGATCTTGGAACGAACGTCGCCATCGCCCTTGCTAAGAACCAGCTCATTGTTGGCTTGGGAGCCCAGCGGCCATTCGACCAGGGCATTACTGAGGCGCGGCTTGGAGCCCTCGCGCTGCTCGGCAAGTCCGTGCCCGCGTACGTTGCGGTCCCAGCTCTGCCGGTGGACCACTCGAACGTCCTTGAGGCGTGGAAGCAGGTCTACCACGCTGACCCGCCGGCCGACGTCGCCAACTCTTACAAGAAGTAACAAGCGGCCGGTGCGGCGCGAGCTTCTCGCGCCGCACCCGTCCCGAAAGGTGGTGTGAAATGAACGCGACGGTAAATGCAGTCGAGATGCGTGGCATCTCCAAGAGCTTCAACGGGGTAACCGTTCTCACCGACGTCGACTTCGACGTCCGAAGCGGCGAGGTTCATGCTCTTGCCGGCGGCAACGGTGCGGGCAAGTCGACACTCATGAAGATCATGCAAGGCGTCTACCAGCCCAACTCCGGAGAGATTCTGGTCGAGGGTGAGGTTGTGAAGATAACGTCGATCCAGGCCGCGAAGACAGCCGGAATCGGAATGGTGTTTCAGGAATTCAGCCTCGTTCCCAGCCTCACCGTCGCGCAGAACATCTTCCTCAATGCAGAGTCGCTGAATAGAGCTGGCCTGATCAACGATAGCGAAGCCAGACGCCGCGCACGAGAGATATTTGCGGACATGGAGGTCGAAGTGGACCCGCGCGCCGAGGTCGCGCGCTTGGGAACCGCGTACTGGCAACTGACCGAAATCGCCAAGGCACTCGCGCAGAACGCTCGCGTGCTCATCATGGACGAGCCAACAGCGAGCCTCGCCAAGCACGAGACCGAGGCGCTCTTTGCGCTCATCGGCCGTCTCAAGGCACGCGGCATCTCCATCATCTACATCTCGCACCGCATGGATGAGATCTACCGGATCGCAGACCGGATCACCGTTCTTCGTGATGGACGCAAGCTGTTCACCGAGCCGCTAACAGAGATCACGCCGGAACAGATTATTGAGGGGATCGTTGGGAAGAAGATCGAGGGCCAGCTGAGTTATCGCGTCCGGGAGGCGGCAGAATCCGACACCGAACCACTGCTCGAAGTGCGTGGGCTGAGCGCCGGCACCCGTGTCAAGGAAGTGTCCTTCACCCTGCACGCCGGTGAGATCATTGGGCTGGCAGGGCTCATGGGCAGCGGCAGGACCGAGTTGGCCCGAGCACTTTTCGGTATCGATCGAATCGACAGCGGTGAAGTGCTGATCCGCGGAAAGAAAGCCAGGCTGTCCTCCCCGCAACGCGCGATTAATGCGGGACTGGCACTCATCCCCGAGGATCGCCGAGATCAGGGGCTCGTGCTCGATCACTCCGTTCGAGACAACCTGCTGCTGCCGCTGCTCGGCCAGATTGGCAACGGCCCCTTCCTGAGCGCGGAAAAGGGCAAATTGCTCGCAGATTCCCTCATCAAGCAGTTCGCAGTGAAGGTCGACAACCCCGGTCGAGCAGTGAGTCTCCTTTCCGGTGGCAACCAACAGAAGGTCGTGCTCGCCAAGTGGCTTGGCACGAATCCGGATGTGCTCATCCTCGACGAGCCCACGGCGGGCGTCGACATCGGTACCAAGAGCGAGATCCTCGACCGGGTGCGCGCCCTCGCCGACGAAGGCAAGGGCGTCATCATCATTTCCTCGGAATATCCCGAACTTCTCGCGATCAGCGATCGCGTGTTGGTCGTTCGGGACGGTTCCGTCATCCGTGACATTCCCCGCAACGAGATCGTTGACGAGGAAGCACTCCAACTAGTAGTCCAAGGAGTCTGATCATGCAAACCCCCACCTCGGCTCAGTCGATCGACGCCGCGCCCAAGCGCACCATCTCCACGACACTGGCCGGGATCGACTGGCGACGCTACGTCATCTACATCGGCTTTGTCGTTGTCTTCATCTTCTTCGCGATCCTTCTGGGCAACCAGGGCTTCCTCTCCGCGACGAACCTCTTGAACATCCTTCGGCAGACATCGACCATCATGGTCATCGCCGTGGGGATGACCTACGTCATCTCCGCAGCCGAGATCGACCTCAGCGTCGGTTCCATCGCCGGCCTCTCCAGCGTCGTCACCGCAATGTCGATCTCCGCCTTCGGCGTGGTTCCGGGAATCGCCGCAGGACTCGTGGTCGGGGTCGTCGTGGGCGGGATCAACGGAACACTGGTCAGTCTCCTGGGTATCCCGTCCTTCCTGGTCACGCTCGGCATGTTGGGCGTCGCCGTGGGTACTGCCCAATGGATCACGAACTCCGCTCCCCAGCCAATCCTCAGCGACGCTTTCAACAACATGTTCGGTTCCGGAAATATCGGGCCGGTGCCGAGCCTCGTCATCTGGGCTGCCGTGTTTGTCGCCGCTGGTGCGCTCGTGCTCTCTCGCACCAAGTTCGGGCGCCAGGTGCTCGCCACAGGAGGCAACCGCAAAGCGGCCGACTTCACAGGCATTAACACCAAGCGCATCAAATTCACCGTGCTCCTGCTGTCGGGAGTCGTCGCAAGTATCGCCGGCATGCTCTACGCCGGTCGGCTGCAGTCCGGTCGATTCCAGTGGGGAGACGGGGATGAGCTCTCCGCGATCGCCGCGGTGATCCTGGGCGGCACAAGCCTCTTTGGAGGAAGCGGCACCGTCATCGGCACGATGTTCGGCGCATTGCTCATCGGACTGATCAACAACGGGCTGGTGCTGGCCGGTCTGGACAGTAGTCAGCAGCAGATCGTGCGCGGTGCGATCATCATTCTGGCTGTTGCCTTGGCGCGTCGGAAATGATCGCGCAGCCCGGGCCTCGCCTCCGCGCCGGCATCATCGGCACTGGCTTTATGGGAACGGTCCACGCGAATGCCATCAGGATGTCCGGTGGCACCATCGCTGCCGTCGCCAGTCGAAGCCCCGAAGCGGCGCAGGCTGCCGCAACTCGGTTCGGTGCGGAAGAGGCGAGCAACTCGCCCGAAGCTCTGATCGCACGCGACGACATCGATGTAGTTCACATCTGCACGCCGAATTCGACGCATGCCGACTTTGCCGCACAGGTGATCGCCTCGGGGAAGTCCGTGATCTGCGAGAAACCGCTAGCGACGACGGTGGAGGATGCGGTCGAGCTAGCGGCGCTGTCCGAGGAATCCGGCCGGGTGGCTGCAGTCCCGTTCGTCTACCGCTTCTATCCGGCCGTCCGTGAGGCGCGAGCGCGGATCCGTTCGGGCGAAGCCGGACCGCTCTGGCTGCTGCACGGTTCCTACCTTCAGGATTGGCTTGCCGATCCCGCGACGACCAATTGGCGTATCGACCCCCTGCTCGGCGGTTCCTCCCGGGCTTTTGGGGACATCGGTGTGCACTGGTGTGACCTGACGGAGTTCGTTACCGGTCACCGGATCACCCGGGTGATGGCGAAGACGGCCCGCGCTTTTGGCGAACGAACTGCCCGGCGCGGATCGACACGGGTCGACACCGAGGACGGCGCGGCCGTGGTCTTCGAAACCGACCGGGGGGCTCTTGGATCTCTTGTCGTCAGTCAGGTCTCGCCGGGTCGAAAGAACCGTCTCTCGTTCTCCTTTGACGGGACGAATGCGTCCTTCCGCTTCGACCAGGAACATCCGGAGACGCTGTGGATCGGCGAAGTCGACTCGACCCGCGCCATCACGGTGGGGTCGGAGAGTCTATCGGCCGACGAGGCACGGAGATATGCGCTCGTGCCCTCCGGGCACCCGCAGGGCTATCAGGATGCTTTCACCGCCTTCGTGACGGATGCCCACCGCGCCATAGCGGGCGATTCAGTTGAAGGGCTGCCCACTTTTCTTGACGGGGTGCGCGCTGCGCAACTAACCGACGCGGTTCTGAGGTCAGCCGCAGCGGATGAATGGGTATCCGTCCCCGAATTGATAACGGTTCCGACCGCGAGAGAAAGGCAACGATAATGCGTTTGGGCTACTGCACGATCACCTGGGGAGGCGTCGTCGGCGACGCGACAGGGGTCACGAGTGTCAAAGACCTCTTCTACCGCACGAATGGCTCGATGGAGACCGCCATTCGCGACATCAGCGCGGCCGGGTACGAGGGCACTGAGATGTTCGATGGAAACCTGCTCGAATATGCGGACCGACCGGAGGAATTCCGCCAGCTTCTCGCTGACGCGAAGCTCGAGCTCGTGAGCGTCTATACGGGGGCGAACTTCATCTATGCCGACATCCTTCCCGACGAGCTGCACCGGATTACCCGTGCGGCGGAACTTGCGGCACAGTTCGGTGCCGAGCGACTCGTGGTCGGTGGGGGGGCGCGTCGCGCGGCCGGAACCAGCGAAGACGACTATCTGCGTCTGGGCGAAAGCCTCGATCGCGTCACTGACATCGCGGAGGGCTTCGGACTCTCGGCGAGCTATCATCCGCATCTCAGCACGATCGTCGAAAACCCTGATGAGCTAGCAAAACTCATGGACTTGACCAGGATCGGGTTCTGCCCCGATACGGCCCATCTTGCCGCCGGAGGCGGCGATCCCGCGACCATGATCCGCGCGCACTCGGATCGGATTCGTCACGTTCACCTCAAGGATTTTCGACGCGAGCCATTTCAGTTCCTCCCCCTCGGGGAGGGCGACCTCGACTTCCCGGACATCATCAGGGCGATACAGGAGAGCGGGTACGACAGTTGGCTTCTCGTCGAGCTCGACTCCTACGACGGGGACCCGCGTCGCGCGGCAGAGATCTCCAAGGCCTACCTGGACCGGCTCCTCGAGCAGTAGTCAGTAGGCCTGCAGTCCACTAACACAGCGTCCAACAAGAGAAAGAGAAAGATCATGGAAAACCTGAACGTCGGGCTCATCGGAGCCGGGTTTATGGGCAAGGCGCACTCCCTCGCTTACGCGGCCATGCCCATGTTCTTCTGGCCTGCCCCCGCCATGCCGGTGCGAAAGACTATTGCTGAGGCCACCGCGCCACTGGCCGAGGAGGCATCGCGTCGCTTCGGTTTCGAGAAGTACACCGCTGACTGGCGAGAGGTCGTTGAAGACCCCGAAATCGATGTCATCGACATCGCCACACCCAACCACCTGCACGCGGAAATCGCCATTGCCGCGGCGAAGGCCGGCAAGCACATCATCAGCGAAAAGCCGCTCGCCCGCACCAGCGAGGAGGCGAAACAGATGTACGACGCGGTGAAGGATGCCGGGGTCGTCCACATGGTGGCATTCAATTACCGCCGCACCCCGGCAGTCGCGCTGGCAAAGAAGTTCATCGAGGAAGGGGCAATCGGTCGGATCACGAACTTCCGGGGAACTTACCTCCAGGACTGGAGCGCCGACCCGAATTCTCCCCTCTCCTGGCGGTTCCAGAAGAAGATCGCGGGCTCGGGCGCGCTGGGTGACATCGCCACACACGTGATCGACCTGGCCCGCTACCTCGTCGGCGACGTCGCGCAGGTAAACGCACTTCTGTCCACCTTCATTACGGAACGTCCGATCCAGGTGAGTGGCGCAGATGCCCTCGGGAACGTCACCGGCGGCGAGGGGCCTCGTGGGGCGGTCGATGTCGACGACGAGGTGATGACGATGATCCGATTCTCGAACGGTGCGGTCGGCTCCATCGAGGCGACGAGGAATGCCCACGGACGAAACAACTTCATCACCTTCGAGATCCATGGGACGGGAGGAAGCATCATCTTCAACTATGAGCGTCGTGACGAGCTTCAGGTCTGCTTCGCCAACGATCCGGGGGATCGTCGCGGATTTCGCACGATCTACACCGGTCCCGCCCATCCCAACGGAGCTGCGCTTTGGCCGATCCCGGCGTTGGGCATCGGGTACGGCGAGACGAAAATCATCGAGGCTCACGACTTCTTCACGGCGATCGTCGAAGGCGGCACCGTCAGCCCCAACTTCGCCGACGGCTACCAGATCGCATTGATCGATGACGCGATCATCGAGTCCGGGGAGACCGGCGCCTGGGTCGACGTCCCCGCGATCGAGAACTGAACCCGATGCCAGTGGAGGTAGGAAGACCATGAGTGTCGACCAAGAACAGAAGCCCGGTCGCGAAACTGTGATTCTGATGCCGGTCTTCACAGCAAAGCCGGGCTTCGGTGCACGGCTGGAGGAAGAGTTGGCAAGTCTCCAGCTACTCAGCCGGAACGACGAGGGCTGCATTGCTTACTCGGTTTTCGTGGACCGGGCCGCCCCCGAGCGATTCGTGCTCTATGAAGAGTGGACAACCCGACAGGCGTTGGCGGACCACAATGAGAAGGATCACGCCCGCAGCTTCTTTGCGCTGTCGGACGAGTGGTTGGCCGGTCCGTTCGGCGTATCCGAGCTCCGACCCGTCGAGCCGCGCGGCGAAACGCGCCCCTGAGCGCGGATTCGTCTTTCTGCAGGCAAGCGATGAATGAGCGAGAGAGTGAAGACCATGAGCGAATTTACAGCAAAACGCCCTGTGACCTTGTTCACTGGACAGTGGGCAGATCTGCCATTCGAAGAGGTGGCAAAGCTCGCGGCGGGCTGGGGTTACGACGGCCTGGAGATCGCGGCATCCGGTGACCATCTTGACTTGGAACGTGCCGACCAGGACGACGCCTACCTCGCATCGCGCCTCGAGATCCTCGAGCGCAACAATCTACGGGCCTTCGCTATCTCCAACCACCTCACCGGACAGGCTGTCTGCGACGACCCGATCGACTTTCGCCACAAGGCAATCGTGAGGTCTTCCACCTGGGGCGACGGGGATCCTGAGGGAGTCCGGCGGCGGGCGGCCGAGGATATGAAGCGTTCGGCGCGGGTCGCGCGCAAACTCGGGGTGGATGTCGTCGTTGGGTTCACCGGTTCGAAGATCTGGCCATACGTGGCCCAATTTCCCCCGGTTTCAGCCTCAGTGATCGAGGAGGGGTTTGAGGACTTCGCTGCGCGGTGGAATCCGATCCTCGACGTCTTCGATGCCGAGGGAGTGCGATTCGCCCATGAGGTGCATCCGTCCGAGATCGCCTACGACTACTGGTCGAGCGTGCGAGCCCTGGAGGCAATCGACCACAGGTCCGCATTCGGATTCAACTGGGATCCCAGTCACATGATGTGGCAGAACATCGATCCGGTGGGGTTCATCGTGGACTTCAAAGACCGCATTTACCACGTGGATTGCAAGGACACTCGCCTGCGCCCGAGCAATGGTCGTGCCGGAGTCCTGGGTTCGCATCTGCCCTGGGGCGACCCGCGTCGTGGTTGGGATTTCGTCTCGACCGGACGCGGTGACGTGCCCTGGGAGGACGCCTTCCGAGCGCTCGAATCGATTGGGTATTCGGGTCCAATTTCGATCGAGTGGGAAGACGCCGGTATGGATCGTTTGCATGGTGCGAGCGAGGCAATCGGGTTCGTGCGGTCGCTTCTGTGGCCACGTCCCGCGTCGTCTTTCGACTCGGCCTTTGCCAACCAATAGCCGTTTCGCTGTCGGCCCGGGGTCGTCAGGGTGATCGCGTGTGGGTCGAGTGTCAGGTGATCTCAAGAGAGTTATGAGGTCAAGAATCTGCCGGAAATTCGGGCTTTTTTGGCACAACGGCTGTCCATTCGAGCCCTGCGACTCGGGTTCGAATCCCTCCAGGGGCACCCAATCCTGTCTTGATGCACTGCTTGACACGGGAACGCAATTCAGTCTGCCCCGGGTGCTCGGGGTATCGTTTGGAGCACACCATGGTTTCTCCTCGCATCGCGTTCCTCGACGTCGACGGCACCCTCATCGACTCGGGCGAGGTGATCGCACCGTCGACAATCGAGGCGGTGCGGACCGCCCGGGAGAACGGCCATCTGGTGTACCTGAGCACCGGGCGGGCCTCCGTCGAGATCTATCCCGCGATCCGCGAGATCGGATTCGACGGCGCCATCAGCGCCGGCGGCGGGTTCGCCGAGGTCGGCGACGAACTGGTGATCACCCGCACGATGCCCGAAGACGCGGTGGCGCGCATGGTCGGCTTCTACGAGGAGTCGGGATACGACTTCTACCTGCAGGCATTCGACCAGCTATATCCGAGCCCCGGGGTGCGCGGGCGTTTCGCGACCTACCTCGACGACGACCGGGAGCGCAGGGGGGAGACCCGAACCGTTTCCGAATCAGTCGCCGAGCACGCCGAGCATCCCGCCCTGAGAGCGTTTGCCGCTGTGCGCCCGCTCAGCTTCACCGGGATCGCGAAGTCAGTGTTCCTCGCCGGCGACCTGATGGCGTTCGATCGCGTATCGGAAGCCCTCGGCGGAGACTTCCACGTCATCACCGGTACCATCCCGCACCTGGGGCGCGGCAGCGGCGAGGTGACCCTCGGCGGGGTGAACAAGGGCAGCACGATCGTGCAGCTCCTCGACCTGCTCGGCATCGACGCGGCATCCGCGATTGGGCTCGGAGACAGCACCAACGACATCGAAATGCTGCAGGTGTGCGGGGTCGGCATCGCGATGGGCAACGCCACTGATGAGGTGAAGGCCCACGCCGACGAGGTCACCACGTCCGTGCTCGATGACGGCGTCTGGAATGCCTTCCGCCGCCGTGGTCTGATCTGACCGGGATCTTCGCCGACGGCATCACCGTCTCAATACGATTCTATGTTCGCATGAGTTGAGCTTTAAATCTGATTAATACTCGTATCTTTGTTCGAATTATGGTATTCTGGGGTCATGGCAGGAACCCCTGATCCCAGTGCCACCACCGCCTTCACCGAGGCGGATGCCGGCTG
>NZ_SOFH01000009.1 GCF_004402495.1 Cryobacterium sp. HLT2-28 | reverse complement strand
GCCGGCCCACCCGCCGCCCCGCGGCCCGCCGCGCAGGCGCCCTGGCAGCCCGAGGCCCTGCGCGCCGCGGTGCGGAAGCGGATCCCCGGCGAGCTGCCCGCCGTCGAGAAGACCATCGAGCTGCTCTCGGCCTGGCAGCGCGCGACCGACGCGCGCCCGGCATCCGTGACCGCCCGCCCGCCGATCGGCCAGCCGGCCCGCACGGCCGCGCGGCTGGCCCGCGGCGGCGACCCGATCGAAGCCGAGACCATCGTCGCCTTCGGGGAACTGCTGCAGACCGGCGAGTGCCGCGCCGCCGTCTACGCCTTCTTCACCCTGCAGGCGGCCCGGAAACGCAGCCGGCCCGGCGGCCCGGCCGCCGGAGTCAGCCAGGTCGGCGTCGTCGGCGGCGGGCGGATGGCCACCCAGCTCGCCCTGGTCTTCGCCGAGCGCCTCGACGTTCCCGTGCGGCTGACCGACCTCACGCCCGAGCAGGTCGCCCAGGCGCTGGACTGCATCGCCGACCAGCTCGGCCGGGCCGTCACCCGCGGCACCATGACGACGGAGACCCGGGACCGGGTCGCGGCGCTCATCACCGGCACCAACGACATCGCCGACCTCGCCGGCAGCGACATCGTGATCGAGGCGGTCTTCGAAGACCTGGCCGTCAAACGCGGCGTCTGGGAGTCGATCGAACGAGTCGTTCGGGCCGACGCGCTGCTGCTCACGAACACCTCCTCACTCTCGATCGCCGACCAGGGTTCGGGCCTCCGGCATCCGGAGCGCCTGATCGGCTTCCACTTCTTCAACCCGGTCGCGGTGCTCCCGCTGGTCGAAATCGTGCGGGCGCCGCGCAACACCGATGCCGTCGTCGCGGCGGCGTTCGCGCTCGCCGGGTCGCTCGGCAAGACCGCCGTGCTGGTGAAGGACTCTCCAGGCTTCGTCGTGAACAGGTTGATCACCCGCTGGTTCAGTGACAGCCTCCGCCTGATCGACGCGGGCGCGGATGCGGACCTCGTCGACGGAGCACTCGTTGCCGACGGGTTGCCGATGACGCCGCTCACCCTGATCCGCCACATCGGCCCCCGCGTGCAGCTGCACATCCTCGCCCACCTGCAACAGGGTTTCGGCGACCGGTTCACGATGAGCCCGAGCCTGCGCCGCATCGTGCAGCTGTCGTTGCCGAGCTACGTCGGGCCCGACGGCTGCCTCACGCCCGCCGCGACAGAGGCGATCCGGGCGATCCTGCCGCCACCGGGCGATCGAGTCGCGCCGCCGGTCGACCAGGCCGCCGTGCGCGCGCTGCTCCTGCACGGCCTGGCCGACGAGGCCGGGCGGATCCTCGCCGACGGCACGGTGCACAGCGCCGCCGACATCGACGCCTGCATGATCCTCGGCGCCAACTTCCCGCACCACACCGGCGGGCTGACCCCGCTGCTGGACCGCTCCGGCGCCTCGCTAGCCGCCCGCGGCACGCTCTTCCATCCCTGAACTCACCGCTCCGCTCCGCCCCGCTTCATTCCCCGCTTCACTCCACGAAAGGAAAAACCGTGGCCGACTACGATGTATCCCTGCCGCTCGACACCGACTACTACGGTGTCTTCGCCGACGTTCCCGCTGCCGACCGGGCATTCTGGGACCGCGCCCGCACCTTCGCCGAGGAGACCCTCGATGAGGTGAACGAGGCCTGGGACAAGGCCGAGTACCCGCTCCACCTCGCCCGCAGGCTCGGCGAACTCGACCTGCTCACCGACGGCGTCGTCGGGGAGGGGCTGACCCCGATGTCGCCCCTCGCGGCCGGGCTGGTCAACATGGAGATCTCCCGCGGAGACGGGTCGATGGGTACGGTCGTCGCCGTGCAGGGCGGGCTGGCGCTGCGCAGCATCGCCCTCTTCGGCAGCGAGGAGCAGAAGCAGCGCTGGCTCGTGCCCCTGGCCCGCGCCGAGAAGCTGGGCGCCTTCGCCCTCACCGAACCGGACCACGGCTCCGACTCGGTCGGCCTCGAGACCACCGCGACGCGTGACGGCGACGAATGGGTGATCACCGGCGAGAAGAAGTGGATCGGCAACGGCTCGGTCGGCGACGTGACCGTCGTCTGGGCCAGGGACGACGACGGCAATGTGCGCGGCTTCCTGGTCGAACAGGACAACCCCGGCTACCACGCCACCACGATCACCGGCAAGGGATCGTTGCGCGCGATCCACCAGGCCCGGATCGTGCTGGACGCCGCGCGCATCCCGCTGGACGCCGTGCTGCCGGGCACCCGCACCTTCAAGGATGCCTCCGTCGTGCTCTTCGCCACCCGGCTCGGGGTGGCCTGGTCGGCGCTCGGGCACGCCACCGCCGTCTTCGAGGCCGCCCTGAACTATTCCACCCAGCGCATCCAGTTCGGCAAGCCGCTCGCCGGGTTCCAGCTCGTGCAGGAGCGGCTGACCATGATGCTCTCTCAGCTCACCTCGATGCAGCTGCACTGCCTCCGCCTGGCCGCCCTCGACGACGCCGGCACCCTGCGGCCCATCCAGGCCTCCCTCGCGAAGTACCACAACACGAGGGCGGCTCGGGAGATCGCGGCCATGGCCAGGGACATGCTCGGCGGCAACGGCATCCTGCTCGAGAACCACGTGATCAGGCACCTCGCCGACATCGAATCCCTGCACACCTACGAGGGCACCGAGAGCGTGCAGTCGCTCCTGATCGGGAGGGACCTCACCGGCATCAGCGCGTTCCGCTGATCCCCGGCACGACCGCTCCACTCCCGCACCAAACGACGGACAAAGGAGTCCCCGCGTGTTCGAACAGATGACCCTGCTTGACCAGACTGGCGGCGTCGAGCCGGCGACGGGTCTGGCCAACGACGCCCCGCTCACCCCGATGCGGTTCCTGCAGCGGTCCGCGGAGGTGTACCCGAACAAGGACGCCATCCTCTACGGCGGACGCCGCTACAGCTATACCGAGTTCCGGGCGGCCGCCGAGAGGCTGGCGCGCGGCATCCGTGCCCGGATCTCCCCGGGGGACCGGGTCGTATTCCTGGCGCCGAACGTGCCCGAGATGCTGATCGCGCACTTCGCCGTGCCGCTCGCCGGGGGAATCCTGATCGCCCTGAATTCCCGGCTCGCCCGGCCCGAGATCGAGTATGTGCTCACGCACTCCGAGGCGACGCTCCTCTTCGTCGACGCCGAGCTGGTCTCGACGGTCGGCGACGCCCGCCCCGTCTCCCCGTTCCTCACCGGCGTGATCGAGATGCCCGACGCCGAGTTCGGGCTTGCCGCCAGCGGCCTGGACTTCGGGCAGGAGAGCCTCGAATCGTTCCTGGCCGCCGCGGATACGGCGGCCCTGGCCGATCCCCGGCCGCTCTGCTGGGACATCGACGACGAACGCTCTCCGCTGACCATCAACTACACCTCCGGCACGACCGGCAAGCCGAAGGGCGTCGTCTACTCCCACCGCGGGGCCTACCTGAACTCATTCGGCGAGGTTTTCCACAACTCGTTCACGAGCGACTCGGTCTACCTGTGGACGCTGCCGATGTTCCACTGCAACGGGTGGTGCACGCCCTGGGCGGTCACGGCGGCCGGCGCCACCCACGTCTGCCTGCGGGCGGTGCGCGCGGAAAGCGTCTGGGCGGCCATTGACACCCTCGGCATCACCAACCTCTGCGGCGCCCCCACGGTCTGCAGCCTGATCGCGAACGCCGCGGAGGCGCATCCGCTGGACCGGCCGCTGAGCATCACCACCGCCGGCGCCCCGCCCGCCCCGAGCGTGATCGAACAGCTGGAACGCCTCGGCGTGAAGGTCGTGCACGTCTACGGGCTCACCGAGGTCTACGGACCGTACACGATCTGCGAATACCAGTCCGAGTGGGACAACCTGCCGGGCGACGAGCGAGCCCGCAGGATCTCGCGGCAGGGCGTCGGCATGCTGCAGGCCGAGTCGGCACGCGTCGTCGACCCGGCGATGGCCGACGTTGCCCGTGACGGCAGCACGATCGGCGAGATCGTGCTCCGCGGCAACAACGTCATGCTCGGTTACTACAAGGACCCTGCTGCGACCGCCGAGGCGTTCAGGGGTGGCTGGTTCCACACCGGTGACCTGGGGGTGATGCACCCCGACGGGTACCTCGAGCTCAAGGACCGGGTCAAGGACATCATCATCTCCGGCGGGGAGAACATCTCCTCGATCGAGGTGGAAAACGCGATCCTCGCGCACCCGACCGTGCTCGACGTGGCCGTGGTCGGCATCCCGCACGAGAAGTGGGGCGAGCGCCCCAAGGCCTACGTCGTGCTCCGGCCGGACCACGCCGTGACCGCGGTCGACCTGCTCACCCACACCCGCTACCTGATCGCAAGCTTCAAGGTGCCCGACCACGTGCACTTCGTCGAAACGCTGCCGCGCACTGCCACCGGCAAGGTGATGAAGGTGATGCTCCGGGAGCTGCACCAGGACGCCGTGCCCGGCGACTGAGCCTCAAACACGATCCGCGCCTCACCCGGCCTGCCCGTCGAATTCGACGGAGATTTTCGCCGGAATCACCAGAATTCGCGCGTTTGGGCCCGTTTTGGGGAAAATGTCCGTCGAATTTGACGAGCAGGAGGGGCCTGGCGACCCGGCGTTGGGAGGTGCAGGCCGTCGCGGCGGATACAGCCCGGTTCATGGTTCTCGCGGTGATCGGTGATCTATGGGTCGATTCGCCGGGCGAGCACGTACCCTGTCATTCAACAATTCTGCCTCGCCCCAGTCTCCGAGTGTTTTCAGGCCGGCCGGTGCGAAAACGAACCCCGGTCCGCCGCCAGCCGCGGACCAGCACGTGCACGACTGCAACCGAACAAGTTCCACGCACCGACGCCGGAAACGGCGCTGGCAGCAGGTGTGACAGAACCAGAAACGCAGAGCCATGACCGACGACGAACTCCTGCTCGAAACCGACTACACCAGCTACGCGAATTCCTGCCGCGACCCTCACATCGCCCCGGGGGACGACCTGATGGAATGCCGGCGGCAACGCGGCCACAACGACACCCACGGCACCCGCGCCGGCACCCGCGCCGGCGCACGGGCCCTCCGCTGGCTCGCCCATCAGGGTCTGGGCACGCTGCCCGCCTGAACTTTCGTCCGCACTCGGAGATCAGCGGCCCGGACCTGGCCCACCGTCGCGGGCCACGCTCAGACCGGGGTCGGCGCAGTTATGCGGCGCCGACCGCCCAGGAGTGTGCCTCTCGGACGTCCTGCTGTTCGGCGAGGTCGCAATCGACCTCGTGCACGACGTCCGGCCAGGAGATCCGGTGGTCGTCATCGATGACGGCCGTGCCGTAGACGCCGCACGACCGGCAATAGGCGAGCAGCACCCAGTCTCGATCCCTCATGACTCAATGATGACCCTCGGGCGGGGGACAAAGCAATGCCCGCGTTCGTTCGCGTTGCAGACCGGCTCCGGGCAGTGAGGAACCGGCGGCGGGGCACCCGAAACGGGTCCGGCAACGGGGTCGTGGCCAAACGGGGGGAGGATGCCGACCGCCCGGTTAGGCTGGGAAGGGCACGATCGACGGCAACTTCGACGTGCTCACGCTTATTGAGCTGAGCTCGACGAACAAAGGCCCACCATGAAGAAGAACGATTCCGCCCTTCCCAGCATCCGCGCCATGATCCGGAGCGACGGCACGGGCGAACTGACCATCGACGGCGAGCGCCAGCAGATCACCGCCGTCGACGAGGCGGGCGTCCGCGAGGAGATCATCAACCGGGTCGCGGCGACGGCCCGCACTCTCGGTCGCCCCGTTCGGCTCACCGCGGAAGACGAGCAGGGCCGGTCGCCCCTGATCGTGCACCCCGACGGAGACGTGGACGCGGACGGGGACTTCATCCCCGCGGCCGAACTGCCCAGTTCGACCCGCCCGCTCCTCCTGCCTGAGGATTCCGCGCCGGACTCCGGCGATCACGCCGACTCCGGCGAGGTCGCCGTCGAACCGGCGGCATACCGACCGACGATGATCGAGTCCGCTCCGGATGCGGCGGCGGATGATGACCGGGCCGCCTACGAGAAAGCCGCTCCGTCCGCGGGCCCCGGCGCCGAGCTGTTTGAGAACCTCGTCTTCGACCGCGATCTCGACCGCGACGTCGACGACGACGAGCCGGCGGAACCGTCTGACCGCCTGGCGGCTGCCGGTCTGCCGGTGAGCGCTTCAGCGTCCGGCCCCGCATCCGTTTACGGCAACACGCCCGGCACCGCGGGCCCGAACCTGTCGGATTTCATGAATTCGCGGCCGCCGATGGTGGAGGGCCCTGCCCTGCAGGGCTGGCAGGGCACGGTGCGCCGGCTGACCGGCGGGCTGGTCGCGCCCAGCCCCGGGAACGGTGAACGGTCGCGCCGCTCGGCGGTCGCCTCCGTGCAGCGCAGCCTGATCGGCCCGCGCACCATCGTCGTGCTGAACCCGAAGGGCGGCGCGCACAAGACCACCGCCACTCTGCTGATCGCGGCGACCTTCGGCATCCATCGCGGCGGTTACACCCTTGCCTGGGACAACAACGAGACGATGGGAACCCTGGGCGTGCGGGCGCAGACGGCGCACCACACCAACACCGCGGTCGACCTCCTCCGAGACCTGGAGAACTTCGCCTACTCCAGTTCGGCCCGGGTCGGCGACCTCGACAACTACGTGCGCAACCAGGGCGACGCCCGGTTCGACGCCCTTGCCTCCGACCTCGACCCGGCCGGGGCGGCCAGCATCGACGACGTGGCCTTCGGGAAGCTCCACGCCGCGCTCAGCCGTTTCTACCGCGTGCTGATCATCGACACCGGCAACAACATGCGTGCCTCGAACTGGGAAGCGGCCGTCGAGACCGCCGACCAGCTTGTCGTGGTCTCCACCATCCGTGAGGACACCGCGTACGGGGCGGCGTCGCTGCTCGACGGGTTGCGGTTGAAGGGACATGGCGACAAGGTTGCCCAGGCCGTGACCATCCTCGCCTCGCCGGCCAAGACCGCGGACCGGGCGCTGTCCCGCCGCCTGCACGACCACTTCAGCCAGCTCACCCGCGCCGTCGTCGACGTGCCGTACGACCCGGCGCTGGTCGCCGGAGGGCCGCTCAACATCGAGGCACTCGCACCGCGCACGCGAGAGGCCTGGCTCTTCGCCACGGCCGCGATCGCCGAAGGGCTCTGACCCCGGTTCGGGAGTCCGGTGACAGCGGACACAGCTAGCACGGATGTCGACAGGTCATACTGTTCGAGGCCCATTGTCGAACAGAGAGATCAGCGTGCGCAAACTCCCCGTATTCATTTCCGTTGCCACAGTGGCCGTTCTCGCTCTCTCCGGGTGCAGTGGTTCCCCGTCGGCCGGCTCGACCTCGACCGCGACGGCGCTCACCTGCACCGATTCCGGCAAGAGCTCGGATGCCGTCACGGTGACCGGCAAGGCTGACGCCGAACCCACCGTGAAGTTCACCTCGCCGCTCACCGCGAAGACCACCGAGCGCACCGTGGTCACCAAGGGCAAGGGCGCGGCCGTCAAGAACGGTGAAGCCGTTGAGATCGCCTACACGGCCTACAACGCCTCCACCGGGGCGAAGCTGAACGGCGGCGGGTACGGCAAGGCTGCCGGACTCACCGTGACGGTAGCCGAGACCGCCAGCATCATCCCCGGCATCCTCAAGGGCATCGCCTGCTCCAACGTGGGCTCCCGGGTCGCCGTCGTCGTGCCGCCCGCCGATGCCTTCGGCACCAAGGGCAACACCGACCTCAAGGTCGCCGCGACCGACAACATCATCTTCGTCATCGATGTCAAGGGCAAGGTGGCGACCCGTGCGAACGGCAAGGACCAGAAGCCCCAGGACGGCTTCCCGGCCGTGACGCTCGCCAAGGACGGCACGCCGACCGTCACGGTGCCGAAGGCAGACGCGCCCACCGAGCTCAAGACCGAGGTGCTCAAGAAGGGCACCGGCGGCCTCGTCGCCGACGGCGCGACCGTGACCGTGCAGTACACCGGCGTCATCTGGGGTAGCGGCAAGGTCTTCGACCAGAGCTGGGGCAAGGGTGGCCCCGCCACATTCGCCACGAGCAACGTCGTCCCCGGCTTCGCCCAGGGTCTGATCGGCCAGACGGTCGGGTCCCAGGTCGTCATCGTCATTCCGCCGGCGCTCGGCTACGGCACCACCGGCAACACCACCGCGGGAATCACCGGCACGGACACGCTGGTCTTCGTCGTCGACATCCTCGCCTCGGCGTAACGTTCGGCGGTCTCCACCGGTTCTCCTGTCGAAAGGGTTGCGCGCCGATGCAACGCACCATGTTCAAATCCAAGATCCACCGCGCCACCGTGACGCAATCCGACCTGCACTACGTCGGCTCGCTGACGGTGGACCTGGACCTGCTGGACGCGGCCGACCTGCTTCCCGGCGAGCTGGCGAGCATCGTCAACGTGAACAACGGGAGCCGGTTCGAGACCTACCTGATCGCGGGGGAGCGGGGAAGCGGGGTGGTCGGCGTCAACGGCGCCGCCGCCCGGCTGGCCCTCGAGGGTGACCTTGTCATCATCATCTCCTACGCCCAGATGAGCACCGAGGAAGCCAGGGCGTACACGCCGACCGTGGTCCACGTCGACGGGCGCAACCGGATCGTGGCCGTGGACACGGACCCGGCCGGCACCCACGTCGACGGGCTGGTCCGGCCGCCGCTGAGCCTGCACTAGGCGACATTCTGCCGCCAGACGTCAGGCCCGTGCTGCCCGGCGTTACCGTTTCTCGAACCGGCCGGTCTTCTCGCTGAGCCGGATGCGATAGAGCACCGGCTTCTCGTGCACCGCGGTGCCGGAGTCGTGGGCGTGGGGTGAGGCCAGCGGAGTCCCGTCCGGTCCGAGGTGAGGCTGCGCGGTCGTGCTGGTCAGCAACGGCGACAGTCGCGTGGCGAGGGCACGCATCCCGGCCTCCGCCTCATCGCCGTGCAGCTCCTCGAAGGTTCCCCAGGCGATCACACTCTGCCAGTTCGCCAGGTCGTCGACGTGTTCGACCTCGAAGCACACCGCAGGATTGGTGCGCATCATCCGCACCTTCCGGCCTGTGGCGCTGTGCCCGTAGACGCTGCCGTCGGAGTAGGCGTAGGTGATCGGAACGATGTAGGTGCGGTCGTCGACGTGGCAGCCGATCCGGCCGATCACGGCGGCGGCAGCACGTTGTCGATCTGTTGGTCGTTCAATTCGCCGAGCATGCCGCAATTGTCACCCGGTTGCGGGCGGGGCACCAGTGCCTTTGGTCCCCGGCCGCCGCGTAACATCGGGGGATGAAACGCACCGCCTCCGCGCACCTGGCCCTCGAAGCCCTGGCGCCGGCGCGTCTGGTCGTGTCGGTGGCCGTGGCCGCCGACGCAGGCGGATCCGGGGTGGCCGTGCCCGGCCTCACCGCGGTGGAGCGCCTCTCGATCGGCCAGGCCGGGGTCCCCGTGGCGGTGCGTGAGATCTTCGACCAGCACGGCACCAGGCTGCATCTGGCGGATGTCCAGGCCGGCCCGGTCGACGTGGAGTACCACGTCGAGGTGACCGGGCAGGCTGCTCCGGCGAGCGTGAGCGAGGTCGACCTGATCCGGTACCTGCGCCCCAGCCGTTACTGCGAGTCCGACCGGCTCGGGCCGACCGGGCAGGCCGAGTTCTCGGGCCTGGCCGGGCTGGACCTGCTGGCCGGGGTGAGTTCCTGGGTCGGCAGCCGGCTGGCCTACGTGCCCGGGGCGAGCCTGCCCACCGACGGTGCCGTGCGCACCCTCCTCGCCCGGCAGGGCGTCTGCCGCGACTACGCCCACGCGTCGGAGAGTGCCGTCCGCGCCGGGTTCGGCAGCCTGCGTCCGCGTCCGCGATCGCGGGCGCGGCGTGCGGAATGGGGTGCGCCTAGAGTCCCTGCTCGACCATGTCGACGACCCGGCGGATGAGGCCCTCGGCTTGCTCCGGTCCGAGGGCGCGGAGCGGACCGGTGAGCAGCAGCATCGCCAGCCCGTGCACGGCCGACCAGGCCAGGAACTCGGCTCCCGGCCGACGCTCCGCCGGGAGGGCACCCACGGCGACGAGCCGGTCGAGGGCATCGGTGAGCAGCTGGAACGGGGTGCGGCCGGAGGTGCCGGCCCGTGACCCGCTGGTCGCGCTCTCCAGGTCGGTCGAGGCGGTGAACGCGGTCTGGAACAGCCCGGGCTCGGCGAGGGCGAAGTGCAGGTAGCCGGTGCCGACCGCGCGGAATCGCAACCGGGCAGCGGCGAGCGGATCCGTCGCATCCGCTACCAGGGCCTGTTCGGCCTCGATCGCCTCCGCCACCCGCCCCTGGCTGGCCGAACACACCGCTTCGACCAGGGCCCTGCGGTCGGCGAAGTGCCGGTAGGCGGCATTCGGGGAGACGCCGGCGCGACGGGTGGCCGCTCGCAGCGCCACCGCGGCCGGACCTCCCGCCCGGGCGAGTTCGACGCCGGCCTCGACGAGGGCGCGGCTGAGGTCGCCGTGCCGGTAGGTGTCCCGGCCGCCGATGTTCGCGCCCGGTGGAATGCCGATGGTTGTCACAGCCCCGGTGCCTCGTTACGATGGTCAAGACAATGTGTACGACGTCTACATTAGCGCAGTAGGGCAGGCAGGCACACTCTCATGACCATCATAGAAGCCAGGGGCCTCACCAAGACCTATCGGTCGAAGAGCGGCCCGGTGCACGCTCTTGCCGGACTCGACCTCTCCGTTCCGCGCGGGTCGGTCAAGGCCCTGCTCGGCCCGAACGGGGCCGGCAAGACCACCGTCGTCAAGATGCTCACGACCCTGATCAGGCCGGATGCCGGCACCGCATTCGTCGACGGGATCGACGTCGTCGCCGACCCGAAGGCCGTGCGGCGCCTCATCGGGGTGTCCGGCCAGTACGCGGCCGTCGACGAGAATCTGACCGGATTCGAGAACCTGGAAATGGTCGGCCGGCTCTACCACCTCGGCGGTGCGCTCGCCCGGCGTCGAGCGCAGGAGCTGATCGACCTGTTCGAGCTCACGGCCGCCGGAAACCGCCCCGTCAAGGGGTTCTCGGGCGGCATGCGCCGCCGGATCGACCTCGCCGGTGCGCTCGTGATCAACCCCAAGGTGCTCTTCCTCGACGAACCGACCACCGGGCTCGACCCGCGCAGCCGGATCGCCCTCTGGCAGGTGATCAAACGCCTCGTCGCCGACGGCACCACGGTGCTGCTCACCACCCAGTACCTCGAGGAGGCCGACCAGCTCGCCGACGACATCGTCGTGATCGACGACGGCCGGGTGATCGCCGAGGGAACCTCCGACCAGCTCAAGGCCCAGATCGGCGGGCACCGGCTGGAGATCGCCCTGGTCGACGCCGCGGACAGCGACACCGCCCGCAGCATCCTCGCCCGGCTCGGTGACGGCGAACCGCTCGTGACCACCGACGGTCGCGGCCTCGAGGTCGCCGTCAACGACGGTCCTCTCGTGCTCCAACACGTGCTCGCGGCGCTCGGCGAGGCGAAGATCGGCCTGCACGACGCCGGGATGCGCCGGCCCACCCTCGACGACGTGTTCCTCAAACTCACCGGCCACAAGGCCGACAAGGCCGCCCAACAGGCCGAAGGCGCCGAATTGGAGACCGTGAAATGAGCGTCGCCGCGACCCTCCCCACCTGGAACCCGCTGTCGATGTGGTACTCCGACGGCTGGACGGTGACCAAGCGCAACCTGATCAAGATCAAGCGCTTGCCCGACATGCTCGTCTTCGCCGTCATCCAGCCGATCATGTTCGTGCTCCTCTTCAGCCAGGTCTACGCCGGCGCCATCTCCGTGCAGGGAACCGACTACGTGCAGTTCCTGATGGCAGGCATCTTCGCCCAGACCGTGGTCTTCGGTTCGACCTTTTCCGGTTCGGCGATGGCCCAGGACCTCAAAGAGGGCATCATCGACCGGTTCCGCAGCCTGCCGATGAGCTCCTCGGCCGTGCTGATCGGCCGTACCAACAGTGACCTCGTGCTCAACACGATCTCGATGGTGATCATGATGGGCACGGGCCTCGCGGTCGGCTGGCGGGTGAACTCCTCAGCGCCCGAGTTCCTGGCCGGGATCGGACTGCTGCTGTTGTTCAGCTACGCGTTCAGCTGGGTGATGGCGCTGCTGGGGATGAGCGTGAAGAGCCCGGAGGTCATCAACAACGCCTCGTTCCTGATCCTCTTTCCGCTGACCTTCGTCTCGAACGCCTTCGTGCCGAGCGACACCCTGCCGACCCCGCTGAGGATCTTCGCGGAGTGGAACCCCGTCTCCTCGCTCGTGCAGGCAGCCCGGCAGCTGTTCGGCAACGAGGGCACCGCGCCGGTGCCCGACATCTGGACGATGCAGAACCCGATCGCGACCGTGCTGATCGGGATCAGTGTCATGCTGCTGGTGTTCGTGCCGCTGTGCATCCGCAAGTTCGCCTCGATCAGCTCCCGGTGACCGGCGGCCCGACTCAGACGGCTCAGACCCCGACCGACCCAGATCCCGACTGGCCCAGATCCCACCGACCCAGATCCCACCGACCCATGGAGACCGACATGACAGAGCCACAGACCGCACCGGGCCTCGGCATCCTCGCCGCCTTCAGCGGTTTCGCCGTGCCCGACATCGACGCGGCCCGCGCCTTCTACGCCGACACCCTCGGCCTCACCGTGCGGGACGGCGGGATGGGCCTGCTGCGGCTGGAGCTGCCCGGCGGCGCCGAGGTGATGGTCTACCCCAAGCCCGACCATGTGCCGGCCGTGTTCACCATCCTCAACTTCGCCGTCGGCGACATCGACGCGGCCGTCGACGCCCTCCTCGCCCGCGGGGTGAGCTTCGAACGCTACCCGGGGTCCCCGCAGGACGAGAAGGGCATCGCCAGGGACCCGCGCGGACCGCAGATCGCCTGGTTCACGGACCCGGCCGGCAACATCCTCTCGGTACTTCAGAACGACGTGCTCCAGAACGACGTGCTCCAGGACGACCGAGCTCCGGAATGAGCGCCGAAGTGCCGTTCAGAACCGACCGGCGCACCGGCAAGCTCCGGGCGCCGCGGAACACCGCGCCGGCGGGCGCCGGCCCGTGGGACGTGAAGAAGGCGCTCAAACCCTTCTACGCGCCCGCGAACCGGGACTGGGAACTCGTCGAGGTCCCCGCGCAACGGTTCATCGCCGTCGACGGGCGCGGCGACCCGAACACCGCGCCCGCCTACGCGGAGGCCGTCGAGGCCCTCTACGCGGTGGCCTACGGCATCAAGTTCCAGGCCAAGCGCGAGCTCGGCCGTGACGCGGTCGTCGCTCCGCTGGAGGGCCTGTGGTACGCCGACGACGCATCCGTCTTCACCGCGGGGTCGAAATCGCAGTGGCACTGGACCATGCTGATCAGCGAGCCCGACTGGGTGACGGATGTCGTCATCGGCCAGGTCATCGCGGCCGCGAGCGCGAAGAAGAAGCTGCCTGCCCTCGCCAGGGTGCGCACCGAGACCCTCGACGAGGGTCTCTCCGCCCAACTGTTGCACCTCGGGCCCTACGACGACGAGGCGCCGGTGCTCGCCGCCCTGCACGGTGACTTCCTCGCCGCGAACGGGCTGCGCCTGAACGGCCGGCACCATGAGGTGTGCCTCAGCGACCCGCGCCGGACCGAGCCGGCCAGGCTCAAGACGGTGCTGCGGCAGCCGGTCGCCCGGCTCTGACCCGCACCGGCCTGGAATGCCCGGCGCCGCCTACTCGGGGCGCCGGCGCAGCTCGGCCTGGATCAGCAGGGCGAGTTCGCGCAACAGCACCGTGTCGATCTCGTCGGGCGGCCGAGGTGAGGGGTCGAACACGCTGAGCACGCCGATCCGCTCACCGGATTCCGCCTCCACCGGGAAGCCGGCGTAGAAGCGGGTGTGAGGCTTGCAAACCACGAGGGGATGCTCGCGGGTGCGCGGGTCGAGCAGCGTGTCCGGAATGACCAGCGCGCCGGGGGAGCGCACCGCGATGGCGGTGACCGAGCCGGCGAGCGGATACACCCGGGGTGCCTCGCCCAGGTTGGACTTGTCCCACAGCCGGTCCCCGTCGACGAAGGTGAACGCGGCCGAACGGGTGCCGTAGGAGCGCCGCGCCACCGCCACGATCCGGTCGAAACGCTCCTCCGGGTCGGTGTCGAGGAGGCCCAGGGCGGCGACGGCGCGCGCCGCGTCGGGACCGAGCCCCTCGGGGTGGCCGGTCGGCGAACCGTCGTGGTCGCTCTCGGAGGACTGGGCCTCGTCGTGATGCTCCGCGTCGAGCGGGCCCTTCATCGAGTCGGCGAGGTTCTCGGCCCAGGCGACGTAGTCCGCCGCCGTGCGGATGCGGCCGGAGGTGCGGGCCAGGCCGGCCGCCATGGCGACGAAGCAGGCATCCGGATGAGAACTGCAGACGGTGCCGGTCAGCTCGTTGAGGGTCCGGGCGTGCGTGGCGCCGAAGGTGCCCAGGGCCGAGTCGTAGGCCGCGATCGACCGGATCGGCTGCACGCCGAGCACGAAGATGCGGGTGGTCTGGGAGGTGCTGCGACCGAGCTGGTCCAGGATCGCCTGGAGTTCACGCCGCCAGACCCGGGGCGGCATCAGCCCGACGGCGTCGGTCGTGCCGACGCTGAGCACGATCGCGTCGTAACGCCACAGCTTCAGCCCGGCGAGTTCGGCGCGGGCGGACCTGATCGTGACTGCCGGACTCGGGACGACGTCGACGTCGGTGCCGCGCCCCGTGCGCGCCGACAGTGCCCGCGCGAGCGAACCCGGCAGGGCGAGGTCGTGACTGAGAACACCCCAGCCGACCGCAGGCCCGCTGCCGAAGAGCAGGATCCGATCGCTGTTGATGCCGGCGGCGTGGGCCTGCGGGGCATCCCGCGGTCGTGGCAGAGTGTCGTATTCGCGCGTCCTGGCGGCGATCCACGCGCGCAAGACGGGTGCCATCGCCCAGCGGATGACTTCCCCCACCGAAACTCCTCGTGACCGAAATGAACCTCCAGCCGGTAAATCGTGGAGCCCGCTGAGCTTATATCAGCTAACCGAAGAGTGCGAGTCGCCGCGGTTCCGCAGGCTGGTTCGCAGCGTCTGCCGGCGCCCGGCCCTTCGGTCCTCCGGCTAGCGGGAGCCGCGGCGCTTGCCCTTCTTCGGGCTGGCGGTGGGGCGGGTGCGGCCGGGCGCGCTCGGGGCCTTCCGGGACACGGCCGGCTTCGCCTTCGCGGCGGCGACGCGCACAGCCTTCGCGGCGGCCTTCGCCTTGTCGGTCTTCTTCTCCTTCTTGACCCGCTCGGCCGGCAGGGAGTCGATCCGCGAGCTGTCCTTCGTGCGCCCGCGCACGATGCCGATGAACTCCTCGACGTCCTCGGTCGTCTCGCTCGAGAGCCAGGCCAGGGACACCTGGCTTTCCGCCACGTCCTCGACCGGCCGGGACACGACATCCTTTCGGCCGTGCAACCGGGCGATCGAATGGGGGACGATCAGGATGCCCACCCCCGCCGCGACCTGTTCCATCGCCTCGTCGAGGTCGCGCATCTTCGGCAGCGCACGGCGCGTGCCGTCGCGCACCTCGGTCGCCACCGCACGCCACTCCGGCACGACGTCGGGGTCCTGCAGGAGATGCTCGTCGGCCAGGTCGGCGACGAGAACGCTGTCCTGGTCGGCGATGAAGTGGTCCTTCGCCGCGACGACGACGGGGATCTCGCGGTACAGGGCGATCAGGCTCAGGTCGGTCTCGTCGATGGGCAGCCGCACCAGGCTGACCTGGGCGCGACCGTCGCGGAGCACCTGGTCCTGCTCCCCGGGTTCGGTGCGGAAGACCTCGAGTGGCTGGTCGGGTCGGCGTTCGGCCCAGATGCGAGTCCACTTGGTGGGGGTCACACCGGCGACGAAGGCAATGGAAAAAGTCACCGGCATCCTCTCTGGTTCGCTTTCATCGGTGCCGACCCGCCGGATCGATACCGCTCTCAGGCTATACGCTTGACTAATGACCGAGAAGAAGACCCAGACCATGAAGCCCGCCACGGCGGCCCAGAAGCTCGGGATTTTGCTCGAAGCAGCCCCGGCGGAGTTCCAGTCGTCGCCCATTTCGCGCACCGACCTGGCCGCGCTGGACGCGAACCCGCCGGAGTGGCTGCTCGAACTGCGCGCCAACGGCCCGCACCCGAAACAGGTCGTGGCCGCCAAGCTCGGCGTGTCGATCTCCGGTCTCGTGCGCGGCAAGGTGACGGAGCCGCTCACCACGGCCGAAATCCTGGCCCTCCTGCAGCAGCCGCCGGCCTGGCTGGTCACCGAGCGGGCGACCCAGTTCGAGGTCCGTGAAGAGCAGATCCGGGTCAAAGACCGCGACGCCGAGCGTGCCCGCAAGGCGGCGCACATCGTTCGTCAGGCCGCCCAGAACGAAAAGGCCGGGCGCGGCCGCTAACCCCGCCCGCTAACAAGCCCGCTAACCTGCGCGGAGCTGCGCGGCCCGCGCGGCGACTGGGCGGTGACGACTACCGGTGCGACGCCCAGCGCGCCTGGTTCGCCGCTGCGCGCCAGGCGCACCAGGAGCGTGGCGGCGCACCTGGCGCGTTCGGGGCAGAGGCCCTGCCTCAGGCGGGGAGCCTCGCGTACTGCTCGCGCAGGAAGCCGACGATCTCGCCGAGTTCGGCCTGTGAGATGGCGTGCCCCATCCCCTCGTAGATGCGCTCGGTGAGCTCGGAATGACCCGGCAGCCAGACCTGGGTGCGTTCGATCGCATCCTGGGGGATCACCGGGTCGGCCGTGCCGCGGCCCCAGAAGACCGGGAGGCGCAGCTCGGCCAGTCGGACGTCGCCCGGATGCTCGCTGCGGCCCACGAAACCCGACAGCTGTACCGCGAAGGCGAACCGGTCGGGTGCCTGGCGCAGCAACTGGAGGGCCATCGCGCCGCCCTGGGAGAAGCCGAGCAGGCCCACCGAGGTCGGCTGCTCCGGCAGCGCGTCGAGCCAGGCCAGCACGCCGGCGGCGGCCGCGGTGAGGGCGTCGGCGCTCGGTGCCCCGGGGTTGACCGTGGCACCGGCCGCACCGATCGGGAACCAGGCCCAGCCGGGACCGGCCGAAAGCGGCGCGCGGAGGGCCGCGATTACCGGGTGCAACGGAAGATGCGGCGCGAGGGAGAAGAGGTCACCCTCGTGGGAGCCGTAGCCGTGCAGGATGAGCAGCAGGGGACGGCCGCCCCGGTCCGCGGGGCCGGACGACCAGAGCACGGCATCCGGGTCGATCGCTTCGATCCGCTCGGGTTCGGTCGGCTCTTCGGTCGGTTCGATCCGCTTGGGTTCGGTGCGGTCTTCGGTCGGTTCGGTCCGCTGGGGTTCGGTCCGCTCGGGGTGGCCCTCTTCGTTGTTGCCCATCTCGGACCTTCCGTTTCGGGTCGCTGCCGGTTCGCGGCGACTGGTTCCAGTCTTTCACTGCGACGGGGGCGGGCGCGTCCGGCGTTGTGATCGCGCGCCGGTGTGCCCAGATGTCGGGGTGGTCAGCAGCCGGTGCCGCTGGTGTCGCCGCCCGTGGGGTGCTCAGGCGGCCGGGGTGCTCAGGCGCCGGGGCCGTCGGTGCCGTCGGTGCCGCCGGTGTCGCGCAGGAACGCGTCGATCGCGGCGGCCGGCGGCGCGGTTGCCGGTCCGGGCCGGGTCACGGCCAGGGCGGCCGCCGCGTTCGCGCGCCGGGCCGCCTCCAGCGGTGTCAGCCCACGGGCCAGCGCGGCGGCGAGAACCCCGCAGTGGGTGTCGCCGGCGCCGGTCGTGTCGACGACAGACACCGTGAAACCCGGCACGTGCACGGGGAGCCGGCCGAGGTTGTCGCAGGCGAGCCAGCATCCGTTCGGGCCATCGCGCACGACGACGAAGCCGCCGGGACGGATGCTGCCGACCAGGCGGGCAGCCGCGTCACCGGGCTCGCCCGTCCCGGTCAGGTGCCGGGCCTCGCGTGCGTTCGCGCTGAACACGTCGGTGCGGCCCATCACCTCGGCGAGGGTGGCCGGGTCGAGGGTCGCGACGAGCGGCGACGGGTCGGTGATCACGCGGGCGGCGGGCGGGAGCTCGCGCAGCCAGCCGGGGATCGCGGCATTCGCCGGATGCGCGAGGCTGTACCCCGACACGTACACAATGTCGCCGGGGCGCACCTCGGCCAGGTCGAGGTCGCCCCGGCCGAGCCGCCCCTCAGCGCCGACCCAGGTCACGAAGGTGCGCTCGGCGGCACCGTCGACGAGCACGACGCAGTAGCCGCTGTCGAGGTCGGGCAGCGCCGGCTGGGCGGCCTCGATGCCTTCGGCGCCCAGTGCGGCGTGCACGATGGCGCCGAACGGTCCCTGCCCGTACCGGCCGAGGAACGTCACCGGCAGGCCGTCGCGCCGGGCGGCGGCCATGGTGTTGAAGCCGCCGCCGGCCGTGAGCCGGGACGAGGAGGCTAGGGTGTCGCTCCCGGCCTCGGGCAGCCGGTCGATGGTCAGCACCACGTCGACGATGACGTTGCCGGTGAAAATCAGGCGGGGAGGCTCAGCCACGGCGTTCCCGGCGCAGCTCAAGGAGCCCGTCGACCAGCGGGGCCAGGTCGAGGTCGTTGACCAGGCGAAGCGCGTCCAGTTCGGCCGTCGGCCAGGCCCGCAGACCGTGGACCGAGCCGAGCACCGCGCCGCAGATCGCGGCGATGGTGTCGGTGTCGCCGCCGAGACCCGCCACGAGGCAGAGGGTTCGCCAGGGGTCGCGGGAGACCGCGGCCAGCGCGAGCGCGGCGACGACCGACTCCTGGGCGGCGACGGAGGTGCCGATCAGGGCGCACACGGCATCCGCCTGGTCCTCCGCGGGCAATCCCGTGAGGTGGCCGACGGCCCAGCGGATGCGCGCGGCGATCGACGCCCCTGCCACCCAGTGCCCGCGGCGTTCGCCCTCTGCGGCGGCGGTGACCGCGGCCGTGATGGCGCCTGTGAGGGTTGCCCCGGCGATCCCGGCGCTCACCGCGGCGCCGACCGCGGCCGCGCTGCCGATGCCGAGGGTGGTGTTGTGGGTGACCAGGTTCGCCTCGGTGACCGCGTCGACGAATGCGCCCAGCGGTTCGAGTCCGAGCGCGATGCCGACCGGGGCGATCCGCATCGCGGCGCCGTTGGTGCCGCCGAACCGGCCGCTCGTCAGCGGTGACTCGCCGTCGGTGAGGCGGCCCAGCGCGGCCGCCGTCGACGGGCCGAGGAGGTCGAGCGAACCGCGGGCACGCATCCCCTGTTCCCAGCCGAGCAGGCGGGCCGCGAAGACCCGCGGGTCGACGTGGCCGCGACCCTCGATGACCAGCCCGGCCAGCAGCACGGCCTGCTCGGTGTCGTCTGTCACCGTGCCGGCCGGCATCCCGGCGGCGATCCGCTGGCGCGGGCCCGCGTCGCGGAATCCCGCGATGGGGCCGTAGTCGGCCAGGATCTCGGACCGGGACATCGACTGGGTCGGCATGCCGAGTGCGTCGCCGAGGGCCAGGCCGTAGAACGCGCCCAGGGCGCGATCCCGCTCCGCGACCGACGTGTGACTGTTCACGAGGCCGACTGTACCGGGTGGCGGCGTTCGCCGACGCGTTCCACGGGCGAAACCCGAGGTCCGACCCGGCCGGTTGGCAGTGTAGGAGCACCGGGCCGCGCATCCGCTCGCCGGGTAGGACAGAATGAACTCATGAGCGTGCGCACCCCTGACCCTGATCCGGACTGGACGCCTGGGCCCGACGGTGTACCGCCGCCGAACGTGAACCCGGGCTGGCTCACCGACATCGAACTGGCGGAGATCCGGCGCCGGCTGCCGATCCTCTACATCGAGGCCGTTCCGGTGCGGGTCGACGGTCTCGGTCAGGTCGTCTCGGTCGGAGTGCTGCTCCGGGCCAGGCCGACCGGCGAGATGACCCGCACGCTCGTCTCCGGCCGCGTCCTCTACGGCGAGACCCTGCGCGACGCGCTGTTCCGCCACCTGGAGAAGGACCTCGGCCCGATGGCGTTCCCGCAGTTGCCGACCAGCCCGGTGCCGGTCACGGTGGCCGAGTACTTCCCGATGCCCGGCATCACCGCGTTCACGGATGACCGCCAGCACGCCGTCTCCATGGTCTACGTCGTGCCGGTCACCGGCACCTGCGACCCGCGCCAGGATGCCCTCGAGCTCACCTGGATGACGCCGGCCGAGGCCTCCTCCGAGGCCGTCTCCGCGGAGATGGAGGGCGGCCGCGGCGCTCTCCTGCGGATGGCGCTCGCGTCGGTCGGGCAGCTCCGCTAGCGCGGCTGCAGCGCAGCGCTCCCATTCAGGGTGGAGAAACTCGCGCCACGCCGGGTTCGACGGCGACGGATGCGGCGGGTCGCGAAAAACTCCATCCCGACCGTCCGCGCGCCGCCGGCGCGCCGACCCGCGCGGGGCGTTACCCGGCGGTGGCGAGTGACACGCGCCGGGCGAGCGACCGGGGCCGCACCAGGCGCACCTCGTGCAACTCCTCGCCGAGGACTTCCTGGTCCTGCTCGTGGCCGTCCGGGGCATAGCCGTTGCGCTTGTAGAACGAGTGGGCCCGGGCGTTCTCGGCGGCGACCCACAGGCACGACGGTCCCTCGTCGATGACGGCGTCGAAGAGCTGCTGGCCGATGCCGGTGCCGTGATAGGCATCCAGCAGGTAGATGAAATAGAGCTCGGTCGGTGCCGGCTTGTCGGTGTCGCGGGCCGGGCCGCTGCCGGCGAAGCCGACGATCTCGCCGTCGACGAGCGCGGCGACCTGCCGGTACTGCGGCCCCTGTGAGCTGAAACGCCGCCACATGGCGGCCAGGCGGGCGGGCTGGAGCTGCTCGAGAGCGGCGGCGCTGAGCTGATTGTCGTACGTCTCGTGCCAGCAGGTGGCATGCACTTGGCCGAGGCTCTCGGCATCCGATTCGACGACGGGACGGATGAGCGCTGTGGTGACCATGACCCGAGACTAGCTCAGACGCTCGGCGCCGATTGACGCGGCTGCTCCCCGGCTCGCGCGGTCTAGCGTGGAGCGGCTGAACGGGGTACCGTTCGTCACGTCGAACGGACCGAGTTCAAAGGAGAGCCCCGGATGAATCAGAACAGCGGACCGCGTCATCCCCGGGTCGGGGCCACTCGAAAGCGGGTCCTCGTCGTTCTGGCGTGCGCTATTGCCGTGGCGGGGGTCCCGGCCACCGCTGCCGTTGCCGGCACCCTGGGTGCGAGTCCGCTCGTTCGGGCGAGTTCGATCGGCAGCCCGTTCGCCGGGGCCGACGCTGATGGTCCTCCCTGCAACGGCGTCCCAGGTTCCGCTCAGGTCGGAACCAACTTCCCCGGCACCGAGCTCGAACCGTCTGTTGCGGTCAACCCCGCGAATGAAGACAATCTCGTCGGCGGCTGGCAGCAGGACCGGTGGTCTGACGGTGGTTCCAACGCGACGTACTACGGGTATTCCACCAACGGCGGCGACACCTGGCAACCGTCAAGAACTCAGCCGGCGTTTTCGCGGTGCACAGGAGGCACAGTGGCGAACGGTGGCGATTACGAGCGCTCAACCGACCCCTGGGTCAGCGTTTCACCGGACGGTTCCGCCTATGCCTTCTCGCTCAGCTTCAACCAGACGCTGAGCGGTGAGAACGCGCTTCTGGTCAGCAAGTCGACCGACGGCGGCGCGACCTGGGGTCCGAATGCCGTGCTCAAGCGCGACACGGACCTCAACGTCTTCAACGACAAGAACTCAATCACCGCCGATCCAACCTCCTCCCGCTACGTTTACGCCGTGTGGGACCGGCTCGAGTTCCCCGTTGAACGGGCCTCTCGGGTGGCAGGCGAGCACGCCATCGGCTATCACGGGCCGACGTGGTTCTCACGAACCACGGACGGTGGCGCAACCTGGGAAGCCGCGCGCAAGATCTTCGATCCGGGAACCATCAACCAGACCATCGGCAGCGAGATCGTGGTCACCGGCACCGGGGACCTGGTGAACGGATTTGACCTTATCTACAACTTCAAGAACGCGAAGAAAGTGCGGGGCGACAACGTCGCCATCCAGCGCTCCGCCGACCGGGGGTCGACCTGGTCGACCCCGACGATCGTCGACAAGCTGAACAGCGTCGGGGTCACTGACCCAACGTTCGGCAGCCCGGTCCGCACGGGCGACATCATCCCGTCCTGGGCGACTGATCCGCGTCCGGGACACCAGGAGGTCTACGCGGCCTGGCAGGACGCCCGCTCCAACGGGAACGCGAGAGACCAGATTGCCTTTGCCAAGTCCACCGACGGCGGCGCAAGCTGGGGCACCGTGTCCTACGCCATCAACACGGTCCACTCCTCGCCGGCATTCACGCCGCGCGTGCACGTCCTGCCCGACGGCAGCATCGGCGTACTCTACTACGATTTCCGCAATGACGATGCGGGGATTCCGCTGGTCACGAGCACATGGTTGCTGCACTCCCACGACGGTGGCGCCACCTGGCAGGAGACACGGGTGGGTGCCGACTTCGACATGTCGAGCGGAGCCAGGGCCCGCGGATACTTCGCGGGGGACTACGAAGGCCTGACCCACTCAAAGGGTGACTTCCTGACGTTCTTCACCCAGATGAACGGTGCCGGGGCCAACCCGCCCGGCAGCATCTCACCCCGCCCGGCCAGCGATATCTTCGCCTCGCGTGTGGGGTAAGTCGCGGCCCGGATGCACGGAGGTACTGCGGCACGCGCAGCATCCCTGACACCCGGGCTCACCTACGACAAATTTGAGCGCGTCCACACCGGCATCGGAACAACCCTGATCAGCCGGCTGTCACCCGCCTCGTGACTCAGTTCGGTTAGCCCTGGGCGCGGCGGGGAGCCGAGCGGCGTGCGCCGCCGGTGGAGCCTGCACCGCGCACGAGGCCGCCGACCTGCAGGCCGCCGGAGCGTCCCGAACCCTGGCCGGTACGGGCCGCTCCGCCGTTCCCCTGCGGGGAGTGGCTGCGACCGGATGCCGCGGGGCGTCCGGCACGGTCCTGGCGGGCAGAGCCGCCGGCCGCCACGGAGTCACCGCTGCGGCCGCGGCCGCCGTCACGGCCGCCGCGGGTACCGCTCTCGCGCTCGTCGCGCTTGCGCTGGGCATTGGCGCCCTGCGAGCGGCCGCCGCCCTGGGAACGGCCGCCCTGCGACTGGCGCTGCGGCTGCTCGGTGCGGGGAAGCGGCTTGACGTACTCGGCGACATCGCCGACGAGCGCGGCGACGGCAGGGGAGTCCGCGTTCACGCGCTGCGGGGTCACCTTGATGGCGGCCTTGCGCAGGAGCGCGTCGGTGTCGCGGCGTTGTTCCGGAAGGACCAGCGTGACGACGTCACCGGCGCTGCCGGCGCGGGCGGTCCGGCCCGAGCGGTGCAGGTACGCCTTGTGCTCGGCCGGCGGGTCGACGTGGATGACGAGTTCGATGTCGTCGACGTGCACACCGCGCGCCGCGACATCCGTGGCGACGAGAACGCTCACGTCGCCGGCGCTGAACGCGGCGAGGTTGCGGTCACGGGCCACCTGCGACAGGTTGCCGTGCAGGTCGACGGCGGGGATGCCGGCCTCGGTGAGGGCCTTGGCCAGCTTCTTGGCGTGGTGCTTGGTGCGCATGAAGAGGATGCGGCGGCCGGTGCCCGAGGCGAGCTTCTCGATCAGGGCCTTCTTGGATTCGACGCCGTCGACCTCGAAGACGTGGTGGGTCATCGCGGAGACGTGGCTGGTGGCCTCGTCGACGGAGTGCAGAACCTCGTTGTGCAGGAAGCGGCGCACGATCTTGTCCACGCCGTTGTCGAGAGTGGCGGAGAAGAGCAGACGCTGGCCGCTGCTCGGCGTCTTGTCGAGGATGCGCGTGACGACGGGCAGGAAGCCCAGGTCGGCCATGTGGTCGGCCTCGTCGAGCACGGTGATCTCGACGGCGTCGAGGCTCACGAAGCCCTGCTTCATGAGGTCCTCGAGGCGGCCGGGGCAGGCCACGACGATGTCGACGCCGGCCTTGAGGGCGGAGACCTGTCGGCCCTGGGAGACGCCGCCGAAGATGGTCGTCGTGTTGAGGCCGTACGCCTCGGCCAGCGGGGTGAGCGCGTTGGTGATCTGGGTGGCGAGCTCGCGGGTCGGCGCGAGGATCAGGCCGAGCGGGCGGCCCGGGCGGCGCTTGCCGCCGGACAGCTTGCCGCCGAGGCGGGCGACCATCGGCAGTGCGAAGGCGAGGGTCTTGCCCGAGCCGGTCTTGCCGCGGCCGAGCACGTCGCGGCCGTTCAGGGTGTCGGGCAGGGTGTCGACCTGGATCGGGAAGGGGCTGTCGATTCCCTGCGCCGTGAGAACGGCGACGAGGGGAGCCGGCACGCCGAGCGTGCCAAAGGAAGTTTCAGACAAAGTGGTGCCTTTCGGGCATCAGATTCCTCACGTGGACCGGATTTGCGCAAAGGCAGAGGCCGGAGCCAGGAGGATTCACATGGCGAAGGTGCCGATGGGCACATCCGTTCGCCGTAAGAAGGTTTCATTCGCAAAATCCGGCCGGCCCACGAGTGGGCGGACGGAGAAAGAAAGAAGAGGGCGTTCTACGACGCAGCAAACGCAACTACGCATTCGCAAGGTCCCACTCTAGCGGATGCTGTCAAGCGGCTTCCCAGGAACGGTGCCTCAGTCGTGTTCCGCGCCGGTGTACAGCTCGCCGACAGGCACCTCGACGGCCACGACATTGCCGGCCTGCGGCAGCGGGCAGGCCCACATGGGGTCGTAGGCGCAGGACGGGTTGTAGGCGAAGTTGAAGTCGAGCACGAGGGTGTCGTCGTCGGCGCCCGGACCGAGGTCGGCGCCCTTGATGGTGTCGAGCAGGTACCGGCCGCCGCCGTACGTTCCGCCGGGCTTGCCGGCCAGGCCGTCCTTGACCGGCAGGAAGAGCCCGCCGCCGTAGCTGGCCAGGCGCCACAGGTCGATCGCGCCGAGGTAGGGCAGGCGCACCGTGCCGACGAGGTCGAACGGCACCGTGCCGTCCGTGCCCGTGTCCACCTGGATCCGATGGGGCTGCTCGGCTCGGTGGACCTCCACCTCGAACCGCCAGTCGGGGTCATAGGCGGCGACGGGCAAGCCGGTGAACGCGGACCGGTCGTCGGGCATCAACGGCGACGACGGATGCCCCGCGAACAGGTCGTCGCGGCCGCTGCGCCACAGTTCGTGGCCGGCCGCGGGGTCGTGCGCGCTGAGCTGGCGCACCCCGGCGTAGAGGCCGAACACCCGGCGGCGCCAGTCGGCCACCTGGAGAGCGCCGAGCGTGGTGGTCATTCGGTCACCCCGGAAACGGCGGCGGAATCGGCGCCGGAAACCGTGCCGGCCGAGGCGTCGGCCGCCGCGGTCTCGGAAGCCGAGGCGCCGGCATCGGCCGGCAGGTCGACGCCGAGGTCGAGCCGCCAGGTCGGGGCCAGGCGCCGGAGCTGGTGCATCCGCCACTGCCAGAGGGCCCAGAACACGGGCCAGCTGGCGAGGGTGAGCGCACCGGTCCGGAAGATCAGCTGGTCGCGGAACAGGGTCTTCCCCGTGCCGGCCGGGTCGGCGGCGACGGCCATCCGGTGGTCCCAGAGGGTGACCGAGGCGAGCGCGCCGGAGACACCGCGGCCCGTGTCGCGGAGGATCCGCACCCCGTCCTTCCGGGTGGTCTCCATAGTGAGCCGGATCACCTGTTCGCCCATCGGCAGGAGGCCGAGCGCGTTCAGGCCGACCGGGTGCTCGCCGGGTTCCCAGACGGTGGGGAACCCGCCTGCCTCGAGCGATTCAACGCTCACCACGGGCGAACTCACCTCCCGGAAGACGGCGGGGCTGCGCAGGGCGCGCCACGCGGCATCCGGGGAACAGTCGAGGATCTCTTTCAGCAGTACACGCATGCCCCTAGTCTGTGGCGCATCCTGATGCAGTACAACTGAGAGGGTGGCAATTCGATACTGGCTGGGCGTCGCGCCGCGTGAGCAGGTGCTCCGCGGAGTGTCGATGGGGCTCGCGCAGGCCAATCACGGGTCGCGGGCGGCCCTCGAGGAGATGCGCGAATCCGACGGCGTGGTCTACTACTCGCCGAAGACCGAGTCCGATGGCGAGACCCTGCGCGAGTTCACCGCGATCGGGTGGATCGCCGAGGGTGCCCCGGGCCGAACGGGCCAGGCCGGCCAGGCGGGGTCCGGGTCCTACCGGCCGTGGCGGCACCCGGTCGACTACGACACGGATGCCGTCGCCGCGTCGATCCGCCCGCTGCTCACCGTGCTCGAATTCACCCGCGACGATCCCGACTGGGGCTACCAGCTCCGGCGCGGTCTGATCGAGATCTCGCGGCACGACTACGACCTGATCCGCCGCCAGATGCGGCGCGGCTAGCCGGTCGTCCGGCGCCGCATCCGGTGCCCTCCGCGGTGCCGGCGAATGGGCTCAGGATCGGCGGTTTCGTTGCGGAGACCTGGCCCCGGCGTTGGCTAGACTCGCCGGTATGACTGGCGAACTCTGGTGGGTGCCCTCGGCCATCGTTCTCGGGGTGGTCTGCGTCATCGTGGCGCTGCTGGTCGGCCTGGCCCGGCGCCGGGCCAGGGCCCGCGACCTCGCCCTGGCGGAGGCCGCCGCCGAACGTTCCCGTGCCGCCGCGATCGCCCTGGTCCGCGCCGACGACCTGATCGAAGCCAACGCCGACGAACTCGCCTTCGCCCTCGCCCAGTTCGGTGAGGGGGCCACCCGCGACTTCGCCGCCGCGCTCGCCCTGTCCACCCGCCAGCTCAAGGAAGCCTTCGCGCTGCAACAGAAGCTCGACGACGGCATCCCCGACAGCGAGACCGAACGCCGCCGCTGGACCGAGCAGATCGCCCAGCTCGCCGACGAGGCCACCGCCCGGCTCCAGGCCCAGACCCGCGACTTCTCGTCGCGGCGGGGCCTCGAACGGGATGCGCCGCTCTTGCTCGAGAAGCTGCAGCGCCGCCTCGACCGGGTCTCCGACCGCGTCGCCGCGGGGGCGGCCAGCCTCGCCCGCCTCTCCCACACGTACTCGGCGGCCGCGCTCGCCTCGATCAGCGACAACGCCGGCCGCGCCCAGGCCGCCCTCGACGAGGCGCGCGCCGCCACGGACGCCGCCGCGGCCCAGCTTGCCGCCGACGCCGCCCGCCCGGTCGGCGATCAGCTCCAGGCGGCCGAGCACGGCCTCTTCCGGGCCGGCAAGCTGCTCGACGCGATCGAGACCGGAGAAGACCGGCTGCACCTCGGCTTCGCCGCCCTCACCCGGGCACTCGACGCTGCCCACGCCGAACTGGCCGAGGCGCGCACGCTGCGCGACGCGCACGAGGAGGCCGACGCGCGCACCGACCTGAACCGTGTCATCGCCGAGGCAGACGCGGCGCTGGGCGAGCTGCGCCGGCCGTCCCGCCTCAGCGATCCGGCCGCCGACCTCGCCAGGCTCCGGGAGGCCATGGATGGGCTGGACGTCATCCGTTCGGACGCCCGCAACCGGCAGCTTCGCCTCGACAACGCCCGCGGCGCCCTGTCCGGCGCGCTGCTCGCCGTGCGAAGCCAGCTCACCGTCACCCGCGACTTCATCACCGGGCATCCCGGACGCGTCGGCGCCGAGGCACGCACGCGCCTGACCGAGTCCGAGCGCCAGCTCACCCTCGCGGTGGCCGAGACCGACCCGGTCGCGGCGCTGGACGGAGCCCGTCGGGCGATGACGCTGGCGACGGATGCCGACGCGCTGGCCCGGTTCGACGTCCACTAGCCCGGCGCCCGCAGGGTTGCCGTCCGCCGGGCCGTTCCCGATATTCTGATGAGGTGATTGCCGCCGAGCCCCAGCAGAAATACCAGGTCCGTTTCGATGTCGGCCTCGTCGGCTTCCAGGCCCTCGCCGGGCAGGCGGACGTCGTGATCCTGGCCGACGCGCTGCCGCCCACCGGCTACGCGCAGGGCATCCCCACCCCGCTGGCCGCGCACCAGGTCATCCGGGCCGATCTCGGCACGGCCGAGCGCGTCGCCGAATGGGTGCTCGATCGGCAGGCGGAGAAGGGCGACCGGTTCGCCGTCGCGGTGATCGCGGTGGGCGAGCGGCGCAACGACGGCACTGCCCGGTTCGCGGTCGAGGACTTCCTCGTCGCCGGCGCGGTCATCGACGCCCTCGCGGGCCTCGGGATCGACCACGTCTCGCCGGAGGCGGCGGCGGCCGCCGCAAGCTTCACCGGGCTCCGGCAGGCGCTGCGGCACCTGGTCACCGCCTCGGAGACGGCCCTCGCCCTCGTCGCCGACGGGCGGCAGGCCGAGGTGGCGGCCGCGGTCGGCGCGCCGGACCGGGCGACGGTCGAGTCGGACGCCGGCCGTGAATCGGCTGGGATCCCGCTGTTGCGGGAATTCACCTTCCCAGCCTGACGTTTTCCCCAGCACGGCCGGAGCACGGCCTCGGCCGACTGCCGAGACGCCCGGCACCGACCCAAGGAGAAGCTTCTATGAAGGCAGTACTCAACGGCACCGTCCTCGCCGAAGCACCGCAGGACGACCTGGTCAGGATCGAAGGCAACTGGTACTTCCCGCCGGCGTCGGTGAACGCCGACCTGCTGGTGGAGAGCCCGACCCAGTACACCTGCTCCTGGAAGGGCGAATGCCAGTACTTCAGCGTGAAGAACGACGACGCCCTGCTGCAGGACCGCGCGTTCAGCTATCCCACGCCGTACCCGGCCTCATTCGAGCGGGTCGGCCAGGACTACAGCAACTACGTCGCCTTCTGGAAAGAGGTCACGGTCACCGAGTGACCGTCGCCGACTGACCGTCGCCGACTGACCGGTGACGGTTGCCGGTGACAGCCACGGGGTGATAGTCCCGGGGTGTTCGTCACCGGGTGTGCTTACAGGGTGTCCCTGGGCGTTCGTCCCGGGCGTTCGTCACCTCGTGCCGGTGCCCGTGGCTGCCGCCGCGCGGCGCCGTGCCGCCGCCGTGATCTCCCTCCGGTTCCATTTGATCAGGTGCGCGCGGTTGAACCCGCGCCCGCACAGCCCGCAGGCGAACGCCCTGGTGGGTTGCCGGTAGCGGTAGTGGATGTGACCGGCCGGGCACTCTCCCACCCACGGGGCGAGTTCGTCGGCGATCTCGCCGTCGTGCGTGCGTTTGCCGTCGTAGCCGAGTCCGCTGGCGACGGCCTTCCACTTCGGCCCGTGCCCGGCGCGCGGGCCGGCCAGGGCGTGCGCGACCTCGTGCAGCAGAATCTGGTGCACCTCGTCGTCGTCGTAGCGGGCGGCCAGGTACCGCGACACGGTGATCCGCCGCACCGTGTAATTGCACAGTCCCGCGCGCTTCTTCGCGTTGTCGAAGGCGAAGGTCCAGGTCAGGTCGAGGTGCAGCGCGATGAGGGCGTCGGCCCAGCGCCGCACCCGGTCGAGGTCGGCCATCAGGGTGCCACCCGCACCTGGTACAGCCGGTCGTCGCCGGGAGACGGGTCTCCGCGGCCATCCGTGTTATTGCTCACAAACCACAGTGTGCCATCCGGGCCCGACACCACGTCGCGCAGTCGGCCGAAGCTGTTGACAAACCACGCACTGGTCTCCCCGGTGGAGGGATCGATTCGCCAGATCCGTTCGCCGCGCAGCGCTGCCAGGAAAAGGGTGTCGTTCACGATGGCCAGCCCGCTCGGGCTCGCCTCGCTCGTGCGCCACTGCTCTGCCGGGTCGCGGTAGTCGGGGTTCCCGGCCGCACCCTCCACGACCGGCCAGCCGTAGTTCCCGCCGGGCACGATGAGGTTGAGCTCGTCCCAGGTGTTCTGGCCGAACTCGCTCGCCCAGAGCCGGCCGCGGGAGTCCCAGGCGATGCCCTGCGGATTGCGGTGCCCGAAGGAATAGACGAGCGTGCCGAACGGGTTGCCGGCCGGCACCTGGCCCGTCGGCGTCATCCGCAGGATCTTCCCGCCGAGCGAGCCGAGATCCTGGGCGTTGGCGGTGTTGCCCGCGTCGCCGGCCGTGGCGTAGAGCAGGCCGTCGGGTCCGAAGCCGAGCCGGCCGCCATCGTGGTTGCCGGCCTTGGGGATGCCCGAGAGCACCGGCTCGGCCGAGCCGAGGCCGAGGCCGCCCGGAGTGCCGGACAGCGGCATCCGCACGATCTCGTTGTCGTCGGCGGCCGTGAAGTAGGCGTACACCCAGCCGGTTCCGTCCGGGGCAGCGGCGTCGGCGAGGAACGCGAGGCCGAGCAGGCCGCCCTCGCCGCCGGGGCGCACTCCCGGAACCTCGGCGGCATCCCGCAGGCTGCCGTCGGGGAGGAGCTCCCGCACCAGCGCGGTGTCGCGTTCGCTGATCAGGGTGCCGGCGGGCAGGCGCAGAATGGACCAGGGGGCATCCAGCCCCGACGCGATGACCACGGGGTCACCCACCGGATGCACCGGCAACAGAACCGCGTTCGGCGGCACGCTCTGGGAGGGCGTCGGCCGGGCCTGGGCCGGCGTCTCGGTTGCCACGGACGGCCGCGGCGCGCTGGCCGAGCATCCCGCCAGCGCCGCCGCCAGCAGCAGCGCCGCCAGCAGCGCGAGGTTCCGGCGGCCGGTGGGTCGCAAGGTTCGGTCCCGTCCCCGATCGCCGGTCATCTCCTGCCTCGCCGCCTCACTCGTCCCGCTCCAATGTCTCGCACCAACGTCTCGCACCAACATTTCGCACCAGCCGGGGCTCCGCACCAAGGTCTCACCCGCCGTGAATCCAGCATGCCCCCGATGCCCCACGTGCGTAACTCCTGCAGATTCGGTGCCCGCAGCCGGACTTCCGCGTGAAACCGGGGGTGGGCATCCCGACCACAGCCGATCTGCAGGAGTTATGCCCGGAGACGGGACGGGAAAGGACGGGACGGGAGAGGACGGGACGGGAGAGAACGGGACGGGAGAGCGGATGCCGCGGGCTAGCGGGCCTCGCGCTGCTCGGCGATGAACGACTCCACCACGGCCACGGCGATCAGCGAGCTTTCGAGGTGCTCCGAGGAGGCGCCCGCCTTCTCGCGCAGGAACACGGCGGCCGTGAAGTCGGCCAGGGCGCCATCGAGGTCGCCCTGTTCGAAGTAGACCTTGCCCCGGTTCTCCCGGGCGAACGCGGCGACGCCGGCCCACTCGTGGGTCTCCGACTCCAGCACGCAGTGCGTGAGTTCGGCCGCGGCCTCGTCGAGTTTGCCCTGGAACTGCTGCACCTGGGCGCGACGGATGCGACTGGCTGCGAGCTCTTCCCGCGACCCGGTGAACCGGGCCTGGCGGAGCGCCGTATTGGCGATGTCCCAGGCCTCGTCGAGGCGGCCGGTCAGCCGCAGCAGGGCGACCTTCTCGTTGAGGGCAGACAGGCTGCGCAGTTCGCCGAGTTCGTCGAGACGGAGGCCGGCAGCGCGGAGATCGACTTTTTCACGCAGGGTGACGGCGTCGTAGCCAATGATGATGGGCAGGGTGTGTTCCTGAAACGAGGGCGGCCAGGGCGTGCCGCGGGTGAAAACGGGTCGTCTCCAGAGTAACCCGGGCGCGGCGGCCGCCGCCCCCAGTGCGGGGGCGTTTCGCGCCGGGCTTCCCGTCGGGCTTCCCGCCGGGCCTCACGCCGGGCTTCGCGCCGAGCCCGCACCGCGCCCCGAAGTATGTGGCTAACTCAGGAGATTCCGGATGCCGCCGTGCCCCGCCCGCGCTATCCCGGGTGTTGGCCGGGGCCCGGCTCCGGATCTCCTGAGTGAGCCACGCGGAGGCGAGATGTACTGCTCGGGGAACAGCGAGGCGCCGCCCACGCAGCCGGGTCGTCGGCGCGGTTATCAACAGGGAAGCTGAGTTATCCACAGGGAATGTGGAATCGGAAGAGCCCCCGCCGACTCAGTTGCCGATCTGGAAGACCGTGCGGCCGGGCAGCGGCGACGGGGTGGCCGTCGCATCCGTCGTCACGAGCGCGCTCGCCATGAACTGGCGCAGCTCCGCCCCCTCGACCACCTTCGACGGGTGCGGGCCGCCGGCGAGCAGCCGCGACACCCAGCTCAGGTCGATCGGAGTGTGGGCGGCCACGAACACGATGTTGCCGAACCGGCGCCCCTTGAGCACCTGGGTCTCGGCGAGCCCGAGCACATGGTCGAACACGGCCGACAGCGTCGCGGCCTGGCCGCGGGCGAAGGCGAGGCCCGGCCCGTCAGCGACGTTGACCACCACGACGCCCCTCGAGCTCAGCAGCGGCGCGGCCAGCTCGTAGAACTCGCGGCTGGTCACGTGCGCGGGGGTGCGCGCCCCGGAGAAGATGTCCACGACGACCAGGTCGACCGAGCCGTGCAGCCCGGCGGGCAGCTTGCCGAGCACCTCGCGGGCGTCGCCGTGCCGCACCCGCAGCTGCGCGCGCTTGTCCCAGGGCAGTTCGGCGCGCACGAAGTCGATCAGGTCGCTCTCCAGCTCCACCACCTGCTGCCGGGAGCCGGGCCTGGTCGCCTCGACGTAGCGGGGGAGCGTCAGTGCGCCGGCGCCGAGGTGCACCGCGGTGATCGGCTCGCCGACTTCGCCGATCAGGTCGATCACGTGCCCGATCCGCTGCACGTACTCGAAGAACAACTCGTCGGGGTGGTCGACGTTGACGTGCGACTGGGGCGTGCCGTCCACGATCAGGTTGAAACTGCCCGGGGTGAACCGGTCGGGTTCGATCACGGCCAGGTGCCCGCTGAGTTTCAACGTGACCGACGGATGCTGCGCTTCAACCCTGCTCATCCCCCCAGTCTGCGCCCTCCGCCGGCCGCGCCTCCGCCCATCCGGCCGACGCGAAGGTGGGTTATACCTGAGAATTCCGGGAAGGTCAAGATTGAGGTGGACACGGCGTGGGAAAGCGCCTATGCTTGATCTTTGCGCTCCCAGACAAATCTCTGCCTTCATATTGCGGTCGGCTTTGCGTGCTCAAGCCACCTTGAGGCATACCTCGTTTCAGTTATATCAGCGGGTTCAGATATACGGAGGGTCTGTGGAGTTCGTACTCGGTATTCATTACTAACAGTGACTAGACCTGACGGGGTCCACGGAGGTTATTTCCTTGGCTGCTGCGCGCAACGCAACCACCAACTCACCCAAGAACGGACGCGCCGCTGGGCGTCTTTCGTTCGCAAAGATCAGCGACAATCTGACTGTTCCGGATCTGCTTGCTTTGCAGACCGAGAGCTTCGATTGGCTCGTAGGCAACGACAAATGGAAGACCCGTGTCGCGGAAGGCCAGGCGGCCGGCCGTCAGGACATGGCGACCCGCACCGGCCTCGACGAGATCTTCGAAGAGATCTCCCCCATCGAGGACCTGGGCGAAACGATGCAGCTGTCGTTCACCAACCCGGAGCTCGAGCCGGAGAAGTACACGATCGACGAGTGCAAGGAAAAGGGTAAGACCTACTCCGCACCGCTGTACGTGAACGCTGAGTTCATGAACCACCTCACGGGTGAGATCAAGACCCAGACCGTGTTCATGGGCGACTTCCCGCTGATGACCCCCAAGGGCACCTTCGTGATCAACGGCACCGAGCGTGTCGTCGTCTCGCAGCTCGTGCGTTCGCCGGGTGTCTACTTCGACCGCCAGCAGGAGAAGACGTCGGACAAGGACATCTACTCCGCTCGCGTCATCCCGAGCCGTGGTGCCTGGCTCGAATTCGAGATCGACAAGCGCGACCAGGTCGGCGTCCGCATCGACCGCAAGCGCAAGCAGTCCGTGACCGTCTTCCTCAAGGCGCTCGGACTGACCAGCGAAGAGATCCTCGAGGAATTCAAGGGCTTCGCGTCGATCGAGCTCACTTTGGAAAAGGACAACATCCTCACCAAGGAAGAAGCCCTCAAGGACATCTACCGCAAGCTCCGTCCGGGCGAGCAGGTGGCCGCCGAGGCCGCGCGTGCGCTCCTGGACAACTTCTTCTTCAACTCCAAGCGCTACGACCTGGCCAAGGTCGGCCGTTACAAGATCAACCGCAAGCTCGGCCTCGAAGCCCCGCTCAGCGATTCCGTGCTCACCCTGCAGGACATCCTGGCCACGATCAAGTACCTGGTTGCGCTTCGCGACAACCAGACCACGATCGCCGGGATCCGCGACGGCAAGCCCACCGACATCCGCATCGACATCGACGACATCGACCACTTCGGCAACCGTCGTATCCGCGCCGTCGGCGAGCTCATCCAGAACCAGGTGCGCACCGGCCTGTCCCGCATGGAGCGCGTCGTCCGCGAGCGGATGACCACGCAGGACATCGAAGCGATCACCCCGCAGACCCTGATCAACGTGCGCCCCGTCGTCGCCGCGATCAAGGAGTTCTTCGGCACGTCGCAGCTCAGCCAGTTCATGGACCAGAACAACCCGCTCGCAGGCCTCACGCACAAGCGTCGGCTCTCCGCGCTGGGCCCGGGTGGTCTGTCCCGTGACCGTGCCGGCGTCGAGGTGCGAGACGTTCACCCCTCGCACTACGGCCGCATGTGCCCGATTGAAACCCCGGAAGGCCCGAACATCGGCCTGATCGGTTCGCTCGCCTCGTTCGCGCGGATCAACGCCTTCGGTTTCATCGAGACCCCGTACCGTCGCGTCGTCGACGGCAAGGTCCTCAACGACCAGATCGACTACCTCACCGCAAGCGAGGAAGACGAGTACATCGTCGCCCAGGCCAACGCGCCGCTCACCAAGGACTCGCACTTCGCCGAGGCCCGCGTGCTCGCCCGCAAGAAGGGTGGAGAGGTTGACCTTTTCCCCGCAGAAGACATCGGCTACATGGATGTCTCGCCCCGCCAGATGGTGTCCGTCGCCACCTCGCTGATCCCGTTCCTCGAGCACGACGATGCGAACCGCGCCCTCATGGGTGCAAACATGCAGCGTCAGGCCGTCCCGCTCCTGATGAGCGAGAGCCCGCTCGTCGGAACCGGCATGGAGGTCTTCGCGGCCATTGACGCCGGTGACGTGCTCACCGCCGACAAGGCCGGCGTCGTCATGGAGGTGTCGGCTGACGTCGTCACCATCCAGCTCGACGAGGGTGGAACGCAGGACTACTACCTGCGCAAGTTCGCGCGCTCCAACCAGGGCACGAGCTACAACCACCGGGTGATCGTCCAGGCCGGCGAGCGGATCGAGGTCGGCGAAGTCATCGCCGACGGCCCCGCCACCGAAAACGGAGAGCTCGCTCTCGGCAAGAACCTGCTCGTCGCGTTCATGCCGTGGGAGGGTTACAACTTCGAGGACGCGATCATCCTGAGCCAGAACCTGGTCAAGGACGACACCCTCTCCTCGATTCACATCGAGGAATACGAGGTCGACGCCCGCGACACCAAGCTCGGCAAGGAAGAGATCACCCGCGACCTGCCGAACGTCTCCCCGGATCTGCTCGCAGACCTGGACGAGCGCGGCATCATCCGGATCGGCGCCGAGGTTCGCCCCGGCGACATCCTCGTCGGCAAGGTCACGCCGAAGGGCGAGACCGAGCTTTCCGCCGAGGAACGCCTGCTCCGCGCGATCTTCAACGAGAAGAGCCGCGAAGTTCGCGACACGAGCCTCAAGGTTCCCCACGGTGAGCGCGGCACGATCATCGGCGTCAAGGTCTTCGACTCGCAGGATGGCGACGACGAGCTCGGCTCGGGCGTCAACCAGCGCGTGGCCGTCTTCATCGCCCAGAAGCGCAAGATCACCGAGGGTGACAAGCTCGCCGGCCGTCACGGCAACAAGGGTGTCATTTCCCGCATCCTGCCGATCGAGGACATGCCGTTCCTCGCCGACGGAACCCCGGTCGACATCATCCTCAACCCGCTGGGCATCCCCGGTCGAATGAACTTCGGCCAGGTGCTCGAGACCCACCTGGGTTGGATCGCCAAGCAGGGCTGGCAGGTGGAAGGCAAGCCCAAGTGGGCCGGCCGTCTGCCCGAGCAGGCTCACAGCGCAGCACCGAACACCAAGGTCGCGACCCCGGTGTTCGACGGCGCGCTCGAGGTCGAGATCGAGGGTCTTCTCGACTCCACGACCCCGACCCGCGACGGCGACCGCCTGATCGGCAGTTCAGGTAAGACCCAGCTGTTCGACGGCCGCTCCGGCGAGCCGTTCCCGAACCCGGTCTCCGTGGGCTACATGTACATCCTGAAGCTGCACCACCTTGTCGACGACAAGATCCACGCCCGTTCCACCGGCCCCTACTCCATGATCACGCAGCAGCCGCTGGGTGGTAAGGCGCAATTCGGTGGACAGCGTTTCGGTGAGATGGAGGTGTGGGCGCTCGAAGCATACGGCGCCGCCTACGCACTGCAGGAACTCCTGACCATCAAGTCGGACGACATCCTCGGCCGCGTGAAGGTGTACGAGGCGATCGTCAAGGGCGAGAACATCCAGGAGCCCGGCATTCCGGAGAGCTTCAAGGTTCTGATCAAGGAAATGCAGTCGTTGTGCCTGAACGTCGAGGTTCTCTCGTCCGACGGAACAGCAGTCAGCCTGCGCGACACGGATGACGAGGTCTTCCGCGCAGCGGAGGAACTGGGCATCAACATTTCCACCAGGTTTGAGTCGTCGTCCATCGACGACATCTAAGCCCGGCCACTGACGAAAACTTCGAAAACTTTCCAAGGAGAGAAATTGCTCGACGTAACAACATTTGACGAGCTTCGCATTGGCCTGGCCACCGCCGACGACATCCGTCGCTGGTCGCACGGTGAGGTCAAGAAGCCCGAAACCATCAACTACCGCACGCTCAAGCCGGAAAAGGACGGCCTGTTCGGAGAGCAGATCTTCGGACCGTCCCGCGACTGGGAGTGCTCCTGTGGTAAGTACAAGCGAGTGCGCTTCAAAGGCATCGTCTGTGAGCGCTGTGGCGTAGAGGTCACGAAGTCGTCGGTGCGCCGTGAGCGCATGGGCCACATCGAACTCGCCGCCCCGGTCACCCACATCTGGTACTTCAAGGGTGTCCCCTCCCGTCTCGGTTACCTGCTGGATATGGCTCCGAAGGACCTCGAAAAGGTCATCTACTTCGCGGCGTACATGGTCATCACGGTCGACGAAGACGGCCGTCACCAGGACATGCCCGGCCTCGAGAATGAGCTGCGCCTCGAAATCAAGACCATCGAGGGCCAGCGCGATTCCCGGATCGCCGACCGCCTGCAGCGCCTCGAAACCGACCTCGCAGCACTGGAGGCCGAAGGCGCCAAGAGCGACCAGAAGAAGCGCACCAAGGACGCCGCCGAAAAGGAGATGAGCCAGGTCCGCAAGTCCCTCGACGAGCAGATCGCTCACCTCGAGCGTGTGTGGGAGGACTTCCGCACCCTCAAGGTCGGCGACCTCAAGCCTGAGGACTCGGTCTTCCACGAGCTGCAGGACCGCTTCGGCATGTACTTCGAGGCCTACATGGGCGCCGAAGCCATCAAGAAGCGCCTGCTGGCCTTCGACCTGGTCACCGAGAGCGAAAACCTGCACCTGCAGATCGCCGAGGGCAAGGGCCAGAAGAAGATCCGTGCGATCAAGCGTCTCCGCGTGGTCAACGCGTTCATCATGACCGGCAACTCGCCGGCCGCCATGGTGCTCGACGTCGTCCCGGTCATCCCGCCCGAACTGCGCCCGATGGTGCAGCTCGACGGCGGCCGTTTCGCAACGAGCGACCTCAACGACCTCTACCGTCGTGTGATCAACCGCAACAACCGCCTGCGTCGTCTGCTTGACCTCGGTGCCCCCGAGATCATTGTGAACAACGAGAAGCGGATGCTGCAGGAGGCCGTTGACGCGCTCTTCGACAACGGTCGTCGTGGCCGCCCGGTCACGGGCACCGGAAACCGCGCCCTCAAGTCCCTGAGCGACATGCTCAAGGGCAAGCAGGGTCGGTTCCGTCAGAACCTGCTCGGCAAGCGCGTCGACTACTCCGGCCGTTCGGTCATCGTCGTCGGCCCGCAGCTCAAGCTGCACCAGTGTGGTCTGCCCAAGCAGATGGCACTCGAGCTGTTCAAGCCGTTCGTGATCAAGCGCCTGATCGACCTGAGCCACGCTCAGAACATCAAGGCCGCCAAGCGCATGGTCGAGCGCAGCCGTCCGCAGGTCTGGGACGTGCTCGAGGAGATCATCCGCGAGCGTCCGGTGCTGCTCAACCGTGCGCCGACCCTTCACCGCCTCGGCATCCAGGCGTTCGAACCGCAGCTCGTCGAGGGTAAGGCCATCCAGCTGCACCCGCTCGTCTGTGCCGCGTTCAACGCCGACTTCGACGGTGACCAGATGGCTGTGCACCTGCCGCTGTCGATGGAGGCCCAGGCCGAAGCGCGCATCCTCATGCTCGCCTCGAACAACATCCTGAAGCCGTCCGACGGTCGCCCGGTGACCCTGCCCACCCAGGACATGATCATCGGTCTGCACCACCTGACCACGCTCAAGGAAGGCGTCGTCGGCGAGGGCCGCGCGTTCTCCTCGGTCGCGGAAGCGATCCTCGCTTTCGACCAGAAGTCGCTCGACTTGAACGCCAAGGTGCGCATCCGCCTGACCGACAAGTACTTCGAAGAGGGCACCCAGCCTGAAGGCGTCGAACTGGTCAACGGTCAGGCCGTCGGCACCGTGCTGGTGACCACGTCCCTCGGGCGCGCCATCTTCAACGAGGCAATGCCGGTCGACTACGCGTACTTCGAGAAGGTCGCCGACAAGGGCACCCTCTCGGCGATCGTCAACGACCTCGCCGAGCGGTACCCCAAGGTGGAAGTGGCCGCAACGCTCGACCGCGTGAAGGATGCCGGTTTCTACTGGGCAACCCGCTCCGGTGTGACCGTGGCGCTCAGCGACATCCTGACCCCGCCGAACAAGCCGCAGATCGTTGCCGGCTACGAGAAGCAGGCCGCCAAGGTGCAGTCGCAGTTCGAGAAGGGTCTCACGACCGACCTCGAGCGTCGCCAGGAGCTCATCCAGATCTGGACGAAGGCAACGGAAGACGTTGCCAAGGCCATGCAGGAGAACTTCCCCAAGGACAACACCATCAACCGCATGGTCACGTCCGGTGCTCGTGGTAACTGGCTGCAGGTGCGAAACATCGCCGGCATGCGAGGCCTGGTGAACAACCCGAAGGGTGAGATCATCCCTCGCCCGATCATCTCGAGCTACCGCGAAGGCCTGTCCGTCGCCGAGTACTTCATTGCTACTCACGGTGCTCGCAAGGGTCTGGCCGACACCGCTCTCCGTACCGCCGACTCGGGTTACCTCACCCGTCGTCTCGTGGACGTCTCGCAGGATGTCATCATCCGCGAAGACGACTGCGGAACGACCAAGGGCCTCGAGCTGCCGATCGCTGAGATCAACCCGCTCGGAGAACTCGTTCGCCACCCCAACGTGGAGAACGCGGTCTACGCCCGCAGCCTGGCCGCACCCGCGGTCAACGCCAAGGGCGAGGTTGTCGCGGAGGCCGGTGACGACGTGGGCGATGTGCTCATCGAGAAGCTGGTCGAGGCCGGCGTCGAGACCATCAAGGTTCGCTCGGTGCTCACCTGTGAGTCCGCCGTCGGTGTGTGCGCGGTCTGCTACGGCCGTTCGCTTGCGACCGGCCTGCTAGTGGACATCGGAGAGGCCGTCGGCATCATCGCCGCGCAGTCGATCGGTGAGCCCGGCACGCAGCTGACCATGCGTACCTTCCACACCGGTGGTTCGGCATCCGCCGACGACATCACCCAGGGTCTGCCGCGCGTCCAGGAGCTCTTCGAGGCTCGTACCCCGAAGGGTGCGTCGCCCATCGTCGACACCGCGGGCCGCATCACGATCGAGGACACCGACCGCAGCCGGAAGGTCATCCTGACCCCCGACAACGGCGACGAGCCGATCGCCTACCCGGTGCTCAAGCGCTCCACCCTCCTTGTCGAGGATGGTCAGCACGTCGAGCTCGGCACGCAGATCATCATCGGCGCCGTCGACCCGAAGGAAGTTCTTCGCGTCAAGGGTGTTCGCGCTGTGCAGAAGCACATCGTCGGTGGCGTGCAGGATGTCTACCGTTCGCAGGGTGTGCCGATTCACGACAAGCACATCGAGGTCATCGTTCGCCAGATGCTTCGCAAGGTCACCGTCGTCGAGCACGGCGACACCGGCCTGCTCCCCGGCGAGCTGGTCGACCGGCTCAAGTACAACGAGCTGAACCGCACCGCGCTCACCGAGGGCAAGAAGACGGCTTCGGCTCGTCAGGAAGTCATGGGCATCACCAAGGCTTCGCTGGCCACCGAGTCGTGGCTGTCGGCCGCTTCCTTCCAGGAGACCACCCGGGTTCTCACCCAGGCGGCCATGGAAGGCAAGAGCGACCCGCTGATGGGCCTCAAGGAGAACGTGATCATCGGAAAGCTGATCCCGGCCGGCACCGGTCTTCCCCGCTACCGCGACGTCACCGTCGAGGCAACGGATGAAGCCAAGGCTGAGCGTTACCCGAACCGCATCTTCACCGATGATGCGACCTTCAACGAGGGTGACCTGAGCTTCGTCGACTTCGACAGCTTCTCGTCGGATGACTTCACGCCCGGCACCTACAACTAGCATTCGCTAGCTACAACGGATGGCCCCCTGCTTCGGCAGGGGGCCATCCGTCGTTGAGCCCCGGTGATGTCGACGAGCCCAATGGCCGATCATCGGACCCGCCCGGTGATCGAGCCCGTCGAGACCACCGTGCCCGCTAGGCTGGCCCCAATCTGCCAGGGGGTTCGCCAATGACCGCACCAGCTCCGTCCGCTCCACCGCGCGCCCGGCGCCGGCTCTGGTTCCTGCTCGGCGCTATCGGCTCGGCGCTGGTCGTGACCCTCGTCGTGCTGCTCATCGTCTGGCGCGGCGGCGCCGGCCTGCCCGGTGACACCGCCGCGGGCGCCCGCCCCCAACCGAGCAAGACCCCGGCGCCGGTGGCCCTGGCCGCGGCGCCTGCCCCGGCGGCCACCCCGGCCGGGCCGCATCCGTCGACCTGCGGCGAACTCTACAGCCCGGCGATGGCGGCGGCATTCGGCACGGCGGTGCTCAACCCGGCCTGGACCGAAGCGGCGGACTCCGAAGTGCGGCACGGCACAGCGGATGCCGAACTCAGCACGGTCATCGACGCGGCCGACAAGCTCACCTGCGTCTGGGGAAACCCGAAGGGCGGCTCCGACAGCGGGCTCACCACGAACCTGGTCTGGGTCACCGCGGAGCAGAGCGCGGCCGTGAAGGCGCGCCTCGCCGCCGCCGGGATGACCTGTTACGAGGAGCTCGGCGGGCTGCGCTGCGTCACCGAGACCAGCGGGGATGCCGGCACCTCCGGTGAGTCGCACTTCGTCCGGGACGGGATCTGGCTGGCGACCCACTACGTCAACTCGGGCCCCGACGGTTACACCCACGACATCATCGCCAACGTCTGGGCCGGGGCGTAGCCGGACAGTTCGCCGGCGTCCGATTCGCGGATAGGGTGGTGGAGTCAACACATCACCACGGGAGCTCGCACCAGCGAGCTGAGAGGACGGCCGGGGCCGTCGACCGTTGAACCTGTCCGGGTAATGCCGGCGTAGGGAGATCTGCCGAATGAGCACGAACGACGCTATAGCCATGTCCACCGTCACCACAGGAGCCGTCTGGGGCAGCACGAAGAGGCACGAATCAGTTCCCGGATTCCCGGGAATGGCCACCCCGGTTCGCCGGGTGAACCTGAGCAACGGAGAGCACTTCGATCTCTACGACACGTCGGGCCCGTACACCGACGAGAGCGCGGAAATCGACCTGGACGCGGGTCTGGCGAAGACCAGGAACCGCTGGATCCGGCCGGCGCCCATCGACGGGGCGGCCACCCAGCTCGTCTGGGCGCGAGCCGGACTCGTCACTCCGGAAATGGCATACGTGGCAGCCAGGGAAGGCCTACCGGTCGAACTTGTGCGAGATGAGGTCGCCCGCGGCCGCGCCGTCATCCCGGCGAACCACCGGCACCCGGAGAGCGAGCCGATGATCATCGGCAAGGCATTTGCGGTCAAGATCAACGCCAACATCGGCAACTCCGCGGTCACGTCGTCGGTCGGGGAGGAGGTGGAGAAGATGGTGTGGGCCGCCCGGTGGGGAGCGGACACTCTGATGGACCTGTCCACCGGCAAGGACATCCACCTCACCCGGGAATGGGTCCTCCGTAACTCGCCCATTCCCGTCGGCACGGTGCCGATTTACCAGGCACTGGAGAAGGTCAACGGCGACCCGACGGCGCTCACCTGGGAGCTCTACCGCGACACGGTGATCGAGCAGTGCGAACAGGGCGTCGACTACATGACCGTGCACGCCGGGGTTCTGCTCCGGTATGTGCCGCTCACGGCCAAGCGCGTCACCGGGATCGTGTCCCGCGGCGGGTCCATCATGGCGGCCTGGTGCCTCGCCCACCACGAGGAAAGCTTCCTCTATACGCACTTCGTCGAGCTCTGTGAGATCCTGCGCCGCTATGACGTGACCTTCTCGCTCGGTGACGGACTTCGGCCCGGGTCCATCGCCGACGCGAACGACGAGGCACAGTTCGCCGAACTGCGCACCCTGGGCGAGCTGACGAAGGTCGCCAAGTCCTACGGCGTGCAGGTGATGATCGAAGGCCCCGGTCATGTGCCGATGCACAAGATCGTCGAGAACGTCCGGCTCGAGGAGGAACTCTGCGAAGAGGCTCCCTTCTACACGCTGGGTCCGCTCGCCACCGACATCGCCCCGGCCTACGACCACATCACCTCCGCGATCGGCGCGGCCATCATCGCCCAGGCCGGCACCGCCATGCTCTGTTACGTGACGCCCAAGGAACATCTCGGTTTGCCGAACCGCGACGATGTCAAGACCGGAGTGATCACCTACAAGATCGCCGCCCATGCCGCAGATCTGGCCAAGCAGCATCCGAGGGCACAGCAACGTGACGACGCGCTGAGCGTGGCCCGGTTCGAATTCCGGTGGAATGACCAGTTCGCGTTGTCACTCGACCCGGACACCGCCCGCAGCTTCCACGACGAAACGCTCCCCGCCGAGCCGGCGAAGACGGCGCACTTCTGCTCTATGTGCGGGCCGAAATTCTGCTCAATGCGCATTTCAGCGGATGTTCGTGCTTACGCCGAGGAAAACGGCCTCACCAGCGCGGCTGCCATCGAGTCGGGTATGGCCGAGAAATCGGCCGAATTCACCCGGTTGGGCAACTCGGTCTACCTCCCGTTGCGCGCACTCTGACATTGCCTTGCCGTCCGCGCCTGGATGGTGCCGAAGCGCCATCCAGGCGGCCGGTCGGGCCGGTTGACGTCAGAGCATCTCGGAAACGCAGATGAAGTTGCCCTCGGTGTCGCGGAACCAGGCGGACTTCATCTCGTCCTTGGCCGCGACCCCGTTGACGGTTTTCATGCCGGGAATGTCGTAGTCCTCGAAGACCACTCCGCGGGCCCGCAACCTCGTCATCTCACTGTCGAGATCGTCGGTCACCCAACCCATCTGCGTGTTCTTGGCGGTTCCGGCATTGCTCGTCTCATAGATTTCAAAGGCCTGGCCGGAATCCAGGCGGTAGACGAGAACGCCTTGATGAACCTCGGCAGGGTCGAGGTCGAGAGCGTCGTGATAGAAGGATTGCGCGCGCTTGAGATCTGCCGCGGGCAATACCGTGTGTACTTCCTTGAACATGTGAGAATCCCTTCTCATCGATGAAGGAACGGGCGGAACAGGAAGAGCGCCCTGGGGTCCCAGCCGCGGACCCGCGCCGTCTCGGCCGACCGCTAGCGCCTGCTTCCGAGTGGGAGTGCCGGCCGCGGTGGCGACGAGCGCAGTGGCGGACTAGAACTCCTCGTCCCCCGACCGGGCTTTCCTCGGATCGGTGGGCGGTGACTATCGCATATAGAGATGATGCTACGCCTCCCGAGACCGCCATAACAGAGGAATCCGTGGCGCGGGACGGCGAGAATGCCGGAACCCCGTATTCTTCTACTGGTGGCGGCATTCTCGCCCATCGCGAGCTGGGAGCACCATGGGTTTGACAAGTCGGATCGGGGCGGTCCTCGTCGGGGCCGTCGGACTCGTCGTCCTGATCGGCTGGTACACCGGCACCGCCGCGTTGACGACAGTGCTGCCGCATCTCGCGCCGATGAAACCGATCACCGCCGTCGCCCTGATCGTGTTGTCACTTTCCGTCGGGCTCGCGCATCGGTGGGCGGCCGTAAGCCTGGCCGCCGTCACGGTCGCCCTCGCACTTGCGACCCTGGTCGGGTACGCGCTCGGGTCCACGTTCGGCATCGCCGGGTGGGTGCCGGGGATCGACCTGGCCGGCCAGGAACCGCGGATGGCGCCGCTCTCGGCGGTGGGGCTGATCCTCCTCGGCACGGCCGCGATCGCGGTGCGGCTGTCCCGCACCACCCTGACGCAGGTCTTCGCGCATGCCTCCCTGCTGATCAGCCTGATAGCCCTCCTGGGCTATGCCTATGGTGTTTCTTCCCTCTACACCGTGGCCGGGTTCACGAGCATCGCACTGCACACGGCGCTGAGCCTCGCCATTCTGTCGGTGGCGGTGCTGCTTCAGCAGCCCACGGTGGGCCTGGTGGGATTGCTTCGCGAGCGGGGCAGCGCGGGCCAACTGATGCGCCGTGCCGTGCCGTTCCTCGTCCTTGGGCCCTTCCTCCTCGGCTGGCTGCGCATCTTGGGGCAGCGCGAGGGCCTGTACGACACGGTGTTCGGCGTCGCCATCCTCATCATGAGCATGACGGTGCTGGGCGTCGCGCTGATGTGGATCGCGGCCCTCAAGCTCCGGGAACTCGACCGGCAGCGCAACGAAGCCATGCAGGCCCTGGCCGAGGTCAACCACACCCTCGAGGAGACCGTCGATCGTCGCACCCGGGAACTGGGCGAAGTCGCCGACAAACTTCACACGTTCATCAAGATCGCCCCGGTCGGCATCGTCCAGCTGGACTCCGAGGGAGGCCTCCTCACCGCGAACGACCAGTGGCTCGCCCTGAGCGGCCTGCCCCTGCGCGAATGCCTGGGCGACGGCTGGGTGCGGGCGATGCACCCGGATGACGTTGATCGGGTATCAGGGGAGTGGGGCGCGGCGGTCGCTGCCGGGTCGATCTATGAGACGACCCTCCGCTTCCTCAACCCGCAGGGCCTGGTGCACTGGGTCCAGGTCAGCACCGCGCCGATCCACGGCCTGGATGCCGTGACAGTCACCGGTCATCTGGCCACCGTGACCGATATCACCGAGCTGCGCGACGCCGAGGAAGCGGCCGCCGCAGCGCGGGCACGCTTCGAGGCGGCCTTCGCGTCCTCGCCTCTGGGCACGGCGATCGTCTCTCTCGACGGAGAGGTGCTGGAGGCCAACAAACGCCTGTTCGACCTTGCCGGGCGGTCCACCGCCGTGATCACGGGCCACATCGACGAGATCTTCATGCCGGCCGGAGCCGACGGCGGCGATCGAATCAGCCTCACCGACGGGCCGTCCACCCGCCAGCGAATGGACCGACGGATGCGACGCGTCGATGCAGAGGAAACCTGGGTCAAGGTCAGCATCGCCGAGATCAACGAGGGAGAGTCGACCGGGGGACTCCTCTATCAACTGGAGGACATCACCGCCCGCCGGCTGGCCGAGGCGCGAGTGGAGCACCTCGCCTTCCACGATCCCCTGACCAGTCTGCCCAACCGCCTGCTGCTGCTCGACCGGCTTAACCAGGCGCTTATCCGGGCCGCGCATCAGGGCCAGGGCGTCGCCGTGCTGTTCATCGACCTCGACCGGTTCAAGTTCGTCAACGACAGCCTCGGCCACCACGCCGGTGACGCCGTGCTGACCGAGGTCGGTATCCGTCTGCGGATGAACGCCCGGGCAACCGACACGGTCTCCCGCATCGGCGGCGACGAATTCGTCGTGATCTGCCCGGATGTCGGCAGTAACCGTGACGTGCACAAGATCGCCGAGGCGCTGCAGAAGGCCATCGCCGAGCCGATCCACGTCGGCGACCAGGTCGCATCCGTCGACGCCAGCATCGGCATCGCGTTCGGTCTCGGCCACGACGATGCCGAATCGCTGCTGCGCAACGCCGACCAGGCCATGTACCTCGCGAAGGGCCGGGGCCGGGCCCGCTACGAGGTCTTCGACGACGACCTGCGCGCGAGGATCGAGCGCAGGCTCGACACCGAGCTGGCCCTGCGTGACGCGGTGGATCTCGGCGAAATCGAGACGTGGTTCCAGCCGATCGTCGACCTGCAGCAACGGACCGTCGTGGCCACCGAGGCGCTCGCACGATGGCGGCGCCCCGAACGGGGGCTGGTTCTCCCCGGTGAGTTCATCGCGATCGCCGAAGAAGTCGGGCTGATCAAGGGAATCGGCACCACGGTGCTCGGCCAGGCCTGCCAGGCGGTGGCCTCCCTCGACGAGGGCATGGCCGTCAGCGTGAACGTGTCGCCGCGGCAGTTCGTGCAGGACGACTTCGGGGCCGTCGTGAAACGCGCCCTCAAGGAGAGCGGCCTTCCGCCGCACCAGCTCTGGCTGGAATTGACCGAGAGCGCCGTGCTCGACGCGATCGACTCCGCCGCCCGCACCTTCCAGGAACTGCGCTCCCTCGGGGTGCGGCTTGCCATCGACGACTTCGGCACCGGCTACTCCTCCTTCACCCACCTGAAGGCGTTCACCGTGGACCTGCTCAAGATCGACCTCACCTTCATCCGTGACCTCGAGCGCTCCGAGCACGACCGGGCGATCGTCGAGGGCATCCTTCGTCTGGCCGATTCCCTCAACCTCGACGTCGTCGCCGAAGGCATCGAGACCACCGGGCAACGAGATCTCCTGACGGGGATGGGCTGCCGCTACGGCCAGGGCTACCTGTTCTCGAAGCCGGCACCGTCGGTATCCCCCGACGTGTACTTCGGCGACTAGCTGGCGAGGTGCCTCCCGGCCCACCGAACGGGGTGAAGCCGCGGCGATCTGGTTCCCTCTCCCCGGCGCTGCGGCGTCGGGCGACGGTTCCGGGGCGCTACTCTTCAAGTACGGCTCAGCAAAGTGAATCCCTGGGTACGTACCGTTTCACCCCCGTACCCCCTGATCGCGGGACTGTTCGGCGGCACCCCGGCGGGATATCGTTTTTCGTTACCCATTACATTTCGAGTGCCGCTTCACCCTGCTGCAAGCACTCGCAGTTCCAGCAGCGCTCTACAGTCCGGGAGAGGTTCGCGTGGCCAGCCTCACCGAGATTCTGATCCTGCACGGTCTGCTGCCGATCGAGGAACTCGACCATTTGATGGCCGGCGACCCGGCCGACGAGACCGCCGTGCGCGCCCTCGTCACCAAGGGCGTCATCACCGAGGTGCAATTCGCCAAGGCCCGAGCGCAGCAGGCCAACCTCCCCTTCGTCGAGCTTGCCGACTACCCGGTCGACCGGCTTGCGGTCTCGCTGGTGCCGGTCGCGGTCTGCAAACGCCACGAAGTGATCCCGATCGCGGTCGACAACGGCCGGCTCATCCTGGCCATGGTCGATCCCGGCAACGTCTTCGCCGTCGACGACGTGCGCGAGGCCTCCCGAATGCGCGTCACCCAGGTGGTCGCCGAACGTGGCGACCTGCTCGCTGCGATAACCCGCTACCACCGCGCCGACGACGAACTCAGCGACCTCACCTCCACCCTGGAGGAAGAGAACGCCGCCGCCGAGAGCTCATCCTTCGGCGTCTCGGACTCCATCGACGACGACGCCCCGATCGTTCGGTTCGTGAACCTGCTGGTCAGCCAGGCCATCCAGGACCTAGCCTCCGACATCCACATCGAACCCGGCGAGCACAGCCTGCGGGTGCGCTACCGCATCGACGGCGTGCTGCACGAGATGCAGACCGCGCCCAAGAGCATCCAGAACGGCGTCATTTCGCGGCTCAAGATCATGAGCGACATCGACATCGCCGAGCGGCGCAAACCGCAGGACGGCCGCATGACCGTGCGTCACGCCGGCCGCCAGATCGACCTGCGCGTCGCGACCCTGCCCACCGTGTGGGGCGAGAAGGTCGTCATGCGAATCCTCGACAACTCGAACACGACTCTCGACGTGCGCGCGCTGGCTCTCCTGGACTACAACTTCGAGGCGTACAAGACTTCGTACTCCAAGCCCTACGGCATGATTCTGATCACCGGTCCGACGGGTTCGGGCAAGTCGACCACCCTCTACACGACCCTGGGCGCCGTCGCCCGCCCCGAGATCAATGTGATCACGGTCGAAGACCCGGTCGAGTACCGCATGGCGGGCATTAACCAGGTGCAGGTGAACCCGAAGGCCGGCCTCACCTTCGCCAGCGCGCTCCGGAGCATCCTGCGCAGCGACCCGGATGTCGTGCTGCTGGGTGAGATCCGCGACCACGAGACCGCGCAGATCGCCATCGAGGCGTCGCTGACCGGGCACCTCGTGCTGTCGACCCTGCACACCAACGACGCGCCGAGCGCGATCACCCGGCTCACGGAGATGGGCATCGAACCGTTCCTGGTCGGGTCCGCCCTGGACTGCGTGGTCGCCCAGCGGCTGGCCCGACGCCTCTGCGACAAGTGCAAGAAGCCGTCCGTGCTGTCAGCGGAGTACCTGACCCGGTTGCGCTTCGCGTTCGACCCGGAGCGGCCGCTGCCCACGATCTATGGACCGGTCGGCTGCTCGCATTGTTCGAAGACCGGCTACCGCGGCCGAATCGCGGTGCACGAGGTGATGACGGTGACCGAGGACATCGAGCGCCTCGCCGTCGCCCGCGCGTCCAGCGCCGAAATCGGCCGGGTCGCGCGCGAGCAGGGCATGATCACCCTCCGCGAAGACGGCTGGGCGAAAGCCCGGCTGGGCTTGACATCGATCGAAGAAATCTTGCGAGTGGTCGCATAGTGCTGAAGGGGACATCTGCATGAGCCAGCCCATCTATGAAATTCCGGTGACACCGCCGGGAACAGCGGGAGGCAGCTGGAGCCTCGGCGATGCCGAACCAGACGACCTCGACGAGTCCGTTGACGAGGTTGCGGAGATCCCGGCTGTTGCAGCGCCTGTCACGGATGTCCCGCAGGCCCATCTTCTAGAGACCGCCGTTCTTCCGGTGGACTCGGACACCGGGCCGGTCGAGACAACAGGGCGTCGCTCCCGCACCAGGAGCACCGACAACGAGGTCTCGGACCTCGATCTGCTGAATGCACTGGCCGAGGTGCTCGACACCGGTGCGTCCGACCTGCACATCACGGTCGGCGCCCCGCCGAGCATCCGCGTCGACGGTGGCCTCCGGCCGATCGAGGGTGAGTCCCGCTGGATGGGTGACAAGGTCACTTCGGCGCTCTACAGCATCCTCTCGGCCAAGCAGCGCGCACAGTTCGAGGAAGAGCTCGAGCTCGACTTCGCCTACACCGCGGGCGGCGCGCGCTTTCGCGTCAACTACTATTACCAGCGCAACTCGATCGGCGGGGCGTTCCGGCTGATCCCGCGCGAGATCAAGCCGCTGAAAGAGCTCGGCATCCCCGAGACCGTGAGTCAGTTCGCCAAGCTGCCCCGTGGCCTCGTGCTGGTGACCGGCCCGACTGGTTCGGGCAAGTCGACCACCCTGGCGGCCCTCATCGACCTGGTCAACCGCACCCGCGCCGACCACATCGTGACGGTCGAGGACCCGATCGAGTTCCTGCACAAGCACCAGAAATCCCTGGTCAACCAGCGCGAGGTGGGCCACGACACCAAGAGCTTCGCCGCCGCGCTGAAGCACGTGCTGCGCCAGGACCCCGACGTGATCCTGATCGGCGAGCTGCGCGACCTGGAGACGATCTCGGTCGCCCTGACCGCCGCCGAGACCGGCCACCTCGTCTTCGCCACCCTGCACACGCAGTCCGCGGCCCAGACCATAGACCGTGTCATCGACGTGTTCCCGCCGCACCAACAGGGGCAGGTGCGCGCCCAGCTCGCCGCCACCCTGCAGGGCGTGGTCTGTCAGACCCTGGTCAAGAAGGTCGGCGGTGGCCGGGTCGTCGCCACAGAGGTCATGGTCACCACGCCGGCGGTTGCGAACCTGATTCGCGAAGGAAAGACCTACCAGATCGCGTCGTCGATGCAGGCCGGTCGCGCCCTGGGCATGCACACGATGGATCAGCACCTCGCCGAGCTTGTGGACGCGGGCTCGATCACCCGGGCGTCGGCCGAGGAGAAGGCGCAGGACCTCGAAGGCCTCGCGCAGCTGATCCGGCGCGTCGATCCGACCGAGGCGTCCGTGAACGCCATGTCAGCCGGCGGAATCGACTTCGGCGACTCCTACTCGCCCAGGGGCCGTTAGTGGCATCGAACCTTGCCTACGCATACAAGGCTCGTGACGCGGCTGGCAAAGCCGTCAAGGGGCGTCTGGATGCCTCGTCTGAAAGCGTGGCAATGTCGCGCCTCCGCGCCATGGGGCTATCACCAATCTCCATGGTCGTCGTCCCGGAAGGGAGCGGGCTGAGCCGAGAAATCAACATTCCTGGTTTCAGCAAAGGCGTGAGCCTGAAGGACCTGGCGATCATGAGCCGGCAGATGGCAACCATGATCGGGGCGGGACTTTCCCTTTTGCGAACGCTCAACATTCTCGCCGAACAAACCGAGAGTAAGCCGCTCACTAAAATTCTCGTTGCGGTTAGGGATGACGTCGAGACTGGTGTGTCCATCTCCGATGCAATGGCGCAGCATTCCAAATCGTTCCCGCCTTTGATGGTGAACATGGTTCGGGCGGGTGAGACCGGCGGTTTCCTGGAGGGTTCCCTGGATTCGATCGCCGAAAACTTCGAAAAGGAGGTCAAACTGCGAGGCACGATTAAGTCTGCGATGACCTATCCCGTGATCGTGCTTGTCATGTCCCTGGTATCTGTCGTCGCGATGCTGATTTTCATCGTTCCGGTATTCGAGAACATGTTTACGAATCTGGGTGGGCAACTCCCGCTCCCCACGATGATGCTCGTGTATCTGTCCCGGTCGATGATTTACATCGCTCCGATTCTCGTCGTGATCGGGATCGCCTTTGCGATTTGGTGGCCGCGCAATAAGAACACGGAACGTGTGCGCAAGTTCCTTGATCCGCTCAAGTTGAAGCTGCCGGTCTTCGGGCAGCTGCTCAAGAAGATCGCGGTCGCTCGATTTAGTCGCAACTTCGCGAATATGATTGGCGCCGGCGTACCCATCCTTCAGGCCCTTCACATCGTCGGTGAGACCTCGGGCAACTGGGTGGTCGAGCAGGCACTGGTCAAGGTGGCCGACTCGGTACGCCAGGGACATTCCATTGGCGGTCCCCTTGCCCAGGAGCCCGTGTTTCCAAACATGGTGACCCAGATGATCTCCGTTGGTGAGGACTCCGGTTCCCTCGAGCAGATGCTGAACAAGATCGCGGATTTCTACGATCAGGAAGTTGAGTCCGCCACCGAGCAACTGACCGCCATGATCGAACCTCTAATGGTCGCCTTCCTCGGCGTCGTGGTCGGAGGCATGATAGTCGCCCTATACCTGCCGATCTTCAACATCTCGACACTGATCAAGTAGTCCCCGAAGTGGGGGGGTGTCGCTCTCCCCATCCCTACAACTGGGGGGGAGTATCGGTGTATACCCCCCCATTGGCGGGATTCTTCTGGGAGATTTCTCTCAATATCATGAGTACCATGCTGGATCATCTGATCCGGAATTCCCGCCCACAGCAGCACTAGATTGAAATGGACATCCTCATGGTTTCTCGCATCATGGGCGGGCTCAACAGCCGCCGTAATTCCCTCCAGAAGAGCGAAAAGGGCTTCACCCTGATCGAGCTCCTCGTCGTCGTGATCATCATCGGCATCCTCGCCGCGATCGCCATCCCGGTGTACCTGGGCATCCAGAACAACGCCAAGGACAGCGCCGTGAAGTCGGATGTGGCCAACGCCAAGACCGCTATCGCGGCATACGCGACCGACAACAACGGCGCGCTTCCTGCCACCCTCAGCGCCCTGCCGTCGAAGTACGGCTACGTCGCGCCGGCAGGAACTGGCGGGAACTACACCTCCGCCGCCGGGCTTCCCACGCTTTCGTTTTCCGGTAGCGCATTCTGCATCATTGCCACTGCGGTGACCGGCACCAAGATCGGCGCCAGCGACATCTCCGGCATCGTCTCCAGCGCGACGACCGCGTGCAGCGCAGGCGGAGTACTCACCCCGTAACAATCGGCCGCATCGACCTGGGGGTGCCTCACAGTGCCCCCAGGTCACCGCTCGGTAGTGGGCATGCTCACCTTTGCCCTTTCACTACTCAGGAACGGATAGAGATGATGACTTCCAGCGTCTCGCGCGCCCCGGCTGCTCGTCGCGGGCGCTTGTCGCAGGGCGTGCAGGGCTTCACCCTGATTGAGCTCCTCGTCGTCGTCATCATCATCGGCATATTGTCCGCAATCGCCGTCCCGGTGTACCTGGGCATTCAGAACAACGCCGTGGACAGTGCCGTGAAGTCGGACGTGCGCAATGCCAAGACCGCCGTCGTCGCGTACGCGACGGATAGCGAGGGTTCCCTTCCCGCCGACGTGGCCAGTTTGCCCGCGAAATACGGGTATGTTTCTCCGCTGGCCACCGACAATAACTATGTCTCTCCGGGTTCCATCCCCGTGCTCACTAAGGGCACTGGTGCCTCAACGGACTTCTGCGTTTATGCAGTCTCCACGACCGGCGCGAAGGTCGGTGCCAGTCATGTCTCGGGCGTCGCGTCCTGCGCGTTCACCGCGTGTTCGGCCACCGGAGTGCTCACTCAGTGACCCCCATTTATGTGGGCTCCAGTGCCGCACGGCCAGGAGTCACGAAACCCACGGATACCCGACATCCAAGCGAGGCACGGATGAACGACCAGCCCGGCCGGCGCACGCAGGCTAACGACGACGAGCGCGGTTTCGGCATTATTGAAATCGTTGTGTCCATGTTTCTACTGGGCCTGCTCATCATCTCCTTCGCCCCCATACTCATCACGAATCTGCAGTTCACGGCTAGAAACACGACGATTGCCACCGCGGCTCAGATCGTCAATATGCAGATCGAGGCGGCCCGCGCTGTGCGTTCGGTCACATCCACGACACCGAGCTGCACCGACATCCAGTCGTTTCTCGCTCTCACCCAGGCTCCGGTCGTCGATCCGCGCGGCGTCGTGTTGCAGCCCGTCTGGGACACCTTCAGCGGCTGCACAGCGAGCCTGACGGCGGGGTACGTTCGGGTGAGAGTGTCAGTCACCCAGGTCGGATATCCCAATTCCACTGCCTCCGCCAGCACGCTCATCTTCGTCGCTTCGGGGGGGTACTAGCCATGGAGCAGCACGCAGCACAGAACCGCGAATGGGGATTCTCGCTGGCTGAACTTCTGATCTACATGGCGTTGCTCGTACTGGTGCTGTTCGTCGCCGGCGGGCTGTTGATCAACGGCCTGCGAACACAGGAGACAACTCAGTCCGTCACGAACGCCTCAACTACCGCCCAGCAGATTGCGCGCTCGGTACAGGCCGGCGTGCGAAACGCCTCAGCGGTCACGGTCGTGACTGATGCCGTAGCCGGCACCCAGTTGCTGGTCGTTCGTACCATCGGAACCGATCCCACTTCGACGGCGGCATCGTGCCAGGCTTGGTTTTACACCCCTCTCAACGGCGGTTCCGTCTACACGAAGAGGACCTCGTCCCCGGCCTCCCTCATTACTGTGCCCGCCGGTGGCCCCCAGGGCGTGTGGTCCCTATTGGGAAGCGGGGTGAGTCCGGCAGACCCTGTGACCGCGCGAGTCTTCAACGCCCCCAGCGGTTCCCGCGTAGACCTGAAGTTCAGTGTTGCGGCCGGGGCCCACCCGTACGTTTTGATCAATACGACGACCTATACCCCACAGATATCGATGGTGAGCGCACCGTGCTTCTAGTAATCGCCAAACTCTCAGGTCGTTTGCGTCACGAACGCGGAAGCGCCATGCTTGTCGCCCTCGGACTGACGGCCGTGGCTTCCATAATCGCAATAACGATCACCTCGAGCTCGCTGTACGCCGTCGGCTACACCACTTCGACGCGCTCCGGAGTGCAGGCACAGGCCGCTGGCGAGGCGGGAATCGATTACGCCGCGGCGAAGCTCGCGACCTCGGTGTGCCAGCCGCAGTATGGGCCTACCGCCACGGAACCAGTGTTCACCGTCACGGTGTCTTCGTCTCTGCTGTCAGCATCTGCAACGGGCGATGTTGATACGTCCTGGGTGGCCGGGTGTCCTACATCGGCAGCATTCAAGAGGGTCAAACTCGTCTCCGAGGGATCAGCGAACACGCTGGGGATGCTTGGTAATGCGTCCGGGGACAAACGCAAAGTCGAGGCGATCTACCCCTACACGCCGACACCCCCTACCTGGATTACGGCGTCGGGCGCGGCCATTTACTCGTTCTCCCAGACGGACAGCACCGTCAACAACCTCGATATCAACTCCTCAAGCGCGACCCCTGCCACGATCCAGTACCTGTCCGGCAGCGCGAGCTGCACCTCAGGCTCGACGATTCACGGCAGCGTGATTCTCGGCCAGGGTGGGGCGTCCTTGGCCAGCGGGTGCCTCATCGATGGGGACCTTTATGCCTCGGGGTCGGTGTCTCTGAACAGTGCCACGGTTACCGGAAACGTGAGCGCCGACAGCGGAGCCTACCCGTCTGTGTCGCTGGCTCCGTCCGCGATTGTCCAGGGCAATGTGCTGGCTGGTGGCCCGGTTCTTGTCCAGGGAGCGGTCGGCGGGAACATCGTTGCGGGGCCCGCTGGTGGAGTCACGAAGATATCCGGATCGGTGGGAGGATCGGTGATTGTGGCCGGCACTTTGAACACGGCGGGAGGGACAATCATCGGGTCAACCCTCACGGGTAAGACCGGCATCGTCGCTCCGGTCATTCCCTTCGTGCCGGGCTGGGTGGACTACCCCTACAGTCTGTCCGACTGGGCACCCGGCGGGTTCACCGAATTTGTGATGTCCGACTGCACCAATTCCGGGTTCGTGAGCGCCATGACCGCCATGCTGGCGTCGACCACGCCCAAGGTGCTCAACGGGCTCGCGTGCGGATCCTCGGGGCTGGATTTCACCAAGCTCAGTTCCACCCAGACGCTCACCAGCGACCTCGTGGTCATCGCCAACTCGTTCAACCTGGGCAACAACAACTTCGTGTCGTCGAACGTGGCCAACACTCGGAATATGTGGCTCATCACGCCGGACCGTGGAGTCGGCGGAAACCAGTTTCCGGACTGCCCAATCGGGGGGACCTTCAAGATGGCAAGCCACACAACGGTCAGCGCGCGGGTCAACGCCCTGATCTACTCGCCGTGCACGATCACCAACTCCGCCGATGTCTGGCAGGGTCAGATCTACGCGGCGGGAACCAAGACCGCGAATGCGTTCATTTTGAATTACGTGCCCATCGGCATCCCCGGTGTCAACCTCAGCGACGGCACGTCGACGAGCATCACCCTGCCCGGCACGGGAGTGCTGGGAATCCGTACCGCCCTTCGCAACATCAACGCGGGCTAGCGTGGCCATTCTCATCGGGATGTTCGGCTCCGTGATCGGTTCATTCCTCAATGTCGTCGTCTACCGGTTGCCGCTCAAACGGTCCATCGTCTCGCCACCGAGTGCCTGCGGCGGATGCGGCGGGCCGATCCGTGCTCGCGACAACGTTCCCGTGCTGTCCTGGCTGCTGTTGTGGGGCCGCTGCAGGGACTGTGGGATCAAGATTTCGGCACGGTACCCGCTCGTTGAGCTGGGCACAGCCGTCTTCTTCGGCGCCGTGGCCTGGTGGGTTCTGGCTGGTCGCGCCGTGCAGGTCCCAACGACAACAAGCGAGACCCTCGCAATGATCCTCACGCTCGTGGCCTTGCTGTACCTGGCCGCGGTGAGCGTCGCCCTAGCGTTGATTGATCTCGATACGCACACCCTCCCCAATCGGATTGTGCTGCCGGCCTACCCGGTGGGTGCGGTGTTGCTCACCTCTGCAGCCGTGGCGGCGGGCGAGCCCGGGCGGCTCATCGGGGCCATCATCGGGGCTGGCGGGCTATTCGCACTGTACTTTCTCATGGCGCTGGCCTACCCGGCCGGCATGGGGATGGGCGACGTGAAGCTCGCTGGGCTGCTCGGTCTCTACCTGGGATGGTTCGGTTGGGGCCAGCTCGCTGTCGGGGCGTTCTCAGCATTTCTACTGGGCGGCCTGTTTGCGCTCGTGCTCCTCATCGCCCGTCAGGCCAACAGGAAAAGCGGTATCCCGTTTGGCCCATGGATGTTGGCGGGAGCATGGCTCGGCATCTTCTATGGTGAACAGATAGCCGTCGGCTATTTGTCGCTTTTTGGTTTGGCATGACCGCAGCACTCGCGAGGGAGAAGCAATGACGACAAGTGTCGTAGGAATCGACATCGGAACGTCCGGAGTGCGTGCGGCTGAGGTGAGTGACGCAGGCAAGGGGAAGCCGACCTTGCTTCGCTACCACGCCGTGGAATTGCCCGTAGGTGCGGTCAACCGGGGGGAAGTCGTTGAGCCCAACACTGTTTCGGCCGCAATCAAGACCCTGTGGTCAGCAGGCGGTTTCAAGAGCAAAAAGGTAGTTCTCGGAATGGGGAACCATCGCGTGCTTGCACGCGATCTCACGGTGCCAAAGATGCCGATCAAGCGCATCAGAGAGTCGCTTCCCTTCCAGGTGCAAGACTTGCTCGCCGTGCCGGTGGCCGACGCCCTGCTCGATTTTTATCCGGTTTCAGAGAGTGAAGGAGAATCCGGACCGGAGGTAAACGGGCTCCTGATCGCTGCCGTCAAGGACGCGGTCCAGGGGAATGTGAAGGCGGTCCAGCTGGCTGGGCTTACACCCGTGGAAGTAGATCTGATTCCTTTCGCGCTGACTCGGGTAATCAACAGGGGTGCTCAAGCGGATGGTGCGGTTGTGCAGATCGACGTCGGTCTGGCGACCACCACTGTCGTCGTCACGCTGAACGGGGTCCCGCAATTTGTGCGACTCATTCCCGCGGGTGGTGGAGACCTCACCCAAGCGATGGTCCTTCGACTGGGTCTGACCTCCGATGAGGCAGAGCTGCTGAAGCGCACGATCGGTCTAGATCCAGCGCCCGAGCATCCGCAGGCGGCCACGATCATCCATGAGGTGACGGCCGAACTGCTCAACAGCCTGAGGAACACTGTCAACTACTTCGTCAACACGAGAAACCACATGCCAGTGACGAGGATTGTCCTGACTGGCGGTGGTGCCCATTTGCGTGGCTTCGTTACCGCGCTGGGCGAGTTGACGCGACTTCCGGTCTTTGAGGCCGATCCCGCTGCGGCGGTAACGCTTGGGCGCGGCGTCAACGCAGAAGCATTACAGAATACTCGGGGCGCTTATTCCGTCGCACTGGGGCTCGCCCTTGGGAGCCACGCATGAGTCGCTCGAGAGATGGTGACGAGCTGGTACTCGGCGGGGAGCCACGCGTCGACTTGTTGCCGCCGGAGGTCAAGGCAGGCAAGAAAGTCAAGGCAACCCGTCGGCGTCTTGGCGCTATCCTCATCGCAGTAGTGGTTCTGATGATCACCGGGGTGGGCGCTGCGACATGGCATGCGCAGCAGAGCCAGATTGAGCTGGCTTCCGCTCAGCAGCGCACGGCAGAGTTGCTCGCCGGTCAGGCGAAGTATGCCGAGGTGAATCAGGTGCAAAACGAGGTCGACTTGACCGTCGCGGCACGCCAATTCGGCGCGTCCACCGAAGTCGACTGGAAGTCTTACCTTTCCAAGGTCCGTGCGGCGCTGCCAGAAGACGTTTCCATTGACACGGTAAGCGTGGATTCCGCGTCCCCGCTGGGCGCGTATATGCAACCAACTGCTCCCCTACAAGCTGCCCGCGTGGCGACCCTCACGCTCACCGTGACCAGCCCAAACCTTCCTTCGGTCCCCCAATGGCTCGACGCGATCAAGGGGCTGCCAGGCTACGCGGATGCCACGCCCGGGTCGATCAAACGGTCCGATAGCGGCGCATACACCGTCGACCTCGTTCTGCACATCAACGGCGGCGCGTATTCGAATCGCTTCGCTACACCGGAGGGAAAGTAACAATGGACCTGAACAGGCTCTGGGTTCTTGGAAGCGTCGTACTGATCGCCGCCACCGCCGTCCTGGGTTGGGTTCTCGGGATCTCTCCGAAACTCAGCGAAGCGAGTATTGCAGACGCAGACCGCGTGGCAGTCGAAACCCAAAACTCCGCGTCTGCACTCAAAGTAGCCGCTCTAAAAGTGAAATTCGAGAACATCGGGGATCTCAAGGGCGAATTATCGGCGCTCAGATTGGCTGTTCCCAACGCGGCCGAGATCCCAGCATTCGTCGCGCAGCTGGATTCCATCGCCCAGCAGCACCAAGTCACGCTGACCGATATTTCGGTGAAGGACGCGCAGGCGTACGTGCCGGTCGTTGTCGCTCCCACCGCAACTGCAGCTGAGGGGGCGCAGACTGCGCCCACACCAACGGCAACACCCGCTCCCACCGCATCAGCGGCACCAACTGCTGCTGAGGTCGCTGCTGCACTGGCGCCCGTGCCGAACGCGCTGATCACAGCGTCAAACTTCGTGTCCGTGCCCATCTCTCTCTCCGTTTCCGGAAGCTACGGGAACGTACTCGACTTCATTGAGGGTCTTCAAAAGGGCACGCGGTTGGTCATGGTTACCACCTTTGCAACGGCCCGAGCAGAATCGCCTCCTGCAGCAGCGCCCACGGCTATCACCACGACCACCGTCGACACTCCAGCGACGTCGGATCAGGTCACCACCACGATCTCCGCCCTGATTTACGTGCTGATCGATCCGCCCGCCGCGGCTGCACCTCCGGCCGGGTAGCTCGGGCATCTCCCGAGTCCTACCTTTTCGGTCGAAACCGGCCGGCGTGCGAGCCGTGCTCGACCGAAAGGGTAGATCTCGACGCGGTGTGGGCGCTGCGAGGGTCAAATGCGCGTCCAGACGCGACCCGACCGACCCCGCCACCAGACTCTGCGCCGCGCTTCCGCGGCGCACAGCACGCGCATTGCTATGGTTACTGCAGAGAGCTACGGCCGCCAGGCCCGTGAGGAGTGCAGCATGAGCGACACCACGCCCAACGACGGCAACACCAACCCCGACACGGATGCCTCGGCAACCACCACCGGACGCCACGAGACCGGCCCCGTCGGCGTCGACGCCGAAACGGCCCGCCGCGAGGCAGACGCCCGCGACGGCGCGGCACCCGCGGCATTCGCCCACCCTGCCGAGCAGACCAACCCCGAGCAGGCGCACCCGGGCGCGCCGATCGGCGAGCCGATCTCCTACGATGCGCCCGATTCCGCCGCCACCCAGGCGTACGCGCCCGCGCCCGTGTCCGCCGACTCGGTCAAGCGCGACACCTACGTGCCGGCCGCCACGGTCGGCGGCACCGGTGCCGCCACGCTCGCCAGCGACGACGCGCCCACCCGCGAACAGCCCCCGTATACCCAGCCGGCCGAGCCGACCCAGGCCTACACGCCGACGAACACCACCGTGCAGCCCCCGGTGTACATCCAGGCGCCCACCGCGCCCAAGCACAAGGGCAACCGCGGCGTCGGCATCCTGATCGCGCTCCTCGGCACGGCCGTCTTCGCGGCGCTCTACGCCCTCGTCGCGCTGGCACTCTCCGGCATCGGCAGCGGCTCGCTCGCCGACACCACGGCGAAGTTCACCGACTTCATCGTGCTGCCGATCTTCTACGTGCCGGCGATCTTCTTCTTCCTCGGCTTCGCCCTGCTGGTCGCGATCGTCAACCGCGGCGGCTGGTGGGCCTACGTGCTCTTCGGCTTCCTCGTGGCCGTCGTCGTCTACTTCTCCTACATCGGGGCGGCCCTGCTCAGCGTGCAGGCGTGGAACTTCACGCCCGACGAGGCCTACCGCTTCGTCAGCCAGCAGTGGCTGAACCCGGGCGCGATCGCCGCCGCCGTCGTCGCCCGTGAGGTGCCGATCTGGACCGGCGCGTGGATCGCCCGCCGCGGCCGCTCGGTTACCGAGCGCAACGCCACGACGAAGGCCGAGTACGACCGCGTGCTCGCCGACGGACCGCAGGGCATCCGCTCCAACTAACGGACATGCGGCGCTGGTGGGGCTGCGCAAGACTCGGATAGGGGGAGCGATGCGTGACTACCAGAAGTACGCGAGCGTCGTCGCGGTTTTCGCGGCGGTGCTCTACGCCGCGCTGATCGTGGCGGCCTTCGGCATGATCAGCCTTGCCACGAACCTCGACGTCATCAGTGAACCGGATGCCGGCCCGCTCGTCGGCCCGAGCATGGCCGCGGCCTCGATTGTGCTGGTCTTCGCGCTCATGCTCACGCTCGGGCTGCGTGATCGCCCCAACCGGCAGCGGGTCGCCGTGGGCTACTCGCTCGGGACCGGGGCGGCGGCGTTCGCCGTCTTCATCGTCGTGGGTGCCATCCTGTACCCGTTGACCAGCGGCCAGGCGTTTGACGCGCTCACCTTCGCGGAGACCACCCTGGCCCGGCCGTTTGCAGCGGTGACCGGCCTTCTCGCCTTCGTCGTGACTCTGCTCTACTCGGTCATCCTGGCCTCGCGAGTCGGTGAGCACGGGCGTCCACTCTGGCCCTGGGAGCGTCACGAGGAACCCTGACCCTGGCGCAGTGAGATTGGCCGGAATCTCCCGGTTCGCAAGGGCTGATTGCGGCTATCCTTAACGTCCATGGACGGATCCATCGAGTCACGCGTCAGCCATGAGGTTGACAACTGGTTGCGTTGGCTCCCGCGCTGGCGCCCGGGCACGCACCGCGGCCGCGCCCGCCTCTGCCGCACCTGCTTCGGCTCGCCGGTCATCGTCGCCGCCGGCCTGGCCACCGATGTCCCGCACGCCGTGCAGCATGCCCTCGCCATGCGCGTGAAGCTCGTCATCGACGCCGCCGTCGACGAATACACCGAGCTCAACCTGCCCCTGCTCAGCCGCGAGATCCACCTGAACGAGGAACGCAAGGCGGCCGCCAGCTACCACCCCACCGAGGGCCTCGACCCGGAGTACAAAGGCCTCGACCTCGACCCGCCCACCACCGCGGATGCGCCCTACCTGTTCACCTTCGCCGAACTGGCCCGGCCCGACCAGGCCGCGGCCGCCGAATCCGCTCCGCCGCCGCTCACGGCGGAGGAGAAGACGGCCATCCGCACCGAACTGAAACTCGCCGACGAGCACGCGGCCCTGGTCGGCAGCCGGGTCTGCGCCGAGCTGTTCCGGCACCGTGAGCGGATGCGCCAGGCCGTCGCCGACTACGTCGAACCCTGGGTGCTGGCCCTCCTCGCCGACCTCGACACGGCGCTCGATTCGCCGCTCTGGCCGCGCAGCATCTGAACAACGGCTGAACGAACCCGTCAGACCCCGTAACCCATTTGACCGGGCCGCCACTGCCGAGTTAGTATTTCGAGGTGTGCGCTTTGTCGTGCGCTTGAGTCATGCCACCGCGATACCCTCGTGCTGCACCTTAGGCGCGTCCGGTTCGGCACTCACTCAGGGTGTGCTCACCGAGCAGCCCCCACGGCATACCCACCAAATCACACGGAATTCATTGCGTGTGTGCCGGCGGGTCCAGATGAACTCGAGTCGGCCGGGAAACCGAACGATTCGAATGCTAACCATCAATGAGCTGTCACCGTGCAGCAAAAACAAGGAGTAATTAGTGCCCACCATTCAGCAGTTGGTCAGAAAGGGACGCAGCCCCAAGGTCACCAAGACCAAGGCTCCCGCCCTGAAGTCCAACCCCCAGCAGCGCGGCGTTTGCACCCGTGTCTACACGACCACCCCGAAGAAGCCGAACTCGGCTCTCCGCAAGGTCGCCCGCGTCAAGCTGTCCAACGGCACAGAGGTCACCGCCTACATCCCCGGCGAGGGTCACAACCTGCAGGAGCACTCGATGGTGCTCGTCCGCGGTGGTCGTGTCAAGGACCTCCCCGGTGTTCGATACAAGATCGTTCGCGGCGCACTGGACACCCAGGCCGTCAAGAACCGCAAGCAGGCTCGTAGCCGCTACGGCGCCAAGATGGAGAAGAAGTAATGCCTCGTAAAGGCCCAGCGCCCAAGCGTCCCGTTATCGCTGACCCGGTATACGGCGCCCCCATCGTTTCCCAGCTCGTCAACAAGATCCTCCTCGACGGCAAGAAGGGCCTCGCCGAGCGCATCGTTTACGATGCACTCGAAGGTGTCGTTGCCAAGAACGGTGCGGATGCTGTTGTCACGCTGAAGAAGGCACTCGACAACGTGCGCCCCACCCTCGAGGTGCGTTCGCGCCGCGTCGGTGGTTCCACCTACCAGGTTCCGGTTGAAGTCAAGCCGCACCGCGCCAACACCCTGGCCCTCCGCTGGTTGACCAGCTACGCCAAGGCCCGTCGCGAGAAGACCATGACCGAGCGTCTCACCAACGAAATCCTCGACGCATCCAACGGCCTCGGTGCCGCTGTGAAGCGCCGCGAGGACACGCACAAGATGGCCGAGGCGAACAAGGCCTTCGCTCACTACCGCTGGTAGTCGCGTTCCGGCTTCGAGCCGATCCGGTGGTCGAGCTTGTCGAGATCAGATCTCGACAAGCTCGGTCACCGCGGCTTGAACGCCGGATGCCCTGTTTCGCCCCAATCACCATAAGCAAACTTCCGGAGGACCCCCGTGGCACTTGACGTGCTCACCGACCTGAGTAAGGTCCGCAACATCGGCATCATGGCTCACATTGATGCTGGCAAGACCACCGTCACTGAGCGCATCCTGTACTACACGGGTGTCAATCACAAGATCGGTGAGACGCACGACGGCGCCTCGACGATGGACTGGATGGCGCAGGAGCAGGAACGTGGCATCACCATCACGTCTGCCGCGACGACCTGTTTCTGGGCTGAGAACCAGATCAACATCATCGACACCCCCGGCCACGTCGACTTCACCGTCGAGGTGGAGCGTTCGCTCCGTGTCCTCGACGGCGCCGTCGCCGTGTTCGACGGCAAGGAGGGCGTTGAGCCCCAGTCCGAGACCGTCTGGCGCCAGGCCGACAAGTACGACGTGCCCCGCATCTGCTTCGTCAACAAGATGGACAAGCTCGGCGCCGACTTCTTCTACACCGTCGACACGATCGTCAAGCGCCTCGGCGCGAAGCCGCTCGTCATCCAGTTGCCGATCGGCGCCGAGAACACCTTCGAAGGTGTTGTCGACCTCGTCGAGATGCGTGCACTGACCTGGCGCGGCGACTCCAAGGGTGACGTCGAGATGGGCTCCAAGTACGCCATCGAAGAGATCCCGGCCGACCTCGTCGACCAGGCCGCCTCCTACCGCAAGCTCCTCCTCGAGACCGTCGCCGAGACCGACGACGACCTCATGGAGAAGTACTTCTCCGGCGAAGAGCTGACCGTCGCCGAGATCAAGGGCGCCATTCGCAAGCTCACGGTCAACAGCGAGATCTACCCGGTCCTCTGTGGCTCGGCGTTCAAGAACCGCGGCGTCCAGCCGATGCTCGACGCCGTCATCGACTACCTCCCCACCCCGCTCGACGTGCCCGCCATTGAGGCGCACGACCCGCGTGACGAGGAGAAGGTCATCATGCGCCACCCGGATGCGACCGAGCCGTTCACGGCTCTCGCGTTCAAGGTTGCCGTGCACCCGTTCTTCGGTCGTCTGACCTACGTTCGCGTGTACTCCGGCCACCTCGACTCCGGTGCCCAGGTCATCAACTCGACCAAGGGCAAGAAGGAGCGCATCGGCAAGATCTTCCAGATGCACGCCAACAAGGAGAACCCGGTGGCCTTCGTGACCGCCGGTCACATCTACGCGGTCATCGGCCTCAAGGACACGACCACCGGCGACACCCTGTGCGACCCGAACGCGCAGGTCGTGCTCGAGTCGATGACGTTCCCTGACCCGGTCATCGAGGTTGCGATCGAGCCGAAGACCAAGCAGGACCAGGAAAAGCTGGGTCTCGCGATCCAGAAGCTGGCCGAAGAAGACCCGACCTTCCGTACCGAGCAGAACCAGGAAACTGGTCAGACGGTCATCAAGGGAATGGGCGAACTGCACCTGGACATCCTGGTCGACCGGATGCGGCGTGAATTCAACGTCGAAGCCAACGTCGGCAAGCCCCAGGTCGCATACCGCGAGACCATCCGCAGGGCGGTCGAGCGTCACGACTACACGCACAAGAAGCAGACCGGTGGATCCGGGCAGTTCGCGAAGATTCAGATCGCGATCGAGCCGCTCGAGATCACGGCCGAGAAGAGCTACGAGTTCGTAAACAAGGTCACGGGTGGCCGCATCCCCAGGGAGTACATCCCCTCGGTGGACGCAGGAATCCAGGATGCGCTGCACGTTGGCGTCCTGGCCGGCTACCCGATGGTCGGCGTCAAGGCAAGCCTGCTTGACGGCGCCGCACACGACGTCGACTCCTCGGAGATGGCGTTCAAGATTGCCGGATCGATGGGCTTCAAGGAAGCCGTTCGTAAGGCAGACCCGGTTCTGCTCGAGCCGTTGATGAGTGTCGAAGTACGCACCCCTGAGGAATACATGGGTGACGTAATCGGCGACCTCAACTCGCGCCGCGGTCAGATCCAAACCATGGAGGACGCAAGCGGTGTGAAGGTAATTCGCGCCCATGTTCCACTTTCGGAGATGTTCGGCTACATCGGCGACCTGAGGTCCAAGACCTCCGGCCGCGCCGTGTACTCGATGACTTTCGAGAGCTATGCGGAGGTCCCGAGGGCTGTAGCCGAAGAGATCATCCAGAAGAACAAGGGCGAATAGCCTGGGGCCTTCGGGCCCAAATCGCTTAGGCCTCCCGGCCCGAGTAGCATAAGTACACAAATCCAGCAGGTTCACCGGCCGCAAACCAGCGGGCGGTGAAGCCGAGAGTCCTGAGGAGGACCCACAGTGGCCAAGGCCAAGTTCGAGCGGACCAAGCCGCACGTAAACATCGGAACGATCGGTCACGTTGACCACGGAAAGACCACGCTGACTGCAGCGATCTCCAAGGTCCTGGCTGACACGTTCCCGTCCAAGACGAACGTTCAGCGCGACTTCGCGTCGATCGACTCGGCTCCGGAAGAACGCCAGCGCGGTATCACGATCAACATCTCGCATGTTGAGTACGAGACCGAGAAGCGTCACTATGCGCACGTTGACGCACCGGGCCACGCTGACTACATCAAGAACATGATCACCGGTGCTGCCCAGATGGACGGCGCGATCCTCGTGGTTGCCGCCACCGACGGCCCGATGGCTCAGACCCGTGAGCACGTTCTGCTCGCGAAGCAGGTCGGCGTGCCGTCCCTGCTCGTCGCACTGAACAAGTCCGACATGGTCGACGACGAAGAGATCCTTGAGCTCGTCGAGCTCGAGGTTCGCGAACTCCTCACCGCGCAGGGCTTCGACGGCGACAACGCTCCCGTCGTTCGCGTTTCCGCGCTCAAGGCACTGGAAGGCGACCCGAAGTGGGTCGGCAACATCCTCGAGCTGATGACGGCCGTCGACGAGTACTTCCCGGAGCCCGTCCGCGACAAGGACAAGCCCTTCCTGATGCCGATCGAGGACGTCTTCACGATCACCGGTCGTGGAACCGTCGTCACCGGCCGCGCCGAGCGTGGAACCCTCAAGATCAACTCCGAGGTCGAGGTTGTCGGCATCCGCCCGACCATCAAGACCACGGTCACTGGTATCGAGATGTTCCACAAGCAGCTCGACGAGGCATGGGCCGGCGAGAACTGTGGTCTTCTTCTTCGTGGCACCAAGCGCGAAGACGTCGAGCGCGGCCAGGTCGTCGTCAAGCCGGGTTCGGTCACGCCGCACACCGACTTCGAGGGCACCGCGTACATCCTGTCAAAGGAAGAGGGCGGCCGTCACAACCCGTTCTACGCGAACTACCGTCCGCAGTTCTACTTCCGCACCACGGACGTCACCGGCGTCATCACGCTGCCTGAGGGCACCGAGATGGTCATGCCCGGCGACACCACCGACATGAACGTCGCGCTGATCCAGCCGATCGCCATGGAAGAGGGCCTCGGCTTCGCTATTCGTGAAGGTGGCCGCACCGTCGGCGCCGGAACGGTGACGAAGATCATCAAGTAGTTCCCTTCAGAGCCCGGTCACCTCGGTGATCGAGCGTGAAGCTCGGTGATCGAGCTTGTCGAGATCAGGGGCCGGTCCTTCGGGACCGGCCCCTTTTTCGCGCCCGAAAGTCTCTTGCGCCGAAGGGCGGCCACGCTCCACTTTTGACTCGGCAGCAACGCCGCTGCCCGAACAGGAAGAGCACCATGGGACTCGAAGACATCACCAAGAAGGCGCAGGAGTTCCTCGGCGACAACAAGGTCAAGGACGCGTTGAACAGCGAACAGGCCGAGGACATCAGCGACAAGCTCCTCGGCGGTGTCGCCGACGCGGCGAACAAGGTCACCGGCGGCAAGTTCGAGGAACAGATCGAGGGTGCCCGCGCCGCCGCCGACGAGAAGATCGGCGACGAGAAGATCGGCGACGAGTAGCCGCTGGCACACATCGCGAACGGCCATTCAGTCGAGCGCGCCGACTTCGCCGTTGCGCGCCAGGCACGCCGGGGGCGCAGCGGCGCAACTGGCGCGCTCGGGCCGGACAGCATCCATTCACGGGTGACGGATGCCGGCCGCTGTCCACAGATCACGGCGGTGGTGCCGGGCAGGAGCGGGGCCGCCGCACTGTGGGTGCATGAATTCACCTGCGCATTCGGACAATCCGGCCGACCGACTGTTCTCAGTGGCCGACTACACCCGGTCTTTCGGCGCGGACCTGCGACTGCGTCGTCGCGCGCTGCGTGGTGAGTTCCACCGCGTCTCCCGCGGGCACTACTTTCCTCAGGGGCAATGGGACACCTTCCGGAATGAGGAGCGTTACGCCGTCGTGGTGGTCGCGGCGGCAGCCGCCCGACGGAGTGAACTCGTGCTCTCTCATCAATCGGCGGCCGTGCTTCATGGCCTCCCGTTTCTCTTCGGACCTCCAGCCGAGGTCCATTTCATCGTTCCTCGGGCGGCCGGGGGCAGATCGAAGCCCGGCATTCGGAAGCACGCGGTCCACTTCGATCCCCGGGACATCACCCTGGTCAACGGCTTGCTGGTCACGACGGTGGCGCGCACGGTTGTGGACCTCGCCGCCGCGCTCGACCTCCAATCGGCCGTCGTCGTGGCCGACCGCGCCCTCTCCGCCGACCGCCGGGGACATCGGCCGGCTCTGGCCACGAAGGCCGAACTCTACGAGACGTGGGCGCGAATGCTGCCATTCCGCGGCTCCGTTCGCGCGAAAGCCGTGATCGATTTCGCGACCCACCTGGCGGGGTCGCCGAACGAGTCGGCAAGCCGGGTGAACATCGCCCTGAGCGGATTCCCTGAACCGGTGCTCCAGCATCCGTTCATCGTCGACGGAGCCGAAGTCTTCGTCGACTTCTGCTTCCCCGACCAGCACAAGGTGGGGGAGACCGATGGCAAGGTCAAGTACTTCGACCCGGTGATGCGCGACGGTCGCACGCCTGAGCAGGTGCTCTGGGCTGAGAAGCTCCGGGAAGACGGAGTGCGCCGCCAGGTTCACGGGTTCACGCGCTGGCCGTTCTCGGTCTCGGTGAGCAAGGTGCGGCTGCGCACGCGCCTTGTCGAGTTCGGCCTGCCGATCACCCGGCCCACGCTGCGCTCCTGGTGACCAGGGTGACGGGCAGAGCGGATGCCTCGAACGCGCCAGTTGCGCCGCTGCACGCCAGGCATGCCTGGCGCGCAGCGGCAGAAGTGGCGCGCTCGAGGCGAGGGGGGAGGGGCGCTCGGGGAGACGGTGCCCTGCGACACGCCGGGCGCGACACGCCCGGGTTGCAGAAAGGGCAAGGCCTGTGGCAGACTCTTCTAGTTCAACACTTTCGACTGCCGCGCTGCACGCGGTGTCGGGATCACTGCCAGGCAGTGCATAGCTGGTGTCGTGCGTGGCAACACGCCGGGATACGCAGCTAGGCCGCGGGTAGCAGAACAGAGCTCAAACCAACAACCGGGATTGCACGGGTAAAACCATGCCTTCCCCCGGCTCCGGCCGGAGCAGGCGTTGGCGCGGTTCGAAGTGGCGCGGCCCAGCGGCTGCGGCGCGATGAATCGAAATTGACAGATGAACAGTGGTGCGACAGCAGCAGTGCTACTACGGCGTCCAATGCAGCCTTCGGGATGTACGAAGCCTTGACAAGAAAGAGAGTTCGACATGGCGGGACAGAAAATCCGCATTCGACTTAAGTCGTATGACCACGAGGTCATCGACATCTCGGCGCGCAAGATCGTCGACACCGTGACCCGTGCGGGCGCGACCGTCGTCGGCCCCGTGCCGCTTCCGACCGAGAAGAACGTGGTGTGTGTCATCCGTTCCCCTCACAAGTACAAGGACAGCCGGGAGCACTTTGAAATGCGCACCCACAAGCGTCTGATCGACATCATTGACCCGACCCCGAAGGCAGTCGACTCGCTCATGCGTCTCGACCTTCCGGCCGACGTCAACATCGAGATCAAGCTCTAGGGCCCGCGATGTCTTACGCAGATACCAAGACCACCAAGGGTCTCCTCGGCAAGAAGCTCGGCATGACGCAGGTCTGGGACGAGAACAACAAGCTCGTTCCCGTCACCGTCATCGAGATCTCGCCCAACGTTGTCACCCAGATCCGCAGCAAGGAGATCGACGGCTACGCCGGCGTTCAGATCGCTGCCGGGGCCATCGACCCGCGCAAGGTCAACAAGCCTTCCGCCGGACACTTCGAAAAGGCAGGCGTCACGCCTCGCCGTCACCTCACCGAGCTCCGCACCGCGGATGCCGCTGACTACACCCTGGGCCAGGAACTCACCGTTGACGGTGTCTTCGCTGCCGGCACCAAGGTCGACGTCATGGGCACCAGCAAGGGTAAGGGTTTCGCCGGTGTTATGAAGCGTCACAACTTCAAGGGTGTCTCCTCCTCGCACGGTTCACACCGTAACCACCGCAAGCCCGGTTCCATCGGTGCTTCCTCGACCCCGAGCCGTGTCTTCAAGGGCATGCGCATGGCCGGTCGTATGGGTGGCGAGCGCGTCACCGTGCTGAACCTCAAGGTTCACGCCGTTGATGCCGACAAGGGCCTCCTGCTGGTCAAGGGTGCCGTTCCCGGTGCCAAGGGCCGCCTCGTATTCGTCCGCAATGCAGTGAAGGGAGCCTAGTCGCATGACTACCTCACTCGATCTCATCGACGCCAAGGGCAAGAAGGCCGGCTACGTTGAGCTGCCCGCCGAAATCTTTGACGTTCAGACCAACATCCCGCTGATCCACCAGGTCGTCGTCGCGCAGCTCGCTGCCGCACGCCAGGGCACGCACAAGACCAAGCGTCGTGGTGAAGTTTCCGGTGCCGGCCGCAAGCCGTTCAAGCAGAAGGGAACCGGTCGCGCTCGTCAGGGCTCGATCCGCGCCCCTCAGATGACCGGTGGTGGCATCGTCCACGGACCGACCCCGCGCAACTACGAGCAGCGCACCCCGAAAAAGATGATCGCGGCAGCACTGCGCGGATCGCTTTCGGACCGCGCCCGTGGCGACCGCCTGCACGTCGTGACGGCACTGTTCAGCGCCGAGACGCCCAGCACCAAGGGCGCCATCGAACTGCTCAGCCAGATCGCCAGCAGCAAGCACGTCCTGGTTGTACTGGAGCGCACGGACGAAATGACGCTCCGCAGCATCCGCAACCTGCCGACGGTGCACGTTCTGCCGTGGGACCAGCTGAATGCCTACGACGTGCTCGTCAGTGACGACATCGTCTTCACCAAGGGCGCGTTCGACGCGTTCGTGGAGAGCAAGACCAAGAAGGAAGAGGTGTCCGCATAATGGCTACCCCGCTCAACAAGGACCCCCGCGACATCATCATCGCTCCGGTCGTCTCTGAAAAGAGCTACGGCCTGATTGACGAGGGCAAGTACACCTTCATCGTGGACCCGCGCTCCAACAAGACCGAGATCAAGCTCGCGATCGAAAAGATCTTCAAGGTGGAGGTCGCTTCGATCAACACCATGAACCGGATCGGCAAGACGCGTCGCACGAAGTTCGGTCAGGGCAAGCGCAAGGACACCAAGCGTGCCATCGTCACGCTCAAGTCCGGTTCCATTGACATCTTCACGGCCGTCGGCTAAGCGGCGCGGACTAGAGGAATAAGAAATGGCTATTCGTAAGTTCAAGCCCACGACTCCCGGTCGTCGCGGTTCATCTGTTGCAGACTTCGCAGAGATCACCCGGTCGACCCCGGAGAAGTCCCTGCTTCGCCCCCTGTCCAAGACCGGTGGCCGTAACAACCAGGGTCGCATCACCACCCGTCACATCGGTGGCGGACACAAGCGCCAGTACCGTCTGATCGACTTCCGTCGTAACGACAAGGATGGCGTCAACGCCAAGGTCGCTCACATCGAGTACGACCCCAACCGCACGGCGCGCATCGCGCTCCTGCACTTCCTCGATGGAACCAAGCGCTACATCATCGCCCCGAACAAGCTGAACCAGGGCGACATCGTAGAGTCGGGCGCCGGTGCTGACATCAAGCCCGGCAACAACCTGCCGCTGAAGAACATCCCCACCGGTACCATCATTCACGCGGTCGAGCTGCGTCCGGGCGGTGGCGCCAAGATGGCCCGCTCCGCCGGATCGTCTGTTCGCCTCGTCGCGAAGGATGGCATCTACGCCCAGCTGCGCCTTCCGTCCGGAGAAATCCGTAACGTCGACGCCCGCTGCCGCGCCACGATCGGCGAGGTCGGCAACGCCGAGCAGTCGAACATCAACTGGGGCAAGGCCGGCCGTATGCGCTGGAAAGGCGTTCGCCCGACCGTTCGTGGTGTTGCCATGAACCCGGTCGACCACCCGCACGGTGGTGGTGAGGGTAAGACGTCCGGTGGACGTCACCCCGTCAGCCCCTGGGGCCAGAAGGAAGGGCGCACCCGCCACCCGAACAAGGAAAGCGACAAGCTCATCGTTCGTCGCCGTACCGTCGGCAAGAAGCGTAAGTAGGAGTAGACGATGCCTCGCAGTCTCAAGAAAGGCCCGTTCGTTGACGACCACCTGCTTCGCAAGGTTGTCAAGGCGAACGAAGCCAGCAGCAAGAACGTAATCAAGACCTGGTCGCGCCGTTCGATGATCATCCCCGGCATGCTCGGGCACACCATCGCGGTTCACGACGGACGCAAGCACATCCCGGTGTTCGTCACCGAGAGCATGGTCGGGCACAAGCTCGGCGAGTTCGCGCCCACCCGCACCTTCCGTGGACACGTGAAGGACGACAAGAAGGGCCGTCGCCGCTAACGCGGGGACGTGAAGGAGGAGAAGAAATGGTGGAGTCGATCGCACGCGTGCGTCACATCCGCGTTACCCCCCAGAAGGCTCGTCGCGTTGTCAACCTGATCCGCGGCAAGCAGGCACATGAGGCCCTGGGAATCCTGAAGTTCGCACCCCAGGGTGCGAGCGATCCGGTGTACAAGCTGGTTGCTTCGGCAATCGCGAACGCCCGGGTCAAGGCAGATGCAGCCAACACCTTCCTGGACGAGCAGGATCTGTTCGTCAGCCAGGCGTTCGTTGACGAGGGTACGACCCTCAAGCGTTTCCAGGCCCGAGCACAGGGTCGCGCATTCCAGATCAAGAAGCGCACGAGCCACATCACTGTTGTGCTCGCCACTCCTGAGGAGGGTACGAAGTAATGGGTCAGAAGGTAAACCCCTACGGCTTCCGTCTGGGAATCACGACCGACCACGTGTCGCGATGGTTCTCTGACTCGACGAAGCCCGGCCAGCGTTACAGCGACTTCGTTGCTGAAGACGTCAAGATCCGCCGACTGTTGAGCACCAGCCTCGACCGTGCCGGCGTGTCCCGCATCGAGATCGAGCGCACTCGTGACCGCGTTCGCGTCGACATTCACACCGCCCGTCCGGGCATTGTGATCGGTCGCCGCGGCGCGGAGGCCGAGCGCATCCGCTCCGACCTCGAGAAGCTCACCGCCAAGCAGATCCAGCTAAACATCCTCGAGGTCAAGAACCCCGAGGTCGACGCTCAGCTCGTCGCCCAGGGCATCGCAGAGCAGCTCTCCGCACGTGTGGCATTCCGCCGCGCGATGCGCAAGGGCCTGCAGGGTGCCCAGCGCGCCGGCGCCAAGGGTGTTCGCATCCAGGTTTCCGGTCGCCTCGGTGGCGCCGAAATGAGCCGTTCGGAGTTCTACCGTGAGGGACGCGTGCCACTGCACACCCTGCGCGCGAACATCGACTACGGCTTCTACGAAGCCAAGACCACCTTCGGCCGCATCGGCGTGAAGGTCTGGATTTACAAGGGCGACATCACCAACAAGGAACTCGCTCGCGAGCAGGCCAACGCTAAGTCGACCCGCCCCGAACGACGTGACGACCGACCCCGCCGTGCGCCCCGCGCAGAGGCAGCGGCACCGGTTGCAGCAGGAGTTGAGGCATAACCATGTTGATTCCACGCAGAGTCAAGCACCGCAAGCAGCACCACCCGGGCCGCACAGGCCACGCAACCGGTGGTACTGAACTGTCGTTCGGCGAGTACGGCATCCAGGCACTCACGCCCGCCTACGTGACCAACCGTCAGATCGAGTCCGCTCGTATCGCCATGACGCGTCACATCAAGCGTGGCGGGAAGGTCTGGATCAACATCTACCCGGACCGCCCGCTCACCAAGAAGCCGGCCGAAACCCGCATGGGTTCAGGTAAGGGTTCCGTCGAGTGGTGGGTCGCCAACGTCAAGCCGGGTCGCGTCCTCTTCGAGCTGAGCGGTGTCACCGACATCGTCGCGAAGGAAGCGCTGACCCGCGCAATTCACAAACTGCCCTTGAAGGCACGCATCATCAAGCGCGAGGAGGGCGACGCATAATGGCGATCGGATCCAAGGAGCTCGCCTCGGTCGAGCTCGACACTTTTGAAAATGAGCGACTGTTCGACGAGCTGAAGAAGGCGAAGGAAGAACTGTTCAACCTTCGCTTCCAGTCGGCCACCGGCCAGCTCGAAAGCCACGGCCGCCTCCGCGCGGTCAAGCGCGACATCGCTCGCATCTACACGGTTCTCCGTGAGCGCGAGTTGGGCATTCGCCCGACTCCCGTGCCCGTCGAGGCCCCCGCCAAGGCGGAAAAGGCTGAGAAGAAGACAAAGAAGGCCAAGCCTGCAGTCGAGTCTGTTGACGACACCGCTGCGGACGACGCCGTCGAGACGAAGGAGGCCTAGTCATGGCGAAGACTGACGAAAAGGTCGTCGCTGCCGAGGCTGAGGCTCTCGTTCGCGGCTACCGCAAGACGCTGCGTGGTTACGTGACCAGCGACAAGATGGACAAGACCATCGTTGTCGAGGTCGAAGACCGCGTGAAGCACCCCCTGTACGGCAAGGTCATCCGCCGTACGTCCAAGCTGAAGGCTCACGACGAGGCGAACATCGCCGGCATCGGCGACCTGGTCCTGATCAGTGAGACCCGTCCGCTCAGCGCCTCCAAGCGCTGGCGCCTGGTCGAGATCCTCGAGAAGGCCAAGTAAGCCTCGCGCTTGCTTGATAGAAGGAGTTAAAAAGTGCTTCAGCAAGAATCACGACTCAAGGTTGCCGACAACACGGGTGCCAAGGAACTGTTGACCATTCGCGTGCTCGGCGGCTCCGGCCGTCGCTACGCCGGACTGGGCGACACGATTGTCGCCACGGTCAAGGATGCGATCCCGGGCGGAAACGTCAAGAAGGGCGACGTCGTCAAGGCCGTTGTCGTTCGCGTCAAAAAGCAGACCCGTCGTTCAGACGGTTCGTACATCAAGTTCGATGAGAACGCCGCAGTGATTTTGAAGAACGACGGTGACCCTCGCGGCACCCGAATCTTCGGACCGGTCGGTCGCGAACTTCGCGACAAGAAGTTCATGAAGATCATCTCGTTGGCACCGGAGGTTATCTAAATCATGGCCAGACTCAAAAAGGGTGACCTCGTTCAGGTCATCACCGGCCGTACCCAGGCCCGCGGCGGCGACCGCGGCAAGCAGGGCAAGGTCATCGCCGTGTTCGTGGAGAAGAACCGGGTCCTCGTCGAGGGCATCAACTTCGTCACGAAGCACGTTCGCGTTGGCCAGACCCAGCGCGGCACCAAGACCGGCGGCATCGAGACCATGGAGGCGCCGATTCACGTGTCCAACGTGGCCATCGTCGACCCGGAGACCAAGAAGCCGACTCGCGTCGGCGTCCGCCTCGAAGACGTGACGAAGGACGGGGTCACCAAGACCGTCCGCATCCGTTACGCCAAGAAGTCAGGGAAGGACCTCTGATGACCGACACTGCAGTAGCAGCGGCCGAAGCAACTCCGGCAGTCCTGCCGCGCCTGAAGCAGAAGTACCGCGATGAGATCACTGCCCAGCTCACCAAGGACCTCGGCTTCACCAACGTTCACCAGGTTCCGAACCTGGTCAAGATCGTTGTCAACATGGGTGTCGGCGAGGCAGCTCGCGACGGCAAGATCATGGATGGCGCCGTCGCCGACCTCACCAAGATCACCGGCCAGAAGCCGCAGGTCACCAAGGCACGCAAGTCGATCGCGCAGTTCAAACTGCGTGAAGGACAGCCCATCGGCACGCACGTCACACTACGTGGCGACCGCATGTGGGAGTTCCTCGACCGGCTGCTCAGCCTCGCGCTTCCCCGTATCCGTGACTTCCGCGGTCTGTCGGACAAGCAGTTCGATGGCAGCGGCAACTACACCTTCGGTCTCACCGAGCAGGTCATGTTCCACGAGATCGACCAGGACCGGATCGACCGTATCCGCGGTATGGATATCACGGTTGTGACGACGGCCAAGAACAACGAAGAAGGACGCGCGCTGCTCAAGGCGCTGGGCTTCCCGTTCAAGACGGCCGAAAACACCAAGTAAAGTAGCTTCGGCTCCTTGTAGTACACCCCGGGGGCTGGACAACCGTCCAGCCCCACAACGACCAAGGTCGTCACCCGTGTAACGGATGAACGAAACCAGGCGAGAAAGGCACCACAAATGACAATGACAGATCCGGTCGCAGACATGCTGACCAGACTGCGCAACGCTAACTCGGCGTTCCACGACACCGTGTCCATGCCGCACAGCAAGCTCAAGGCGAACATCGCAGACATCCTCAAGGCCCAGGGTTACATCTCGGCTTGGGACGTCAAGGATGCAGAGGTCGGCAAGACCCTCACGCTCAACCTCAAGTTCGGTCCGAACCGCGAGCGTTCCATCGTAGGCATCAAGCGGGTTTCCAAGCCCGGCCTGCGCGTGTACGCGAAGTCGACCGAAATCCCCACCGTTCTCGGTGGCCTCGGCGTTGCCATCCTGTCCACCTCCAGCGGTCTGCTCACCGACCGCCAGGCCGAGAAGAAGGGCGTGGGCGGAGAAGTTCTCGCCTACGTGTGGTAGTCGACGATGTCACGTATTGGAAGACTCCCCATCCCGATCCCCGCGGATGTCACTGTGGCCGCTGACGGCCAGCTCATCAGCGTCAAGGGTCCGAAGGGCGAGCTCGCGCTCACCGTCGCCAACCCCATCGAGGTCAAGATCGAAGACGGCCACGTCGTCGTCACCCGCCCGAACGACGAGCGCAACTCGCGTTCGCTGCACGGCCTGACCCGCACGCTGATCGCCAACCAGATCATCGGAGTGACCACGGGTTACACCAAGTCGCTCGAGATCGTCGGTACCGGTTACCGCGTCGCCCAGAAGGGCACCTCGATCGAGTTCGCCCTCGGCTTCTCGCACCCGGTCCTCGTCGAGGCACCTGCCGGCATCACCCTCACCGTGGAGAGCGTCAACCGCCTCACGGTCGGTGGCATCGACAAGCAGGCTGTCGGCGAGGTCGCCGCCAACATCCGTAAGATTCGCAAGCCAGAGCCCTACAAGGGCAAGGGTGTGCGTTACGCCGGCGAGATTGTTCGCCGCAAGGCCGGAAAGAGTGGTAAGTAACCATGGGTCTCGGAACTAGAGGTAAGAGCAAGGCTGCTGCCCGCGGACGCAGGCACACACGTCTTCGCAAGAAGATCGAGGGGACCGCGCTTCGGCCGCGTCTCGTCGTGACCCGTTCGGCTCGCCACGTGTTCGTGCAGGTCGTCGATGACAGCAAGGGCTTCACCCTTGCGTCGGCGTCCACGCTCGAAGACGGTCTGCGCACCTTCGATGGTGACAAGACCGCCAAGGCCCGCAAGGTCGGCGAACTCGTCGCCGAGCGCGCGAAGGCCGCCGGTATCGAAGCCGTCGTATTTGACCGTGGCGGCAGCAAGTACGCAGGACGCGTCGCTGCCATCGCCGAGGGAGCTCGAGAGGGTGGATTGAACCTGTGAGCACTGAAACTGCAAGCACAGCAACGAAGGAGAACGTGGTGGCCGCTGAGGCACCCGTCGAAACTGCTGCGTCGACGACGCCCCCGCAGAACGAGCCTCGTGAGGCTCGTCGTGGTGGCCGTGAGCGCAACCCCAACAAGGACCGCGGTAGCCGCGATGCCGACAAGAGCCAGTTCCTGGAGCGCGTCGTCACCATCAACCGGGTGTCCAAGGTCGTCAAGGGTGGTCGTCGCTTCAGCTTCACCGCCCTCGTCGTCGTCGGAGACGGCAACGGACTGGTCGGAGTCGGCTACGGCAAGGCGCGTGAAGTGCCTACCGCGATCTCCAAGGGTGTCGAGGAAGCGAAGAAGAACTTCTTCCGCGTTCCCCGCGTTGGCCTGACCATCCCGCACCCCGTCCAGGGTGAGGCCGCTGCAGGCGTCGTTCTGCTCCGTCCGGCCGCAGCAGGTACCGGCGTTATCGCCGGTGGCCCGGTGCGCGCCGTACTCGAGTGCGCCGGCATCCACGACGTGCTGAGCAAGTCGCTCGGCTCGTCGAACACCATCAACATCGTCCACGCCACTGTCGAGGCCCTGCACCAGCTCGAAGAGCCGCGTGCGGTTGCGGCTCGCCGTGGCCTCGCGTACGAAGACGTTGCCCCGGCACGCTTCCTGCGTGCCGACGCCGCAGCGGCAGCAGCCGCAGCAGCAGCAAAGGCAGGTGCCTGATGGCTCGCCTCAAAGTGACACAGATCAAGTCCAAAATTAGTGAGAAGCAGAACCAGCGCGACACGCTTCGCAGCCTGGGTCTCCGACGCATCGGCGCCGTGGTCATCCGCGAGGACAACTCGCAGAACCGCGGCTACGTCAACACCGTCGCTCACCTTGTCAAGGTTGAGGAGATCGACTAATGGCTGACGAGAAGGACGCTGTCAAGACGACAGCCGCCAAGCCCGCCACCGAGAAGAAGGCTGCAGCCCCCAAGAAGGCTGCTGCCGCCAAGGTTGCCGTCAAGGCCGCTCCTGCTGAGAAGCGCGAGCAGGTCCTGAAGGTGCACCACCTTCGTCCCGCCGCCGGCGCCAAGAAGTCGCGTCAGCGCGTCGGACGTGGTGAAGGATCCAAGGGTAAAACCGCGGGTCGTGGCACCAAGGGCACGAAGGCACGCTACAACGTGCGCGTCGGCTTCGAGGGTGGGCAGATGCCTCTGCACATGCGCACCCCGAAGCTGCGCGGGTTCAAGAACCCGTTCCGCGTCGAGTACCAGGTTGTCAACCTGGAGAAGCTGGCCGAGCTCTACCCGAACGGCGGCGATGTAACCATCGCCGACCTGGTGGCCAAGGGCGCGGTTCGCGACAACGAGAAGGTCAAGGTTCTCGGCAACGGTGACATTGCCGTTAAGCTGAACATTGCGGTGGACAAGGTCTCCGGCTCGGCAGAGCAGAAGATCGTCGCTGCAGGTGGCTCAATCAAGTAAGTCCGTCGACGCTGAACGAGCTTGTCGAGGCCACCGATCGAAATCTTTCGATGCTGGTCTCGACAAGCTCGTTTTTCACGTTATCAACTGGAGGCATTGTGTTCAGCGCCATTGCGCGGATATTCCGCACGCCCGACCTTCGCAAGAAGATCGGGTTCAGCCTGGGGATCGTTGCCCTGTTCCGCCTGGGCTCATTCATCCCGGCGCCGTTCGTCGACTTCGGAAACGTGCAAGCCTGTCTTGCCGCGAACCAGGGAACCAGCGGCCTCTACGAGCTCGTCAACCTGTTCAGCGGTGGCGCACTGCTGCAGCTCTCAGTCTTCGCGCTGGGCATCATGCCGTACATCACGGCCTCGATCATCGTGCAGCTGCTGCGCGTGGTCATCCCACACTTTGAAACCCTCTATAAGGAGGGTGCGTCCGGTCAGAGCACCCTGACCCAGTACACGCGCTACCTCACCATCGCCCTCGGCATCCTCCAGTCGACGACGCTGATCACGGTGGCCCGCAGTGGTGCTCTCTTCGGCACGTCGGCCAGCTCCGAGTGCTCGCAACTGATCACCAATGACGCCTGGTACGCCATCATGCTCATGGTCATCACCATGACCGCCGGCACCGGCGTGATCATGTGGATGGGTGAGCTCATCACCGAGCGCGGCATCGGCAACGGCATGTCCCTGCTGATCTTTACCTCGATCGCGGCCCGCTTCCCGAACTCGCTCGGTGCGATCGGCCAGCAGAAGGGCATCGACATCCTTCTGATCGTGATCGTGGTCGGACTGCTCGTGGTGGCCGCCGTGGTCTTCGTCGAGCAGTCACAGCGGCGCATCCCTGTGCAATACGCCAAACGGATGGTCGGTCGCCGCACCTACGGCGGGAACAACACGTACATCCCGATCAAGGTGAACATGGCCGGCGTCGTGCCCGTCATCTTCGCCTCATCGCTGCTGTACCTGCCCGCTCTGATCGCGCAGTTCAACCAGCCCGCGGCCGGCCAGTCGCCCGCCGCCTGGGTGACCTGGATCACCAACAACCTGACCAAGGGCGATCACCCGCTCTACATGGCAATGTACTTCCTGCTCATCGTCGGCTTCACCTACTTCTACGTCGCGATCACCTTCAACCCCGAAGAGGTCGCCGACAACATGAAGAAGTACGGCGGCTTCATCCCCGGTATCCGCGCGGGACGCCCCACGGCCGAGTACCTCGACTTCGTGCTCACCCGGGTGACCCTGCCCGGCGCCCTGTACCTGGGGTTGATCGCGCTGCTGCCGCTGATCGCCTTCTCCGCGATCGGCGCCGACCAGAACTTCCCGTTCGGTGGAGCAAGCATCCTGATCATCGTCGGCGTCGGACTCGAGACGGTCAAGCAGATCGACTCGCAGCTCCAGCAGCGCCACTACGAAGGGCTTCTCCGATGACGCGTCTCCTCGTGATCGGCCCGCCCGGGGCCGGCAAGGGCACCCAGGCCGAGCGGATGGCCACGGCCTTCGCGATCCCGGCCGTCTCGACCGGGGACATCTTCCGTTACAACGTGAAGAACAAGACCCCCCTCGGCATCCAGGTGCAGGAGTACATCGACGCCGGCAAGTACGTGCCCGACTCCCTGACCAACGCGATCGTCAGCGACCGCCTGCACCAGGCCGATGCCGCCGCGGGCTTCCTGCTCGACGGGTACCCGCGCACGCTCGACCAGGTGCAGGAGCTGGACCGTCTGCTCGAAGCCGACGGAACTGCCCTCGACGTCGTCGTGCAGATCGTCGCCGACACCGACGAGGTCGTCGCCCGGCTGCTCAAGCGTGCAGCCGAGCAGGGCCGGGCCGATGACACGGCCGAGGTCATCCGGCACCGCCTGGACGTATACGCGGAGCAGACCGCCCCGCTGATCGACATCTACGGCTCCCGCGGCATCGTGGTCACCGTGGACGGCCTGGGCGCCGTCGACGAGGTCACCACCCGCATCCTTGACGCCCTGGCAGAGCGCGGCATCCACGCCGCCTGAGCCGCGGGCCCGAGCGCACGCGGGCCGCACCCGGCCGGCGGCAATTCACGCACGACAATCAGCAATGCAGGGATCGACACCATGAGCCTTCGACGTTCCATCTACAAGTCGCCGGCGCAGATGCGACTCATGCTCGCCCCGGGCCTGGCGACGGCCGCGTCGCTGAACGCGGCCCGCGCCGCGATCCGGGCCGGGGCGACGACCCTGGAGATCGACGCCGCGGCGGAGGCCGCCATCGTGGCGCTGGGCGGACAGCCGAATTTCAAACTCGAACAGGGCTACCACCACACGGTCTGCGCGTCGGTCAACGACGACGTCGTGCACGGCATCCCCGGCTCCCGGGTCCTCGCGGCCGGTGACCTCGTCTCAATCGACAGCGGCGCGATCCTGGACGGCTGGAACGGCGACGCGGCTTTCAGCTTCGTCATTCCCGACCCGAGCCGGCCTGAGCTCGTGGCGGAACGCCAGAAGCTCTCGGAGGTGACCGAACAGTCCCTGTGGCACGGCATCGCCAGGCTGGCGGTCGCGCGCCACCTGAACGAGGTCGGCGACGCCATCGAGGACTATGTCGAATCCCAGGGCCAGTACGGGATCCTGACCGACTACGTCGGCCACGGCATCGGCCGGTCCATGCACGAGGCCCCGCCGGTGTTCAACTACCGGGTGCGGCAGAAGGGCCCGGACGTCAAGCCCGGCCTGGTCGTCGCGATCGAACCCATGGTCGTGCTCGGCGACATCGAGACGTACACCCGGGCTGACGACTGGACCGTCGCCACCCGAGACGGCAAAGCCGCCGCGCACTGGGAACACAGCGTCGCCGTGCACAAGGACGGCATCTGGGTGCTCACCGCGGAAGACGGCGGCGCCGCCGGCCTGGCGCCGCTCGGCATCACCCCGGTGCCGATCCAGTAGGGGAGTCCCCCGCAAGGCCTCGCGAACGGGGGATTGGGCCGGGCGCGGTTTGGTGGCGGGGCGGCGCCGGACGCGAGAGACTTGAGGTGGGTACAACCCGCCAAGAGAAAAGAGCACGTCAATGAAGATCCTCGTCGTCTGCGGTGCCGGTGCCTCCAGCGCCTTCGTGGCACACCGCGTTCGCCACACGGCGACCGAGCGGGGCCTCGATGTCTCGGTGCACGCCGGAAGCGAATCCGACCTGCCCGGTTCCCTCGGGCCGGTCGACGTGCTGCTGGTCGGGCCGCACCTGGCGCCGCGCTATGAGAAGATCCGGGCGCAGGCGATCAAGGCCGGGGTCGGCATCGCGCTCCTTCCGGACACCGTCTTCGCCTCGCAGAACGGCGACGAGGCCCTGGACGCGGCCATCTACGCCTTCAAGTCCCGCAGTTGGGTGGACGCGACGGCCTGAGCCGGCGCCGGAGTTCCAGCCGGTTACTGGTCCATCAGGTGGACGAGTTCGTCGATGAACGAGGCGAAGTCCACGGACCGTTTCACCAGTCGCTGCACATCGGCACGGTCTGAGAAGACCTCGACGAATTGGTCGAAGACGGTCTGGAAACTGCGCCGTCCTTCCTTGCTGAACGCCACCAGGGCCACCACGTTGACCCGGTTCTCACCCCAGTCCATCGGTGAGTCGTTGACGACGACTGCGATCGAGGTCTGGTTCGCCGTCATCGACATCGAGTGCGGCACCGCGAGATTGTCGGTGAACGCCGTCGACGACATCAGTTCGCGTTCGATCGCGCCGTCGATGTAGTCCTGCCCGATGGTGCCCTGGTTGAGCATCCGTTCGCCGAGGGCCCTGATCATGGCGCTCTCGTCGGCGACGTAGAAGTTGTGCGAGAACAGCGACTCGTCGAAGAACTGCAGCAGGTCGTCTTTGAGGTGGGCGCGGCGACGCATCCGGCGGATGCGGCTGGCGGCCTTCCTGACCCGTTCGATGTCGCCCTCGGTGAGGAACGGCTGGATCACGATGACGCCCTCGGAGGGCACCAGCGGGTCGATGGTGGTGAGCACCAGGTCCGCCTCGATCTCCGCCCATTCGACGTCGCTGCGGGTGATCACCGAGACCACCTCGAGCTCGTCGCCCAGCACCCGTTCGATGCGTTCCCGGAGCAGCACGTGCATGTCGTAGTAGTTCGGGCAGACCAGGGCGCAGCTGACCAGGTCTTCCCGGCGGGACTGCTGCTGCAGGTGCGCCCCGACGTGCATGGCTATATAGGCGATCTCATCGTCGTTGATGACGATGTTCTCCTGGCGTTGCAGCGCGCTGGCGATGTACACCGCCAGCTCGTAGATCATCGGGTAGCTCGTCTTGATCGACCGGGTGAGCGGATTGTGCGAGTACGAACGGTCCTGCGCGCGGTTGATCAGGTTTCGAACGTGCAGCGTCAGGCGAACGATGAAATTCTCCTCGACCAGGTCGACCAGGAACTCCTCACCGGCCTGGCCGACGATCCGGCGCACCGATTCGAGGTCTTCGGCGCGCACGAAGCTTTCGATCAGCACGGCGGCGGGCTTGTCGTGGCCGGGCGTGATCACCCTGGTCTTCAGGAGCAGGGCCAGGTAATCGAGGTCCCCGCTGCCCAGTTCGACCTGGAAATGGCGTGTGACCAGGGCGGCGAGGGCCAAGGTCATGTCGTCGGGCGGGCCGGTGGAGGCGGCGGCGAACCCGGGGGCGGTGCGCCTGGTCACCCGGTCGATCGCGATGGCCACATGCAGAAGCACGTCGTTGGTGCCGTACTCGTTGACGAAGTAGCCCTGGGAGTCGAGCATCGCAATCAGGTCGGTCTTGAACGCCCCCAGGCTCTCGGACGCGAACTCCTTCTGGATCGCCTCGAGCTCGAGCAGGCCGCGGGAACTCTCCTCCCGGAACATCCGGCTGAGAAGGCGGCGGCGATCCGTCTCGGAGCCCTTGAGGGTGACCACGCTGCCGTGGCGGATCAGGGTGAGCCCGGTGTCGGGAAGCAGCTGCCTGACCTTCGCCAGGTCGGCGTCGACGGTTGAGTCGCTGACGAACAACTCCTCGGACAGGTCGTACACGTCGAGTCCGGCCTCCGCCTCGGTGAGCCGGCGCACCAGCGCGTACAGCCGGTTCTGCGGGGTCTCCGGCTCGGTGCTCGACCGCCGCGCTGCCCGGTAGGCGGCGTAGGCATCCAGGTCGAGCCGGTACCCGGCGGCACCCGATTCGACGACCTCGAGCGGATGCGCGGCCGCCTTCACCGCGGTGATGTAGCTCCGCACGGTGCGAGGGGTGACGCCCAGGAGGTCGGCAAGCTCGCCGGCGGTGACCCAGGCCGGCGTCTGGGACAGGTAGTCCAGCATCCGTGTCTGTTTATCGCTCATTGCACACAGCTCCATCAATCCGCTTGTAGTCAACCACGCCTGGCCCGTTGTTCCGCTCAGAACCGCTTCCGGGGGTGCGGAAAAGGACGTGGTGGCCGGATCAGGACCATCTGGCCAGACTGGGCTCAGCGCTACTGCGAAAGGTGAATCGATGAAGATTTTGGTTGTCTGCGGTGCCGGTGCGTCCAGCACGTTCGTGGCCCTGCGGATGCGCCGGACGGCCGCCGCCCGCGGTCTCGACCTGGAGGTGTCGGCGGGTAGCGAGTCGGACCTGCCGGATGCCCTCGACGGCGTCGATGTCCTCCTGGTCGGACCGCACCTTGCTCCCCGCATCGACGAGTTCACTGCGCTGGCCGAACGGGCGGGCGCAGGCTGCTCGCTGCTGCCGGCCACCATCTTCACCGCACGCGATGGCGACGAGGCACTGGAAGCGGCGCTGCACACTCTGACCGGCTGACCACCCCCGGACTCCACCGAGACCGCGGGAGAACGAATGCACGAGAAAGGACACACGCCGATGGCTGAACGCACCGTTCTGATCGGATCGACCCACGGGCTGCACGCCCGGCCGGCGAGGCTGTTCACGCAGGCCGCCTCCGATTCCGGCCTCGAGGTCACACTGGCCGCCAAGGGCGGCACTGTCGCGGACGCGGCAAGCATCCTCGGGGTCATCTCGCTCGGCATCAACTTCGGCGACGAGGTCACCCTGACCGCCGAAGGAACCGATGCCGACCTCGTGCTCGACACCCTTGCCGGCCTGCTCACCACCGACCACGACGCCCAGGCGTGATCCGCACGCACACAATCCACGCACCCGCACAATCACAACCAACACGAAAGGCAGAAAAATGACGACGACGTCAACCGGGACACAGAACAAGAGCGGGGGAGCCCGCGTGCACGTCCAGCGTTTCGGCACCTTCCTCAGCGGAATGATCATGCCCAACATCGCGGCCTTCATCGCGTGGGGTCTCATCACCGCGTTCTTCATTCCCACCGGCTGGACCCCCAACGAAACGGTCGCCAAGATGGTCGGCCCGATGATCGTGTACCTGCTCCCACTGCTCATCGCCAACACCGGTGGCCGGATGGTCTACGGCATCCGCGGCGGTGTCATCGCCACGATCGCCACGATGGGTGTCATCGTCGGCAGTGAGATCCCGATGTTCATCGGCGCCATGCTCGTCGGCCCGCTCTCGGCGTACCTGCTGAAGAAGCTCGACGGCCTGTGGGCCGGCAAGATCAAGCCCGGCTTCGAGATGCTGGTGGACAACTTCTCCGCCGGCATCCTCGGCGGCATCCTCGCCCTCGGGGCATTCTTCGGAATCGCCCCCGTCGTGACCGGCTTCAGCTCCGTGCTGGAGAGTGGCGTGAACTGGCTCGTCGCCAACAACCTGCTGCCGCTGGCGAGCATCCTGGTGGAGCCCGGCAAGGTGCTGTTCCTCAACAACGCCATCAACCACGGCGTGTTCACGCCGATCGGCGTTCAGCAGGTCTCGGAATCCGGAAAGTCGCTGCTCTTCCTGATCGAAGCGAACCCCGGCCCCGGCCTCGGCATCCTGCTCGCCTACTCGTTCTTCGGTCTCGGCCTTGCCCGGGCGAGCGCGCCCGGTGCGATCATCATCCACTTCCTCGGCGGCATCCACGAGATCTACTTCCCGTATGTGCTGATGAAGCCGATCCTCATCCTCGCGGCCATCGGCGGCGGCATGACCGGCGTGGCGACCAACGTGGCCTTCCAGACCGGCCTGCGCGCTCCGGCCTCACCGGGCAGCATCTTCGCGGTCCTCATCCAGACCGCGTCGGACAGCTACTTCGGCGTGATCCTCTCCGTGATCCTCTCCGCTACGGTGTCGTTCCTGATCGCCGCGGTCATCCTGCGGTCCAGCCGCAAGCGCGACATCGCCAACGGCCTCGACGGCGACCTCACCGGAGCCGTCGCGAAGACGGAGGCGATGAAGGGCAAGTCCAGCAGCGTCCTTGGCGGACTCGCCGGAGCGGGCGCCACGGCGGCCGGCACCAGCCGTCCGGTCAAGAACATCGTCTTCGCCTGCGACGCCGGCATGGGCTCGAGCGCCATGGGCGCATCGGTGCTCCGCAACAAGATCAAGAAGGCCGGGCTCGACGGCATCACTGTGGTCAACCAGGCCATCGCGAACCTCGACGGCACGGCCGACCTGGTCATCACCCACCAGGACCTGGCCGCCCGAGCGCAGGCCAAGTCGCCTGACTCGATCTTCGTCTCGGTGGACAACTTCATGAACAGCCCGAAATACGACGAGGTCGTCACCCTGCTGCAGAGCCGGGCGACCGAGGAAGCAACACGATGACCCAGCACATCCTGGAACCCGGCAACGTGGTGGCCGCCGGCACGGCCACCACGAAGCAGGACGCGATCCGCGAGGCCGGCGCCCTGCTCGTGGCGGCCGGCGCCGTGACGAGCGCCTACGTCGACTCGATGTTCGACCGGGAGGCGAGCGTGTCGACCTACATGGGCAACTTCCTCGCCATCCCGCACGGCACGAACGAAGCCAAGGAGTCGATCATCCGGTCGTCCCTGTCGCTCGTGCGCTATCCCGAACCGATCGACTGGGACGGGCAGCCGGTGCGGTTCGCCGTCGGCATCGCCGGCCTCAACAATGAGCACCTGGGGATCCTCTCGAAGATCGCCGTCGTCTTCTCGGACGAGGACGAGGTGCAGAAACTGATCGATGCCGTAACGGCCGAGGACATCTTCACGCTCCTCGAGGAGGTCAACGCAGAATGAAAGCCATCCACTTCGGCGCGGGCAACATCGGCCGCGGATTCGTCGGCCTCCTGCTCCACGATGCCGGATACGAGGTTGTCTTCGCCGATGTGGATGCTTCCCTGATCGAGGCCCTGCAGGCCGCGACGAGCTACACCGTGCACGAGGCAGGGGAGACGTCGACCGACCGCGTGGTCGACGACTTCCGCGCCATCAACAGCCGCGCCGAGGAGGAACGGCTGATCGAGGAGATCGCGACCGCGGACATCATCACGACTGCGGTCGGGCCGACCGTCCTCCCCTTCGTGGCGCCGGTGATCCTCGCCGGCCTGAGACGGAGGGCGGCCGAGCTCGCGCCGCTCGCCGTGATGGCCTGCGAGAACGCGATCAACGCCACCGACGTGCTCGCCGGGCACGTCTGGAAGGACGTGTCCGCCGAGGACCGGAAGAACCTCTCCCGGAGGGCCGCGTTCGCCAACACGGCGGTCGACCGGATCGTGCCCGGCCAGGCGGCCGGATCCGGCATCGACGTCACCGTCGAGGCGTTCTACGAATGGGTGATCGAGCGTGGCGCCTTCGGCGACTCCGCCCCGGTCATCCCCGGGGCGACCTTCGTCGACAACCTGGCCCCCTACATCGAGCGCAAGCTGTTCACCGTGAACACCGGCCACGCCACAGTGGCCTACCTCGGCGCGCTCGCCGGCGTGTCCCGGATCTCCGACGCCCTCTCGGTGCCCGAGGTCCTGGACGGGGCCCGTCGCGTGCTGGAGGAGACCTCCGCCCTGCTGGTGGCCAAGCACGGCCTCGACGAGGCGGCGCAGCGCGCCTATCGGGAGAAGATCCTGGTGCGCTTCGCGAACCCCGCCCTGCCGGACACGGTCGAACGGGTGGGGCGCCAGCCGATGCGCAAGCTCAGCCGCCACGAGCGGTTCATCGGGCCGGCGGCGGAGATCGCCGAAGGCGGCGCGCGCCCGACAGCGCTGCTCGCGGCGGTCGGCGCGGCCCTCCGGTTCGACGTGCCGGATGACGAACAGAGCGTCGAACTGCAACGGATGCTGCGCTCCGAGACCGCGGAGGCGTTCACCGGCCAGGTCTGCGGTCTCGACCCCGCGCATCCGCTCTTCGCGGACGTGGTGCAGGTCGTCCGCGCGGCCCAGGACCGGCTCTAGACAACACGCTCGAGGGCACGAACCCGGCGGCGGCGTCGGACACTCCGCGGATTATAGGCATGAATTGGCAAATCGCAACTTCATACCATAGAGTAAATCCTTGGTGTCTGATGCCGTCGCATTCGGCGTGTCAAGGCACCACAATCCACGCACGACCAGCAATCAATACCCTAGCGATAGTGAGTTATGGCAAAAAAAGACGGTGTCATCGAAATCGAGGGCGCAGTAGTCGAAGCTCTTCCCAACGCGATGTTTCGTGTTGAGTTGACCAACGGCCACAAAGTTCTTGCCCACATTTCGGGCAAGATGCGTCAGCACTACATCCGTATCCTCCCTGAGGACCGCGTGATCGTGGAGCTGAGCCCGTACGACCTGACTCGCGGCCGGATCGTCTACCGCTACAAGTAAGCGTTGCTGTAAGTAACGGCCCGAGGCGTTCCTGGGGTACGAAGACAGCGAATACAAGGACACACAATGAAGGTCAAGCCCAGCGTCAAGAAGATCTGCGACAAGTGCAAGGTCATCCGCCGTAACGGCAACGTGATGGTCATCTGCGAGAACCCGCGTCACAAGCAGCGTCAGGGCTGATCTTGACACGCCCGATCACCGCACAGGTGCCGGGCGCGTCGAGACAAACTGAATACAGAAAATAGCACTGCCGGGAACCCTTCGGGGCGACACCATCGGTTGGAGGCCGATGAACAGGCATTGCTACAGACCTCCACTCATATACAGGAGAAGCCACAATGGCACGTCTAGCCGGCGTTGATATTCCTCGCGACAAGCGCGTGGAAGTTGCACTGACTTACATCTTTGGTGTTGGCCGTACGAGGGCACTCAAGACCCTCGCCGACACTGAAATCGATGGAAACATCCGAGTCAAGGATTTGAGTGACGACCAGCTCGTCGCCCTCCGTGACTACATCGAAGGAACCTTCAAGGTTGAGGGTGACCTCCGCCGTGAGGTTGCCGCTGACATCCGCCGCAAGGTCGAGATCGGCAGCTACGAGGGCATCCGCCACCGCAAGGGCCTGCCCGTTCGCGGCCAGCGCACCAAGACCAACGCTCGCACCCGCAAGGGCCCGAAGCGCACCGTAGCCGGCAAGAAGAAGGCGCGCTAGGCCTCGGCCCGGCCCGTCTCGCCCTCAGGATTCAGGAGAAATTCATGGCAGCACCAAAGTCGGCCGTTCGGAAGCCGCGCAAGAAAGAAAAGAAGAACATCGCTGTGGGCCAGGCCCACATCAAGAGCACGTTCAACAACACCATCGTCTCGATCACCGACACCACCGGTGCGGTCATCAGCTGGGCGTCCTCAGGCGGAGTCGGCTTCAAGGGTTCGCGCAAGTCGACCCCGTTCGCCGCACAGCTGGCAGCCGAGTCGGCCGCCCGCCAGGCGCAGGAGCACGGCATGAAGAAGGTAGACGTCTTCGTCAAGGGCCCCGGATCCGGACGCGAGACGGCGATCCGTTCGCTTCAGGCCGCCGGCCTCGAGGTCGGTTCGATCAACGATGTGACGCCCCAGGCTCACAACGGATGCCGTCCGCCCAAGCGTCGCCGGGTCTAACTCCCTCGCGGTGATCGAGTTCGTCGAGCTTTCGACCGGCTCGATCACCGCCACCATGGCAGCGACAGGCTCGGACTCGAGCCTGTCGCTGCCAGGTCACCGTTTTCTTTCACACTCAATACCTCGCCACGCAAGTGTCATATAGCGGACACTTAGCCGAAAGGAATCAATAGTGCTTATCGCACAGCGCCCCACGCTCACCGAAGAGAACATTTCGGAGTTCCGATCCAGGTTCGTCATCGAACCTCTCGAGCCTGGTTTCGGTTACACCCTCGGCAACTCGATGCGCCGCACCCTGCTGTCCTCGATCCCGGGAGCCGCTGTCACCAGCATCCGGATCGACGGTGTGCTGCACGAGTTCAGCACCGTTCCCGGTGTCAAGGAAGATGTCACCGAGATCATCCTGAACATCAAGGGTCTCGTCATCTCCAGCGAGCACGACGAGCCGATCACCGCGTACCTGCGCAAGCAGGGTTCCGGCCAGGTCACCGCCGCTGACATCTCGGCTCCGGCCGGGGTCGAGGTGCACAACCCCGAGCTGGTCATCGCCACGTTGAACGACAAGGCGAAGTTCGAACTCGAACTGACCATCGAGCGTGGCCGCGGCTACGTGTCGGCCACCCAGAACCGCAACGAGTACTCAGAGGCCGGCCAGATCCCGGTCGACTCGATCTACTCGCCCGTGCTCAAGGTGACCTACCGTGTCGAGGCAACTCGTGCCGGTGAGCGCACCGACTTCGACCGCCTCGTCGTCGACGTGGAGACCAAGTCGGCGATTTCGCCTCGCGACGCCATCGCATCCGCCGGTCGCACGCTGACCGAGCTGTTCGGTCTGGCCCGCGAGCTGAACACCGCGGCTGAGGGCATCGAAATCGGCCCCGCGCCGGTCGACGCCGTGCTGTCGACCGAACTGTCGATTCCGATCGAAGACCTCGATCTGTCGGTTCGTTCGTACAACTGCCTCAAGCGTGAAGGCATCAACAACGTCAGCGAACTGGTCGCCCTCTCGGAGACCCAGCTGATGAACATCCGCAACTTCGGTCAGAAGTCGGTGGATGAGGTCAAGGACAAGCTCGTAGAGCTCGGCCTGTCGCTCAAGGACTCGGTGCCCGGATTCGACGGCGCCCACTTCTACAGCGGCTACGACGAAGAAACCATCTAAAGCAGTCGCTCAGACTGACTTTCGACTTTTGATACTGGAGATTACCAATGCCTACGCCCACTAAGGGAGCCCGCCTCGGCGGCGGACCGGCCCACGAGCGCCTGATGCTCGCCAACCTGGCCGCGTCCCTGTTCACCCACAAGTCGATCAAGACGACCGAGACCCGTGCCAAGCGCCTGCGTCCGGTTGCCGAGCGACTGATCACGTTCGCGAAGAAGGGCGACCTGCACGCCCGTCGTCGCGTCCTCGCCACCATCGGCGACAAGACCGTCGTGCACGAACTCTTCACCGAGATCGCGCCGCAGGTTGCACTTCGCGAGGGCGGCTACACCCGCATCACGAAGCTCGGCTTCCGCAAGGGCGACAACGCCTCGATGGTCCAGATGGAGCTCGTCCTCGAGCCGCTGACCCCGAAGGTCAAGAAGTCCTCCTCGGCCAAGGCCGCGAAGCCTGTCGCTGAAGAGGCTGCCCCGGTCGAGGTCGTTGAAGCTGACGCCGCACCGGTCGAGGTCGTTGAGGCCGACGCCGCACCGGTCGAGGTCGTTGAGGCCGACGCCGCTGCTCCGGCCGACGCTGAGGAAGCCAAGTAAGCGCGAGCTCTTTGTTTACCTGAAAGGGGTCCGACTCAGGTCGGGCCCCTTTTTCCATGCCCAAAAGCCTCATCCGCCTCAGGTACACCTCGCCGAACTGTGAGCTGTGCACCTGTTTTTCGGCCCGAAGTGGTGCCGAACTCACAGTTCGGCGGCGGAATCGGGAAGCCGGGGGAGAGGAAGCGGGCGAGGCCGGCCGATTAGTCGCCGAGGCGGTAGACGTCGAGCGGTCCGCGCGGCGGGTGGGTGGCGAGGAGCCGGATCGCCGAGGAGATGGTGTCGGCGTAGATCTGCCCGCCGGTCGGTCCCGGGTGGATGTTGTCTTCGGCGAGCACGTCGGAGTGCGGAGCGATCGCATCGTGCCAGTCGGCCAGTTCCACGAGCGGATACCGGGCGGAGAAGTCGGCCAGGGTGGCGTTGACGCCGGCAGTCCAGTCTCGCTCGGCGAAGGCGTTGACCATGATCAACTGCCGATTCGGTCCGGTCACGGCCTGGATCGCGGCGAGCTCATCCTCGTCGATCGGCCCGTTCGTGCCGAGCCCGATGACGACGACCGAGCGCAGGGTGCCGGCCTGGTCGAGGGCGGTGAGGATGCCGGGTGCGGAGCGCATGCCCCGGTTCACCGCGGCATCGATGGAGATCCCCGGGAAGCTGGTCTGCAGCTCGGGGGCGGACGCCAGCATCACCGAGTCGCCCACCGCGGTGATCATGCTGCCGCCGGGCAGCGGCCGGTGACTGGAGTCGGCGGCGCGCCTGGCGGCGACCGTGGCGGCCGCGGCCGCGGCATCCATCGCCCTCTGCCCGCGGTCGATCTCCTGCTGCGCGCTGGTCTCGCGGGGCGCGGTGACCAGCGCCGCCGCCGTGCCTCCGACGACGAGCAGCGAGGCGACCATGCCGACGGCCACCAGTGAGCGGCGCGGGACCGAGCCGGATGCTGCGGCGGACAGCCGACGGATGCCGGCCCGCACCCCAGAGGCCCGGACGGGTCGCTCCAGCCAGCGATAAGACGCCGCCGCCGCCGACAGGGTGAGCGCCCCGGCAACGATCCCCGCGAAGAGTCCGGCCGGCAACCCCGCCAACCCATCGGGCCCGGCGGCCGCGGGCCACGCCACCTGCACCAGCACGAGCACTGGCCAGTGCCAGAGGTAGATGCCGTACGACCGCTCGCCGAGGTAGCGCAGGGGCACCACATCGAGGGACGGTCCGAACCGGCGGCCGCGGACCGCGGCCCAGACGACGATAGTGCTGAGCAGGCTGACCGCGACCAGTCCGCCCCGGTAGGTCACGGCCCCGGTCGCGGGCAGCGCACAGGCCGCGGCGAGGAGTCCGGCGAAGGCGGTCAGTCCCAGCCACGGCCGTGCCCGGCCGAGGACCGCCCGGAGCCGGGGGAGTGGCGTCGCCGGTGCGCCGGGGGCGAGCAGGAGCGCGAGGGCGGCACCCGCAAAGAGACCGAAGCTGTGGGTATCCGAGCCGTAGTACACCCGGGTCGGGTCGCTCCCCGGGTGGTACAGCACCGCCATCCACAGCATGGCGGCCGCGGCGAGCCCGCCGACCAGGGCCACGCGGCGCCAGGGGCCGCGGATCAGAAGCACGGCGAAGAGCACGAACGGCCAGACCAGGTAGAACTGCTCCTCCACCGCGAGCGACCACAAGTTGCGGAACAGTTCGGGCTGGGCGGTGTCGAAGTAGCTCGTCGACCCGGCGATCGACACCCAGTTGTAGCCGAAAGTCAGCGCGCCGAGCACCTGCCAGCCGAGCCCGACCAGCACGTCCCCGCCGATGAGCCAGGCGGCGGTGCAGGCCACCAGGACCAGGGGAACCAAGGGCGGCAGTAGGCGCAGGGCCCGCCGTTGCCAGAACCGGCGGAGGGCGAACCTGCCCGTGCGCCGGTGCTCCGCGATCAGGAGCCCGGTGATCAGGAAACCGCTGATCACGAAGAAGACGTCGACGCCGACGAACCCGCCGGGCAAAGCGGCCGGGAAGAAGTGGTAGACCGCCACCAGGGTGACCGCTATCCCGCGCAGCCCGTCCAGCCCGGCCAGGCGCTTCGGCGCGGTGCCCACGGAGTCCGGGCGAGCGACTGTGGGGTTGGGGCGACTGGGATTCATGGCGGGAGCGGACGCTGTCCGGGTTCAACGATAACCCGGCCCGGCCCATACACTTACCTCCGTGATTCTTCCCCCGGTGTTCGACGAGACCCTTCCGCCGGAAACGACCCGGATCAGGCTCGATATCGCCTACGACGGCACCGGCATGTCCGGGTGGGCCACCCAGCCGGGCCTGCGCACCGTGCAGGGCCAGATCGAGGCGGGGCTCGCCGGCATCCTTCACAGTCACCCGCCGACCCCGGTCCTGACCGTCGCGGGGAGAACGGATGCCGGGGTGCACGCCGCCGGGCAGGTCGCGCACTTCGACCTGAACGCGGAGCAGGCGGACAGTCTCGTGCGGGTCAGCCGCGGCAAGGGGCGCCCGCCGACGCCACTCGCGGTGATGGTGCAGCGGCGGCTGAGCGGCATCCTCGTCACCCAGCCCGAGATCGTGCTCAAGTCCTCGAGTATCGCCCCACCCGGCTTCGACGCGCGCTTCTCGCCCCTGTGGCGGCGGTACGAGTACCGGATCGCGGATTCCGTTCTCGGCCACGACCCGCTGCAACGGTTCCGCACCACCTGGCACGGGTTCCGGCTCGATGTGGACAAGATGGCGGAAGCCGCGGCGACGCTGATCGGCTTGCACGACTTCGCCACCTACTGCAAGCCGCGCCCGGGCGCGACGACCATCCGCACACTGCAGGAGTTCCACTGGCGACGGGATCCGGACGGCGTGCTCGTCGCATCCGTGCAGGCGGACGCCTTCTGCCACAGCATGGTGCGGGCCCTGGTCGGCGCCTGCGTCGCCGTCGGCGAGGGCCGGCTGGCCGGGGACCGGCTGGTCGACCTCCGGATCGAGCGGGCCAGGACCAGCGAATTCAAGGTGATGCCGCCGCAGGGGCTGACTCTGATGGAGGTCGCCTACCCTGCCGACGAGCAGCTCGCGGCCCGGGCCCGGGAGACCAGGGCGCGCCGCGAACTCATCGACGACACGGAATAGGCGCCGTCCGCCGACGGGGAATTGCGCTCCGGCGGCCGGAGCCACTACTATTGATCTTTGGTGTCTGTGCGTTGCAGCCAGGCACACGAACGTGAGCCCTCCATCGATCGTGTTCCCAGATTTGGAACACACCCGGAGCGGGATTCACGAACACCTCCGTTCGAACAAGAAAGCAGCTCAATAGTGACGCGCACTTACACTCCCAAGGCAAGCGAAGTCCAGCACGACTGGGTCGTCATCGACGCCACAGACATCGTTCTCGGTCGTCTTGCCAGCCACGCCGCCGTTCTCCTCCGTGGAAAGCACAAGGCAACGTTCTCTCCCCACATGGACATGGGCGATTTCGTCATCATCATCAACGCCGAGAAGATCGCCCTCACCGGCAAGAAGCTCGACCTGAAGATGGCGTACCGCCACTCCGGTTACCCGGGCGGCCTCACGGCCACCAACTACTCGGAGATGCTCGAGAAGCACCCGACCCGTGCAGTGGAAAAGGCCATCCGTGGCATGCTGCCGAAGAACACGCTCGGCCGCGCCCAGTTGGCCAAGCTGAAGGTCTACGCCGGCCCGGAGCACCCGCACGCTGCCCAGCAGCCGAAGCCGTACACCCTCTCCCAGGTCGCTCAGTAGCGCCGGCCACCAGACTTCTCGACTCTAAGAAAAAAGGATTCACTACATCGTGGCGAAGATCGCAGACCAGATTGACCAGGCTCCGGAGAGCTACTCGACCGAGACTCCCGCCGAGACCGCAACCAAGGCGCCCCGCGCCATCCTCAACGTTCCCGGCGCAGCCGTGGGACGTCGCAAGCAGGCCATCGCCCGCGTGCGCATCGTTCCCGGCTCGGGCACCATCACGGTGAACGGCCGCGAATTCGGGGACTACTTCCCGAACAAGCTGCACCAGCAGCTGATCAACGACCCGTTCAAGGTGCTCGACCTCATCGGCAGCTACGACGTCATCGCCCGCATCACCGGTGGTGGCCCGTCCGGCCAGGCCGGCGCCCTGCGTCTCGGCATCGCGCGTTCGCTGAACCAGATCGACGAGGAGAACAACCGCGCCATCCTGAAGAAGGCCGGCTTCCTCAACCGTGACGCCCGCGTCAAGGAGCGTAAGAAGGCCGGACTCAAGAAGGCCCGTAAGGCGCCTCAGTTCTCCAAGCGCTAACTCGATAGCCGGTACCAGATGCCTCGACTATTCGGTACCGACGGTGTTCGGGGCCTGGCCAACCGTGATCTCACGGCTGGCCTGGCCCTCTCACTCGCGCAGGCCAGTGCGGCGGTACTCACCCAGGGCCGCCGCGCCAGGCTGCGTCTCGCGGAAGGCCGCCGCCCCGTGGCGGTGCTCGCCCGCGACCCCCGCATTTCCGGCGAGTTCATCTCCGCCGCCGTCGCAGCAGGCCTGGCCAGCTCCGGGGTGGACGTTCTCGACGCCGGCGTCATCCCGACGCCCGCCGCCGCATTCCTGATATCGGACATCGGCGCCGACTTCGGCGTGATGATCTCCGCCTCCCACAACGCCGCTCCCGACAACGGGATCAAGATTTTCGCCTTCGGTGGCACCAAGCTCCCCGACGACGTCGAGGACCGCATCGAGGAGCACCTCGCGGGACCCAACCTCACGCCGATCGGCGGTGACGTGGGCCGCATCCGCAGGTTCGCCGACGCCGAGGACCGGTACGTCGTGCACCTGCTCAGCACCCTGCCGAACCGCCTCGACGGCATCCACGTCGTGCTCGACTGCGCCCACGGCGCCGCCGCCGGCGTCTCGCCGCAGGTCTTCACGGATGCCGGCGCGCGCCTGACCGTGATCGGCGCCGACCCCGACGGTCTCAACATCAACGACGGCGTCGGCTCGACCCACCTCGACAACCTCGCCGCCGCCGTGCTCGCCAGCGGAGCCGACATCGGCATCGCGCATGACGGCGACGCCGACCGGTGCCTCGCGGTGGACCGCGACGGCAACATCGTCGACGGTGACCAGATCATGGCGATCCTCGCGGTGTCGATGGCCGAGCGCGGCGTGCTCAAGGACCGTACCCTCGTCGCGACGGTGATGAGCAATCTCGGCCTGCGCAAGGCCATGGCGGCCAACGACATCCGCATGATCGAGACCAAGGTCGGCGACCGGTACGTGCTCGAAGCGCTCAACGAACACGATCTCTCCCTGGGCGGCGAACAGTCCGGCCACGTGATCATGACCAAGTTCGCCACGACCGGTGACGGCATCCTCACCGGACTTCACCTCGTCGCCGAGATGGCCCGCACCGGGAAGACACTCGCCGAACTGGCATCCGTGATGACGGTCTACCCGCAGATCCTGGTGAACGTGCGCGGCGTCGACCACCACGCGCTGGGGCACGACGACACCATCGCCTCCGCGGTGCTCGCGGCCGAGGCCGAACTCGGCGAGACCGGGCGGGTGCTGCTGCGCCCGTCGGGCACCGAGCCGATGGTGCGCGTCATGGTCGAGGCTGCCGACCAGGCGACCGCCGACCGGCTGGCGCACACCCTCGCCGGCGTCGTGCGGGAGTGCCTGGCCCTTTGAGCGACCGGAACCGCTGCCGCGAACGTCCTGCCGAGCCTGAGTCCACGAGCGCCGGTGCGAGTTGCCGCGGGGGCGAGTCACACCTTTCGCAGGAGCACCTTCGAGACGGCGTGGTTGGGGTCTTTGCGCAGCACGAGAGTCGCCCGTGACCTGGTCGGGCGGATGTTGTGCACCAGGTTGGGCTCGTTGATCTCGGTCCAGATCGACCGCGCCCGACTGCGCGCCTCCGCCTCGGTCAGCGTGGAGAAGCGGTGGAAGTACGACTTCGGGTTTGTGAACGCTCCCCGCTGGAGCTTGAGGAAGCGTTCCTCGTACCAGCGGGCGATGTCCTGGGTGCGGGCGTCGACGAACACGGTGAAGTCGAACAGGTCGCTGACCGACAGCCCGTGCCCCGGCCCCGGAGGCTGGAGCACATTGAGACCTTCGACGATCAGGATGTCGGGCTGGCGGACCACGATCTGGGCGTCCGGGACGATGTCGTAGCTCAGGTGCGAGTAGAACGGGGCCCGCACCTCGGCGGCGCCGCTCTTGACCGCGGCCACGAAGCGGAGCAGGGCGCGCCGGTCGTACGATTCAGGGAATCCCTTGCGGTCCATCAGGCCGCGCCGGCCCAGTTCGGCGTTGGGGAAGAGGAAACCGTCGGTGGTCACGAGTTCCACCCGGGGGGTGTCCTCCCACCGGGCGAGGAGTTCCCGCAGCAGGCGGGCGATGGTGGACTTGCCGACCGCGACGGATCCGGCGACGCCGATCACGAACGGCGTGCGCTGCGCCCGCTCGCCGAGGAAGTCGCTGGTGGCCCGGTGCAGCTGCCTGGCTCCTGCGGCGTAGAGGTTGAGCAGCCGGCTCAGGGGAAGGTAGACATCCGTCACCTCACTGAGGTCGAGCGGTTCGCCGAGGCCCCGCAGCTGCACGATCTCCGTCTCCCGGAGCGGCAGCATCGTCGTGGGGGCGAGAGCGGCCCAGTCGGCCCGGTCGAGCTCGACGAACGGGGTTCCATGGCCGTTCTTCCAGGGGCTCGCAACCGGATCGGACATTTCCCCAAGCTTAGTCCGACTAAAATCGGGTCCATGTGCGGAATCGTGGGATATGTCGGAGAAGATAAAAGCGTCGAGGTCCTGATGGGAGGGCTGCGGCGCCTGGAGTACCGAGGGTACGACTCGGCGGGCATCGCCGTCATCGACGCCGACGGTGTGCTCAACACCGCCAAGCGCGCCGGCAAGCTGGCCGTGCTGGCCGGGGAGCTGGAGGCCCACCCGATCAACAACGGTCGCACCGGCATCGGCCACACCCGCTGGGCCACCCACGGCGCCCCGACCGACGCGAACGCGCACCCTCACCTGGGCGACAACGGCAAGCTCGCCCTGATCCACAACGGCATCATCGAGAACTTCGCCGTCCTCAAGGACGAGCTCATCGCCGAGGGCTTCGACTTCGAGAGCGAGACCGACACCGAGGTTGCCGCAGTGTTGCTCGGACGCGAATACCAGCGGCTCGGCGACCTCGGCGAGGCCTTCCGGTCGGTCGTCTCCCGCCTCGACGGGGCCTTCACCCTGCTTGCCGTGCACCAGGACCAGCCCGGAGTCGTCGTCGGCGCCCGCCGCAACTCCCCGCTCGTGATCGGCCTCGGCGACGGGGAGAACTTCCTCGGCTCCGACGTCGCCGCCTTCGTCGAGTACACCCGCCGGGCCGTGGCCGTCGGCCAAGACCAGATCGTCACGATCACCCCTGACCTGGTCACCGTCACCGACTTCGACGGCACCCCGGTTGACATCGAGGAGTTCGACATCGCCTGGGACGCGTCGGCGGCCGAAAAGGGCGGCTGGTCCAGCTTTATGGCCAAGGAGGTCTCCGAGCAGCCGGATGCCGTGGCCAACACCCTCCGCGGGCGTATCCACGAGGGCCAGGCCGTCGTGCCCGAGCTGACCGGTTTCGGCGATGACGTGCTCGCCGGCATCCGCCGGATCATCATCGTCGCCTGCGGCACCGCGGCCAACGCCGGCTACGTCGCCAAATACGCGATCGAGAAGTGGACCAGGGTCCCGGTCGACGTGGAGCTCAGCCACGAGTTCCGCTACCGCGACCCGGTGCTCAGCCCGGAGACCCTGGTCATCTCGATCAGCCAGTCCGGCGAGACCATGGACACGCTGATGGCGGTCAAGTACGCCCGGGAGGGCGGCGCCAAGGCCATCTCCATCTGCAACACCCAGGGTGCCACCATCCCGCGCGAATCCGACGCCGTGATCTACACGCACGCCGGCCCTGAGGTTGCCGTCGCATCGACGAAGGGCTTCACCGCCCAGATCGCTGCGCTCTACCTCTTCGGGCTGCACCTGGCCCGCGTGCGCGGCAGCCTCACCGCCGCCGAGTCGGCCGAACAGGTCCGCGAACTCCAGGCCATCCCCGAGAAGATCGCCACCACCCTGCTCCAGGAATCCGTCGTGCACGAACTGGCCGGCTGGATGGCGGACACCCGCGCGGTGCTCTTCCTCGGCCGCCACGTCGGCTTCCCGATCGCCCTCGAGGGTGCGCTCAAGCTCAAGGAGCTCGCGTACATCCACGCGGAGGGTTTCGCCGCCGGAGAGCTCAAGCACGGCCCGATCGCCCTGATCGAGCCCGGCCAGCCGGTCTTCGTGATCGTGCCGAGCCCCCGCGGCTCGGCGCACCTGCACCCGAAGGTCGTCTCCAACATCCAGGAGATCCGCGCCCGCGGTGCCCGGATCATCGCGATCGCCGAAGAGGGCGACGTGGCGGTGCTGCCCTACGCGGACACCGTCATCCGGATCCCGCTGGCCGCACCGCTGTTCGAGCCGCTCCTGGCCGTGATCCCGTTGCAGATCTTCGCGATGGAGCTGGCCACGGTCAAGGGCCTGGACGTGGACCAGCCGCGCAACCTGGCGAAGTCCGTCACGGTCGAGTAGCGGTCGTCGGGAACGGGATGGGCGAGGTCGTCGCATGATTCGAGGCATCGGGGTCGACATCGTCGACCTCGCCCGCTTCGAACGCCAGGTGCTGCGCACGCCCGGACTGGTGCCGCGGCTGTTCACTGCCGCCGAACGCGAGCTGCCCGTGCATTCGCTGGCCGCCCGGTTCGCCGCCAAGGAGGCGCTGATCAAGGCCCTCGGCGACAGCGCGGGGGCAACCTGGCAGGAGATGGAGGTCGTCGCCGACGAACACGGCAACCCCGGCTTCCACCTCACCGGCGGAGTGGCCGAGGCGCTGCGGGCGCGGAGGATCAGCACGGTCCACCTGACGATGACGCACGACGCCGGCGTGGCCTGCGCCTTCGTGGTCGCCGAGGGCGACTCATGACGTGCGTCCTCATGGCGGGCGTCGTCTCGTGACGGGCTTCCGGGAGGCGGTCATCGACCTCGGCGCGATCGCCGCCAACGTCGCCCACCTGCGCACCCTGATCGGCACTCCGCACCTGATGGCGGTGGTGAAGGCGAACGCCTATGGCCATGGCGCACTGCCGGTGGCCCGCACGGCGCTCGCCGCCGGGGCGGACTGGCTCGGGGTCGCCGACGTCGACGAGGCGCTCCAATTGCGCGCCGGCGGCATCGACGCGCCCATCCTCGCCTGGTTGCACGACCCTGACGTCGACTTCAGGGCGGCGATCAGCCAGGACATCGACCTCGGCCTGTCGTCGGCACGCCAGCTGCGGCAGGCGGCGGATGCCGCGGCAGCCCTCGGCCGCACGGCCTCGGTTCAGCTCAAACTCGAGACCGGGCTCAACCGCAACGGCGTGCACGAACCGGACTGGGCCGACGTGTTCGCACTGGCCGCCGGGTTGGAGCGGGCCGGACTGCTCCGCGTGCGCGGTCTCTTCAGCCACCTCTCGAACGCGTCCCCGTCCGACGACGCGGATGCGGTCGGCCGGTTCGAGCGCGGCGTGCGGCTGGCCGCCGACGCCGGACTGGCCCCGAGCCTGATCCACCTTGCCTCGACGGCCGCCGCGCTCCGGCTGCCGGCAGCGCGGTTCTCGATGGTGCGGATCGGCATCGGCCTGTACGGGTTGTCGCCGTTCGAGGACCAGAACTCGCACGACCTGGGTCTCGTCCCCGCGATGACCCTGCGCGGGAGGGTCGCCGCCGTGCGCCGGGTCGCCGCCGGCGCCGGGGTCTCCTACGACTACCTCTGGCGGGCGCCCGAAGACGGCAACCTCGCCCTCGTCCCCCTCGGCTACGCCGACGGGGTGCCCAGGCAGGCGTCCGGCGCCGCGACCGTGCGGATCGGCGGCCGCACGCATCCGATCGTCGGCCGGATCGCGATGGACCAGTTCGTGGTGAGTGTCGGCCAGGTGAACGTCTCCGTCGGCGACGAGGTGGTGCTGTTCGGCGACCCCCGGGCCGGCGCGCCGAGCGCCACCGACTGGGCGGACGCCGCCGGCACCATCAACTACGAGATCGTGACCCGGATCGGGCACCGCGTTCCGCGCAGCTACCGGCAGCCGGGAGAGGCTACTCAGTCCGGCACGGAGGGTTGATCGGCCTCGTGCGCACCGTGATCCCCGACGCCGACGGAATGCACGATTTCGGCGCCGCCCTCGCCGGCCGGCTGCGGGCCGGCGACCTGGTCGTGCTCACCGGGCCGCTCGGAGCGGGGAAGACCACCTTCACCCGCGGCCTGGGCGTTGGCCTGCGGGTTCGCGGCTCCGTCACCAGCCCCACCTTCGTGCTCGCCCGCACGCATCCCAGCACGGTCGGCGGCCCGCCCCTCGTGCACGTCGACGCCTACCGCCTGGCGAGCGCCGTCGAACTCGACGACCTCGACATCGATTTCCCGAATTCGATCGTCGTCGTCGAGTGGGGCCGCGGCATGCTGGACGGCATCACCGATTCGTGGCTGGACATCGAGATCGAGCGCCCGCTCGGGGCGTCGCAGGCCGCGCCATCCGGCCTCGACGACGACGGGCTCGACCTCGACGAGCCCCGCACGGTCACGATCACGCCACACGGTCCGCGCTGGGCGGGGGCCGCCGGATTCGAACCCGCCGCCGCCGGAGAGGCCGGGGACGCGCGGCTCAGCGAATAGGCTGGTGAGGTGCTTCTCGCCATCGATACCTCCGCCGGCACGAGTGTCGCCGTCGTCGACCTCGAGCGCGGTATCCTCGCCGAACTCGGCACCGACGACACCATGCGCCACGCCGAGGTGGTCGGCCGGCTGATCGCAGACTGCCTCGCCGCCGCCGGCGTCACAGTAGGCCACCTCTCCGCGGTCGCCGGCGGAATGGGCCCCGGCCCGTTCACGGGGCTGCGGGTGGGGATCGCCGCCGCGCGTGTCTTCGCCCTCGGCGCCGGCAAGCCGTTCGTGCCGATCGTCAGCCACGACGCCATCGCCTTCGGACGCTACCGGGCCGGCCATGCCGGCGGCCTCGTCGTGGTCACCGACGCGCGACGCCGCGAGGTGAACTGGTCCGCGTACAGCGGGGCGGATGCCGTCGGCCTGCCGATCCGCATCGACCCGCCCGGGGTGGCGAAGCCGGCCGTGCTGCAGGAGCCCGACTGGGCCCACGCCGGGTTGCCCCGTTTCGACGCGGCGACGGTGTCCGCCGGCGAGCTGGGGCTGGTCGCCGAGCTCAGCTGGGCCCACCAGCGCGCCTTCGCCGCCGACGAAGCGCTCTACCTGCGGTCGCCGGACGTCACCATGTCCACCGGCCCGAAACGGGTGAGCTGACGTGACCTGGCAATTGCGGCGGGCCACCCACGACGACGTCGACGCCATCATGGCGCTCGAAACCCGCATCTTCGAGAACGACGCCTGGTCCAGGGAAGCCATGAACAGGGACGTCGCCGACCCGGACTGCTACTATCTGGTGGCGTTCCCGCCCGACGCTCCCACCCAGATCGACGCCTACGCCGGCCTGCAGGCACCCCGCGGGGCGACGGAGGGCGACATCCAGACGATCGCGGTCACCGAGGAAGCCAGGGGGCACGGCCTCGGGCGCACGCTCGTCCAGACCCTGCTCACCGAGGCCCGCTTGCGCGGCGCCCGCGAGGTCTTCCTCGAGGTGCGCGCCGACAACCCGGGGGCCCAGCGGGTCTACAGCCGGCTCGGCTTCGAAGAGCTCGGCGTGCGCCGCGGCTACTACCAGCCCGACAATGTCGACGCCCTGGTGATGCGGGTGCGGTTGACGGCCCCGGAGATGGCCCCGACCGTGCCCTCGGAACCCGAACGCCCGGAGGCGGCCGAATGAATCGCACCAACCCGCTGGTACTCGGGATCGAGACCTCCTGCGACGAGACCGGGATCGGAATCGTGCGCGGCACCACCCTGCTCTCCAACACGATCGCCTCGTCGATGGACGAACACGCCCGCTATGGGGGCGTCGTGCCGGAGGTCGCCGCCCGCGCCCACCTCGAGGAGCTCGTGCCGGCGATCCGCGCGGCGACCGCCGAGGCGGGCATCAGCCTGGCCGAGATCGACGCGGTCGCCGTGACCTGCGGCCCCGGTCTCTCCGGAGCGCTCATGGTCGGCGTCGGGGCGGCCAAGGCCCTGGCGATCTCACTCGGCAAACCGATCTACGCGGTCAACCACCTGGTCGGGCACGTCGGGGCAGACCTGCTTCGCATCGACGACGACCAGACCGGTGCTCCGCTCGAGTACCCGACAATCGCGCTCCTCGTCTCCGGCGGGCACACGTCCCTGCTGCTCGTGCGCGACCTCGTCTCCGATGTCGAACTCCTCGGTGAGACCATCGACGACGCGGCGGGGGAGGCGTTCGACAAGGTCGCCCGCATCCTGGGTCTGCCCTACCCCGGCGGCCCGCAGATCGACCGGGCCGCGCTGGAGGGCAACCCCGCGGCCATCCGGTTCCCGCGCGGCCTCAGCCAGACCAAGGACATGGCCAGGCACCGCTACGATTTCTCCTTCTCCGGGCTGAAGACCTCGGTGGCCCGGTGGGTCGAGCAGCGGCAGGATGCGGGCGAACCCGTGCCGATCGCCGACGTGGCGGCCAGCTTCCGCGAGTCTGTCGTGGACATCCTGCTGACCAAGGCCGTTGCCGCCTGTGTCGACTTCGAGGTTCCGCGGCTGCTGCTCGGCGGCGGAGTGATAGCCAACGCCCGGTTGCGCCAGGTGGCCGTGGAGCGCACGGAAGCCGTCGGCATCGCCCTCCGAATCCCGCCCCTGTCGCTCTGCACCGACAACGGCGCCATGATCGCCGCCCTCGGCGCTCAGTTGATCATGGCCGGGCACGAGCCCTCGTCGCTCGAGTTCGGGGCGGACTCGACACTGCCGGTCTCGGAGATCCAGGTCTGAAACCCCGTCTCATCCGAGGTTCCTTGCGGAAAGGGATATTCTGGGCGAGTGGGACCCGGTTCGTCAGACACGTTGACACCGCGCGGCCCGCGCTGCCACTATGGCACCGCCACACGACCCACTTCCTGAAGGAGTGCATGACATGACCGACCCGAACCTGCCGCCGGTGACCCCGCCCCCGACCAACCAGCCGCCGATCTACCAGCCGCCCGCCGCCCCGGCCTACGGAGCCCCGGCCGCGCCCGCCTACGGTCAGGGCGGCGCCTACGCGCAGCCTTACGCCCAGGCGCCCTCCGACAAGTACAACGTGCTGGCGATCGTCTCGCTCGTGTCGGCGTTCTTTATCTCCCTCGTCGCGATCATCACCGGGCACATCGCCCTGAGCCAGATCAAGAAGACCGGTGAAAAGGGCCGCGGCCTGGCCATCGGAGGCCTCGTCCTCGGCTATCTCGGCGTGCTGGCGACCATCATCGTCATCATCGTCTGGTTCGTGGTCATCGCCGCCGCGGTCAACGACGGCTCCATTTCCGGCTACTGATCTTGCCGGGGCGAGGCCGCGGTTCGGAATGAAAGATGTGGAAAGGAAATTGCTCATGAGCGATTCGAATACTCCAGGCCTCTCGGGGGTGCCGCACGTGCCGGAGGTACCGCAGGTGCCGGATGTCCCGCACGTGCCTGAGGTCCCGCAGGTTCCCGACTTCCCGAACACGTCAGCCGCGCCGCCGGTCGCGCCCGCCTACGCCTCAGCCACACCCCCGCCCGGCTACGGTGCGGGCCCGGCCGCGACGCCGCCGCCGCCCGGCTACGGTGCCGGTCCTGACGCCCCGCCGCCCTACGGCAGCCCGCCGCCGGCCTCCGGTGCGCCGTATGCTCCCTATCCGGGGCGGCCCGCCACCAAACAGCCGATTCTCAGCATTCTGGCGCTCGTCGCCGGTATCATCGGAATCCTCGGCTCCCCGGTGGTGTTCATCCCGATTGCCGGCGGCATCTTCGGTCTGTTCATTCCCGCGGCGGCCGTCGTGCTCGGGTTCCTCGGGCGCACCAAGGAACCCCGCGCGAAGGGTTTCTGGCTGACCGGAATCATCACCGGGGCGATCGGCGTGGCCCTCGCGCTGCTGAGCATCGTCATCTGGGCCGTCGTCTTCGCCAACATCCCGAACACCGGATACAGCTACTGAACCGCTCCATGGAGGCCGAACGCCCGGACGGGGACCTGCCCGCCCCGCCCACCGGACGCGGTGACTTCCGGCTCGACCTCACGCGACCGCGAGGAACGGTCGACGGCGAACTGGACTACGAGTCGACCGTCACCGCGCCCACCGAATGGGTCCCGTACGTCTACACCGACACCGAGCTGCAATCGCGTGAGGGTGGGCGGGGGCTCTCCGTCGCAGCGCTCACATTCGGACTGGCCGGACTGCTCGTCGCCCTGTTCGGCGTCTGGGGTGCGCCGCTCTCGCTGGCCGCCGTCGTGCTGGCGATCATGGCGCGCCGGTCCGAACGCCTCGGCGGCGCACTGTGGGTCTGGGGGCTGGTCTCCGGTCTCGCCGGCCTGGCGATCGTGATCGGCTGGTGCGTGATCATCAGCCAGGCCCTGGGCCGGATCGCGTACTGACGATCGCGTACTGACTCCGGGCCGTCGAACGGCCTCGGCCGGCTGCTCAGGCCAGTGTGCGCACACGCTCCACGAGCAGTGCAACGCGCTGGCCGGCGACCCGGGTGAGCACGAGGGTGCCCGATTCGGATCCCTTCAGCCGCAAACGGGTGCGCAGCGTGGCCGGGTCGACGTCCACGCCGCGTTTCTTGATCTCCAGCGTGCCGATCCGGCGTTCCTGTAGCGCCAGACGGAGCTTCTTCTCGTCGAACGGCAGCACCTCGAGCACCCGGAAGGCCGTGGCGAACGGGGTCGGGCGCAGGACGGCGGAGGTGAGGTAGGCGATTCCCTCGCTCAACATGAGGGCGCCCTGCGAGCGGGCGAGATCGCCGATCAGCCGGGCACGGATGACCGCACCGTCGGGCTCGTAGAGATAGTCACCGAGCACCCCCACTTCCACGTCCTCGCTGTCGGCGGGCGCGTTCAGCTCGTGCGTTCCGTCCCGGTCCAGGAGCAGGGCCGACCGGCGGATGCCGTCGCGGGCCAGGGCGCCGAACCACAGTCCCATCTCGACCAGTTTTCCATCGACGGACACCCACTGCGCCTCCGCGCCGGCGGGGATGAGGTCGCGATCGTGCCCCGGGCCGAGCTTGACGCCGATCGGCATCCGCTCACTCAGGCCGAACACGAAATCGAGGTTGGGGGAGTAGTCCTCCGGACGGGTCAGCCGGGACGTGTTGTTGTGGCCCGCGGTGCGCCGGGCCGGGTCGAGCCAGGCCGCGTCGAAGCCGGAGAGATCGAACGTCTCGGCGTCGCCGTGCGCCACCGCCGCGTTCTGGAACGGAGCCAGGTTTAAGCTGGCGACGGTCGCGGTCACCTCGTCGCTGTCGACCGCCGTCACCGCGAGGTCCATCGCGGCCATGGCCATCGCGTCGCCGCCGATCCCGCACCCGAGGTCGACGACGCGGGCCACGGCGGCTCCGACGAATCGGCCGGCGTGCAATGCGGCCACCCGCAACCGGGTTGCCTGCTCCAGGCCTGCCTCGGTGAACAGCATCCGCCCGGCGAACTCTCCGAACTTGGGTACGGCGCGTGCGCGCAGCCGGGACTGGTTCAGCACGGCGGTGACCAGGCCGGGGGCGTGGCCGGCCTTGCGGAGGTCACTCACCATCCGCACGACGTCGCCCGTCGGGTCATAGGGCGGCAGGGAGTCCAGCAGGCGCAAGCCGTCCGGCGATAACAGCTCGACGAGCTCTGAGCGATCCATCCCGCAAACCTACCAACCATGGGCGCATCTGGCACTCACGTTGCGTGAGTGCCAGATGCGCCCTAAACTCGACTTAGCACTCTCGCTGTGAGTCTGCCAACCAAGTCTTAGCTAAGAAAGAGGTCAACCGTGTCGGTCTCCATCAAGCCGCTCGAGGATCGCATCGTCATCAAGCAGGTCGACGCAGAGCAGACCACCGCATCAGGTCTGGTCATTCCTGACACCGCCAAGGAAAAGCCCCAGGAGGGCGAAGTCGTCGCCGTCGGCCCCGGCCGCATCGACGACAACGGCAACCGCATCCCGCTCGACGTCGCCGTCGGCGACAAGGTGATCTACTCCAAGTACGGCGGAACCGAGGTCAAGTTCGGTGGCGAGGATCTCCTCGTGCTGTCGGCCCGCGACGTGCTCGCGGTCGTCGTCCGCTAGTCAGACGCACCACGCAGCAAATCCCGGATGGCCTTGGCCATCCGGGATTTGTCGTTTCCGGGGGCCGTCCCGGAGGATGGGCAGACCATGGACACCCACATCGAAGCAGGACGCCCGCAGCGGAGCGCGCACAGCACCGGGCTGATCTACGCGGTCCTCGCCTACGGACTCTGGGGGATGCTGCCGCTGTACTTTCTCCTGCTCGCCCCCACCGGAGCGTTCGAGGTCGTCGCGTGGCGGGTGCTGTTCTCCCTGGTCTTCTGCGCACTGCTGATCACGGTCACGAAGAAGTGGGGTCAGTTCCTCGCGGTGCTGCGCCGCCCGCGGATCGTCTGGACAATGGGCCTGGCCGGCATCCTGATCTTCGTCAACTGGCAGACCTACGTCTTCGGAACCCTGTCGGGCCACGTGGTCGAGGCCGCGCTCGGCTACTTCATCAACCCGATCGTGACCGTGTTGCTCGGCGTTCTGGTGCTGCACGAGAGGCTCCGGGCGCTGCAATGGATGGCGATGGGCATCAGTCTCGCCGCCGTGGTCGTGCTCACCGTCGGCTACGGCTCGCTGCCCTGGATCTCCCTTGTGCTCGCGTTCTCGTTCGGCTTCTACGGGCTGATCAAGAAACGCGTCGGCCACAGCGTCGACGCCCTGGCCGGACTCACCCTGGAAACCATCTGGCTCGCCCCGATCGCGATCGTGCAGTTGATCGTCGTCGGTGCCGTCTCCGGGCTCACCTTCGGAGCCATCTCGCCGTGGCACACGGTCGGTCTCCTCACCACCGGCGTCGTCACGGCCGTGCCGCTGCTCTTCTTCGCCGCCGCGGCCCGGCGTCTCCCGCTCACCTACCTGGGGCTGATCCAGTTCATCGCGCCCATCCTGCAATTCCTGGTCGGGGTGTTCATCCTGCACGAACCGATGCCGCCCGAACGCTGGGTCGGTTTCGGCCTGGTCTGGGTGGCGCTGGTCATCCTGACCACGGACATGGTCGTCAGCGGGCGGGCGCCGCGGCGAGCGTCCCTCGAACCGGCCTGACCCGCGTTACGCTCGGGGAAAGGAGTCCGGATGCCCCGTCGCCCCATCGCCGCCTCGCTCGCGTTCGCCGGGCTGCTCCTCGTCTCCGTCGCGGGCTGCGCGCCGACGACCGTGGCCGCCCCGGCCACCGCCGCGCCCAGCGTCGCGCCCCGGGTGGCGGCATCCGGTGACGGCACGCTGTTGCTGGGCTCGCTGTTCCCGATGACGGGGAATGCCGCCGCCTCCGGGGCAGCCCAGGTCGCCGGCACCGAACTGGCCGCCAGGGATATCTCCGAACAGGGCCTGGTGCTCGGCCACCCCGTCGTGATCGTGCACCGGGACTCCGTCCGCGACGCTCCGGGAGCCGTGGCCGATCTCCTGGCCCGCGGCGTCGACGCCGTGCTCTGGGACGCGACCAGTCCGGTGCCGCCGGACGTCGCATCCGCCCTGGCCGCCGCTCGGGTCGCGCTGGTCTCCCTCGCTCAGTTCGCGAACGGGGGCACCCCGCTCGCCGCCGGCGACGAGTTCGCGGCGCGCCTTGGCACCATGGACCCGGGGATGGAGGGCACGGCCGGCGGAGGCGAGGCCTACGACGGCGTGATCCTCACGGCGCTGGCAGCGGTGCAGGCCGACGACGACGGCGGGCCGTCGATTGCGGAGGCCCTCGACCGGGTGAGTTCGGGCCCCAGGGTCTGCGCCTCCTGGGGAGAATGTGCGGCTGCGCTGGCCGAGACGCAACAGATCGCCTATGAGGGTGTCACCGGCCGCCGATCGTAACGATTTGGGTCGCGTTACACGGATGTAACCCGGTTGTCTTGTTTCACGCGATTCCTGTCAATAATGTGACAGCACGGCGGTCAATCGATCGCCGTGACCTTTCACTTCCTATTCCCAAGGAGCAACATGAGCGTATTCGCGAAGGCCTCGGCCTCCCGCTCAGTCCGGGCAGTCATCACCGGCGTCGCCATGGTCGGCGTCAGCGCACTTCTGCTCACCGGATGCAGCAGCAATTCCGCTGCCCCGACTGCATCGGAGAAGCCCGCTGCGAGTGGAGACGCGAAGGCCATCAAGGCCGGCGACCGCAACCTCACTCTCAAGATCGGCACGATCCTTCCCCAGAGTGGCGCCCTCGCCTTCCTCGGCCCGCCCGAAGAAGCCGGTGTCGCACTCGCCGTCAAGGACATCAACGACGCGAAGCTCGGGCTCACCATCGATCCCGTCTACCGCGACTCGGGTGACACCACGACCGACACCGCCACCGTGTCGGTGACCGACCTCCTGTCCCAGGACGTCTCGGCCATCATCGGTGCCGCCTCCTCCGGCGTCTCTAAGACCGTGATCGACCAGATCACCGGCGCCGGCGTGGTGCAGTTCTCCCCGGCCAACACCTCCGCGGACTTCACGAAGTACGACGACAAGGGCCTGTACTGGCGCACCGCGCCGTCCGACCTGCTCCAGGGCGAGGTGCTCGGCAACCAGATTGCCGAGGACGGCAACAGCACCCTCGGGCTGATCGTGCTCAACGACTCCTACGGCACCGGCCTGTCTGACTCCACCACGAAGGCGTTCGAAGCCGCCGGAGGCAAGGTCGTCGCCAAGTCACTGTTCAACGAGGGCGACTCGAACTTCGCCGCGCAGATCTCCGAAGTGACCGCCGCCAAGCCGGATGCGATCGCCCTGATCACGTTCGACCAGGCCAAGGTCATCACGCCCGCGCTCGTCGGCTCCGGTTACCCGGGTGGCAAGCTCTACTTCGTCGACGGCAACCTGTCCGACTACAGCAAGGACTTCGCCCCCGGTCTCATCACCGGTGCGAAGGGCACGCTGCCCGGACTCGACGTCGGAACGCTCGGTGACTTCACCACGCGCCTGAAGGAGATCGACCCGACCCTGACCGACTACAGCTACGCGGCCGAGTCCTACGACGCGGTTGTGCTGATCGCGCTCGCCGCCTACGCTGCGAACGACGTCAAGGGCACGTCCATCGCCGACTACCTCCGCCAGGTCTCGGGCGGCACCGGCGACGGCACCAAGGTCACCGACTTCAAGACGGCCGCCAAGGCCCTCGCGAAGGGTGAGCAGGTCAATTACGACGGCTTCTCCGGCCCCGTCACGTTCGACGAGAACGGCGACCCGACCGAGGCGACCATCGGCGTCTACGAGTACAAGGCTGACAACACGTACAAGCGCATCAACTAGTCTCCGCAGCACCAAGGAGGGGGCCCCGACTTCGGTCGGGGCCCCCTTTTTTCTCAACCACCCGTCTCAACCACCCGTCTCAGCTGCGCGTCCCGGGGCCCGAAGCACCCCGTCGCGCTCTGGCGCTGGGGCTAATTCAGGAGAATCGGGCAGAGTCTGCTGCGGAGGGCCCGGAGCAGTGCGGCGGAGCGCGGCGACAGCCCGGAATCTCCTGAATTAGCCACCTGCTGGTCGGGGAAGCGCGGGGCGGGGGCTCCGGGGTGGGAACGCGGGGCGGGGGCTCCGGGGTGGGAACGAGGGCGGCGGGCACACAGAGAAGCGGCGCCCGAGGATGTCCTCCGGCGCCGCTTCTGTGCCCGACTGGCGGGTTCCGGGAGGCTAGTCGTCCTGGCCGAGGGTGCCCAGGTACAGGCCGATCACCTTGGGGTCGTTCAGCAGCTCACGGCCGGTTCCCGTGTACGCGTCCCGACCCTGGTCGAGCACGTAGCCGCGGTCGCAGATCTGCAGGCAGCGGCGCGCGTTCTGTTCGACCATGATGGTGGTCACGCCGGCCTTGTTGATCTCCTTGACCCGCAGGAACGCCTCGTCCTGCCGCACCGGGGACAGCCCGGCGCTCGGCTCGTCGAGCAGCAGCACGTGCGGACCCATCATCAGCGCCCGCGACATGGCGACCATCTGCCGTTCACCGCCCGAAAGCGACCCGGCCCGCTGCTGCAGGCGCTTCTTCAGCTCGGGGAAGATCTCGGTGACGAACTCGAGGCGCTCAGCGAGGCCCTTCGGCTTCTGGAACATGCCCATCTCCAGGTTCTCCTGGATGGTGAGCGTGGGGAAGACGTTGTTCGTCTGCGGGACGAAGCCGACACCCTTGGAGACCAGCTTGTTCGCCTTGAGGTTGGTGATGTTCTCCCCGCGGAGCAGGATCTCACCCTCGCGCACCTTCACCTGGCCGAAAATCGACTTGAGCAGCGTCGACTTGCCGGCGCCGTTCGGGCCGATGATGCCGATCAGCTCGCCGTCGTAGGCGGTCAGCGAGCAGGCGTTGAGGATGTTCACCCCGGGCAGGTAGCCGGCCGTGACCGTCTTCACGTCGACGACGGGCACGCCCGTCTGCGCGGGTGAGGGTGCCGGGGCTGTGGTCGGGCTAGAGTTCGTCATCGAGCAGCTCCTTGATCGCTACGACGTGTTCCTTCTCGGCGGAGGGATCCGCGCCGAGGTCTTCATCGTGGTGCTGGCCCAGGTAGGCGTCGATTACGGCGGGGTTGCGCATGACCTCGTGCGGGTCGCCTTCGGCGACCACCCTGCCCTCGGCCATCACGATGACCCAGTCGGCGATGTGGCGCACCATGTGCATATCGTGTTCGACGAAGAGCACGCTCATGCCCTGGGTCTTCAGGTTGAGGATGTGGTCGAGCAGCGACTGGGTCAGCGCCGGGTTCACACCGGCCATCGGTTCGTCGAGCATGACCAGGGTCGGCTCGCTCATCAGGGCGCGAGCCATTTCGAGGAGCTTGCGCTGCCCGCCGGACAGGCTGGCGGCGTAGTCGTCCTTCTTGGTGTCCAGCTTGAACCGGGTGAGGATGTCGATGGCCCTGGCCTTGTTGTCCTCCTCCTGTTTGCGCCAGAAGAACGGGAGCATCGCCCGGAACAGGTTCTCGCCGGACTGCCCCTTCGCCCCGAGGAGCATGTTGTCCATCACGGTGAGCAGGCCGAGCGCCTTGGTGAGCTGGAATGTGCGCACCTGGCCCATCCGGGCCACCTTGAACGCCGGCATCCCGGACAGGGACCGGCCCTCGAAGGTCCACGACCCGGTGTCGGGCTTGTCGAAGCCGGTCAACAGGTTGAACAGCGTGGTCTTGCCGGCGCCGTTCGGCCCGATCAGGGCGGTGATGGCGCCGCGGGGGATCTCCACGTGGTCGACGTCGACGGCCTTGAGCCCGCCGAAGGTGCGGCTCACGCCGTCCGCGATCAGGATCGGGTCGCGCTTCTTGCACCCGGGTTCGGCCTCGCCGATGTGCAGGTCGATCGACTTGACCGGCTTGCTGCTGGGAACTGGATTACTTGACAAAGGCCAACTCCTTCTTGTTTCCGAAGATGCCCTGCGGTCTGAAGATGACTATGAGCATGATCGCGACACCCACCAGGATGAAGCGCAACTGTCCGGCCTGGATGCTGGTCATGAACGGCAGCCAGCCGGCCTCGACGGCCCGGGCGATGAAACCCGAGAAGAACGAGAGCAGCACCCAGAAGATCATCGAGCCGATGACCGGGCCGAGAATCGTGGCCGCGCCGCCGAGCAGGAGGATGGCGTAGATGAAGAATGTGAGCGACGTCTGGTAGTTCGACGGGACCACCGCTCGGGGAAGCACGAAGATCATCCCGGCGATCGTGCCGAACACGCCACCGAGAACCAGGGACTGCATCTTGTAGGAGTAGACGTTCTTGCCCAGGGCGCGCACGGCATCCTCGTCTTCACGGATGCCCTTGATCACCCGGCCCCACGGGCTGCGCATGATCTGCCAGGTGAACAGGCAGGCCAGCACCACGATCGTCCAGGCCACGATGCGCAGCCACCAGTCGTAGGCGTTGTATTCGAACGGCCCGAAGCCGTAGCTCCCCGGTGGGATCGGGTTCAGTGCGGCGAAGCCGCCTTTGTACCCGCTCAGGCCGTTCGCCGAACCGGTCAGCGGCTCGAACGTGTTCGTCGTGAACAGCAGCCGCACGATCTCGGCGGCGGCGATCGTGACGATCGCGAGATAGTCCGCGCGCAGGCGCAGGGTCGGGATGCCCAGGACAAGGGCGAAGACCACGGATGCCCCGATCCCCACCAGCACGGCGCCCCAGACGGGGAAGCCGAAGCTGAGGATGGAGATCGCGTACCCGTAGGCGCCGAGGGCCATGAAGCCGGCCTGGCCGAAGTTGAGCAGGCCGGTGTAGCCGAAGTGGACCGCCAGCCCGAGCGCCGCAAGGGCGTAGGCGGCGGTGGTCGGGCTGATCAGCTCGACGGCCGCGTTGCTAAAGATTGCTCCCCAGTCGATCATCGGATGCCCTTCTAGCCAATTCTTTCTTTGCGACCCAGGATGCCTTGCGGCCGAAGCAGCAGCACCAGGATCAGCACAACGAGTGCACCGACGTATTTCAGGTCGGAGGGAAGCCACAGCGTCGACAGTTCGACGAAGAGGCCGACGATCATCGAGCCGACCAGGGCGCCGAAGGCCGTGCCCAGGCCGCCGAGCGTGGTGGCCGCGAACACGAGCAGCAGGATCTGGAAGCCCATGTCCCAGCTGACGCCGGGGCGGAAGTAGGCCCAGAGGATGCCGCTGAGGCCGGCCAGGGCGCCGCCGACGACCCAGACGATGCGGATGACGCCGTCCACGTCGATCCCGCTCGCGGAGGCGAGGCTGGGGTTGTCCGACACGGCACGGGTGGCCTTGCCGATGCGGGTGCGCAGCAGGAAGTAGGAGACGGCGAGCAGCACCACGATGCTGATGCCCATGCTCCCCAGGTCGATCAGGGACAGCCGGACCGGGCCGAACTGCAGGTCGGCCAGGCCTGAACCGGGCAGCTGGCTGGTGCCGCCGCCGACGAAGAACTGGAAGACGTAACGCAGGGCGAGCGACAGACCGATGCTGACGATCATCAGCGGGATCAGGCCCACTCCCTTGCGGCGCAGCGGCTTCCAGATCACCGCGTCGAGGCTCCAGCCGAGGCCGGCACTGAGCACGAGCGCGATGATGATGGCGAGCCAGACCGGCAGCCCCAGTGTGACCGAGAAGGCCAGGGTCATCAGCGCGCCGAAGGTGATCATCTCCGCGTGGGCGAAGTTGCTCAGCCCGGTGGTCCCGAAGATCAGGGACAGGCCGATGGCCGCCAGGGCGAGCAGGAGCCCGAAGTTGATTCCGTTCACGAACCGGTTGAGGAACTGGTCGAAGAAGCTGACCGTGACCCGGGTGCCCTCGCCGAGGAAGAAGTTCACCGACTTCACCTTGGTGAGTCCGAACTCGGCCTTGATGACGCTGCCGCCCTTGGCGACGATGACGCCCTTGGGCAGGGTCTTCTCGTCGAGACTGACCGTGTAGGTGGCCTTCTCAGGGACGCCGACCTTCCACTTGCCGTCGACGCCGGTCTTGACCTCGGCCTCGTAGCCGGAGCCCTTGACCGTGATCAGCACGCCGTCCAGCGGCTTCTGATTGAACTGGACGTTCCCGGCCAGCACGTAGTCGTACTGGTCGGTGCCGACCTCGTCCGCGTGCGCCGGGCTTGCCGACAGCGTGGAGAATGTGGACATCGTCAGGGCTGCGAAGAGCAGACCGAGGAAGATCACCAGCATCCTGGGTGAGTATCTGCGAACAGCTTCAGTGGAATTCACTGCACCTCCATGGCGGCATGCTGGGTCTGTCACCGAGCCTGCCCCGGGTCTCACCTGCCAACATCATTGTCGACAGTACGTGCCGATTATGTCTCATATGTTTCGGCAATGTTCCCCCAGACGACGATTTCGTTCGGCGGGTTCGGCGAGTCGCGCTGTTTAATCCCGCCGGAATGCGCGGGGGGCAATCTCGCTTAACATTGATGAACCGGTCGCATCCCTGGGATTCCCGGACTTCTTCCATTCTTCAGCTCACGCAAAAGGGGTTTCATGGATCAGCCAGATCCGTTCGGTTTCACCGGGCTCACCTACGACGACGTGCTGCTCCTGCCGGGGCACACCGACGTCATTCCCAGTGAAGCCGAGACAATGTCTCGGCTGACGCGGCGGATCAGCGTAGCCACGCCCTTGCTGTCCAGCGCCATGGACACCGTCACCGAGACCCGGATGGCGATCGCGATGGCCCGCGAAGGCGGACTCGGGGTGCTGCACCGCAACCTGTCGATTTCCGATCAGGCGGAGCAGGTCGACCTGGTCAAACGCAGCGAATCCGGCATGATTACCAATCCGGTAACAACTTCGCCCGACGCCACCGTCGCGGAGGTCGACGCACTCTGCGGCCAGTACCGGATCAGCGGCCTCCCGGTGATCGACTCGGACGGCGTGCTCGTCGGGATCATCACCAACCGCGACATGCGATTCGTCTCGAGCACCAAGAAGCACACCACTCGCGTGCGCGAGGTCATGACGACCTTGCCCCTGATCACCGGCAAGGTCGGGATGGCGCCGATGGACGCCGTCGCCATCTTCGCCACCCACAAGATCGAGAAGCTTCCGCTGGTCGACGACGCGGGCCGGCTCACGGGCCTGATCACCGTCAAGGACTTCGACAAGAGCGAGGAATACCCCTTCGCGACCAAGGACGACGCCGGCCGCCTGCGCGTGGGCGCGGCGATCGGCTTCTTCGGCGACGCCTGGCAGCGCGCCACCGCGCTGCTCGAGGCCGGGGTCGACGTGCTCGTGGTCGACACCGCCAACGGCGACAGTGCCGGGGTGCTGGACATCATCCGTCGTCTGAAGACCGACCCGGCCTTCGCCGACGTCGACGTGATCGGCGGCAACGTGGCGACCCGTTCCGGCGCCCAGGCCGTGGTCGACGCCGGCGCGGACGCGATCAAGGTGGGCGTGGGCCCCGGCTCGATCTGCACCACCCGCATCGTCGCCGGCGTGGGGGTGCCGCAGATCACCGCCGTGTACCAGGCGTCCCTCGCGGCCCGGGAGGCCGGCATCCCCGTGATCGCCGACGGCGGCCTGCAGTACTCGGGCGACATCGCCAAGGCGCTCGTGGCCGGGGCGGACACCGTCATGCTCGGCTCCCTGCTGGCCGGCTGCGACGAAAGCCCGGGCGAACTCGTCTTCGTCAACGGCAAGCAGTTCAAGACCTACCGCGGCATGGGGTCGCTCGGCGCATTGCAGAGCCGCGGCACGAAGACGTCGTACTCGAAGGACCGCTACTTCCAGTCGGATGTCCCGTCCGACGACAAGCTCATCCCCGAGGGCATCGAGGGCCAGGTTCCCTATCGCGGACCGGTGTCCGCGGTGGCCTACCAGCTGATCGGCGGGCTGCGCCAGTCCATGTTCTACGTCGGCGCGCGCACGATCGACGAGCTCAAGCAGAAGGGCAAGTTCGTGCGGATCACGGCTGCGGGGCTCAAGGAGTCGCACCCGCACGACGTGCAGATCGTGGTCGAGGCACCCAACTACCGGCGCTGATCGCGTACCGGCGCTGATTGCGTACCGGCGCTGATCGCGTCAGATCGCGGCGGCCAGGCGCGAGATCGCCTCGGAGAGCACCTCGGGCGAGCAGGCGAAGTTGAGGCGGGCGAAGCCCTGCCCGGGAGTGCCGAACATCGGGCCGGGGCTGAGCGCCACCTTCGCACGCTCCAGGGCGGCGACCGACGGGTCGTCGCCCCAGCCGAGGCTGCGAAGGTCGAGCCAGGCCAGAAAGCCCGCGTCGGGCGGGGAATAGGGCACGCCGGGCAGCTGCGCGTCGAGCAGGTCGCCGAGCAGGCCGCGATTGGCGTCCAGCGCGGCGAGCACCCCGTCGAGCCACGGCTGCCCGTGCCGGTACGCCGCGACCCCGGCGATCAGGCCGAACTGGCTCGTGCGCCAGGACACCTCCTGCGGCAGGGCGGTGACGACCCGGCGCATCCGCTCTGACGCGGTGACGATGAGGGCGCATTTGAGCCCGGCGAGGTTCCAGGCCTTGCTCGCGGAGGTGAGGCACACGCCGTGCTCCGCCGCCTCCGGCGACACCGTCAGGTAGGGCGTGAACGCGGCCCCGGCCTGGGTGAGCGGCGCGTGCACCTCGTCGCTGACCACGGTGACGCCGTGGCGGGCGGCCAGTTCGGCCAGGGCGGTGAGGTCTTCGATGCCGTGCGGATGCCCGATCGGGTTGTGCGGGTTGCAGAGCAGGATGAAGCGGGTGCCGCCCAGGAAGGCCCGCTCGAGCGCGTCGAGGTCGAGCGTCCAGCCGGTCTGGCCGTGCAGGAGCGGCACCGGCTCCACCCGCCCGCCCGCCTCGGCGACCAGGTCGAAGAACGGCGGGTAGACCGGGGGAGTGATCACGACCCGGTCGCCCGGGAGGATCAAGCCCCGCAGCGTCTCGACGATGGCGACGCTGACATCCGTCGTGCTGGCCACCTGGTCAGGGTCGACCCGCCAGCCCCACCGGTTTCCGGCGAATCCGGCGAACGCCTCGCCGAGGTCATTGGCCGGGGCAGCGTAGCCGGTGTCGCTGCGGCGCACGGCGTCGTGCAGGGCGTCCGCGATCGGCTCGGCGAGCGGGTAATCCATCTCGGCGATGAACAGCGGCAGGACGTCGCCCGGGTAGGTGCGCCATTTCATGCTCGTGCGTTCGCGCAACAGGGTCAGTGGTTCGGCGGTCACGTCCATGCCCTCAGGATGCACCCTCCGGCCGGCGCCGTCGAGGGTGCCGGCCGACCTGCCCTCAGTCGCTCCCGGTGCCAGGTGGGCGGTGTCGGCGGGCGGCACCTAAACTGGGACCATGGAAATCGAGATCGGCCGCTCCAAGCGCGCTCGCCGCGTGTACGCCTTCGACGACATCGCGATTGTGCCCAGCCGGCGCACTCGCGACCCGGAGGATGTCTCGATCAACTGGACGATCGACGCCTACCAGTTCTCCATCCCGTTCCTCGCCGCGCCGATGGACTCCGTGGTGTCACCGACCACGGCCATCATGATGGGTCAGCTCGGCGGAGTCGGCGTGCTCGACCTCGAGGGCCTGTGGACCCGCTACGACGACCCTGAACCGCTCCTCGCGGAGATCCGCGACCTGCCCGCCGACCGGGCGACCTCGCGAATGCAGGAGATGTACGCCGAGCCGATCAAGCCCGCCCTCGTCACCGAGCGCCTGGCCCAGATCCGCGCAGCCGGCGTCACCGTGGCCGGCGCCCTGTCGCCCCAGCGCACCCAGGAGCTCTACGAAACCGTCGTCGCCGCCGGAGTCGACCTGTTCGTCATCCGCGGCACCACGGTGTCCGCCGAGCACGTCTCCCAGAACCAGGAGCCGCTCAACCTCAAGAAGTTCATCTACGAGCTCGACGTGCCCGTCATCGTCGGCGGCGCGGCCACGTACACCGCGGCCCTCCACCTGATGCGCACCGGCGCGGCCGGCGTGCTCGTCGGCTTCGGCGGCGGCGCCGCCTCCACGACCCGGGCCTCGCTCGGCATCCACGCCCCCATGGCCACCGCCGTGGCCGACGTCGCCGGCGCCCGCCGGGACTACATGGACGAGTCCGGCGGCCGCTACGTGCACGTCATCGCCGACGGCGGACTGAACACCTCCGGCGACATCGTCAAGGCCATCGCCTGCGGCGCCGACGCGGTCATGCTCGGCACGGCGCTGGCCCGGGCGACGGATGCCCCGGGCGGCGGCTTCCACTGGGGCCCCGAGGTGCACCACTCGAAGCTGCCCCGCGGCAAGCGCGTCGAGGTGGGCGCCCTGGCCCCGCTCGAGACCATCCTCTACGGTCCGACCCCGATCGCCGACGGCACCGCCAACCTCGTCGGCGCTCTGCGCCGTTCGATGGCGACCACCGGGTACTCGGACCTCAAGGAATTCCAGCGCGTCGAAGTGGTTGTCGCGCCGTACCGAACGAACTAGCGTCAAGGTAAGCAACACACCACCAGATGGGAGTGAGCACATGGCCACAGGTAACTCGGTGTCACGGTCCACGAAGCTGGGTCCTGACGAACGCGCAGCCGCGCTCGCGCGGCTGAAAGGCAAGGAGTTGGACATCCTCGTGGTCGGCGGGGGAATCGTCGGCGCGGGCTGCGCCCTGGACGCAGTCACCCGCGGGCTGAGTGTCGGCATCCTCGAGGCGCGGGACTGGGCCTCCGGAACCTCGAGCCGGTCGTCCAAACTCGTGCACGGCGGCATCCGTTACCTGGAACAACTCGACTTCCGGCTGGTGCGGGAGGCGCTCACCGAGCGGGGGCTCCTGTTGCAGCGCATCGCGCCGCACCTGGTGAAGCCGGTGCGGTTCCTCTACCCGCTCAAGAAGCGCGTCACCGAGCGGTTCTACGTGGGCGCCGGCATGTTGCTCTACGACATCTTCTCCTACACCGGCGGGCGCCCGCCCGGCGTGCCGCACCACCGCCACCTGTCGAAGCGCCAGGTCAAGGGGCTGCTGCCCAGCCTCAACACCGACGCCATCGTCGGCGGTATCACCTACTATGACGCCCAGGTCGACGACGCCCTCTACGTGGCGTCGCTCGTGCGCACGGCCTCGTTCTACGGCGCCCACGCGGCCAGCCGGGTGCGGGTCGAAGGCTTCATCAAGGTCGGCGAACGGGTGGTCGGCGTGCACGCGCACGACCTGCAGACCGGCGAACGCTTCGAGGTGCGCGCCAAGCAGGTCGTCAACGCGACCGGGGTGTGGACGGACGACACCCAGCGCATGGTCGGTGAACGCGGCACGTTCAAGGTGCGCGCGTCGAAGGGGATCCACCTCGTCGTGCCGCGCGACCGGTTCCAGTCGGCGATGGGGTTGCTGCTCCGCACCGAGAAGAGCGTGCTCTTCGTCATCCCGTGGGGCCGGCACTGGCTGATCGGCACCACCGACACCGACTGGCACCTGGACAAGGCGCACCCCGCGGCCACCGCCGCCGACATCGACTACCTGCTCGAACACGTCAACGCCGTCGTGCGGGTTCCGCTCACCCGGGAAGACGTCGAAGGCGTCTACGCCGGCCTCCGCCCGCTCCTGGCCGGGGAATCAGAGAGCACCTCGAAGCTGTCGCGGGAGCACCTCGTCGGCCACTCGGTGCCCGGACTGGTCGTGATCGCGGGCGGCAAGTGGACCACCTACCGCGTGATGGCGAAGGATGCGATCGATGCGGCCGTCGATGCGCTCGACGGGCGGATCCCGGCCTCGACCACCGACGAGATCCCGCTGCTCGGCGCGGAGGGGTACCGGGCCGCGTGGAACAAACGCGGCCGGATCGCCAAGGCGTTCGGGCTGCACACCGTGCGGATCGAGCACCTGCTCAACCGGTACGGCACCCTCACCGACGAACTGCTCGACCTGATCAAGGCGACACCGGAGCTCGCCGATCCGCTGCCCGGAGCCGACGACTACATCAAGGCCGAGGTGGTCTATGCCGCCAGCCACATGGGCGCCCTGCACCTCGAGGACGTGCTCGCCCGGCGCACCCGGATCTCGATCGAGGCCTGGGATCGCGGGGTTTCGGCGGCGCCGGTCGCGGCCCGGCTGATGGCCGAGGTGCTCGGCTGGGACACCGACCGGGAGGAACGCGAGGTGGCGTACTACCTCAAGCGGGTCGCCGCCGAGCGAGCGTCGCAGCTGGAGCCTGACGACGAGTCCGCCGACCGCGCCCGACTCGAGGCACCGGACATCGTCGCGACCAAGTAGCGGGAGGCGGCCGGCCGGCAGAGAAGTGATGCCGGAGCGGACAACTGTCGCCGGTGTGCGGGCAACACTCGTCCGCCCCGGCAACAGTTGCCGGGCGGGGGCGCGAGCCGGGCGCGGAGGGAGGCATCCGGTGGGCGCACAATTCGGCTCCGGTACACTAGGCGGACAGCCCACAAGCCTCAGGAGTCCTCACCATGGTTGACGTTCGTCGGGTCAAGCTCCCAGGAGTCGGTGTGCTGCACACCTTCATCACGGATGACGGTGGCAAGGTCGGCGTCATCGCCCACCGTTCAGGCCACAGCGACCTGATCACGTTCGCCGATGACGAGGGCGGGCCCGACGCGGCAAAGGTGTCCCTGCGGCTCAATGAGGACGAGGCGCACACCCTCGCCGAGCTTCTCGGCGGCACCCAGATCACCGAGTCGCTCACCGCACTCGACCAGATCCCCGGTCTCAGCATCGACTGGTTCACCGTCGACTACGAGGACCACATCGCCGGCCAGACCCTCGGCAACCCGGCCGATCGCGGCATCGCCGGCCTCACGGTCGTCGCCGTCGTGCGCGGGGAGTCCGCCAACCCGGCGCCCGCCCACGACTTCCGGGTCTTCCCCGGGGACACGCTCGTCGTCGCCGGCTCGCCCGAGAAGGTCGCGAAGGCATTCGCATTCTTCCGCACCGGCGAAGTGAAGGCCAAGACCGTCGACGCACCGCCCGGGGGCTAGCCCATGAACCTCGGCGAAGACCTCATCACTCTTGGCATCCTGCTCGTCGTCGCCTACATCCTGGGGCGCGCCGGAAAACTGATCGGGCTCCCGTCGATCCCGATCTACATGATCGTCGGCCTGCTCGCCAGCCCGAACAGCGGCTGGTTCCCGCTGAACTTCCAGTCAGCGGACATCGAGCTGATCGCCATCTTCGGGCTGATCCTGCTCCTGTTCAGCCTCGGCCTCGAGTTCGACCAGGAGGCGTTCTTCGGCGACGCCGGAAAACTGCTCATCTCCGGCGGCTCCTACGTTCTGATCAACATGGGTCTCGGCTTCGCGTTCGGCCTGATGGTCGGCTGGGGCACCAGGGAGGCCCTCGTGATCGCCGGGATGACCGGCACCTCCTCGAGCGCGATCATCACCAAGCTCCTGATCGAACTGCGCCGCCTGGCCAACAAGGAAACCCCGATGATCCTCGGGGTGACCGTCGTCGGCGACATCTTCATCGCGGTCTACCTCGCGATCGTCTCCGTCGTTCTCAGCGGCAAGACCGAGATCTGGCCGATCGTGCTGCAGTTGAGCATCGCGTTCCTCTTCCTCGTGGTCATGTTCTCCGTCGCCCGCTGGGGCGGCCGGGTCGTCTCCCGCCTGATGCGCACCAAGGACGACGAGCTCTTCACGATCCTCTTCTTCGGTCTGGCGGTGCTGTTCGCCGGGGTGGGCGAGATCATCGGGGTGACGGATGCGATCGGCGCGTTCCTGATCGGGGTCGTGCTCGGCGCCAGCACCTACCGCGGCCGGATCGAGCGCGTCGCCGTGCCCCTCCGCGACGTGTTCGGCGCCTTCTTCTTCCTCAACTTCGGCCTCGCCCTCAATGTCGCCGAGTTCGGCTCGGTCATCACGATCGTGCTGCTGGCCGTGGCGATGACGTTCGTGCTCAGTGTGGTCTCCGGCATGTTGATGGCCAGGCTGCACGGGATGGGCCCCAGGGAAGGGCTGAACACCGCCGCGATCTTCGTCAACCGCGGCGAGTTCACCCTGATCCTGGCGACGCTGTCGGTGAGCGCGGGACTCGACCAGCGGCTGCAGCCGTTCGCCGGTCTCTATGTGCTCACGATGGCGATCCTCGGACCGCTGTTCACCGCGAACTCGGAGAAGATCGGCGCGGCCGTCGGCCGTCGCCTGCGCCGGGCCAAACCGGCCGCCCGGCCCGCCCGCAACCCGATGCTCGACGAGGAGATCGCCCTGGTCGAGGCGGTCACGAGAGACAGCGGCAAGCCCACCGATACTGACACCGAGCACGCCGTGAAACGGATGACCGAACGCGCCGGCGCGGAGGCGGCATCCGCCGGCTCCGACTCGATGGCCGACTTCGTGACCGAGCGGTTCACCACCGAGGCCGGCCCCGCAGCGAAACCACCCCGGGACACCGGCACAGGAGACTACTCGTGATCAGAATGATGCTCCGGCCGCGCTGGATCCTTGCCCTGCTGCTCGCCCTCGCGGTGGCGGCGGCCTTCGCCCTGCTCGGCCGATGGCAGCTGGAACGCGCCGTCGCCTCCGGCCAGGTCGTCCAACGCAGCACGGAGACCGTGCGCCCGCTCGACGAGACCGTGGATCCTGACGGGCCGCCCCGCGAGGCGGCTACCGGGCAGATGGTGACGGTGGACGGTTCCTTCGTGCCGGGCGACGACCAGCTGATCAGTGACCGGCTCAACGTGGGCGCCAGCGGCTTCTGGGTGGTCAGCCGGTTCGTCACGACGGATGCCGCGAACATCCCGGTGGCCCGCGGCTGGACCGCCGACCGGGCCGCGGCCGACAAGGTGATCGAGGCGCTGGCCGGCCTTCCCGCCGGGCAGCCGCTCACCCTCACCGGCCGTTTCGTTCCGTCGGAGGCCCCGGTCGTTCCGGCAGACGGGCGCGACCCGCACACTCAGTCGACGGTGTCGACCGCCGCGCTGATCAACCTGTGGACGGGCTTCACCGACCAGTCCGTCTACGCGGGTTACCTCGTGGACTCCACCAGCCCGACCGGCCTGCTCGTGATCGACTCGCCTGAGCCGGGATCCGACGCGTCCCTCAACTGGCTCAACATCTTCTACGCCCTCGAATGGGCGGTCTTCGCCGGCTTCGCCGTGTTCCTCTGGTACCGTCTCGTGCGGGACGCCTGGGAGCGTGAGGAGGAGCAGGCCGCCATCGACGCCGCGGAGGCGCGATAGAATTGCCGCATGCCACTTGAACCCAAGCCCGCCGACATCCCCAGCATCCCCGGTGCGCTCCGGCTCTACCAGGTCTCGTCGATCATCACCGGTGTCTTCCTCCTGCTGCTCTGCGTCGAAGTCATCCTGAAATTCGTCTTCCAGTACGAGCTCGAACTGGGCGGACCGAACGGGCTCCTCGCCCTGGTTCCGCGCGAGAGCGTGACCGCGTTCAACCTGAGCACCGCGATCCTGATCGTGCACGGCTGGTTCTACGTGCTCTACCTGTTCGCCGACTTCCGGCTGTGGAGCCTGATGCGCTGGTCGTTCCCGCGCTTCCTCCTGATCGCGCTCGGCGGCATCATCCCCACCCTGTCGTTCTTCCTCGAGGTGCGCGTCGCGCGCGAGGTGAAGGCGTTCCTGGCCGGCCGTGACGTCGACGTGTCCGCAGCGACCGCGGAGGCTCGTTCATGAGCGCCGTCGCCGCCCAGACCGGCGCCCGCCCCGTGCTCGTGGTCGACTTCGGCGCGCAGTACGCGCAGTTGATCGCCCGGCGCGTGCGCGAGGCATCCGTCTACTCCGAGATCGTCGCGCACACGATCACCGCTTCCGAGGTCCGGGCGTTGAACCCGCTCGGCATCGTGCTCAGCGGCGGACCCTCCAGCGTCTACGCCGACGGAGCCCCCACCTTCGACCCGGCCATCTTCGACCTCGGCATCCCCGTGCTGGGCATCTGCTACGGCTTCCAGGTGATGGCAACCGCCCTCGGCGGCACCGTCGCCCACACCGGCGCTCGCGAATACGGCTCCACCCCGGTCACCGTCTCGGACGGCACCAACGCGCTCCTCGCCGGCCAGCCGGCCGCGCAGACGGTGTGGATGAGCCACGGCGACTCGGTGTCGGAGGCCCCCGCCGGCTTCAGTGTGCTCGCCTCGACCGCGTCGACCCCGGTCGCCGCGTTCGCGAACGACGCGCGCCGGCTGTACGGCGTGCAGTGGCACCCCGAGGTCAAGCACTCCGAGTTCGGCCAGAACGTGCTCGAGAACTTCCTGCACCGCGCCGCCGGAATCCCCGCCGACTGGAACAGCGGCAACGTCATCGCCGAGCAGGTGGCCCGCATCCGCGCCCAGGTCGGCACCGGCAAGGTCATCTGCGGGCTCTCCGGCGGAGTGGACTCGGCCGTGGCCGCTGCCCTCGTGCACAAGGCCATCGGCGACCAGCTCGTCTGCGTCTTCGTGGACCACGGCCTGCTCCGCCATGACGAGCGCCGCCAGGTCGAAGAAGACTATGTGAAGGCCACCGGCGTGCGCCTGGTGACCGTCGACGTGCGAGAGCAGTTCCTCACCGCGCTCGAGGGCGTGAGCGACCCGGAGACCAAGCGCAAGATCATCGGCCGCGAGTTCATCCGCACCTTCGAGCAGGCCCAGGCCGAGCTGATCAAGGAGGCCGCCGCGATCGACGGCGACCCGATCCGCTTCCTCGTGCAGGGCACCCTGTACCCCGACGTCGTCGAGTCCGGCGGCGGCAGCGGCACCGCCAACATCAAGAGCCACCACAATGTGGGCGGCCTGCCTGATGACCTGCAGTTCGAACTGATCGAACCGCTCCGCACGCTGTTCAAGGACGAGGTGCGCGCGATCGGCGCCGAGCTGGGACTGCCGGCCGAGATCGTGCAGCGCCAGCCGTTCCCCGGACCCGGCCTCGGCATCCGCATCGTCGGCTCGATCACCCAGGACCGGCTCGACCTGCTCCGTCACGCGGATGCGATCGTGCGCGCCGAACTGACCGCCGCCGGCCTCGACCGCGAGATCTGGCAGTGCCCGGTCGTGCTGCTCGCCGACGTGCGCTCGGTGGGCGTTCAGGGCGACGGCCGCACCTACGGCCACCCGATCGTGCTGCGCCCGGTGTCGTCCGAGGATGCGATGACCGCCGACTGGACCCGCCTGCCCTACGACCTGCTGGCGAAGATCTCCAACCGGATCACCAACGAGGTCGACGGGGTCAACCGGGTCGTACTCGACGTCACGTCGAAGCCGCCGGGCACCATCGAGTGGGAGTAGAACTTTCCGCTCGGGACGAGCGAGCCGGGGTTAGACGGCCTCGAGGGGGATCGATCCGTCGGCCAGGCGGCCCGGGTCGACCGGGGCGCCGCGGCGGATGAGGGCCTGGACGGCCTCATTCACGTCCCACACGTTCACGTTCATCCCGGCGACCACGGTGCCTCCGGCCAGCCAGAACGCGATGAAGGCGCGGCTGCCGCGGTCGCCGCGGAAGACGAGGTTAGCCCCCCGGGTCAGCGGCCCGAATCCCGAGTATTCCATCCCCAGGTCGAACTGGTCGGTGTAGAAGTACGGGATCGCGTCGAACGACACGGACTGCCCGAGCATGGCGCGCGCCGCCGCCGGCCCGCCGTGCAGAGCGTTCGCCCAGTGTTCGCTGCGCAGCCGCATCCGCGCAATCGGGTGGTACGCGTTGGCGACGTCGCCGGCCGCGTAAATGTCGGGGTGGCTCGTCTGCAGGCTCTCGTTCACCACGATCCCGTTCTCGACCTGCAGCCGGGCGTCCTCGGCGAGGCCGACGTTCGGGACGGCGCCGACTCCGACCAGGACCAGGTCCGCCGGCACCACCTCGCCTCCCTGCAGGACCACACCGGTCAGCCGGCCGTCGGCGCCGGCGATGCTGTCGACGACGACGGAGGTGCGCAGGGTCACCCCGTGCTCGCGGTGCAGGTCGGCGAACATCTGCCCGAGCTCGTCGCCGAGCACATTCGCGAGCGGGATCGGGTCGCGCTCGAGGATGACGACGTCGTTGCCGAGCGTGCGCGCGATCGCGGCGACCTCCATGCCGATCCAGCCTGAGCCGATCAGGACGAGTCGCTTCCCTCCGCCGGCCAACAGTTCGCGGAGGGTCTCCGAGTCGTCGAGGGTGCGCAGGTAATGCACCCCGGCGAGGTCGGCACCGGCAATCGCGAGCCGGCGCGGGGACGATCCGGTGGCCAGCAGCAGCCGGTCCCAGGCGAGGGTCTCGCCGCCGTCAAGGGTGAGGCGGTGCTCCCGGGGGTCGAGTCCGACCACCCGGGTGGACGGCCGAATTCGACCTGGTTCGCCGCGTACCAGTCGTCCGCCTCGACGAAGACCGTGCCCCGCTCGGCCGTGCCGGCGAGGAAACCCTTGGACAACGGGGGACGGATGTACGGATGGTGGGCTTCGGCCCCGAGCAAACGGATGCTGCCGGTGAAGCCCTCGTCGCGGAGCGCCTTCGCGGCTGACGCCCCGGCGAGGGATGCCCCCACGATGACGAAATCCTGTTCCTTCGACACGGGTGTGCCTCCTCGTCGGTCGGTGTTCTCACGGTGGAGTCTGCCCCCGATCCAGGCGATGGGCGAGGCCCGCCCTACGCCGGGCAACCCCGCCGTGATCCCAGGCGATATTCTGGGTAGCGGCCGGGCAGCCGTGACCATCCGCGGCACGGGCACCCGAGGCCGACCACACCACAGAAGACAGGGTGCAGTGTTGACGACCGACATGCCGGGAACGCCGGGCGCACGACGAATGACCGCAGCGTGGGGACCACGAATCGGCGAAGGGTTCTGCCGCCAGTACTACCCGGTCTGGCTCTTCTTCGTGCGATCTGCGATAGCGCTGCCCGTCGCGCTGCTGCTGATGGCGATCGCCATTCCCGCGCTGGCCGGGTCGAGCGTCAACTCGCTCCTGATCGTCGCCCTGCTGGTGGTGGCCCCCGCGTTGATCGCCCTGTTCGTGGCCGTTCACCGGGTAGACATCTTCGGGCGCCGCGTCGCCGCCGAGCTTGACCAGGCCGGGTATCCCAGCGACGGCCTCGTTCCGCTCCGAACCACGAACCAGTTCGACAGATGGCGAGCCACGCACAATATCCCCCCCGAGGCGATCATCGGCGTCGGAAACCGCAGGTACGGCCAGGGTGGGAGCTGACGGGACCTGACCGCCGGAATGCGGAAGGGCCGCCCCGAGGGGAGGCCCTTCCTGTATTCGTGTCGTGCTAGTCGCGGGCGAGCGCGAAGATGCGCAGCAACTCCACGTAGAGCCAGACGACGGTGACCATGATGCCGAAGGCACCCGACCAGCCGAATTTGCGGGGAGCCCGGTTGTTGACGCCGCGCTGGATGAAGTCGAAGTCGAGGACCAGCGAGTACGCGGCCATCAGCACGGCGAGGACGCCGATGATGAGGCCGAGCTTGATGCCAAAGATCGTCACGGAGCTACTGAGGCCGAAGGGGCTGTCGATCGCGCCGAACGCGACCAGGCCGAAGTTGACCAGGGAGAACACCAGGTAGCCGACCATGGCGACCAGGAAGACCTTGGTGGCCTTCTTCGACGCGCGCACCTTGCCGTTGGCGAACAGCGCGAGAGTCACACCGACGACGACGAGCGTGGCCAGCACGGCCTGCACGACGACGCCAGAGAAGCGCTGGTCGAAGATCTGAGAGATACCGCCGACGAAGAGGCCTTCGGCCACCGCGTAGGAGAGGATCAGCGCCGGGGACGGCTCCTTCTTGAAGGTGTTCACCAGTCCGAGCACGAGGCCGACGATCATGCCGAGGAACGGCAGGAATGGCAGGGACGGAGTCAGGAGCCAAGCGCCCACGGCCGCAGTGAGCAGCAGGGCGAAGCTGAGGACGGTCTTGACGATGGTGTCTTCGTAGCTCATCCGGTCGGTGTCCTGCGAGCCGGCGGACGGGGCGTTGAACATGCCCTGGAGGTCGCTGTCGGAAAGCACCTTGCCCGCTGCAACGGCGCCAGGAGCGCCGAACGCGGCGTTTCGGGAGAATGCGGGGTTGGAGGATGCCATGGTTTTCGTAACTCACAATCGACTGAGGTTGCGGCCAGCGCCGAACGGTGCTGGTGACTGGGGAAAGTCTATTCAGATCTGCTGGGTATCTGCCGAGTTGTTTCTGCGACCTGACCGGCCTCGACGTCCAGCCGGCCGGCGATCCACCAGGCCAGCCACGCGGATGCGATCACGGTGGCCGTGCCCACGAGGTCGCCGACCCAGTTCTGCGCGTAGCCGTGCAGGAACGCCTTGATCAGGAAGCTCACGCCGATCGGCAACACCAACACCAGGTAGCTCGGCAGCGGCCGGTGCCGAACGAGCAGCCAGCCGGCCAGGAGCACGGCGAAGGCGCCGGCGAAATCGGGCCCGCCGAGCAGGGTGAGGCCGGCCAGGAGACACGGCAGCAGCACGACCAGGCGGCGCCAGAGCGCCCCCGGCATCACCAGCCAGCCGAGCAGATGAAGCGAAGGCCCGATCAGGAGGAAGAACATGCTGTAGGTGCTGGTGAAGACCGTCGCGGCGACGCCGAGCATGATCAGGGCCAGGCCGACGAGGAAGCGGGCGCGCGCGTTTCCCCACGCGGTCGGCCGCGCGGCAGGTGCGATCCAGGGTGTCATCGCCTCGAGTCTGGCAGTTGCGCGCGTACTCTGGGCACATGCACCCCATTGTGATCGGCCACCGCGGGGCGAGCGGGTACCGGCCGGAACACACCCGTGCCGCGTATGAGCTGGCCGTCGCCCTCGGGGCGGATGCCGTCGAACCCGACATCGTGGCGACCCGCGACGGCGTGCTGATCGTGCGGCACGAGAACGAGATCTCCGGCACCACCGACGTCGCCGACCATCCGGAATTCGCGGGTCGCCGCGCAACGAAGGTGATCGACGGCATCCGTCTCACCGGCTGGTTCACCGAGGACTTCACCTGGTCGGAGCTGCGCACCCTGCGCGCCAGGGAACGGCTGCCCGAGCTGCGCAAGTCCAGCGCCACCTTCGACGACCGGTTCCCCCTGCTGCGGCTGCGGGACGTCTTCAAGCTCATCGACCGGGTCGCCGGCCGGGCCAGGCGCCCGATCGGCGTCGTCGCCGAGATCAAGCACGCCTCCTACTTCGAGTCGATCGGCCTGCCCCTCGACGAGCTGTTCGCGGCTGAGGTCAACACCGCGGGCTGGAACGCCGGGGACGGCCGGCTCACGATCGAAAGCTTCGAACAGAGCCTGCTCGACAAGGTGTACGCCCGCGGCATCTACGGCAAGCGGATCTTCCTGCTCGAGGCGCGCGGCAAGCCCTTCGACGAGGTCGCACTCCACGGGCCGAAGGCTCCGCACTACGCCGACTTCCTTTCCGAGCAGGGACTCTACTCGCTGAGCGGCAAGGTCGACGGCATCAGCGTGCCCAAATCTCTCATCCTCGAGACGGATGCCGACGGCCACGTCTCCGGGGCATCCGACCTGGTCGACGCCGCGCACGCCGCCGACCTGGAGATCTACTGCTGGACCCTCCGCCCCGAGAACCGGTTCCTCGCCAAGACGTTCCGGCGCGGGCGGTTCAGGGCAGACTTCGGCGACTGGCGGAGTGAGTTCCGCACGATCATGGGAACCGGGATCGACGGGGTCTTCGCCGACCACCCAGACCTCGCCGTCACCGTGCGGGACGAGCTCGCTGCCGAGCAGTGACCGGCCCGTCGCCCGGCCCGGTGTCAGATGCAGCGCCTAGGATTGTCAGCGAGATGATGACGCTTTTCGACCCGGACAACACGCCCGCCCACCAGGCCCCGACCGGGGGGCCGATCATCATGGACGGCCGACGGCCCGACGGCGAACGGCCCGGCGGTTACCAGAGCCCGCTGCTGGAGGGGCTCAACCCCCAGCAGCGCGAGGCGGTCGAATACCGCGGCCCCGCCCTCCTGATCATCGCCGGGGCAGGCTCCGGCAAGACGAGCGTTCTCACCCGGCGCATCGCCAGCCTGCTCGAGACCCGCGAGGCCTGGCCGAGCCAGATCCTCGCGATCACGTTCACCAACAAGGCCGCCGCCGAGATGCAGGGCCGGGTCAAGGCCATCCTCGGCCAGGGCGCCGACGGAATGTGGATCTCCACCTTCCACTCCTCCTGCGTGCGGATCCTGCGCCGCGAGGCGGAGAACGCCGGCCTCTCCGCCAGCTTCAGCATCTACGACTCCGCCGACACCAAAGTCACCCTCAAACGCATCATCAAGTCGCTCGACGCCGACACCCTGGGCTTCACCCCCGGCAACGCGTCCGCGAAGATCTCCAAGCTCAAGAACGAGCTCGCCGACGTGGACTCCTACTCCCGCAACGCGAACATGAGCGACCCGCAGGAGGTCATGTTCGTCGAGATCTTCCGGCAGTACACCCAGCGCCTCCGCGCCGCCAACGCGCTCGACTTCGACGACCTGATCGGGGAGACGGTCTACCTGTTCCGGGCCTTCCCCAAGGTGGCCGCCCTCTACCGGCGCCGGTTCCGGCACATCCTGGTCGACGAATACCAGGACACGAACCACGCCCAGTACTCGCTCGTGCGAGAGCTGACCCGTCCGGTCGAACCCGAACTCGCCGACGAGATGGAAGCCACCGGAGTGCACGTGCGCAACCTGCGCGACGCCACCGGCGGCATCCCCGGCGCCTCGCTCACCGTGGTGGGCGACTCGGACCAGTCGATCTACGCCTTCCGCGGCGCCGACACCCGTAACATCACCGAGTTCGAGCGGGACTTCCCCGGCACCAAGGTGATCCTGCTCGAACAGAACTACCGGTCCACCCAGAACATCCTCTCCGCCGCCAACGCGGTGATCGGCCATAACTTCGACCGCAAGGACAAGAAACTGTGGAGCGCGGGCGGCGACGGCGAGAAGATCGTCGGCTTCACCGCCTACTCCGGCCATGACGAGGCCCAGTTCGTGGCCGACGAGATCGAGGTGCTGCACTCCGCAGGCATGGCCTACCGGGACATGGCCGTGTTCTACCGCACCAACGCGCAGACCCGTGCGCTGGAAGAAATCCTCGTGCGCTCCGCCGTGCCCTACCGGGTGGTCGGCGGCACGAAGTTTTACGAGCGGGCCGAGATCAAGGATGCGCTGGCCTACCTCATCTCGGTCGCCAACCCGAACGACGAGCTGGCACTCCGCCGCATCCTGAACACCCCGAAGCGCGGGATCGGGCCGGCCACCGAGACCGGGCTCGCCAGCTTCGCCGAAGCCAACCAGATCAGTTTCCGCCAGGCCATGCGCGACTGCGCGTCGCTCGGACTCGGGCCGAAGGTGACCGGGGCCATCCTGAAGCTCGCCGCCCTGCTCGACGAGGCGGCGCTGAAGATCGACCCCGCCAACCCGGCCGGCCAGGCGAACGTCTCCGAACTGCTCACCTTCCTGCTCGACGGCAGCGGCCTGCTCACCCTGCTCCGGGGCAGCCGCGACCCGCAGGACGAGGCGCGCGCCGAGAACATCGAGGAACTCGTCGCCCAGACCAAGGACTTCAACAAGGAGAACCCCGACTCGGGGCTCGTCGACTTCCTCACCCAGGTGTCACTCGTCGCTGCGGCCGACGACCTCGACGACGCCTCCGGCACGGTCTCGCTGATGACCCTGCACACTGCCAAGGGGCTCGAATACGAGGCGGTGTTCCTCACCGGCGTCGAGGAGGGGCTGCTCCCGCACCAGATGTCGGCGAACGAGCCCGGCGGCCCGGCCGAGGAGCGCCGGCTGTTCTACGTGGGGATCACCCGGGCGAGGCAGCGACTGTACCTGTCGCTGGCGATGACCCGCGCGCAGTTCGGCGACATCAACGTGGCCATGCCCAGCCGCTACCTGCAGGAGATCCCGGTCGCCCTGATCGACTGGAAGCAGTCGCCCGGCATGGCGAACTCCCGCGGCGGCACCCAGCCGCGCGCGCTCAACGCCCGCCGCGACGGTTTCGGCGGCGGGTTCGCCAAACGCGGCGAACCTCAGGCGCTGCCGCCGGCGCCCAAGCCGAAGACGGAGTGGACGAACCGGGTGTCGCAGGTGCGGGACAACGGCGACCTGACCCTGGCGGCGGGGGACCGCATCCGCCACGTGGACTTCGGTGACGGCCGGGTCAACCAGGTCACCGGCGACGGAACGAAACGGATCGCGCACGTGCAGTTCGACACCGCGGGCGCGAAGAAGCTCCTGATCAAGATCGCGCCGATCGAGAAGATCTAGCGGTCGGTGTCCTGGGGATCGCCATCCTGATCGTGCTCCTCGCTCGAACCCGGCAGCGTTCCTGAGAGCTCGTGCAGGACGCATTGGTGGCGCACAGGTCGTTCTCAGCTTTTCGATAGGGATTCAACTGAATCGCCCGGAAAGCTCCGAGTATGAGCCTCGACACCCGTCCCACCCAGCGCACCCGGCGCCACACCTCGGTGCCGCGCATCCACCCGAACTACCACCGGCGGATGCGCCTGGCCGACGGGCTGCAGATCATCGCGGTGGTCTCGGTCGCCCTGGTGATCGCGATCTTCCTCGCCGACGGCGGGGCATCCCGTTTCGGAACGCCGGCCGACGCCATCACCTCCCTCGGAGTGGTCACCGGCCTCGTCGGGACCGATCTCCTCCTCCTGATGATGCTGCTGGCCGCGCGGCTCCCCTCGATCGACCGGGCCTTCGGGCACGACAGCGCGATGGAGCTGCACCAGTCGCTGGGCAAGCCCGCGCTCTACCTGATCCTCGGCCACGGCGTCCTGCTCACCATCGGCTACGCGATGGTGCAGCCGGCCTCGGTGTTCGCGGAGGTGTGGATCATGCTGACGACCCTCCCCGACATGCCGCTCGCCTTCGTGGGTCTCGGGCTGCTCGTGACCGTCGTGGTCACCTCCCTCGTCGTGGTGCGGCACCGCTTCCGGTATGAGGCGTGGCACCTGGTGCACCTGCTCTCCTACCTGGCCGTGCTCGTGTCGATCCCGCACCAGTTGAGCGTGGGCACCCTGTTCCGCGAAGGCTCCGTGCAGCGCTACTACTGGCTCGCCCTCTACGTCGGGGTGGCCGGCTCGATCCTGCTCTTCCGGTTCATCGTGCCGATCGTGCGCTCGCTCCGCTCCCGGCTCGTGGTCGAAGGGGTCGACCCCGTCGCCCGCGGCGTCGTGTCGATCCGGTTGTCCGGCCGGCAGCTGCGCCGGCTGGGGGCCCGCTCCGGACAGTTCTTCATCTGGAGGTTCTGGACGCCGAAGCTTTGGTGGCAGGCGCATCCGTTCTCGCTGTCGGCCGCACCGACCGGCGACGCGCTGCGGATCACCGTGCGCGGCCTCGGCGACGCCTCCTCGGCTCTGTCGGCGCTGCCCAAGGGCACCAGGGTCAGCTTCGAAGGCCCCTACGGGCTCTTCACCGACTTCGCCCGCACTTCTCCCCGGATCGTGCTGATCGCCGCCGGCATCGGGGTGGCCCCGATCAGGTCACTGCTCGAAACGGCGACCTTCGCCCCGGGCCAGGCCACCGTGATCCTCCGCTCGAGCACGGCCGACGACACCTACCTCGTCGACGAACTGACCGACCTGTGCCGGGCCAGGGGTGCCCAACTGCGCATCATCGCCGGGAAGCGCTCACCCGGCGTCAACAGCTGGCTGCCGGCGGACGCTGTGCGGGCCAAGGTCAGCCTCCGCACCCTGGTTCCCAAGCTGCGGGAAGCGGACGTCTACATCTGCGGTCCCCGGCGCTGGACAGACGAGGTCGTGCGCGACGCCCGGGCGGCCGGCCTGCCGACACGGCAGATCCATTTTGAAAGGTTCGACTGGTGAGATTCCGTGCGATGACCCTGGCCGCGCTGGCCTCAGTCTCCGTGGTCGGCGTCGGCTGGCAGCTCGGCGCCCAGCTCACGGCATCCCAGCAGACCCTGGCGACGTCGGTGCCGGCCGCCGCCATCGGCACCGCCGCCACTGCGACGGGCACGGCGGCGACGCCGTCGGCGGCCCCATCGGCCGCACCGACAGCGGCCGCCGCCGCCCCGGCGGCGGCGAGCGGCACCTTCGACGGGTCGGTGGTGCACACCCGGTTCGGACCCGTGCAGGTGTCCGTGACGATCGCGAACGGCACGATCACCGAGGTCATGGCGCTCCAGCTGACCAACGACGGCGGCCGCTCGGTGATGATCAGCAACCAGGCGGCGCCGATCCTCCGCAGCGAGGTGCTCGCCGCCCAGTCGGCCCAGGTGCAGAACGTCAGCGGCGCCACCTACACGACCGGCGGCTACCTCACCTCACTGCAGGCGGCCCTCGATGCCGCCCAGTTCTAGCCGGCCCGGCACCGTGATGCCGCCCGACGCCCGGGTCTCACCCGAGGACGGAGCCGGAACCGGCGCGCTCACCGTGACGTCCATGGGGACGGTGCTGAGCATCCGTTTCGGCCGAACGGTCGACCCTGCCGCCCGCGAGGCCGCCCGCGACGCGGTCACCCGCGTGTTCGGACGGTGGGATGCCCGGTTCAGCCTGTACCGCGACGACTCGGAACTGAGCCGGATCAACCGGGGGGAACTCCGCCTCACCCAGGCGAGCCCGGCACTGCGGGACTGTTACGCACTGGCCCTCGACTGGCGCGACCGCACCGACGGGGTGTTCACCCCGCACCGGGCGGATGGCGTGCTCGACCTGTCCGGAGTGGTCAAGGCACTCGCCATCGACGAGGCCGGGGGAGCGCTCCACGCCCTCGGCCTGGGGGACTGGTCCCTCAACGCGGGCGGGGACGTCCTCGTCGCCGGGGACCAGGCGCCGGGCCTCGACTGGGTGGCCGGCATCGTCGACCCGGAGGACCGGGCGCGCACCCTGGCCGTCGTCACCCTGGCGCTGCCGCTGCGGGCGGTCGCGACCTCCGGCAGCGCCGAACGCGGCGACCACATCTGGTCTTCCGGCAACGGGGGAGCGTCGCCCTACCGGCAGGTCTCCGTTCTCGCCCGTGACATCGTGACCGCCGATGTGCTGGCCACGGCCATCATCGCCGGCGGGGAGGCGACCCTGAACCGGAGCACCGAGACCTGGCCGGTGGAGGTGCTCGCCGTGCTCCGGGACGGGTCGCTCCTGGCGACCCCCGGGTTGCGGGCCTGACCCTGCCCGGCGGCACGCGTGATCGGCCGGCACCCTTGTCGAGGGTTGCTGACGAGCGTCCCGTGGCTTCGCGGCATCGGCCGGCACCCTTGTCGCGGGTTGGCGAAGAGCGTACCGTGGCTCGCGCGGGGGCACCCGGCCCTTCGCCTGGCGGGGAGGAAACGATCATGACAATGGACCCGGATGGGCTCTGGCCGCGTCGAGCGGATGCGGCGAACGACGGCCTGGACGAGGATCGCGACCTTGACGACATCGCTCTGACCCTCGACGAGGATCTGCCGATCGACCCTGACGCCGAGGACTGGACCGTCGACGCCGATGACCGCGCTGTCGACTTCGACGACGCGGACGACCGCGACGCCGACCTGGATGCGGAGGAATACCGGAGCTAGCGAGGCGGGGCGAGGGGACCATGATGCGCCGGTGCGCGGGCCGGCGCCAGTCGTCCGGCGCACCTAGGCTGGGCCAGTGACCGAGACTCCGCGCCCCGAGCCCCAGGCGACGGATGCCGCGGAGCCCGCGCGTGACCCGGCGGCCGGGACACGGCTCCCCGCCCTGTTCGCGCTGATGGTTGCCGGAGGAGCGCTCGCGGGCGGCGCGGCGCGGCTGCTCTTCCTGCTGCTGCCCGGACCATGGGGCACCCTGGCGAACACCAGCGCTCTGTGGGGGCTCGTTCCGTTCTTCGCCGTGGTGGCCCTTCGGCCTCGAGCCCGCCATTCGGCGGTCGCGGGAGCCATCTGCCTGGCCGCGATGGTCGCGGTCTGGGCGTTCCTCGCCCCCGCGCCGCCCACCCCGCGTGAAGTGTTCCTGTGGGGAGTCGTCGGGGTCATCGCCGGGGCGCTCTGCGGCCTCGCCGGCGGACTGGTGCGGCGGTCCGAGCCCCTGTTCCGGCGCTCCGCGGCCGCGGCCATCGGCGGGGTCGTCCTCGGGGAAGGCCTCTACGGCATCCTGCTGATCGGCGGCCCGCAGTGGTGGCTGGAGGCGGCCGTCGGCGTCGCCCTCGCGCTCGCCTGGGGACCCGCGGCACGTGATCGGGCGGTGGCGCTCGCCGGGGCGGTGCTCGTGGCCGGAGTCCTGTTCGGCGCGTTCGTGGCCTACGATGCGATCGCGGCCGGCTGACCGCTCAGCGGCGGGAGACCGGGCGGCCGACTGGGGGCCAGCGCCGACGAGGGCGCACCGGCGGGCCGCGCCCGCGCCCGCGCCCGCGGTGGCGGGCTGCCGAAACGGGCGCGGCGAGGGCGAGCGGCGCGGGCTCAGACGTCCGAGGGCGTGCGCCGCAGCCTCGCCGCCAGGAGCGCGATCGCACGCCAGCCGAGCAGGAACAGGCCCAGCACGATCGTGGCCACGATGATGAAGCTCGGCTGGACGCCCTGGCCGCTCGCGAGCCGCAGCAGCATCCCGCCGGCCACCGTGCACAGCCAGACGCCGATGCCGGTCCAGACGATCCGCCGGGGGCTGCGCCAGGCGCGCACCACGAGCCAGCCGATCGCGAGTCCGCCGAGGAACGGCCACCACGTCGTCAGCACTCCGAGGAGACCCTCGCCGTGGCTGGCCCGGCCGACCAGGGCGAAGACCAGCACGAGAACGGCGTCAAGGGATGCCGGGACGATGACGGATGCCGGGACTGCTCGCTCTGCGCTCATCCCGCAAGCCTACGACCGGGGTCGGGGGCGTGCGCTAGATCGACGTGCCGATCAGGGCGCCGATGGCCCAGGTGACTCCGAGGGCGAGCAGACCGCCGACGACCACCCGGGAGATCGCACGGGTCTTCGGGCTGCCACCGAGGTAGGCGCTCAGCCAGCCCGTGATGACGAGGGCGATCGCGACGGCCAGGAACGTGGCCGGCAGTCGCCATGCGGGCGGCGGCAGCAGCACCGCGAGCAGCGGCAGGATGGCGCCCACCGTGAAAGCGGCGGCGGAGGCGAACGCCGCATGCCACGGATTCGACAGCTCTTCCGTGCCGATGTGCAGTTCCACCTCGAGGTGGGCGCCGAGCGCGTCGTGCGCGGTCAACTCGAGCGCCACCTGCCGGGCGGTGCCGGAACTGAGCCCCTTCGCCTGATACAGGCCGGCCAGTTCGGCCAGCTCCTGATCCGGCATGTGCTCGAGCTCCCAGCGTTCCTTGGCGATCAGGGCGCGCTCGGTGTCGCGTTGGCTGCTCACCGACACGTACTCGCCCAGGGCCATCGAGATGGCGCCGGCGAGGAGGCTGGCGACGCCTGCGATCAGGATGGCGGCGGCATCCGGGGTCGCCGCCGCAACGCCCACGACGAGGGCGGCGACCGAGACGATGCCGTCGTTGGCGCCGAGCACGCCCGCGCGGAGCCAGTTGAGGCGCGAGGCGTGGCCAGCGGAGTGGGGATCGGTGCCGTGGTCCGGTTCAGTCATGTCTGCATCCAACCATCCCCCGGTCGGCGCCGCTACCAAGGGCTGACTGTCCTTCAGCGCGGATCCGGCCGCACCGTGCCGGCGAGATCCGCCAGAGCGGAATGGTACTGCCGGGTTCGGTAATACCCTTGGTGGGCTCCGACTGCACCGGTATACCCGCTGGTGTCGATTTCGTCCGCGAATTCGTCGATCGGGTTGCCGGTCGGCCGGTTCGAGAATGCCGGAAAACCGAGCGAGTCGGTCGCCCGCCACAGGCTGACCCAGCGCCGGGCGGGAACCGGAGACGCGGCCGCGGCGGCATTCGCTCCGGCCTCAGGCGCTCCCGCCGCGTGGTCCGCACGCCACGGGTCGGCCGCCCACAGCCGCGGCCGCAGGCACGGGGTGGTCCCGAGCACCGCCGGCCCGAGCAGTTCGGGGAAGAACCGCCCGAAGTAGGGTCGCAGCTGCACGCCGAAGGTGAGGAGCGACATCCGGGGGCGAAGCGCGACCCAGTGCGGGTGTGACGACAGTGAGAACAGTGCGGCCAGGGATACGACGGCGCCCATGCTGTGCGCCGCGAGAACGACCTCCCGCCGCCGCGTCGCCGGCGTGTCCGATTCGGGGCGCAGCCACCAGAGGATACGGCGGGACAGCTCCGGCACGGCCCGTTCGGTGTAGCACGGCGCTCCGAGCGGATGTCCCGCCCGGGGCAGAAAACAGGCCAGGTCCCAGACGGTCGCCAGCGGCCGGGTCGACCGGCCCGGACCGGCGGGCAGGACGAGCCCGGCGAGCACGAGCACGGCAATGCCGGCCCAGGCGCCCATGGCCACGTCGAGCCACGACAGCGCCCAGCCGGCATTCCCGGTCCACGCCGCCTGGACCTCGGTCGGCACAGGGGAGGCAGACAGCCGTGGATACAGCCAGGCCAGCAACTCCGACGCGAGGACGGCGACGACCGCAGCGGCCGCCAGGATGCCGACGACCGGTTCGACCAGGTGCAGGCGCGCCGCCGTGGCCCGCTTCCGGTCCCGCACCGGACCGAGCAGGGCCAGCAGCTCGGCCGCGGAGCCCACCGGCATCGGCTGGTCCTCGGCCGATGTCCCGACGAAAGAGGTCGACGGCGCCCAGACCTCGACCCGGCGGGCCACCGCTCTCCGACGCAGCAGGGCCGCGACGACGACCAGGACCGCAGCCGCGAACACGAACAGGGCGACGCCGCCGAACCACGGGTAGAGGGTGGGGATCGTGAGCTGCGGATCGAGGGACACGCACGTGCCGGTGCAACGCGTGCGCACTGTGGCGGCCGGGTCGCCGGCCGGGCCGGAGCCGAGCAGCGCGCTCGCGCCCGCCCCGCCGTTCAGCCAGTCGCCTGCCGCCACCGCGACGAGGCTGGACAGGACAAGCCCGATACCGAGGGCGAGACTGAGGAACACGGCGGGGGCCAGTCCGTGCCAGGCCTCGAACTGGAGCGCGGCGCCGGCACGCGGAAGGCGGAAGAACACGCTCGACACGATCAGGGCGAGCATGAGCCCGACCATGGTGAGCGGGGCCAGGGTCGTGACGGTGAAACCGGGCCGGCCGGTTGCGTCGCCACCGGTGGAAGGCCACCCCGCGATGAGCAGACCCAGGGTCGCAAGATAGCCGGCGCCGCCCAGCCCGGCCAGCGTCTTCTGCCAGCGGCCCGCCGCCGACGCCGCCACGCGCTCCACCGGGAGGGTGCGGGTCCCGAAAACGGTGGCGAGGGAGAGGAGCAGCAGGCCGCCGCAAAGCCAGGCGGCCATGGCCAGGCCGACGCCTCCGCCGTCGATCACGGCCTGCGCGCCCAATTCGGCCGAGACCAGGCTCACTCCGGCCGCGAGGTGGCCGAGGGACAACCGGCGTGTCTCGCCGCGGTTGCTCCAGAACTGCGGCCTCGCGAGCAACGGCGCGGCGGCCTTCTGGGCGTCGGCAGCATCGGCCGATTCCGACGGTTCGCGGGCGTCGAGATAGCGGTCGGCAACGTCGTAGCGCAGCCGGCTGATGCCCGACAACAGCCAGAGCCCCACCACCACCAGCACCAGGGCCAGCGAGAACAGTGCCATCCGGCGCTCCGGGGTCCACCGGGCCAGTGCCTCGAAGGGCTGCGGCAGCACGGTGCAGACCAGGCTGTCGCCCGCGTAGCACTGCACGGCGAGCAGATCGACGGCGACCGACATGACCGTCGACAGCAACAGCAGTGTGAGCAGCCCGCCGAACAGACGCACGAGACCGGCGCGCACGCTCAGCACCACGGTCCCGGCGGGCAGCCGCCAGCACCAGACGGCGGCATTGGCGATGCTGAACGGCAGCAGGAGCGCCCAGCCGACCCGAGCGAGTCCGGCCACGAGTGCGCCGCCCGGCCCGGTGGGCTCCGGGGTGCTGCGCACCAGCCCGCCCCAGGAATACGCTTCGCGTCGGATGCCGCGCGGCACGAAGCCGCGCCGGCCCGCGGCATCCGGCGGACGGCGAAGCCGGTCCAGCGCGGCGGGCGTCGGGGCCCAGAAGCTGCCCAACCCGTCCCCGGCCACGCATTCGATCTCGGTGACCGCAAGATCGAGAAGCGCCGAGGGGGCGGTGTTGTTGATGCCATGCACCCGCAGCTCGAGCACGCGCGGCTCGGGCGTCTGCCCAGGGGGCGACCCCGGAGCAGAAACCTTCTTCGCGCGTGACCTCATCGTGGGCGACCAACTCCCGGGCATGCGTTGCCCGTGAATGCGATGGTATTGCCGCACCGGCCGTTTGGCCAGAGTTCGCGGTGCCGATGTGGGACGCTAGAGTTTGAACTGGCCAGTATGTCTTGATGTCGAGCTACATTCGGCTCTGCACACTGTGCCCACACCCCCTCGTACCCAGCAGGAACGCCAAGACGCGGATTGGAAAGAGCAGCGTGGATCTTTACGAATACCAGGCCAGAGACCTGTTTGAACAATATGGAGTCCCGGTTCTGCCGGGCATCATCGCGGATACCCCTGAAGAGGTGCGCGCGGCCGCGGAGAAGCTCGGTGGCGTCGTCGTCGTCAAGGCCCAGGTGAAGGTCGGCGGTCGCGGAAAGGCCGGCGGAGTCAAGGTCGCCAAGACCCCCGACGACGCCGAAGCCGCCGGACGAGCCATCCTCGGCCTCGACATCAAGGGCCACACCGTCAACCGGGTCATGGTTGCCGGGGGAGCCCGAATCAAGCAGGAGTTCTACTTCTCCGTGCTGCTGGACCGGACCAACCGCTCCTACCTCTCGCTGGCGAGCTACGAGGGTGGCGTGGAAATCGAGGTTCTCGCCGTCGAGAAGCCCGAAGCGCTCGCCTACACGGCGATCGACCCGATCGCCGGGATCGACCTGGCCAAGGCCCGCGAGATCGCGATCGCCGCGAAGTTCCCGGCCGAGCTCGTCGACAAGGTCGCACCGGTCTTCGTGCAGCTCTACACCGTGTTCACCGGTGAAGACGCGACCCTGGTCGAGGTCAACCCCCTCGTCCTCACCGAAGAGGGCGACATCATCGCGCTCGACGGCAAGGTCACCATCGACGAGAACGCCGGCTTCCGCCACCCGAAGCATGCGTTCCTCGAGGACGCCGCCGCCGCCGACCCGCTCGAGGCGAAGGCCAAGGAGAACGACCTCAACTACGTCAAGCTCGACGGTGAGGTCGGCATCATCGGCAACGGCGCGGGGCTCGTCATGAGCACGCTCGACGTCGTCGCCTACGCCGGCGAGAACCATGGCGGCGTCAAGCCGGCCAACTTCCTCGACATCGGGGGCGGAGCATCCGCCGAGGTCATGGCCGCGGGCCTCGACGTCATCCTCGGCGACCCGCAGGTCAAGGCCGTCTTCGTCAACGTCTTCGGCGGCATCACCGCCTGTGACGCCGTCGCCAAGGGCATCGTGGGTGCGCTCGCCGAACTCGGCAGCGCCGCCAACAAGCCGCTCGTTGTGCGCCTCGACGGCAACAACGTCGAGGAAGGCCGTCGCATCCTCGCCGAGGCCAACCACCCGCTCGTCACACTGGCCGCCACCATGGACGAGGGCGCCGACAAGGCCGCCGAACTCGCCCACGCCGCGAAGTAAGGGATTTTCGAACATGTCAATCTTCCTCAACAAGGACTCCAAGGTCATCGTGCAGGGCATCACCGGCGGTGAGGGCACCAAGCACACCGCCCTCATGCTGGGGGCCGGCACCCAGGTCGTCGGCGGGGTGAACGCCCGCAAGGCCGGCACCACCGTCGTGCACGGCAGCGTCGAGCTGCCCGTGTTCGGCACGGTCGCCGAGGCCATGGAGAAGACGGGCGCGGATGTCTCCATCGCGTTCGTCCCGCCGGCCTTCACCAAGGACGCCGTCATCGAGGCCATCGACGCCGGCATCCCGCTGCTCGTCATCATCACCGAGGGCGTACCGGTGCAGGACTCGGCCGAGTTCTGGGCCTACAACCTGGCCAAGGGCAACAAGACCCGCATCATCGGCCCGAACTGCCCCGGCATCATCACCCCCGGTGAAGCACTCGTGGGCATCACGCCGGCGAACATCACCGGCAAGGGCCCGGTCGGCCTCGTCTCCAAGTCGGGCACCCTGACCTACCAGATGATGTACGAACTGCGCGACCTCGGCTTCTCCACGGCCATCGGCATCGGCGGCGACCCCATCATCGGGACCACGCACATCGACGCGCTCGAGGCGTTCGAGGCTGACCCGGAGACGCTCGCCATCGTCATGATCGGCGAGATCGGCGGCGACGCCGAGGAGAAGGCGGCCGAGTACATCAAGGCCCACGTCACCAAGCCTGTCGTCGGCTACGTCGCCGGCTTCACCGCTCCCGAGGGCAAGACCATGGGCCACGCCGGCGCCATCGTCTCCAACGGGGCCGGAACCGCCCAGGGCAAGAAGGAGGCCCTCGAGGCCGCCGGGGTCAAGGTCGGCAAGACGCCGAGCGAGACCGCCACCCTGCTGCGCGAGGTTCTCGCGGCCCTGTAAGACCAGCATCCGCACGAAGGGCCCGCCTGACCAGGCGGGCCCTTCGTCGTCTCCGCCCTGGCCCCCGTCTCTCTCGCCCTGTCGAATTCGACGGAGATATTGCCGGAAACGGCCTGAAATCGCCCGCTCAGCGGCCGAACGGGCAAAATCTCCGTCGAATTCGACGGGGGCGGCGAGGGCGAAACCCGCAGCCTGCCCGGCCAAGTAGGCTCGGGGCCGATGAACCGCACAACGACAGCCCTGCTCGCCGCTCTCGAGGCGGTCCTTGTCGTCGCCATCGGCGTCGGGATCGCGCTCGTGCCGCTGACCGTGCTCTGGGCCACCCAGTTCGGCCTCGCCATCGACTGGGTCGTCTTCTGGCGGGCCGCGGTGGACGTCTGGCTGCTCGGCAACGGCGTCGACCTGACCGTGCAACTCGACCCCGCCGTGGTCACCACGCTCGGGCTGCCCGGCTCGGAGGCCCCGTTCACGCTCACCATCGCCCTGCTCGGCTACGGTCTGCTGGCCGTGCTGCTCGGCCGGCGCACCGGCGCCCGCGCCGCCGAAACCCCGTACCGCTGGGTCGGCGCCGGGGCAGCGATCGCCTGCTACGGCCTGCTCGCGACGGTGCTCAGCCTGACCGCAGGCACGGATGCCGTGCGCCCGTCGCTCCCGCAGGGAATCCTGCTCCCGACGGCGGTCTACGCAGCCGGTGTGCTCAGCGGTGTGCTCAGCGGCGCGTTCCGGGGTCAGGCGGCCGGCGCCCTCGTCAGGCGCTACCGCACCCTGCCCGCCGTGGCCCGCGGCATCGCGGCAACGGCCCTCCGCGGCGGAACCGCCGCCGCCGCCGCCATCGTCGCGGTCTCCGCCGTGGCCGTCTTCGTGCTCATCCTCAGCAACTACGCCACGGTGATCGGTCTCTACGAGACGGTGCAGTCCGGCCTGACCGGCGGCATCGTGCTCACCCTGCTCGAGCTCGCGCTCATCCCCAACCTGGTTGTCTGGGCGGCCGCCTGGCTCGTCGGCCCCGGCATCGCGGTCGGTGTCGGCACGAGCGTGTCCCCGGTCGGCACGGCCCTCGGCTCGGTGCCCGGCCTGCCCATCCTCGGGGTGCTCCCGCACGGCACGCTGGCCTTCGGTTTCCTCGGCCTGCTGGTGCCCGTTCTGATCGGCTTCCTCGCCGCGGCCGTGACCCGGCAGCGACAGGCCCGCACCGACACGGCGCCGCCCACCGTCCCGCAACAGCTGGTCACCGGGCTGGCGACGGGTATCGTCGCCGGCATCCTGCTCGGCCTGCTCGCCTGGTGGTCCGGCGGGGCGATGGGCCCCGGGCGGCTCGTGGAGGTCGGGCCTGATCCCCTGCTGGTCGGGCTGCTCACCGCCGTCGAGGTGGGTGTCGCGGCCGGTGCCGGGCTGCTGACGCCGCATCCGTTCCAGCGCAGCCGCGCCACACCGAAGAACGAACCGGCCGCCAAACGGTAGGCTCGTCCCGTGCTGTCATTGGTCGTGTTGATCTCAGGCGGGGGATCCAACCTTCGTTCCCTGCTCGAGGCGTGCCAGGATGCCGAGTACCCGGCCCGGGTCGTCGCCATCGGCGCGGACCGTGACGCCGACGGCCTCGACCTCGGCGAAGAGTTCGGGATCCCGACCTTCACCGTGCCGTTCTCCTCCCACCGGAGCCGGGAGGCCTGGGGCGACGAGCTCCTGGCCCAGATCCGGCAGTGGACGCCCGATCTGGTCGTGCTGAGCGGTTTCATGCGCCTGCTCCCGCCGCGGGTGGTGGCCGCGCTGTCGCCGCAACTGCTGAACACGCATCCCGCCTACCTGCCCGAATTCCCCGGAGCGCACGGGGTGCGCGACGCGATCGCCGCCGGCGTCGCGGAATCCGGGGCCAGTCTCATCGTCGTCGACACCGGTGTTGACGACGGACCGATCATCGCGCAGGAGAGGGTGCCGGTGCTACCCGGCGACACCGAAGCATCCCTGCACGAACGAATCAAGACCGTCGAGCGGCGCCTGCTGGTGCAGGCCGTGCTCGACATCGCCAACGGACACGTCGACCTCGAGGAGCATTCCCAGATATGAGCGGGCACACCAACGACCAGAGCCTGTACCGCGAGCGGGACATCGTTGCGGTGAAGCGCGCGCTGATCTCGGTCAGCGACAAGACCGGCCTGCTTGAGCTGGCCGGGGCCCTCGCGGCCGCCGGCGTCGAGATGGTCTCGACCGGCTCGACCGCCGCGACCATCCGCGCCGCCGGCCACGAGGTGACGGATGTCTCCGCCGTCACCGGTTTCCCCGAATCCCTCGACGGCCGGGTGAAGACCCTGCACCCGGGCGTGCACGCCGGCATCCTCGCCGACCTCCGCCTCGAGTCGCACGAGGCCCAGTTGAACGACCTCGGCATCGCGGCCTTCCAGCTCGTCGTCGTGAACCTCTACCCGTTCGTCGAAACCGTGGAATCCGGCGCCACCCCGGCCGAGGTCATCGAGCAGATCGACATCGGCGGACCGGCGCTCGTGCGCGCCTCGGCGAAGAACCACGCGAACGTGGCCATCGTGGTCGACCCCGACGACTACGACGAGATCATCGCGGCCGTCGGCGCCGGCGGAACCACGCTGCGCCTGCGCCAGAAGCTCGCCTCGCTCGCCTTCGAGCACACGGCCGGCTACGACCTCAGCGTCTCCGCCTGGTTCACCGAGAACGTCTACGACCAGTGGCAGGACGACGTCGAGGTCCTGGACGAGGAGATCCTCGAGCAGTTCGACGCCGTCATCGCCACCAGCTTCGAGGCCGAAGCGTCGTTCCCCGACACCCTGGCCATCCAGGCCACCCGCAAGGCCGTGCTCCGCTACGGCGAGAACTCGCACCAGGCGGCGGCGCTCTACGTCGGCGACGGCGGGCAGGGCATCGCCCAGGCCGTGCAGCTTCACGGCAAGGAGATGTCCTACAACAACTACGTCGACGCCGACGCCGCCGTGCGCGCCGCCTTCGACTTCACCGAACCGGCCGTGGCCATCATCAAGCACGCCAACCCGTGCGGCATCGCCATCGCAGGCCCCAAGGCACCGGATGCGATCGCCTCGGCCCACCGCCGCGCGCACGAGTGCGACCCGGTCTCCGCATTCGGCGGGGTCATCGCCGCGAACCGGGTCGTGACCCTCGGCATGGCCGAGACCGTCAGCCAGATCTTCACCGAGGTGCTCGTCGCCCCCGGCTTCGAACCGGCCGCGTTCGAACTGCTCAGCGCGAAAAAGAACATCCGCCTGCTCGAACTCCCCGCCGACTACCACCGGTCCTCACTCGAACTGCGTCAGATCTCCGGCGGGCTGCTCGTGCAGGAGACCGACACCTTCGACGACTTCGACTCGTCCGGCTGGACCCTCGCCGCGGGCGAGGAAGTCGACGAGGCCACCCGCGCCGACCTCGAGTTCGCGTGGAAGGCCTGCCGGTCGGTGAAATCGAACGCGATCCTGCTCGCCCGCGGCGGCGCATCCGTCGGGGTGGGAATGGGGCAGGTCAACCGGGTCGACTCCTGCCACCTCGCGGTGCTGCGCGCGGGCGACCGTGCGGCCGGCTCCGTCGCAGCCTCCGACGCGTTCTTCCCGTTCGCCGACGGCCTGCAGGTGCTGCTCGAGGCCGGCGTCACCGCGGTCGTGCAGCCCGGCGGCTCGGTGCGCGACGAAGAGGTCATCGCGGCGGCCGCCCAGGCCGGCGTCAGCATGTACTTCACCGGGGAGCGCCACTTCTTCCACTGACCCGCGTGCGGCAGGGCACCGCGGACTCTGGCACGATTAAGAGGTCCGAGGTGCCACCAGACGCGCAGCGGCGGGAAGGGCAGTCGTGTCAGACCTCGAGGCGTTCATCCAACCGGACTACCTGATCGCACTCCTGGTCGCCGTCGTGGCCGCCGTGGCGGTCACGGCGATCACCGCGCTCGTGTTCCGGATGGTCGGCCGGCGGGAGGCGTGGGCCCGCACCCTGATCGGGCTGGCCAGGGTCCCGTTCCGCCTCACCCTGCTGATGGGCACCATGTGGTCCGTCAACACGCTGTTCCTGCAGAGCACGGCGGAGATCGAGCGCCTGGTCGACTTCGTGTTCCGCGCCCTGTTCATCGCCGCGGCCACCTGGCTGGTGTGCGCGCTGCTCTACTTCATCGAGGAAGTCACCGCAGTCCGCTACCGGGTCGACGTGCGCGACAACCGGGTCGCCCGGCGGGTGCGCACCCAGTTGCGGATGCTGCGGCGCATCGGCGTCGTCGTGGTCATCATCTGCGCGATCGGGGCCGTGCTGCTGAGTATCCCGGGGGCCGCGACCCTGGGCGCCAGCCTGTTCGCCTCGGCCGGCCTGCTCAGCGTCGTCGCCGGCCTCGCCGCCCAGTCCACCCTCGCCAACGTGTTCGCGGGGGTGCAACTGGCCTTCAACAACGCCCTGCGGGTGGATGACGTCGTCATCGTCGAGAACGAGTGGGGGAAGATCGAGGAGATCACGCTCACCTACGTGGTCGTGCACATCTGGGACGACCGGCGGATGGTGCTGCCGTCGACCTACTTCACGACGAATCCGTTCCAGAACTGGACCCGGCACAACAGTGAGCTGCTCGGCGCGGTCGAGTTCGACCTGGACTGGCGGGTCGACCCGGCCGGCATGCGCCGGGAGCTGGACCGGATCGTCGCCCAGACCGAACTCTGGGACGGTCGCGTCGTTGTGCTCCAGGTGACGGATGCCGTCGGCGGCTTCGTGCGGGTGCGTGTGCTGGTCTCCGCCGGCGACGCTCCCACCCTGTTCGACCTGCGCTGCCTCGTGCGGGAGAACCTGATCGACTGGCTGGTCACCCACAACCCCGACGCCTTGCCGGTGGGCCGGATGGAGCTGCGACGGGAACCGCAGACCAGGCCTGCCGTCGCGCGCGGGCCGCAGCCGTCCCACCCCGTGACCGCGCCGATCGGGCTGTTCTCCGGCGACGAGAACGCCAAGGCGCGGGCCGCGGAGTTCACCACCTCGATCCCCGTGCAGGAAGACCCGCGCTGACCTGCGCTGACGAGGCTAGTCTGGGTCAGTCGCCGCGCCACAACCGCGGCCCCAACCCACCGGCCCACAAGGCCAGCAAGGAGAAACAGTCATGACCCTCACGCAACCATCACCGTCGCTGGATGCGCTCGTCGGAATCCCGTTCACCCACGAACGCGTGCTGATCACCACGGGCATCCGCTCGGGCCTCGTGATCACCGTGGCCGTGCACTCGACCAGGCTCGGCCAGGCCCTGGGCGGCGCCCGGATGTGGCAATACGAGAACTGGACCGATGCCGTCGCCGACGCCCTGCGCCTCTCCGCGGCGATGACGCTGAAGAACGCGGCCGCCGGTCTGAACCTCGGCGGCGGCAAGTCCGTCATCCACCTGCCCCTCGGCACCGTGCTCACCGAGGCGGAGCAGCACGACGCCATGCTCGACCTCGGCGACGCGATCGAGAGCCTGGACGGGGCCTACATGACGGCGGAGGACGTGGGCACGAACGCCGAGCTGATGGCCGTCGTCAAGGAACGCACCGACCACGTCTGCGGTCTCCCCACCGCCACCGGCGGGGTGGGCGAGCCCGCCGACGCGACCGCGGCGGGCGTCTACGCCAGCGTCGTCGCCACCCTCGACGCGTTGTTCGGCAGCCGGGAGGTGTCCGGCCGGCACATCGTGATCTCCGGGCTCGGCCAGGTCGGCGGACGCCTCGCCACGGCGCTGGCGGCGGCCGGCGCCCGCCTGACCGTCAGCGACGTCAACCTCGCCCGGCGGGAGCTGGCCGACTCGCTCGGCGCCACCTGGGTGTCCGTCGACGACGTGCACCTCGTGCCGGCCGACCTGTTCGTGCCGTGCGGCCTCGGTGGGGTGCTCACCGCGCGCGTGATCGGCGAACTCACTGTGCTCGGGGTCGTCGGCGCAGCCAACAACCAGCTCGCCCAGCCGGAGGGCGCCGTCCAACTCGACGCGCGCGGCATCCTCTGGGCCCCCGACTTCGTCGTCAACTCCGGCGGGGTCATCTACCTGGCGCTCGCCTCGGAGCCGGGTGCCGACCTGGACGTCGTCGCGGCGCGGGTCGACGCGATCGGCGACACCGTGGCGACCATCTTCACGGATGCCCGCGAGCAGGGGATCACGACCCTCGCCGCCGCCGAGCACCTGGCCGCGGCCCGGCTGGACGCGGCGCGCCGCTGACGCCGCGCCGGCTGGCCGCGCCGGGCCGGCTGGACGCGGCG
>NZ_SOFH01000021.1 GCF_004402495.1 Cryobacterium sp. HLT2-28 | reverse complement strand
CCGGGGCGCTGGAAGCCGGGACGTGCGCCGCCGGCGCCGCCCGGTGCTCCGCCGGGACGCTGGAAGGCGCCCGGGCGCTGGCCGAAGCCGGTCGGACGCGCCGCCTGGCCGGGTCCACCCGGACGGGGCGCACCGGGGCGCGGCGCCGCCGGGCGCGGGATGTTGCTCGGGGACGTGGTCGAGGCCGGGCGCTGGCCCATGCCCTGTGCGCTGGCGAACGGGTTGTTGCCGGGGCGCGGGCTCGGGGTCTTGCCCATGCCCTGGTTGCTGGCGAAGGGGTTGTTGCCGGGGCGCGCGGACGGCGGCTTCGGAACGGAGACGCCGGGCTTGGCTGCGACCGGGGTCGCGCCGTCCGTGCCGGGTGCCTGGGCATCCGTCACGGGCGCAGCCTCAGCAGCGGCTGCTGCTGCCTTGTCGGCCGCGGCGGCCTTCTCGGCGGCGGCGGCCTTCTCTGCGGCCTGGGCCTGGCGCTCGGCGACCGTCAGCGGAGCGGACGGCATCGGCGGTGCGTCAGCGGCGGGAACCTCGACGGCGACCTCCGCGACCGGGCGCGCGCCCGGCTTGACGGCGAGCTTGGCCGGCGACGGACGTGCGCCGCCCGGCTTCGCGGGTGAAGCGGCGACCGGCGCAGTGCCGGCGGGAGCCGCTGAAGTGGTGGATGCCGCGGTGCCGGTCACACCGTCGGCCTGAAGCGCGGCGCGCAAACGGCGCGCGACGGGGGGTTCAACGCTACTGGACGGTCCTTTGACGAACTCGCCCATCTCTTTCAGTTTCGCAAGGGCTACCTTGCTGTCGACACCGAGCTCAGTTGCGATCTCGTGTACGCGTGGTTTCGCAGCCACAATTCTCCTGTTCCGGGCCTGCACCCGGAAAGGGGCAGACCGTTAGTAACGGACGGGTCTCATTTCGAGCCGCTCATTAGTTATCCATTAGCCAGTTCAGCCTGTTCTCTAGTTGTTTCGCGCCCAAAGACCGGGTCACGCGAAGGGCACGCCCGAAAGCGTGTCGCCGCAGTGCGTCCTGGAAGCACGCGGCGGTGGGATGCAACCACGCACCTCGCCCCGGCAGAGTGGCGGTTTCATCCACCACGAGTTCCGATTCCCGGGCTACAACCCTCAGAAGTGAGGATCGAGGGGCGCGCGAACGGCATCCAATGCACGTTCTAACGGGTTCCATCGTACCCCCTATTCGGTGTCCTCCAGAATGCTGTCCGGCTGGATGTCGATTTTCGCACCCGTGAGCTTGGCCGCGAGGCGGGCATTCTGGCCTTCCTTGCCGATCGCCAGCGAAAGCTGGTAGTCGGGAACGAGGGCGCGGACGGCCTTGATGGACTCGTCGATGACGTAGGCACTGGTGACCTTGGCGGGAGACAGCGCGCTCGCGACGAAGGTGGCCAGGTCGGGCGAGTAGTCGACGATGTCGATCTTCTCGTTGTTGAGCTCGGCGGTGACGGCGCGCACGCGCTGGCCGAGTTCGCCGATGCAGGCACCCTTGGCGTTGACGCCGGGCTCGGTGGCGCGGACGGCCATCTTGGTGCGGTGGCCGGCCTCACGGGCGAGCGACACGATCTCGACGACTCCGCTGGCGATCTCGGGAACCTCGAGCGCGAACAGTCGACGCACCAGCGACGGATGCGTGCGCGAGACCGTGATCTGCGGGCCCTTGAGTCCCTTGCCGACCGCCGTCACGTAGACGCGGATGCGGGAGCCGTGTACGTAGCTCTCGCCGGGCACCTGCTCCTCGGGCGGCAGGATCGCTTCGATCGTGCCCAGGTCGACGTGGATCATGCGCGGGTTGGGTCCCTGCTGGATGATCCCGGCGACGATCTCGCCCTCGCGGCCCTTGAACTCGCCGAGCACTGCGTCGTCGGCCAGGTCCCGCAGACGCTGGTTGATGACCTGCTTGGCGGCGTAGGCCGCAATCCGACCGAAGTCGGTGGGGTTGTCGACGGCTTCGCCGATGACGTTGCCCTCTTCGTCGTGTTCGGGCACAAAAATGTCGACGTGTCCGGACTTGCGGTCGAGTACGACACGCGCTTCCGGCACTTCCTCGACGGCCTTGGAAGCTTCCCCCTGGTGGGTGTGCTTCTGATAGGCCGTGAGAATTGCTTGCTCAATAATCTGCACGAGCTCCTCGAAGGGAATCTCTTTCTCGCGCTCCATTTGCCGCAACACGCTGAGGTCGATGTCCATGGCCGGCCTCCTCTGTTCAGATCTTGCCGCCGCGAAACTGCGCAGCGGGCTCCCCTCTACGGTACCCGACTCCACGGCCTCGCGGCACACGGTGTGGAAGCGGGCGCACGGTGGAACATGCGCCCGCTTCCCGGAACTGAGCCGCGAGCCTAGCCGAAGCTGGCGGCGACATCCGCGACGGCGACCTGGGTGCGCTCGCCCGTGCGACGGTCCCAGAGTTCGACGATGCCGTCCGCGGCCCCGCGGCCGACGATGACGATGCTCGGCACGCCGATCAGTTCGGCGTCGCCGAATTTGACGCCGGGCGACACCTTGCGGCGGTCGTCGTAGAGCACCTCACGGCCGGTGGCCTCGATCGCCGCGACCACAGCCTCCGAGGTGTCGAAGACGACCTCGTCCCGCCCGGTGGCGATCACATGCACGTCGAACGGCGCCACGGTTTCGGGCCAGATCAGGCCCTTCGCGTCGTTGTTGAGCTCGGCGATGATCGCGAGGATGCGGGTGACGCCGATGCCGTAGGACCCCATCGTGACGGTGACGAGCTTGCCGTTCTCGTCGAGCACCTTGAGTCCGAGCGCCTCCGCGTACTTGCGGCCGAGCTGGAACACGTGGCCGATCTCCATCCCGCGGGTGAGCTCGACCGGGCCGGAGCCGTCCGGTGCCGGGTCGCCGGCGCGGACATCGGCGGCCTCGACCGTGCCGTCGACCTGGAAGTCGCGGCCGGCGACCAGCCCGAAGACGTGGCGGCCCTGTTCGTTGGCGCCGGTGATCCACTCGGTACCGTCGACCACGCGGGGGTCGACCAGGTAGCGGATGCCGGTGACCGACTTTTCGCCGAGCACCGCTCCGCTCTTCGACCACGGGCCGATGTAGCCCTTGACGAGTCCGGGGTGCCTGGCCAGGTCGGCTTCGTTGGCGGCCTCGGCCTCGGCCGGGGCGAACGCGACCTCGACCCGCTTGAGGTCGACCTCGCGGTCGCCGGGCAGGCCGATGATGACCAGCTTGCGGGAGCCGTCGGGGTGGGTGAGCGCGAGCACGACGTTCTTGAGCGTGTCGGCCGCGGTCCACTCCCGGCCGTCCGGGCGTGGGTGGGCGTCGTTGGCCCGGTCGACGAGGGTCTGGATCGTCGGAGTGTCGGGGGTGTCGTGCACCTCGGCGGCCGGGATCGGCGCCCAGTCGATGGCGGGAGGGGCCAGCGTGGTGAACGCCTCGACGTTGGCTGCGTAGCCGCCGGCCGAGCGCACGAAGGTGTCTTCGCCGACGGCGGTGGGGTGCAGGAACTCCTCGCTGCGGGATCCGCCCATCGCGCCGGCATCCGCCTTGACGATGACGTACTCGAGGCCGAGCCGGGTGAAGATGCGCTCGTAGGCGTCGCGCTGGGCCTGGTAGCTGCGGTCGAGGCCGGCATCCGTGTAGTCGAAGGAGTAGGCGTCCTTCATGGTGAACTCGCGGCCGCGGAGGAGTCCGGCCCTCGGCCGGGCCTCGTCGCGGTACTTGTCCTGGATCTGGTAGATCGACAGGGGCAGGTCCTTGTAGCTGTTGTAGAGGTCCTTCACAAGCAGGGTGAAGACCTCCTCGTGGGTGGGGGCGAGGAGCAGGTCGCTGCCCTTGCGATCCTGGAGGCGGAACAGGCCGTCGCCGTATTCGTCCCAGCGCCCGGTGACCTCGTAGGGCTCGCGTGGCAGGAGGGCAGGGAAATGCACCTCGAAGGCGCCGGCCGCGGCCATCTCCTCGCGCACGATCGTCTCGATCTTGTTCTTCACCCGCAGGCCGAGCGGCAGCCAGGCGAAGATGCCCGGGGCCTGGCGGCGGATGTAGCCGGCCCGCACGAGCAGGCGGTGGCTGGTGACCTCGGCATCCGAGGGGTCTTCGCGGAGGGTTCGGAGGAAGTAGTTGGACATACGAATAGGCACCCCCCTACTTTACGGCGGCTCAGTTACGGAGAAGCACCCTCGTCGCGCTCGCGAGGGTGTCTTCTCCGCAACGCAACGCGCGGGAAGGGTGCGTCGGGGCGGGAGGGGCTACTTCGAGACGGTGACGACCGGGGCGCCGAGGGAATCCTCGCCGGCAGGCATCTCCGCGGCCAGGCGGTTGGCCTCTTCGATCAGGGTGGCGACGATCTCGTCCTCCGGCACGGTCTTGATGACCTCGCCGCGCACGAAGATCTGCCCCTTGCCGTTGCCGGATGCCACGCCCAGGTCGGCCTCGCGGGCCTCGCCCGGTCCGTTGACGACGCAGCCCATCACGGCAACGCGCAACGGCACGGTCATGCCCTCGAGCCCGGCGGTGACGTCGTTGGCGAGCTTGTAGACATCCACCTGGGCCCGGCCGCAGCTCGGGCAGGAGACGATCTCGAGCTTGCGCTCGCGCAGATTGAGCGACTGCAGGATCTGCAGGCCGACCTTGACTTCCTCGGCCGGGGGCGCGCTGAGCGAGACCCGGATGGTGTCGCCGATGCCCTCGCCGAGCAGGATGCCGAACGCCGTCGCGCTCTTGATGGTGCCCTGGAACGACGGGCCGGCCTCGGTGACGCCGAGGTGCAGGGGCCAGTCGCCGCGCTCGGCGAGCAGCCGGTAGGCCTTGACCATGATCACCGGGTCGTTGTGCTTGACCGAGATCTTGAAGTCGTGGAAGTCGTGCTCCTCGAACAGGCTCGCCTCCCAGACCGCGCTCTCGACGAGCGCCTCGGGGGTGGCCTTGCCGTACTTCTGCATCAGGCTCGGCTCGAGGGATCCGGCGTTGACGCCGATCCGGATCGAGACGCCGGCGGCCTTCGCGGCGGCGGCGATCTTGCCGACCTGGTCGTCGAACTTGCGGATGTTGCCCGGGTTGACCCGCACGGCGGCGCAGCCGGCGTCGATCGCGGCGAACACGTAGCTGGGCTGGAAGTGGATGTCCGCGATGACGGGGATCTGGCTCTTCTTCGCGATGATCGAGAGCACTTCGGCGTCGTCACGGGTCGGCACGGCGACGCGCACGATGTCGCAGCCGGATGCCGTGAGTTCGGCGATCTGCTGGAGCGTCGCGTTGATGTTCGTCGTGGGCGTCGTCGTCATCGACTGGACGCTGACTTGAGCGTCACCGCCGACGAGGACCTTGCCGACCTTGATCTGGCGACTCTTACGTCGCGGAGCGAGAACCTCGGGTACTTTGGGCATTCCCAAATTGATAGCAGCCACGGCCATATCCTAAGTCAGGCAACTGGGAGATGATCCGATTCGGCGGCAGGGACACGCCCCGGCCGTGACCTGGCGCCCGGGCGGCACGGCTACGCTCGGTGGACGACGCATGCCACGGTCCCACGAGGACGGCGCGCGAACACGGTTACACGAAGACGAAGGAGTCATCATGAGCTCGATCGAAGTGGTCATCCTGGCCGGGTCCCGCACTCCGCAGGGGCGGGTGAACGGCCAGTTGGCCGGCCTGAGCGCCGTGCAACTGGGCAGCGCCGCCATCACAGGCGCACTCGACCGTGCCGGGGTGTCCCCCGGCCAGGTCGACTCGGTGCTGATGGGGCAGGTGCTGCAGGCCGGCTGCGGCCAGAATCCGGCCAGGCAGAGTGCGATCGCGGCCGGCATCCCATGGAACGTGCCCGCGATGACGCTCAACAAGGTCTGCCTCTCCGGCCTGGCCGCCGTCGTCGACGCGGCCAGGCTCATCCGTCTGGGCGAGGTCGACGTGGTCATCGCCGGCGGCCAGGAGTCCATGTCCCAGGCCCCGCACCTGCTCCCCGGGTCCCGCCAGGGCTGGCCGTACGGCAGCGTCACCGCGCTGGACCACGCGGCGCACGACGGGCTGACGGATGCCTTCGACGGGCTCTCGATGGGACTCTCCACCGAGCAGGTGAACGGCAGGCTCGGGATCGACCGGCCCGAGCAGGACGCCATCGCAGCCGCCTCGCACCAGCGCGCGGCAGCAGCCGCCCGCGGCGGCCTCTTCGACGACGAGATCACGCCGCTGAGCGTGCCGCAGCGCCGCGGGGACCCACTCCTGGTCACGGCCGACGAGGGCGTGCGCGGCGACAGCACCACCGAGACGCTCGGCCGGCTGCGCCCGGCGTTCACGGCGGACGGCACCATCACCGCCGGGAACTCCTCGCCGCTCAGCGACGGCGCGAGCGCGCTGGTGCTCTGCAGCCGGACCTGGGCGGAGGAACGGGGGCTGGACTGGCTCGCCGTGGTGAAGGCATCCGGCCATGTCGCCGGACCGGACAACTCGCTGCACTCCCAGCCGGCGAACGCGATCACGCACGCGCTCGACCGGGAGGGCTGGGCCGCCGGTGAACTCGACCTGGTCGAGATCAACGAGGCGTTCGCGGCGGTCTCGCTCGAATCGACCAGGGAACTCGGGCTCTCGCCCGAGCTGGTCAACATCCACGGCGGCGCCATCGCGATCGGCCATCCGATCGGCGCCTCGGGTTCGAGGCTGGCGCTGCACGCGGCGCTCGAACTCGCCCGTCGCGGCAGCGGGAAGGCGGCCGTGGCGCTCTGCGGCGGCGGCGGCCAGGGCGAGGCTCTACTGCTCTCGCGCTGACCTGCCGGCGCCCGGTTCGCAGCGCTATTGCGGCGGCGCGGCCGCGTCGTCGGCGCGGTTGGCCCGGAGCACCTCGAGCCTGGCCCGGTACTCGACCTCGTCGATGTCCCCCTGGGCGAACCGCTCGGCGAGGGTCTTCTCCGCGCTGCGGGTGTCCCCGCCGGCCTGCCAGTGCGACGGGCCGCCGGGGAAGCCCGGCCCGCCCGGGTATCCGGGGCCGGCCATTCCGCGCCGCCAGCGGCGGCCGAGCAGTGCGAAGAGGAGTGCGAAGAGCCCGAGGCCGAACAGCGGGATCAGGACCAGCAACCAGATCAGCCCGCCGCCCCAGCCGTGGCCGGGCCCGGGGCCCGGGTAGGCGGCGAGCCCGGTGAGTACCGCGGTCGAAAGCATGATGTGTCCATTCTGTGGAGAGGCCCGGTGCGTTGTTGCCCGGCGGAAGGTCCGCCTGACCGGTATCCCCAGTCTCGCGAGCCGCCCCAGCCGCCGAATCCGCCCCGCGGCGACACTTCGGGTACTCCCCCGGGTGCAGTGCGCCCGCACTACCGGTGCGCCTGCCCTGCCAGGTGCCCGCCCTACCAGCCTCCGATGAGGCCTTCCTCGTAGGCGATGATGACCAGCTGCACCCGGTCGCGAGCGCCGAGCTTGCTCATGATCCGCGACACGTGGGTCTTCGCGGTCAGCGGGCTGAGGAACAGCCGCACCGCGATCTCCGTGTTGGTCATTCCGCGGCCGACCAGGCCGAGAACCTCGCGTTCCCGTGCTGTCAGCGGCTCGAGCGAGGTGTGACCCTGCGGGGCCCGGAGCCCGGACTCCAGCCGTTCGAGCAGGCGCCGGGTGACGCCGGGCGAGAGCAGCGCGTCCCCGGCCGCGGCGACCCGCACCGCCCGGATCAGTTCGGTCGGTTCGGTGTCTTTGACCAGGAAGCCGCTGGCCCCGGCCCGGATCGCCTGGGCGACGTAGTCGTCGAGCTCGAAGGTCGTCACGATCACGATGCGGGTGCCGGCGAGCGCCGCATCCGCTGCGATCCGCTCGGTCGCCCACAGGCCGTCACCGCCGGGCATCCGGATGTCCATCAGCACCACGTCCGGCCGGTGCCGGGTGACCTGGTCAACGGCCTCCGCCCCCGTCGCAGCCTCCGCGACCACGTCGAAGTCGGGTTCCGACTCCAACAGGGCGCGAAACCCGGCCCGGATCAGCTGTTGGTCGTCGGCGATGACGACGCGGATCATCGGGGCCTCCGCAGCGGAAGGCGAGCCTCGACCAGGAACCCGCCGACCGGCATCCGTTCGACCCGCAGGCTGCCGCCGAGCAGTTCGGCCCGCTCCCGCATCCCCAGCAGGCCGCCGCCGGGCATGATCGAGGCATCACCCGGGCGCGTCGTGCCGTCGTCGGTCACGGTCAGCCGTACGTCTGCGCCGTCGACGGCCAGGTGCACGGATGCCGCGCGAGCCCCCGAATGCCGCAACACGTTCGTGAGCGCCTCCTGGCAAATCCGGTACAGGGCGAGCTGGGTGGCGGCCGGCGCTGAGGTCCCCTCCGGGCCGAGCTCGTTCACCAGCTCGACCCGCAGGCCCTGGGCGCTGAAGGACTCGACCAGGGCAGGCAGCCCCGCCAGGTCCGGCTGGGGCGTGCGGGGGGCGTCATCGTCTGCGCCGGATGCGCCGGATACGCCGGAAACGCCCGATACGCCCGATGCACCCGACGGGTCGACGTCGGAGCGCAGGATCCCGAGCACCGTGCGTACCTCGTCGAGGGCGTTCTTGCTCGTGGCCTTGATGCTGGCCAGGGCCTCAGCGGCCTTGCCCGGCTGGCTGTCGATCAGGTGCAGCCCGACGCCGGCCTGCACGTTGATCTGGGACAGCGAATGGGCGAGCACGTCGTGCAGTTCCCGGGCGATCCGCACCCGCTCGCGCTGCTCGGCGGACTGCCGCCGCGCATCCGCCCGGCGACGCAGGTCGTGGATCTGCTCCCGCCGGGTGCGGATCGCCTCGCCGAAACCCATCAGCAGGGCCAGGCCCAGGGTGGTGAGTGCGATCCGGCCCGGCTGCAACGGGATGCCGTAGAGCCCGGCGAGGCCGATCGTGGCCACCCAGACGGCGGCGACCGAGGCGTACACCCAGACCCGGGCGCCGCGCACGATGCCGAGCACGATCGCGAAACCGACCGCGACGTAGGGCAGCCCGATGTCGGGCCGCAGCAGCACGAGCGCGCCGGCGGCCGCGGCGGCGACGGTCACGACGGGGCCAGGGTAACGGCGGGCGCCGATCAGGGCGAGCGGACCGATGAGGGCGAGCACCACGGCGAGGTACCAGCCGGGCCGGAGCCCACCGTGCACGAGTTCCCGGCCGAACACCCGGCCGATCTCCCGGCCGGCGTCGGGGCCGAACTCACGGCCGGAACGGGCGAGGACCGCGACCGCGGGGACCTGCACGAGGAAGGAGACGACCACCGGGATCCACAACCGGGCCGCAGCCGGGATCCGGGCGCCGTAGCCTCCGCCGGGGCGGCCGCGGTCGTGGTCGTACCACGGAGCGTCCGAATCCCAGTGCGGTGGCATGTTCTGATGCTACGACCCGGGCGGGGACGCGGCATCCGCCCGGGGGCCGTCTCCGGCTACTCCCCCGGGAGTAGGCGCGGGAAGCCGGGTCAGCCGAACAAGCTGATCGGCTTGACGATGTCGGCGTAGATCAGCAGCAGGCTCATCCCGCCGAGCACGATCACGACGGCGAAGGTGAGCGGCATCAGCCTGGCGGTGTCGACGGGGCCCGGGTCGGGGCGCTTGAACAGCCGGGCGATCCAGCGTCGCAGGCCTTCCCAGAGCGCCCCGGCGACGTGACCGCCGTCGAGCGGCATCAGCGGGATCAGGTTGAACACGAACAGGGCGATGTTGAGCGAGGCGAGCAGGCCGAGCATGCTGGCGATCTTGCTGTTCACCGGGATGCTGTCGATGCTCGCGATCTCGCCGGCGACGCGGCCGACGCCGACCACGCTGATCGGGCCGTTGGGGTCGCGCTCGCCGGGGCCGAAGGCGGCGTTCGCGATGTCGACCATCCGCTGCGGCAGGTTGGCGATCATGTGCACCACGGCGCCGATGTTGTCGCCGACGGCCGGGAGGACCGCCGTGGCCGGCTGTTGCACGAGTTCGCCTGCCGGGCCGATGCCGACGAAGCCGACCTCCTGGGTGAGCGCCTTGCCGGACTGGTCCTTCTCGACCTTGCCCGCGGCATCCATCACATACCGCTCGGTGAGCTTGGGCGTGATCGTGAGGGTCTGCTTCGCGCCGTCGCGCTCGACGACGAGGGTGAGCGGGATGCCGGGCGAGTTGCGGATCAGGTCGGTGGACTGGGCCCAGCTGTCGATGGCCGTGCCGTTGATGCTGATGAGCCGGTCGCCGGGCTTCAGACCGGCCGCGGCGCCGGGAGCCTTCTCGTCGGACGCCTCGCAGGACTGCCGGGCGCTGGTGGCCGGCAGCACGCAGGCTGAGACGCTGCCGACGGTGGTGCTCGCCTGCGCGGTGCCGAAACCCATCAGCAGCACGGCGAACAGCACGAGCGCGATGAGCAGGTTCATGGTCGGCCCGCCGAGCATGATGATGATGCGCTTCCAGACCGGGAGCCGGTAGAACGCGCGGTGGTCCTCACCCTCACCGATGGTGTCGGCGCTGGACTGGCGCGCGTCGTCGACCAGGGTGGCCAGGGCGTTCGGTTTCTTCTCCGGTGCGCCCTCCTGAACGAGCTGGTTGAAGAAGCCGGTGCTGGAGACCTGGACCTTGCCGCCCTTCTTCGCCGGCGGGAACATCCCGATCATCGAGATGTAACCGCCCAGGGGGATGGCCTTGACGCCGTATTCGGTCTCGCCCTTGCGGCGAGACCACAGTGTCGGACCGAATCCGATCATGTAGTGGGTGACCTTCACCCCGACCGCTTTGGCCGGCAGAAGGTGGCCGATTTCGTGCAGGCCGATGGACAGGGCGAGCCCGATGACGACGATGACGACGCCCAGGAGATACAGCAGCACGGTTTCCACAGTCGTAGATTACCCACTTCAAGCTGCGAAGGCGCTGGCCGTTCCCGGCCCAGGGTGTGGTTTGCTTAACCGTTGGACCTACTAGGAGGACCCCTCTGTCTGAGCCTCGCATTCCCAGCCCGATCGGCGTTCGACTCGCCGACCGGTTCCGCATCGACCGTTTGATCGGAACGGGCGGCATGGCAGTCGTCTACGAGGCGACGGATGTCGTGCTCGGGCGGACCGTGGCGGTGAAGCTTTTCCGCATGGACACCGCCGACGACGCCGGCCCTGAGCGCCAGAGCGGCGAGGTCGCCGTGCTGGCGAGCCTGAACCACTTCGCCCTGGTCACCCTGTTCGACGCCGGAACCGCCGTCATCGAGGGCGTCCCCCGCACCTTCATCGTGATGGAGTTCGTCAACGGGCGCGACCTTCGCAGCCGGATCAACGACGGCCCGGTGCTGCCGGCGGAGGTCGCCGAGATCGGCGCCGACCTGGGCGAGGCCCTGCATTACGTGCACTCTCAGGGAATCATCCACCGCGACATCAAACCGGCCAACGTGCTGCTCGCGCCGTCCGGTTTCCCCGGCCGGGGCATGCACGCCAAACTCGCCGACTTCGGCATCGCCCGGCTGTTCGATGCCACCCACCTCACGAAAACGGGGGCGCTGCTCGGCACCGCCGGCTACCTCAGCCCCGAGCAGGCGTTGGGCGAACCGATCGGACCGCCCAGCGACGTCTACTCGCTCGGCCTCGTCCTGCTCGAGTGCCTGACCGGCGAGCGGGCCTTCCCCGGCTCGGCGATCGAATCCGCGATGGCCAGACTGGCGCGTGACCCCGTCATCCCCGACTTCCTCGGCAGCGGCTGGGCCGAGGTGCTCGGCGGCATGACCAACCGGGTCGTCGAGGAGCGGTTCACCGCCGAGCAGGCCGCCGTGCGCCTGCGGGCACTCGTGGCCGAGCCCGGACCGGCCGCGGATGCGGCGCACTCCGTGCTCGACGACGTCGACGGGACCGAGCTCCTCGAACCCACGGCAGCAACCGTGCTGCTGGAGAAGACCGCGGCCCTCGACAAGACCGCCCTTCTGGAGAAGACCGCCCTTCTTGAGCAGACCGCCCTGCTGGAGAAGACGGCCCTGCTGCCGACACCGTCCTCCGCGACCTCTGACGCCTCCGCGGAGGGTTCCAGGGCCGTTCGGGCGGACGCGCCGACCGAGTTTCTTCCCGCCCGCGGACGAACCGGCTTGACCCGCCCCTCCCCGGCTGCCTCGCCGTCGACCTCGACTTCGACCTCGACTTCGGGCCGGAGACCCACCCGCCGCACGATGGGGGTCGTCGCCGTCGCCGTGGTGCTGGTCGCCCTGGCCGCCATCCTGTTCGCCCCCCGTCTCGCCGCCCCGGCGGCCACGCCCGCGAGCTACCCGGCCGTCGACGGCACCCTCGGCACCCACCTCCGGCAACTCCAGGAAAGCCTCAGACCATGACCATCCGCTCCCGCCTCTCCGCCGGCGTTGTCGCCGCGCTCCTCGTCGCCGCCACCCTGACCGCCTGCTCCAGTGCATCGCCGGACCTGGCGACCCCGACGGCCGACAAACTGCAGTCCGGCGTGCTCGCTGTCAGCACCGCCGCGGCAGCCGGCGACTTCTCCGGGGCGCAGTCCGCCCTCACCGCCGTGCAGGCCGACCTGCTGACCGCCGCCGCGGCCGGGCAGGTTTCGGCCGCGCGGTCCGCCGAGATCCAGTCCGCGATCAACCTCGTGACCGGCGACCTCGCTGACGCGATCGAGGCCAGCCGTCCCACCCCGACGCCCACTCCGACCGAGGACTCGCCGTCGGTTGACAAGGACGGCAACAAGGACAACGGTAAGTGCAAGAAGAACGACGATTGCGGCGACTGACCGCGTGGAGGATGCCATGACCGCCCAACTCGTCGTCGGTGCCGGTCTGATCGGGCGTCCTCTGGCCGAGCGCCTCGCCGCGCGCGGCGACCGGGTCACCATTGGCACCCGGTCCGGCTCCGCGGCCGCGGGGGCCACGGCGATCGTACTGAACGCCGGCGACCGGGAGGCGTTCACCCGTGCCGCCGCCGGTGCTGCGACGATCTTCCTCTGCACGAATCCGCCGTACACCGACTGGGCCACCCAGTGGCCGCCGATGATCGACGCGGCGATCCACGCGGCATCCGCCACCGGCGCGGCCCTGGTCGTGATGGGGAACCTGTATCCCTACGGCTCGCCGACCGGCCCGATGACCGAGCACTCACCGGAGACGACCACGGAGGCCAAAGGCCTCGTGCGGAAGGAGGGCTGGCGGAAGGTGCGCGAGGCCCACGGACGCGGCGAGCTGCGCGGCGTCGAGGTGCGCGCGAGTGACTATTTCGGTCCCGGAGCCACCGGCACGGCCCACCTGGGCGAAACCTTCTTCACCTCGATCCTCGCGTCGAAGACCGCCCGCGCCGTCGGCGCGCCCGGCCTCCCGCACAGCTGGAGCTACCTGCCCGACATCGTCAGCACACTGATCGCCGCCGCCGACCACGACGGGGAGTGGGGCCGGCTGTGGCACGTTCCCAGCGCCGCCGCCAGCCGGATCGAGATCGCGGACCAGGTCAACCGGCGGTTCGGAACGCACGGCAAGGTGGCCGCGTATCCGCAGTGGCTGCTCCGTTCCCTCGGCATGGTGAACCCGATGATGCACGAGATCTGGGCGTCGAGCTACCAGTTCACGGTGCCGTACCTGATCGACTCCACCGAGACCCAGCGCGAGCTCGGGGTGTCGGCCACTGTCTGGGCGGATGCCCTCGCCACCAGCGCGGAGAGCTACCGCCGCTGAGGCCCTCCCACTCGCCCGCCGGCGCGGCGGCGGCGCTCGTCAGCGGGCGAGGAGCTTGTCCGCCGCGGCGCGGGCCCAGTCCTCGGCGGCGGAGAGCGACTCACGGGTGAGCGGGCCGTCCTGCTCGTGCGCCTCGACGACCCGCTGGATGGTGTCGACGATGCCCAGGAAGCCGATGGCTCCGGCGTGGAACGCCGCGACAGCCTGCTCGTTCGCCGCGTTGAAGACGGCCGGGTAGGTTCCGCCGGCCCGGCCGACGTGCTTGGCCAGGTTGACGGCGGGGAACGCCGAATCGTCGAGGGGTTCGAAGGTCCAGTTCTGCGGGACGGTCCAGTCGATCGGGGCCCCGACCGCGGCCACCCGGTTCGGCCAGTCCAGGCCGAGCGAGATCGGCAGGCGCATGTCGGGCGGGGATGCCTGGGCGATCGTCGACCCGTCGATGAACTCGACCATCGAGTGCACGACCGACTGCGGGTGCACGACCACGTCGATGCGTTCGTAGTCCACGTCGAAGAGCAGGTGCGCCTCGATCACTTCGAGGCCCTTGTTCACGAGCGTGGCAGAGTTCGTGGTCACCACCGGCCCCATGTTCCAGGTCGGGTGGGCGAGCGCCTGCGCGGGCGTGACATCTGCCAGCTGGCCGCGGCGACGGCCGCGGAACGGCCCGCCGGATGCCGTCAGCACCAGGCGCCGCACCTCGCCGGCGGTGCCGGAGCGCAGCGCCTGCGCGATGGCCGAGTGCTCGGAGTCGACCGGCACGATCTGGCCGGGTACCGCCAGCGACTTCACCAGGTCACCGCCGACGATCAACGACTCCTTGTTGGCCAGGGCGAGGGTGCGGCCGGCGGACAGCGCCGCGAGGGTGGGACCGAGGCCCACCGAGCCGGTGATGCCGTTGAGCACGACGTCGGCATCGACATCCCGCACCAGCTGTTCGGCCTCGTCGGCGCCGAGGGCGGTCGCGTCGACCTCGAACTCCGCGGCCTGGCGCTCGAGCAGCGCCCGGTTGCTGCCCGCGGAGAGCCCGACCACCTCGAACCTGGTCGGGTTCGCCTTGATGACATCGAGGGCCTGGGTTCCGATCGAGCCGGTGGACCCGAGAATTACTACTCGTCTTCGCACCCTCCCATGCTAGGTGCAGGGTCGGGGATCGGCCGGACTTCCCGCTCACCGTCCACTCGATTCGCGGGCGTTGCGGGTGCGTCCTTTCGGCGTGCGGCGCCACTGGCGGTAGTGTCGACGGGTGACCGGTGCCAAAGTCGAACCCCAGGACGAACCCCTCGCCGACCCGTCGGAGGTGACGCCGGAGCCCACGAAACGCCCCGGCTTCGTCTATTTCCTCGGCTACGGCATCATGGCGCCGATCGCCCGTCTGGTCTTCCGGCCGACCATCACCGGTCGCGAGAACATCCCGCGCCAGGGGCGGGTCATCCTCGCCAGCAATCATCTCTCCTTCATCGACAGCATCGTGATCCCGCTGTCCGCGCCGCGCCGGGTGCAGTTCCTGGCCAAGTCCACCTACTTCACCGGCACCGGGATCACGGGTTTCGTCTCCCGCACCTTCTTCACCTCGATCGGCGCGGTCGGGGTCGAACGCGGCGCCGGGCAGGCCGCTCAGGATGCCCTCGACGCGGGGCGGAACATCCTGGAGTCCGACAGTGCCTTCGCCATCTACCCGGAGGGCACCCGCTCGCTTGACGGCCGGCTCTACAAGGGCCGCACCGGCGTCGCCTGGCTCGCGCTCACCACCGGGGCGGTCGTCGTACCGGTCGGGCTGGTCGGCACCCAGGAGATCCAGCCCGTCGGGGCGAAGTTCCCGCGCATCCGGAAGGTCACCGTCACCTTCGGCACACCGATCGACCTGAGCCGTCACGGCTCGGCGGAATCCGGCAAGGCCAGGCGCGGCGCGACCGACGAGATCATGGCCGCGATCCACGCGTTGTCCGGGCAGGAGCTGGCCGGGAAGTACAACGAATCGCCGCCTTCAGGAACCCTGCAGAAACTGGCCGATCGCGTGTTCCCGCGCGAACGCGTCTAGCTCGTCCAGCGCGTGCGGGGCATCCGAAACACGGCGGAAACCGGCGCAACCTAAGCTGGGGGCATGTCTGCCCAGTATTCGGTCCCCCAAGAACGCAAACTCGTCACCGCCCTCCCGGGCCCCAAATCGATCGAGCTGCAGGAACGTCGCCTGCGCTCGGTGTCCCGCGGCGCGGGCACCCTTGCCAATATCTACATGGACCACGGGGCCGGCGCGATCCTCGTCGACGTCGACGGCAACCAGATCATCGACCTGGGTTGCGGCATCGGCGTGACGACCATCGGCCACGCCAACACCGAGGTGGCCGCCGCGGCCGCCTCCCAGGCCGCGAAGCTCACCCACACCCTGTTCACCGTCACCCCGTACGAGAACTACGTCGCCGTCGCCGAGAAGCTCGCCGAGATCACCCCCGGCGACTTCGAGAAACGCTCCGTGCTGGTGAACACCGGTGCCGAGGCCGTCGAGAACGCGGTCAAGATCGCCCGCAAGTTCACCGGCCGCCGCGCGATCGTCGCCCTCGACCACGCCTTCCATGGCCGCACCAACCTGACCATGGCGATGACCTACCGCCCCTGGCCCGAGCGCGCCGGGATGGGCCCCTTCCCCGGTGAGATCTACAGCGTGCCCACGAGCTACCCGTACCGCGACGGACTGACCGGCGAGGAAGCCGCCGAGAAGACCATCGACTACATCACGACCCACATCGGCGCCACCGAGATCGCCGCGTTCTTCGTGGAGCCGATCCAGGGCGACGGCGGCATCGTCATCCCCGCTCCCGGCTACTTCAAGCGGATCCGCGAGTTCTGCACCGACAACGGGATCGTGCTCGTCGCCGATGAAATCCAGGCCGGAATCGCCCGCACGGGAACCTGGTACTCGATCGAGCACCACGACGTCATCCCCGACCTGGTCACCACCGCCAAGGGGATCGCGGGCGGTTTCCCGCTCGCCGCGGTCACCGGCCGCGCCGACATCATGGACTCCGTGCAGCCCGGCGGCATCGGCGGCACCTTCGGCGGCAACCCCGTCTCCACCGCCGCCGCCCTGGCCGTGTTCGACCTGATCGAGCGCGATGACCTGCTCGGCGAGGCGAAGCGCGTCGAGAAGGCCCTCTGGGCCCGCATCGGCGACTGGACCGAAAGGTTCCCGGTCGTCGGCGACGTGCGCGGAAAGGGCGCTATGTTCGGCGTCGAGCTCGTGCACCCCGGCACGACCACGCCGTACCCCGAGGCGCTCACCGCGATCATCAAGCACGCGACCACCAACGGCGTGATCGTTCTGGATGCCGGCAGCTGGGACTCCGTGCTGCGCATCATGCCGTCGGTCGTCATCTCCGAGGCGCTCATCGACGACGCGATGAGCGTCATCGAGGAGACCCTTACGGCCCTCTCGGGCTCCTAACGCGGCAGGTCTCGGCGCGGCGTCGGGGCGCCCCGCCCGGGGCGCGGCGCTCGTGGCGCAGGTTCGGGAAGCGGGCGCAGGGTAGACCCTGCGCCGCGAGCCCGGAACTGCGCCGCGAGCCCGGAACCGTACCGCGAGCAGGCGCCGCGGACGGTGGTGGAGCCTGTCGAGACCGCGGACGGTGATTTCGACAGGCCCGATCACCGTGAGGCGGCGACGGCCTGCGGGGCGTGGCGGACCGGGAAGTTGACGGATGCCGCGATGAAACAGAGACTCGCCGCCTCCGCGTGCAGGCTCTGGGCCAGGTCGATCTGGCCGGGGTCCTGCACGGTCACCCTGGGGCGGAGGACGGCCTCGGTGAAGTGACCGCCGCCATCCTTCGTCTGCACCATGGTGCCGGTCGCGTCGTCGGTGTAGCCGACCACGACCACCCCGTGCCGCACGGCGACGTGCAGGTAGGACATCAGGTGGCATTCGCTGAGCGCCGCCAGCAGCAGTTCCTCCGGGTTCCACCGGTCGGCGTTGCCGTGGAAGCTGCGATCGGCGGATGCCTCGATCGGCACCTTGCCGGTCGCGGTGATCGTGTGTTCCCGGCCGTACTCCCGGTAGTCGCTGGTGCCGGTGCCCCGGTTCCCGGTCCAGGCGACCGTCACGGCATAGCGGTGCTCACCATTCATGGCTTCTCCTTCGGGTCGCGGCTGCAGGAACCGATTCTCGCAGCAAATCGCCGCCGCGCGCGCCGGGCTGGTCGGTAAACTGGTTGCATCATGACTGACACGCTGACGCCCTCGACTACCCCGTCCACTTCCGCCGCACCGGTCTACACGGTGACGCAGGAACGCAAGATCGTGACCGCGATTCCCGGGCCGCGCTCCACCGAACTGCAGCAGCGACGCCTGGCCACCGTGTCGGGCGGCGTGAGCAGCGCGCTCCCCGTCTACATCGCCAAGGCGAACGGGGCGATCATTGTCGACGTCGACGGCAACCAGTTCATCGACCTCGGCGCCGGCATCGGCGTGACCACGATCGGCCATACCGAGTCGAGCGTCGTCGCGGCCGCCGTCGCCCAGACCCAGGACTTCATCCACACCCTGTTCACGATCACGCCCTACGAGGAGTACGTGCGCGTCTGCGAGCTGCTCGCCGCGCACACCCCCGGCGATTTCCCGAAGAAGTCGGTGCTGATCAACTCGGGCGCCGAGGCCGTGGAGAACGGCGTGAAGATCGCCCGCAAGTACACCGGCCGACGCGCCGTCGCCGTGCTCGACCACGCGTACCACGGCCGCACCGTGCTCACCATGGCGATGAATTACAAGGCGATGCCCTACGCGACCGGCTACGGCCCGCTCGCCAGCGACGTCTACCACGCACCCAGTTCCTACCCGTACCATGACGGACTGAGCGGCGCGGATGCCGCCAAGCGCACGATCACCTACCTCGAGAAGGTCGTCGGCCCGACCGACCTGGCCTGCCTCGTGGTCGAGCCGATCCAGGGCGAGGGTGGCTTCATGGTCCCGGCCGACGGCTACTTCACCGCCCTGCAGGAGTGGTGCACGAAGAACGGCGTCGTCATGATCGCCGACGAGATCCAGAGCGGCATGGCCCGCACGGGCAGGTACTACGCCAGTGAGCACTTCGGCTGGACCCCCGACCTCGTGCTCACCGCCAAGGGCATCGCCGGCGGCATGCCGCTGGCCGCCGTGACCGGTCGCGCCGAGATCATGGATGCGTCCCAGCCCGGCGGCCTCGGCGGAACGTTCGGCGGCAACCCTGTCTCCTGCGCCGCGGCTATCGCGGTCTTCGAGTCGATCGAGAACAACGACCTGCTCGCCGAGGGCGCCCGGATCGAGAAGACGCTGCGTGCGGGTCTCGGCGCGCTCCAGGAGAAGTACGACATCATCGGCGACATCCGCGGACGCGGCGCCATGATCGCGATCGAGCTCGTTCAGCCCGGCACCGGGGACACCAGCAAGGAGCCCCACGCGGCCGCTGTCTCCTCGATCGCCGCCTACGCCGCGCAGCACGGCGTGCTGCTGCTCACCGCCGGCACCTACGGCAACGTGCTCCGTTTCCTGCCGAGCCTCGCCGTGACCGACGCCCTGCTCGCCGATGCCCTCTCGGTCATCGACGACGCGATCGCCGCACTGTAGTCCCGCCTGACCCCGTGACCTCTCCCTACACAGCCGCGACCCTGCACGGTCCGCACACGTTCACGGTCGCCGATGCGGTCGAACTCGCCGTCGTCGAGCGCAGCGGCTTCATCGAGTCGAGGCACGCGGGTTCCGCGGTCGTGCTCACCAGCGAGGGCGCGGTCCTCCGCGCCCTCGGCGACGTGACGACCCCCATCTTCCCCAGGTCGTCGATGAAGCCGTTCCAGGCCATCGCCGTGATGGCCAGCGGCGTCACCCTGCGCGGTGAGGACGCGGCGATCGCCACGGCCAGCCACAGTGGCACCCAGCGCCACGCCGACCTCGTGCGGGGCCTGCTGTTCCGGGCCGGGATCCCCGAGACGGCGCTCGCCTGCCCCGCCGCGTGGCCCGACGACTCCGCCACCCGCGATGCGCTGGTGCGGCTGGGAGCCGGCAAGGCCCCGGTCTACATGAACTGCTCGGGCAAGCACGCCGCGATGCTCGTCGCCTGCAAGCAGAACGGCTGGGCGCTGAACGGCTACCTGGACCCGGAGCATCCGCTGCAGAAACGCATCCTCGACGTCGTCGAGCGGTTCACCGGCGAACGGCCGTCCGCGACCGGGATCGACGGCTGCGGCGCCCCCGTGCACGCCCTCTCGCTGACGGCCCTGGCCCGCGGCATCGCCCGGATCGCCACGTCCAAGTCGAACTCGCCGTTCGCGATCTACCGCGAGGCCGGGTTCCTCGCCGAGGCGGTGCGGCAGAACGGCTGGGTCATCGCCGGCCCCGGGCTGCCCGACACCATCGTGATCGAACGGCTCGGCCTGTTCATCAAGACCGGCGCGGAGGGCATCATGGTCGCCTCGGCCGCGAACGGGATCACCGTGGCCCTGAAGATCCTCGACGGCAACCTGCGGGCGGCCACCATCGTGGCCCTGCGCCTGCTGGCGGATGCGGGCGCGATCGCGCACACCGACGTCGAGGCGCTGCTCCCCGACCTGGGCCTCGCCGTCTACGGCGGCGGACGCCAGGTCGGCCAGATCCACGCCAGCTACGTCTGACCTTTTCCGATCAGCCCGACTTCGCGAGCCGTTTCGCCCGAGCCGCGGCTGACACCTGCGCGCTGACCACGATCACCAACGCCAGGATGAACACGGCGGAGGCCACCACGTTCGCCTCCGCCGGGATGCCGCGCGACGCCGAGATGTAGATGTACTTCGGGAACGTCGTCACCGCCCCTGAGTTGAAGTTGGTGATGATGAAGTCGTCGAAGCTGAGCGCGAAGGAGAGCAGCGCGGCGGCGAGGATCCCCGGCAGCAGGAGGGGGAACGTGATCCGCAGGAAGACCTGTCCCGGCGAACCGTACAGGTCGCGGCCCGCCTCCTCCAGGGCCGGGTCGAGGCCGGCCACCCTGGCCTTGACCGTGACCACGACGAAGCTGATGCAGAACATGGTGTGCGCCAGGATGATCGTCACCATGTCCTTGGGCACGCCCACGGACAGGAACTGGGCGGCCAGTCCCGCGCCGAGCACCACCTCCGGCGTGGCCATCGGCAGGAACAGGAGCAGGCTCACCCCGGAGCGGAACCGGAACCGGTACCGCACGATGGCGATCGCGATCATGGTGCCGAGCGCGGTCGCGGCCACGGTGGCGACCGCGCCGATGATGAGGCTGTTGCCGAACGCCTCGCAGACGGCGCCGTTCTGAACATTGCAGACGTTGAGCCACTTGTCGAGGGTGAAGCCGCGCCACGTGATGTTCGACTTCTGCGAGTCGTTGAACGAGAAGATGAAGGTGTAAACGATCGGTACCATCAGGAAGAGCAGGGCGAGCACGGCGTAGACCGGCAGCAGCCACCGCCCGAGGGAGAATTTCACAGCAGTTCCTCCGTTCCGGCCCGCTTGACGTAGACGCTCACGATGACCAGGATCACGCTCATCAGGATGATCGAGAGCGCCGCGGCGGCCGGGTAGTTCTGCAGCACCAGGAAGTTGGCCTCGATCACGTTTCCGATCATCTGGCTGTCCGGCCCGCCGAGGAAGTCCCGGCTGGCGTTCACGTAGTCGCCGGCGGCGGGGATGAAGGTCAGCAGGGTGCCGGCCACGATCCCGGGCATCGACAGCGGGATGGTCACCTTGCGGAACACCTCGACCGGGTGCGCGTACAGGTCTCTGGCCGCCTCGAGGTAGCGCAGGTCGAGGCGTTCGAGGGTCGTGTACAGCGGGAGGGTCATGAACGGGATGAAGTTGTAGGTCAGACCGAAGATGACGGCTGCGGGCGTTCCGGTGAAGTGGGCATCCGGCGCCATCAGGGCCACCGCCTTCAGCGAGGTGATGATGAACGATTCATCGGAGAGGATCTGCTTCCAGGCGAGGGTGCGCAGCAGGAAGCTGATGAAGAACGGCGCGATTACGAGCACGAGCATGAGGCTCTGCGCCAGCGGCCAGCGCCTGGCCGTCACACCGATGAAGTAGGCGAGCGGGTAGCTGAAGACCAGCGCGAGCACGGTCGCGATCAGCGCGAAACCGAACGAGCGCAGGATGTGCGGCAGATAGTCGGTGACGACCTGCACGTAGTTCTCCCACCGGAACGCGTAGGTGTACTGGCCGATGTCCCCGAACTCGGACGGGGCCTGGAACGACGTCAGCAGCAGGGAGACAAGCGGGGTGAGGAAGAACAGCACCAGGTAGAGGATGCCGGGAAGCAACAGCAGGAGCGCGACCGGGCTCTTGCGCCGCGGCACCTGCTCGGCCTCGCTGGTGGTCGTGGCGAACGCGGCGAACGCCATCGTCAGACCTCCTCGAGCTCCGTGATCAGGGACGCCCGCCTCTGCGCCGCGATGCTCCTCGTGGTGGTGTCCGCCTCGAACCGTGGCGTGTCGGCGGGCTCGTCCTCCAGGCCGAAGCCGTGCGTGATGTCCCAGCTGACCCAGACCTCGCCGCCCTCCTCAGCGACGGGCCCGAAGGCCATGTTCTGGGCGAAAACGATGAGGGTCCCCACCTGCGGGACGGTGATCAGGTATTGCGTGCTCACCCCGCTGAAGGAGACGTCGATCACCCGGCCGGGGCCCATGGTGTTGCGGGCCGGGTCGTCGGCGGGGGCCGACAGGTGCAGGCTGAGCTTCTCGGGGCGGATCCCGATGGTGACCTCGCCGGCGTGGCGATGGGCCCGGGCGGCCGGCACCACGATCCTCTGCCCGGCGACCGCCACCGCGATGGCGTCGCTGGTGCTGCCGACGACGGGGCCGGTGAAGAGGTTCGACTGGCCGAGGAAGTTCGCCACAAACGCGGTCCTGGGCAGTTCGTACAGTTCCTCCGGGGCCCCCATCTGCTCGATCCGGCCCTTGTTCATCACCGCGACGGTGTCGGCCATGGTCATGGCCTCCTCCTGGTCGTGGGTCACGTGCAGGAACGTCAGGCCCACCTCTTCCTGGATGGTCTTGAGCTCGAGCTGCATCTGCCGGCGCAGCTTGAGGTCCAGGGCGCCGAGCGGCTCATCGAGCAGGAGCAGGGCCGGCCGGTTCACGATCGCCCGGGCCAGCGCCACCCGCTGCTGCTGTCCGCCGGAGAGCTGCTGGGGTTTGCGGGCTGCGAGGTGGTCGAGTTCGACCAGGCGCAGCGCCTCGTGCGCCTTGGCGACCGGTTCGTCGATCCGGCGCCGGCGCAGCCCGAACGCCACGTTCTCGAGCACGGTCATGTGCGGGAAGAGCGCGTAGCTCTGGAAGACCGTGTTCACCGGCCTCTGATAGGGCTTCTGGCCGGTGATGTCCTTGCCGCCGATCAGGATGCGACCCGCAGTGGGTTCCTCGAGTCCGGCGACCAGGCGCAGGGTGGTGGTCTTGCCGCATCCGGACGGCCCGAGCAGGGCGAAGAACGACCCGGCCGGGATCTTGAGGTCCAGGTGTTCGATTGCCGTGAAGCCGGGGAACCGCTTCTGAATGCCGACCAGTTCCAGGTCGGCGCCCTGCGCCGCGAACGCGCTCGTCGTCATGGCTCAGGACCCGAGCAGGATGCTCTGGAACGCCGCGTCATACTTCTGTTCTTCCGCCCCGGTCAGGGTGCGGAAGACCCGCGCCTTGGCCAGGGTGGCGTCGTCGGGGAAGATGAGCTGGTTGCTCGCGAGTTCCGGGTCGATCGCCATGGCCGCTTCCCTGGCCCCGACGACCGGTGTGATGTAGTTCACGTAGGCCGCGACCTCGGCCGCGACAGCCGGGTCGTAGTAGTAGTTGATCAGCTCTTCGACGTTCTTCTTGTGGGTCGAACCGATCGGAACGACGAAGTTGTCGTTCCACAGGGTGCCGCCCTTCTCCGGCACGACGAACTCCCATTTGTCGCCGTTCTCCGCGTTGAGCTGCACGATGTCACCCGACCAGACGATCGCCGCAAGGGTGTCCCCGTTGATCAGGTCCTCCTTGTAGGAGTTGCCCTTGATGTTGCGAACCTGGCCGTCGGAGACCTGCTTCTTGAGCACGTCGATCGCGGCGTTGAACTCGTCGTCGCCCCAGTCCCCGGAGATGTCCACGCCCGCGTCCAGCATGATCAGGCCCATGGTGTCGCGCATCTCCGACAGCACACCGACCCGGCCCTTGAGCTTGGGGTCCCAGAGTTCCTCGACCGAGGCGATCCCGTTCGGGAGCTTTTCCTTGTTCCAACAGATGCCGGCGAAGCCGCCCTGCCATGGCACCGACATCTTGCGACCCTTGTCGAAGCCGACGTCCTTCAACGACGGCTGCAGGTTGGCGAGGTTCGGGATGTTGGCGTGGTCGAGTTCCTGGGTGTAGCCGAACCGGATCAGCCGGCCCACCATCCAGTCGGTCAGGCAGACGGTGTCGGCGCCGATGTCCTTGCCGAGGGCCAGCTGGTCCTTCACCTTGCCGTAGTAGGTGTTGTTGTCATCGACGGCCTCGGTGTACTTGACCTTGATCCCGGTCTTCGTGGTGAACGCGTCGAGCGTGGGGTAGTCACCGGCGTCGTCCACGTCGATGTAGAGCGCCCAGTTGTCCCAGCGGATGCTCTTCTCCGCAGCGGACTTGTCAGCCGCAGCCTTCGGCTTGGCGGCACCCCCGGTCGAACAGGCGGCAAGGGCTAGCGCGGCCGCTCCGGCACCTGCGCCGGTGAGGAGGGTGCGGCGACCCAGTTTGGCACGCTGGGCCTGACGAATGAGCTGCTGGATCATCGGGTCTGCGGGCAACGGCCTGGGCTTCATCTGTGGGGTCTCCTTGCGTCTTTCAGCGGGTGAACTCTCACGCGCAACAGTGCGGGTGGGTAGATACTCGCACAGCAGAGCGGTTTTGCCACCGAAGAGTGGCCAAATCGTTAATTGTGGATGGCTTAACTCACGAAATCCGCGCTTTGCGGCGTCATCCGCACTCGAAATCGGTGCTGGAGCCCCGCTAGAATCGCGTCCAGGGGCGGAACGGCCCCGTGCCGGTCGAAGGTCCCATGCCAGTCGAAGGAGCGCCATGAAGGTCGCAATCCCGTCAGAGGTCAAGAACAACGAGTTCAGGGTCGCGATCACCCCGGCGGGCGTGCACGACCTGGTGGCCCAGGGCCACCAGGTGCTGATCGAGACCGGCGCCGGGGCAGGTTCGTCGATCACCGACGAGGCATATGCCGTGGCCGGCGCCAGGATCATGCCCGATGCGGCATCCACCTGGGCGGAGGCGGACCTGCTGCTCAAAGTGAAAGAGCCGATCGACAGCGAGTACGGCTTCTTCCGGCCCGACCTTCTGTTGTTCACCTACCTCCACCTCGCCGCGGAGCCCGCCCTGACCCGTGCCCTGCTCTCGAGCGGCGTCACCGCCATCGCGTATGAGACCGTTCAGCTTCCCTCCCGCGCGCTGCCGTTGCTGGCACCGATGAGCGAAGTCGCCGGCCGCCTGGCGCCGATCGTCGGCGCCAACGCCATGCTCAAGCCGAACGGCGGGCCCGGTCTCCTGGTCCCGGGTGTTCCCGGCACCCACCCTGCCCGGGTCACCGTGCTCGGCGGCGGTGTGGCCGGCACGGCCGCGATGCAGGTCGCCCTGGGGCTCGGCGCCCAGGTGACCGTGCTCGACACCAACCTGTTCCGGCTGCGGGAGCTCGACGCCCTGCACTACGGCCGGGTACAGACGATCGCCTCCAACAGCTACGAGATCGACCGCGCCCTGGTCGAGTCCGACCTGGTCATCGGGTCGGTGCTGATCCCGGGCGCCAGGGCCCCCAAGCTGGTCAGCAATGAGCTGGTCTCCCGGATGAAGCCGGGCAGCGTGCTCGTGGACATCGCGGTCGACCAGGGGGGCTGTTTCGCGGATTCGCATCCGACAACCCACGCCGACCCCACGTTCGTCGTGCACCGGTCGCTGTTCTACTGCGTCGCGAATATGCCGGGCGCCGTGCCGAACACGTCGACGTACGCCCTCACCAACGCCACGCTGCCGTACGTTCGGCTGCTCGCCAGCCGGGGCTGGAAGGACGCCGTGCGGGCGGATGCCGCGCTGGCGCTCGGCCTGTCCACGGCCGGGGGTCTGGTCACCAGCGCGCCGGTCGCGACCGCCCACGGTCTTCCGCTGGCCGAGATCGCCGACGTCCTCGCCTGAGTCCGGCACCGGTCAGCCAGGCGCCGGGAGCGTCGCCCGCACGACGGCGCCGTCGGGGCGAAGCACCCAGACCCGGCACCGGCCGGGGGCGAGCGGCGGTGGCAGGTCCCGGCGACGGCTGATGGCGCGGAAATCGGCCAGGCCGCAGCCGTCGAACACGATCGCCGTATGCGGGCGCAGCAGCCCGAGCAGCGACCAGTGTGCCTGCCAGGTGTCGGTGTCGCCGACCAGGACGGCACCGTCGTCGGCCAGCACCCTGAGCCGGCCGGCCTCCGCGCTTACGCTGGCGGAGAGGTCGATGATCTCCCCGGGACGGGCGGAGGTGAGAGCCGCGATTGTGCGGGCCGGCGTGGCTGCCACGACGAGCAGGGAGCGGTGCCCGGCGAGGGTGTCCCCCGCTGCGGCGTCCCCTGCGGCGGCGGCGGCGGGGCCCCTGCCGGGTGAGGAACGAACGGCACCCGGCTCCGGCTGGAGCAGCTGGATGCGTGCGCCGTTCCAGCAACCGCCGCCCGGGGGCACGGCCGCGTCGAACAGGGCTGGATCCGCTCCGGCGGCGACGTGGGCGCCGGCATCCGGCATTCGCAGCACCAGCCGGCTCTGACAGAACGAAGGCAGCGCCTGCAGGGCGCCGGAGAGGTGTTGCACGGCGACGACGATGACCAGTCCGGCGGTCGGCCCGTCGCGGAGCAGACTGGTGAGCCGTTCGAGCGCGGCCGCCCGGTGTTCATCGCCCCACCGGGCGTACACCGAATCGAAGTCGTCCAGCAGGACGAGCCGGGCCTCCCGGGAGCCGGCGTCGAGGCAGGCTCGTGCCTCGGCGAGGGTGTCCCAGACCGATTCGACGTCAGGCGGAGGATTCAGGACCGCGGCCATGCCGGAATGGGAATACTGGGCTGCGACGGATGCCATCACTGTGCTCTTGCCTGAGCGTCCGGCCCCGACGACGAGGAGGTGGCCGTCGCGCTCCGGATCGTAGCGGGCGACCCGGTAGCGCTGGTGCTCCGGTTCGTCGAGCAGCCCGAGGAGAACGCCGGTGGCCGGTCCTCCTGGTTCCCTGGTCGTGGCCGTGGCCGTGGCCGCCGTCTCGACGCGGGCCAGGTCATTCCGCGTCACCCGGCCGGGCAGCGGGTCGAGCCAGGGCCCGCGCGGGTTCGGCTCCGCACCGCTGCGATTCTCGCCGCACCGACCGACGATCGCCCTGAGGTCGGCTTCGGTGGTCGTGGCCACCTGGCAGAGCAGAGGGGCTCCTTCGAGCGCCGAGATGAGGCAACGCCCCGGTACGGCGGCCGGGAGCGCGGCGGCGGCATCCGTTCCCAGCACGGCCTGGCTGTCGGCGCGGTTGTTCACCCGCAGGGAGACCCTCAGGTTGCAGTTCGCGAGCAGGGCGTCGCGCACGACGCCGTTGGGGCGCTGCGTGCAGAGGATCAGGTGTACTCCGAGCGAGCGACCGCGCGCCGCGATGTCGAGGAAGAGCGCGTGCAGCTCGGGGAAGGCCGTGAGCATGGTGGCGAATTCGTCCACCACGATCACGAGGCGCGGGAGCGGATTCGACCGGGAACCTGCGCTGTTCAGTTCGGTGATGTCGCGGGCGCCGGCGGCGCGCATGGCCCACTCCCGGTGCCGCAGCTCCGCGGCCAGGCTGGCCAGGGCGCGGGCGGCCTGCCGCCCGTCGAGGTCGGTGATGAGACCGACGCAGTGGGGCAGGGCGACCAGGGGCCGGAACGCGGCGCCGCCCTTGAAATCGATCAGCAGGAAGGTCACCGCGTCGTGCGGATGGACCGCGGCCATCGCTGCGACCCAGGTCACCAGGAGTTCGCTCTTGCCGCTGCCCGTGGTGCCTCCGACGACGGCGTGCGGGCCGGCCGCGACGAGGTCCAGCGTCACCCTGCCTTGTTCGCCGATGCCGATCACACCGGCGAGGCCCGGCGGGCGTGACGATCCCGCCGCGGTCCCCGGCGACCGCGGCAGGACGGCCGCCGGGTCGGCTTCGGCCAGCTCCGCCAGGGTCACCGAGGCGGGAACGGGACCGAACCGGCCGATCAGCCCGGCCGTACGAGCTCTCTCGCCCAGCCGCACGGCGAAGCCGGCGGCCTGGTCACGGGTCACCAGTTCCGGGCGGAAGCGGAGTCCGGCGGGATGCACGGGCGACCGCACGATTTCGGCGCGCGTCGGCCCGTGCGCACGCACGATGGTGTCACAGCCGGTGGGGAGTTCCTCCAGGCAGCGGCCCAGCGCGATGAGCGGCCGGGATCCGGTCGGGACGCCGGCGGGCGTCTCGCTGTCGCAGACGGTGATCAGCCGGTCCGGCGACCGGGCGGCGGCGTGCGGGAGGGACGTCGCCCAGGCCCAGTGGCCGGGCGGCAGCACGGCGAGGCCGACCGGGCCAGGGGGCAGGACCGCGGCCGCCTGCACCAGCAGCCCCCTGGCCATCGCCCGGCCCAGGGCCGGTGCCGCCACGATGCCGACGCCGTCGTGCAGGTCCGCGGTGATCGGCGCGCCGGTCAGGGTGGCCGCCAGCGCGCGGATTCCCGGTTCGTCGTCGGGGTCGGCACCCTCCAACCGCAGCCCGCTGGTCACGTCGCCGCTGCCCAGGCTCACCAGCACCGGCGCGGCCGGTCTCGCTCTCCAGTGCACGGTGCCGCCGGGATCCTGGAGGATGCCGGCCGCCGACGGGGTGCGACCCCAGGCGGCCCGGACCAGGGCGGTCCTGCGCTGTTCGACTTTCACGCGGAGCGCCGCCAGAGCGGCCCGGTGGGTCTCGTCCGCTCGGATCCGGGTGCGGCGCCGGGTGCGGCGGCCGTCGACCATGCTGCCCACTGCGATGACGGGGCCGAGGACGGCGAAGAGGAGCACGAAGGCCGAGCCGGTGAACATCCAGATCGCGACAGCGACCACCACCGGGGCGGCGCTGGCGATCAGCGGAAACCCGGGCGAGGGCGGATCGACCGGCCGCGCCGGCAGGATCAATGGGTCTTCGGGCCGGAACACCGGTCAAGGAGACCACGGGAGCGCCCGCGCCGGGACACCGGGCGGGCATCCGCGCAGCACCCAGGGAAGGCCGCGGTGGGGAGGGGAAGCTAGTTCACCATGAAGAACTGGTCGGCGATCTCGACCCGTGACCCCCGCGGCACGAGGTAGCGGCGGCCGGGCTCGCACCGCACGGACGTCGAGTCGGGGCGCCGGATGATGGTGCCGTTGCCCGAGAAGCGGTCGCTGACCCAGAATTCGCCGTCATGCTGCCCGAATTCGAGGTGGCTCTTCGACACGGACATGCCCAGGTCGCTGACCTGCACCAGGATGTCGAAACGCTCGGTCGGTTGCGGAAGGGGCCGCCGGCCGACCAGCCCGGTGCCCTGGGCGGAGACCGTCTCGCCCGTGCTGAACTGAAGGACGAAGAGCGACGTGCGCGGCGCCGCGACAGGTGGCTGCAGCGCGGGAGGCTGCAGCGCGGGAGACGGCGGGGCAGCGGGGATGACGGCCGCGACCGGCGCCGATTCCGGTGCCACGGGCACTGCACCGTGCTTCGGGGTGGGCTCGGGTTGCTCTGCGGCCTCCGGCGCTGCGGCGGGAGGAAGCTGCACCCGGCCGTCGGCGCCGAGCGGGATTGAGATGACCACAGGCTGGCGCGGAAGCGGCTGGATGATCGTGGTGTCGCTGGGGCGCGGGTCGGGGCGTTTGCGGGTCTTCGGTGTGGCGGTACTCGAGCTGCCGCATTCGCCGCAGAACATGGCGCCGGCCGGGAGCGCGGCACCGCAGATCAGGCAGTTCACGTCGCCGATCCTCCCTTGCCCCGCACCGCGCTGAGAACGGATGTCCCTCCAGCGTAGCGACCCAGCGACCGGAGCGAGACGAGCGCCGCAAGCCTCGTCCGGCGCGTCTTCCCGGCCGACAACCCGGCCCGCAACTGGGCGACGGACGCCCAGACCGTGTCAGCCTCCACCGTGCCCGGCCGGCCGGGTGCGAACACCGCACGGTCGACGACCGAAGCGAAGGCCATCGGCGCGGGGCCGCCCACAGACTCGGCCACCTCGATCCTGGTTGCGCCGGCGGGCACGTCGATGCCGTAGTCCAGCGCAGCGTCGGCGAATTCCCGCCAGCCGCCGCGGATCCGGTCCAGCGGCGCCGTGAGGGTTCGGCGGAGCCTCCGCCGCCTGGCCTTGGCGGCGATGATGAGCAGGAACGGCGCGGCCAGCACCGCAAGTCCGAGCAGGGTCCAGCCGGCCACCGTGGCCGCGGCGAGCAGGAAGGCGAGCAGCGGGTCGAGGGCCGCCGGGAGGTCGTCGATGGTTCTCTCCGGCGGTGCCGCGTCGCGCTGTTCCGCGGTGTCGGGGACTGCAGGGGGCACGACCGACTGGGGGCGGGACACCACCGCGGGCTTGTCCGGCTGCTTCGCGGGGATGTCGCGCACTGCCGGGTTCGGGTCGATGGTGACCCACCGCCCGTCGGCCGACTGCACTTCGATCCAGGCGGAGATGTCGGCGCCGGTGACGGTCACGGAACCGGACCCGCCGGAAGCCGCGGGTACGAACCCGACCACGACCCTGGCCGGGAATCCCAGCCTTCGGGCGAGGAGGGCTGCCGCCACGGAGTATTGCTCGGCGTCGCCCAGCATGGGCCGGTCGGTGAACAGCTGGCTGATCCGGTCTGCTCCGTGGCCCGAGCGGCTCACGGGCTCGTCGGCGCCGACCCCGTGGCTGATGTAGCCATCCGTCTTCAGGCCGGCCAGCATGGCCTGGAGCTGGACTCCCGGCGGGTCCCCCGGCCGCACGTAGCGGGCGAGGACCTGGTCCAGATCGTCGGGGACCACGTCGAGGGCCGGCAGAATGGCCGCACCCGGCTGCAGGGCGGCCAGGGCGGCCGGCTCCCGCGGCATCACGGCGACGCTCGTGTAGCGGTCCCCCCTGGTCAGTCCGGTCAGCACAGCGGCGGTGCCGATGTTGTCGTTGTAGAAGAACGAGTCGGAGCGGGCGGGGGCTGTCGGCCCGGAGAAGGTGATTCTTTCGAGCGCTCCGGAACCGGGAACCCAGACGCCGTTGTAACCGTCGACGGTCACCGCGAGGCTGACCTGTTCCCCGCCGGCCCCCGACTGGTCGAGCCGGTCGGGCAGCCTCGTGAAGGAGCCGGATACGCTGGTGGTGGCGGCGCTGCCCACCGAGTAGACGATGCCGTCGTAGCTGTCGAGGGCCGCGATTCGAATGCGCCCTCCCGTGGGGAGACCGCGCACCTCGAGCAGGGCCTCGTCGGCGGCGCCCGGTTCCAGGTAGCCGCGGAATGCGCTGAGCGGGCTGGGGTAGGACCGTGGATCGAACGGCTGCTGCACCCGCGCACGCAGCACGTCGCGGGGAACGCTCGCCGGGAGAGCGATCGCCGCGACCGTGCCTGCCGCGATGGCCACGGCGATGACCAGCGCGGCGCTGACCAGTCCCCTGGCCGCGCCGAGGCGGCGGTCGGCGGCGGACTCGATCGTCCGGCGCGATTGCTGTGCGACGAGGCGCACGATCGCGTGCCGGCGCACCCAGCGCAGCCAAAGAAGCCAGAAGAGCAGTACCACGAAGAGTCCGAGGGCGGATTCGATCGGGGTGGCCGCCCTCGTCGGCCCCAGTCCGATCCCGGCGATGAAGAGCACCGCGGGCGCGAGCGCCGCGAGTTCGCCGATCCGGGTGCGCAGCGCAATCGACAGTCCCGCAACGGTGCTGAGCAGCACCAGGATCAGCGCCGGCACGAGCAGCGCCTGGTACGAGCCGACCGGCAGCACGATCGTGACGAGCTGCTTCCAGCTCAGGGCCGTGGCCCTGAGCAGGTCGAGCAGGCCCTGAACGGACGGAAAGACCCGGTTGATGGCTTCACCGGGGATGGCCAGGGGCACCCCTGCCAGCAGGAAGACGGCGATCGTGACGAGGCCGACGACCCATGCCGGCCAGCAGAAGATCGCGCCGGGCACGGCGACAAGCGCACCCAGGGCGAATGCGACGACGACGAGCACGACGAACTCGGTGCTCCGGTAGATCGGCCAAAGCGAGGTGGCGGCGACGAAGATGGCCGTCATCAGGCCGAGGGTGTTGCCGAGGATGAAGCCCCAGTCGGTGCGCGGCCGGCGGGCCGGCCCGGCCGCCCTGCGCGCGCTCATACGGCGGCCGCCCTGGCCAGGCTGTGCTGCAGGTCGTCCAGGAAGCCGATGGTGAGGACACTGAGCTCGGCAACCCTCCGGAGGCTGGGGATGTTCTCCGGGTCGCAGACCACCGCGACCACCTCGACCCCGGCCGGGAAACGATGTGCGGCGGCGCGCAGTTCGGTCAGGCTGGTGGACGACCCCGTGACCAGGAACGCCACCGAGATGCCGGCGACCTTGTCGGCCGCCGCCTTGGCCAATTCACTGACGGGCAGCGCCGCAGCGGACAGTTCCACCCTGCTGAGGTCGTCGAGCAGACGCGTGCGGGTGAGCGTGCTCAGGCTGCGAACCACGGATGCCCGCCGCCGGGCACTGCCCGGAACCACCTCGCTGGCCACGACCGACACCGTTCGAGCATCACGGATGGCCCGCACACCGAGCGACCCGGCCACGCTGACCGCCATCTCGAACTCGTCCTCGGTAGCGAAATCGGACTCCGCCAGGCTCAGGGCCACCATCAGGTGGCTGCGGCGCGACTCCTCATACTGCCGAACCATGTAGCGGCCGGTTTTGGCCGTGCTCTTCCAGTGGATGCTGCGGCGCTCGTCACCGGGCACGTATTCGCGCAGCGCGTGGAAGGACATGTCGCTGTTGGTCAGGTCGCGGGTGGGATTGCCTTCGAGGTCGCGGATGAACCCGGTGCTCATGCTCGGGATCGGGATGGTGCGCGGATGCACGAAGAGTTCGACGCGCTCGGCCCAGACTATTTCCCGGCGCAGCAACCCGACCGGGTCACCGCGCACCGTGCGCACCGGTCCGATCGGGATGACACCCCGGCGGGTGGCCGGAACGATGAAGACGTCGTCGAAGCTGCCCCCGCGGGCAAGCCCCGGCATGGCGAATTCGGCCAGCCCGGCGCCGACCGGGACCTCCACAGCGACCCCGGGGAGCCGCTGCCTGGTCGGGTTCAGCACCGTCACCTCACCGGGCACCTTCGCCCCGACGACCACCCGGTCGACCGGAAGGGACAGGTGGATCTCATAGGCGTTGCGCCCGAGCAGGAAGCAGAACGCCGCCAGGACCAGGACGGACCCGGACCAGGCGATCGCAACGAGTTCGGTCCAGCCGAGGCCGTAACCGAAGAGGAAGGAGAAGAACACCACGACGAGGAGGCACCAGCCGAGCGGAGTGACCACCGAGGCGACGAAGCCGCCGATGGTGGAGCCGAACTCGGCCAGCGCCCGCCAGGCCCGAACCGTGGCGGTGATGGCGTCGGCCAGCCTGCCGTCCCGCACGGGCGCATCCGGCCGGCCCGGCGCACCCGCCGGCACCTGAAGTGCGGTATCCGTTCGGCCGGTGCCACCGGGGAGGTCAGCGGTGCCCCGGGGCACCCCGCTGCGGGTGAGTTTGACCTGGCTCACACAGTCAGCCTGTCGCTGGGCGGCGGGGTCTCGATCAGGATCCGGGCGATCACGCTGGACGGTGTGACCCCGTCGAATTCGGCCTCGGGGTCGAGGAGAAGCCGGTGGGCGAGCACGGTTTCCGCGAGTTCCTTCACGTCGTCGGGGATCACGTAGTGGCGGCCGTTGGCAGCGGCCAGAGTCTTGGCGGTGCGGACGAGGGCCAGGGCGCCGCGCACGCTCACGCCCAGTCGAACCTCGGTGCTCGTGCGGGTGGCGTCGATCAGCCGGGCCACGTAGTCGTTGATGGTGGCGTCGACGAAGACCGTGCGGGCGAGGGCCGCGAGTTCGACCACGGTCTCGGAGGACACGATCGGCGGCACCACCGTCTCGTGCGCGCGCAGCCCGGCACCCTCGAGGATGCGCACCGTGGAGGAATGGTCCGGGTAGCCGATCGAGGCCTTCATGATGAACCGGTCGAGCTGGGCCTCCGGCAACCGGTAGGTGCCCGCCTGCTCGATCGGGTTCTGGGTGGCGATCACCATGAACGGCGCCGCCACGGGATGGGTCACGCCGTCCGCGGTGATCTGTTCTTCCTCCATCACTTCGAGCAGGGCCGACTGGGTCTTCGGGCTGGCCCGGTTGATCTCGTCGGCGAGGACGATGTTGGCGAAGATCGGACCACGGTGGAACTCGAAGGCGCCGCTGCGCTGGTCGTAGATGCTCACGCCGGTGATGTCTCCCGGCAGGAGGTCGGGGGTGAACTGTACACGGTTGCTCGAGCCGCGGACACTCTGCGCAATGGCGCGGGCGAGCGAGGTCTTGCCCGTTCCCGGCACGTCTTCGAGCAGAAGGTGCCCGCCGCTGAGCAGGGCGGTGAACGACATCCGGATCACGTGGTGCTTGCCGAGCAGCACCTGTTCCACCCCGGTCACGAGTCGGTCGAACACCTCGGCGAACTGGGTTGCCTGCTCCGCGGTCATCGTCATGGGGTGGTCACTTTCGTTCGGGGCATGGGCTCAGGCTCGGTGCGAGGCTCATTCTGCGTGGCTCATTTGTCATAGGAAAAGGCACGTCCGTTCACCGTCACGGTGAGCCGCACCGTGCCGGCCGGCTGCGGCGAGGAAAGGGTGCACGTGTTCGCCAGGCCGGCAACCGGGGTCACGGACGAGTCTCCTGGCACGAGGCACTCGTAGGTCGCGTCGAGCCCGTTGTTGTCGGGGCCGTTCGTCCAGGAGAACACGCCGGTCTCTGGAGTGTAGACCAGCCCCTGCACGGTGAAGCTCACGGATGCCTCCGCCGACGCCGGGTAGGTCCCGGACCAGGTCCCGCAGGAGCCCCAGACCGTGCAGGCCTGCACCTGGAAGCGAACCACCTGCCCGAACCGGAATCCGAGCGGCGCCCGCGGCCAGGTCGTCGCCGGGAAGGTGACATCGGTCCACGGCATCGGGTTGCCCGAACCGTCGACGGCACGGATGTTGTAGTGGTCGACGCCGGCGCTCGGGCTCACGCCGTCGATGCGAAGGTCCCAGGAATCGCCGTTCATCGCCATCGGGCTGTTCACGGAGGTGATGGTGCCCGGCGCCGGCCGCACGAGCACGGTCGCCACCGCGGTCGGGGCGCAGCCGGCCCGATTGTAGCCCCAGACGACGAACGAGTAGTGCCCGTTGTCGGCGAGGAGGTTGTCGAAGACGACGGAGGTGGTGCCGGCGGCGACCGTCTTCTGTTCGGCGACGATTCCGCCCTGGGTCGGCGCGACCAGCGTTCCGGGGGCCGGGCTGGTCACCGAGCAGGACTGGGCGCCGGTGGGCACCTGATCGGCGCTCACCCGCTGCACGAAGTAACCCGCGATGCCGTCTCCGCGGCCGTCGAATGCGGCCCAGCTCACCGTGACGGAGCCGCTCGAGTCGACCGAGTTCGCGCTGATCGCGCCGGCCCGGGCCGGGCCGAACGGCCGCCCGTTTCCGGTCGACGTGTTCCAGGTAGACAGCGCCGGGTAGGCGTCGTTCCGCGCGCTGACGGTGAACGAGACATCCGTGCCGTTGACGAGGCCGCCGACGTCGATGGTGCAGGAGCCGGCGCTGCAGGACGGCCCGGATGCGCTCACCTCGCTTTGCGGAGTGCCGGCGACCGTGACGACGTAGCCGCGCATGGCGGTGCCTCCGCCGACCGGGTCGACCGTGTTCCAGTGCAGGCGCAGCCCGGAGTCGAGCGGCTCGGCCGTCAGCCCGTCCGGGGCCGGCGGGACGACGTCGGACCAGACCCGGTCGGCGAGCACGGTGGCCGCGGACAGGCCGATCCCGTTGCGGGCGGCGACGGCGACCCGCACCGCATCGCCCTGGCCATTGCCGGGGGTGGAGAGCTCGCAGGCCGTGGCCTGGCAGAGCGTGCTGCCGACGACGGCGCCCGTCGCTTCGCTGGTCAGGGTGATCTCGAAGCCGGAGACGGCGGAATTGTTCGACGCTCCCGCGTTGAACGACACCGCAATCCGGCGGTCGGCGAATGAGGTCACCCGGAGGCTCGACACCGGGTCGGGTTTGTCCTGCACCGAGATGCGCACCGTGCCCCAGGCGAACCGGTCAGGGTCGCCGGTCGCGTCGGCCACCTGATATTGCAGGTTCGTGTCGGCGGGCGCAGCCTCCGGCGCGACCTTGACGGTGAGGCGGCTGTTGTCGGCGCTGGGGGTGATGCTCACACCCGCGGGCACCCCGGCTCCGTCGACGCCGCGCACCGCCACGACCCGCAGCGGCACGGCCGGGAACGGGTTGGTGGCGCCGTCGTTCGCGAGCACATCGACGACGGTGCTCTGGCCGCGCGGGGCGATCACGGCGTCGGCGGCGGGCACGGCCAGCGGCCGGGTCGACGCGACAACGCCCATCTCGATCCGGCCGGCCTTCCCGGCGTTGATGCCGTCGCGCACACCGATCGTGATCGTTCCGCGGCCGCCCTTGGGAGTCGACTCGGAGGCGTGCAGGGTCAGCTGCTGGCCGTCGAGGGAGTAGCTGAAGCCGACGGGTCGAGGCTCGAGCACCGTATAGGCCAGTTCCGCCTGGTCCTTCGGGTACGGGTAGGAGGTGAGCCGGGTCAGGTCGATGACCTTCGTCTGGTCAGGCTCGAAATCGAGCACTGCGCCGTCGAAGCCGGGCGGCTGGTTCTCGCGCGGGGTGACGTCGATCGGCAAGACGATCGTCGCCGTACGACCGTCCGGGTCGCCTGCCCGGGTGCCGTCCGTCACCTCGAAGGAGATCGAGGCCGGTCCGTAGTACTGGTCGCCGCTGGTGAACACGAGACGAGTGTCGGAGGAGACCAGGTCGGCTCCGTCGGAACGGGTGGCCTGCACGAGGCTGCGATCGGTGAGGCGCACGCGCCGGCCGCCGACGGCGACGACGTAGTCGTTGATGTCGATCGTGAGGGTCGATTCGCTCTGGACCTTGAGCGGGGACATCCCCTTCCGCAGTTGCGGCAGGGCGTCGTTCGAACCGGGAACCCAGATGAACGCATAGGAGACGATGCTCGCGTCGTCCGGGTTCGCCACCTCGAACGGGATGATCCGGCTGCTCTCACCGATGCTCACCTGCACGCGGTGCTTGCCGGTCACCTCGGCGACACTCGAGAAGCGGGCCGGGACGGACAGGTCCAGGCTGCCGGCGGGCCCCTCGGCGAAGAACACGTTGGCGAGCACGTCGACGTCGATGGTGCGCCGGTCGAGCACGTCGGAGAGCGACAGGTGCGTGTCGCGGGCGTCGGGTCGGGAGCGCGGGGCATCCGCCCGCACGACAACGGTGAGGAAGGTGGAACTCGAGCCGCCGCGATCGTTCTGGATGTCGTAGATGAATCCGTAGCGCCCCTCCCTGGCCGGCGCGTGCACGGAGACGGCGTCGCCGACGACGACGGCCTTGCCCCGTGAGTCGGCGGTGCCGGTAGGTTCGACGCCCGTGATGGTCAGCACGCCGCCGTCGGGGTCCGAGTCGTTTCCGAGCACGCGCACCCTGACCGTGGAACCCGGGCGCACGATGACCTCATCCGGCGCGGCGACCGGGTTGCGGGCGCCGTCCAGCCGCGGGCTGATTCCGACCCGCACGGTGCCGACGGCGCGGGCGCCGAGGGCGTCGACGACCGAGTAGGTGAAGGTGTCCGTGCCGGCCGAGTAGTCCCCCGCGGTGTAGTCGATCGAGTCGGAGCTTCCGATCGTCACCGAGCCCTTGCCGGGGTTGGTCTCCTGGCCGACCAGTTGCACAGAGTCGCCGTCGGGGTCGATTCCCGACAGCGGGATGGGGATGCGCACCGTGTCGCCGGCAAGCACTCGGGCGGTCACCGTCTTCGGCACGGGCGGATTGTTCGAGTTGGGGTCGGCTTCCCGCACCGAGATGCGCACCTCGGCGTTGGCGAACTGGCCGTCCGGCGCGTTCACCCGGTAGACCGCGGTGAAGTTGCCGGTCGTGTTCGGGGCAAGGTAGCGCAGCACGGTGCCCGACGCGAAGAGCAGGCCTGCTTCGGCCGGGAGCCCGGTGGCGAGGGTGGGATCGAGCGTGAGGGTGTCGCCATCGGGATGTTCGTCGTTCGCCAGCACGGGCACGTCGATGGCATCGCCGACCCGCACGGAGACCGTGTCCGGCACGGCGAGGGGTGCCTGCTTCCGGGCCGGTGGCGGGATCTCGATCACCGTCACCGTCCCCTCGGCCTCGGCCAGTCCGTTGCTGATCCGGTAGCCGAACGCGACCGAGCCGTTCTCGAGTGGCTTGGTGAGGGTGACCCTGATGATGCGCTGGTCGAGGATCTCGACGCGCAGCCCGCTCACGGGCGGCACGTTCATCGTGCCGGTGACCAGCAGTACGCCACCGGCCGGGTCGATGTCGGTCGCCAGCACGTCCACCAGGGTGGCTTGCTGGCCGCGCACGAACGCGGTGTGCGGAACGGTGATGGGGGTGCTGTTGGCGTCGGGTGCCGCGGAAACGTTGACGCGGATGCGACCGGTCGCGGTGAGCGCGCCATCCGTCACCGCGTATTCGATCTCGTGCACACCGATCGCGCTGCTGGCGAAGCGGAAGCTTCCGCCGTCGTAGTCCGGGGTGATGGTCACATCCGGCTTCGCCGGCACGCTGCTCAGGCGGAGGGGCGCCGATCCGCCGCGGACGTGCTCGAGCGGAGACACCGTCACCTCGACGCCGGCGGTGGCGAGCACGACGAAGGCTTCGGCGACGATCGGCACCGATCCGGAGGGACGGACCGTCACCTGGAGCGTCCCGGTGCCCGTCGCCCGGCCGTCGGACACGGTGAGGCCGATCGACTTCGCGTCGGAACTGCTGCCGGCATCCGTGTAGACGACGGCGCCGCCCGGGGTGAAGCTGATCTGGTCCGGCGCCACGGCGGTCGCCTCGGTCAGGTAGATCGGATCGCCGTCCGGGTCGACCCAGTCGCCGAGCACTTGGCTGGTCACCCGGCCGCCGGCCCTCACCGTCGTGTGGGTGCCCCGCGCCTGCGCCGGGGCCGAGTTCTCCTCCGGGCCCCGGATGGTGACCGTGACCGTGGCCGAGGCTTTGCCGCCCCGGCCGTCATTGACGGTGTAGCCGAAGCTCACCGCTCCCGTCGCGGTCGGTTCCAGCGTCAACTGAACCTGCTGGGTGTTCCCGACCAGGTCGAGTCTCCCCGTCTCGGGTCGGAGGGTGGTGAGCGAGTCGATCACCAGGACGTCGCCGTTCGGGTCGAAGTCGTTCAGCAGCACGGGCAGGATGACGGTTCGCCCTGGCCGCGCCCCGAACGCGTCGTCGACGGCGACCGGCGGGACCTGCGCCTTCTCGAACTCCGGCGGGGTGTCGTCGTTGTTCTCCACGACCCTCTGCTGGTCCTGGTTGGTGTCGATCAGCTCGGCCCAGTTGTCGATGAGCTCGTTCCCGTGCTGCACCGCCCAGGTTGCCCCGTTGAGAGCGTCGTTGAGCACCATCCCCGTGCCGTTGCGGCGGAAGGCGAGCCGGGCGTCGCCCGCGAGGCCGGTGAGGGTCTCGGTCCTTCCGTTCCCCGGGTCGCCGGCACAGTCGCGCCACACGGTGCCGTCTCCCCAGGCGGCATATGAGCAGCTGTCGTCCGAGGCCGGGGCGACGGTCTGCCCGGATCGTCCGCTGACCACGGTCGACGCGGTCCCGCCGGCCAGGGGAACCGCCTCGAGCCCACCGCCGTGCGCGACCAGTACCCGGTCGCCGTGCACGCCGGGCTCCTGCAGCTTCGGTCTGTCACCGGCTCGGATGTCCCGGGAGAGGTCGGTCTCGCCGCCGGGAAGGAACAGGCGCAGGGTCGTCGCGTTGAAGAGCGCCCACTGGCCGGCGACGCTGGTCAGCTGGTAGCTGTCGTCCGGGGCGCCGGCGGCCACTGCCACGGTTGAGGCGATCGCGTCCGGACGGGCCGGTTCGACGAGCGACAGGGAGCCGGTCGCCGGTGTGAAGGCGTACAGCATCCCGTCGGCGTCCGCGCTGACCACGGACCCGGCGCCGAAGGAGAGCCCCGGCTCTGCCGTGCTGTCGAAACCGGCGAGCCGGTCGGCCGCCAGATTCCAGACGTCGCCGTTCGAGACGACGATGGCACGATCACCGGCGAGGAAGATGCCCGGCGCCTTGGGCGGCAGCGCCACGCTCTCGGTGACCTTCGCCGTTGCCGGGTCGACGATGTCGACGGAGTTGTTGCCGCGGTCGAGCACCAGGACGGTGGCTCCCTGCTGGACGACATCGAGCCGGGAGCTGCCGGCTTCGACAACGGTGTTGAGCTCGAACACGGCCGTGTTGGCTCGTCCGACGACCTGGCGGGCCTCGTTCGTCACCCAGACGGCGGCATCGCCGAGATCGAGCCGCTGGGCGGTGTAGCCGCCCGACACAATCGCCACGGTGGCAATGACCGCCACGATGACGGTGCCGCTCAGCATCGTGGTGAACAGCGACCGGTGGGCGGAGAGCCACCGGCGGATCATGGGCCGTCACCAGCGGTGTCGACGCACTTCTCCCCACTGGGCGTCCCGCCCTTGCCGTCGCGGTTGACGGTCACGGTCACGCAGACCCGGGGCTGGCCCTTGGGGTCGACGCTGAATTCGGTTCCGCGCTGGATGCTGCTCTCCCCGGTACGCAGCGCCACGACGTAGCTGTCACCGTCCCTCACCCCCGGGTCGGCCCAGCTGAACTGCACCGTGCCGTTCCGGAGCTCCCCCGACACGTCGCTGACCGTGGGGATGCCCGAGCCGACCTGGCGAACGAGGACCGTCGCTGCGGTGGCGGCGAGGCCGACGATGATCACCGCTGCCGCAATGAACGCCCAGAGGGTCAGGGTCCGCCGCCGGGGTCGGTGCGCGGTCGTCACGGACTCGCCGCCGGTGAGGCTGGGCGGCCGGGTCGCCGAACGGGCCAGGCTCGTCGCCGCCTCCGGCCTGCGGCGGCGGCGCCGGCCGGCGTAGGCGTCGACCGAGTTGACGCCGGTGATCCGGGTCTTGTCCGACTGGTCGGCGACGGTGTCCGTGGCCCAGCCATCCATCACGACTTCGAGCGGGGTCTGCGGCAGACCCAGTTCCGCCTCCACCGATTGCAGCTCGCGGATGAGCTCGAGCACGCTGCGCTGCCGCAGCTCCGGGCGCCGGGACATGGTCTTCGCCAGGATGAATTCGAGCCGGGCCGGCACATCCGCCCGGTCCAGGGCCGGGATCCTGGCCTTGTTGATCCTGGCCATGATCCGGGCCGAGCTGTTCTCCTCGCCCGGCAGCTCGAACGGGGACCGTCCGGCCAGCAGCGAGTACAGGGTCGCACCCAGCGACCACACCTCGGAGGCGATCGAGCCGGAAATCTCGTCGAGGAGCACCTCGGGGGCCGACCAGGGTATCGACAGCCCGATCGCTTCGGAGTTCTCCACCTCGCCGAGGGTGGCCGCGATCCCGAAGTCGGACAGGACCGGATGACCATAGGCCGTGACCAGGATGTTCGACGGTTTGAGGTCGCGGTGCAGCACCCCGCTCTGGTGGGCGGTCTCCACCGCGCTGGCGATCTTGATGCCGATCCGCAGCACCTCGGGCACCGACAGAGCTTCGACCCGATACCGCTGGCTGAGCGTGGAGGAACAGTACTCCATCACCAGGTACGGCCGCCCGTCGGCGGACACACTGGCTTGGAAGACCGTCAGGATCGACGGGTGCGAGCTGAGCTGCGCCATCAGGTTGGCTTCGGCCTGGAACAGCTGGCGCACATGGTCGTTCACGATTTCGGCCAGTAGCACCTTGACGGCAACCTGGCGCCTGGGCATGTTCTGCTCATACAGGAACACGTCGGCGAAGCCGCCTGATCCGAGCACCCTCAGGTAGGAGAAGCCCGGGAGATTCGGGGGCGTCGAGGGCAATCGCCGAGCCATGTTCGCCTCCCCGTGTAACGGTGCGTGTCGAGCGTGCTGTGAACGCTCGTCGAACGGGTAAAACGAACGAGCGTCTGATAAGTCTAGGCAACGGTCGAGCCGCACAGCCTGAAGCGACTACCCCAACTCTGGGGGTACGGCTGAGGTTAGACCTCGCCGACATCGATCACGTCGAGCACGATCACGGTGACATTGTCGCGTCCGCCGTTCTCGAGGGCGGCGTCGACGAGCGACTTCGCCGCGTCGGCTGCCCGCGGGTTCGAGATCAGGAAATGACGGATGCCGTAGGCCGTGAGTTCCTTGGTGAGGCCGTCTGAGCAGATCAGCAGTCGCATCCCCGGCTGGATCGGAAGCACCCGGTAGTCGGGGACCGGCGGCTCGTGGAATCCGACGGCCCGGGTGATGATATTGCCGTGGGGGTGCACATCCGCTTCATCGCGGGTGATGCGCCCGGCGTCGACGAGTTCCTGCACCACGGAGTGGTCGGTGGTGACCTGTTCGAGAACGCCGGAGGTCAACTGGTACACGCGTGAATCACCGATGTTGAAGACGATCCACTGGGGCACCCCGGAGACGACAGCGATGGCGGCCCCGGTCACCGTCGTCCCGGTTCCGAGGTCCGTGACGCCTTCGCCCGTTGCCATGTCGGAGACGGCGAGACTGAGCGCCCCGTTGATCGCGTCGGGTTCGAGGTGATCGCGCCCGGCGAATTCGGCCAGCCGGGTGACCACCGCGGCACTGGCGACGTCGCCGGCCGAGTGCCCGCCCATGCCGTCGGCGACGGCGAAGATCGGCGGCTCGGAAAGAAGGCTGTCCTCGTTGACCTCGCGGCGGTGCCCGGTGTCGGTCAGCGCCGCCCAGGCCAGTGTGACGGTCTTCTGCAGCGACGGAAGCTCGATCCTGATGCCGGTTGAGCTCTGACCAATCTGGGTCACGATTGTGCCTTCCAAAATTGGCGCGTGGACACGGAGCCGGCTAGTCGCCGTTCGTGGGGAGGATCTCGATGATATTACCGTCCCCGATGTCCAGTCTCGTACCGGGGAGCACGGCGAGGGACTGCCCGGAGGCCAGCCGTTGCGGGCGTCGCCGGGGAAGCGTCACGACGGTGCCGTTCGTGGAGCCGAGATCTGTCACCACCACCGAGTCGCCGACCTGGCGGATGTCGAGGTGGGTTCCCGACACGGCCGAGGTCGGCGAAGCCACCTCGAACAGCCGCGGCGGCGGCACTTCGGCCACCCGGGCCGGACGCGGGTGCCGACCCAGCCGGCAGGCCGTATCGAGCCGCAGCTCCGTTCCGTCGGGCAGGCGCAGTCCATAGAGCACGCGGTCGGAAGCGGCCGGCCGGGCCTCCTGTCCCGCCTGTCGCCCCTGTCCCGCCTGACCCGCCGGGGCGACGACGTCGGCCGGAACGGACCCATGCCGCCGTCCCCGGGAACCCGGCGGCGGCAGGATCACCGTGTCCTCCTGCACCCTCGGCACGCGGAGCACCGTGTCCGCGTCGACGGCCGGCGGGCGCGGGGCGCGGATGATCGTCGCCTCCATGCTCTCGGGCTGATCCACGAGCGTCCAGAACAGCCGGCTCGCCGAGACCGTGCCGCCGAGGAAGAGTCGTCCGGAGTCGAGCAGACCGGCCGGCACGACTGCGCGCCCCGGGCCGCCGATCACAAGGCCGGTCACGGCCCGGAAATCGGCGAGCAGCCACGGACGGATGTCTCCGGCCACGAATCGCCGTGACCCACCCACCGAGAACACGTCGACCGCGATCTCGCCGCGCACTATCACCGACACCGGCACGCCGTCCTCGTCGGTGGGATCCCGCTGCACGATCACCGCGAAGCTGGCGACCGCCTGGTCGCCGCGTAGCGGCAGCAGCGCGACCAGCGCCTCCGCCTCCACCGTCTGCTCGCCGGACAGGGCGTCCAGCGCGGCCACGACCGCGATCGGCGTCGCCGCCGGGAGGGCGGCCAGGAATGCGCGCCCGACGACGAAGGACCACTCGGCCTCTTCCCCCGGCGCCACCAGGTACCCAACGCGTGCCATAGAACCGGCCTTCCGCTCAGTGTCCGACCCGACCCATTGTCCGGCACGACACATTGTCCGGCACGACCCATTGTCCGGCACGACGCATTGTCCGCACATCCCGCCGGCGACGAAAGGGCGACCAGCAATCCAGTCATAGCTCTGGATTCCGCAGTTTTGCACCCTTTTGGCTACGGAATCCCTTGCCGAATGGCAATCTCACTGACATAATCGCTGGATGAGCGCAAATGGACGTGGTGCGGCAGCGAAGCCCGCCCAGCTGGACGAGGTGTCCAAGAAGATCATCGAACAGCTGCAGGTCGACGGGCGGCGCTCCTATGCCGAAATCGGCAAGGCCGTGGGCCTCAGCGAAGCAGCGGTGCGGCAGCGGGTGCAGAAGCTCACCGAGTCCGGCGTCATGCAAGTGGTCGCCGTGACCGATCCGATGCAGCTGGGCTTCTACCGCCAGGCCATGATCGGCATCCGCGCCAGCGGCGACACCCGTATCCTGGCCGACAAGCTCGCCGCCATCCCGGCCGTCGACTATGTCGTGCTCACCGCCGGATCGTTCGACATCCTCGCTGAGGTCGTCTGCGAAGACGACGACGAGCTCATCGCTCTGCTCAACTCGCAGATCCGCAGCCTCGAAGGAGTCAACTCCACCGAGACCTTCGTCTATCTCAAACTCCACAAACAGCTCTACAACTGGGGAACACGGTAAAAAATGACAATCACTGCGCCTGAAACCACCGAAACAATCTCCGCCGAAGCATCGCCTCCCGTCTTCACCGACGCCGAGAACGCGGCGATGCAGCAGAAGGCGAAGGACCACCTCTGGATGCATTTCTCCCGCCAGTCCGTGCTGGAGTCCGGCGCCGGGGTGCCGATCATCACCAAGGGCCTCGGTCATCACATTTGGGACTCGCACGGCAAGAAATACATCGACGGGCTCAGCGGCCTGTTCACCGTGAACGTCGGCCACGGGCGCAAACGCCTGGCCGAGGTGGCGGCCAGGCAGGCCGAGGAACTGGCCTTCTTCCCGGTCTGGTCCTATGCGCACCCGAACGCGATCGAATTGGCCGACCGGCTGGCGTCCTACGCTCCCGGCGACCTGAACCGCGTCTTCTACTCCACCGGCGGCGGCGAAGCGGTCGAGACCGCCTTCAAGCTGGCCAAGTACTACTGGAAACTGCAGGGCCGGCCGACCAAGCACAAGGTGATCTCCCGCAACGTCGCCTACCACGGCACACCGCAGGGCGCCCTGGCGATCACCGGGATCCCGGCCATGAAGGAGATGTTCGAACCGGTCACGCCCGGCGGTTTCCGGGTTCCCAACACCAACTTCTACCGCGCGGACGAGATGGGCTCCGGCCTCGGCGACGACGTGGAGAAGTTCGGCCTGTGGGCCGCGAACCGGATCGAGGAGATGATCCAGTTCGAGGGCCCGGAGACGGTTGCCGCCGTGTTCCTGGAGCCCGTCCAGAACTCTGGCGGATGCTTCCCGCCGCCCCCCGGCTACTTCAAGCGGGTCCGTGAAATCTGCGACCAGTACGACGTGCTGCTCGTCGCGGACGAGGTCATCACCGCCTTCGGCCGGATCGGCAACATGTTCGCCTCCACCACCTTCGGGATCGAGCCGGACATGATCACCTGCGCGAAGGGCATGACGAGCGGCTACTCGCCGATCGGCGCGACCATCGTCAGCGACCGCATCTACGAACCGTTCAAGCACGGCGACACCACGTTCTACCACGGCTACACTTTCGGCGGCCACCCGGTGTCGTCGGCTGTGGCGCTGGCCAACCTCGACATTTTCGAGGAGGAGAAGCTCAACGAGAACGTGCGCGAGAATTCGCCTGTTTTCCGCGCCGAGCTCGAGAAGCTGCTCGACCTGCCGATCGTGGGCGATGTGCGCGGCGAGGGCTACTTCTTCGGCATCGAACTGGTCAAGGACAAGGCAACCAAGGAGACTTTCACCGACGCCGAGTCGGAGCGCCTGCTGCGCGGCTACCTGTCCAAGGCCTTGTTCGAGGCGGGCCTTTACTGCCGGGCCGACGACCGGGGCGACCCGGTGGTTCAGCTCGCTCCCCCGCTGACCATCGGACCGGCCGAGTTCCGCGAGATCGGCGAGATCCTGCACGGGGTGCTGTCGGAGGCGCCGAAGTACCTCTAGCCCGGGCCGGCAGACGGACCCTCACTTCAGGCCCCGGCCGGACTCGTCGTCTCCGGTGGCCGTTCTTCATCGAACGGTACCGCGAACGCCCAGTCCGGCAGGTGCCCTGAGGAGACCAGCGTGTCCAGCAGGTCCGCCATGCCGTAGCGGGGGTCGACGGCCAGCGCCCGGTCGACGAAGATGCCCGCCACCGAACCGCGGCCCATCGCCCAGGACAACCAGGCGAGCATGCAATACGGGGCAGGCCTGGCCCGGCGAGGGGCCAGGGCGACCACGGTCAGCAGCAACCGCACCGCCCGTTCGATGCGGTCGGGGTCCGGCCGCACGGTCGTCAGACCGAGGATCAGGTCGCTCGTCCGTTTCGCGTCGGGTTCGTCGTCACCGTTCCGTTCCCGCTCGGCCCGCACGATGTCGTCCATGCTCTGCCCCGTGGCGCCCTGGATGGCCGCGTACCGCAGGTTCAGCGCGTGGGTGAGCGCGCCGACCGCCTCACCGAACGCGAACTGCAGCATCATCTGGTCACGGCAGGCAGGGCCCTGCAGCAGGAAGAGCAGCGCCGCCACGTCCGCGGGATCGAGGGCGCCCGGATCCCAGTCCAGGGCCGCCTCCGCTGTGGCCACCGGATCGAGGATGTCACCGACCATCGCGAGCAGCTCGGGAACGGTCTCCTCCTTCCCGCCGAGCCTCTGGTAGCGGGCCAGCCGACGGCCGACCCGCTCCCGCGCGGCGAGGTCGACACGGGGCAGGTCGGCCCGGCTGCGCAGGCTGGCCAGGTCACGGCGGGCCTCGGCGGGGATGGCCCGCTGCACCTCCGATCCGGCGATGTCCGCCAGCGGATGCCCGCCGGCCGGGCAGGACGGGTCACGGTAGGACCCCCAGCCGTCCGGTGCGACGCAGAGCGCGTCCCGAACGAGGAAGCCGGACAGTTCCGCCCGCACACACACGGTTTCGGCGAACCGCTCCGCCGGCAGCCCGGCCACCGACGCGAACGTCTCCTCCGTGTAGACCACCGGCACGACAGCGTCCACCCCGGGGATCCGGCACAGCGTGCCGACGAGGGTAGACGCGATTCTCCGCAACACTGTGCGGGATGCGCCGGCTGCCGGCAGGTTGAAGCGCATGGCCCCGCAGGTGCGGTTGCCCCGGAACGCCACGAGCACCATGCTCCGTTCCGGCTGGAATCCGACGAGTTGCGGCACGAGCGCGAGGAAGTCATACGCTTCCCTGGTCTTGACGATTGTCCTGTTCATGCCGCCACCCTTGTCTTTCGGCCAAAGCTGCGACCGCCTCCGACGCAATCGGTGGACAACCGCACCTTCAGGCTGCCTGTGGATGACTCCCGCGATTGATGCGATGGCGCGGCGGCACCGTACTCTTGAGCAAGAAATGCCGAGGGTGAACGCCGGGCACCGACGAAAGCGCAGGGTCCACGAATGCCAGGTTCAACGATTGTTGACATCCTCCTGGTCCTGCTGCTGGTGAGCTACCTCGCCTCGGGCTTCCGCAGCGGCCTGATCGGCAGCCTGAGCAGCATCGCCGGGCTCATCGCCGGTGGCGTCGCCGCCTACTTCCTCGTTCCCGTGGTCGGCACCTGGGTTCCCGCCGCCGAATGGCGCACGGCCGCCACCCTCGCAACGGCCGGGGTGCTCCTGGTCGGCGGCCTCTCACTCGGCAGCTCGATCGGCCGGTCCCTTCGCCCGCACAGCGCCCGCACCAAGCTGCGCCTGGCAGACCGGATGCTCGGCGCCGGAGCCGCGGTCGTCGCCTCCGCCCTCGTCGTGTCAATGCTCGCGTTCAGCATCGGCGGGCTGGGCGTGCCGCTGCTCTCTCCCGCCATCGCCTCCTCCGGCGTGATCCGGTCGATCGACACCCTGACCCCCGACCCGCTGAAGTCGTTCCTCGCCCAGTTGCGCTCCGTCGTCGTCAGCGAAGGGCTCCCCCGGGTGGTCGAGGCCTTCAACGGGCCGATGCCGACCATCCCGCCTGTCTCCGCCGACACCGACGCACTGCTCGCGGCCCGGCAATCCGTGATGAAGATCACCGGCACCGCCTACGCCTGCGGGCAGAACCAGTCGGGCAGCGGTTTCGTCATCGCCGAGGACCGCGTGCTCACCAACGCCCACGTCGTCGCCGGGGTGACCGAACCCGTCGTCGTCACCCCGGGCGGCAACGCGAGGCCAGGCCAGGTCGTCTACTTCGACCCGGTCGTCGACCTGGCCGTCATCGCCGTGAGCGGCCTCTCCGCCCCTGCGCTCGAACTCGGTCCCAACCTCGCCCCGGGCAGCCGGGCCGTCAGCGACGGCTACCCCTACGGCGGCCCGTTCGATTCCGGGCCGGCCCAGGTCGTCGCCGTGGCCCCGGCACTCGTCGCCGACATCTACGGCCAGGAACCGGCGCAGCGGCAGCTCTACACGCTCGCCGCGGACGTGCAGCACGGCGAATCCGGGGGGCCGCTCCTGAGCGAGGCCGGCCAGGTGGCCGGAGTCATTTTCGCCAAGTCCACCGTCACGAACAACCTCGGCTACGCTCTCGCGATGGAGGAAGTCGACCCGGTGGCCGCCCAGGCGGCGGCGCTTTCGGCTCCGGTCTCTTCCGGGGACTGCATCAAGGGCTAGCCTCCGTTCCGGCGGCGAAAGGCCGCCGGGCCCTGATGGGAGACCGCCAGCCGCAGCCGCTCGGCGTGGGTGCCCGGCAGCGCCGGGAGCGCGTCGAGGGGCCACCACGCCGCCGCCGTGTTCTCACCGTCGGCGGGGTGCGGCTCTCCGCTCACCCACCGACAGCGGAAGACGAGGTCGAGGTACTGCGCCTGGTCCCCGTTCGCGTAGCTGAGCGGCTCGCGGGTGAAGACGCCGACGAGGGCTTCCACCTCGGCGACGATACCGGCCTCCTCGAGGATTTCGCGGGCCGCAGCATCCGCGGGCTCTTCACCGGGATCGATGACGCCGGCCACGGACGACCAGTGGCCCGTGTCGACGCGGCGCACGAGGAGCACCTCGGTATCCCGCACGACGACAGCGGTGACGCCGCTCAGCCACAACGGGGCATGCCCGATGCTCTCGCGGAGTCCGAGGATGAAGTCGGGAGTGGCCATGAACAGAGCCTAGCGGCGGGGTCGCCGTCGTCCCGGTGGCAAAATGGACAGGTCCCGGTTCACGGGACCAGACGAAAGGCCAGCAATGACCATCATCGCCGCCGCTGACGGCTCCGCGCTCGGCAACCCCGGTCCGGCCGGATGGGCGTGGTACGTCAACGACTTCTGCTGGGCTGCCGGCGGGTGGGAGCACGCCACGAACAACCAGGGCGAACTCAAGGCCGTGCTGGAGCTGTTCCGGGCGACCGCGCACCTCGACGACGACCTTCTCGTGCTCTGCGACAGCCAGTACGTGATCAACTCCGTGACGAAATGGATGCGCGGCTGGAAGGCCAAGGGCTGGCGCAAGGCCGACGGCAAGCCCGTGCTCAACCTCGAACTGCTGCAGGAGATCGACGCCGCGCTGGTCGGCCGCAGATACCGGTTCGAATGGGTCAAGGGGCACGCGAATCATCCGCTGAACGAGGCCGCGGACAGCCGCGCCCGCGCCGTCTCCGATGCGTTCCAGCGCAAGGTCCCGTTCAAGCCCGGCCCGGGGTGGGTGCGAACCGGCGACCTCGTGCCGGCCCCCGACGCCTCAACCGCCGTCGTTCGCAGCACGCCGGCGCGGCGCGGTGCGGCGGAGCGGCCTGCCACCGCGCCACCGGCCTCGAAGCCCGCCGGCCGCTCGGCGCATCCCGAACTCTTCTCGTTCGATTCCGCCGGGCCGGAGGCGGCCGCCGCACCCGGCCACACGATCTCGCTGACACTCTCCGTCGACGAGCACGCGCGCCTCGCCGAGCGAGCCGGCCGCCTCGGGGTCAGCTCCGAGGAGCTGCTGCGCGGCCTGATCTAGGATCAGACCCTGACGGGCACCTTCTCCGCGGCGAGCCTCGCGGCGGCCTTCTTCGCCGCGTTCTTCGGCGGCAGCAGGGTGTTCGCCTCGTCGAGCGACATCCCGTTGGTCTCCGGGATCTTGGTCAGGACGAAGACGAAGGACAGGGCCGCGAACACCGCGTACATCCCGTAGGTCAACGGCAACGACAGCGCCGCCAGCGGTGGGAACGTGACGGCGACCAGGAAGTTGGCGACCCACTGCGCGGCGGCCGCGATTCCGAGGGCCTTCACTCGGATCGTGTTCGGGAAGATCTCCCCGAGCAGCACCCAGACCACCGGACCCCACGACGCACCGAAGAAGATCACGAACACGTTCGCCGCGACCAGGGCGATCGGACCCCAGGCGCCGGGCAGGCTGAGTTCACCGTTCACGGTCACCGCCTGGCTGAACGCGATCGCCATGGTGGCCAGCGACAGGGTCATCCCGACCGAACCGGTCATCAGGATCGGCCGCCGGCCGATCCGGTCGACGAGCGCGATGGCGACGAAGGTGACCAGGATGTTGGTGAGACCGGTGAACACGGAGATGGTCAGGGAACTGGACTCCTCGAAGCCCACCGCCTTCCACAACGTGGTCGAGTAGAAGAAGATCACGTTGATGCCGACGAACTGCTGGAAGACGGACAGGATGATCCCGACCCAGACGATCGGCCGGAGTCCCAGGGCCTTGCCCCGGAGCGAACCGGAGCGGGCAGCGCGCTTGTCGACCGCGATCGACGTCTTGATGTCGCGGATCTCACGGTCCACGTCGCCGTTCGGCCAGAGCTTCGCGAAGACGGTGCGGGCCTCGTCCTCGCGTTCCTTGAGCACGAGGAAGCGCGGCGATTCCGGCAGGAGCCTGGCGATGACGAAGTACACGGCGGCGGGCAGGGCGCAGGCGAGGAACATCCAGCGCCAGGCGTCGAGCCCGAACAGGGACGGTTCGCTGGCGCCGCCGGCGGTATTGGCGAAGACCGCGTCGGACAGCAGCGCCGAGAAAATGCCGATGGTGATGGCGAGTTGCTGGAGCGATCCCAGCCGCCCACGCAACTGCCGGGGCGAGATCTCGGCGATGTACGCCGGAGCGACAACGGAGGCGAGTCCGATCCCGAGGCCGCCGACAATGCGCCAGAGCACAAGGTCGAAGACGCCGAAGGCGAAGGCCGATCCAACCGAGCTAATAAAGAACATAATCGAGCCGAGCAGCATGACGGGGATGCGACCGAACCGGTCGCCCACGCTCCCGCCGAGATACGCACCGCCCGCGGCTCCGAGCAGCGCGCTCGCCACGGCCAGACCCGTCAGGGTGGCGTTGAGCGAGTACTCATCCTGAATGGCATTGACGGCGCCATTGATGACCGACGCATCGAACCCGAAGAGGAATCCTCCGAAGGCCCCGGCTACCGCGAGTGCGATGACCTTTCCGTTTGTCGACGGTTGTAGTTTTTGCTTCATTTTCGGCGACCTCAGTTCTGTGTGACAACCTTCCGAGGCTACGCCCGGCGGTCTCTGCCGGAAAAATCGGCCGGATTTTACCGGATGCCCTGGTGTAGGCGGAACGCCCACTTCGGGTGACAGGCGCGTGTGCTATCTATGACGCATGACGCGATTCCTCGGAGTTGATCTGGCCTGGGCCGAAGGCACGGCCACCAAACCCGCCAACGAAACCGGCCTGGCCTGCATCGACGAAGAGGGCCAGGTCCTCGGTGCTGGTTGGGCCAGGGGCACCGAGGCCGTGCTCGAGTGGATCGACTCGATGTGGGAGCCGGGCGCGGTGCTCGCGATCGACGCCCCGCTGGTGGTGAACAATCCTTCCGGGATGCGACTGTGCGAACGTGAGACCGGCAGCCGCTACGGCGGCTGGTTCGTCTCCGCGAACGCCTCCAACCTCGCCCGCCCGTGGCAGGGCGGCGTATCGATCCGTCGTCGGCTCGAGGCATCCGGCTGGACCTACACCGACGGCCTGTCGCCGGTGGACCCGGCCATCGCCAGTTTCTTCGAGTGCTACCCGTACACGACCCTGGTCGGCGCCGAGGAGTTCGGGTACGACGACAAACGGCCGCGGTACAAGCGGATGGGTTCGGCCCTCCCTCCCGACCAGCGTCGCGCCGCCCGGGCGTTCGTGTGCGACGACCTCATCCAGCGGGTATGGCGGCTGCATGCTGCGACGCCACCCCTGGACCTGTCCACCCACCCGGTGTCGGATGCCCTGGTCACCAGCCACTCGCCGCTGCTCGACCGGGCCTACAAACACCGGGAGGACCTGATCGACGCCCTGGTCAGCGCGTGGACCGCGTCGCTCTGGTGGCACCACGGCATCGAGCGTAGCCAGGTGCTCGGTGCGGACGACCAGCCCTCCCCCGATGGGCACCGGGCCACGATCATCGCGCCGGCCAGGCCGGAGCAGCGCCGGCCGCGCTGAACCGCGGTGCGCCTGGGCGCCTGAGCGCCGCCGGGCGGGTCAGCGCACCGGGAGCCAGCGACCTCTGATCCGTTCGGTCACCCGCCAGGACTGCGGATCGGCCACCCTGCCGGTGGCGACGAGCACGGCGTGCCCGATCCGGAGCGCGTCTGACGGGTCGTCTGCGCTGAACCGCACGGTCGCCCGGGCCGCACCGGCCACGACGGCCAGGTCGGAGGCCTCCACGGTGGTCAGCGCGGCGGCCGCGGCGGCTGCGGCGGGGAGCACGGACTGCGGGGCGACACCCGGTTTCACCGCGCCGATGGTCATTTCGATGCGGAACGAGGGCATACAGCCAGCGTAGGCTCAACCGGCCGGTGCCGGGTCGGCCTGCCCCTCGTCGGGGAACCGCACTTCGACCCTGGCGCGGTCGGCCAGCTCATCGCCGGCCGAGTCCCGGATCGCGATGATCACGACGCTCGGCGACCGGCCGAGCCGGTCCAGAACCTGGCCGATCTCGATCGCGGAGTATGGGTCGTCGATGTCGAGCACCTCCGGGCGCACGCCGAACAGGTCCTCGGCCTCGTCGATCAGCAGGACAGCCCCCCGGTGCTCGGCCTGTTCGAACAGCGCGGTGAGATTGTGCTCGGTTTCGTCCATGTCGCGGCTGACGATCGAGGCGAGCGGCACTGTCACGAGGGCCTTGCCCAGCTCCTGCGCCACGGATGCCGCCGCGGCCGCCTTCGCCGCCGCATCCGTGCCGCTGAACACGGCGATCGCCCCCGCCCCGGCGAGTTGCACGACGTCGTGCACCGTGCCGACCACGGCGACCCGTTCGGCCGCGTCGAGGGTGAACGACGCCATCACCCCGAAGGACAACCGCAGCGGCGCCCCTGACGCCAGCCAGAGTGCGGTGAGCGACTCGGCGGTAAGAGGCGACGAGGTGAGCCAGACCTGGAGGCTGTCCGCCGACCCGACCGGCACGGTGAGCACCGGGTGCCGCTCGATCGCGGCCCTGGCGGCGCCGAAGGCCCGGTGGCTGGCGGCATCCGTGTCTCCGTCGTCCGCGGGAAAAGCGCTGACCAGGTAGTGCAGCTCGGCGATGACCCGGCTCGGGCCGTGCTGGGTGCTGGCCTCACGGTAGCTGATCAGGCCGTCGCTGTAGAGGAACAGGTTCACGGACGCCCCGGTCAGGCCGGTCCGGGCCTCGCCGGGCGCCCGAATGGTGGCCTGCAACCCGACCGGCGGAGAGGTCAGCAGTTCCTGAAGCGCGATGGTGGTCGATGCGATCGCCTGGCCGTAGTTTGTCAGTGACGACATGACGACTCCGTCTTCTGGCCGCGGTGAGCCCGCACCCAGTTGTCACGGTACTCCGGCGACGGTTCGAGGTCGACCCTTTCTAGATCACACTGTCCAGGAATGCCCGGGTGCGCGGACTCTGCGGGTTGTCGAGCACCTCGGCCGGCGGCCCGGACTCGACGACGACCCCGCCGTCCATGAAGACCACAACATCGGCAGCGCCCCTGGCGAAGCCGATCTCGTGGGTCACGACGACCATGGTCATTCCGTCCGCGGCAAGGGTGCGCATCACGTCCAGCACGTCGCCGACGAGTTCGGGATCCAGGGCACTGGTCGGCTCGTCGAAGAGGAGCAGCTGGGGATCCATGGCCAGCGCGCGGGCGATCGCGACGCGCTGCTGCTGCCCACCGGAAAGCTGGGCCGGATACGACTGGGCCAGGCTGGCCAGGCCCACACGGTCGAGAAGTTCGAGGCCGCGGTCCTTCGCGATCTGTTTGGAGATCCGGCGCACCCCGATCGGTGCGGCCGTGATGTTCTCGAGCGCGGTCATATGCGGGAAGAGGTTGAAGCGCTGGAAGACCATGCCGATCCCTCGACGCTGCCTGGCAACCTCGCGAGGGTTCATCTCGAAGATGCGGTCTTTGCGCTGGGCGTAGCCGACGAGTTCACCGCCGACCGAGATCCGGCCGCCGTCGATGCGCTCGAGGTGGTTGATGCAGCGCAGGAACGTGGACTTCCCCGAACCCGACGGCCCGAGGAGACACATGACCTGCCCCGGGTTCACGGCGAGCGAGATGCCCTTCAGCACCTCCACTCCGCCGTAGCTTTTGCGCACTTTGAGGGCACTGAGCAGCGGTTCGACCGCAACCCCGTGGGCATCCGGCTCGGAGGCGAGACTCGCGGTTGTCGCTCGCGAGGTCGCCACGGACGTGCCTGGGCCTGCTCCGGTCATGAGGCGTCCTGACTGTCGGTGCGGTGGGTGTTGATCGGGGTGCGCCGGAGAGCGGCGCGGAGTCGTTGGAACGGGGTCGGCGGGAGGCTCCGGGCCTTGCCTCGGCCGTAGTAGCGCTCGAGGTAGTACTGCGGGATCGACAGCACAGAGGTGAGGAAGAGATACCAGCAGCTCACGACGAGGAGCAGCTCGACCTGGCGCAGATTCTGGGAGGAGATCTGGGTGGCGACCGTGTAGAGCTCGAGCACGGCGATGACCGACAGCAGGGAGGTGTTCTTGAGCATCGAGATCGTCTCATTGCCCATCGGCGGGATGATCACCCGCATCGCCTGGGGCAGGACCACCTTGAACAGGGTGAAGACCGGGCTCATCCCGACCGAGTAGGCGGCCTCGTACTGGCCCTCATCGACGGAGAGCATGCCGGAGCGCACGATCTCCGCCGAGTAGGCGGCCTGGTTCAGGGTGAGGGCGAGGAGCCCGGCCGTGAGGGCCGGGATCAGCGTGTTCGTGTCGACGGAGAAGATCGTGAAATCAGTGAACGGGATGCCCATCGAGATCTGAGAGTAGAGCAGCCCGAGATAGCCCCAGAACACGATCTGGATCAGCAGGGGGGTGCCACGGAACGCCCAGACGTAGAGCCAGGCCAGGGTGTTCATCACCGGGTTGTTCGAGAGCCGCATCACGGCGAGCAGCACCCCCAGCACGGAGGACACCAGCATGGCGACGACCGTGAGCATGATGGTGAGCACGACGCCACTGAGGATCCGGGGGTTGAAGATGAATTCGGTGATCGTGGGGTGGTCGATGTTCTCGTTCTGCCAGAGCGAGATGCCGAGGCTCACGAATCCGATCAGCAGGAAGACGGCGAGGATCCAGCGCCACGGATGCCGGAGCGGCACGGCGACGATGTCATCCGGGTCGATCTCGACCGCCGGGCCGGCGGGGGCACGGCCTGACCCGGTCAGGGTTGCCTGCGTCATCCGGTCACGACCCGAGGTTGAGGCCGGCAGCGTCGACGGCGTAGTCGCCCATGTCGTACTTCTTCAGGATCTCCGCATAGGAGCCGTCGGCCACGACAGCCTGCAATGCGAGCAGCAGGGCCTGGCTCAGCCCGGAATCCTTCTTGAGCACGCCGATGCCGGTGTAGACCGGGTTGTAGCCGGCCGGGTTGGCCGGGTCGCGCACGACTTCGAACAGCTTCCCGCCGCCCGCGGTCTGGGCCGCGTAGGAGGCGACGGCGGAATCGACGACATCGGCGATGGCCTTTCCTGAGCGAACCGCCGTTTGCACGTCCGTCTCCAGTGGGAGTTCGGCGATCTTCATCGGGCCGGAGCCGGCCGCCGTGCACTCGGCGTCGTAGCCGCGCAGGATCTCGGCCTGCACGGTCGCCTTCTGCACGGCGACGTCCTTGCCGCAGAGGTCGAGCACCGTGGCGATCTTGCCGGGGTTCCCTGCGGGCACGAGGATGGAGAACCCGGCGTGGAAGTAGTCGACGAAGTCGATCGTCTTCTGGCGCTCGGGGGTGTCGTTCATTCCGGACATGATCACGTCGTGCTTGCCGGACTGGAGCGAGGGGATGATGCTGTCGAAGGCCTGGGTCTGCAGTTCCATCGTCACGCCGAGTCTGGCGCCGATGGCCTGGGCGAGGTCGTAGTCGAACCCGGTGAGCATCTGGTTGTCGTCGAACATCTCCATCGGCGGGAACGGGATGTCGGAGGCGACCTTGATGGTGCCTGCGTCCTTGTACTTCGCCGGCAGCGCCGCCGCCGCGGCAGCGTCGACGTCGGCAGTGGACGGCGCCTGCGGCGCCGGCGAGGTGCCCGAGGCGGAGCACGCCGCCAGCACCAGCGCCGCGGTGACCCCGATCGAGGCTGCCAGCAGAACGGACCGGCCGGTTCGTTTGTCAATCTTCATTCGTGCTCTCCTGACTGGGGTGGCGCGGGGTAGGGCGAAACTGATGCAGCGGAACAGACGTGGGACGAACGTGACGGCGCGCTAGAACCTGATGTCGGTCCTGGCCGTCGTGACGTCGGCGAGCACGTCGGGCAGAACGTCGACGCCGATGCCGGGCCCGGTGGGCACCCGCAGGTGACCGTCCTCGAGCACGAACGGGGCGGTGAGGTCCTGGGCGTAGTAGCGGTTGGAGGCGGAGGTGTCCCCCGGCAACACGAAGTTCGGCAGGCCGGCCAGGGCGACGTTCGCGGCCCGCCCGATGCCGGTTTCAAGCATGCCGCCGCACCAGACGGGGACTCCGTGGGCCGCCGCGACGTCGTGGATGCGCCTGGCCTCGAGGTAGCCGCCGACCCGGGCCGGCTTCACGTTGATGATGCTGCACGCGCCGAGCGTGATCGCCGCCGCCGCGTCCCGGGCGGACTCGATCGATTCATCGAGGCAGATCGGGGTCTTGATCAGCCTGGCGAGGGCGGCGTGGCCGAGGATGTCGTCTTCCTTGAGCGGCTGTTCCATCAGGAGCAGGTCGAACGGGTCGAGACGGGCGAGGTGGCGGGCATCCGCGAGGCTGTAGGCGGTGTTGGCGTCGACCTGCAACAGGATCTCGTCACCGAAGCGCTCCCGCACGGCGCGAACGGGCAGCAGGTCCCAGCCCGGTTCGATCTTCAGCTTGATCCGCAGGTACCCCTCGGCGAGGTAACCGGCGACCGCGTCGAGCAGTTCGTCCAGCGAATCCATGATGCCCACCGAGACGCCGGCCGGCACCGTGTCGTGCACGGCGCCGAGGTACCGGCCGAAGGAGACCCCGGTCTCCTTGAGCTGGGCGTCGAGAATGGCCGTCTCGAGCACGGCCTTGGACATCGGGTGTCCCTTGACCGGGGCGAGGGCGGTGGCCACATGTTCGGCGGTGAGCGCGTCTCCCAGCGCCTGCAGCCGCGGCACGAGGTGGTCACGGATGACCAGGTCGGCTCCGTCGAGGAATTCGGGGCTGTAAAGGGGGTCAGGTTCGGCGGCGCATTCCGCCCACCCCTCCGCGTCGGCGGTGCTGACCCGCACGAGAGTGGTCTCGCGTTCCGTCGAGGTGCCGAACGAGGTGCGGAACGGGCTCACCAGTGGGAGGGTGACGCGGCGCAGTTCGATGTTTTCGATTCTCATTGCTGTCCTTTGGTTGCGAGCCGGTACCAGCCGGATCGGGTGACCCCGTGGGCGGCGAGCCCGGAGGCGAATGCCGTGGTGAAGAGTGTGCGGGTCGCGGTCCGCCAGGCGGCGGCCTCGCCGGGGTCCCTGACCCGGAGCGCGACGATGTCGGTCGGCACGCGGCACCAGGTCGACCCGGCTGCCTGGACCGTGCTGGGGTGGCCGTCCGGGCCGGTGGCGCGCACCTGGTCCGGGGTGAAGGCCGGCAGTTCCGTGGCGAGGGGGGCACCCTCGCTGCAGGCGACCGCCTCCGGGCTCGTCAGGGGCCAGATCGCCGCGAGCCGGTCGCTCTCGTCGTTCGCGTTGATCTCGTCCGCCATCGGGCCGTAGAAGTCCTTGAGGTACTCCTCCGCGTGCGCGCCCAGTTTCGTGAGGTTGAACCGGGCGTTCCTGCTCACCAGTGGGTCGAAGGTCCAGGTCATCGTGTCGATCCCCCGGGCGAGAGCCCAGGCCCGTTGGTGCTGTTTGAGCGCGAACCCGACGCCGGCGTCGCCCAGGCCCGGAAGGACTCCCGCGATGAGCGAGTACATCCCGGCGTTGCCCGGTGACACGATCGCCACGGCGGCACCGCAGAGGACCCCCTCGCCGGTGTAGGCCACCGTGACGTTGCAGCCGGCGTGGCTGATGCTCCGGAGCAGGTCGGTCGGGATCGGGGCGCCGTGCTGCGTGGTGCCCCACACCGTGACCAGCAGTGCTTCGACCTCGCGGAGGCGCTCCAGCTCCGACTCGTCGCCCACCCGCACGCCGGCGAGCGCTGCGGCACGGGCCGCCGCGTCCTGCGCCTGGCGGACGACGGGGCTGACTTCGAGGCTGTGCAACATTGTTCCAGTGTGGCCACCCGGAACCGCCGTGTCGTCGTCGTGCAGCATGAAGATAGTGGTTTTTCATTGTCGCGTGGCACAATCGGCGACTACGGTGATCGATATGCGACCATCACGGACACCCCATTCCACAACTGCGGCCGTGGCTGCGGCCGTGGCTGCGGCCGTGGTCGATGCACGGGAATCCCCGGCGGGCGGCATCGGTGTGTCCGAGCTGCTGGCGGTGCTCGACGGGTCGGGACTGCGGCTGGCCTCACGGCCGAGCTCGCTCCGGTTGCCGCTGACCAGCCCGACCCTGTTCGATCCCTTGAGCGTCTCGCCCGGCCCGCATGCCGGCATCCTGCTCGGTATCGGAGTGCACCCGACCGACGCCGACTCACCCCGGATCGTGCGCGACGCCGCCCGCCGGGGATTCGGCGCGGTCATTGTGAAGTCGCTCGGCCTGGCCGTCGACACCCTCGCCGCGGTGGCGGACGCCGAAGGTGTGGCCCTTCTGGTGGTGGACGACGAACTCGACTGGCGCCAGGTGGACACCCTGGTCAACTCCGCTCTGACCAGTGCGAGCGAGGCCGACAGCTCCCTCTCGGCGACACCGGTGGGCGACCTGTTCGCCCTGGCGAACGCGATTGCCGCGATGATCGGCGGCGCCACGGCGATCGAAGACCTCCAGACGCATATCCTGGCCTACTCGACCGTGCCGGGGCAGATCATCGACGCCGATCGGCGCGAGGGAATCCTCGGCCGACGGGTACCGGACCTGCCGGAGAACGCGGCCCAGTACGCGGCGGTGTTCCGCGCACCGGGCGCCGTGCGGGTGCCGGGGCTCACACCGGGCCTCGACCGCCTCGCCGTGGCCGTTCGCGCCGGCGCGCAACCGCTCGGGTCGATCTGGGTCGTCGACGCGGCCGGGGACCTGGACGCGGATGCCGAGCGCGCGCTGGAACGCGCCGCCGATATGGCCGCCCTGCACCTCCTCCGAGCCCGGAGCACGGCCGACCTGGCCCGACAGCAACGCGCCGAACTGCTGCGGCGCCTGCTCGAGGGCGGCGACGACTCGCGTCTCCTGGCCTCCCAGCTGGGCCTCGACCCGGCCGGGCCGTTCGTGGTGCTCGCCTTCCAGCCCGAGCTCGCGCCGACCGGCGACGAGATCCGTCTGCTGCGGATGATCGACCTGATCGCCATCCAGTGCGAGGCACACCAGCCTGGCTCGGAGTGCGTCGTCATCGGCACCACGATCTACGCGCTTTTCGGCGGGCAGGCCGGGTCAGCACCGGCCGAGGTCGAGGCGGTGGCGGAGCGTGTGGTAGCGCGGTCCGGGTCCGCGTTCGGGATCACGGTGCGCGCCGCGGTCGGATCGTCGATGCCCACCCTCGGCGGCATCTCCCGGTCGCGCCAGGACGCCGACCTGGTGCTCCTGCTGGTCGGCGGCAGACCAGGAGGAGGCCGGGTGGCGAGCGCGCGGGATGCCCGCAGCCAGCTGACCCTGCTGGAGCTTGCCCAGGTCTTCCGGGACACGCCCCGGTTGGTCTCCCCCGTGGCCAGGCGCATCCGTGAACTGGATGCCGGCACCGGCACCGAATACGCGCGCACGGTGCGCACCTACCTTGATTGTTCCCGGGATTCCGCTGTGACGGCCGACCTGCTCTCGGTGCACCAGAACACGCTCCGTTACCGGCTGCGCCGCGCCCGCGAGTTGTTCGGCGTCGACCTCGGCAACCCCGACGACACACTCACCCTGTGGCTCAGCCTCCGCGTGGCCGAATTCGACTGAGCACCGAGTTGGGCTGCACGGCGCCAGGGTCACCACTCCGTGCGCGTGCGCTCCTGTTCGACGACCGCCTCCCGGTCGACGAGACGGCGCAGGCCGGCGAGCGACTGTTGCATTCGGTGATTACCCCGGATGCGCGGCTCCACCCGGTCGAGGAAGGCCCAGTAACCGGCGGTGAACGGGCAGGCATCCTCGCCGAGCCGCTTCTTCGGGTTGAAGGTGCAGGAACCGCAGTAGTCGCTCATCTTCGAGATGTAGGCACCACCGGAGGCGTACGGCTTCGTGGCGACGATGCCTCCGTCGGCGTGCTGGGACATCCCCACCACGTTGGCGGGCATCACCCAGGGCGTGCCGTCGACGAACGCGTTGGTGAACCATTCGGTCAGTTCGGCAGGACGGTAGCCGCGCTGCAGCGCCCAATTGCCGAGGATCATCAGGCGCTGGATGTGATGTGCATAGCCGGTGCGGCCGACCTCGTCGAGCACGTGGCTCAGGCACCGTGCCCGCACGGTGCGGCCGTCGAGTTCGAGGAACTCCCTGGGCAGGGGCGTCTGCGCGTCGAGGTGATTGCTGCGCCGCACGTAATCCTCGCCGAGATGCCAGTACAGGTGCCAGACCCAGTCCCGCCAGCCCATGATCTGCCGAACCACGGCCTCCACGCTCTGCAGCGGGGCTTCCCCGGCGCGGTAGGCGGCGACCACCGCGTCGATCACCTCCCACGGATGCAGAAGCCCCAGATTGAGCGGAACGCTCAGGCGCGAATGGGCCATCGCGTCATCGCCCAACAGCGACGCATCCTCAAACGGTCCAAAATCACCCAGCCGGGTCTCGACGAAGTCGGCGAGCGCCGTCAGGGCCTCGGCTCGGGTGGCCGCGAACCGGCGGGGGCCATCCTGCCCGATCAGACGGATGCGTCCCTCGGCCTCCAGCCGGTCGAGGTCGGCGCGAACCTGTTCGTCGATGTCGTCCTCAACCGGACGGTACGGATCGGGCAGGCCGAGGCCCGACGCCCCCTTGGGCGGCGGTCGGCGGTTGTCGTGGTCGAAGTTGAAGCGGCCGCCCTCAGGGTCGGGACCACGCATGAGCAGCCCGGTGCTGGTGCGCACATGCCGGTAGAACTGGTCCATGACCAACCGGGACGGGGGTCGGCCCTGGGCCCAGGCCGCGAACTCGACCTCGCTCGTGACGAAGCCGCGGCTGGGCAGCACCCGCGCGCCGAGTTCACGCACCAGCGCCCGAGCACCCCACGAAGTGGGATCAACGACTTCAAGATCGCGTCCCGCCAGCACGTCTCGATAGTGTTCGGCGTGCAGGAACTCGACCCGGTCGCCCAGCTCCCTGACCCGGTGACGGAGGGCGCTGAGGATCAGGTGCGCCTTGGCCCGGTGGTACGGATGCCGGCCGAGCACGCCGGCCGCTTCCACCATCAGCAACGGACCCCCGTCATCGAAGTGGGGGCCGAGCTGGTCGGCAAACAGGAAACGCGACACCGGCATGGTGCTGATCCTAGAGCGGCCAGGCCTTCAACGGCCATCGCTGCGAGGGTTCCGGGCCGCGGGCGCGCCCCTTTTCGCAGCCCCCCCTGCCGTCGCGGGTGCCGTCGCGGGTGCCGTCGCGGGCGCGGGCTGCCGAAACCGGCGCGGCGAGGATGCGCGACCGGCTCGCGAGGAGCCGCGCGACAGGGGCGAACGACTAGCGAACGGATGCCGATCGAAGTACCGTCAATGCAGGCATCCGTCAACGGAGAGGAGCCGACGATGTTCTACCCGGACGATCTCGACCAGCTGCCAGAGCTCCCCGACCCTGGCCCGCGCGACGGGCGCCACGGCGTCGACCGCGATCCCGATTACGACCCGTATCCGCTGCTGCACTCCGGCACCGGCGGGCTTCTGCCCCTGACCGTCTCCGTGCCGGATGCGAGGTGGCACCTCGGCGTGCTGCTGGACCGCGTGGAGGCCGGCGAGGAGATCGTGCTCACCCGGCGCGGGCGACCGGTCGCGCGCGTCGTGCCGTTCGGCGCACCGGTGCGCGCGGCGGTCACCCGCGCCGGGCGCCGACCGGCGCGCGACCCATCCTGAGCGGCCGCGGGCCGACAACGGGCCGCTGCCGGGTTCCGGGCCGATGCCCAGCCAGCCCGGGTTAGCCTCTCTGCATGGGAAGGTTCGTGGACAGCTGGCGGTCACATCTTCTGGTGACGTTCTCCGGCAACGGTGAGGGCCGGCCGCAGTGGGTCGACAGAATCGAACTCGGCGACGACGTCGGCTTCTTCGGCCCCGGCTCCGCGGCCTGGGCCGTGCACGGCGGGATGGCGACGATGGTGGCCGGCATCCGTGCCCTGCTCATGCAGACCCTCCACCCGGGCGCCATGGCCGGCGTGCACGACTGGTCGCGGTACAAGGAGGACCCGCTCGGCCGGCTCTCCGGAACCATCCAGTGGCTCGTCACGGTCACCTTCGGCGACACCGCCCTGGCCGAGAACGAGTCCTCCCGGGTGGGGCGGTTCCACGACCGGGTCACGGGCACCTACCGCGACGCTCAGGGCATCGAGCGCCCGTATGCGGCCGGCGACCCCGACCTGCTCGCCTGGGTGCACATCGTCTTCACCGACGCGTTCCTCCAGTCGCACACCATCTGGGGCGGGCCGATCCCCGGCGGCGCGGACGGCTACGTCTGCGAATGGGCCAAGGCGGGCGAGCTCGTCGGCGTGCGCAACCCGCCCCGGTCCCGCCTGGAGCTGCAGCGCCAGCTTGACGCCTTCCGGGATGCCGGCATCCTCAAGAGCGACGAACGCGTCGCCGAGGCGGTGCGCTTCATCCGCAATCCCCCGCTCCGGCCCGCGATGATGCCCTTCTACCGGGTGATGTTCGCCGGAGCCGTCGCGTCGATCCCCCGTGAGTATCGCGACCTGCTCGGCGTGCGGCGCTCGATGCTCCCGGTCGTCTGGGGCACCGGCGCCGTGCTCGGCCTGGTGCGCTTCCTGCTCGGCCGGTCCTCGACCTCCGAGGATGCCGCCCGGGCCCGGATCGCCCGGCTCGGCGCGGCGGCCTAGCCGCTCCCTGGCCGCGGGTGAGTTGCGGAAAAGACACCTTCGCGGCCAGGTGCATTCTCCGTATCTCAGCGGGCGAACGCAGCGCGTGCGCGGCGCTGGCCGGCCCAGAGCACTCCGCCGGCGGCACTGGCGGCCGCGACCAGGAGGGACACCGCGGACACCACGGCGACGACATCCGGTTGCACGATCGACTGCCCGGCGAGCGCCTGGCCGGTCAGAAGCGCGAGCACCCCGAGGTAGAGGCCGATCACGACCCAGATCAGGCGCAACCGGGTGCCCGGCTCGGCGAGGGCCGGGATGCGCCTGGCCAGGAGTTCGAGCAGCAGCGCGGTGAGCGGAATCGCCTGCAGGGCGTGCATCCCGACGAAGTGCGGGATGCGGAGGTCGCCGGCCACTGTGCTCCAGCCCAGCAGGGGCAGGCCCGGTCCGCCGTCGGGCACCCCGATGGTGTGCGCGCCGGCGATGCCTTGGAAGCTGTCGAGCTGGGCCGCCGTCGGCCCGGTCATCAGGAAGGCGAGTCCCATCCCGGCCACGGCGACCAGGGCGCCGGCCCGGATGGCGAGCGACCGGGCCGGATGACCGAGGTCGGCCCGGAAGAGCAGCACCGCCACGAGCAGCGTTGCCATCCACACCACGACGATCGAGAACGCCATCACCGACCACAGTGTGGACGCGAGCGGGGTCGAGACGTTGAAGTGGCTGGTCACTCCGGCCCAGGCGGTTCCGACGATGATGACCATCTCGATGGCGAGCGCAGCAATCGCCACCGTGCCGATCCACCAGGCCAGACGCCGCCGACGCAGAAACGGGAGCAGCCAGGAGAGGGTGATCGCGTACACGAGCACGCTGATCGAGAACTTGAGCGGCTTGGCCCAGAGCGGCGCGCCGGTGAGGGTGCGCGGATCGACCACGAGCCCGACCAGGCAGATCACGACGAGGACCGCCATGGCCAGAGTCATCCCGAGCAGGGGACGATGCCAGGCGAGTGGGCCGAGGATCGCCCGTCGCCCCCGTTGCGCGGGGTCGGACGGCGGCCGAAGGGTGCGGGTCGGCGCGAGGCTCGGCCGGGACGACGGGAACGGCTTACCGGACATGATCACTCCTTGAGAACTGCGGTTTCGCTGGACGGTTTGGTTCACTGCTAGGCGTGCGGGAATCTGCGCCCGGTTCAAACCTCCGCCGCGGGCGGAGTCGCGTAGCGGAGCGCAGACACATGCTCCTGGGCGGCCCGACGCAGACCGGAGAACAGCGTGTCACCGAGCACGGTGCCCACGACGACGATTTCCGCCTTGGCCGCTCGCTCGGCGCGGGCGTCGAGTTCGTCGATGTCGGCCTCCGCCGCGAGCAGGGCGGCGGCCGCGTAGCGACGGAACCAGCCGGCGGCGTCGACCTGGCCGACTCCCGTGAAGGTGTCGTAGACCCGGGCGGCAGCTAGGCGACCCGGGTTGTCGGCGGAGACGTGCCATCCGCTCATCAGTGCGTCGACGTGGGTGAGGGCATCCGTGGTCAGGGTCTCCGGATCGATCGCCTCGGACACGGAGTGCTGGGCGATCTCGAAGGTCTCCTGCAGGGGGCGCTCGGAGTCGATGGCCTCGAGCACTTGGCGGGCGGCGACGATGCTGAGGCCGCCGACCTCGATCAGGGCGCGGATGAGACGGATACGGCCGAGATGCGCTTCGCCGTACAACGCCTGATTCGGGCCCGTGCGCTCTCCGGACGGAAGCAGGTTCTCCCGCTGGTAGAACTTGATCGTCGCAACCGGGACACCGCTCCGTGCGCCGAGTTCGGCCATCTTCCATTCGGCTGTCGCCATGGTCAGGCGACCGCCAGCCCGGCCTGCATTCGGTAGCCATCGATCACGGCCGGCAGCGAACGCTCCCAGGGCGTGGCGTGCACGCCGAGCAGGCGCTCGGTCTCTGCGGAGCCGACGATGAACGGCTGGTCGAACTGGTAGACCGAGTCGCCGGCCGCCCGGATGAACGGCACCACGAAGCCGAGCATCCGCAGGAACGCCGGGCTCATCGGCTTGACGCTCCCTGCCTCACCAGTGAGTTGGTTCACCCGTTCGGCGAGTTCGGCACGGGAGAGCGGTTCCGCTGCGGGAACATGCCAGACCCGGCCCCACGGTCCGCGGTAGTCCGCGGCCGCGATCAGCGTGGCGACGATGTCCGGCAGGTAGCACCAGCTGTGCGGTGCGGCCTGGCCGCCGAAGATCCGAGCCCGTTTGCCGGCAAGGAGCGGCTCGAAGAACGCCGATCCGAGCTGGGCACCCTTTCCGGCGGCCGGTCCGAAATAGTCGCTGGCGCGCACCTCGACCACTTCGATCTCGCCCCGCGCCTGGGCGGAAAGGGCCAGCGCCCACCCCTCGGCGCGCACCCGGCCCTTCGGCTCGGTCGGATGCTGCGGCGTCGTTTCCGTCATCGGCATCGGGCTGCCCTCCCCGTAGCCGTAGAGGTTGCCCATCAGCACCAGCCGCGCCGAGGACCGGCTGGCCGCTTCGATCGCGGCGCGGTAGATCGGTGGCCACCGTTCGGGCCAGCGGTGGTACTCGCGAGGACCGGTCGCGAGGAAGATCGTGGCGGCGCCTTCCGCAGCGGCAGCCAGGGCATCCGGGTCGGACGCGTCGACCGTGAGGGCTGTCACGCCGGGCACGATCGTGCCGGAGCGGGTTGCGAGCCTGACGGTGTCGCCGCGCGCGACGAGCGGCTGGGTCAATGCGCGCCCGATGAAACCGGCGCCGACGACGAGCTGGGTGGCCATTGGTTCTCCTCCGTGGACGACGCAAAGATCGCCTTACCGATAGTGAAACTTTCTGATACTCACTATATCAGATAGTTACACTATCCATGCTAAATCTTTCGCCACCGATGGTTTCCGTGCACCTCCGAGCACCCCGTCTCGTGGCCAATTCAGGAAATCCGCCGGAATCCGGCCCGGATTTGGCCTCCGACCGAATCTGTCCCGCAGATTTCCTGAGTTAGCCACCCAACGGCAGCGGGCAGGAGGCCGTCACCGCTCGGGCGCGAAAAACGCGCCGATCGCCGTGGACAGGGCGACCGGGTCGTTCACGTGGCACAGCTCGCGGGCCGAGTGCATCGAGAGCAACGGGATCCCGACGTCCACGGTGCGGATGCCGAGCCGCGTCGCCGTCAGCGGCCCGATGGTCGAGCCGCACGGCACGGTGTTGTTCGACACGAACTCCTGGTACTCGACCCCGGCCGCCGCGCAGGTGCGGGCCCAGAGCGCGGCGCCGGCGGCATCCGTGGCGTAACGCTGGGTCGCGTTGATCTTGAGCAGCGGCCCGCTCCCGGCGATCGGCAGATTCGCCGGGTCGTGCTTCTCCGGGTAGTTCGGGTGCACGGAGTGGCCGGCGTCGGCCGACACGCACCAGGAATCGGCATACGCCCGCAACCGCTGGCTGGCGGATGCCCCGAGCCCGGCCCCGATCCGGGTCAGGATGTCGTCGAGCAGCGGACCGCTCGCCCCCGAGCGGGTCTCGGAGCCGAGCTCCTCGTGGTCGAAGGCGGCCAGCACGCTGATCTGCCCGGAGCCGCGCTGCGAGGAGCCGCCCTGCGCCGGGTTGCCGGCCGCCAGGAGAGCGACGAGGCCGGCGTGCACCGAGGACAGGTTGTCCATCCGTCCGGCGGCGAAGAGGGCCAGGTCCTGGCCGAACCGGGCCGGAGCCTGGCTGTCGGCGGTGAGCAGGTCGTAACCGGCGACATCCGCCCCCGTCAGCCCGGCCAGGCCGGCCAGATGCCCGACCAGGTCGGCCTGGGCCAGGTCGCCGACGCCGAAGACCGGGGTCAGGTGGCGCTGGCGGTCGAGGGTGAGTCCGGTGTTCGCGTCCCGGTCGAGGTGGATCGCGAGCTGCGGGATGCGCAGGAACGGGCCGGTTCGGACGAGATGCTCGGTGCCGTCACGGGTGACGAGCCGGCCGGCGAGCTCGAGTTCGCGGTCGAGCCAGGAGTTGAGCAGCGGGCCGCCGTAGACCTCGACGCCCGCCTGCAACCAGCCGTGCGAGCCGATCGTGGGCTTGGGCTTGAGCTTGAAACCGGGCGAGTCGGTGTGGGCACCGAGGATCCGGAACGGCGTCGTCGGCCCGGCGCCGGCCGGCTGCAGCCAGGCGACCACGGCGCCGTCGCGCACCACATAGCACCGGTCGGGCTCGTCCGGCCACTCGTCCGACTCGCTCAGCCGGGTGAAACCGCCCTCGTCCAGGCGCCGGGCGGCCTCCGCCGCCGCGTGGTACGACGACGGCGACGCCGCGATGAACCGGGCGAAGTCGTCGACGTACGCTGTGGTCGAGGCCGCGGTGTCGATGGGCGCTGTGGAGGTCATGGGTCAATCCAACCACCCGCGGGCGGGACCCGGGCGCGTCGAGAGGATAATTCGGGACGGCCGTTCTCTCACGGGAGTGGTCACGCCGCACGTTCGGTGCGGCGTTTGTCTCACCAGTTCTAGGAGTTCCCATGTCCGCACGATCCTGGCTCGTCACCTCTGCACTCACGTTGGCCGCCGTCACCCTTGTCGGCTGCGCCCAGCCCGGGCCGGAGGCGAGCGTGACACCGGTGGCAGAACCGGGGCACTGGTCGTACGACGGCGCGAGCGGACCGGCGTCGTGGGCGGAGCTGGACTCCGGCTTCGAGACCTGCGCGGTCGGCAGCCGGCAGTCCCCGATCGACCTGCCGGCGGCCATGCCCGCAGCCAGCAGGAGCATCCGGCTGAGCGCGACGAACGCGGACGGCGACGTATTCGACAGCGGCCACGCGGTGGAGTTCGAGTCCGACGGCGAGGGCGAGACCCTGACCCTCGCCGGCGATGAGTACCACCTTCAGCAGATGCACGCCCATGTGCCGTCGGAGCACACCGTGAACGGCCGGCCGGCCGCGGCCGAGCTGCACCTCGTTCACGCGACTGCAGACGGCGCACTGCTGGTGCTCGGCGTCCTGGTGGCCGAGGGGCAGGCATCCGACGCCCTGGCGCCGTTCATCGAGGCCGCCACCCATCCGGCTGACGAAGGAGACGTGACGATGGATGTCTCGGCTGTGCTGCCGTCGTCGCTGGAGCATTTCGAGTATTCGGGCAGCCTGACCACGCCGCCGTGCACCGAGGACGTGCAGTGGGTCGTGATGAGCACGCCGATCTCGATGTCGCCGGGGCAGATCGGCACGCTCGTGGGCGCGCACAGCCACAATGCGCGGCCGACGCAGCCGCTCGGGGACCGGGTCGTTAGCGGGGGAACCACGGAGCTCGGGGTCGAGGTCGAGGGCGAGGGTGCGTCTGCCGAAGTTGACTGACGACCAGGCCGCCGCGGAAGCCGCCACGGCGAGTCGCCGGCCGCCGACCTCGCCGATGTACGCTGTGGTCGTGGCGGCGGTGTCGCTGGACGCAGTGGAGGTCATGGGCCGATCGGCCACCCGCGGCCCGATGGCCGCCGTTCGAAGGAAGGGACCGGCATGGACTCGACGACGAGCTGGGCCGGCGCCGAGCGCGAGGGCCCTACCGTGGGCCGCACCGGGGGCCGCGCCGAGGGCCGCTCACCCGCAGCCGGCGACGATCCCTGGATCCTCCGCTTCGACGGCTTCGACCCCGGGACCGAGGGCCGCCGCGAAGCCCTCTGCACGCTCGGGAACGGCTATTGGGGCACCCGCGGCGCCGCCCCCGAATGCGCCGCGGATGCCGTGCACTACCCCGGCACGTACCTCGCCGGCGTCTACAACCCGGTCCACACCGACCTCGGCGAGCACTCCCGCGACGATGAGCACATGGTCAACGCCCCGAATTGGCTGCCGCTCGGCTTCCGGTTCGCCGGCGGCGACTGGTTCCGGCCGGGCAGCCCCGACGTTCTGGACTACCGGCAGGAACTGGACCTGCGGCGCGGGGTGCTCACCCGGTTCGTGCGGATTCGGGACCGGGCCGGGCGCACCAGCACGGTCACCTCGCTCCGGTTCGTCTCCCAGGCCGCGCCGCACCTCGCGGTGCTCGAGACCAGGTTCGAGGCTGAGGACTGGAGCGGCCCGGTCACCGTGCAGACCGGCATCGACGGCCGGGTCGCCAACCGGAACGTGATCGCCGATGCGCTGCTGGCCTCCGGCCACCTCGTCGCGCGCAGCACCGGGCAGGTCACCGCCGACACCGTGCTGCTGCAGATGGAGACCACTCGCTCCGGCGTGCACATCGCCATGGGTGCCCGCACCCGCGCCTTCGCGGGCGACCGGCCGCTCACCCCTGAGCGCCGGTTCGAGAGCGACCCGGCCGGCTGGGTCGCGCAGGAGTTCGATCTGCTGCTGGAACCCGGGCATCCGGTGCGGGTCGAGAAGACCGTCGCGGTGAGCACGTCCCGGGACCGGGCCGTGCTGTCCGCCCCGGCCGCCGTCACCACCTGGCTGGAGCGGGCGGCCGACCCGGCCGAACTCCTCGCCGCCCACGAACGGGAATGGGAGGGGCTCTGGGACGAGTTCGCGGTGAGCCTGAAGAGCGGCGACCACCAGGCCCTCGCGCTCAACCTGAACACCTTCCACGTGTTGCAGACCCTCGCGGGCGTGGACGCGGACCTGGATGCGGGGGTGCCGGCGAGGGGTCTCAGCGGCGAGGGCTACCGCGGGCACGTCTTCTGGGACGAGACGTTCGTCTACCCGATGCTCACCCTCCGCCGGCCCGACCTGAGCCGGGCCCTGCTCGGTTACCGCTACCGGCGTCTGAACGAAGCACGGGCCGCGGCACGGGCGGCCGGGTTCACCGGCGCGATGTTCCCGTGGCAGAGCGGCATCGACGGGCGGGAAGTGACCCCGGCCGAGCTGTTCAACCCGCGCTCGGGCCGCTGGCTGCCCGACAATTCCTACAAGCAACGGCACGTCGGCCTGGCCATCGCCTACAGCGTCTGGAAGTACTACCAGGCCACCGGCGACGCCGACTTCCTCGTGCACCAGGGCGCGGAACTCATCCTCGAGATCGCCCGTTTCTTCGCTTCGCTCACCACCCACGACCCGGCTGCGGACCGCTACGACATCGACGGGGTGATGGGCCCGGACGAGTTCCACGACGGCCCGCCCGGGGCACCGGGGGCGGGGCTGCGCAACAACGCGTACACGAACGTGATGACGGCGTGGGTGCTCTGCCGGGCGGTCGAGACGGTGGCCCTGCTGGCCGGGCGAAACTGCCGCCCGCTCTGGAACCGGCTGCGACTGCGGCCCGACGAGGTGGACGGCTGGGAACGGATCAGCCGGCGGATGCGGGTGGCCTTCCACTCCGACGGCGTGCCCAGCCAGTTCGACGGTTACGAGGACCTCCCCGAGTTCGACTGGGCCGGGTACCGGGAGCGCTACGGCGACCTGGGCCGGCTCGACCTGATCCTCAACGCCGCGGGCGACAGCACCAACAACTACCGGCTCTCCAAACAGGCCGACGTGCTCATGCTGCTCTACCTGTTCTCGGCCGAGGAACTGCGTGAACAGCTCGAGGCGCTCGGCTATGAGTTGTCCCCGGAAGCCGTCGTGCGCACCGTCGACTTCTACAGCGCCCGCTCCAGCCACGGCTCGACGCTGAGCAACGTCGTGCACTCGTGGGTGGAGGCTCGACGCGATCGGGAGCGGTCCTGGCAATTCCTCGGCCAGGCGCTGGCGAGCGACCTCGCCGACATCCAGGGTGACACCACCCACGAGGGCATCCACCTCGGGGCGATGGCCGGCTCCGTCGACATGGTGCTCCGCTGCTACAGCGGTCTGGAGATCAGGGACGACGTGCTCTGGCTCCACCCGGTGCTCCCGGCCGAGCTGGACGAGGTTGCCTTCAGCATCAACTACCGCGACCAGCCGATCCGGCTCGAGCTCACCCCGGCCACCCTGCGAGTCCGGCTGCGGACGGGAGGAGCGGCACCGATCACGGTGCGGGTGGAGGGACGGGAGGCCCGGCTCTCGCCCGGCGAGAGCCGGGACTTCCCGCTCGGCGGCTGACGGCATCCGTGGCGCCGCCGACCACGCGAGGGGCCGGCCGTCGGTCAGTCGTAGTCCCTGGACTCGACGTCGGTCTGCAGGGCGGCACGGGCGAAGGCCGCCCCGCCGGGAGTGATCGTCCAGTGCCGGTAGTCGTTCGGGGTGCGCGCGAACAGGCCGAGCTGATTGAGCAGCCGCCACTTGGGGGCGACCAGGGCCATCGCCACGTGACTGGACAGCTGGGCGCCGTCGGGGGCCACCCAGCCCAGGGTCTCCAGGCCGAGGGCGAGCATCTGGGTGAAGAGTTCCGCCTCGTCGAAGCCGCGCCGGGCGATGAGCACCAGCAGCAGGTTGACCGCGTCGCTTTCGGCCGGGTTCCGGCTGATCTGGATGGTGCGCGCGAGATGCCACCACAGCTCCCGCGGTGCCTCGGCGAGCGCCCGGCCGCGGCTGGTCACCAGCAGCATGCCCTTGCTCACCCGCAGCAGCCCCACTGCACGCAGGTGGGCGCGCAACTCGGCCAGCGGGAGCAGGTTGGACTCCCGGTTCGCCCCGGTCGGCCAGTCCCAGTCGAGTTCGGCCGACGCGGCCACCACGACTGCCGGCGGCAGGTGGCCGGCCCTGGTGAGGCGGATGCCGTCGGCCCCGACCCGGCGCAGGATCCACTGCACCTGGCCGAGCATGCGCGTCATCGCCCGCTCCGGGAGCAGGATCGAGTCGGTGACCCGCGCCTCGGCGACCACCAGCCGGAAGCCGGCGATGGCATCCGGGTGCATGCGGGTCTCGAGTTCCTGAATCACCTTCACGCTGCGAGCCTAGCGACGCCCGGCGCAGAGACTGCGCGACTCCCCGAGCGGCACCGGGTGACTCCGGTAGCCTTGGCGGATGGCCAGAAGCATCGCAACCACCACCGTCGTCGACCGGGACGGCATGCTCGATTTCGTGCGACCCCGGCACCGGATGCTGCTCGCCACCACGCGCGCCGACGGCCGCCCGCAGATCTCACCCGTGTCGGGTGGGGTCGACCCGGCCGGACGGATCGTGATCTCCTCCTACCCGGCCAGGGCCAAGACCCGCAACGCCGAACGGGACGTGCGCGCATCCGTTCTCGTGCTCTCGGACGACTGGGACGGCGGCTGGATCCAGGTCGACGGTGACGCCGAGGTGCTGCACATGCCGGAGGCGGCCGACGGCCTGGTCGAGTACTTCCGCGCCATCGCCGGCGAACACCCGGACTGGGCGGAGTATCGCGCGGCCATGGCGTTGCAGGACAAGTCCCTGATCCGCATCACGCCCACCCGGTGGAGCCCCATCGGCACCGGCGGCTTCCCGGCCGATGTGGCCGCCCGCCTCGACGCGCTCTAACGGCTCGACTCGCTCTCACTGCCTGTCCGCCGCTCACGCGCCTCGCGGTCGTCCTGCGCGATCCACAGCGTGCCCAGGATGAAGAGCACCAGGGCGGCGGCGGCGGTCATCGCGACCCACGGCCAGAGCGCGAGACGGTCCCAGCAGACCGTCGTCCCGGCGATGTAGATGAGCAACCCCACATAGCTCAGGGTCCCCCGACGCGGCGTCGAGTACATGACCGTCACCGTGTCCGGCGTGAAAACCCGTCGACGCGTCATGTCGTCGGTGTTCCGGCCGGATGGCCGGGCGCGGCGGTCGTCAGTGAGCGCATCATTCCCCCGAATGTTGAGAGCACAATCGATACTGCGCCGGCATCCACGCTAGGGCGGGCGCCGCCTTCGCCGCCATTCCCAGTTCGGGCGCCCGCAGGCCTGGGGGCGCACAGTTTTGGGGGACACGCGGGGCGCACTGTCACCTGCGTCTGCAAGGCTGGGCCGATGACCGACACCCGTGCCGCCGCCCTTGAGATCCTTCGCAGCCTGGTCGGCCGCGACGACGCCGACTTCCACGAGGGCCAGTTCGAGGCGATCGAGACTCTGGTCGACGCGCGCAAACGGGCGCTCGTGGTGCAACGCACCGGTTGGGGCAAGTCCGCCGTCTACTTCGTGGCGACCCTGCTGCTGCGCCGCCAGGGCGCCGGGCCGACCATCCTCGTCTCGCCGCTGCTCGCCCTGATGCGCGACCAGGTGGCCGCGGCGGCCCGTGCCGGGGTGCGGGCGGTGTCGATCAACTCCTCCAACGCCCACGAGTGGGCCGAGGTCCTGCAGAAGCTCCGCGATGACGAGGTCGACGTGCTGCTCGTGTCGCCCGAACGGCTGAACAACCCGTCCTTCCGCGACGAGCAACTCCCCGCGCTGATCGCCAGGGTCGGGCTGCTCGTGGTCGATGAGGCGCACTGCATCTCCGACTGGGGCCACGACTTCCGCCCGGACTACCGGCGGCTGCGCGACTTGATCGCCGAGATGCCGCCCGGCGTGCCGGTGCTGGCCACGACCGCGACCGCCAACAGCCGGGTCGTGACGGATGTCGCCGAGCAGGTGGGGGCGGCGGCGGGGGTCGGGGCAGGCCAGACCGCCGGCGGCCCGACCACCGGCGGCGCGGAGGTCGTCACCATCCGCGGCCCGCTCGCCCGGGCCTCCCTGCGCCTCGGCGTGCTCCGGCTCCCCGATTCCCGTGCCCGGCTGGCGTGGCTGCTCAGCCACCTGGCCGAACTGCCCGGCAGCGGCATCATCTACACGCTCACCGTCTCCGCGGCCGAGGACACCGCCCGGATGCTGCGGGAGGCCGGACATCCGGTGCGCGCCTACACGGGCCAGACCGACACCGCCGAACGGGAGGAGTCCGAGGGCATGCTCAAGCGGAACGAGGTCAAGGCCCTCGTCGCCACCAGTGCCCTCGGGATGGGCTTCGACAAGCCCGACCTCGGCTTCGTGCTGCATCTCGGCGCGCCCAGTTCCCCGGTGGCCTACTACCAGCAGGTCGGCCGTGCGGGCCGGGCCACCGCGAACGCGGACGTGCTCCTGCTGCCCGGGGTCGAGGACGAAGCGATCTGGCAATACTTCGCCACCTCGTCGATGCCGAGCCGGCACAAGGCGGAGGCCGTGCTCGGCGCGCTCTCCGCCCACGGCGGGTCCCCGCTCTCCACACCGGCCCTGGAGGCACGGGTCGACCTCAAGCGTTCCCCGCTGGAACTGCTGCTCAAGGTGCTCGACGTCGACGGCGCCGTGCGCCGGGTCACCGGCGGCTGGGTCGCGACCGGGCAGCCGTGGGTCTACGACGAGGACAGGTACGAGCGGATCGCGGCGGCCCGGCTGAGCGAGCAGCAGGCGATGATCGACTACGAACGCACCACCGGCTGCCGGATGGAGTTCCTGCAGCGGGCCCTCGACGACGACACCGCCGTGGCCTGCGGCCGCTGCGACAACTGCACCGACGCCTGGTACCCGTCCGGGGTCGCCGACGAGGCCGCGGCGGCCGCCGCCGCCTCGCTCGACCGGGTCGGCGTCGCCCTCGAGCCCCGGGCCCAGTGGCCCACCGGGGTGGCGAGCCTCGGCATCGACGTGCGCGGCAACATCCCGGTGGGCGAACGGCTCGGGACCGGCCGCGCCCTCGCCCGGCTGACCGACCTCGGCTGGGGTGGCCCGTTGCGGGACCTGTTCGCGGTCGACGCCCCGGATGCCCCGGCAAGCGCGGCCATGACGGCCGCATGTTTCCGGGTGTTGGCCGACTGGGGCTGGGACGAACGCCCGGCCGCGGTTGTCAGCGTGCCGTCACGGCGGCATCCGCTGCTCGTCGACTCGGTCGGGCGGGCGTTCGCCGACGCCGGCCGCCTGCCCTGGCTCGGGTCGCTCGACCTGGTCGGAGGCGGCCCGGTCGGCACGCCGGGCGGCAACAGCGCCTACCGCCTGTCCTCCGTCTGGGACCGGTTCGCGGTCGGGCCGGCACTCGCCGCGGCGCTGGCTCCCTTCGCCGGACGCCCCGTTCTGCTCGTCGACGACCTTGCCGACAGCCGTTGGACCCTCACCGTGGCCGGCCGTCTGCTCCGCCGCCAGGGCGTGGGAACGGTGTTGCCGTTCGCGCTGGCCCTGCGTTCCTGACCGCCGCCCGCACGGCCTTGACAACGGCCGGGCCTGCCCGCAGACTCGATCCACACCGATATTGCCTCTGAGACACTTTTAATTGCGTCACAGTGCCACCGCTCGACTGACAAGCAAGGAACACCATGGTCAACGGAGACTCACCCCTCGGTCCGGTCGACGCCAGCCTCGTCCCGCGCTATGCCGGGATCGCCACCTTCGCCCGGCTCCCCCGGCTCGAAGACGTGACCCGCGCCGACATCGCCGTGGTCGGCGTGCCGTTCGACTCGGGGGTCAGCTACCGCCCGGGGGCACGCTTCGGCCCGGCGCACGTGCGCGAGGCCTCCCGCCTGCTCCGCCCGTACAACCCGGTGCAGGACGTCGAACCGTTCTCCAGCCAGCAGGTCGTCGACGCCGGCGACATCGCCGCCAACCCATTCAATCTCACCGAGGCCGTCGCCCAGATCCAGGCCGCCGCGGCCGAGCTCTCCGCCGACGGCAAGCGGCTCGTGGTCATCGGCGGCGACCACACGATCGCCCTCCCGCTGCTGCGGGTCGTGGCCGAGCGGCACGGCCCGGTGGCGGTGCTGCACTTCGACGCGCACCTCGACACCTGGGACACCTACTTCGGCGCCCCGGTCACCCACGGCACGCCGTTCCGCCGGGCGTCCGAGGAGGGCCTGATCGACCTCACCGCGAGCCTGCACGTCGGCATCCGCGGCCCCCTGTACTCCCGCGACGACCTCCGTGACGACGAACGGCTCGGCTTCGCGATCATCGCCAGCCACGAGTTCGAGACCGAGGGGCTCCCCCGCGCGATCGAACGGATGCTCGCCCGCCTGGGCGACCGTCCCGTCTACCTGTCCATCGACATCGACGTGCTCGATCCGGCGCATGCGCCCGGAACCGGCACGCCGGAGGCCGGCGGAATGACCAGCCGGGAACTCCTCGCGATGATCCGCGCGCTGCGCGGCGTGAACCTGGTCGGCGCCGACGTCGTCGAGGTCGCCCCGGCCTACGACCACGCGCAGATCACCGCGGTCGCGGCCTCCCATGTGGCCTACGAGATCATCTCCGCGATGACGCCGTCGGCCCCGGTGTCGCCCTCCGCCTAACGGACCACGTGCAGCCGGAACGGCACGGGCGCGGCGTCCTCGCTGTACCGGCCGCCGTGGGAGCTGAGCACGGCCAGGCTCACCAGGTCCGGCCCGGTGAGCCCGGGCCAGCCCCGAACCAGGCGCCGCCAGGATTCCGGCACGGCCGGGAGTCCCCAGCGCGCGGCCAGGAGCGCACCGGCAGCCGCTGCCACCGCGTCGGTGTCGCCGCCCCCGCGGACGACCGCCTCCACGCCCCGCCGCAGCTGGCCGGCATCCGCCTCGGTGCGGCTGATCGCCGACCACACGGCCTGCAGGGTTTGCACCACCCAGCCGTTCCGGGGAAAATCGGCCGGAAGTTTCCGGGCGGCCTCGGCCAGCCGCGCCGCCCATAGGTCCCTGCGGGCAGCGGGAAGCAGGTCCAGCCCGATTCGGAGGTCGGCCTCCCCCTCGAGCACGGCGTGCCGGAGGGCGAGCCCGAAGAGTACGCAGGCGTCACCGGCGTCCTCATCGACGTGGGTCAGTTCGCTGATCAGGCGGGCGATCCCGGCGAGCGCGGCCGGGTCGTCGAGGCAGGCCAGCGCCACCGGGGCGGTGCGGAGGAGGGAACCGTTGCCGGCGCTGCGACCGGTGCGGTTGTGCTGCTCCCTGGCCATCCGCCGGCTGCAGGCCGCGGTCGGTTCGGTGCCGGAGAGCACCGCGCCGAGCTGGATCCCGGCGTAGGGCGCGGACCGGGACCAGACCACCCATTCGGCCACGATGTCGTCCAGCACGGCGTCCGCGGCAAGGTCGCGGTCCTTCGACGCGGCGATCGCGATCGGCACGGCCATGGCCGTGTGGTCGGTCCATTCCCCGGGCGCCTGGTGGAAGCCGTCCCCTCCGCGCATGCTGACCGGTGCGTTCGACGGAAGGGGGCCGGCGAATTCGTAGCCGGCGCCAAGGGCATCCCCGCAGGCCAGCCCGAGGAGCACGGCGGCGGATCGATCGTGCTGGGCAGGGCTGAGCATCAGCGGACTCCTTCGGGTTGAGTCGACAGGCACAACCTACGTCGGCCAGGAATGGTCGGGCAAGGCATTGACGGGAGGCCCGGATCCGTGCGAGTAACCGGGCGTCACGGGAATACCCGCGGTCGCCGGGCGCTTGTTACTCTTCGGACGTCGCCTTCGGGCGTGCCACGGAAATCCAGCATCCTGCGATTTCGTCACCCTGCGGACCGTCGTCACCCTGACGTTCCCACCCGCATCCCGGTTAGGCCAGAAATAATGAAGCTCAAGATCATGTCGGCGGTTCTTCTCACAGCGGTTGCCGTTTCACTGGCCGGCTGCTCCGCCGGCGGGGCAGGCCAGGCCAAGCCGGCCGCGACGGGCAGCGACAACTCTCTGTCGTCCGTGCAGAAGGCCGGCACCCTGACCGTGGGCACGGAGGGCACCTACCGCCCGTTCTCCTTCCACGACGCGGGCTCCGGACCGCTCACCGGGTTCGACGTCGAGGTCGCTCAGGCCGTCGCCGCTAAGCTGGGCGTCAAGGCCAAGTTCGAAGAGACCCAGTGGGACGGCATCTTCGCCGGTCTCGAAGCGGACCGGTTCGACGTCATCGCCAACCAGGTCTCGATCACACCGGAGCGCACCGCGAAGTACGAGTTCTCGAAGCCGTACACCTATTCGTCGGGCGTCATCGTCGTGAAGAGCGACAACACCTCGATCACCTCGTTCGCCACCCTGGCCGGCAAGACCAGCGCCCAGTCGCTGACCAGCAATTGGAACGCCCTCGCCACGGAGAGCGGCGCGAACGTGCAGGCCGTCGAGGGTTGGGCCCAGTCGGTCGCCCTCGTCGAACAGGGCCGCGTCGATGCCACGGTGAACGACAAGCTCACCTACCTCGACTACAAGAAGCAGACCGGAGCGGCCGGTCTCAAGGTCGCCGCGACCACCAAGGACCAGTCCGAGAGCGCGTTCGCGTTCAAGAAGGGCAGCACCAAGCTCGTCGGCGCCGTCGACAAGGCGCTCGAGGAACTGAGCAGCGACGGAACCCTGGCGACGATCTCCGACAAGTACTTCGGGGCCGACGTCTCCCGGTAGCCTGAGACTGCGCCACCCCCAGTCAGCCTCGAGCAAGATCCTGGACCTCTTCGCATGAACCAATCCACGTGGGACCTGTTCCTGAGCTCGCTCGGACCGATCGTGCTGGGTGCCGTCACCGGGACGATCCCGCTGGCTCTGGTGTCGTTCGCCGTCGGTCTCGCCCTCGCCCTCGTGCTCGCGCTGATGCGGCTGTCCCGGCGACGGTGGATCTCGTCGATCGCGCGGGTGTACATCTCGATCGTGCGCGGCACCCCGCTCCTGGTGCAGCTGTTCGTGATCTTCTACGGGCTGCCGTCGCTGGGCGTGCTGATCGACCCCTGGCCGAGTGCGGTGATCGCCTTCTCGGTCAACGTCGGGGGCTACGCGGCGGAAGTGATTCGCGCCGCGATCCTCTCCGTGCCCAAGGGACAGTGGGAGGCCGCCTACATGATCGGCATGTCCCACCGCCGCGCCCTCACCCGGATCATCCTGCCCCAGGCCGCCCGGGTCTCCGTCCCTCCCCTGTCGAACACCTTCATCAGCCTGGTCAAGGACACCTCGCTGGCCTCGTTGATCCTGGTCACCGAGCTGTTCCGGCAGGCGCAGCAGGTGGCCGCTTTCAGCCAGGAGTTCATGCTGCTCTACCTCGAGGCCGCCCTGGTCTACTGGGTGATCTGCCTCGTCCTGTCCTCGGTGCAGGGCGTGCTCGAGACCCGATTGGACCGCTATGTCGCCCACTGACCTGCCGACGGATGCCGCGCCCGCCGGCGTTCCCGCCCCGGCACCCCTGCTGAGAGTTCGAGGCCTGAGCAAGAGCTTCGGCACGAACCGGGTGCTCGAATCGATCGACCTCACGGTGGGCCGGGGCCGGGTTCTCGCCCTGATCGGGCCGTCCGGCTCGGGCAAGACCACCATCCTCCGCTGCCTCAACGGGCTCGAGGTCGCCGATGGCGGCACCATTTCCATCAATGGTGAGGTGACCCTCGATTTCGGCACCGCGCCGGCACGGAAGGAGCTCACCGGGCTGCGTGACCGCTCGGCGATGGTCTTCCAGCACTACAACCTCTTCCCGCACAAGACCGTGCTCGAGAACGTGATCGAGGGTCCCATCATCGTGCAGGGCCGGCCGCGCGCGGAAGCCACCGCGGAGGCGCTCGCCCTGCTCGGCCGGGTCGGCCTGGCCGACAAGCGGGATGCCCACCCGTTCGAGCTCTCCGGCGGCCAGCAGCAGCGGGTCGGGATCGTGCGCGCCCTTGCGCTCCGCCCTCAGTTGTTGCTCTTTGACGAGCCGACCTCCTCGCTCGACCCCGAACTCGTCGGCGACGTGTTGCGCCTGATCAAGGAACTCGCGGTCGAGGGCTGGACCATGGTGATCGTCACGCACGAACTCGAGTTCGCCAGGGAGGTCGCCACCGAGGTCGCCTTCGTCGACGGTGGAACCATCGTCGAGCACGGCGACCCGAAGCAGTTGCTCCGCAACCCCACCCAGGAACGCACCCGCCAGTTCCTGCACCGCCTGCTCTTCCCCTTCTAGGTTCGGCCCTTCTCGGTTCGGTCCTTCTCGGTTCGGCTCAAGCCGGCTCGGCGCGAGCCTGCTCCCCAGACCGGTTCGAGGGCCGCGATCTCCTCCGCGCTCGCCATCCGGAACGCCCCGGCCGACTCGGCCGCGACGGGGCGGCGACCCTGGCCGCGCGTGGCGCGGAGGCTGAGCACGATCGAGACCCCGATGATCGATGCGACGACAAGCAGCGACACGGTGGTCGGAACGTAGAACAGGTCGAGCAGGAGCATCTTGACGCCCACCCAGACCAGCACCAGCGCGAGTCCGATCTTCAGGTAGACGAACCGGTGCATGAGGTCGGCGAGGAGGGAGTACATCGCCCGGAGGCCCAGGATGGCGAACGCGTTCGCGGCGAAGACGATGAACGGTTCGCTCGTGACCGCGAAGATGGCCGGGATCGAGTCCACCGCGAAGACGACGTCGGTCACCTCGACCAGCACCAGCACCGCCAGCAGGGGGGTGGCCAGCAGCACGCCGCCGCGGCGAATGAGGAGCCGTTGCTCGTGGAAAGCGTCGGTCATCGGCACCAGCCGCCGGAAGACCCACAGCACCGGGGACTTCTCCGGATGCACGTGCTCGTTGCGCTGCCGGATCATCCGGTAGCCGGTGAAGATCAGGAACGCGGCGAAGAGGTAGAGCACCCAGGAGAAACTCTCGATCAGGATGGCTCCGGCCGCGATGAACACGCCGCGCAGCAGGAGCGCCCCGACCACGCCGAGGAAGAGCACCCGGTGCTGGTACTGACGCGGCACGGCGAAGGCCGAGAAGATGATCGCCCAGACGAAGACGTTGTCCACCGAGAGCGACTTCTCGATCAGGTAGCCCGCGAAATACTGCTGCCCGAATTCGGCGCCGGCGACGACCCAGACCCCGACGCCGAAGCCGACCGCGACGAGAACCCAGGCCACCGACCAGGCGGCCGCCTCGCGCACCCCGATCACGTGAGCGGTGCGGTGGGCGAACAGGTCGACGGCGAGCATCACGGCGATGGCGCCGAAGACGATCAGCCAGGCGGAGAGGGGAACATCCATGAGTCATGCCTTCCAGTCGGGATTCCAACTGGAGGTCTCGTCCGGCCCTCTCGGACCCGTTGCGCCGGATTCCGCCCGGGGAATCGTGGTGACGACGCAACGTCGGGGATTACTCCCCTCCTTCGACCAGTGAACCAGACCGGCCGGCCGTCACGGCTGGGAATCCACCGGGAACGAGAGCCCCGACTCAGCCCTCGGCGGCCGCGCGTGCGGCCTGGAGGGTGCGTTCCCGCATCGCGAGGAACAGCGGAAAGGTGAATGCGAACGCGGTCAGGCCGGACAGCACCACGTACAGCCAGCCCCACCGCATCCCGAGCCGGCGTGCCTCGACGATGATCAGGATGCTGCTGGCCACCGCGGCGACGAGCAGGTCGACGGTCAGGGAGGAGACGGCAGGGCCGCTGCCCACCCAGTCGCCGATGAAGTCCCGCAGCCCCACGATCGCGAGGATGTTGAACGACCAGGTGCCGATGAGTCCGGCAAGACTCAGGGCCAGGTAGACGAACGCGAGCGGAGTCCAGTGTTTGGTCATGGGGCCAGTATGCCCGCGCGCCGGCCGGGCTGCCGGACCGGTGCGGCCCGGGCTGCCGGCGAGCACCCGGCCTTACACGGGCAGCAGCGCCGGTTCGATCTCACTGCAGCCCTGGTCGGTGACGATGATCGACAGCTTCGCGGGGATCTGCTCCTTCATCGAGTCGACGTGGCTGATCAGCCCGATGGTGCGCCCGCCCGCCCGCAACCCGTCGAGGGTGCTCATCGCCGTCTCCAGGGTGGCGCTGTCGAGCGAACCGAACCCCTCGTCGACGAAGAGGGTGTCGAGGGCGATTCCCCCGGCCTGGTTCGACACCACCTCGGCCAGCCCGAGAGCCAGGGCCAGCGAGGCCAGGAAGGTCTCGCCGCCGGAGAGCGAATGGGTCGGGCGGGCGCGCCCGGTGTGCTCGTCCCTGATTGCGAGGCCCAGCCCGGACTGGCTGCCCCGGTACTGCAGCGAATCGTCGTGTTCGAGCGCGTAACGACCGCCGGTCATGGTGCGCAGCCGGCCGTTCGCCGCGGCGATGATCTGCTCGAGCTGCGCGGCCAGCACATAGGTTTCCAGGCGCATCCGTTTCGTGTTCGGTTCCTCCCCGTGCACCACCGCGGCCAGGGCGCGCACCTGGGATTGGGTGGCCAGCAGCGCGGCGGACGCGTCGAACAGCGACCGGGCCTCGCCGACGAGCCCCGTGGTCACGGTCACCCGCTCGGCCAGGGAGGCACGGTCGGCGATCGCCGTGTCGCGGAGCGCCGCGGCGGCGGCCTGGTCTCGCCGTGCCGGGGCGGGATCGACCGGTTCGTCGGGAAGGCCGCCGAGTTCCGGCTCGGCGAGCACGGCGAGTGCCGCGGCCGTCTCATCGTCGTGGCGGCGGATGCGCGCCTCGACCTGGAGCAGGGCGGCCTCGGTGAGCCTGGCGGCGACCGCGGCTGCCTCGGCGGCGAAGCCCTCGACGGCCAGCTGGGCCTCCGCGGCGGCAGCCGCGGCGTCGCGCACCCCGCGGTGCTCGCGGCTGCGGTCGAGAGCATCGTCGAGGGTGCGGGCCGCCTCGAGCTCGCGCTGCAACCGGTCGACGAGTTCGGTGACGGATGCGCACCGGCCACGCTGCGCCGCGACCCGCTCGAGGATCCCGGCCTGCTGGCTGCCCCGTTCGGTGAGCCTGGTCGAGTCCAGGTCCTTCGCCTGCCGTACCTCAGCCAGCGCCCGGCCGGCCTCGTCCAGGTCGGCGCGGAGGCGGGCCTTCTCGCTCTTGAGCTCGGTCTCCTGCGCTGCGGCCTGGCGGGCGGCCGCAAGGTCGCCGGACGCGGCCGCGACGTCCGTTTCGAGGGCGTCGACGCTGCGGTCGCCCGCCCGGCCGCGGGCCTCGCCCAGGCGCAGGTTGATCTCCTGGATCCGGGCACGGGTCTCTTCGAGCGCGGCCTGGCGCGCCGTCATCTGCAACCGCGCCTCCTCGATGTCGCTTTCGGTGACCGGTTCGCCGGCACTCACCGCCCTGGCCGGGTGGACGGTCGAACCGCACACCTCGCACGCCTTCCCGTCGACGAGCTGTTCGGCCAGTGCACCGGCGTGGCCGGCGAGCCGGCGATCGACCAGCGCCTGGAACTGAACGGCGGCGGCGGTGTTCGCGGCCGCGGCCGTCCTGTCGGCCTGGAACGCCCCCTCGAGTTCCGCACCGCGGACGCTCACTTCCTCGGCGGCAGCCCTGGCTGCCTCGAGCCGGGTGAGCCTGGCGCGCGCCTCGGGTTCGCGTGCGGCGGCGAGGGCCGCCACGGAGCGGTCCCGGTCGACGGTGTCGATCTGTCCGGGCAGCCGCACGACCCGGGCCTGCGCGGCGGCCAACGCCTCCTCGTGCCGGGCGAGCCTGGTTCGTACCTCGGTCAGTTCGCGCTCGAGGCCGGGCAGCATGTGTTCGGCGACGAGCACATCGTTGAGGGACCCGAGTCGCCCGAGCAGCTCCTCGATGACCGCCCCGACGGTCTCGTGCGACTCGGTGCCTGCGCCTCCGGCTGAGGCCGGACCGTCGCCCGGTTCCTCCTCGGCGAGGGTGCGCCACCGGTCGCGGGCATCCGCTTCGACGGCGACGGCCGCCGCGAGGGCCTCCTCGGCCTCTCGTCGTGCCGTGAGGAGCGGCCACACTCGTGCCGCCCGGTTCGCGGCCTGCACGGCGACGCGGTCGGCGGCGACGGATTCCTGCCGGCCGGCCAGGACCGCGGCTTCAGCTGCCGCCGTGTCCCGCCTGTCCTGGCGCCGTCGCAGGTCTTCCTGCATCCGATGGTGCAGGGTGGCGGCGGCCAGCGCCGTGCCGGCCCGTTCGGCGGCGTCGATCGCCCGGCCGAATTGGCCGTCAAGCTGTTGCTGGGCCCGGTCGAACCAGTCTCGGTCGGCGGTTCCCTCCGCCGCCTCGCACTGGGCCTGGCCGGCCAGGGACGCCGCCAGCCCGGCCAGGCGCAGCTCGACGGCGACCAGCTCGTCATCGAGGGACTTGCGCCGGTCGATCAGCACGGTCTCCAACTGCTCGAACCTGACGGTGCCGAACAGGGTCCGCAGCACGGCTCGGCGATCGTCCGTCTTCGCGAGCAGGAACTTCTGGAACCGGTTCTGGGCGAGCAGGATCACCTGCAGGAATTGGTCCTGTTTGAGCGGCAGGATGCGGGCCAGCTCGTGGCCGACGTCGACCGGCCGGGTGGCGATGGTGCGCCAGCCCTCGTTGCTGCGGAGATCGAGCCGGGCGTCCGGTTGCGCCAGGGTCGTACCGGTGCCGCGCTTCCTGGCCTTCTCGTACCGCGGCGCGCGATAGAGGCGGTAGTCCCGCTCGCCCAGCCCGAAGTCGAGTTCGACGAAGGTCGGGTCCTCCGGCTCGCAATAGTCGCTGCGGAGCTGGGACTCCGTGCCCTCGTAGCGGGGAACGTTTCCGTAGAGCGCGAAACAGATGGCGTCCAGGATGCTGGACTTTCCGGCCCCGGTCTTGCCGGTGATCAGGAAGATCCCGTCGTCGTCGAACCGTTCGAAGTCGATTACCTGCTCGTTCTTGTACGGTCCGAACCCGGCGATCCTCAGTCGGTGGATCTTCATGCCGTGATCTCCCTCAGATCGTTGGCAGCAAGCAATTCGGCGACCAGCTCGCGCTCGAAGTCGGTCTGGCCGACCCCGTTGCGCACGAACTCGAGGAACCCGGCGACGATCTGGTGGTCGTTCTGCTGGTGCAGGCGCGCGCCGTAGCTCGCGGCATCCGTGTCCACGACGACCAGGGGCCGGTGTTCGACGGTGACGCAGTGCGGGAATCGTTTCTGCAGGCGGCGCATGCCGTCGAGGGGCCGCACCTGGTCGGTGAGCACGGCCGACACCCAGTCGGCCTCGAACCGTTCGTAGTCGTCGGCGGTGAGCAGTTCCTCGATCTCGCCGGTGAGCACGGACAACCTGCGGGGAACGGGAAGCCCGACCCATTCGACCTCGGCGCGCCGGCCGGCCTGGAGGTCGACGAGCCAGGCGCCGCGCGGCTTGCCTGCCTCGGAGAAGGAGTAGTGCAGGGGTGCCCCGGAGTAGCGCACCCGCTCGGTGAGCGTGGCCCGGCCGTGGATGTGGCCGAGCGCGACGTAGTCGGGGCCGAGCGGGCCGTCGGACGGGCCGAACACCGCGATCGGCACCAGGTAGAGGCCTCCGGCGGTGATGTCCCGCTCGACCTCGGTGGCCTCGGCCGCTGGAGCGACCCCGGCCGCGAAGCAGTGCGCCAGCACGACCGAGCGCCCGCCCCGCGCGGCGATCTCAGCGCGGATCCTCCGCATCGCGAAGGTGAGCACTTGCTCGTGGTTTCGCAGCGTCTCCTCCGGGAACAGATGCCGGATCATCGCCGGCTCCAGGTAGGGGATGCCGTAGAAGTGCACGGGGCCGTTCGCGTCGGCGATGGTGACGGGTTCGAGGAACTGGTCGGGCCGGGTGATGATGTGGATGCCGGCCAGGCCCGCCCACTCCGACTGGAAGCCGAGCCGTGTCGCCGAGTCGTGGTTGCCGCTGGTCATCACGACCGCGGCTCCGGCTCCCCTGAGCTCCCGCAGCACCCAGGCCAGGAGGGTGTAGCTGTCGGCCGACGGCATCGCGGAGTCGAAGACGTCACCGGCGACGACGACAACCTGCACCTGTCGTTCCCGCACCACCTCGACGAGCGCCTCGAACACCACGCGGAGATGCCCCAGCGTGGAATGCGTGTGGAAGGTGCGCCCGATGTGCCAGTCCGAGGTGTGCAGGATCTTCATTGTTCCCACGCTACGGGCGACCGCCGACATCGCACGGTGAATCGCCACCGCGGAGGCGGGCGATGCTGAAATCGTCCCCGAGTCAGACTGATTCTTTGTTTGTCTGCGTTTTTCTTGACAAACAAAAGCAAACACAGGTAGCGTGAAGATTATTCACACAGTGACCCCGGTCACTCAACGTCGAGGAGGAGGTCTCATGTTCGCGGAAGAGCGTCAGGCCCTGATCATCGATCTGGTCTCCAGTTCGAGTCGGGTCACGGTCAATGAACTCGCGACCCGTTTCGACATCACCCCGGAGACCGTGCGGCGGGACCTCGACACCCTCGAAGGCGCGCGCCAGTTGCGCCGGGTCCACGGCGGCGCGGTGGCCCTCGACCGGCTGAGCATGTCCGAGCAGAGTCTCGAGGAACGGCAGACCCAGCACCACGACGAGAAGGTGCGGATCGCCGCCGCAGCGTTCACGCTGATCCCCGCCAGCCAGACCGGCTCGATCCTGCTCGACGCCGGAACCACCACCGAACTCCTCGCCGACCTCCTCGTCGACTGGGCCCCGGCCGATCCGGGAGACGAGCTCCTCGTCATCACCAATGCCGTGCCGATCGCCACGAAGCTGGCCGGCAACGACGACATCCAGTTGTACATCCTCGGCGGTCGCGTGCGCGGTCTCACCCGGGCAGTCGTCGGGCCGAGCACCATCGCCCAGCTCGACGCCCTGCGCCCCGACATCGGCTTCGTCGGCGCGAACGGCGTGCACGCCGAGTTCGGTTTCAGCACCCCGGATGCCGTCGAGTCGGCCGTGAAGACAGCCATCGTCCGTTCGGCCCGGCGTGTCGTCGCTCTGGCCGATTCCTCCAAGCTCGACAAGGAAACCCTGCTCCGCTTTGCGGCCCTCGGCGAAATCGACGTGCTGATCACGGACGCTCCCCCATCACTGGAACTTGCCGCGGCCCTCGCCGCGGCCGACGTTGAGGTTGTGATCGCGTGATCATCACGTTTACCCCCAATCCGAGCCTGGATCGCACGATCGGACTGAACCGGCCGCTCGTCCGCGGCGAGGTGCAGCGGGCCGTGTCCTCACACGAGGAACCGGGCGGCAAGGGCGTCAACATCTGCCGCGCCCTCGAGGCATCCGGCCTGCCGAGCCTCGCCATCCTGCCCGGCGATGAACTCGACCCCGTGCTGCAGGGCCTTCGCGCGGCCGGGATCCCCCACCAGGGCATGCCGATCGGCGCCGCCATTCGCAGCAACGTCGCGATCACGGAACCCGACGGCACCACGACCAAGGTCAATGTTCCCGGACCGCTGCTCAGCACCGAACAGCAGCAGGCGCTGATCGCCCTGGTGCTGGAGAAGGCGGAGGGCGCCGACTGGCTCGTGCTGGCAGGATCCCTGCCGCCGGGCGTGCCGGTGGACTTCTACGCCGACATCACCCGGCAGCTGCGGGTCCGCTACGGCGCCGCCGCCCCCAAGGTCGCCGTCGACTCGTCGGGCCCACCGCTGGCCGCCGCCGTGACCGCGGCCCCCGACCTGATCAAGCCCAACGGCGAGGAGCTGGCCGAACTCACCGGAATCCCCGATGCCGACGCGCTCGAGGCAGACCCGGCGCTGGTCGCCCGGGCCTCCGAACGCCTCGTCGCCGCCGGGGTCGGGGCCGTGCTGGCCACCCTCGGCGCCCAGGGCGCCGTGCTGGTGACCGAGGCCGGCGCCTGGCTGGCCCGGACGCCGCCGATGATCGCCGCCAGCACCGTCGGCGCCGGCGATTCGTCGCTGGCCGGATTCCTGCTCAGCACCATTGCCGGGGCATCCGCGCCCGACTCCCTTCGTCAGGCCGCCGCCCACGGGGCAGCAGCCGCGTCATTGCCTGGCTCGACCGTGCCGGCAGTGAATCAAACCAGACCAGGCGATGTCACCGTGACGTCGCTTGTTACCCATCCAAAGGAGGATGTCCAGTGAGTGCACTGATCACGCCGGAGCTTGTTGCTCTGGATAAGAATCTCGGAGCCGCTCCCTCGAGCGTAATCCGGCATCTTGCCGAGCTGATCGTCGGCGCCGGCCGGGCCACCGAGATCGAGGGCCTTTACGCGGATGCCCTCGCCCGCGAGGCGAAGACAGCCACCGGCATCCCGGGCGGCCTTGCCATCCCGCATTGCCGTTCCTCCGCGGTCACCGAGCCGACGCTGGCGTTGGCCCGGTTGACCTCGCCCGTCGACTTCGGGGCCAAGGACGGCCCGGCCGACCTGGTCTTCCTGATCGCCGCGCCGGAGGGAGCCGACCAGGAACACCTGAAGATCCTGGCGAAGCTCGCCCGTTCGCTGATGAAGAGCGACTTCACCGCCGCCCTGCGCGCCGCCAAGTCGCCGGCCGAAATCGTCGAACTCGTCACCAACGTCATCGCCCCCGTCACCGTCGGCGCGGGCGCGGCCGCCGCCGGCAACGCCAACGCCGGCACCGGCTCCAGCTCGTCGTCGTCGGTCAAGCGCATCGTCGCCGTCACCGCCTGCCCCACCGGAATCGCGCACACCTACATGGCTGCCGACTCCCTGGTCGCGGCGGCCAAGGCCGCCGGCGTCGACCTGCAGGTCGAGACGCAGGGCTCCGCCGGCCTGACCATGCTCGACCCGGCCGTCATCGCCGCCGCCGACGCCGTCATCTTCGCCGTTGACGTCGACGTGCGCGGACGGGAGCGCTTCGCCGGCAAGCCGGTCATCCAGGCCCCGGTCAAGCGGGGCATCGACGAACCGGCCAAGCTCATCCAGGACGCGCTTGCCGCAGCCAGGAACCCGAACGCGCGTCGCGTCGGCGGCAACGTCGGCGTCGTCGAGGCCGACACCAAGAACGAGCACTTCGGCCAGAAGGTCAAGCGTGCGCTGCTCACCGGTGTCAGCTACATGATCCCGTTCGTCGCCGGTGGAGGTCTCCTCATCGCCCTCGGCTTCCTGCTCGGCGGCTACGAGATCACCAAGGTCGCCGACGTCGTCGTGCTGCAGAACAGCCTGTTCAACCTCCCTGAGGGTGGACTGCTGATCTACCTCGGCGCGGTCTTCTTCAAGATCGGCGCCCTGTCGATGGGCTTCCTGGTTCCGGCCCTCGGCGGTTACATCGCCTACGCGATCGCCGACCGCCCCGGGATCGCGCCCGGCTTCGTCGCCGGCGCCGTCGCGGGCTTCATGGGCGCGGGCTTCCTCGGCGGTATCGCCGGTGGTCTCCTCGCCGGTGTCGCGGCAGCGAGCTTCGCCAGGCTCGACGTTCCGCGCTGGCTCCGCAGCCTGATGCCCGTCGTCATCATCCCGCTGGTCGCCTCGATCGTCGCATCCGGCCTGATGTTCCTCGTGCTCGGCGGTCCGATCGCCTGGATCACCACGAACCTGAACGAATGGCTCACCGGCATGAGCGGCGCATCGGCGATCATCCTCGGCCTGATCCTCGGCCTGATGATGGGCTTCGACCTCGGCGGCCCGGTCAACAAGGTTGCCTACGCGTTCGCCGTCGCCGGCCTCGGCACCGCCACCATCGCCAACCAGGCGCCGTGGCAGATCATGGCCGCGGTCATGGCCGCCGGAATGGTTCCGCCGCTCGCCATGGCCCTGGCCACGGTGGTCGACAAGAAGCTGTTCAGCCTGGTCGAACGTGAGAACGGCAAGGCGGCCTGGCTGCTCGGGGCATCCTTCATCTCCGAAGGCGCCATCCCGTTCGCCGCGGCCGACGTGTTCCGGGTCATCCCGGCCAGCATGATCGGCGCCGGCGTCACCGGTGCCCTGTCGATGGCCTGGGGAGTGACCTCGAAGGCCCCGCACGGCGGAGTCTTCGTCTTCTTCGCCATCGACAGCTTCCCGCTCTGGGTCCTCGCGATCGCGATCGGAACCGTCGTCGCGGCGTTCGTCGTGATCGTGCTCAAGCGGTACGCAGTAAGGAAGTCCAGCGTCGACGCGGAGACCCCCGCACTCGTCAACGCGTAACCATCACGTCGGCCGCCGTGTCACAAGCACGGCGGCCGACGCGTAGCATGAAATAGCGTGGGCAAATCGCTGCGCATGAAAGAGGTTATCCCGTGCAGAATTTCTCTGGAGTAGGCGTCAGCCCAGGACGGATCATCGGTTCCGTCCGACAGATGCCGAAACCGGTCAGCGAACCCCCCGTCGGTGAGCGCATGTCGTCCTCGACGACAGCGGATGAGGCCACGGCCAGTCTGCGCGCGGCGTCGAAGGTCGTGCAAGCCGAGCTCCAGGGGCGCGCCGCGGCCGCAACGGGTGCCAGCAAGGCAGTCCTCGAGGCCACCGCGCTGATGGCAGCCGATCCCATGCTGATCAAGGCGGCCGTGAAACTCATTGCCACCGGCACCTCGGCCGAGCGGGCGATCTGGGAATCCGGCGCATCCGTCGCCGAGATGCTGCACAATCTCGGCGGCTACATGGCAGACCGGGCCACGGATGTCCTCGACGTTCGCGCACGCATCGTCGCGGAGCTGCGCGGGGTGCCTGCGCCCGGGATCCCGCAATCCACCGAACCCTTTATTCTCGTGGCGGAGGACCTCGCCCCCGCCGACACCGCCACCCTGGACCCGGCGAAGGTCCTGGCCCTGGTCACCTCCGGCGGCGGCCCGCAGTCGCACACCGCCATTATCGCCCGCGCCCTCGGCCTGCCGGCCGTGGTCGCCGCCCCCGGCGTCGACGAACTCGTCGACGGCACCGAGGTCTACGTCGACGGCGCCGCCGGCACCGTCAGCGTCAACCCCGGCGCCGACGAGCAGGCGCTGGTTGCGGCCTGGCTGCTCGCCGCTGAAACCCTCGCCGTGTTCGACGGCACGGGCAGCACCGCCGACGGGCACCTCGTGCCCCTGCTCGCCAACGTGGGCGGCGCCGTGGACGCGGTCAAGGCCGCCGAGCTCGGCGCCCAGGGCGTCGGTCTGCTCCGCACCGAGTTCTGCTTCCTCGAGCGCGACACCGAACCGACCATCGACGAGCAGGTCGTCGCCTACCGCGGTGTCTTCGACGCGTTCCCGGGCAAGAAGGTCGTCGTGCGCACCCTCGACGCCGGCGCCGACAAGCCCCTCCCGTTCCTGACCGACACCACCGAGCCCAACCCGTCCCTGGGTGTGCGCGGCTACCGCACCGACCTGACCACCCCCGGCGTGCTCAAGCGCCAGCTCACCGCGATCGCCACCGCGGCCACCGATTCCCCCGCCGAAGTGTGGGTGATGGCGCCGATGATCGCGACCGTCGACGAGGCCGCCGACTTCGCCGCGATGTGCCGCGTCGCCGGGCTGAAGATCCCCGGGGTCATGGTCGAGGTGCCGTCCGCGGCGCTGCTCGCGGATCGGATCCTCGGCGAGGTCGACTTCGTCAGTCTCGGCACGAACGACCTCACCCAGTACACGATGGCCGCCGACCGTCAGCTCGGCACCCTTGCCGCGCTGAACTCGCCGTGGCAGCCGGCCGTGCTGCATTTGATCAAGCTGACCGTCGCCGGTTCGATCGCCCAGGGCAAGAACAAGCCCGTCGGCGTCTGCGGCGAGGCCGCGGCTGACCCCGTGCTCGCCGTCGTGCTCGTCGGTCTCGGCGTCGCGACGCTCTCGATGACCGCACGTTCGCTCTCCGCCGTCGGCGCTGTGCTGAAGAGCGTCACCCTCGACGAGGCGAAGCGCCTGGCCGAGCTGGCTCTCTCGGCCCGGAACGCCGACGAAGCGCGCAGCCGCGTGCGCGTCGAGCTGCCGATCCTCGAAAAGCTGGGCCTCTGAGCCCCGACGCACCATTTCGCGGCGCACCGCGCCGCCCCACGATCGCCGGGCACAACTCGACGAGCACCAAATGAGGAGAAACCATGTCCGAACGTAAAGCCACCATCGCCAGCAGGGTGGGCCTGCACGCCCGCCCCGCGTCCATCTTCGCCGCGGCCGTCGGCGAACTGCCGATCGAGGTCACCATCGGCCTCGAGGCCGACCCGGTCGAAGACGCAATGGATGCCTCGAGCATCCTGAGCCTGATGAGCCTCGGCGCCGCCAACGGTGACGTCGTCGTGCTCCGCGCCGAGGGTGAGGGCGCCGACGAGGCCCTCGAAGCCCTCGTCAAGATCCTCGAGACCGACCTCGACGCCGAGTAACACCCGGACGTTCCCCCTGGCCGGCCTGTCCCGGTCGGCCAGGCCCGGCGCCCCGCTACGACCCGGCGGGGGTCACCAGCGTGATGAACGCGCTCAGCTGGGTGAGCACCTCGACGCTGGTCGGCAGCGACTCGGTCAGCGCCGGCGAATAGACCAGCCAGGCCGCCCACTGCGCCCTCGAGACGGCCACGTTCAGCCGGTTCGCGAGGAGCAGGAACTCGAGGCCCCGTGGCACGTCCTCGGCGGCCGACGCCGCGAGTGAGACGATCGCGACCGCCGCCTCCCGCCCCTGGAACTTGTCCACGGTCCCGACCGGCACCAGGCCGAAACCGGTCGCCTTCAGCCTGCCGCGGAGGAGTTCCACCTGGGCATTGTACGGAGCCACGACGATCACGTCTTGCTGCCCGAGCGGCGCGGTGACCCCCGCGGATGTCCAGGGTCGCCCCAGCAGGTCGGCCACGAGCCCGACCACTTCCTCCGCCTCCTCGACCGATGAGGTCGCGTTGCCGGAATGTGCCACCGGCAGCGGGTGCAGTCCGGGAGTCACCCCGGCCAGGCTGCGGTCCGACGGGTGCGAGAGCAGCTTGCCCTCATAGGACAGCGCCGAGACGGGAGCGCAGACCGCGGGGTGCATCCGCCAGCTGGTGGCGAGGAAGTAGCCGAATTCGGCCGGGAGCACACGGTGCCCGTCACTCAGCCAGCCGAGGGCGGACACGTCGACAGGTTCCGGGTGGGTGCCCTGGCTCACCTGCGGCAGTTGCTGCGGATCGCCCAGGAGCAGCAGTCGCTCCGTCGACACGGCCGCGGCGATCGTGCTGGCCAGGGAGAACTGGCCGGCCTCGTCGACGACGAGCAGGTCGAGGGACCCGCGTGGCAACCGGTCGGCGTTGCTGAAGTCCCAGGCCGTGCCGCCGACCACCCAGCCGCCGGGGCGGCCGGTGAACGCGCCGAAGGTCCGGGTGTCGAGCAGCGCCCACGGAACGGGCTTGTTCTCCTCGCCCTTCCTGGCCTTCTTGCCGACCCGGTCGGGGTCGAGGCCGACCGTTTCGCCGGCGGTGAGCACCGCGCGGAGCATGTTCTCCACTGCGGCGTGGGACTGGGCGACAACGCCGATCGTCCAGCCGTGGTTGACGACGAGGTCGGCGATCACCCTCGACCCGACGTAGGTCTTGCCGGTGCCGGGCGGTCCCTGCACCGCGAGGTAGGAATGGTCAAGGCGCAACAGGCTGTCCAGGATTGCCGGCTGCACGTCGCCGTCCCGCGGCCGGGCGAGGCCGTGCTCCGCGGTGCCTCCGGGCGCGTCGGCCGGGCCGGCCCGGAGGCGTGGCGGCCGGCGCCGGAGCAGGTCGAACGCGGCATCCGGCACCGGCTCCGGCCAGGCGCCGAGCACGGCCCGGCCCCATTCCGAGATCGCCCCGACCTGGCTGCCGGCCGGCGGCGGGGTGCCGGGGGTCAGCGCGATCGGCAGTTCGTGGTGGGTGGGGGCGTCCCGCTCGAGGATCTCCTCGACGACGAACACCGACTCGTCGATCGCCTCGACGATGGTGGCCTTGTTGTGCGCGGTGCGCGCGCCCGGCTCGGCGCTGGGCCGGATCGGCGGATACGGCGGGTCGTAGAGCAGGAACGGGTTCTGTCCGACCTTGAGAGAGCTGCCGGGGGCGAGCGCGCCCGAGATCCGCAGCAGCCGCCGGTCGAGGCGTTGCCGGCCCTCCCGGTGCCACCCCGTCTGCACGGTGACGGAGTCCACGACGAGCACATCGCGGGTGTCGGCCCACTCGTCTACGGGCGAACCGAGGCGCGAGTAGTGGTCCCACCAGAATGACTTCTGCTCCCGCCGGTGATAGTCGATCGCGGCGGCGGCCAGGGCGAGCGCGGTCTGGTCGGTGCTCCGATCGGCGGGTGCCACCGCGGCGAGGAGGTCGGTGAGCTCGAGGTAGACGGGGTCGGGCTCGCGCACCGGAAGGTCGAAGGCCGGCTCCGCGGCCGCCGCCGCGGGAACCGCGCTCTCGGCGGCGCGCTCGAGCAGCCAGTCGCGGAGCCGCCGGGTGGAGCGGCAGTCGTAGGCGTTGTACCGGGCGATGTCGGCGAGAACGTCGGCCGCGGCATCCGCGTCGCCGTCCGCCAGCAGCTCGCGCGACCGCACGTACTCGGTGATCGAGTCGGCGGCGTTGGCGACGCCCTCGCGCTCCTCGCTGCCCATGTAAAGCGGCTCGAGCTTCTTCAGCGAGTAGCTGCGGCTGCCGATGCGCAGGCCCTGCCGCACCACCGGGTAGAGGTCGACGAGGACGTGGTCCCTGAGCAGGCCGTCGACGGCGTCCTCGCCCACTCCGTGCCGGGCCGCGAGGGTGAGCAGGTGGGTGCGTTCGTAGGGGGCGTAGTGGTAGATGTGCATCCCCGGATGGCGCTCCCGCCGCGCTCGCACGTAGTCCAGGAACTCGACCAGTGCCCGGCGTTCGTCGGCGTGGCTGTGCGCCCAGAACGAGCGGAAGGTGTCGTCGGGCTCGACCAGGCCGAAGAGGTAGTCCAGCCCCCAGACAACGCCGGCCTGGCCGGCCTCGCCCGCGTCTTCCTGGTACAGCGGGTCGCCCTCGAAATCGAAGAAGATGTCGCCCGGGTCGGGTGCCGGCAGCGCCTGGAGCGCGAGCGGGTTGATCACCTCCCAGTTCACGGGCCGGTCGGCGCCGGCCGGCGTGACCTGCAGCCTGGCCTGCTCGCTGAGCGTGTGCAGCGTGGCATCCGAAAGGCCGGGGACCGGGCCCACCGCCGCCGCCAGCTGTTCGATCGTCGCCACGCCGGCGGCGCGCAGTTTCGCGCGCTGGCTGAGCCGCAGGTTGGCCACGAGCAGCACGTCGCGGTGCTGCTGCACCTGGTCGTCGCAGAGGTCGCAGCGCCCGCAGGCGGTGTAGCGCGGGTCGCCCCACTCGGTCGGCCCGGTGTCGGCGAGCCGGTCGTCGACGAGGCGTTCCAGCCTGGCCCGGCGGGTGCGGTAGACGGGCAGGATGTCCCGCAGCCGGTGCGAACTCGTGCGCCCGTCGCCGAGCAGGAGGTGTACCTGCTCCCCCGTCGGGATGCCCATCCGTTCGAGCTGGTCACTGTAGGCAGCGAGCTGGAGCAACGCGGTGATCTTCGCCTTGCGCGCCAGCTTCGTGTCGTACACCTCGTAGCTCGCGCCGTCGTCGGAGCGGATGATGAAGTCCGCGTAGCCGAGGAACCGGCCGTCGAAGAAGGCGGCCTGGAAGACCACCTCGGCGCCACCGGTGAGCGCCGCCTCGCTCGCCCGCACGGCGGAGCCGATCTCGGCGAGGGCGGGGCGTTCGATCTCGACGACCTGGCGGGTCTCCCGCAGCCGGGTGAGCATCCGCAGTTCGTGGGCATCGCCGAGCTCGGCGGTGCGCGCGAGCATGGCGTCGGCGGTCTCGGCGATCGGGTCGATCCGCCCGAGTTTCGCGTCGAGCCTGCGCATCAGCGCCCATTCGCAGCCGGCGGCGGCGCTGAGGTCGCTCGCTGAGTAGACGATGGTGCCGGGATCGAGCAGGAACACGGTTAGCCTCCAGGGGTGCTCCCCCGAGGCTAACCGAACCCTCCGACGGTGTCGTCCTGAGAGCCTGCTGTGGATTCGCTCCGGACGGTCGGGCCTCAACTACTCTGGCGTCACGGCAGGCAGTGGCGCAGCTGGTTGCCGGAGCAGACGGACCCGGATCCGGGACGGTTCCGCACCTGCCTGAGCCAGTCTCATCCCGGTGAAACCGAAAGAGAGTGCACCGTGACGAACGATTCGACCACAGACCAGACCTCGCCCGCCGAAACCGGCGCGAACGGACCCGGGGCCCACAGCATCCAGGACTGGACCGACCTCGGCAAGGAGATGTGGTCCTATCTCACCGGCAAGAGTGCCGTCATCAACTACAGCTTCATCGACATGACCGTCGAGGTGCCGCGGGACATCGGACCCGACGCACCGCGGGCGACCTGGAAGCTCAACGGCACCCTGCGCGTCACCACGAGTGAGAACGCCGGCGCCGAATCCCTCCCCCAGTAGCCATGACCGCGACCACCCGGCTGGACATCGACCTGGCCTTCTCCCTGGTCCAGCCGAGCCCGCCCCCCTCGACCGCGGCGGACCAGAGGGCGGCCGGTGCGGCGGTGCCGACGCCGACCGTCGAGACGATGTCGGGCACGGTCAAGGCCGCCGGCCTCGACGTGGAGATCTTCGCCGGCAAGCCCGAGCTGTTCGTGTCCCCGGCGGTCAGGCTGAAGGACCTTCGCCGGATCGCGGCCGATCTCGCCGACCGCGGCCTGACCGTGTCGCTGAGCGGGCCGAACGGCCTCATCGTTCGCGTGGGAGCGGTGACGTCACCCCCGCTCCAGCGGGTCCTGACCGGGTCGTCCCATATCGTCCTCGGAAGCCGGGCCGCACTCACGCCGCTGCTGCGGCGGCGGTCCCGGCGCCGGGGGGCGCCACCGCTGCCCACCGTGCCATTGCCGCCGTCGACCCTGTTCCCGTTGGTCCCGACATTCGACCGGCGGATCCGCCGCCGGATCACGACGACGCACTACGCGCCGGGTGCCGGACGGCCTCGGCTGGTGTTCGTCGTCGGCTCGGAGAACTGGAACGGACAGGCACCGCGAGAGTTCGATCTGCTGCCCGGGGTCACCACGATCGGGTCCGGACCGGACTGCGACCTCCGGCTGGACGGTCTGCAACCGGTGCACGCCGAAATCCGTCACGACCGGAACGACGAATACGTCCTGTTCCCCCTCGGCCCGGTGGCCGGCGGCACGAAGCAGGAGGTTCGGCCGCACGGCGGCGGACAGATTCTGCGCACCGGCGCCCGGATCGAAATGGGGCCGTGGCGAATGGCCTACTTCCGGGAGGAATACGCCGACCACGGTCGACCGTTCGGCGGCCGGCTTGGCGGCGAACTCGCCGTGCAGCGACCGCAGCCCGCCCGCCCCGCGGCTCCGCCGGAGCGCACCGGGGCCGCGCGGTCCGGCACCGGTGCGAGCAGCGCTCGACAGGATCGCGACGCGCGCCCTGACCTGGCTGGACGATTGGACGATTCCGAGATCTGAGGCGGACCCGGTCGCGGCGCACCCTCGGGAAGCCGGCGCACCGCAAAGCGTGCGCCCGCTTGCGTAGGGTGCGCCGCGACGGATGCCGCCGGCCGCGCCGACCCATACGCCCCGCATTCGGGGGGGTCCCGTCCCTATCGGAGTGCCCGCTGGGCGACTACTGTCCCCATCGACGGCTGTCCCCACGGACGACGGGAGACTCCATGCGCACACCCTCCGCCGGTCGTCCGGGGCTCCGGGCCGGCGCGGCACTCGCCCTGGCCGGCGCGATGGTCGTCGCCCCGGTCGCACTCGAGGCCGCCTCCGCGGCCTGGGCCGTCGCCGACACCATCCCGGTGGGCTTCAACCCGTTCGGGGTTGCCGTCGACGAGGGCACGAACACCGTCTACGTCGCCGCCGGCTCTCCCGCCGCGGTGTCGGTCATCGACGCGGGGGTCGTCGCCGCGACCATTCCCCTCCCCTCAGGAGCCACCGGCGTCGCGGTCGACCCCGTGACCCACACCGTGTATGTCACCGGTGACAACCGGGTCTCCGTGATCGACGGCGCGACGGATGCCGTGACCGGCACGATCGACCTCGGCTTCCCTGCCGACCAGGTCGCCGTGGACCCCGGAACCAGGGCCGTCTACGTCACCTCCCCGGACAGCGGCACGGTGACTCTGGTCGACGGCGCAACGGAGTCGGTCACGGGCAGCGTCACGGTCGGCACCAACGTCAAGGGAGTCGCCGTCGACACCGGCAGCCATGCCGCCTACGTCACGGACGCGGACAACGCCACGGTCACCGTGCTCGAGGGCACCAGCATCGTCGGTACCATCCCGGTCGGGGCGTTCCCCTATGGCGTCGCCGTCGATTCGACCAGCCACACCGTCTATGTCACGAACGCGGGCGACAACACCGTCTCGGTCATCGACGGCAGCACCGCCGCCGTGACCGCCACCATCGCTGTCGGCACCGCCCCGTACCGGGTCGCGGTCGACCCGTCGAACCGGACCGTCTTCGTCACCAACATCAACGGCAACACCGTGTCGGTGATCGACGCCGCCGCCAACACGGTCACCGCGACCGTCCCGGTGCCCAACGCGCCCTACGGTGTCGCCGTCGACCCGGGGACGCACCGCGCCTACGTGGGCAGCACGGATGGCAGCACCGTCACCGTGCTCGCCGACCTGCCTGCCATCACCTCCGGGCCGCCGTCCAGCGGCCTCGTCGGCAGCGCGTACCGCTTCATTCTGACGGCCTCCGGCCTCTCCAACCCCGTCTTCCGGATCATCGGCGGGTCTCTCCCCCACGGCCTGATCCTCGACTCGGCGACCGGAGTGATCGCCGGTACACCTTCGGCCGCCGGGACCAGTTCGGTCGTCATCTCCGTCGCCGATGACGACAACACCGGTGGCAACCCCGCCGCGACGGCAACCTACTCGATCGTGATCGCCCCCGCGGCAGCACCAGCCCAGCCGGGTCCGGCCGCGCCGGGCGTCCCGCGAAGCCGCACCTGGCCCGCACCGGCGTCGACCTCGGTGGGGCGGCCGCCGCGGCGGCGCTCATCCTCGCCGGTGCCGCTCTCGTGTGGCTCCGCCGCCCACGCCGGCGCCTTCCCTGACGCGGAGCCCAGGGCGCCGTGCGGTGACGCCGGGTCGATTCAGGCGGAACCGCCGACTCCGGCGGGGGCGGCATCCGCTTCACGGGGAACCCGGTGCGGAGCAGTGCCGGAGAGCCGCAGCGTCGCCAGGAAGCCGAGCACGAGGAAACCGGCGGCGGCGAAGGCGGAGTACCGGGTGCCCTCGCTGAACGCGTCCCGCGCGGCATCCGCGAGGGCCGGGCTCCGGGCCTCGAGCGCCGGGATGGCCGCACCGGCGCTGTCGACGACGGCGTCGACGATCTGGGACTGCGCGACCGCCGGGATGCCGGGGACGTCGGCGAGTTTCGCGTCGAGCGACGCCCCGACCGAGGTGAACAGCACGGTGCCGAGCACGGCGATACCCAGGGCGGAACCGATCTGTCTGGCCGTGCTCGAGGTACCGGAGCCCTGGCCGCTCTTCTCGACCGGCACGTCCTTGAGCACGACCCCGGTCAGTTGCGCCGTCGCGAGGCCGACGCCGATGCCGTAGACGAAGAGGAACGGCACGACCGACAGCCAGGTGGCATCCTTCGAGATGACGACCCCGAGACCCGTGACGCCGATGATCTCCGCGACGATGCCCAGCCGCACGATGGTCTCGGGCGAGACCTTGTTGCCGAACGCGCCGGCCAGGCCGCTCGCCACGAAGGAGCCGAGGGCAAGGGCGAGCAGCACGAAACCGGTCTGCAGCGCATCGTAGCCGAGCACGTTCTGCAGCCAGAGCGGCAGGGAGAGGATGATCCCGAACTCGCCGAGCGAGACGATCATGGCCGCGATGTTGCCGTTGCGGAACGAGGCGATCCGGAACAGTGAGAAGGCGAGCAGGGTGGTGCGGCCCGTGCGCTGGCGGTGCAGACCCCAGGCGACGAACGCCGCCCCCGCGACGAGCGTGATCGCGAACACGAACGGGATCGGCGACAGCTCGAACGGCCAGGTCCAGTCGCCGACCACCATCGCCTTGTTGGTCAGCCACCAGCCGTAGCTGCGCCCCTCGATCAGCCCGAAGACGAGCGACGCGCTGGTGATCACCGAGAGCACGGCGCCGACGACGTCAACCCGGCGCGGCTCGCCGGCATTCCGCGATTCGACCACGAAGGTGAGCACGCCGATGACGATGATGATGCCGAGGGGCACGTTGATGCCGAACGCCCAGCGCCAGGAGAAGTAGGTGGTGAGCCAGCCACCGAGAAGCGGGCCGACGGCGACCATGCCGCCGATCGTGGAGCCCCAGATGGCGAACGCGATGCCACGGTCGCGGCCGCGGAAGGTGGCGTTGATCAGCGACAGGGTGGTCGGCAGCACCATGGCCCCGCCGACGCCCTGGACCAGGCGCGCGCCGATCAGAAGATCGCCCGATCCGGAGAACGCGGCGAGCACGGATGCCGCGGCGAAGACGACGACGCCGAGCAACAGGATGCGGCGGCGCCCGTACCGGTCAGCGAGGGTGCCGAACACCAGCAGCAGCGCCGCGAAGACGAGCGTGTAGCTCTCCTGCACCCACTGCACCTGGGTGGAGGTGATGGCGAGGTCGTCGACGATCGAGGGGATGGCCACGTTGATGATCGTGGAATCGACGATGATGAGCGCGACGGCGACGCTGATGAAGACCAGGCCGGCCCAGCGGCGACGGGGAGACCCCGTGGCGTCGGCGGGTCGCGCGGCACGGTCGGAGGCGGGGATGCTCATGCGGTGGCCAATCGGGGAGCGACGGACCGTGCGCCGCGCAGGCGCAGGGTGAGGGTGAGAATGACGATGACGGCGACGGCGACCAGGGCCGCGACCGCCGCCGGAGTGGACGGCGGGCTGCCGGTCAGCCGCGCGACGGCCAGCCAGGCCAGTCCCCAGGACAGGGACACGGCGGGGGCGAGACGCCCGCGGCCGGCGACGGCGAGCAACACCCCGACGAGCCCGGCGACGGCCACGATGGCGACAGCCCACCCGTCCGGCGAGGCGCCGAACCCGTCGAAGCCGGCCGCCACGAGGACCGCGGTCACGTTGGCGGCGGTCGCCACGCAGACCCAGCCGAGGTAGAGGCCGATCGTGCCATCGGCGAGAACGGTCTCGATCAGGTTCTTCGGACGCGAAGCCAGGGTGATCCGGAACGTCAGCACGAGCACGGCGAGCAGCAGCACGATCACCGACACGCTCAACCAGAGCTGGTCGAACTGCACGCTCAGGATCCACGCCGCGTTCAGCAGGAGCGACGCCGCTACCGGGTAGCCGAGGCGACGCTGACGGGCATCCGTCTTCTGCGCGGGCAGGAACTGCCAGATGGCGTAGCCGATCAGGCCGAGGTAAATCGGGGTCCAGATGCCGAACGCCGGAACGGCGGGGGCGATAAGGGTGGCGTCGGCGGCAAGTGCACCGCCCGACGCGTTCTGGATCGGCGTGCCGCCGGCCGCACCCGAACCGATGAATGAGCCGATGATCGCCAGGATCGCGCTGACCAGCACGACGCCCTGGCGGAGAAGGTCACTGCCCTGTTTCATCTCATCCTCCTAATAGTCAATTAGCTTAGCTAGTTGACGTTAGCACTGGATGAGGGTGCGGAAAAGGGCCCGCCCGGCCCGAACCCCGCCGGGTCAGGTCGAGTCAGACGGGCTCACCAGCCGGGTCAGTAGTCGTAGGCGATGGAGCAGGTCTGCTGATTCGCGGTCTGGCCGCGCAGCCCGGCGATCGTTTCCGGCGCGGCGGGGGCCGGCGTCGCGGCCGGGTCGGTCGCGGCCGAGTCGGCCGTCTCAGCCGGTGCCGGGGTTTCTGCGGGAGCCGGCGCGGCCGGGTCCGCCTGGGCGCCGTTGCCGAGTGAGTTCTCGTCGAGGGTGAACGGCTGGTCGGCTTTCACCTTGGCGAACAGCGCAGTGGCGAGCTCCTCCGACGGCACGAGCTTCGCGGTGTTTTCGGGATCCTCCGCCGACGGGTACTGCACGAAGACGAGCTTGTTCAGGTCGATGTCCTTCAGCGCGAGCGCCATGCTCACCATCGTGGGGATGTTCGCGAGCGAGGTGGAGAGCTTGAGGTTCGTGCCGGCCGCGTTGGCCAGGCCGGTGAGCTTCGACACGTCGGTGAGGGTCGAGTTGCTCTTCATCACCCGCATCAGCGAGGACATGTAGGCCTGCTGCGACGAGATGCGGGACAGGTCGCTGCCGTCGCCGACGCCGTGGCGGCTGCGCAGGTAGGAGAGGGCCGTCTGGCCGGCGACGACGCTGGTGCCCGCGGGGAGGTTGAGGCCGGAGGCAGGGTCTTCGATGGCATCGTTGAGGCAGATCGGAACGCCGCCGACGGCATCCGCCATTGCCACGGTGCCTTCGAAGGAGATCAGCCCGGCGAAGGGGATGTCCAGGCCGGTAAGTTCGGAGACCGTCGAGACGACGCAGCCGAGGCCGCCGCGACCGTAGGACGCGTTGACCGCCTCGGCGTCGACGGCGGGGTTGACATCGCCGGTGTCGGGGTTGGTGCACTCGGGCTGGGCGATGACGAGGTCACGCGGGATGCTGACGACGACGGCGCTCTTATGGTCTGCGGAGACGTGCAGCAGGATGTTGACGTCGTTCAGGGTCGAATCGCGTTCGCCGTAGGACTGGCCCTGGGCGGTGGAGTTGTCGACACCGACGACCAGCACGTTGAAACCGCCGGCGAAGGAGGCCGCCTTTGCGGTTTTCGCAGGCTTCTTGCCGTTGGAGATGTCCACCGAGTTGGCGGCGACCTTGGTGGCGAGCTGGTTCACGGCGATGGCGGCGACGGATGCCCCGCTCACCAGTGCGACGGCCAGCGTGATCGCGACGACCTTGAGCAGCGGCCCCCAGAATTCGCGCCAGCGGGAGTGGCCTTTGTGGCGCACCAGACCGGTCGCTTTGGCCTGGCGACGGGCGTCTCCACGCCCGATCGGCTCCTGCTCCCGTGCCATTGATCTCCCTGTCTCGGTTTTTTGCACTAATCGCCCACCATATAGTCCGCACCCGTGTGCGCCCTGAATATTCCTGTGGATGCCTCACAGAGTGCGCCCCTGGGAGCCACGGCGGCCGTGCCAGACTGCCGGGATGCGGATAAACGGAGTGCACCACATCGCCATCATCGCCAGCGACTACGAAGCGTCCAAGGCGTTCTACCAGGACGTGCTCGGCGCCACCCTCGAGGCCGAGTACTTCCGGGCCGAACGGGATTCCTGGATGGGCAAGCTCGCCCTGAACGGGCACTACCTGATCGAACTGTTCTCGTTCCCGGACACCCCGCCGCGGCGCAGCGGCCCGGAGGCGCTCGGCCTGCGCCACCTGGCCTTCGAGGTCGACGACGTAGCGGCGGCCCACGCCGAACTCCTGCGGAAGGGCGTCGACTGCGAGGAACTGCGGGTGGACCCGAACAACGACAAGGCCATGTTCTTCTTCCGTGACCCCGACGGCCTCCCGCTGGAGATCTACCAGAGCTGACTAGGCCGGCAGCAGATCGAACCTGACCCCGTCGTCCTGCACCAGGATGCGAAGCCGGTCCAGGCCGGGCACGACGAGGTCGGCGACCAGGTCGGCCGCCGCGTGGGTGCCCTCGACGCCGATGGTCGCGCAGCCGGCGGCCCGGGCTGCCTCCAGGCCGGCCGGAGCGTCCTCCACGACGAGGCAGCGGGCCGGGTCGACGCCGAGGCGCGCGGCGGCGGCCAGGAACGGCTCGGGGAACGGCTTGCCCCGGCTCGTCTCCTCGATCGTCACGACGGTGGCGACGGTGGGCACGCCGGCGGCGGTCAGGCGCACCAGGCAGAGCGCCCGGGTGGCGGAGGTGACGATCGCCCGCCGGTGCTCGGGGATACTCGCGAGCAGCTCCCCCGCGCCGGGGAGGATCGCGATGTCGCCGGTGTCGGCCAGCTCGAGCTCGGTCAGCCGCACGACGGCCTGGTCGACCTGGTCGGCCGGCACCAGCGTGGCGAGCATCTGGCGGGCCGGCACCCCGTGGCGGGCACCCTGGAACGACTCGCCGAGGCCGGCTTCGTCGGCCCAGCGCCGCCAGGACCGGTTGACGGCGTTGGTCGAGTCGACGAGGGTACCGTCCATGTCGAACAGCACGGCCTCGAAGACCCGGCCGAGCAGGGTGTTCGAGGTGTCGGGAGACTCCCGAGGCGCGGTCGGGTCGGTCGGGGCGGTCGGGGCGTTCGTCATGGGTGTCCTTTCCCGGGGCCGCGATTGTCGGCTCCGGTCACCCGGCAATTCTCCCGCACCGGCGCGCACGGGTGCTCCCCCGTACGCTGGACCAATGATCATTCCTCCCCTTGCGGCGAAGAAACCGACCCGGCGGGTGCACCACGACGACGTCTACATCGACGACTACGAGTGGCTGCGCGACAAGGATGACCCGGCCGTCCTCGCCCATCTCGGCGCCGAGAACGACTACACGGATGCCCGCACCGCCCACCTCGAACTGCTGCGGGAGCAGCTCTTCGAGGAGTTCAAGGGCCGCACCCAGGAGACCGACCTCAGTGTGCCCGTGCGCGAGGGCCGGTGGTGGTACTACACCCGCACGGTCGAGGGGCAGGAGTACGGCATCCACTGCCGGGCCCCGATCACCGGGCCGGACGACTGGGAGCCGCCGGTGATCACCGCCGACGGCGACCCGGCCGCGGCCGGGCTCCCGGGCGAGCAGCAGCTGCTCGACGACAACGCCGAAGCGGCCGGGCACGATTTCTACTCCCTCGGCAGCTTCGATGTCAGCGCCGACGGGAGCCGGCTGCTCTACGCCGTCGACACCGAGGGAGACGAGCGGTACACGATCCGGGTGCGCGACCTGGCCACCGGGCAGAACCTCCCCGACGAGATCGAGGACACCGCCGAGGGCGCCCTGTTCGATCCGAGTGGCCGCTACCTCTTCTACACCACGGTCGACGACGCCTGGCGGCCGGACACCGTCTGGCGGCACGAGGTCGGCGCGGAGGCATCCGTCGACAGCGAGGTGTTCCACGAACCGGACGAACGGTTCTGGGTGGGCGTCGGCGTCACCCGCAGCCGCAAGTTCCTGCTGGTCGAGGCCGGGTCGAGCGTGACCACCGAGACCCGGCTGCTCGCCGCGGCCGACCCGACCGGCGAGTTCGTCGTGGTCTGGCCGCGCCGCGACGGCGTCGAATACGACGTGGAGCACGCCGTCGTCAACGGCGAAGACCGCCTGCTGATCGTGCACAACGACCACGCGGTCAACTTCGAACTGGTCAGCGTGGCCGCGGCGGACCCCCAGGGTCCGCAGCGGATGCTGCTGCCCCACGACGACGCCGTACGTCTGGAGGGCGTCGACGCGTTCCGCGACTTCGTCACCGCCGAATACCGCCGGGACGGGCTCACCCGGGTGGCCATCGCCCGCACCGATACCGGCTCCGGCTCTGACTCTGACTCTGGCTCCGGCTCCGGCGGGCTCGACTTCGCCGAACTCACCTTCGACGAGCCGCTCTTCACCGTGGGCGCCGGCGCCAACCCGGAGTGGGACCAGCCCACGGTGCGGTTCGGCTACACCAGCTTCCTCACGCCGTCGACCGTGTACGACCATGTCGTCGCCACCGGCGAGCGCCGCCTGCTCAAGCAGCAGCCGGTGCTCGGCCGCTACGACCCGGGCCTGTTCGAACAGCGTCGCGAGTGGGCGACGGCCGCGGACGGCACCCGCGTGCCGATCTCCCTGGTCTTCCGCCGCGACCTGGTGCGCCCGGGGGTGCCGGCGCCGACCGTCCTCTACGGCTACGGGGCGTACGAACACAGCATCGACCCCGGCTTCAGCATCCCGCGGCTGAGCCTGCTCGACCGCGGCATGGTCTTCGCCATCGCCCACGTGCGCGGCGGCGGCGAACTGGGCCGCCCCTGGTACGAACAGGGCAAGAAGCTGCACAAACGCAACAGCTTCACAGACTTCATCGACTGCGCCCGGCACCTGGTCGACCTGGACGTGACCAGCCCCGACCGGCTCGTCGCCGACGGCGGCAGCGCCGGCGGGCTGCTGATGGGCGCGGTCGCGAACCTGGCGCCGGAGCTGTTCGCCGGCATCCACGCCGCCGTGCCGTTCGTCGACCCGCTCACCTCGATCCTCGATCCGTCGCTGCCGCTCACCGTGATCGAGTGGGACGAGTGGGGCGACCCGTTGCACGACCCCGAGGTGTACGCGTACATGAAGGGGTATTCCCCGCTCGAGAACGTGCGCGCGACCCGGTACCCGCGCATCCTCGCCGTGACCAGCCTGAACGACACCCGGGTGCTCTACGTCGAGCCGGCCAAGTGGGTGGCCCGGCTGCGCGAGGTCGGGGCGGATGCGCTGCTGAAGACCGAGATGTCGGCCGGCCACGGCGGGGTGTCCGGGCGCTACGCCGCCTGGCGCGAACGGGCCTTCGACTTCGCCTGGCTGATCGACGTCGCGGGCGCGCATCCGTCCGGGGAGGCCACGCTCCCCGAGTAGCGGGCCCCGCTCCGCCCGCTCCGCCCACTCCGGGATGGAGATTCTCGCGCCACGCCGGTGCCGCCGCCGCGTTCCCCGGCGCGTCGGGATTTTCTCCGATCCAACGTGCCGCGGGGCCCGGGCCGCGCGTGAGAGCATGGAGCCATGTCGCGCTCCGGGACTCCAGCGGCATCCGCCGAGTGGAAGCGCATCGCGGGGCCTGCCGCCGAGGCGCCCGGCTCCCCCGCCGCCGGCGGCGCGCCGGTGTCGATGGGGCTGCAGTTCGAGCTGCGCGAGCAGACCCCCCGCACGAATGAGCGTTGGCGCGGGCCGACGGCGCGAGCGGTGACCACAGTCCGGCCCGGGCACGGCGAGCTCCGGCTCGGGGTGCGGCCGGTCATTCTGAGCGCGCGGGGCAGCTGGGTGCGCACGAACGTGTCCTGGAACCAGCTCGGATTCCACCTGAACCGGCTCAATCTCAACCCCGACCACCACCGATGGCTCAGCCAACTGCTCGCCCTGCACCGGGCGGTGCGCGGCGTGTACACCGGCCAGGAGGCCGACTGGCTCTACCTCGACGACTTCACCAGCCCGCTGCTCTGGACTCTCTTCGACGAGGCCGCCGCGATCGGCCTCCGTTTGGTCGGCAGCAAGAAGGATGCCGAGGTCACGGTGGGCCGCACGGCCCTCCTGAGCCTCGACGCGAGCGCCGACGCGGTCGACGAGGGTCTCCGCCTGGCCACCCGGCTGCTGATCGACGGCGACGCCCACCCCGCCGAACACGCCGGCGCCATCGGCAGCCACGGTCTCTACGCCTGGGAGCTCGGCGCCCGGCCACAGCTCACCCTGGCCCCCGCCGACCGGCCGCTCAGCCGCGAACAGCTCCGGCTGCTCGGGCAGCCGGGCAGGGTCGACGTGCCGGAGTCCGACGTGGCCGAGTTCCTGACCGTCTTCTACCCCGCTCTGCGGCACACCCTCCCGGTCACGAGCACGGATGCCTCGGTGCACTTCCCCGAGGCAGACCCGCCCGTGCTCGTGCTCACGGCACGATTCCGGCCGAAGCAGGCGCTGGAGCTCGAGTGGCACTGGGAGCACCGGGAGGGTGCCCGCGTGACCCGGAGCCCGCTCCGGCCGGTGCCCGACGCCCGCGACGCCGGCACACCCGACGCCGACACACCCGAAGCCGATACTCTCGCCACCGACACCCCCGGCCCCGAGACTGCCGACACCCCTGAAGCCACCATCCTCGCCGACGCGGCCGACACCCTCCGGCTGGAAGGCAACCCGGCGCCCGGCCCGGCACCCCGCCACCTGCACGACATCGAGACGGCCGAGTTCGCCGAGCGGAGCCTGCCGAGGCTCCGCTCGGTGCCGGGCGTGCGCGTCGACGTCGTCGGCGACCCTCCCGACTACCATGAGCTCACGGCGGTTCCCAAGCTCACCGTCAGCACGGTCGAGACCGATCAGCGCGACTGGTTCGACCTCGGCGTGCTGGTCACCGTCGACGGCCGGAGTGTGCCGTTCGGCCCCCTCTTCAAGGCCCTGGCCAAGGGGAAGGCCAAGCTGCTTCTGGTCGACAACAGCTACCTCTCGCTGCGCCAGCCGGTGTTCGAGCGGCTGCACGAGCTCATCGCCGAAGCCCGTGCCCTGCAGGAGTGGGACACCGGGTTGCGGATCAGCCGTCACCAGGCCGCCCTCTGGTCCGAGTTCGAGGACCTCGCCGACGAGACCGTGCAGGCCGTGGCGTGGCGGTCCGCCGTGGCCGGGCTGCTCGCCCTCACCGCGGGCGACCACCCCGCCGGCGGGCAGCGCGCCCTCGCCGAGCCAGGGTCCGTTTGCCTGCCGGCCGGACTCCAGGCCACCCTGCGCCCCTACCAGCTGCACGGCTTCGCCTGGCTCGCCTTCCTCTGGGAGCACCGGCTCGGCGGCATCCTCGCCGACGACATGGGGCTCGGCAAGACCTTGCAGACCCTGACGCTGCTCGCCCACGCCACCGCGCAGCCGCGCACCCCGGGCCGACGGCCGTTCCTGGTCGTCGCCCCGACCTCGGTGGTCTCCAATTGGCTCGCCGAGGCCGCCCGGTTCACGCCCGGCCTCTTCATGCGCGCCGTCACCGCGACCGAGGCGGCCGGTGGGGCACCGATCGAGGATGCCGCGGCCGGCGTCGACGTCGTCGTCACCTCCTACGCGCTCTTCCGCCTCGACTTCGAGGCCTACCAGGCCGCCGGCTGGGCGGGGCTGATCCTCGACGAGGCCCAGTTCATCAAGAACCGAGCCTCGAAGGTGCACCTCTGCGCCCGGGACCTGGACACCCCGTTCAAGCTCGCCCTCACCGGAACGCCGATGGAGAACAACCTGCTCGAACTGTGGGCCCTGTTCGCTGTCGTCGCCCCCGGCCTCTTCCCCTCGGCCCGCCGCTTCGCCGAGGATTACCTGCGACCCGCAACGGCCCCGGCCGACCCGGCGCTGATCCATCGGCTGCGCCGCCGCATCCGGCCCCTGATGCTGCGCCGCACCAAGGACGTCGTCGCTCCGGAACTGCCGCCCAAACAGGAACAGACCCTGCAGATCGAGTTGAACCCGCGGCACCGGCGGCTCTACGACACGTTCCTGCAACGGGAGCGGCAGAAGCTGTTCGGCCTGATCGAAGACCTGGACCAGAACCGGTTCATCGTCTTCCGGTCGCTGACCCTGCTGCGCATGCTCAGCCTGGACCCCTCGCTGGTCGACGAAAAATATGCCGGGGTGTCCTCGAGCAAACTGGACGCCCTGTTCGACCAGCTCGAAGACGTCGTCGCCGAGGGACACCGGGCGCTCGTCTTCAGCCAATTCACCTCATTCCTCGGCAAGGCGGCGGCACGGCTCGATGCCGCGGGAATCGCCTACTGCTACCTCGACGGGTCGACGCTGCATCGTTCGGCGGTGATCGACCGGTTCAAGCAGGGCGCCGCGCCGGTGTTCCTGATCAGCCTCAAGGCGGGCGGGTTCGGCCTGAACCTCACCGAGGCGGACTATGTCTTCCTGCTCGATCCGTGGTGGAACCCGGCCACCGAGACGCAAGCCGTGGACCGTACTCACCGGATCGGTCAGACGAAGAACGTGATGGTCTACCGGATGGTCGCCACCGACACGATCGAGGAGAAGGTGATGGCGCTCAAGGAGCAGAAGGCGGCGCTCACCGGCTCGGTGCTCGACGGTGCCGGCACGGCCGGCGACGCCGGCTTCAGCGACGCGCTCACGGCCGACGATATCCGCGGCCTGCTCGAACCCTGAGCCCCGGCGACGGGCTCAGCCCGCGGCCAGCTCCTCGGCGATCCCGGCCGCCCACTCGTCGATCGCAGCCCAGTCGCGGAAATCACCCTCGGGCAACAGCTCTCGCCCGGACGGGATGCGCCGCACCAGCCGGTCCCGGCGACCGAGCACGCCCGGATCGAGGGCGCCGAAGAACACCTGGCGCCCGCGCGGGCTCAGCGCCTCACCGAACTCCTCGAACTGCTTCGGTTCGGCTTCCTTGAGCTTGTCGCGCCCCTCGGCATCCTTCGGGTCGGTGCCGAGTGGTCCGCTGCTGAACAACCAAACCGGCTTGCCGGCCAGCTCCGCCAGGTGTCCGCGCACGAATTCGGTAGCCTCCTTGCGCCACGACCCCATGTAGACCGCACTGCCGAGCACGAAGGCGTCGTAATCCGCCGGCTTGTCCACGGATGCGAGGGGCCGGGCGATCGTGTCACGGCCCGCCTCGCGCAACTTGCGCGCGATGCGCTCGGCTATTCCCTCGGTCGCACCGTACTTGCTCGAGAACCCCACGAGTACCGTCATGATGAGTGCCTCCTGTTTTCCTGCCTGGGTACCTCAATCGTAACGACCGAGGGCCGCAGCCGGTTCCCGCCCGTCCCCCACCCGGCGAGCTCCGTGATCGGCCGCTCCGTCGTCGTCAAGCGCCGATCCGGCCGGGGGCTGGCGACCAGCTGGGTCCAGGCCGTCATCTTCACCGTCGCGATCGCCGTCGCCACCCTGAACGTCATCGACCTTTTCTCCGAATTCGTGCGGACGATGCCAGGATTGGTCCCCGGCTCGGAGCATCTCCAGCGTGGCTCACCGGCATCCCGCTGCTACGCTGAACAAACGTCAGTCCGGGAGTTCCATGCAGTTGAACAATTTTGCGCGTCTACGCGGTCCGGTACTGGGGTACTTCAGTCGGTCCGGCATGTGGCTGGTGTGGGTCATGAGCCTACTCGTCGCCGCCTGCACCGGCGCCCTGCTCCTGCACGGCCCGGGCTTCAACCTGCTCGTCGACGGCGTGCTGTCGATGCTCACCCAGTCTGTCCTGCTGACCGTGTGCTGGCTGGCGGTCGCCCGGGGCGGGCGCGGCCATCGCGAGCTGCTGCTGACGGCGGTGGCCGCATCCGGCGTCGTCGCCGCGAACGTCTACGCCCTTTCCGCGAACAGCCGCGGCGAGGAACTGCCGTTCCCCTCCCCGACCAACCTCGGCTACCTCATGTTCTACGCCCTGATGACGGTCGTGATCGGGATGCTCGTGCAGCGCAGTGCGCGCGGCCTGGCCTGGTCGGTGCTCCTGGACAGTGCCGTCGGCACCCTGGGCACGGCATCCGTGCTCGCGGCGCTGCTCTCCCCGTTACTGGACTCGATCGGCGACGCCAAACCCGACGCGACGGGCAGCATCGCGGTCGCTTATCCGCTGTTCAGCCTGCTGCTGGCCCTGGCCGTCGGCGGAATCGCCGCGTCACAGAGCACGAATGCCAACCGACGTTGGGTCCTCCTGGTCTTCGGCTTGATGATCTTCGCCTCCACCGACATCGTGTTCGCGATCATCGGCGACCGATACGTCATCGGCACCCCGCTGGATGCGGGCTGGGTGATCGGCCTCGCCCTCGTCGCGGTCTGGCTCGACTCGTCCACCCGTCCGGATGCCGTGCTCGGCCACGCGGCGCACAGCGCCGCCGCCCTCGCCCTGCCCGCGGTGTCGACCATCGCGGCCCTCGGCGTACTGGTGCTGTCGAGCCAGGTTCCGCTCGCCCCCCTCGCCATCGCACTCGCAGCCGCGACGTTGGGGCTGGCGGCGCTGCCGCTCATTTCGCGGCAGATGGTGCTCCGGCGCCAGCTCCGCACGGACGACCTCACCGGTCTGCCCAACCGCCGGGCGCTGTACACCGCCGTCGCCGGGCGGCTCGCAGCCGACCGGGCGCAGCCGCGCGCGCTGATGCTCCTCGACCTCGACCGGTTCAAGGAGATAAACGACAGTCTCGGCCACGACGCCGGCGACCGGCTCCTGATCCAGGTCGGGTCCCGCCTGGCCTCGGAGCTGGCACCCGGTGATTTCCTCGCCCGACTCGGCGGGGACGAATTCGCCATCCTGCTCAACGACTCCGGCCGGCTCGAGGCGGAAGCAGCCGCGCTCCGGCTGCGCACCGCACTCGCGGCACCCTTCACCCTCGAGGGAATCTCGCTGCAGACCAGCGGGAGCATCGGCATCGCACTGTACCCCGACCAGGGCGACGACCTCACCGGGCTGCTGCGCAAAGCCGACATGGCCATGTACAAGGCGAAATCCGGCCACAGCGGCCACCACGTCTACCGCAGCGCGGACAACAGCCACGGCGCGACCAGGCTCCGCACACTGCACGAGCTGCGGATAGCACTGGCCCAGGACCAGCTCGTGCTGCACTACCAGCCCAAGATCGAGCTGGGGACCGGAACGGTGAACGGAGTCGAAGCCCTCGTGCGCTGGAACCACCCCACCCGGGGTCTGCTCTTCCCCGACCAGTTCCTCGCCATGGCCGAGGAGGCCGGACTGATGCACGCCCTCACCCAGGTGGTGATGCGTCAGGCCCTCGACCAGGCAGCCGTGTGGCTGGCCGCCGGCCGCTCCTTCACCGTCGCGGTGAACCTTTCGGCCAGCTCCCTGGTCGACGCCGAACTGCCCGAGCGGGTCGCCGCCATGATCGAGAGCCGCGGCCTTCCGGCATCCGCCCTCACCCTGGAAATCACCGAGGAATTCCTGATGGCCGACAGGGACCGGGCCAGGGAGATCCTGACCCGGCTGCGTGCCAGCGGCATCCGGATCTCCGTCGACGACTTCGGCACCGGCTACAGCTCGCTCGCCTACCTCCGCGACCTGCCCATCGACGAGCTCAAACTCGACCAGTCCTTCGTCTTCCCGATGGCCGACGATGCCAGGGCCGCCGCCCTGGTCGCCTCCACCATCGACCTGGCCCACGGCCTCGGCCTCCGCATGGTGGCCGAGGGCGTCGAGAACGGATTCGCCTACGACGAGCTGGTGCGCTACGGCTGCGACTACGCCCAGGGGTACTTCATCTGCCGCCCCATCCCGGCCGCCGACCTGGACCAGTGGCTGGCCCGCCGCGAGATCACGGCGACCACCGAATGAGCGCCCTCCCCATCCGGCGGCGCTGGTCTCTCTGGGTCTTGGCCGGCCTGGTACTCGCCTACACGATCGGTCTCATGGTCCCGGACTCCGGGTTCAATCCCTTCGTCGACGGGTTCCTGTCCATGGCCGCCGGGTGGACGAGCGTCGCCGTGTGCTGGGCCGCCGCCTACCGGGCGGGCCGGGACCGCCGAAGCGGCCGGGGGCGCCGCGATGGCCACGGACGCCCGGAGGTGCTCCTCGCCGCCGGCGCCGTGACCGCCAACACGCTCGGTGACACCTACGAGCTGATCCAGCGCGGGACCGGTTTCGCCGGCTACCCCTCGCCGGCTGACGCGGGGTATCTCCTCTTCTACGTGCTGTTCCTGGCCTCCCTCATCGTGCTGGTGCGTCGGCAGCTGCGCGGCTCCACCAGGACGATGATCCTGGACAGCGTCGTCGGCTCGCTCGGTGCCGCCTCGCTTCTCGCGGTGCTGTTGACCCCCGCTCTCAACGCTGCCGTCGCGAAACCGCCGACACTCGGCACCGCGGTCGCAATCGCCTACCCGATGCTCGACCTGCTCCTCCTCGCCGCCATCGCCGGGATCGTCGCGTCGCACGGGCCGGAGTCAGGCCGCCGCTGGATGCTCCTCGTTTCCGGACTGATGATCTTCACGGGCGCCGACGTGGTGTTCGCGCTGGCACCTGACCTCTATCTGATCGGCACCCCGCTCGATGCCACCTGGGCGATCGCGATCGCCCTGATCACCCTGTGGGTCGACCGCTCGGGTGCCCCCCGCTCGACGGCCGGCCGCGGCACCGGAAGCATGTCGGCCGTGGCCGTGCCGGCGGTGTCGATCCTGGCCGGGCTCGGCGTGCTCATCCTGGCCAGCCAGGCTCCGGTGTCCGGGCTGGCCGTTCTGCTGGCCGCCTTGACGATGGCCGTGGCGACCATCCCGCTCATCGGCAGGCAACGGGTGCTCCGGGTGCTCTCCCGCACCGACGAACTCACCGGGTTGCCCAACCGGCGCGCCTTCTACACCGATGTGCCCGGCCGGCTCGGGGCCGTTGACGCCGGCCGGCGCAGCGCCCTTCTGCTCCTCGACCTGGACCGGTTCAAGGAGGTCAACGACAGCCTCGGGCACGACGTGGGCGACCGCCTGCTGGTGCAGGTGGGCGTGCGTCTGGCCGGACAGCTGCGCGCCACCGATCTGCTGGCCCGCCTCGGCGGCGACGAATTCGCCGTGTTGCTCGTGAACTCGGGCCACGATGAGGCCGTTCTGGTCGCCGGCAAGCTGCGCGCGGCGCTGGCCGAGCCCTTCCTGCTCGAGGGGATCACCCTGCACTCCAGCGCGAGCATGGGCATCGCCGTGCACCCCGACCAGGGGAACGACCTGACATCACTGATGCGCAAGGCCGACATGGCCATGTACAAGGCCAAGTCGACGAAGAGCGGGCACCACGTCTACCGGAGCGACGACGACAGTCACGGCGACCTGCGCCTGCGCACCCTCCAGGAGCTGCGTTCCGCGATCGGCAATGACGAGCTCGAGCTGCACTACCAGCCGAAGGTCGACCTGGCCACGGGGAACGTTCATGGCGTCGAGGCCCTCGTGCGTTGGAATCATCCCACCCGCGGCTTGCTCCTTCCGGAGCATTTCCTCGACCTGGTGGAAGAGGCCGGGCTGATGCCTGGGCTCACCCGGATCGTGCTGAACAAGGCCCTCGACCAGGCGGTGCTCTGGCGGGCCCAGGGAGAACAGCTGACGGTCGCCGTGAACCTGTCGGCGAGTTCCCTGGTCGACCGTGACCTTCCCGACCGGGTCGGCGCCATGATCGCTTCCCGGGGCCTGCCGGCATCCGTGCTGACCCTCGAGGTCACCGAGGAGTTCCTGTTGAACGACCGGGAGCGGGCACGGGACATCCTCACCCGGCTGCGGGTTCTCGGCGTGCGCATCGCCGTCGACGATTTCGGCACCGGTTACAGCTCGCTCGCCTACCTGCGCGATCTGCCCATCGACGAGCTCAAGCTCGATCAGTCCTTCGTCTTCCCGATGATCGACGACGAGCGGGCCGCCACCCTGGTCTCCTCCGCGATCGCCCTGGCCCACAGCCTGGGGTTGCAGATGGTGGCCGAGGGTGTCGAGAACAGCGTCGCCTACAACGAGCTCGTGCGCTTCGGCTGCGACTCCGCGCAGGGCTACCTGGTCTCCCGCCCGGTCCCCGCCGGGGAACTGGATGTCTGGCTCGCCGACCGCAAGGTCACCGCGATCGTTCGCGGCGCCTCCTGACCCTGCCGGCGTCGCTCAGGGCCGTTCGACCTTGTGAACCCTGACGTGCGGGAGTAGACCACGACTAGACCGGTCTTCGCGAGCAGTGGCGTTCGGGGCCATTCGAAGCCGCCTGATTGGGGTAGACGATGATGTCCCGCAGTTCCCACCGGCGGATACGCCGCACGGCCGGCCTTCTGATCGCGATTCCCGCGGTGCTCGCCCTGGCCGCCTGCGTGCCCTGGCTGCCGCTGCCCACCGACACCGCCACGCCCTCCGGCACGGCGACCACGCCGGCCACCCCTACCCCCACTCCGACCGGAACCTCCCCGGCCACCCCGCCACCGGACCAGACCGAACCGCCTCAGTCCGGCGACAAGGTCATCTCGTCCCGGCTTGCCCACGACTGGGCCTGGCCCGGACCGGACCAGCCGATCTCCGTGGTGCACGACAACACGGTTCCGATCGCGCCGCCGCCCGAGCCGCCGCTGCCCTCCCTCTACTCGATCGGCGTGGGCGCGCATCCGTCGGACAGCCCGCCGTTCGACCAGATGAGCTTCCGCTTCACGGGCGGGTTCCCCGGCTACACCCTGGAATACGTGCCGGAGCTCGACGGCGACGCCAGCGGCCTGCCGATCCCGATGCCCGGCACCAACACGATCCTGCGGGTCGTCTTCCACACCGCGCAGGCGCACACCGAAGGCGGGCAGTCGAGCGTGGTCTCGTCGCCGCCGGCCTTCGTCGGCTACAAGGCGATCACGAGGTACGCGCCCGCCGGCGATTTCGAAGGCTACGTCACCTACGGCATCGGCGTCGGCCGCCCGCTGACCTCCACCCCGCGGACCCCGGTGCGGGTCTACGAGGTCGAGAAGATCGAGCAGGGCCAGCACCTCTACGTCGTGGCAGTGCAGGTCGATGCGACAAAATGGAAGTAGGCGAGGTGCCTCGCCGGGAATGAGGGGCTGCACCCGATGGACGATCCGGTCCGGCTCGCTCGCGGCGCACCTTCCGGAACCAGGCGCTCGCTCCGCCGTGCGCCCGCTTCCCCAACCTGCGCCGAGAGCTGACGCACCCCGGGTATGGCAGACTCGGGCGCATGAATCCGAGTGGGCAGAACACGGTGGTGTCGGTGAGCCGCGATGACCGGCACCGGTTCGGCAAGCCGGCCGTCGGCAGCATCCGGTTGATCGAGGGTTTCGGCGTCGAGGGTGACGCCCACGCCGGGGCCACCGTGCAGCACCGCTACCTCGTCGCCAGGGACCCGAGCGCCCCCAACCTCACCCAGGTGCACCTCATCCCGGCCGAGCTCTTCGACGAGCTGACGGCCCTCGGCTACCAGGTTGCCCCCGGCGAACTCGGCGAAAACGTCACCACCCGGGGCATCGACCTGATCACGCTTCCGCTCGGCGCCCGCCTGCACCTCGGTGACGATGCGGTTGTGCAGATCACGGGCCTGCGCAGCCCGTGCTCCGAGATCAACGGCTTCCAGAAAGGCCTGATGAAGAAGCTCATCAGCACGGATGCCGCCGGCCGGGTCGTGCGCAAGGCCGGTGTGATGGGCATTGTCGTGCGGGGCGGAACGGTGGCTCCCCGCGACCGGATCCGGGTCGAATTGCCGGCCGGGGAGCAGCTGCCGCTCGGCGTCGTCTGACCCTCTCCCCGGCGAGCGCACGCAGCCGCGGCCGCCCGCGCCGCTAAGGTGAAGCAAGGGGATCCAGTGCGAGCGAAAGTGCAATATATGACGAAGTCCGCGCTGGCCGCCGCCTTCCGCTGGCATGCGAGCTGGCCGGCCTGGCTGCTCGGCTCCCTGCTCGCGGCATACACGGTCGGTCTGGTCCTGAAGGGCGACGCCAACAACGAGGTTTTCGAGAACGTGGCCGCGACGCTCACCCGCTGGGTGCCCGCCATCATCTGCTGGCTGGCACTGGTGCGGGTGGACAGGCGGCGCGGCGAGATGATCCTCGCCACGGCCGGGATCACCGTGAACGCCGTCGCCGACAGCTATTTCTACTTCGTCGTGCACAACAGCAGAGTCCCGCCGTTCCCGTCACCCGCCGACGCGGGCTACCTGGTCTTCTACACGCTGATGCTGGGCGCGCTCGGCGTGCTGGTGCACCGGCAACTCCGGGGGCTCTCCCGCACGGTGCTGCTCGACTGCGCCGTCGGCGCGTCCGGCACGGCCACCCTCCTGGTCGTGATGCTCGGCCCGCTGGCGGAGTCAGCCACGAACGGCCCGGAAACGCTCGGCGGCACGATCGTAACCGCCTATGCCGTGCTGGACATCCTCCTCGCGGCCACTCTCGCGGGCCTGGCCACCTCGCGCGGCCTCTTCGTCGGCCGGCGTTGGATGCTGCTGGTCACCGGCCTGGCCGTGTTCACCGGCGCCGACATCGTCTACTTCCTCACCGATTCGGGCGCTCTCTCCCTCCCCCGCGCGCCGCTGGAGATCGCCTGGGCCGGCGGGCTGGCGCTGATCGCGCTCTGGGTGCACGCGTCCGCCCGCCCGGAGGGTTCCCGGAGCCGCACCCCTCTGGCCGGCTCCGCCCTGCTCATGCCGGGCCTCGCCACGGCCGCCGGGCTCGCCGTGCTCATCGTGGGCACCCGCACGCACATGTCGACGCTCGCCGTCGTTCTCGCCGCGCTCACGATGACCCTGGCCACCGTGCCGCTGGCCTTCCGGCAGCGTGTGCTCCGTCACCAGGCCCGCACCGACGAACTGACCGGGCTGCCCAACCGGCGGGCGCTCTACTCCGAGTCGACGGTGCGGCTGGCGTCCGCGCGCCGCACCGGCACCGCCCTGCTCCTGATGGACCTCGACCGGTTCAAGGAGGTCAACGACAGCCTCGGCCACGACGTCGGAGACCGTCTGCTGATCCAGGTCGGCCTCCGGCTGACCCGCCAGCTCGGTCCGGGCGACATGCTCGCCAGGCTCGGCGGTGACGAGTTCGCCGTCCTCCTCGCGACGGCCGACCAGGACGACGCGATCGTGACGGCCATCGTGCTGCGGGCGGCCATCGCCGAAACCTTCATGCTGGAGGGCATCGTCCTGCACACCAATATGAGCATCGGCATCGCCTGCTACCCCGACCAGGGCGAGGATCTGGGCGGGCTGCTGCGCAAGGCGGACATGGCGATGTACAAGGCCAAGTCCTCCCGTGCCGGCTACCACGTGTACACCAGCGCCGACGACAGCGACTTCGGCACCCGGCTGCGCACCCTGCACGAGCTGCGGGTCGCCCTCAAGACCGACCAGCTGGTGCTGTACTACCAGCCCAAGCTCGAACTGGCCACGGGCGAGATTCGGAGCGTCGAGGCCCTTGTGCGCTGGAACCATCCCTGCCGCGGACTGCTCCAGCCCGGGGATTTCCTGCCTCTGGTCGAGGAGGCCGGGTTGATGCACGAGATGACCCACGTGCTGCTCGCCCAGGCCCTCGACCAGGCGGCGGTGTGGATGCTGAGGGAGATCCGGCTGTCGATCTCCGTCAACCTGTCCCCCAGTTCCCTGCTCGACGCGGCGCTGCCCGAGCGGATCGCCGCCATGCTGGACGCCCGCGGGCTGCCGGCATCCGTGCTCATCCTCGAGATCACCGAGGAGTACCTGATGCAGGACTACGACCTCGCCCGTGCCAGCCTGACCCGCCTGCGGGCGACGGGAGTGCGCATCTCGATCGACGACTTCGGAACCGGGTACAGCTCGCTGGCCTACCTGCGCGACCTGCCGATCGACGAGCTCAAGCTCGACCGGTCGTTCCTCACCCCGATGCAGGACGACCCGCGCGCCGCCGCTCTGGTGGCGTCCACGATCGACCTGGCCCACTCCCTCGATCTCCGGATGGTGGCCGAGGGTGTGGAGACCGCGGACGCTCTGACCGAGCTCTCGCTCTACGGCTGCGACCAGGCCCAGGGCTACTTCATCTCCCGCCCGGTGCCGGGCAGCGAGCTGGTGGCCTGGCTCGCGGACCGCGGGGCGTCCTTCCGCACCGAGGAGACCGAGGACTCCGAGGAAGACGTGCACGCCGCGCCCTGAATCCACGGCGCCGGGCTGACACCCGCACACGAGGTTGACGCCAGGGCATTGTCGAGTTGACTCCTGCCACTTCCGCCCCTAGCCTGCCAGTGGCGGGTCACCCCCGTTCGGGCGACAGTACGCGAACGGGTTGAGATGCCGGCGCGGCCCGAGTCACGACTCGCCGCACCGATCGCTCAATGAAGAGAGACCTTCCGTGACCTCCGTCCTGCCCGACACCCGCACCGAGAAGGGGCTGGCCCGCGTGGCGCAGGCCCTCGCCCGCTGGACCGAGAAGTGGTTCCCCGACGCCTACGTCTTCGCTCTCGTCGGCGTGTTCCTGGTGGCCCTGGCCGCCCTGGCCAACGGCTCCACCCCGCAGACCATCGTCGAGTCCTTTGGCACCGGCTTCTGGGACCTCACCGCGTTCACCCTGCAGATGGCGATGGTCGTGCTCACCGGCTACGTCGTCGCCACGTCACCGCCGGTGGCCCGGCTTATCTGCACCCTCGCCGCCGTACCGCGGTCCGCGGCCAGCGCCGTCAGTTTCGTGGCCCTGCTCTCGATGTCCGTGTCGTTCGTGAACTGGGGGCTCAGCCTCATCTTCGGCGGGCTGCTCGCCCGGGCCATCGCCCGCCGCGCCGACCTCCGCGTCGACTATCGGGCGCTCGGCGCCGCCGCCTTCATGGGACTCGGCGCCGTGTGGGCGCTCGGCATGTCCTCGTCGGCCGCGCAGCTGCAGGCGACGGCCGCGTCGCTGCCGCCGGCCCTGCTCGCGGTCACCGGGATCCTCGACTTCGGCAGCACCATCTTCACCTGGCAGTCCCTCACCATGTGCGCCGTCATCATCGCCCTCACCGTGGCCGTGGCGCACTTCTCGGCGCCGCGCGGCGACGCCATCCGCACTGCGCGCGATCTCGGCGTCGACCTCGACGACACGCCGGTGCCGGCGGCACCGCGCACGCGCCCGGGCGAATGGCTCGAGTACAGCCGCATCCTGCCGATCCTCGCCGGCCTGCTCACCCTCGGCTGGCTGGTCTCCCAGCTGCTCACCCTGCCGATCCTCACCGTGGTGAGCAGCCTGAACGGGTACCTGCTGGTGTTCCTCATGCTCGGCCTGGTGTTGCACGGGACACCACGCAACTTCCTCCAGGCGGTGTCGAAGGCGGTTCCGGCGACCGCCGGCATCCTGGTGCAGTTCCCGCTCTACGCCGCGATGGCGGCGATCCTCACCCGGGCGGTGGGCAACGGCGGCCTCACCGTCTCGGAGCACCTGGCCGAATTCTTCACCTCGATCGGCGGTGGCGGCGGTTTCGCCGTGATCATCGCCCTGTACACCGTGGTGTTGGGCGTCTTCGTGCCCTCCGGCGGCGGCAAGTGGCTGGTCGAGGCACCCTACGTGATGCAGTCGGCGACGGATGTCCAGATGAACCTGGGCTGGACGGTGCAGATCTACAACGTGGCCGAGGCGCTGCCCAACCTGGTCAACCCGTTCTTCATGCTCCCCCTGCTCGCCGTTCTCGGGCTCAAGGCCAGGGACCTCGTGGGGTTCACCTTCCTGCAGTTCATCTTCCACCTGCCGGTCGTGCTCGTGCTCGTCTGGCTGCTCGGCGAGACGTTCGCGTTCGTCGCCCCCGTCCTGCCCTGACCGGGCCGGTGCCCCGGCCGGGCCTGCGCCCTGCCGGCATCGGGGGCGCCGAACCCGTGCGCTACAGCGCGGTCGTGGCCTCGACGGCGTGGAACCACGGCGGGTAGACGGCGACCTTGGGCTTGTGCGTCGAAGCGGCGAGGATGCCCCGCACCTCGTCGCGCACCTTATCGTTGGCAACGCCGACCAGGGTGACCAGGTCGAACGGGAACGTCTCGGCGACGAGCAGTTCGGCGCGGAGGATCCCGTCGGATTCCGCATCCGCGCGCAGGCGGCGGAGCAGGGAGTCGGAGGTCTCCGGGGTCGCGCTGATCCGGGTCAGGGCGCCGGCGGCGTCGCCGTCGGTCACCGCGACCGCCGCGTCGGATGCGCCGGATGCGTCGGCGGCGTCCTCGGCTGCGGCCTGGGCGTCACGGAGCTTCTTGACCGTGCTGACCAGGATGACGAAATCGAAGATCTCGGCGGTGTGCGCGTCGGCGGAGAGTCGGGGATCCGTCGTGCCGGTGAGGAGACCGTCCCAGAGCCGGGCGTTCGGCGAGAGAAAGAACGGCACGTAACCGGCCACGCTCGAGCTGCCGTCGCCGGAGACCAACGCGGTGCGGCGGGCGTCCCGGTTCGGCGCCGAGGAGATGTCGACGACCGGGCGCGTGGTCCAGGCCTCACTCGTGTCGGCCAGCAGGGCGCCGCTCTCGAGGATGCCGGCCAGGTTGCGAATGTGGGTGAGGTGATAGATGCGCTGCTCGCCGACATTGTCGGCGACGACCTTGGCCGCGCCGACCACCCTGGTCGCCACGGGCGGCTTCGGCGCTCCCAGCGTCACCGTGCGCGGTGACGGCGAGCTCCGCAACGAGGGGGCGCGGGAAGCCTTGGCCCGGCTGGCCCGGGGCGCCGGCACGGTCGCCGCGATTTGAGGGGCGGCCTTCGGGAAACACAGGGCGCAGAGCCCGCCTTCAAGTCCGTGGATACATTCGTCGCTCAAGCGAAAAAAACCTTTCGTATTTCGTGGCCCCCACCGCTTCAAGACCCATGCTCGAAGACCACATATCAACGGTACGGGGGTTTCGGCCCGAACGGTGACCGATCTGGGCAATTGGCGGGCACACCTGCTCCATCCGCGGCCCTGCCCCCGGACTACATTTCGGCGGAGAAGCTCGCCACGGCCGGCGACATGTGGGAGGAATACCTGGTCGGCCCCGACAGTGGGTCGGACCCCGCGAAGTGGCAGACCCGGATCGTGTTCCCGCTGGCCTGACCCGCCCGAACCGGCGGCCGTTCCCGCCACCCGCCCTGGCACATCGCGGCCGGATGAGGGCTGCCGCGGAATACGATGGGATCAACACGCCGCGCGGACCAGGGCCCGCGGGGCCGGCTCTCCACCCCGGAGCGGCGGCCGGGCGCAGTGGCCAACGGAGGCCGGTCAGGAGGCGTCGGGTGGCCGAACATGAGGTGCCGCTGACCCGGAGCCAGCGCTGGGAGCAGTCCACCGACCGACCGCTGCTGGTGCTCGGCTTCGCGTTCCTGCTGGCCTACGCGGCGCCGATCGTGGCTCCGGAGATCGGCCCGGGCTGGCGGCTGCTGCTCGAATGGATCGAGATCGGCACCTGGGCGGCCTTCGCCGTCGACTTCATCGTGCGCCTGTCCCTCGCGCACGACCGGCTGCGCTTCGTGCGCACCCACCTGCTCGACCTGGTCGTGGTCGCCCTGCCGCTGTTCCGTCCGCTGCGGGCCCTGCGCGTGCTCTCGATCGTCATCCTCTCCGCCCGCCGGGTGAGCAAGAAGCTCAAGAACCGGGTGATGACCTACGCGGCCGTGACGGCGGTCTCCGTCTGGTTCATCGCCGGACTCGCGGTCACGGATGCCGAGCGCGGCGCGGTCGGAGCGAACATCCACTCGGTCTGGGAGGGCTGGTGGTGGTCGTTCGTCACGATGGCCACCGTCGGATTCGGCGACCTCTACCCGGTGACCGCCGAGGGGCGGCTCGTCACGGTGGGCCTCGTCGCCACCGGGATCGCCCTGATCGGCACGCTGACCGCGTTCATCGCCGCCTGGTTCGCCTCGGCCAACCGCGTGGCCGAGGAGGAGATCAAGGCCGAACTCGACGTCAGCGAGGACAAGCTCGACATCCTCGCGGCCGAGATCGCCGAGCTCAAGGCCATGGTCGCACGGCTCGTCACGGGGCGCTCGGAGTCGCCGGGACTGGCCGCCGACGGGGCGGCCGACGGGGCCACCAACGAGGCGGTCGACGGGGCCACCAACGGGGCGACCGGCGGCTCAGGCGTCGCGACTCCGAGCGCCGATACCGACTGACGACGAGGCGGGCGACTCTGGACAGGAGGTTCCCGGCCTGCCTATCCTGAAGATGAGCGAATGTCCGTTTCGGGCTGGGGAGTCGCGGTCTTTTTGCGAAATTGAGCGTCACCATGCCACCCGACGAACTGTTGCCCAGACCAACCTGCATTTCCTGCTTCGAGATCATGGAACCCGTCGCCGGGCATTGGTGGTGCAGCCACTGCGAGGAATTCGCCTCCTGAGCCGCGTGGCCCGAGCCGCGTGGCCCGAGCCGCGTGGCCCGAGCCGCGTGGCCCGAGCCGCGTGGCCCGATTCACCGCCGCACGGCCTCGTGCCAGCGCGTGTGGGTAGTCTGGCTGGATTCCCCGATCGCCTGCGGAGGCGAAGATTTGGAGTTCCATGTCGACGACCGTTCAAGGCGTCATCGCTCGATCGAAGGGCGCACCCGTTGAGCTCGTCGACATCGTGATTCCCGATCCCGGTCCCGGCGAGGTCATCGTCGACATCGAAACCTGCGGCGTCTGCCACACCGACTTCCACTACAGGGAGGGCGGCATCAACGACGACTTCCCCTTCCTGCTCGGCCACGAGGCCGCCGGCCGGGTCAGCGTCATCGGTGCCGGCGTCACCACTGTCGAGGTCGGCGACTTCGTCGTGCTGAACTGGCGTGCGGTCTGCGGCGAGTGCCGGGCCTGCACACGGGCCGAACCCTGGTACTGCTTCAACACCTTCAACGCCACCTCGAAGATGACGCTCACCGACGGCACCGAGCTGAGCCCCGCGCTCGGCATCGGCGCGTTCGCCGAGAAGACCCTCGTGCACGCGAAGCAGTGCACCAGGGTCAACCCTGCGGCGGACCCCGCGGCGGTCGGCCTCCTCGGCTGCGGCATCATGGCCGGGATCGGCGCCGCCATGAACACGGGCAACGTGAGCCACGGTGACTCGGTCGCCGTGATCGGATGCGGCGGCGTCGGCAACGCGGCGATCGTCGGGTCCCGGCTGGCCGGGGCATCCGTGATCATTGCGATCGACCGCGACGCGAAGAAGCTCGCCAAGGCGCAGCAGCTCGGCGCGACGCACACGATCGACTCGTCGGACCTCGACGAGGCCGGCGTCGTCGCGGCCGTGCAGGCGCTGACCGGCGGCTTCGGCGCCGACGTCGCCATCGACGCGGTCGGCCGCCCCGAGACGTGGCGGCAGGCGTTCTACGCCCGCGACCTGGCCGGCACAGTGGTGCTGGTGGGCGTGCCCACCCCCGAGATGATGCTGGAAATCCCGCTGCTCGACGTGTTCGGCCGCGGCGGGGCGCTCAAGTCGTCCTGGTACGGCGACTGCCTGCCCGAGCGGGACTTCCCGATGCTCACCGACCTCTACCTGCAGGGCCGGCTGCCGCTCGACCAGTTCGTCAGTGAACGGATCGGCATCGGCCACATCGAGGAGGCCTTCGGCAAGATGGCCCGCGGCGAGGTCCTCCGCTCGGTCGTGGTGCTCTGATGGCGGCCCACATCGACCACCTCGTCACCTCCGGCTCGTTCAGCCTCGACGGCGGCACCTGGGCCGTGGACAACAACGTCTGGATCGTCGGCGACGACACCGAGTGCGTCGTCATCGACCCCGCACACGACGCCCAGGCGATCCTCGAGGCGGTCGGCGACCGCAAGCTGGTCGGCATCCTCTGCACCCATGCTCACGACGACCACATCGACGCCGCAGCAGAGGTGCAGGCCGCGCGCACCGCCCCGACCCACCTGCACCCCGACGACATCGTGCTCTGGGACCGGGTCTACCCGGATGCCCCGCCCAGCCGCCCGCTCGACGACGGCCAGGTGATTCCCGTCGGCGGCATCGACCTGCAGGTGCTGCACACGCCCGGCCACTCCCCCGGCGCGGTCTGCTTCTACGCGCCGGCGCTCGGCACCGTGTTCAGCGGGGACACCCTGTTCGCCGGCGGTCCGGGCGCCACCGGCCGCTCGTTCAGCGACTTCCCCACGATCCTCGAGTCGATCAGCACGAAGCTGCTCACCCTCCCGCCGGAGACCGTCGTGCTCACCGGCCACGGCGAGCACACCACGATCGGCGCCGAGGCCGCCCTACTCCCCGACTGGATCGCCCGCGGCCACTGACCAAGGCGGCGGCTGCGGACCGCGGCGCCCCCGGCATCCGCCCCACCCTTCAGCCCCGCGGACGTCCCCGTCCGCACCCAGGCACAACTCACCCGCACAGCCATTCGCATAACTCCTGCAGATCGTCGACGACTGTCGAAACCGCCCCGTGAACACGCGGGTTCACGGGGCGGCCGGTGCTATCTGCAGGAGTTATGCGCAGGCGACGGCGATGGAGCGGCGTCCAGGCCGGCGGCGGCAGGTCAGCGGCGCACGATCGAGCGCATCAGCCTCACCACGACGGAGAGGGACGCGATGTCGTCCTGGCCGAGGGCGTTGACCTCCTCGAACACGCTCCGGGCCCGGCCGAGCTGCTCGGCATTGAGGGCCTCCCAGGCCAGCACGCGCAGGTCGGCGTTGCCGGCATCCGTCTCGGCCAGCACGGCCGCCGTGATGTCGGCGACGGTCGAGTACAGGTCGTCGCGGAGAGCGGCACGGGCCAGGGCCTGCCACCGGTCCTTCCGCGGCAGCGCGGTGATGCGTTCGAGCAGGTTGTCCACGCCGAACCGGTCGTAGACCGTGTAGTACACGGCCGCGACATCGGCCATCGGCATGTCCAGGTTCGCCGCCACCTTCGCCACGTCGAGCAGCGCGAACACCTCGAACAGCTCGGCCCAGCGCCGGCCGAGGTCCTCGGGGAGCCCCCACTCCTTCGCCGTGGCCAGCAGCGCCTTCACCCGTCTCAGGTCGCCACCTTGCAGGTAGTCCACCAGCCGGGCCCGAACCTGGTCGATCTGCGGCTTGTACTGGGCGACGACCTCGCCGACCGGCCGTGCCGCACCCTGGTTGACCTGCCAGCGCACCGCCCGGTCGAGCAGCCGGCGCATGTCCAGGTGGATCGCGGTCCAGTGCTCGGTCGGGAACGACGACGGAAGCGCGTTCAGTTCGTCGACCATCACGTCGAGCTCGAAGATCTCCCGCAGGGCCACGAACGCCCGTGCCACTGTGGCCTGGTTGGCCGAGGTCTCCTCGATCGCCCGGAACGCGAAGGTCACCCCGCCTAGGTTGATCATGTCGTTCGCGACGACCGTGGCGATGATCTCCCGGCGCAGCGGATGCGTGTCCAGGTCGGCATCGAAGCGCTCCCGCAGCTGCCGGGGGAAGTACTCGCGCAGGGTTCGGCCGAACCACGGGTCGTCGGCCAGGTCGCTGTCGCGCAGCGAGGTGGCCAGGTCGATCTTGGCGTACGCCGCGAGCACCGACAGCTCGGGCGACGTGAGGCCCTGGCCGAGGCCCTGTTCGAGCCGGTCCCGCAGCACCAGCGTCGTCGGCAGCGCCTCGAGGTCGCGTTTGAGCTCTCCGGTCGCCTCCAGCCGGTCCATCAGCCGTTCGTAGCTGGGACTCCAGGTGGCCACCTTCACCCGGTCGTTGAGCAGCAGGATGTTCTGGTCGATGTTGTCCTCGAGCACCAGCCGGCCCACCTCGTCGGACATGTCGGCGAGGAACTCCGCCCGGTCCTTCTCGGCCAGCTTGCCCGCCGCGACCATCCGGTCGACGAAGACCTTGATGTTCACCTCATGGTCCGAGCAGTCGACCCCGGCCGAGTTGTCGATCGCGTCGGTGTTGAGGATCACGCCCTTCAGGGCAGCCTCGATCCGGCCCCGCTGGGTCAGGCCGAGGTTCCCGCCCTCGCCGACGACCCTGACCCGCAGGTCACGGCCGTCCACCCGGATGGCGTCGTTGGCCTTGTCGCCGACCTGCGCGGCGGTCTCCGTGCTGGCCTTGACATAGGTGCCGATCCCGCCGTTGTAGAGCAGGTCGGCGGGCGCCATCAGGATCGCCCGGAGGAGTTCCGGCGGGCTCAGCTGGGTGGTGCCGTCGGGCAGCCCGAGCGCCACCCGCACCTCAGGGGAGATCGGCACGACCTTCGCCTGCCGCGGGAAGATCCCGCCGCCGGCGCTGATCAGGCTCGCGGAGTAGTCGGCCCAGGACGAGCGCGGCAGGGCGAACAGCCGGCGCCGTTCGGCGAAGGATGCGACGGGATCCGGGTTCGGGTCCAGGAAGATGTGGCGGTGGTCGAACGCCGCGATCAACTGGATGTGTTCGGAGAGGAGCATGCCGTTGCCGAACACGTCCCCGGACATGTCGCCGACGCCGACGACGGTGAAGCCCTCGGTCTGGGTGTCGACGCCCAGCTCGCTGAAGTGGCGCTTGACCGACTCCCAGGCGCCGCGGGCGGTGATGCCCATCACCTTGTGGTCGTAGCCGATCGAACCGCCGGAGGCGAACGCGTCGCCGAGCCAGAAACCGTATTCGGCGGCCAGCCCGTTCGCGATGTCGGAGAACGTCGCCGTTCCCTTGTCGGCGGCGACCACCAGGTAGGAGTCGTCGTCGTCGTGGCGCACCACCCGGGCGGGCGGCACTAGCTGCTCCCCGTCGGCGGTCGTGACGAGGTTGTCGGTGAGGTCGAGCAGCCCGCGAATGAAGGTCTTGTAGCTTTCGACGCCCTCGGCCATCCAGGCGGCACGGTCGACGGCCGGGTCGGGGAGCTGCTTGGCGAAGAATCCGCCCTTCGCTCCGGTCGGCACGATCACCGCGTTTTTCACCGTCTGCGCCTTGACCAGGCCGAGCACCTCGGTGCGGAAGTCCTCCCGCCGGTCCGACCAGCGCAGCCCGCCGCGGGCGACCTTGCCGAAGCGCAGGTGCACGCCCTCCACCCGCGGGGAGTACACCCAGATCTCGTACCTGGGCCGCGGGAACGGCAGCAGTTCGATCGCCGTCGGGTCGAGTTTCACGCTGAGGTAGGGCTTGCCCTGGAAGTAGTTCGTGCGCAGGGTCGCCTCGATCAGGTTGATCAGGGTACGCAGGATCCGGTCGGCGTCGAGGGTGGCGACCTGCTCCATCGCCACGGTCAGCCGGCCGCGGATCTCCTCCGAGCGACGGATGCGCTCGTCCTCGCCCAGGTCGGGGTCGAACCGGGCCTCGAACAGGGAGACCAGCCCGCCGGTCACGGTCGGGTTGGCGAGCAGGGTGTCGGCGACGAAGCCGTAGGAGTTCGTGTTGCCGGCCTGGCGCAGGTACTTGGCGTAGCTGCGCAGGATGACGACCCGGTGCCAGGGCATGCCCTCGGTGAGGACCAGCCGGTCGAGGCCGTCCGACTCGGCGGCACCGCTGACGGCGGCGCCGAAGGAGTCTGCCAGCAGGGCGCCGGTGGCGATCGGGTCGACGCCGGCCGGGTAGGTCAGGCCCAGGTCGTAGAGGTAGAAGTCCCGGCCGTCGGCGGTTTTGATCTCGAACGGTACTTCGTCGAGCACCTCGATGCCGAGGTTCTGCAGGAACGGGAGAATCTGGCTCAGGCTCTTCGGCTCCATCATGTAGAGCTTGACCCGGGCATCCTCGACCGTGGCGCCGCGTCCGGCGGTGCTCCCGTCGTCGGCGTCGGTGACGGTGTCGCCGGCGCCCGCTCCGGTCGGCAGGTAGACGTGCAGGGCAGGCCGGGCCGGGCCGGTGCCGGCGGCACTCGCCGCCGCGGCCGCCGCGGCGCCGTCCTCGAACCGCCCGATGTCCGCCAGGGCCTCTTCGAGCTCGTAGTCCACCCGGTAGCTGGCGGGGAACGCCTCCGCCCACAGCTCGGAGAGCCGCTCCGCCTCGTCCAGCGGGTGGCTCTCGCGCAGTTTCTCGCCGATCCCCTCGGGCCAGGACCGCACGGCCATCACCAGCCGGTGCTCGAGCGCGGCGGCGTCGACGACGCCGACCGTGTCGTTCTTCTGCAGCCGGATCCGGAAGAACAGCCGGGCCAGCGCCGACTCGGTCATCCGGGCCTCGAAGTCGACGGACTCCGCGTGGAAGGTGTCCCGCAGCTCCTTCTCGATCCGCAGCCGCACGGCCGTGGTGTACCGGTCGCGGGGGAAGTAGACCAGCGCGGTCATGAACCGGCCGTAGACGTCCGGCCGGAGGAAGAGCCGGGTGCGGCGCCGCTCCTGCAGCCGCTGGATCGCCAGCGCGGTGCTGAACAGGGTGGGCATGTCGATCTGGAACAACTCGTCGCGGGGGTAGGTTTCCAGGATGCCGAGGAGTTCCTTGCCGCTGTGCGAACCGGGCGGGAACCCGGCCTGGTCCATCACGGCGTCGACCTTCTCACGCAGGATCGGCACATCACGCACCGAGCTCGTGTACGCCGTGGCCGCGAACAGGCCGATGAAGCGTTGCTCGCCGGTCACGTTCCCGTCCGCGTCGAAGCTCTTGATTCCGATGTAGTCGAAGTAGGCGGGCCGGTGCACGCTCGAGCGCGAGTTCGCCTTGGTGATGACCAGGGCGCTGCGCTCGCGAGCCTTGAGCCGGCCGGCATCCGTCAGATGCTGGATCTGGTGGCCGTCGTCCATGGAACGCAGCAGCCCCAGGCCGCTTCCGTCACGGATGCTCAGCACATCTTCTCCGTCGATGGTCTCCAGGTCGTACTCCCGGTAGCCGAGGAAGGTGAAGTTGTCGCGGTCGAGCCAGCGCAGCAGGTCCTGCGCCTGCTTGATCTCCTGGATGCCCTCGGCGTGGGCGACGTGGCCGAGGTCGTCGGCGATCTGCAGGGCCTTCGTGCGCATGGCCTGCCAGTCCTCGTTCGCGGCGCGCACGTCGCCGAGCACCTTGGCCAGCCCGGCGACGAGGGAGGCTCGGGCCTCGTTGCCGGCGGTTTCGATCTCGATCGCGATCCACGACTCGACCTGGGTGACGGTCTCGTCGGCGGCACCCGGACGGGTACCGTCGCCCCCGTGCACCCGGCTGACGCCGACCAGCTCGTTGGTGTCACGGTCCCGGGTGACGACGAGGAGCGGGTGCACCTCGAGGTGGATGGCCGAGTGCTGGCGCACGAGTTCGGCGGTGACCGAATCCACCAGGAACGGCATGTCATCGGTGACGATGTAGACGACGCTGCGGCCGGCTTCGTTCTCGATCTGGATGTTCGGGGTGTGGGGCGTGCGGCTCCGGGCGACCTCCCAATGGCGGATGGCCCGCTCCCGGAGCAGGTCGGTGGGGTAGTTCTGGGCGTCTTCACGGGCCAGGTGCTCGTAGTAGTCGCCCAGGAAAGCGTCGAGTGTGCTGCCTGCCGGGGATTGCCCGGTGCGGGTGGACTCAGGCGTCATTGAATTAAGCCTCCATCAGAAAATCTCCGCGTCATTGCGGAATTACGTGCGCACGATCCGGGGCATGCGACTGCCACGCCCCCTGTCTACCATCGTAGATTCGTCGGCGGGCTTCCGCGCACCGAACCACCGGGCAGTGCTGGATCGAGTGGCGATGCACCGGTGATCGAGCCTGTCGAGGTTCGACACACCGCACGCCAGGTGCCAGAGACCGAGCGTAGGCTGACCCGATGCGCGCAATCATCGTCGAAACCCCCGGGGGCCCCGAAGCCCTCACGCTCAGCACCGTCGCCGACCTCAGCGTCGGGGCCAGGGACATCCGGATTCGGGTGGCCGCGGCCGGCGTGAACCGCGCGGACGTGGCCCAACGCCTCGGCGCCTACCCCTCGCCGGCCGGGGCGCCGGGGTGGCCCGGGCTCGAGGTGTCCGGCGTGGTGACCGAGGTCGGGCCCGAGGCGACCCGGTTCGCGGTCGGCGACCGGGTCTGCGCCCTGCTCGCGGGAGGCGGCTACGCCACCGAGGCCGTGGTGCACGAAGAGCTGGCCCTGCCGGTTCCGGACTCGGTCGATCTCGTCGACGCGGCCGGGCTGCCCGAGGCGCTGGCCACCGTGTGGTCCAACGTGTTCATGAGCGCCGGCCTTGCCGCCGGCGAGACCCTGCTCGTGCACGGCGGCGCCAGCGGCATCGGCACCACCGCGATCCAGCTGGGTACGCTGGCCGGCGCGCGGGTGGCCGTGACGGCCGGGTCGGCCAAGAAGCTGGCCGTGTGCCGCAGCCTCGGCGCCGAGATCCTGATCGACTACCGCGAACAGGATTTCGCGGCGGAGATCGCCGCCGCGACCGACTCGCACGGCGCCGACGTGATTCTCGACATCATCGGCGGCTCCTATGCGGCACGCAATGTGGAGGCGCTCGCCGTGAACGGGCGCATCATGGTGATCGCCAACCAGAGCGGCGAGAACGCGAGCTTCAACCCGTTCCACCTGATGCAGAAGCGCGGCCGTTACTGGGGCACCACGCTGCGCGCCCGCCCGTTCGCGGAGAAGGCCGCGATCATCCGCGGGCTGCTGACGGATGTCTGGCCCTGGCTGGAGTCCGGAGCCTTCCACCCGGTCATCGACAGCCGGTTCTCGTTCGCCGAGGCGGCGGACGCGCACCGCCGGATGGAGGCATCCGCTCACGTGGGCAAGATCGTGCTGGTGCCCTGACGGCGAGTGCGGGGTGTCGACAGGCTCGACCACCGGCAGCTCGACCACCGGCAGCTCGACCACCGGCCGCTCGACCACCGCCCTACACTGGCGGGCATGATGATCACCCAGCTGGAACCAGGCGAGGTCTTCGTGTTCGGCTCCAACGCCGCTGGCTGGCACGCCGGCGGGGCGGCCGCCACGGCGTTGGAGCGATTCGGCGCGATCTGGGGCGAGGGGCACGGCCTGCACGGCCAGTCCTATGCGATCGACACGATGAGCGGGTTCGAGACGCTCGCCGCGGAGGCGGCGGCGTTCCTCGGGTTCGCGGCCGAGCATCCGGAACTCAGGTTTCTGGTCACGGAGGTCGGCTGCGGAATCGCGGGCTATTCCCCCGCCGAGGTCGCGCCGTTGTTCCGTGGGGCAGGGGCGAACGTGGTGCTGCCCGAGCGTTTCCGATGACGGGGCGGACCCCGAGCCGGCCGATGGATGCCGGCCCGGCGCCCGACTAGATGTCGAACTCCTCCGGTACGCCCGCCGAGGTCCTCGCCGCGCCATCGGCCTCGCGCAGTGCCTGCCGGGCGGTCTGCCGCACCGTCTCGTGCACAGACTCGTCGGTGTAGGTGGACGTGACGAGGATCGGCATGTGGTCGGAAGTGCCCTGGGGCAGCGTCTCGACGTTGTCGATGGTGAGCCCGGTGGAGGTGGCAAGGTCGAAGTGCCCGCGGAAGAACTTGTACCGGGTGTAGGTGCGGGAGTCGCTCAGGGTGAGGTCGTAGCCGGACTTGTTGATCTTGTCGCCGAGGTTGCGCTTGAAGATCGGGTAGTTGTAGTCGCCGACCATCAGGGTGGGCAGCCCCGGCCCGAGCAGGTTCAACTCCTCGTGCGCCGACTGGATCTGGTTGCGGCGGAGGGAGTTCAGCGCGGTGAGTGGTGCGGCGTGAAACGAGGCGACGACAAGTTCCCGGTCGGCGACCCGGTCGATCAACCGGGTGCCGATCAGACGCTCGTGGGCGGGGGTGAGCAGCCGGTCGTGCAGGGATTTCTTGAGTGCGAACGCCTGCGTCGTGACCGCCTCGAACCGGTCCTTGCGGTAGTAGATCGCGAGGCCGAGCCGGTTCGTCAGGGTGGAGTCGGCCAGGTGCAACAGGCCGATCTCGGAGGGCAGCTCGAGCGTGTCGCACTCCTGCAGGCAGAGGAGGTCGGGCTCGTATTGCTCGTCCAGCGCACTGAGCTCACCGCTGGCACGGTTCTTGCGGAGGTTGTAGCTGATGACCCTCACGGCAGACCTGTTTCCGACTCGATGGATGGGCTTCCAGCCTACGTTTCCCCGGCGCAGAACTTCCAATCGAGTCTCCGCCACCGCTGCGCGGCCCGGATCCGGCCCGGCGGGCTGGGGTCTCGGCGGTCCCACCTGCGTAACTCCTGCAATTTCGCGGGCCGGCTCCGAAGTCCGGGCAGAATTCCGCGGGAGGCGATTCCCACATCCATGAATTGCAGGAGTTATGCGCATGAACAGGGGACGGGCCGGCTGGGCGGCAGGGTGGGCGGCAGGGTGGGGTCAGCGCCAGCCGAGGGCCGGGGCCACGTGCCGCACGATCGACTCGAGCAGGTGCGCGTTGTAGACGACGCCGAGCTGGTTCGGGATGGTGACCAGCACCGTGTCCGCCTCGCGCACCGCCGCGTCGTCGGCCAGTTGCGCGGCGATCAGGTCGGGCTCCCCCACGTAGCTCTTGCCGAAACGGGCGAGGCCGCCGTCGAGGTGGCCGACCTGGTCTTCCTCCCCGGCACCGGCCTTGCGGCCGAAGTAGGCACGGTCCTGGTCATTGACGATCGGCAGGATGCTGCGGCTCACCGACACCCGCGGCGTGCCCGGGTGGCCGGCCTCGGCCCAGGCGGCGCGGAAGATGGCGATCTGCTCCGCCTGCAGGTCGCCGAACGGCACCCCGGTGTCTTCGGTGAGCAGGGTCGAGCTCATCAGGTTCATGCCCTGCTCGCCGGCCCACCTGGCTGTCTTGCGGGTGCCGGAGCCCCACCAGATCCGTTCGCTGAGCCCGGGTGATTGCGGCTGGATCGGGAGCAGGCCGGCGCGCCCGGTCATCTGCGGGTTCGCCGGGGCGATCCCGGCACCGGCGATCGCAGCCCGGAAGATCGCAGTGCGGGCACGGGCATCGTCCGCGTCCGTGCTGCCCTCCGCCGGCACGTACCCGAACGATTCGTAGCCGCGGAGGGCGGTCTCGGGCGAGCCGCGGCTGACGCCGAGTTGGAGCCGTCCGTTGCTGATCAGATCCGTGATCGCGGCCTCCTCCGCCATGTAGAGCGGGTTCTCGTAGCGCATATCGATCACGCCCGTGCCAAGATCGATCCGGCTGGTGCGAGCGGCCATCGCGGCGAGGAGCGGGAACGGCGAGGCAAACTGGGGCGCGAAATGGTGCACCCGCACGTAGGCACCGTCGACGCCGAGCTCCTCGGCGGCCTCGGCCAGTTCCACGGTCTGCACGAGGGCGTCCCTGGCGGTGCGCGCAAGCGAACCCTGCACGGGCTGGTGATGGCCGAACGAGAGGAATCCGATGCGTTTCATGTCGGATGCAGCGCCCGAGGTCCGCGCGCTATTCCCGGCCGCGTCACTCAACCGGGCCGACGGCTGTCTCGCGCCGCGACCGCGTCGAGTCAGCGCGGGCTCATTGCACGCTCAGGTGATCAGGGCGCGGGGTCACCCCTCCGTCCCGACTCTTCGACCGTCCGACCCTCCGGCCCGACCCTTCAACCGTCCGACCCTTCGCACGTGGAGCGTGTCGAGTCGACGTTCCACGACGGCCCCGACGGGCAGCGCCGAGGCGAAACCGACGAGATCGTCGAGCATGTTCGGCGCCTCGCGTGCGAAGCAATCGCGACACCAGCCTTCGGCGACGAAGCATTCCGCGAGGGCTTGCTCGTAGCCCTCAAGGGTGAGTCCGGAGACCTCGATCACTCTGGCCGTAGTCGTGGACTGGAGCGAGCTCATTCCGAGGAACGAGCGCCCGCACGCGCACTTTCGGCCGTAGAGATCGAGCCAGCTGGTCAGGCACGGGTCGAGCATGAACACCAACTCGCCCTCCGTACAGCGATTCTCATCGCTCGGCCGCGTGCCCTGGGTGGATCGGGTCGCCACAAGTACCTTCATTGTCATCTCCTTGGTCTCGGCACGAGCGTCAGGGAGCATCCGGTGGTCAGCTGGTCAGCTGTGCCTGACGGTAGTGGCAGCCACCGACATTCATGCCGAGGATGCCCCGCGCCGCTGAATAGACTCGTCAGCACGGGCGAGCAACGCCGGGGAGGTGGAACCGAGATGGCCCAGAACGACATCGTGCTGGTGCGGCACGGGCAGACCCAGTGGAGCATCTCCGGGCGGCACACCGGGCGCACCGACATCCCACTGACCGACCTCGGCCGCCAGCAGGCGGATGCCCTCGGCGAGATGCTGGACGGCCGGGACTTCTCGATGGTGCTGTCGAGCCCGCTGAAACGCGCCTGGGAGACCATGCAGCGCGCCGGGTATGCCGACCAGGGCATGCCTGACGAGAACATTCTCGAGTGGGACTACGGCGTGTTCGAGGGTCGCACGACAAGGGACATCCGCTCATCGGAGCCCGACTGGTCGGTGTGGACCTCCCCCATCGTCGGCGGCGAGACCGTCGACGAGGTCGGCGCTCGGGCCGATCTGGCCATCGAACGCTGCCTCGCCGCCCCCGGGCCGGTCGCCGTATTCGCCCACGGGCATTTCCTGCGGATCATGACGGCCCGCTGGATGGGGTTGCCCGCTGCGGCGGGCCGGCACCTGAGCCTCGGCACCGCCACCGTGTCCACGCTGGGCTGGGAACGCGAGAACCGCGTGCTTCAGATGTGGAATGACGCCTGCCACCTCAACTCGATGGACCCCGTGGTCTGAGCCGGCCGACTCGGCTGACCCGACTCGGCTGACCCGGCAGGGCTGAGCCGGCAGGGCTGACCCGGCAAGGCTGACCCGCCAGGGCAGACCGGGCCGAGTCGACGGTCAGGCCCGGCGGCGGTGCGCGCGGGGTGTCGACGAAGTGCCCGCGACCCGGGAATCGCCGAGGAAGCCCAGCACCTCCTGCACGAAGCCGGGCGCCGTTTGCGTGCCCAGGTGCCCCCTCCCGGGATAGAGGATGAGCTGCCCGCTCGGGATCAGCGCCGCCGTCTCCGTGAATAGTTCCGGGCTGTAGTACGCGTCCCGGTCGCCGCCGATCACAAGGGTCGGCGCGGTGATCCAGCCCAGGCGGACGCGCAGGTCGAAGCCGTCTTCGGCGTGGATGGTGGCGAGCAGGTCGGAGGTGCTCGTGCGGAAAAAGGCCGGGCCGATCAGCCAGCCGAGCGCCGCGAAGATCCTCCCGGTGCCGGCGGTCGCACCGAGCAGCCCGAACATCTCGGCGGCCGCCCGGCGGGGGCGATCCGCCCGCAACTCCTCCGCCACCCGCAACTGCACCGGGGCGCCGTGCGGGCCCAACCGGTAGGCGGCGGAGACGATCACGAGCCGCTTGACGACATCCGGGTGGTCGACGGCGAGCTGGAGCGCGACGCTGCCGCCGGTCGAGAAGGCCAGCACGTCGACCGGGCCGTCGAACCGGCTCCGCAGGGCCTCGGCATAGTCACGGGCCAGCTCAGCCATGGTCGCGTCCAGGGCCAGGCACGGGCGACGGTTGACCCACCAGACGCGGCGGGCCTGGGCGAATGGCAGCAGCGGCTGGGTCAGGGCCCGCCGTTCGCCGCCGGCCGGGGCGGCGTGGTTGGCGCTGATCCCGGGCAGCACGACCAGCGGCGGCCCCGACCCGAAACTGAGAAACGGCATCCCGCCGCGCAGGGTGCCGAAAACGCGTGTGCTGTCAGGCATCGAATCGACCCTTCACTGGGCGGCTGTCCCGGATGCCGCGGCCCGGCTCCGGAGGAGCCTGTGCCGAGAATACCCCGGCTGGTTCGACCGCCGCCACACTGCCGCGGTCAGCAATGTGGCCATCGACCCGGCTCCCGGTCGTGCTGTTGGAGATGACGATGTGGGCGATCACGATGCCGATCGCCACCGGCACGAGCAGGGTCGTCAGCCACAACTGCTTCCACTTGAGGGTGCCGGTCACCTGGTCGGCGTCCTTCCGGCTGACCTGGTAGTGCGGCGAGGCCGGGCGGATGTGGGGCGAATGCCGGGCGGATGCGGGGCGGATGCGGGGCGGATGCGCCACAATCAAAGCAACGCCACGCGCCACCGACGAGGGAGTCCCCCATGTTCCAGACCGTGCAATCCGCCGACGGTACCCTGATCGCCTACGAGACGACGGGAACCGGGCCGGCCGTGATCGTCTCCGGCGGTGCCTTCAACACGCGGATGTCGCCCGGCGCGCTCGTGCCGCTGCTCGCCCCGCATTTCACGGTCTACAGCTATGACCGCCGGGGCCGCGGCGACAGCACCGACACCCAGCCGTATGCCATCGCCCGCGAGATCGAGGACCTCGCGGCGCTGGTCGCCGCGGCCGGCGGGTCCGCCATGGTCTACGGGCACTCCTCCGGCGCCGTGCTCGCACTCGAGGCCGCCGCCGCGGGGCTGCCGATCACGAAGGTGGTCGCGTACGAGCCGCCGTTCACCGCCGAGGAGAACGGGCCGGGTTCCCTGGCCTGGGCCGACGAGGTGCGGGCCGCGATGGATGCCGGCGATCGCGAGCTGGCCGCGACCCGGTTCCTGCTCGGCATCGGCGCCGATCCCGACGGCGTGGCCGCCCTGACCCGGCAGCCGTGGTGGCCCGGCATGCTTGCCATTGCACACACGCTCCCCTACGACCTCGCCCTGGTCGGGGACGGGCTGGTCCACGCCGACCGGATCGGCAGGGTCGCGGCCCCGACGCTGCTCATCGACGGAGCCGAGAGCCCGCCGTGGGCCGGCACCGCGGCATCCGTCGCTGCGGAGACAATCCCCGGCGCCCGGCGGCTCACCCTCGACGGGCAGGACCACAACGTCGACCCGGCTGCCCTGGCGCCGGTGCTGATCGGGTTCTTCGCTTAGCCCGCGGGGCATGCCCCGGGCGGCGTTACGGAGAAAGCACCCTGGCGAAAGCCCGCCAGAGTGTGCCAGGGCGCTTTCTCCGCAACTCGGCCGACGGAGCGGCAAACGAAACCGTCAGGCCAGGGTGCTGGCGACCTCGCGGCTCGCGGCGATCATCCGGCGCACGGTCTCGAGCTGGATGTCGTCGGCGAAGGCGCTGCTGAGGCCGACCACGCTGACGCCGTTGGCGAGGAATTCCGGGGCGTTGACGGCGGTCAGACCGCCCGTGGCGACGAAGTTCATCTCCGGGTAGGGGCCTTTCATCGCCCTCGCCCACTGCGGACCGAGCACGGAGGCCGGGAATATCTTCGCCCAGTGGAGGCCGAGGGCCCTGGCCTGGAGGATCTCGCTCGCGGTGGCGACGGCCGGCAGGTGCGCGATGCCCCGGCGGGCGCTCTCAAGGACGATCTCCGGGTCGAGGCCGGGCGAGACCGTGAAGGAGACACCCACTCCGGCGGCGGCGTCGAGCTGTTCTAGGGTGGTCACGGTGCCGGCTCCGATGAGGAGTCCGTGCGCGGCCGCGGCGGCGGCCACGGCCCGGAGCGCGGGAACCGCGGCCGGGGTCTGGATCGGGATCTCGACGTGCTCGACGCCGGCAGCCCAGGCACGTTCAGACAGGCGCACCGACTCGTCGGCCGACAGCCCGCGCAAGACGGCGATGACGGGAACGCGGAAGAAGCCTTCGGAGAACCATTCGCTGGCGACGGTTGAGTGGATCATGCGATTTGTTTCCTTAGGTCGGGGGCGAATCTGTTGGGGGCGTGCGGGCCGTGGCCCGGGCGGAAGTCCTCCCGGCTGCCCAGCGCCCAGGACGCGAGCGAGTGGCCGCGGTTGAGACGCTCGGCGGATGCCGCGCCATTGATCAGTGCGGACAGGTAACCGGCCGCGAACGCGTCTCCGGCTCCCACCGGCTCGACCACCTCGACCTCATGGGCGGGCACCGTTGTCTGGGTTGCGGTGCCGTCGGAGTGCCGGGCGAATTCCGTGGCGTCGATGGATGAGTCCTTGACGATTAGGTACGGCACGTCGGGGAGCAACTCGTGCACGTCGACGGAGGTGGCGCAGCCCCAGAGGGTGGCCGCCTCGTCCAGCCCGACGAGCACGACCGAGGCCTTGCGGGCGAGTCCGAGAAGCCGGGGCGCCGCCTCACTCACCGGCCACAGTCCGGCGCGGTAGTTGACGTCGAAGGAGACGGATGCGCCCCACTCGGCCGCGGTGTCGAGCACATGCTCGACAAGGGCCGCGCAGCTCGGCGACAGTGCGGGTGTGATGCCGCTGGTGTGGATCCACAGGGCGGTCCTGGTCGGCCAGCCCGCGGCATCCGTCACCCCCAGCTCGGTCGCGGCGGAACCGGACCGATAGTAGAAGACGTGGGCGCCGGAGCCGGTGTCGGGTTCCTTGAGGTAGAGCCCGGTGGGTGAGGACAGGGTGCGGTTCACCCAGCGGGTGTCCACGCCGCCGCGGTCGAGGGTGGCGATGACCTTGGTGCCGACCGGGTCACGGCCGACGTTGCCGGCCCAGGCCACCAGGTGGCCGAGCTCGGCGAGGTGCGCCGCCACGTTGGATTCGGCACCGCCGATGTTGAGCTGGAAGCCCTCGGCACGGTCCAGGGGCAGCGACGCGGCGGGGGTGAAGACTCCCATAGTCTCGCCGAAGCAGAGCACGTCGGGTTTCGCGGTGATCGGGGTGGCTTCGTGGTCGATCCGGTGCTCGATCATGTCACCGCTCCAATGTGCCACGGCACGAATTCTTCCTGGCCGACGTCGAACTCTTCGCTGGTGGTCTGGGTGCCGGAGGCGACGGCGATGATCATCTCGAGAATCTCGGCGCCGACTTCGTCGACGCTGGCGGTTCCGTCGGCGATCCGCCCGGCGTTGATGTCGACGTCGTCGCCCTGGCGCAGGAACAGCTCGGTGTTGGTGCCCACCTTGATGCTGGGGGTGGGCTTGCAGCCGAAGACGGAGCCTCGGCCAGTGGTGAAGACGACGACGGTGGCGCCGCCCGCGACGAGGCCGGTGACAGACACCGGGTCGTAGCCGGGGGTGTCCATGAAGCCGAGGCCGCGCACGGCCATCGGTTCCGCGTATTCGTAGACCGCGGCGAGGTCGGCGCGGCCGGCCTTGGCGACGGCACCGAGCGACTTCTCCAGGATGGTGGTGATGCCGCCGGCCTTGTTGCCCGGTGAGGGGTTGTTGTCCATGGTGCCGCCGCCGGTGACGATGTACTTCTCCCACCAGTCGATCCGGTCGATCAGCTTGAGGCCGACCTCCCGGGTGGTGGCGCGGGCGGTAAGCAGGTGCTCCGCCCCGTAGATCTCGGGTGTCTCGGCGAGAACGGATGTCCCGCCGTTGGCCACGAGCACGTCCGACGCCCAGCCGAGGGCCGGATTCGCCGTGATGCCGGAGTAGCCGTCGGAGCCGCCGCAGTTGAGCCCGAGCACGAGTTCGGAGATGTCGATCGGTTCGCGGCGGCGTTCGTCGAGCTTCTCCGCCATGGCGAGGATCTTCTCCACGCCGGCGGCGACGGTGGCGCGCATGCCGCCGGTCTCCTGGATCGACATGGTCTCGACCAGGGTGTCGGCCGGCAGGTCGCCGCCGGAGAGGATGACGTCGGCCGGCGTCATCTCGCAGCCGAGGCTGAGCACGAGCACGCCGGCGATGTTCGGGTGCGCGGCGTAGCCGTTGAGGGTGCGGACGAGCATCTGTGCGCCCTCGCTCTCAAGCACGAGGCCGCATCCGCTCTGGTGGGTGAGGGCGATGACGCCGTCGACGTGCGGGAAACGGTCAAGCACCCCTCCCCGGAACCGGTCGGCGATCAGCTTCGCGGTGGTGCCGGAGCAGTTCACCGTGGTCAGGATCGCGATGTAATTGCGGGTTCCGGCTCGGCCATCCGCCCGGCGGTAACCGTCGAAGGTGCGGCGCTCGGTGGGAACCGGCAGCTCGGTATGCACAGTGCCGAACTCGTGCACCCGGGCGCCGAGGTCCATGCCAAGGTTGTGGCTGTGTACGTGCTCGCCGCGCTCGATCGGCGCCGTTGCGACGCCGATCGACTGGCCGTACTTGTGCACGGTCACCCCGGCGTCAACGTGGCCCAGGGCGATCTTGTGACCGCTCGGAACGGCGGCGACCACGGTCAGGACGCCGTCTGGGAGGTCGATGGTTTCCCCGGGAACGAGGTCCCGGAGGGCGACGGCGACGTCGTCACCCTTCGCCATGACGAGCACGGAGGTGCCCGTCGCGATGCTGCTGATGTGGCTCATGAGATCTTTCTCTCGTGTTGACGTACGGGGTGAGACGGGTGGGGACGGTGGGACTAGGCGCGCGCCGCGGGGGCCTCTTCGCCGATGACGCCGTTCTCCCAGCGGCCTTCCTCCAGGTCGATCGCGATGGCGTGGTACTTCTTGTCGCTCAGGCTGTAGAGGAAGTAGATGATGACGGCCGCGATCGCGAGGGCGACGGCCGGGTAGAGGGTCATCACGCTCTTGATGCCGGCGAGCGTGGCATCCGACTGGCTGGTCGCCTTGGCGACGTAGCCGGTGATGGCGAGCATGCCCGCTCCGACGAGCGCGGCGAGGGACTGGGCGACCTTGCGGGAGAAGTTGAATGCCGCGTAGGTCATGGTCTCCTTGCGAACACCGGTGTGCCACTCGCCGTAGTCGATGGTGTCGGAGACGAAGGCCCAGGTGACGCCGTTCGGAATCGCGAGGGCCGCGTAGCCGATGGTGACGAGGATCATGAACGTCCAGAGGTTCGTGGGGATGATGAAGTTCAGGCCGTTGGCGACGATGGAGACGACGAAGCCGAGCATGGCCGTCTTCTTCTTGCCCCACTTGGCCACCATCTTCGGGATGAACATGATGCCGACGATGGAGGCACCGATCATGACGAGATTGAGCACGGCCTGGAGGGCGATGTTGCCGAGGTTGTACTGGGCGAAGAAGATCATCATCATGTTGTTGACGTTCATCGAGGAGATGGTGAAGAGCGTCATCAGCACGAGGGCGAGCAGGGGCTTGTTGGTGAAGACGGCGCGGGCGTAGTCCTTGACGCCGTTCTTCTCGAAACCGACCGAGCGGTTGACGTACACGCGCTCCTTGGTGCCGCGGTAGCAAACGTAGAACGAGACGACACCGATGATGGCCATCACCATCGAGGCGAACATGAAGTTCCGTGCGGTCATGCCGCCGAAGATCATCATCATAGGGATGAACGCGAATCCGGTGATCCACTGCGCCCCGAGCGACCCGGCCTGGCGGGTGGTGGCGAGTTCGGCGCGATCCTTGATGTCGCGGGTCATCACCGAGGCCAGCGAGCCGTAGGGGTCGTTGGTGAAGGAATAAATGATGCCCCAGATCGCATACGTCGTGGCGGCGAAGGCGATCTTCCAGCCCATCTCCACGTCGGGCATTGTGAAGGTGACCACGGTCATCACGGCCAGGAGGATGGAGGAGACCATCATCACCGGCCGGAACTTTCCGCGCTTGCCGAATCGGCGGCTGTCGATGAACGCGGCCGCGATCGGGTCCATGAACGCGTCGAACAGTTTGCTGAGCGTGAAGATCAGGGCGACCACCGCGGGGGCGATGCCGGCCGTGTCGATCCAGAACTTGGTCAGGTAGCTCTGGCCGAGGTCGAACATGAAGCCGTTGCCGAAGTCTCCGAAGCCGTAGGCGACCTTCTCCTTGCGGGAGATCCGGTCGATGACGGTGACGCCCGCGGTTCCCTCCGGCCCGGTCGCGCCCATGGCTCCCGGGATGGTCCTGACGCGTTTTTCCTTGCTGATACTCATGATGCGAAATCACTCCTTCGTGCTGGATATGGGGATCGAACCGTGCTGATGTCGCCGTGCTGTTTATGCGTGTCGTGCGTGTTCATGGAGCCGGAACGCGGGTCTGAAGCGGTGTGGTCGCTCAGAACCCGAAGTAGGTGTTGGCGTTGTTGTAGGAGATGTCCTCGACCATCCGCCCGAGCACCTCCTCGTCGTCGGGCACCTCGCCGAGGGCCGCCCACTCGCCAAGCAGTTCGCAGAGGATCCGGCGGAAGTATTCGTGGCGCGGGTAGGAGAGGAAGCTGCGCGAGTCGGTCAGCATGCCGACGAAGTTGGAGAGCAGGCTCTCCTCCGCGAAGACCGATAGTTGCGTGCGCATCCCGTTGCGGGTGTCGTTGTGCCACCAGGCGTTGCCGAGCTGCAGTTTCTGCACGACGTCCTTCTGGTACGAGGCCATCAGGGTGACGAGCGGCAGCCAGTCGTTGGGGTTGAGCGAGAAGATGATGGTGCGGGGAACCGCGTCCTCGGTTTCCATCGCGTTGAACAAACGAGCGAGCGGCTCAGCGATGTTGCGGTCGTTGATCGCGTCGTAGCCGGTGTCGGCGCCCATCCGGGCGAATCCGGGGTCGTTGATGTTGCGCATAGCGTGGATGTGGAACTGCATCGTCCAGTCCTTCACGTTGTAGATGCGCATCAGGGCCTTGAGCAGCGCGGTACGGTACTGGGCGATTTCCGTCGCGCCGAGCGTCGTGCCGGTACGGGCCGCGGTGACGATCGCGTCCAGCTCGGCATCGGTCGCATCGGCGTATACGACGATGTCGAGGGCGTGGTCGGAGAGCCGGCTTCCCCTGGTGTGGAAGAAGTCGACGCGCCGGCTGAGCGCCTCGACGACATCCGCGAAGCCGTCGATGGTGACACCGGATGCCGCACCGAGCGTTTCGAGGTAGGCCGGGTAGCCGGCCTGGTCGATGTTGAGGGCCTTGTCCGGGCGGAAGGCCGGCAGCACGCGGAACGCGGTCTCGCTCCCCAGGAGTTCGTGCACGTGCAGGTCGTCCGCCGGGTCATCAGTGGTGACGACGATCTTGACGTTCATGCTCCGGATCAGGCTCCGGCGGGAGAACTCGGGCGTGGCCAGCAGCAGGTTGGCCGCGTCGTAGACCTCACGCGCGGTGTCGCGGGTGAGCACGGTGTCGATGCCGAAGAAGCGCTTAAGCTCCAGGTGCGCCCACACGTAGAGCGGGTTGCCGAGGGCCTTCTCGAGGGTGCCCGCCCAGGCGTAGAACTTATCGAAGTCCGCGCCGTCGCCGGTGATCAGACGCTCGGGCACCCCGTTGGTGCGCATCAGGCGCCACTTGTAGTGGTCGCCGTAGTTGTCGCCGCCGAGCCAGGCCTCGGTGATCGTGGCGAAGTTCCCGTCGTCCAGGATTTCCTGCGGGCTGAGGTGGCAGTGGTAGTCGACGATCGGCATGTTCTTCGCGTGGTTGTGGAAGAGTGCTTTCGCCATCGGTGTGGTGAGCAGGAAGTCGTCGTTCAAGAACATCAGTTTCGGTCCCTTGTCGATTACGCGTGGGCGGCGGTCGGCGCCGATGCCGTCACGCTGAGGTCGGCCAGGGTGGCGCGCACGCCGCGGCCTCGCAGGCTCTCGATGCCGGCCGCGACCTGGGCGGTGAGGCCCGCAACAGCGGTGAGGTCGGTTCCCCACAGGGTGTCGGTGGCGAGGATCGCGCCGACGTAGGCCTTGAGGTCGCCGGGCGCGGCGAGGTACTCCGCGTGGAAGATCTCGAGGGTTTCGGCTCCGTCGACCGGCTGCACCGTGACCGCGGGGTCGCCGCTGTAGGTGAGCAGCAGGGCGGAGAGCGCGAGGGTGATCCGGGGCGGGAGGGCGTTGTTCTTCGTGTGGAAGCTGAGCAGGATGGGCAGTAGGCGCGACCGGAATTTTGAGGCGGTGTTGAGGGCGATCGAGGCCAGTTCGTGGTGCATGAACGGGTTCTCGAAGCGTTCCTTGACGGATTCCGCATAGGCCGCCAGTTCGTCGTGCGGGAGGTCGAGCACTGGGATGATCTCCTCGTACATCTCGGCGTTGATGAACGCGGCGAGTTCGGCATCCGTCATCACGTCGCGCACCGTCTCGACGCCGTCGAGCCGGAAGATCGCGGCCATGGTCGTGTGCGGGCCGTTGAGCAGGAAGACCTTGCGTTCGCGGTACGGCGTCATGTTGTCGGTGACGGTCACGTTCAGGCCGGCGCGGCGAAGCGGCAGGATGTCTTCGAGCGCCTTCGGGCCCTCAATCACCCAGAGCAGGAACGGCTCTGCCTTCACGAGCGAGCTGTCCTCGTAGCCGAATTCCTCGGCGAGGGCCGCGGCGCGGTCGGCCGGGTGGCCGGGCACGATCCGGTCGACGAGCGTGGAGTAGAAGGTGTTGCTCTCGTTCAGCCAGGCGTCGAAGTCGGCGCCGAGCGACCACAGGGCGGCGGTCTTCTGCACGGCCTCCTTGAGCTTGGGACCGTTCTGCTCGATCAGCTCGCACGGGATGATGTGGAATCCCTTCTTGCCGAGGGTGAATCGTCTGAAGAGGAGCGCGGTCAGCTTGCCGGGGAAGCTCGGTTGCGGGGCGTCGTCGAGGCGGTCGCGGGTGTCGAAGGCGATGCCGGCCTCGGTGGTGTTCGAGACGATGAACTCGATGTCGTCGTCGGCGGCCAGGCCGAGGTAGGCCTGGTAGTCGAGGTAGGGGTCGACGGTACCGTTGACCACGGTGATCACCTCGTGACTCTCGACCTCCTCGCCCTCGTGCAGTCCCTCCAGGAGCACGGTGAACAGCCCGTCCTGGGCGTCGAGGTCGGCGACGCGGCCGCCGGCGAGCGGTTGCACGATCTTCACGCCGCCGTTGAAGAGGCCCTGGTCGTTCATCTGCTGGATCTGCCAGTCGACGAACGCCCGCAGGAAGTTCCCCTCGCCGAACTGGATGACCTTCGTCGGCAGTTCGGTCCGGGCGGGAACGACGCTGTTCGAGAGTTTCTGCATGGGGGTCCGTTCGGTCGTGGAGTCGGTGTTCGAGGTGTTCGCGGGCGACTTCGTCGCGGTGATGGCAACCTGCATCCGGTGCGTCACGCCCGGCGCGATGGTGACGAGGTTGTCGCCGACATTGCAGGTCTCGACGCAGGCGGTCCGGGTCCACTCGGCGTCGCCGAAGTCGGCGATGGCGGATGCCTTCAGCTCGCCGGCATTCCAGACCACCGTCTGCGCGGCGTTCCAGGCGACGGCGGTGATGCTGCGGTCGTTCGCCGGGTCGACGAGCGTGAGCTCGGGCGGCATCGGGTAGAGCCGGTCGATCTCCCGGCCGTGGAAGGTGACGGGCAGCAGCGAGCTCCCGGTGGACGCCGGCGTGATCGAGCGGTCCAGGTAGGGCAGGGTCTCGAGTCCGGTCAGCACGCTCGTCGTGACGTCGCCGACGCCGAAGTAGGTGTGGAAGGCCTCTTCGAAGCTCAACAGCGTCGCGCCGTCGTTGCGCACGGTGAGCTCGAGTTCCAGCTGGGCGCCGACCGTGACGAAGTAGTGGGCCGTGAACGGGTGGAACCCGGCCGGCACGCCCGCACTGTTCTGGGTGAGCTCGAAGGTGAGTCTTGCCGCGTCGCCGAGGCGTTTGGTGTCGACGAGCGACCAGCCGGCCAGGCGGGCCCAGCCGTGGTTGGGGGCTGCGGCATCCGTTTTGTTCGGGCCGAACCAGGGGAAGCAGATCGGAACGCCGCCGCGGAGGGGTGCGTCGTCGGAGAAGACGCCGAACTCGCTCATCCAGAGCACCGGCTGGTGGCCGGCCGGGGTGAAGCCGGCGACGTGGGCACCGTGCAGGTAGATGAGCGCCGTTGCCGCGGGAACGGTGACCTCGACCGCTGCCAGGCCGCCGCGGCCGTCGACCAGGCGGATGCCCGGGGCGAGCCGGTCGGCGACGGGCATCACGATGCCACGGCGCAGTCCGATACGAAATGACTCGTATGGGTGTTCATTTCTACCTCCTCGATGAGATCAGGTCCTGACGGTCGTTCCGTCCAGCAGAACATCTTTCCGTCTGAAAGAACACTAGCAGTTACATAGGCAGGTTAAGAACCTGATTCCGCGATAGAATGAGCCTCAAGCGTTCCACCGGACAGAACAACCAGTTCACGGTCAATAAACGCAGTTCCAATTCACGAAGGGATCGATGTCAGTGACCCTGACCAACTCAATTCAGACGATTCCCACTGGCGCGTCCACCAAGGACAGCGCGGCCCGCAAGCTACTTCGAGTGCTCGAGGCCGTCTCCAGTCCGAGCGAGGCCCACCGGCTGAGCGACCTGGTCAAGGAGACCGGCCTGACCAAGACCAGCGTCTTCCGGCTCCTCTCCGAGCTGGTCGACGAGGGGTATGTCAGTCGCACCACCGACGGCACGTATTCCCCTGGACGTGCCCTGCGTGTGCTCGCGCTCCGGCTCGCCAAGAACAGCACGGATGACTCAGACCAGGTACGCACCCGGTTGAAGCGACTTCAGGAGGACGTGCAGAGCACCATTCACTTCGCCCTGCGCACCGGTGACTGGGCAACCTATGTCGAGAAGGTCGAGGACACCGCGCAGCCGATCCGGATGGCGTCGCGGATCGGGGCCCAGATCCCATTGCATTCAACGGCCATCGGCAAGGCAGTGCTGGCCTACCTGCCCGAGAGCGAGGTGCGCAAGTACGCCGCGAAGACGGGCCTTCCGCGCCGCACGGACAAGACGATCACCGACGTCGAGAGTCTGCTGACCGACGGCGAACTCGTGCGCAACCGCGGCTACTCGATCGACGACGAGGAGAACGAGGAGCACATCCGCTGCATGGCGACGCCCGTCTTCGACACCCGGAACAACCTGCTCGGCGGCATCGGCATCACCACGATCGCACCCCTGGTCACGCAGCAGAAGCTGGAGTCGTTCGCGCCACTGCTGCTCACCGCGGCGCGCGACATCATGGGCCTCGTCTAGATGAGTGAGTCCTAATCGATTGTCGGTAGCGGTACACGTCTAGTCAGATCGGACTGGCCCGGCGTGGACGCTGTTAATCGAAGGCGGAGGGTG
>NZ_SOFH01000012.1 GCF_004402495.1 Cryobacterium sp. HLT2-28 | reverse complement strand
CGGCGAGGGTAGGCCCGGCCCCGCTGGGCCCGGCGCCGGCATGCCCGGCGAGGGTGGGCCCGGCCCCGGCATGCCCGGCGAGGGTAGGCCCGGCGCCGCTGGGCCCGGCGCCGGCATGCTCGGCGCGGTGGACTGGACGTTCAACGGCTGGGGCGGCCAGGACTGGGCGCGCTGGGGCAAGGACGCCGAGATCGGCCGCCTGGTCTCGGAATTGTCGGGGGCCACCCGCATCCCGTCGTCGCTCGTGAACGAGGGCGGCGGCATCCAGGTCGACGGGCTGGGCACGGTGCTGGCCACCCTGAGCGTGCAGCTCGACCCCGGCCGCAACCCGCTCGCCGACCGGGCAGCGGTCGAGGCCGAGCTCGCGCGCACGATCGGGGCCACCCACGTGGTCTGGCTGCCGCGCGGGCTCACCCGGGACCAGGAGCGCTACGGCACCCAGGGCCACGTGGACATCGTCGCGGCGATCTCCTCCCCCGGCACGCTGCTGGTGCATTCGCAGGACGACCCGGCGCATCCCGACTACCAGGTCAGCCGGGAGCTGCGGCGGGTACTCGCCGAGTCGACGGATGCCGCGGGCACCCCCTGGACGATCCTCGACCTGCCCGCCCCGGCCGTGCTGCGCGATTCGGAGGGGTTCGTGGACTACAGCTACGTCAACCACCTCGTGGTGAACGGGGGTGTGATCGCCTGCAGTTTCGGCGAGGAACGCGCCGACGAGGCCGCACGGGAGATCCTCGCCGCCGCCTACCCCGGCCGGAGCGTGGTCGCGGTCGAGGCGCGGCCGCTGTTCGCGCGCGGCGGCGGCATCCACTGCATCACGCAGCAGCAGCCGTCCGCCCCGGCCTGACGCTGCCGGCCTCCACGGTGGCGAGCGCTCCACTTCCGCCGCGACGCTCCCTGCGCACCTGGCGCGGAACGGCGCAAGTGGCGCGCTCACGTCAGCTGAGGCGAGGCCGCTGCTCAAGCGCTGCACTCGCCACGGGCATCCGTCGCAGCGGAGGGCTGCGGCGGGCTCCGGGGGCAGCGGGGGGCGGCGGAGGGCAGCGGGGGGCGGTGCCGAGCGCTCCACTTCCGCCGCGACGTTCCTGGCGCACCTGGCGCGGAACGGCGCAAGTGGCGCGCTCACCCGCTGAGGCCTGGCCGCGGCATCCGCGGACACGGCGCGATCACGGCGCGGATACGGCGCGGGCGGCTATCGGGTCAGCGCGGGGGCATCCGGATGGCGCCGTCGAGCCGGATCGTGTCGCCGTTGAGCATCGGATTCTCCACGATGTGCCGCACCAGCGCGGCGAAGTCGGCCGGGTCGCCCAGCCGGGCCGGGTGGGGTACGGATGCCGCGAGCGACTCGCGCACGGTCTCCGGGAGCCCTTGCAGCAGCGGGGTGTCGAAGATGCCGGGAGCGATCGCGACCACCCGGATCAGTGACCGGGCGAACTCGCGGGCGAGCGGGAGGGTCATCGCGGCGACCCCGCCCTTCGACGCCGCATAGGCTGCCTGCCCGATCTGCCCGTCGAAGGCCGCGACCGACGCCGTGTTGATGATTACCCCGCGCTCGGGGATGCCCGGCGGCACGTCGGGCTCGAGGGATGGACCGGTGCCCGAGCCTGGCTCCAGGTCGGCGGCTGAGCCTGCGTCCCCGCCCAGGCGGAAGCCGGTTCCAGTGCCGGCCTCTGCGCCCCCGGTCGCGCCCGCAGCCGCGCCCGACCCGGCATCCGCGCCCGCAGCCGCGCCCGACCCGACATCCGCGGCCGACCCGGCATACGCGGCCGTGCCCGACCCGACATCCGTGCCCGACCCGACATCCGCGCCCGCAGCCACGCCCAACCCGACATCCGCGCCCGCAGCCGCGCCCGACCCGGCTGTACCTGCCCCAGAGATCGGGTCGGTCGCCTGGATCGCGGCCGCGGCCAGTCGGATCACGTTGAAGGTGCCGACGAGGTTGATCCGGATCACCCGGTCGAAGTCGTCGAGCGGCAGCGGTCCGTCCCGGCCGACCGTGCGCTGCCCGGGGGCGATGCCCGCGCAGTTGACCACGATCCGCAGCGGTCCGAGCCCGGTCGCCGCGTCGACGGCGGCCTGCACGTCCTCGGCGCGGGTGACGTCCCCGGCGACGAACCGGGCCGGGCCGCCGAGCGCGGCGGCGGTCTGCTCTCCCGCGGAGCCGGGCAGGTCGAGCAGCACGACCGCCGCGCCGGCCGCGGCGAGAGAGCGGGCGGTCGCCAGGCCGAGGCCGGATGCCGCGCCGGTGACGAGCGCGGAGCATCCGTCGATGCGCATCAGAGCCTCTCGATGATGGTGGCGTTGGCCATGCCGCCGCCCTCGCACATGGTCTGCAGGCCCCACCGCCCGCCGGTGAGTTCGAGGTGGTTGAGCAGGGTGCCGAGCAGCCGGGTGCCGGACGAGCCGAGCGCGTGCCCGAGGGCGATTGCGCCGCCGCGCGGGTTGAGCAGGGCCGGGTCGGCGCCCATCTCGCGCAGCCAGACGAGCGGGACGCTGGCGAACGCCTCGTTGACCTCGTAGGCGTCGAGGTCGTCGATGCCGAGGCCGGAGCGTTCGAGGATGCGCCGGGTCGCCGGGATCACCCCGGTCAGCATGAGCTTCGGGTCGCTCCCGGTGACCGCGAAGCTGTGGAACCGCGCCCGCGGGTTGAGCCCGAGCCGGACGGCCCGCTTCGCGCTCATGATCAACGCCGCGGAGGCCCCGTCGGTGAGCGGCGAGGAGTTGCCCGCGGTGATGTGCCAGTCGAGCTTCGGGAACCGGGCGGCCAGCGCGTCGGTGCGGAACGCCGGCGGAAGCGCGGCGAGGGAGTCGAGGGTGGTGCCGGGGCGGATGGTCTCGTCCTCGGTGACGACCCGGCCGTCGGGGAGGGTCGTCGGCCGGAGCTCCCCGTCGAAGTCGCCGCGGTCGGCGGCGGCGGCGGCGAGTCGGTGCGAGCGGGCGGCGAAGGCATCCAGCTCGCCGCGCCCGAGCCGCCACTGCTGGTTGATCAGTTCGGCCGAGACCCCCTGGTTGACCAGGCCCTGCGGGTAGCGGGCGTGCATCAGGGCGCCGTGCGGGTCCAGGCCGGGACCCTCGGTGCCGGAGTCCTGCCCCGGCCTCGGCCTCGCACCGAGCGAGGAGCCCAGCGGCACCCGGCTCATCGATTCGACGCCGCAGGCGATGACCACGTCGCAGCTGCCGGACATGACCGCCTGCGCGGCGAAGGCCGCGGCCTGCTGGCTCGAGCCGCACTGCCGGTCGATGGTGGTCCCCGGCACGGATTCGGGGAACCCCGCGCTCAGCAGTGCCGTGCGCACCACGTTGTAGCTCTGTTCGCCGACCTGGCTGACACAGCCGCCGATCACATCCTCGACGAGCGCCGGGTCGAGGCCGTTACGGCTGACCAGTTCGCGCAGCACGCCGGCCAGCAGGTCGGCCGGGTGCACACCGGAGAGGGCACCCCCCGGCTTGCCCCGGCCGGACGCGGTGCGCACGACATCGACGATGACAGCATCATTGCTCATGCCCTCAGCCTAGGCTTCCGCGCCGACGCCGCGTCGTCCGCGCGCGTCACCCCCTGCCGGCCCGCCCCGCGAGTGTGGCCAACTCAGGAGATCCGGCGCGGCATCCGCGCGCCGCCGCACTGGTCCGGGGGCGCGGACGGGGCCGCCCCCGGATTTCCTGAATTAGCCACGGGGGTGGCGCCTACTCGGGCGTCAGGAGCCGCGGGTCGGCCAGGGGCGGGTCGGCTGGGGCGGGGTCGGCCAGGGGCCGGTCAGCCAGGGGCCGGTCAGCCGGGGGGCCGGTCAGCCGGAGAGCGCCCACATGGCGACGGCACTGGCCGCGGCCACATTGAGCGAGTCGATGCCGTGCTTCATCGGGATCTGCACGATGCTGTCGGATGCCGCGAGCGCGTCGCCGGTGAGCCCCTCACCCTCCGCGCCGAGCAGCAGGGCCAGCCGCTCATGCTCGGCGCCGCGGAAGTCGCGCAGGCTCACGGCATCCTCGGCCAGGGAGAGGGCTGCCACGTGGAAACCGTGCCGGTCCAGCAGGGCGCGGGTGCTCGGCCAGTCGCCGACCCGGGTCCACGGCACCTGCAGCACGGTGCCCATCGACACCCGGATCGCCCGGCGATAGAACGGGTCGGAGCAGCGCGGCGTGACCAGGATCGCATCCGCACCGATCGCGCCGGCCGAGCGGAAGATCGCGCCGACGTTGGTGGGGTCCGACACGTTCTCGAGGATGACGATCCGGCGGGCGCCGGCGAGCAGGACGTCGGGGGCCGGAAGCTCGGGCCGGTGCATCGCCGCGATCACCCCGCGGTGCAGGATATACCCGGTCAGCTCCGCGAGCAGCTCGCCCGGGCCGACGAAAACGGGCACGTCCTCGCCGACGAGCGCGCGCGCCTCGTCGACGGTGTTGCCGAGCGCCAGCACCGACCGCGGCCGATGCCCGGCCCGCAGCGCACGCTGCAGAACCAATGCCGATTCGGCTATATACAGGCCATGCTCGGTGCCACGCGCCTTCTTCAGGGCGACATCGGTCAGATGGGCGTAGTCGACCAGCCTCGGATCGCTGAGGTCGCTGATCTCGATGACGGGCATCCGCAAAGTCTAGCCGCGGGCCCGCCGGCCCCGGCCCGACCCAACCGCCCAACCGCCCGAGTGCCCGCCCGCGTGCCCGCGTGCCCGCGTGCACGTCCATCCGCCCGCCCGCCCGCCCGTGCATAACTCCTGCGGATTCTGCCAGGCCGGACCGGCATCCGCTGAATTCTGCGGCACGCCACCGCGGTCGGAGCGAATTGCAGGAGTTGTGCACACGGCGGTGGGCACACCCTCTGCGGGGATCAGGCGGGGCGGGGATCAGGCGGGACGGGGATCAGGCGGGACGGCGGGATCGCCGGCGGCGCCCTCCTAGTCGAGGAAGGGATCGGGCAGGAGCGTGTACTTGGTCGAGAGGTACTCGTGGATGCCCTCGAGCCCGCCCTCGCGGCCCAGGCCGGACTGCTTGACCCCGCCGAACGGCGCCGCCGCGTTGGAGAGCACGCCGACATTCAGGCCCATCATGCCCGTGTGCAGGCGTTCGATCATCCGGTGCCCGCGGGCCAGGTCCCGGGTGAACACGTAGCCGACCAGCCCGTACTCGGTGTCGTTGGCGAGCCGCACGGCCTCGTCCTCGTCGCCGAACGTGGAGATCGCCAGCACCGGCCCGAAGATCTCTTCACGCAGGATGTCGCTGCCCGGCGCGACGCCCGAGAGCACCGTGGGCTGGTAGAAGGTTCCGTGCCCGGCGATGGCGGACCCGCCGGTCAGCAGCGTCGCCCCCCTGCCGAGCGCGTCCTGGACGAGCGTGTCGGCCTTGTCGATGGCGGCCTGGTTGATCAGCGGGCCGATGGTGACGCCGTCCTCGGTGCCGCGTCCGACAGTGAAGTCGGCGACCTTCTCGGTGACCCGGCGCGCGAATTCGTCGGCGACGGACTCGTGCACGATGAACCGGTTCGCCGCGGTGCAGGCCTGGCCCACGTTGCGGAACTTCGCGGCGATCGCGCCGGCGACGGCCTTGTCCAGGTCGGCGTCTTCGAAGACGACGAACGGGGCGTTGCCGCCGAGCTCCATCGAGGTGCGCAGCACGCCCTGGGCGGACTGCTGGATCAGCTTCTGCCCGACCGTGGTCGACCCGGTGAAGCTGAGCTTGCGCAGGCGCGGGTCGGCGATGATCGGCCCGGACACCGCGGCCGACGTCGAGGTCGTGATCACGTTGACGACCCCGGCCGGCAGACCGACCTCCTCGAGCAGCCGCACGAAGAACAGGGTGGTCAGCGGGGTCAGTTCGGCGGGCTTGATCACGACGGTGCAGCCCGCGGCGAGCGCCGGGGCGATCTTGCGGGTCGCCATCGCGAGCGGGAAGTTCCACGGGGTGATCAGGAAGCACGGCCCGACCGGGTGCTGGGAGACGATCATCCGCCCGGTGCCCTCCGGGTTGGTGCCGTAGCGGCCGGTGACGCGCACGGCCTCCTCGCTGAACCAGCGCAGGAACTCGCCGCCGTAGGCCACCTCGCCGTACGCTTCGGCGAGCGGCTTGCCCATCTCGATGGTCATCAGCAGGGCGAACTCCTCCTTGCGCTCCCGCAGCAGGTCGAAGGCCCGGCGCAGGATCTCCCCGCGCACCCGGGGCGGGGTGGCCGCCCAGCCGGCCTGCGCCGCGACGGCCGCGTCGAGGGCGGCTGCGCCATCCGCGACGCCCGCGTCGGCGATCGTCTTGATGACCTTGCCGGTGGCCGGGTCGTGCACGGTCAGGGTGGCCCCGTCGGCGGCGGGCACCCATTTGCCGTTGATGAACAGCTCGTTGGGTACGTGCTGGAGCAGTTCGGCTTCGGTGACATGCGTCATAGGGTCTCCCATACTTGTGTGTGCCCGTCGAGCGACGGTCGAATTCTATCCAAGGCAACGTGGTCGGGGCAGCAGCCCGGGTTCACCCCCAGGGCAGCGGCAGGAGCATGCCGGCGGCCATGGCGGCCATCGCCAGCGCCATGCTCACCTGCTGGGTCGCCTCCAGCCTGTCAGCAACACCGGCTCCCCGCCACCCGGCGCGGTGTTTCGCCGCGCGCACGGCGCGCACGGCGGCGGCCGCCAGGGCGACGGATGCCGCCACCACCAGCCAGCCCAGCAGCACCCCGCCGCCGGTCCACGCCGGCCCGTGCCCGGAATGAGCGGCCGCGGACACCGCCGTGCCGGCGGCGGACACCGACGCCCCGGCGGCCGACAGCCCGGGCGCTGACGCGGCGGCCGCCGCATTCCCGCCGTCGGCGCCACCACCCGCCGCCGTGCCCGGCAGCATCCCGGCCCACATCACGGCCATCAGCAGCAGCGCCGCCGCGTGGTGCGCCGCCGCGACCCGCCGGCGCCGGTCCAGCAGTGCGAGGAGGGCCGCCCCGACCAGCAGAGCGGCCCAGGCCAGGGGGCTGAGCAGGTGCGCGTCCGACCGGACCATGTCGAACGTGGACGCCGCCATCACCACCATGGCCGGTGCCGCCGCGGCGCTGCGCCCCGGCGTGCGGAGAGCCGCGAGCGCGCAGACGGCAGCGAGGCCGGCCGCACCGGCGGCGGCGGCCAGGCAGACGGAGACCCAGATCGCGCTCATTGAGCACCAAACTAGGCCGGTCCACCCGGTCCGTGTTGATTCTCGGCGCACGGCTGCGGCGGGCCGGCGCACGACCGCGGCCCGCACTCGCCTCCGCCCGTGGCCGGTCGCCCGGAGCAGCCCACCCTCCTCTCCGGGTCGCTGCGGCGCGGGGCCAACTCAGGATGACTGCCTGGCCGACCGATCGCCGCCCGCGGACCAGTCCGGCCGCCGACTCGCCGTCCCGTCATTCTCCTGAGTTAGCCGCACCCGAGACCTCGCCGGGGAGGCGGATGCGAGAATGGCGACGTGTCGATTCAACCCAGCCAGGCCGGCGCGAGCGCCGCGCCGCACTCGCAGACCCTCTCCCGCGGCATCCGCGTGCTCGAGATCCTGGCCGACGCCGACTCCCCGCTCACCATCGCCGAGGTCGCCGCCGCCCTCGGCGTGCACCGGTCGATCGCCTACCGGATTCTCCGCACCCTCGAGGACCACGGCGTCGTGGTGCGGAACGCCGCCGGCGCCGTGCGCCTGGGCCCGCGGATGGCCGCGCTCGCCCGCGGGGTGTCCCGCGACCTGCAGGCCGCGGCGCTGCCCGAGCTGACCAGCGTCGCGAACGAGTTCGGGATGACGGCCTTCATCGCCGTGCTCGACCGGGTCGAGGTCGTCACCCTCGTCAGCGTCGAGCCCCGGCAGGCGCACGCGACGGTGGCCCAGCGGCCGGGGACGCGGCATCCGCTCGCCGCCGGTGCGCCGGGGATCGCCATCCAGTCGCTGCTCTCCTCGGCCCAGTGGGCCGAGCTCGGCGGCGACGCCGGCCGGCGGGCGGAGGCCTCCGCCCTCGGCGCCCCGGGCTTCGCGACGAGCCACGACGAGGTCATCCCCGGCCTGGCGTCCGTCGCCGTTCCGCTGTCCGTGCCGGGCGAACCGCCCGCCGCCCTCGCCGTGGTCTACCTGGCCGGGGCGCGTGAGCCCGCCGAGCTCGGCGCCCGGCTCGGCCTCGCCGCCGCGGCGATCGCGGCACGGATGCGCTAGCCCGGCCAGGCGCGCAGGTCACGGTCCGGCGTCGGTCCGGCCCCCTGCCACACATAATATACGATTTGTGATATGGTCCTCGCAGATCGTGACGCACCATCTGGGCACCGCCCGTGCACCACCGCTCGACTTTCCCCGCACCGAATACAAGGGAGTATTCCATGGCTCTGACGCATGAACCAACGACGACGAACGCGAAACGACTCGAGGAACGACGCGTCCTCGTCGGCACAATGGTCGGGACCACGATCGAGTGGTACGACTTCTTCATCTACGCGCAGGCCGCCGGCCTCGTACTGGCCGGCCTCTACTTCGCCCCCCTCGGCAGCGACAACGCCGCACTCGCCCAGCTCGTCGCCTGGGCGTCGATCGGGATCAGCTTCCTGTTCCGCCCGCTCGGCGCGATCGTCGCCGGGCACCTCGGCGACCGGCTCGGCCGCAAGGCCATGCTCGTGGTCACCCTCGTGATGATGGGCGCGTCGACCGTGCTCATCGGCGTGCTGCCGACCTACGCGCAAATCGGTGTCACGGCTCCGCTGCTGCTCATCCTGCTGCGCATCCTGCAGGGCTTCTCCGCCGGTGGCGAGTGGGGCGGCGCCGCACTCATGTCGGTCGAGCACGCGCCGGACAACAAGCGCGGCTTCTTCGGCGCCTACCCGCAGATCGGCGTGCCGTCCGGGCTCATCCTCGCCACCGGCGTCATGCTCGTCGTGACCAACTCGATGACCGAGGAGGCGTTCCTCGCCTGGGGCTGGCGGATCCCGTTCCTCCTGTCCGTCGTCCTGATCGGGATCGGCTACATCATCCGTCGCTCCGTCAACGAGAGCCCGGTCTTCACCGAACTCCAGGAGCGCAAGAAGGAGTCCGCCGCACCACTGAAGGAACTCTTCGCGCACAACTGGCGCCAGGTCGTGCTCACCGCCCTCATCTTCATCGCCAACAACGCCGCCGGCTACCTGTTGATCGCCTTCTTCTCCTCCTACGCCACGAAGCCGGCCGAGGCCGGCGGCCTCGGCATGGAGCGCTCCCCGGTGCTGCTGGCGAGCACGGTCGCGGCGGTCTTCTGGCTGGCGGCCACGATGTTCGGCGGGATCCTGTCCGACCGGATCGGCCGCATCCGCACCTTCCAGATCGGCTACGCCTGGCTCTTCGCCTGGGCCATCCCGATGTTCCTGCTGATCGACACGAAGAACATCGTCCTATTCGCGGTCGCCCTGGTCGTGCTCGCGGTCGGCCTCGGCCTGTCCTACGGACCCCAGGCTGCGCTCTACGCCGAGATGTTCCCGGCCCACGTGCGCTACTCCGGCGTGTCGATCGGCTACGCCCTCGGGGCTATTCTCGGCGGGGCCTTCGCCCCCCTGATCGCCCAGCTGCTGCTCGATGAGACCAGCTGGTCGCCCTCGATCGGCATCTACATCATGGTGCTCGCCGCCATCTCCTTCGCCGCGGTCTCCGTGGTCAAGGAGACGCGCGGGGTGCACCTCGGGGTGTCTGCCCGCGACTAGGGCAGACCGGCAATGACGGGGCAGGGGAGCGGCGGAAACGCTGATCCCCTGCCCCGCCGTTGTGCCCACGTTGTGCCGCCGTTGTGCCGCTTGCCCAGATCGTATATGATTTGATACATGCCGGTCGAGAAGGCCGGCGGCCACCAGCCCCGCAGACTTCACAGCACCGCAGGCTTCAACACCGCAGGCTTTCAACACAGAGGAGTGTGGGATGAGCGACACCATCGCATCCGCCGTCGAGGCGCTCGTCGGCGCCCGGCCCGGCAAGGTCATCGCCGTGCACATCAACTACCCCAGTCGAGCCGCGCAGCGGGGACGGGTCCCGGCCCAGCCGTCGTACTTCCTGAAGCCCGCCAGCTCGCTCGCCCTCTCCGGCGAGATCGAACGCCCGGCCGGCACCGAGTTGCTCGCCTTCGAGGGGGAGATCGCCCTGATCATCGGCCGGACGGCCCGCCGGGTCGACCCCGTCGAGGGCTGGAACGCGGTGGCCGGGGTCACCGCCGCCAACGACTTCGGCGTCTACGACCTGCGTCACGCCGACAAGGGCTCCAACCTCCGCTCCAAGGGCGGCGACGGCTTCACCCCGATCGGGCCGGTCGTGCTGCCGGCCGGCGAGGTCGACCCGGCGGCCCTGCGCATCCGCACCTGGGTCAACGGCGTCCTCGCCCAGGAGGACACCACCGGCACCCTGTACTTCCCGTTCGGCCGGCTCGTCGCCGACCTCTCCCAGCTGATCACCCTCGAACCGGGCGACATCATCCTGACCGGCACTCCCGCCGGCGCCTCGGTGCTGCGGCCGGGCGACGTCGTCGAGGTCGAGGTCGACGCCCCGACCATACCGACGCCGTTGTCCACGGGCCGGCTCCGCACCGTCGTCGTCGACGGCACCGTCCCGCTGGCCGGCTACGGCGCCGCACCCCAGGTCGATGACCTGCAGCGCACCGAGGCCTGGGGCTCGGCGGAGGCCGCCGGGCTCGCTCCGGAGGCTCCCGCATTCACGCTCACCGCCACCCTGAAGGAACGCATCAACAGCGTCGGCACCGCCACCCTGAGCGCCCAGCTGCGCAAACGCGGCCTCAACAACGTGTCGATCGACGGTCTCCGCTCGACCAGGCCCGATGCCCGCCTCGTCGGCCGGGCGCGCACCCTGCGCTATCTGCCGAACCGGGAAGACCTGTTCGAGTCCCACGGCGGCGGCTACAACGCCCAGAAACGCGCCTTCGATTCGCTCGGGCCCGACGACGTGATCGTGATGGAGGCCCGCGGCGAGCGCGGCACCGGCACCGTCGGCGACATCCTCGCCCTGCGCGCCCAGGTTCGCGGCGCGGCCGGGATCGTGACGGATGGCGGCGTGCGCGACCTCGCGGCCGTCAGCGCCCTCGCCATCCCCACCTACCACGCCGGCGGGCACCCGGCGGTGCTCGGCCGTCGCCACGTGCCGTGGGACACCGACCTGGCGATCGCCTGCGGCGGCGCCGCCGTGCAACCGGGCGACGTCATCGTCGGCGACGCCGACGGCGTTCTCGTCATCCCGCCGCACCTGGTCGAGGAGGTCGTCGCCTCCGCCATCGAGCAGGAACGCGAGGAGGCCTTCATCGCCGAGATGGTCGCCGCCGGCCACGACGTCGACGGGTTGTACCCGATGAACGCGGACTGGAAGGCCCGCTACCGGCACTGGCAGGAGGAGAAGTGATGACGGTTTCCCCGGGTTCGGCCGCCGACGGCCTGAGCAAGGCCCAGCTGGCCCACCAGTGGATCAGGTCGCGGATCAGTGACGGCACCTACAGCCCCGGCTACCGCCTGGTGCTCGGCCAGATCGCCCGCGAACTCGACGTCAGCGCGGTTCCCGTGCGGGAGGCCATCCGCCTGCTCGAGGCGGAGGGTCTGGTCACCTTCGAACGCAACATCGGCGCGCAGGTCGCGATGCTCGACGCCACGGAGTATGTGCACACCATGCAGACGCTCAGCCTGGTCGAGGGCTACGCGACGGCGCTCTCCGCGCCCGTGCTCGACGCGGACACGCTCGAACGCGCCCGGCGGATCAACGCGGAGATGGCCGACTGCCTCGACCATTTCGACCCGGTCAGCTTCACCCGGCTGAACCTGGAGTTCCACTCCACGCTGTTCGAGGCCTGCCCGAACCCGCACCTGCTCGACCTCGTGCACCGCGGCTGGAGCCGGCTGAGCGCCCTCCGCGACTCCATCTTCAGCTTCGTGCCCGGCCGCGCCCACGAATCCGTCGCCGAACACACCGCGCTGCTCGACCTGATCGAGAACGGCGCTGACGCCCTGCAGGTCGAGCTCGCCGCCCGCAACCACCGCCTCGGCACCCTGGACGCCTTCCTCACCCGCCAGAAGTCCCCCTCCGCCCCCTAACAGCCGCAACTGTTCCCGTACCGGACATCTGTTGCCCGCACACCGGGAACATCCGTCCGATTCGGCAACAGTCGCGAACGCATCCGTTGCCCTCGAAAGGAAGAACAATGAAGTTCCGCAGTGACCCCAGCCAGATCAGGGGCTCCATCGCGCCCCTGATGACGCCGTTCACGGCCGACGGCGCGATCGACCATGCCGGCCTGGCCAACCTCGTCAACTGGCAGCTGGCCTCCGGCACCCACGGCATCTCGCTCGGCGGGTCGACCGGGGAACCGAGCTCGCAGAGCATCGCCGAACGCGCCGCCGCGATCCGCACCGTGGCCGAGACCATCGGCGACCGCGTCCCGTTCATGCCCGGCACCGGCTCGGCGAAACTCGACGAGACCCTCGAGCTGACCGCCGCCGCACGGGACGCCGGCGTGGACGCCGCCCTGATCATCACTCCGTACTATGCCCGGCCCACCCAGGAGGCCCTCTACGTCTGGTACAAGACCGTGGCCGAGGAGTTCCCCGACCTGCCGATCGTGGCCTACAACGTGCCCAGCCGCACCGCCGTGGACATCGCCCCGGAGACCATCAATCGGCTCTACCGGGACTTCGACAACTTCGTCGGGGTCAAGGAGACCACCAAGGACTTCGAACACTTCTCCCGGGTGCTGCACCTCTGCGGAAAGGAACTGCTGGTCTGGAGCGGAATCGAGCTGCTCTGCCTGCCGCTGCTCGCGCTCGGCGGCGTCGGCCTGATCAGCGCCACCTCTAACATCGCCCCCGTCGCCCACGTCGAGCTGTACAACGCGTGGATGGCCGGCGACCTCGCCCGGGCCCGCGAGATCCACTACGGCCTGCACCCTCTCGTCGACCTGCTCTTCGTCGAGACCAACCCGGCACCGGGCAAGTGGGTGCTCGAACAGCGCGGCCTGATCGCCTCCGGGTTCGTGCGCCCTCCGCTGATCACCCCCACGGATGCCGGCCTCGTCACCATGAAGAAATTCCTGGCCGCCGGCGAAGCCTACCTCTCCCCCGTCGACGGTTTCACGATCGACGGCCACACCCCGGCAGGAGCCTGACCATGACCACGACCGACGCCACCGCCACCACCGCCGGCTCCCGCACGGCCGGCCACTTCGTCCCCGAGAACCTGCCGACCCGCATCCAGCACTACATCGGCGGCCGCTTCGTCGACAGCGTCTCCGGCAAGACCTTCGACGTGCTCGATCCGGTCTCCAACCAGACCTACGCCACCGCCGCCGCCGGCCAGCGGGAGGACATCGACCTGGCCGTGGCCGCCGCCACGGAAGCCTTCCAGAACGGGCCGTGGCCGGGCATGAAGCCGCGCGAGCGGTCCCGCATCCTGAACCGGATCGCCGACGCGATCGAGGCGCAGGATGCCCGCCTCGCCGAACTGGAAACGTTCGACACCGGCCTGCCGATCACCCAGGCCCTCGGCCAGGCCAACCGGGCGGCCGAGAACTTCCGCTTCTTCGCCGACCTGATCGTGGCGCAGGCCGACGACACCTACAAGGTGCCCGGCAGCCAGATCAACTACGTCAACCGCAAGCCGATCGGCGTCGCCGGGCTGATCACCCCGTGGAACACCCCGTTCATGCTGGAGAGCTGGAAGCTCGCCCCGGCGCTGGCCTCCGGCTGCACCGTCGTGCTCAAGCCCGCCGAGTTCACGCCGCTCTCGGCCAGCCTGTGGGCCGGGATCTTCTCCGCCGCAGGTCTCCCCGACGGGGTCTTCAACCTGGTCAACGGCATCGGCGAGGAGGCCGGCGACGCGCTGGTCAAGCATCCGGGCGTGCCCCTCATCTCGTTCACCGGCGAGACCACGACCGGCCAGACCATCTACCGCAACTGCGCCGCCAACCTCAAGGGAATGTCGATGGAACTCGGCGGCAAATCCCCCGCCATCGTCTTCGCCGACGCCGACCTCGACGCCGCGATCGACTCGACCCTGTTCGGCGTCTTCTCGCTCAACGGCGAACGCTGCACGGCCGGCAGCCGGATCCTGGTCGAACGCACCGTCTACGACGACTTCTGCGCCCGCTACGCCGCCCGCGCCCGGAACATCGTCGTCGGCGACCCGCACGACCCGAAGACCGAGGTCGGCGCGCTCGTTCACCCCGAGCACTACGCCAAGGTGATGAGCTACGTCGAGATCGGCAAGACCGAGGGCCGCCTGCTCGCCGGCGGCGGCCGCCCGGCGCACCTGGCCGAGGGCAACTACGTGTCGCCGACCGTGTTCGCGGATGTCCCGCCCACGGCCCGCATCTTCCAGGAGGAGATCTTCGGCCCGGTGGTGTCGATCACCCCGTTCGACACCGATGAGGAGGCCCTGGCGCTGGCCAACGGAGTCAAATACGGCCTCGCCGCGTACCTCTGGACCAGCAACCTCACCCGGGCGCACACCTTCGCCCAGGCGATCGAGGCCGGCATGGTCTGGCTCAACTCGCACAATGTGCGCGACCTCCGCACCCCGTTCGGCGGGGTCAAGGCCTCGGGACTGGGCCACGAGGGCGGCTACCGTTCGATCGATTTCTACACCGACCAGCAGGCCGTGCACATCACCCTCGGCGCCGTGCACACCGCCCGCTTCGGCGCCGCCTGACCTGGATCTCGACAGGCTCGATCACCGGCGGTCAGGCTCGATCACCGGCGGTCAGGCTCGATCACCGACGGCTGAGCCCGTCACCGGCGGTCGAGCCCGTCGAGACCACAACCACTGACACTCAATGAGGAGGATCCCCATGACCACCACCCCCATCCCCACCCCCGCGGCCACCCCGCCCGACATCCTGCGCTGCGCCTACATGGACCTCGTCGTCACCGACCTGGCCGCCTCCCGCGAGTTCTACGTGGACATCCTCGGCCTCGTCGTGACGGAGGAGAACGAAACCGAGATCTACCTGCGCAGCTTCGAGGAGTTCATCCACCACAACCTGGTGCTGCGCCAGGGCCCGGTGGCCGCGGTGGCCGCGTTCGCGTTCCGGGTGCGTTCCCCCCTCGACGTGGACCTTGCCGAGGCGTACTACCGCGAGCTCGGCTGCCGCACCGAGCGCCGCGCGAACGGCTTCGTCACGGGGATCGGCGACTCCGTGCGCGTCGAAGACCCGCTCGGCTTCCCCTACGAGTTCTTCTTCGACACCGAGCACGTGGAACGCCTCGCCTGGCGCTACGACCTGCAGGGTCCGGGCGCGCTCGTGCGCCTCGACCACTTCAACCAGGTCACCCCCGACGTCGGCCTCGGCCGCGGCTATCTGGAGGACCTCGGCTTCCGGGTCACCGAGGACATCCAGGACGCGGACGGCGTCACCTACGCGGCCTGGCTGCGCCGCAAGGACACCGTGCACGACACCGCCCTGACCGGCGGCGACGGCCCACGGATGCACCACATCGCCTTCTCCACGCACGAGAAGCACAACATCATCTACATCTGCGACAAGCTCGGCGCGCTGCGCAAGTCCGACTTGATCGAGCGCGGCCCCGGCCGGCACGGCGTGTCCAACGCGTTCTACCTCTACCTGCGCGACCCCGACGGCCACCGGGTCGAGATCTACACCCAGGACTACTACACCGGCGACCCCGACAACCCCGTCGTCACCTGGGACGTGCACGACAACCAGCGTCGCGACTGGTGGGGAAACCCGGTGGTGCCGAGCTGGTACACGGATGCCTCCCTCGTGCTCGACCTCGACGGCACCCCCCAGCCCGTGATCGAACGCACCCAGTCGAGCGAGATGGCCGTGACCGTCGGCGCCGACGGCTTCTCCTACACCCGCAAGGGCGAGGAGATGCCCGAATACAAGCTCGGCCACCAGCTCTAACCGCCCGGGCGCCCCACGGTTCCGGTCGAGGGCGATGAGAAGTGTCGCCAATGCGGACAATAGTCGCCAATGCACGGGCGACAGTCGTCCGGCCCGGCGACAGTTGTCGAACGAAGGAGCAGGGGCCGGTCAGGTGGCGTGCAACTCGCCGCGCACGATGGAGTCGCCGGAGTGGGCCGGGTCGCCGTTGTCCGGTTCGGCGGACACGTCGACGAGCGGGTACTGGGCAAGGTCGAGCCCGTCGGGGATCGAGAACCGGCCGGTGGCGCCGTCGAGCAGTCCGATGCTGACCAGGCCGGAGGCATCCGCCTTGATCAGCCACACCTCGCGCAGGGGGGCGCTGCCCGTCGCCCCGGTGAGGTCGACCACCACCTCCCGGTGACCGTCGGCGGCCTTCTCCACGTAGGCGGTGCCGCCGGCCTTCCAGCCGGGGAACGGGTCCAGTGTCGCCTCGGCGATCTTCGCTTCGACGACGGGGGGCGCGGCGTCCTGTCGCAGCGAGTCCCACCAGATCCCGCCGCCGAGGCCGCCGACCAGGCCGACGATCCCGGCCGCGACGGTCAGCGGCAGCCAGAAACGGGCGCGGCGGGACCGGCCGTGAGCGTCGATCCGGGCGACCGGCGCGGGACCGGCCGGAGGCGCCGGCTCGACGGGAGCCGGGACGGGACCGGGAGCCGGGACGGGACCGGCAGCCGGGCCGGGGCCGGCAGCCGGGCCGGGACCGGCAGCCGGAGCGGGAGCCGGGACGGTGCCAGCAGCCGGGACCGGACGGGGACCGGGAGCCGGGCCGGGACCGGCAGCACCGGCTGGCGCGAGCGCCGCGGCATCCGTCACCGGTGCTGCGCTTGTCGGCCCCGCACTCGCCGGAAAGTCGGAGCGCCGCGGAGTGCCCGCGACCGCGTCGGAGAGCCCGAGGGCGGAGTGGATGCGACCCCAGACGGCGTCGCCCGGCTCGAGGAGCTGCACGTCGCGCGCCGCGCGTCCGACCGCGACGGTGTGCTGCAGCGAGATCAGTTCGAGCGAGCACTCCGGGCATTCGGCCAGGTGGAGGCGCTCCGGTTCGGTGAGGTCGAGCTCAGCCATGGCTATGAGCGCGAGATCGTCCCGGTCAATGTGTGTCATCGTTCGCCTCCAATCTGGTGCGCAGCCTGGTCAGGCTTCGTCTGATGTGACTCTTCACGGTGCCGAGCGGCAATCCGAGGCTATCGGCGATCTGCGCGTGCGTCAGGTCGTCGTAGAACGCCAGCTGCATCACCCGCTGCGGCACCGGTTCGAGGCGTTGCAGCTCCTCGCTGATCAGCAGCCGGTCGGCGACGTCGGCCGATTGGTCGGGCTGGCTGAACTGGAGTTCCCCCATCACGGCCGCCTCGATCCGGCGTCGCCGCGAGCGGGCTTCGTGCGCGTCGGCCACCGCGTGCCGGGTGATGCCGACGAGCCACGCCGGGAGCCGGGCGCGGGAGGGGTCGAAGCCGGCCCGGCCGTTCCAGGCCGAGATGAAGACCTTCTGGGTCACGTCCTCCGCCTCGCCGTGGTCGCCGAGCGAGCGCACGGCGATGGTGTGCACGAGCGCTGCCCAGCGGGCGTACGTCTCGGCGAGCGCGCGTTCGTCCCCCGAACGGAAGGCGGTGGCCAGCCGTGCGTGGTCGTCTGCATCGGTGATTGCGCTCACCACGCTGGGGTGCCTCCCGGTCGAATGGCGCTGCGACTGGTCGTACACCTCAGGCCTCCCCGCGAAGGACGCCTCGACCACCGTCGGCCTCAGCATAGCCACACCTTCTCACTATGGGATGGATCGTGATCATGGGAGCGGATCCGCCGAGACGATCACGTTGGAGAGGTAGCGCTTCGCCTCGTAGTCGAATTCGCCGCCGCAGGTCACCAGTGTCAGCCGGGAGGCACCCGACCTGTCGAAGACACTGTCCCACGGGACATCCGGTTTGAGGATCGACTGCAGGCCGGTGACCGAGTAGCCCCGCTCCGACCCGTCGCTGAGCGTCAGCACGACCCGGGTTCCGGCAGTCGCCGAGGCGAGCCGGGCGAACGGGCCGATGTCGTAGACGAGCGAGTCGACATGGGCGGCGATCACGGTCGCCCCGGCCGGGCTGGCCGGTGAGGGGCCGAACCGGTACCAGGCGGCCACGGCGGGGTTCTTCGGCAGTTCCATGACTTTCTCCGCAGTCTGGCCGACCGCCTCGACCGCCATGTCGATGCCCAGGGTCTCCACTCGGATCCGCACGGGGGGCAGCGGGGCCGGCGCCTGGTTGGCGCTCAGGGTGGCGCTCACCGTCGGCACCGTCACCTCGGGGGCCGGCCTGGGGGGCGGAAGCACGGATGCCGGCGCGGGCGTTGTGACCGCCGTCGGCGCGGATGCCGGCGGAACCTGAGCCCCGGAGCATCCGCTGAGCAGAACGAGAGCCACAGCGAGCATCCCGATGGCGCCCACTGTGGCTCTCATCGTGCGGTCCCTGCTAGCGGCGCGCGGCCGCGGCCGAGCGACGCAGTCCGACGACCGCGGCTGCGCCGAGTGCGAGCAGCATTGCGGCGAAGGCGCCGAGCCAGAGTCCGGTCGTGTCCGCCGGCTTGTTCGTGGCGACCAGGCCTGCCTCACCGGCGGGGATGCTGCCGGGGTTCGAGTGCAGTCCGGCGATCGTCTGCACGCCGAGGGCGAGGTTCTTGTCGGCCAGGCTGCCCCAGGCGTAGACGATCGTGTTCGTGCCTTCCGCGACGTTGACATCCGCCGGCCCGATCACCGGGGCCGTGGTCCCCGTGGCGGCGACCGCCGCCGAGATGGTGCCTGCCGGCAGGTTCAGCACCGACTCCTTCGGATTGACCAGGTTGGTGATGGCGGCCGCTCCGTTGGCGAGCACGTCGACCGCGGGCGCAGCGGCCACGTGCCGCACGGTCAGCCGGCCCTGGCCGGCCTCCAGCTTGCCGATATCGTTGGTGAAGAGCGTCGCGGTCGGCTTGCCGGCGGCGTCGAGATGGGCGACGGCGGTGTAGTCCATCCCCGCCACGAGGGGCAGGTCAACCGGCCCGATGGCGGGCTTGCTCGCGTCGGCCGCATCCGACGCGGTGATCGCAACCTTGTAGGTGCCGGCCGGCAGGTCGAGCGGCCCGGCGAGGTCGCCCGGCTTGAAGTTGTCCAGGGTCAGCTTGTCGTTCACGTACACGTCGACGGTGAGGCCGGGTACGCCGTGGAAGACGGACAGTTTGGCGACCGGGTCGGCTGCCTGCGCCGGTGCGAGGCCGGTCAGGGCGATGAGGGCGCCGAGCGAGGCCGCCGTCATGCCGATCGTGAGGGACTTGCGCATGATTTCCTCCTGATGTGTGGGTCGCGGGGGGAATCCCCGCCGGGTGTGCCGGAGCACTCTTTAGCCATTACTTCCGGCGGACGGCCCGGATCGGATGCACCCGAACCTGATTTCTTTCGCCCGGGCACGTCGAGGGCCGCACGTCAACTGTCGTTGGGCGTGCGGCCCTCGAGGTGCGGACGAAGCCCCGTCGGTCGATGCGACCGGGCGTCGTAAGTGGCGATCCTTACTTGTGGTGGTCGTTGTGGTGGTCGTCGTGGTGGTGGTGTCCACCCCCGGTGAGGCCGACCGTCTGCACGGCGAACGCGAGGTTGTCAGCGTTCAGGCTGCCCCAGGCGTAGACGATGGTGTTCGTGCGCTTGGCGATCTCGACGTCGGTCGGCCCGATCAGCGGGTCGGTCGTTCCGGTTGCGGCCACCACGGCGGAGATGGTGCCGACCGGCAGGGTCAGCTCTTCCTCGTCGGGGTTGGTCAGGTCGGTCACCGCGGCCGCATCGTTCGCGAGCACGTCCACGGATGGCGCGGCTGCGATGTGGCGCACGGTGAGGCGCCCGTTGCCCTTGCCTGCCTTGTCGAGGTTGTTCGTGAACAGGGTGGCGGTGGGGTCACCGGCTTCGGTGAGGTGCGCTGCGACCGTGTAGTTGTCGCCTTCTTCCAGCGTCAGGTCGATCGGACCGATCACCGGGTGGCTGTCGTCGGTCGCGTCGGCGGCCGTGACGGCCACCGAGTACGTTCCGGCGTCGAGGGTGAGAGTGTCGGAGAACGTGCCCGGCTCGAAGTCGTCGAGGGTGAGCGTGCCGTCGACGTAGACGTCCACGGTCAGGCCCGGCACGCCGTGGAAGACGGTGAGTTCGGCGGTGCCTCCGTCGGAGTGGTGCCCGCCGTCACCGTGGTTTTCGCCGGCGCTGGCCGTCCTGCGAGAGCGACGAGTAGGCCGGCTGCGGTGCCAATTGCGATGGTCCTGTGCATGGTTACCTCCTGCATTTCGTTGGACGGGTGACCGCGCGGCCTCCCGCTGTCAATTCCAGCAACACGGTAGTTCTGGATGCAACCCTTGAAGAAAAGTTTGACAAACCCCCCGAATAGGGGACGGAATCAGGACAGGAAGTCCAGGGCCGCCTGCTTGAACTCGCGGGAGGTAAGCGAGTTCACGTGATCGCGGCCGGGCAGCTCCCGGTAGGCGGAGCCTCGGGCACGGGCCAGCTCGGCCACCCCGTCCGGGATCGGGTCGGCGCCGCCCGCGACGTACAGCACGGGGATGCCCGGCGGCAGGTCGAGTGCTGCCCCGGCGAATCCCTCCACGCAGGCCAGCAGCGCAGCCAGGTCTCCTCCCGCGGCGACGGCGGATGCGAGTACGGGCCCGAGCACGGCCGCGACCACCGGATCGGCCGGGGTCTGCCCGGCCAGCAGCCCGGCCAGCGTCGCCGGGCCGACGGACTCGAACAGTTCGACCGGCCCCGCACCGCCGAGCACCAGGCGACCTACGCGTTCCGGTGCCAGCCGGGCGAGCGCCGCCGCGACCCGGGACCCCATCGAATAGGCCACCACGTCGACCTGGTCCAGGCCGAGCGCGTCGAGCACGACCACGAGGTCGGCGGCCAGCTGCCGGGGTGCATAGTCGGCGGCCCGGTGCGGTTTGTCGCTCCGCCCGTGGCCGCGCAGGTCGGGCGCGATCACGCCGCGTCCGGCCTCCTCGAGGAAGCGCAGCCAGCCCGTGCCGGCCCAGCTGAGCCTGGCGGTCGACGCAAACCCGTGCACGAGGAGGATCGGGCGATCCCCCGGCACGAGGTCGTAGGCGATCCGCACGCCGTCGAGGCGCCGGGCGAAGGAGTCCAGCACGGGCGCGCGTCCGGCCCCCACCTAGGCGACCACGTCTGAGGTTGCCAGGACAGCCCCCGCGTAGGCCAGTTCGGCCAGCGCCGCCTCGCTGGCATCCGGGTTGACCCCGGCGACCAGGTCGGTGAGCACGCGCAGGTGCTGGCCGTGTTCGAGGGCATCGAGTCCGCTCGCGCGCACGCAGTGGTCGGTGGCCAGGCCGACGATGTCGACATCCGTCACACCGTTCGTGATCAGCAATTCGCCCGTCTTGTCACCGCCCTCCGAGACGCCGTCGAAGATCGAGTAGCCGGCCTCGCCCTGGCCCTTACGAATGTGGATGGTGTGTTCCGGCAGCTTGAGCGCCTGGTGGTACTCGGCGCCCGGGGTGCCCGCCACGCAGTGCACCGGCCAGCTCTCGGAGTAGTCGGGTTCGCCGGACAGGGCGAAGTGGCCGCCGTTGTCGCCGTCGGGGTCGTGCCAGTCCCGGGAGGCGAACACACACGCGTAGGCGTTCGGGTGCTGTGCCAGGAGCGCGCTCACCCCGGCGGCGACGGCCGACCCGCCCGCGACGACAAGTGCGCCACCCTCTGTGAAATCGTTCTGGACGTCGATGATGAACAGTGCCCGTGTCACAGGTGGCTCCTTCGCTCGCCGGATGGGATCAGGTGTTCGACAGGTTGTCACCGCATCGGTAGAAACCGGCGGTGATGGTGTCGATCGCCTGCTTCGCATTATCGCCCACATCCCCGAGCGCGTAAACGGCGAAGGTCAGCGGCGTGCCGTCCGCGGCGTGGATCACACCGGCCAGGGTGTAGCCGGTGTCGATCCACCCGGTCTTGGCGAAGACGGAACCGTCCGCGACGGCGTTGTCGCCCGTGAACCGGTCGCTGTAGGACAGTGACCCGCGCTCCCCGCCGGCGACGGGCAGGCCGTCGAAGATGACGCCGAGGTTCCCTTCCCTGGCATTGATCTTGACGAACAGTTTCGTCAGGTAGGACGGCGGAACGGCGTTGTTGTCGCTCAGGCCTGAGCCGTCGGCGATCAGGATGCCGGTCGTGTCGATGCCGTAGGGGGCGAGCCCGGAGAGGGTGGATTTCTGCAGTGCCCCGAAGGTGTTCCCGGCCCCGGATTTCACCGCGACGAGCCGGGCGAGCATCTCGGCGAGCGCGTTGTCCGACACGATCAGTGCCTGTTTGATCAGGGTGGACACCGGCTGGGACTGCACCGAGGCGAGTTCTGCGGCGCCTGCCGGGGCCGTTCCGCGGCTGATCTCCACGTTTCCGCCGAGCGCGTCGGCGAACGCCCGCCCGGCGCGCCCGATCGGGTCGCTGCTGCGGGCGGAGGTGCTGCGGCCCGGGTTGTCCCGGTCGCCGTCGACCTGGAGTGCGGTGATCTCGGGCATGTACCCGTCGCCGAGTTCCTTGCGGTTCCAGCTCGGGTCCCAGCCGGGGTCGCCGAAGGAGGAGGAGTCGAGCACGAGCCGCGTGATCGGCGGATGCGCCGGGTCGGCCTGCCACGCCGCGATGGTCTTCGCGGCAAGGTCGTCGAGGTGCGCGGCTCCGGTGTACACCGATTCATCGCCGGTCGGGGTGCGGGACAGGGTGAGGTCTCCCCCGCCGACCAGCACGACCGTTCCCGGTTCGCTGCCGGCCAGCACTGTCGTCGTGGCCCGGTAGTCGGGGCCGAGCACGCTCAGCGCGGCTGTCGAGGTCAGCACTTTGAGCACGCTCGCGGTGCGGGACGGCGTGTTGCCGCCACGGTCGAAGAGGACCTCGCCGGTGCTGGCGTTGACCACCTGGGCCTGGAAGTTCGCGAGCCGGGGGTCGGCGGCCAGGCCGGCCACCGAGCAGCTGCGGAGCCGGCTGGCGGTGGTGGCATCGGACGGGGCGGGCCGGGGCGGCGCGGCCGTCGGGGTGGGGCTGGGGGTGGCGGCCCGGACACGGAGGGCGGCGGGAGCGTTGGCCGGGACGGTCGAGGCGCCCGCGACGACGGCCCCGGTGCCGAGGAGGGCGAACAGCGCCGCACCGGCTCCGATCAGGGCCAGCGTGCGGTGCCGGGCGATGAAGCCGGCGATGCCGGGCCGCGGGGTGTCCTGTTCTTCCACCCGTGTACTGTACCTGCCGTCGATGTGAGGCAGCCTCGGCTTGGCGGGCCCGCGTCTCCGCCCGTTACGCCGTGGCAACCGCCGCGCGACGCAGGAGGAGCCAGGCGTCCAGGTCGGCCACGGGGAGCGGCCGCGACAGGTGGAATCCCTGTGCCTGGTCGCAGCCGTACCGCACGAGCTCGTCGTAGGCCACGGCATCCTCCACCCCCTCGGCGACGGCGCTCATCCCCAGGCTGTGGGCGAGGTCGACGATGGAGGAGACGAGCGCTGCGGCGCGCGCGTCGTCGGCCATCGGCATGATGAAGGACCGGTCCAGCTTGAGCTCGTCGATGGGCAGGTCCCGCAGGTAGGCGAGCGAGCTGTAGCCGGTCCCGAAGTCGTCGACGGCGATCCGGATTCCCGTCTCGCGCAACTGGGTGAGGATCTCCCGCGCCCGCTCCCGGTCGTTCAGCAGGAATTCCTCGGTGATCTCCAGGGTCAGGGCGGAGGTCGGCAGGCCCCGGGACGAGAGCTGCGCGCGAACCCGCGCCGGCAGTTCGGCGTCGAGCAGGGAACGCGCCGAGAGGTTCACGGCGACCGCGAGCGGATGACCCTCGGCCCGCCAGAGCGCGGCCTGGTCGAGGGCCTTGTCGAGCACCACATGCGTCATGGCGTGCATCAGCCCGGATTCCTCGACCAGGTCGAGGAACTGCCCCGGCTGAAGCAGGCCGCGGGCGGGGTGCTGCCAGCGCACGAGCGCCTCGACGCAGTTCACCTGCCCCGTCGGCAGGTCGATCTGCGGCTGGTAGTGGAGCACCAGCTGGTCCTCGTGAAGTGCCAGGCGCAGCTCCTGCACGGTGCGCAGCCGGGCGTCCCCGTGGCTGTCGTCGGAGCTGCGGTAGACGTGGTGCCCGGTGCCGCCGGCCTTCGCCTTGTACATGGCCATGTCGGCCTTCCGCAGCAGCCCGGTCAGGTTGTCGCTCTGCTCCGGGTAGAGCGCGATCCCGACCGAGACGCTGGTCTGCAGGGTGATCCCGGCGAGGGTGAACGGTTCGGCCAGGGCCGCCTGCACCGTCGCCGCGACGGCCTCCGCCTCGGCGGGGCCCGCGTCGTCGAGGAGGATCGCGAATTCGTCTCCGCCGAGGCGTGCCAGCAGGTCCCGCGTTCGCAATTGGTCGGCCAGGCGTCGCCCGACCTGCACGAGCAGCTCGTCGCCGACATCGTGGCCGAGGCTGTCGTTCACCTCCTTGAACCGGTCCAGGTCGAGCAGCATCAGTGCGCTCCTCGGGCCTCCCGAGGCGAGGCGCAGGGGCACGTCGAGGTAGAGCGCCCGCCGGTTGGGCAGTCCGGTGAGGTCGTCGGTGCGCGCCTGGCGGCGGAGGTCGGCCATCCGGCCGAGATCCCGGAACGCGACGGCCGTGCGCAGGCTCGCCCCGGCGAGGGTCGCGGTCGCCAGCGCGACGGCGAGGAGGGAGAGCCTCACCTGGGTGCCGAGGAGGAGCACCAGGACCCCGGCGGCCGTGGCCACCACGGGTACGATCAGGGAGAGGACGCCGGTCAGCCGGCGGCCGACCGCACTTGGCGGCTGGGTCAGGCCGTCCACCCAGAGGGCGATGAGGGTCAGGCCGACGGCCCAGCCGCCGTCCAGCAGCGTGCCGATCGCGTAGCTGTCGCCGGCGATCTGCTCCGCGTAGATCACGTCGGTGGCGGCGAAGACCAGCAGGCCGGAGACGAGGATGCCCCAGCGACCGCCGACGTCCAGCCCCCGGGCGGAGGCGACGCCGACCACGGCGGCGACCAGCACGAGGTCGAGCAGGGGGAAGGCGGTCGCGACCGCCGTGGCAAGACTGAACCCGCCGGCCTGGGCCGCGAGGAGGATCGGACTGAGCAGGGCCGCGAGCAGGGCCGCGGCGCCGAGCGCGCCGACCGCGCTGTCGAGCGAGACCGCCCGGGGAAGCGCGCGAAGCTGCCGGGAGACCAGAATGGCGAGCGCCCCGAGGATGAGCGGGTAGAACAGCAGGTATCCGAAGTCGGCGGACGAGGGGAAGCTCAGCGCCTCCCCATCGCCGAGCGCCAGCACGTAGTACTGGTTCGAGGCCGCGAACACGGTGACGGCGGCCCCGGCCAGGAGCACCAGCATCCGTCGGAAGCCGGAGCGGTAGACCGCGCGCCAGCACAAAGCCGCGGGGATCCACTGGGTTATCGTGCCCAGCCAGCCGTTGACCACCGGACGGAGGTCGTCGCTGGGGAGCGCCAGCCCGGCCAGGTAGACGGTGAGCAGCAGCAGCATCGCCCAGACCAGCCGATTGCCGGGTCCGAACACGCGGGCGGAACGTGTCGGCAGGCTGGTCGTCGCGGCTGTCCCCACACCTGCCCCCTCCTGCTCCTTGATCAGGATATCGGCGGCACCAGGCGGGCCGGCCGGTTTGGCTGGGCCGCGCGCACCCCAGAATGGGTGACGCGGCAGAGTCCGGCGGCTACTCGCCGGGGTAGCGCAGCCCGATCTGCTCGCGCACGGCGTCGAGGGTCTCCATGATCGCGACCATTTCCTCGACCGGCAGGATGTCGCTCGAGATTTTCCCTGCCCGGATGAGCTTCTCGGCCTCGATCGCCTGGAACTGCATGCCGCGCCCCGTGATCGGGGCGCTGAAGGTTTCGATCACCGCGTTCGCGCTGTCGCGCACCCGGATGGTCGTCGGCGCGTACCAGACCCGGTCGATGTCGATCCGGCCGGCGGTGCCGAGGATGGTCGCGGTGTTCGGGCCGGCCGTGTCGCTCGCGGAGAGGGTCTGGGCGATCTGACCGCCCGGGTAGCGGAACGTCGTCGCGACCTGGGCGTCGACGCCGGTCGGCTTGAACGTCGCGGTCGCCAGGATCGTCTCCGGGCGCCCGAACAGTTCGGAGGCGAAGGTGAGCGGGTAGATTCCGAGGTCGAGGAGGGCGCCGCCGCCGAGTGCCATCGAGTTGAGGCGGTGCTCCGGGGCTTCCGGCAGACTCTGGGTGTGGTCGGCGATGAGCGTGTGCACGTCCCCGATCGTGCCGGCGGCGAGGATCTCCCTGATCCGCACCATGTGCGGCAGGAACCTGGTCCACATGCCCTCGAGCACGAGCAGCCCCTTGCTCGCCGCGAGGTCGACGATCTCCCGGGCTTCGCGGCCGTTCAGCGTGATCGGCTTCTCGATCAGCACGTGCTTGCCCGCGTTGAGCATCAGTCGGGCGTTCTCGGCGTGGAACGGATGCGGCGTGGAGATGTAGACGATGTCGACGTCGGGGTCGTCGGCGAGGGCCTCGTAGCTCGGGTGGGCGGTGGGGATGCCGAACTCGGCCGCGAACGCGTCGGCAGAGGCCTGGGCGCGGGAGGCCACCGCCTGCACCCGGAAACCGCCCAGGACGAGGTCGTTGGTGAATGCGTGGGCGATCCCGCCCGTGGCCAGGATTCCCCAGCGGATTGCGTCGGTCATGGGCTTCAGCCTACCCACGGCGGAATGGCCCGCCCCCGCGCACCTCCCGTCGAATTCGACGGAGATTTTCACGTTTTGGCGCACAGAACGCCGTTTTTGGGGCATCCAGGCCAAAATCTCCGTCGAATTCGACGGGCAGGGCGCTCGCGGCGCCGCTGTGAGAAGCCGGCGCAGGGTGCCCCGTGAGCCGGTTTCCAGGACGCCGGCCACGAGAGACAGTGGAGCCGCCTATCAGAATCGAACTGATGACCTTCTCATTACGAGTGAGACGCTCTACCGACTGAGCTAAGGCGGCGTGACGCACGATTCCTCCCTCACGGAAGGGCTCGGTGACACAGCAACAAAGCTTAGCTGGTCCGGAGGGTCATCTCGTACAGTTCGGCGAATGACTCGCTGACCTGGTCGGCCAGCGGCCGGGACGCGTCGCCCTCGGCCCAGCACCGCCAGGCGTGGCGTACGGCGGCCACCGCCACGAGCGTGAAGAGCAGCGCGCGCTGGTTCAGCCGCACCGGGTCGGCGGCGAGGTCGGGATCGTCGGCGGCGAAACGCTCGGTGATGATGTCCTGCAGCCGGGCTTCGAAGTTGCGCAGGGTCGCCATCCGCAGGCCGAACAGGTAGGGGTTCTCCTTCATCACGGTGCGGCGCAGCTGGTGGATCTCCCGGTCACCCTCGGTGTTCTTCAGGCTCGAGGCGAGCAGTTCGGCGAGCTGGGCGAGGATGTCCCCCGAGGGACCGCCGTGCACGAAGGCGGCGATGTCTTCCGCGGAGGCCAGGTCCAGTTCGTCGCCGACCATGGCGGCGTCCTTGGAGGAGAAGTAGTTGAAGAAGGTGCGCGGGGACACGTCGGCGGCCCGGCTGATGTCCTCCACGGTCACCTTGTCCATTCCGCGCTCGCAGGAGAGGAGCAGCACCGCTCGCTGGATGGCTCGCCTGGTGGCCAGCCGCTTACGCTCGCGCAGGCCTGGTTCTTCGTGTTCCGCCGACATCCTTCAATTCTTACACAGTGCGCAATTCTGCACCCCGGGAGTCGAGGATGGTCGATTCTCCGGCCCGGACGGTCAGCACCTGGGGTCGGTCGCCGGCACCGTGCCCTTGAGCAGGTAGTCGTCCACCGCGTTGTTGACGCAGGCGTTGGACTTGTTGTAGGCGGTGTGGCCCTCGCCCGTGTAGGTGACGAGGTGGCCGCTGTCGAGCTGGCCGGCCAGGTTCTTCGCCCACACGTAGGGGGTGGCCGGGTCGTTCGTCGTGCCGACGACGAGGATCGGTGCGGCGCCCGTGGCGTGGATCTGCGCGCGCTGACCGGTGAACGTGTGCGGCCAGTTGGCGCAACCGATGTCCCCGAACGCCATGTACTTGCCGATCACGGGCGCGGCGGCTTCGATCTGGGCGGCCTGGGCACGCATCGCAGCAGGGTCGTCGTTGTAGCTGTAGTCGACGCAGTTGATGGCCATGAACGCCTCGGTGGAGTTGTCGCGGTAGCTGCCGTCCGTGTTGCGGCCGTTGTAACCGTCCGCGAACTGGAAGGCGGCATCCGCGTCGCCCTGCAGAACAGTGGTGAACATCTCGCTCAGGTTGGGCCACGCCTCGGCCTGGTAGAGCGGGTAGATGATCGCGGTGAGCAGCGTGTTGGCGCCGAGCTTCCTGCCGTCGGTGGCCGTGATCGGGCTCGCGTCTACCGAGGCGAGCAGCGAGCCGATGGTGGACATGGCGTCGTCGACGGTACCGTCGAACGGGCACTTCGCGCCGTCGAGGCAGTCGGCGAGATAGGCGCGCAGCGCATTCTCGAAACCCGTCGCCTGCACCCGGGTCACCTCGGCGTTGCTGGTGGACGGGTCGAGCGCGCCGTCGAGGGCGAGCCGGCCGACCTTGCCGGGGTAGAGGTCTGCGTAGGTGGCACCGAGGAATGTCCCGTAGGAGTAGCCGAGGTAGCTGAGCTTCTTGTCGCCGAGGGCGGCGCGCAACAGGTCGAGGTCGCGGGCGGCGCTCACGGTGTCCACGTGCCCGAGCAGCGCCCCGGTGTTCTTCGCGCAGGCTGCGCCGAAGTCGGCGGACGCGGTTTCGAGCTCCTGGATCCAGGCATCCGTTCCGCGCGCGGCCGTGGTCAGGCCGTAGAGGTACTCGTCCATCTGGGCGGGCTGGTAGCACTTCACCGCGGAGGACCGGCCGACCCCGCGCGGGTCGAAGCCCACGATGTCGAACCCTGCCTGCAGCTTCGCATCCGTGGCGTAGTCCAGCGAATCCTTCACGAAGTCATAGCCGGAGCCTCCGGGGCCGCCGGGATTGACCAGCAGCGAGCCGACCCGGCTGCCGGAGGCAGGGTGACGCACCAGGGCGAGGTCAACGGTGCCCGCCGCCGGGTCGGCCCAGTCCAGGGGCGCGGATGCCGTGGTGCACTGCAGCCCGGAGCCGCAGTCCTTCCATTTCAGCACCTGGCTGTAGAACGGTTCGAGGTCGGCGCTGACCTTCTCGGTGGTCGGCGATGAGGTGGACCGGGCCTGCTGGGGAAGGAACAACGGCACGCACGCGCTCAGTCCCATCGTCACTGCGAGCGCGGCCGCCAGGGTCGCCACCAGCACCGTGACGGTGCGCGTGCGGGTTCGTCTGCTCAATGGTTCCTCTTCCGTGAAGGGTGCTGTACCGGGCTAGGTGCGGCGGATCGCGGACACCAGCATCGCCTCGAGGGCGAGGGCCGGTGCAACGTTTGATTCGATTCTCTGGCGGGCCAGGGCGATCGCATCCAGGGTGGCGAGTGTCGCAGTCGGCTGGCAGGCGCTGCCGGCGCCGCGCACCTCGGTGAGGAGCTCGCGGTTGATCACGCTCTGTTCGCGCCCCAGCTGCACCATGATGACGTCGCGGTAGAGCGAGGTGAGGTCGACCAGGATCCGGTCGATGCCGTCGCGGAGGCTGCGGGTCGCCCGCCGTTTCTGGTCGTCCTCGAGGGCCTTGATCTGGCTGCGCAGCCCCGGCGGCACGGACTGGCCCGGCTCGACTCCGAGGGAGCGCAGAACGCCCTCCCGTTCGACGGCGTCCCGCTCCAGGGTGATGGCCTTGGCGTCGTCGCCGGCGATGGCGAGCAGTCGGGCCGCCGCATTGACGGCGGCAGACACCCCGCGGATGCCGAGGGCCGCCCGCAGGGTCTCCTCACGCCTGGCCCGCGCCTCGGGGTTGGTCGCCAGGCGGCGGGCCATGCCGATGTGGCTCTGCGCCTCCCGGGCCGCCCGTTCCGCGGTGGCCGGTTCGACGCCGTCGCGGCTCATCAGCAGTGCGGCGACGTCGTCGACGCTGGGCACGCGCAGGCGCACCGAGCGCACCCGGGACCGGATGGTGGGCAGCAGGTCGGCTTCGCTCGGGGCGCAGAGGATCCAGACGGTGCGCTCAGGCGGCTCCTCAAGGGCCTTGAGCAGCACGTTCGAGGTGCGTTCGACCATCCGGTCGGCGTCTTCGACGACGATCACCCGGTAGCGGCCCACCGACGGCGAGTACTGGGAGCGCTGCACGGCCTCTTTCACCGACTCCATCTTGATGATGACGCCCTCGGTCGACAACACGATCAGGTCGGGGTGGGTGCGCGCGTCGACCAGGCGGCGGGCGCTCTCGTCGCCCTCCGGCGTGCCGGGGCTGAGCAGGGCCGTGGCGAAGGCGAAGGCGAGGTTGGACCGGCCGGACCCGGGCGGACCGGTGATCAGCCAGGAGTGCGTCATCGACGACCCTGCGGAGGGCGACCCCGCGGAGGACGACCCCGCGGACGAGGACCCCGCGGTCCCGGAACCGGGCGTCCCGGCCGCTTTCGCGGCCGGCCGCTCCGCCGCCGCCCGGAAGATGGCGATCGCGTCCGCCTGACCGGTCAGGTCATCCCACACGTTCATCGGACCAGAATACCTTTCGTCGGTGACACTCTCCTGAGCAGACGCGTCGGCCCGCGCGGGCTAGCGGAGGAGGGTGGCGACCCGGGCCCGGATGGTCGCGGCGATCGTCTCGACCGGCTCGGTGGCATCCACGATGAGGAATCGCTCCGGTTCGGCGGCGGCCAGCCCGAGGAAGGAGGCGCGCACCCGGCGGTGGAAGTCGGCCTTCTCCGCCTCGAGCCGGTCGAAGCGCTTGTTGGCGTTGTCGAGTCGTCCGCGGGCGGCGGTCTCGTCCAGGTCGAGCAGGATCGTCAGCTGTGGCAGCAGGCCCTCCGCCGCCCAGAGCGACAGGTCGCGGATCTCGGTGCCGCCGAGAACCCGGCCGGCACCCTGGTAGGCGACCGAGGAGTCGAGGTAGCGGTCCTGGATGACGACCTCGCCGCGAGCCAGGGCCGGGCGCACCGCGGTCGCGATGTGCTGCGCGCGGTCGGCCGCGTAGAGCAGGGCCTCGGCGCGGGGCGCCACCTCGCCGCGGTGGTGCAGCACGATGTCGCGGATCAGGACCCCGACCGGCGTTCCGCCGGGCTCGCGGGTGCGCAGCACCGTGCGGCCCTGGCCGGCGAGCCAGTCGGAGAGCAGCCCCGCCTGGGTGGACTTGCCGGAGCCGTCGCCGCCCTCGAGCGTGATGAAGAGGCCGGTCACGACTGCGCGGATGCCGTCGCCGCCTTGATCGCCGCGTTCGTTGCACGGGTGGCTGCGGCCTTCGCCGCGGTGGCCGCCTTCTGGGCCGGGGTGGCCGGCTTGCGCACGGTCGTGCTCGCCCCCGATGCAGCCGGCTTCCTGACGGCAGCCTTCTTCACGGGCGCCTTCCCGGCCACGGCCTTCTTCGCCGGGGCCTTCTTCGCCGGCGCCTTCTTGGCGGCCGTCTTTTTCACGACGGGGCCCTTGGCGCGCTTGTCGGCGAGCAGCTGAACGGCACGGTCGAAATCGACCTCCTCGACGCTTTCGGCCTTGGGGATGGTCGCGTTGGTGACCCCGTCGGTGACGTAGGCGCCGAAGCGGCCGTCCTTGATCTTGATCGCCTTGCCGCTCTCGGGGTCGGGCGTCTCGAACTCCTTGAGCGCGCTCGAGGCGCGTTTCGCCCCGTACTTGGGCTGCGCGTAGAGTTCGATCGCGCCGGCGAGGTCGATCTCGAAGATCTGGTCCTCTCCGCTCAGCGACCGGGTGTCGACGCCCTTCTTGAGATAGGGGCCGAACTTGCCGTTCTGCGCGGTGATCTCGGCGCCCGTCTCCGGGTCGATCCCGACGACGCGCGGCAGCGCCAGCAGGTGCAGTGCGGTGTCCAGGTCGATCGTGGCCAGGTCCATCGACTTGAACAGCGATGCAGTGCGGGGCTTGACCGCGGCCGCCTTCTTCGCGGCCGGCTTGCGCTTGGGCTTGGTCGCGGTGGCGGTCGCTGCCGGAGCGGCCGAGTCGGCCAGCAGGGTCACCTCACCGGTGACCGGGTCCACGGTCTCGCCGGGCTCGATGACCTCGGGCTCGGGCTCCAGCTCGGTGACGTACGGGCCGAACCGGCCGTCCTTGGCCACGATGGACTTGCCGTTGTCGGGGTTGATCCCGATCACCCGGTCGGTGATGACCGGCGCGTCGATGAGCTCCCTGGCCTTGGCCGGGGTCAGCTCGTCCGGTGCGAGGGCCGGCGGGATGTTCACCCGGCGCGGCGGGGCATCCGGGCCGGCGCCCTCGTCGGCGACCTCGAGGTAGGGGCCGTACTTGCCGATTCGCAGGGTGATGTCGTCGCCGATCGGCATCGAGTTGACCCTGCGGGCGTCGATCTCACCGAGGTTGTCGATCACCTGGCGCAGGCCTCGGTGTTTGTCCGAGCCGAAGTAGAAACTGGTCAGCCAGTCCACCCGGTCGGCCTTGCCGTCGGCGATGCGGTCGAGGTCGTCTTCCATCTCGGCGGTGAAGTCGTATTCGACCAGGTCGGAGAAGTACTCCTCGAGCAGCCGCACGACGGAGAATGCGATCCAGTTGGGCACGAGCGACTGGCCGCGGGGAGTGACGTAACCACGCTCGGTGATCGTGGAGATGATGGACGCGTACGTCGACGGACGCCCGATGCCGAGCTCCTCGAGCTTCTTGACCAGGCTCGCCTCCGTGTACCGGGCGGCCGGGGTGGTCTCGTGGCCCTTGGCTTCCAGTTCGAGCATGGTCAGGGCCTGGCCCTCCGCGAGCGGCGGCAGCTTCGACTCGGTCGGGTCGGTCGGGGCGTTGCGTTCCTCGTCACGGGATTCCTCGTAGGCGAGCAGGAAGCCGCGGAAGGTGATCACGGTGCCGCTGGCCGAGAACTCGGCGATCGCTCCGGATGCCGCGGGGTGCTCGGCGGGGCCGGTGGGGCCGGCCGCGATGGTGACCGACGCGGTCGAGCCGGTCGCATCCGCCATCTGCGATGCGACGGTGCGCTTCCAGATCAGGTCGTAGAGCTTGTAGTCGTTGCCGCGGAGCGACGACGACAGCGAGGCCGGCGTGCGGAAGGTGTCGCCCGACGGGCGGATCGCCTCGTGCGCCTCCTGGGCGTTCTTGCTCTTGCCCTTGTAGAGGCGCGGCTGGGCCGGCACCGTTTCGGGGCCGTAGAGGGCGGACGCCTGGGTGCGTGCGGCGGTGATGGCCTGCTGCGACAACGACGGCGAGTCGGTACGCATGTAGGTGATGTACCCGTTTTCGTACAGCGACTGGGCCACGCTCATGGTCTGGCGGGCGGTGAAGCGGAGCTTGCGCGCCGCCTCCTGCTGCAGCGTCGAGGTGGTGAACGGCGCGGCGGGGCTGCGACGGTAGGGCTTGGAGGCCACCTTCGTCACGGTCACGGCAACGTCGGGCGCCTTGAGCGCCTCGGCGAGGGCGAGGGCGGATGCCTCGTCGAGGGTCGCCGCGGCCACCTTCGGCTTGAGCTTTCCCAGGTCGTCGAAGTCGCCACCGGTGGCGATGCGCTCGCCGCCGAGGCGCACGAGCTTGGCCTGGAAGGCGGCAGCCGTCTGGTCGGCGCCGGGAGCGAGCTGCGCCAACAGGTCCCAGTAGCCGGCCGAGACGAACGCGAGGCGTTCACGTTCGCGTTCGACGACGAGCCGGGTCGCCGCGGACTGCACCCGGCCGGCGGAGAGGCCGGGGCCGACCTTGCGCCAGAGCACCGGGGAGATCTCGTAGCCGTAGATGCGGTCGAGGATGCGCCGGGTCTCCTGGGCGTCGACCAGCGCGGTGTCGAGGTCGCGGGTGTTGTCCCTGGCCTGGAGGATGGCCTCCTTGGTGATCTCGTGGAACACCATGCGCTTCACGGGGACCTTGGGCTGCAGCACCTGCAGAAGATGCCAGGCGATGGCCTCGCCTTCGCGGTCCTCATCAGTTGCGAGCAGGAGTTCGTCGGCGTTCTTCATCGCCCGCTTGAGTTCGGCGACGGTCTTCTTCTTGGCGTCGGACACCACGTAGTACGGTTCGAAGCCGTTGTCGACGTCCACGGAGAACTTGCCGAGCGGGCCCTTCTTCAGCTCGGGCGGCAGATTCTTGGGCTCGATCAGGTCGCGGATGTGGCCGACCGAGGACAAAACCTCGTAGCCGTCGCCCAGATAAGCCGCAATCGACTTCATCTTGGTCGGCGATTCGACAATGACCAGCTTCTTAGTGCCTGGCACCAGACTCCTCTTTATAGGTAACGACCCAATGAGGGGCCAAGGCACACCATACACACAGCAATCGGGTGCCTGCCTAATCGGCCGCGCCGGTGAAGGCCTTGGTGACGGGCTTGGTGACGGGCTTGGTGACCGGCTTGGGGACAGGCTTTGGGGCTTGCCAGTTCTGCGCTGGTGAGGACAATGGAGGCATGGGTACACCAGCAACGGGCACATACACCGCGAAGCTCACGGACGGCCCCCTCGAAGGCAAGACCATCACCACCGAGTTCCTGGAATCGGGTGACCCGCGACCCCGGCTCGAGATCCCGGCGGACACGGGCACTAAACGCTACCTCTATACCCGCGGCGCCGGACTCGAGTTCGAGTCGTCGGAATTCCCGGAACGGCCGACCGCCGTCGACTACCGGTACCTCGAGGCCGTTTTCGACTGATCCGCCCCGTTCTGATCCGCCCCGACTGATCCGCCCGGCACAGGACCGGGCGTGGCCGGGCTATGCACCGGGCGGGGGTCCGGCACGGGCGCGCGAGCCGAGTTCGAAGCCCAGCACGGTGCGCGCCACGGTGACGGATGCGATCAAGCCGTCCACCGCGCACCCGGTCAGCGCGGCACCGCCGAGTTCCGCCGCCGTGGCAGCGGCCTGGCACGGCACCCCCGCCACCAGGCCTGAGGCCGTGTCGGCTGCGGCGAGCGCGGCCGCATCGGCGGCGGCCCGCACGGCCGCACCGGCGGCGAGCACGGTCATCAGCGGCAGCAGCACCATGGTCAGGGCGAGCACGGCGCCGATCACCCCGACCGCGAGGACCGAACCCGACCCTCGCTCCGCCCGGCCCGGTCCGTCCCGTGGACGGTTCATCACGCGCCTCCGCCGAGCGCGCAGGATGCGGCCGCCACCGTGACCCCGAACGCGGCGAAGGCGCCGAACCCGCTCGGCATGCGCAGGCGCACGCAGACGAAGTCTCCCTGCCGCTCGGTGGTCATCGAGGCCGGTCCGACCAGACGGCGAACGAGCCCGGCGGCGGCGTCGTCGCCGTCGCCGCGGGCCAGTGACCGAGCGGCGGCGGCGGCGGCACCCGTGAGGCGCACCTGCTCTCCGGAGACCTGCACCGCACCGAGGCAGAGGGCGAGCACCAGGAGCACGGCGGGAACGACCGCGGCGAACTCCGCCGTCACCGTGCCCCGGTCACCCCACGGTGAGGGCATTGCGCACCAGGTCGGTCAGGATGCCGCGCACCTCGTCCCCGCGCAGAATCACGATGAGCAGGCCGGCGAAGCCGACAGCGGCCATGGTCGCGATCACGTACTCCGCGGTGGCGGCACCGGCGTCGGTGCGCAGGCGGCGCAGGAATCTCGTGCGGTCCGCAGGCGGGGTGTGTCCGGGCATCTGTTCGTCTCCTCTCGCGTCCCTCGACGCGGTTGTGGGCGGCACGACCGGCACCAGCCTCGCCTGCGGCGCCCGCCCGGTGCGGCGTCGGGACCGATCGGTGCGCAAGATCGGTCGGCGCGGGCAGTGGTGGAGAACACGCTCCGCATGGCCCGTCGTTCCCTGGCCGACCGGACGCGGGCTTGCCCTTTTCGTGTGTTGGTGGATCATTTTCGCGGAGCTCTTCCGCCCGGTCGTTTCGAGGCGTAGTCTTTGTCCACCGGAGCCAATGGGCTCGGAGAATCGGGGCGCTGATGGCAGACCAATCACCGAAGAAGAGCACAGGTAAGACCGTCGCAACGGAGTCTCCGAAGGTACAGCGCGCCGCCTTGAACATCAGAACGGCACGGAACAGCTAGAGCAGTTGGACGGCAGTTGCCGTGACTTCGGGAGCCGGGCCTCGGGCCCGGCTCTTTTCGTTAACCGGACACTGTCGGCATCGTCTTTCGGCATCGCCGCCGTCGTCTCAGAACACGGTCAGGGTCGACGACAACACCGTCATCAGCAGTGGCACAACGCCGACGAGCATGAAGGCCGGAAGCACGCACACCCCGAGGGGGATCATCAGCGTCACCTCGAGCGTCGCGGCCCGGCGCTGGCCCTCGGCTCGGGCGTCCCGCCGCAACTGCTCCGCCTCGGCGCGCAGCAACTCGGCGGCCGGCACTCCCGCACGAACCGACAGGTCGAGCACCTGCCCGATGGCGGCCGTCGCGTCGGCCCGGTGCAGCGCGAATCGGTCGACCGTGTCCTCCACGATGGCTCGCGCGCGGTCCACGGAGCCGCCGCCGCCCATGGCGATGGCGGTGAGGTCGAACTCGAGTCCCGGAGTCGGGTCCCTGGCTCTGGCCGTGCTCACCAGGCGCCGGTTCCACCGGTCCGCGGCGAACATCAGGGCCGCTCCGGCGACGAGGCAGAGCCAGCCCGGCAGGGTGAGGAAGAGCATCCGCAGGGTGTTGAAGCCCATCAGGCTGCCGAACAGCAGGCCGATCACGGGCAGGAACATGACCATGCGGGCTGTCGCGGCCGGCCCGGCGAGCGCCACAGCGAGGTCGGCGTGCAGGCGGCCCAGCTCGCGAAGCGACGCGGCGAGCTCTCGCAGGCAGGCCGCCAGGGGTGAGCCTGCCTGGGTTGCCACGCGCCAGGCCGCGGCCAGGCCGAGCCAGGCCTCACCGACCTGCCCGCCGGCCGCGGCGGCTTCGGCGGCCACGGCATCCGCGATGCTGTCGCCCGTCTGCCCGGCGGTGGCCGCCGCCCGGATGATCCGGGCGGTCGGCAGCGGCTCCGCGCCCGAGCCCCGCGGCGGTCGTCCGGGTCGCGGCGAGCCCGGAGGTTCGACCTCGACCAGGTGCTGCCAGGCGGAGGTCGGGGTGACTCCGGCTGAGAGCAGCACGGCGAGCCGCTGGGCGACCCGGGCGACATCGTCGATGCCCGGGGAGGCCTCGCGCCTTCGCTGCCTCACGTGATCGCCCTTTGCGGCACGGTGTCTGCTCCGGCTCCGGGCCCGGCTCCCGCGCCGCCGCCTGCGGTGACGGTCCCGAGCCGTCCCGCCTCGTCCAGCACGAACCGGCCCACCTGCGCGAGCCGGCGCCGGCCGCCCCGGCGTTCGAGGTGCAGCACCAGGCCGATCGCGCTGACCGCCTGGCGGGCCACGGCCTCGGCGCTCATCCCGGCAAGGGCGCCCAGGGCCTCGAGCCGGGCGGGCACGTCCCGGAGCGAATTGGCGTGCAGGGTGCCGGCGCCGCCGTCGTGGCCGGTGTTCAGGGCGGTGAGCAGCTCCCGGATCTCCGCGCCGCGGCACTCGCCGAGCACGAGCCGGTCCGGCCGCATCCGCAGCGCCTCGCGGAGCAGGCTGTCCAGGCCGATCCGGCCGGCACCCTCCAGGTTGGGCTGTCGTGACTCGAGGGCAACGAAGTGCGGGTGGTCGACGCGGAGCTCCGCGACGTCTTCGATCGCCACGATGCGTTCTCCCGGCGGGGCCTCCCCGAGCAGGGCCGCGAGCAGGGTGGTCTTGCCGCTGCCGGCCGCGCCCGTGATGAGCAGGTTCTCCCGGTCGCTCACCGCGGAGCGGAGCCGGTCGACGAGCAGCCGGGCCGGCTCCCCGGTGCCGCACAATCCGGCCGCGGCGAGGGCCGCCAGGTTCGGCCGCTCCGCCCGCGGCAGCCGGATCGACAGCAGGGTGCCCGTGCTCGAGACCGGCGGCAGCACGGCGTGCACCCGGATCCCGTCGGACAGCCGCACGTCCACGCACGGGCTGGCCTCGTCGATGTGCCGCCCGCCGAGGGCGATCAGGCGCACGGCGAGCTCGCGCACGGCCGTCTCGCCACGGTCCCAGCCGGGTTCGCGCACGAGTCCGCGGCCGGCGTCGACCCAGAGGCCGGCCTCACCGTTGACGAACAGGTCGGTGACGCCGGCGGCGGAGGCGAAACCGGCGAGCGGGCCCAGTCCGGAGAGATCGACCCGGGCATCAGGCGGCGAAACGGCGGGCATCGGAACGGCGGCTGGTGGGACGGGTGCCGTGAAGCCGACGCGGCCGACGGCATCCGGCACGAGAAGGCGTGCACCGAATCCTCCCGCCCGCGCATGCCGGGCCGGCACGCGCGCGGGCACGCCCTCCCCCGGCTCGGTCAGCGGATTCGCCAGCGGGTTAGCCAGCGGTTCTGCCAGCGGCCCTGCCGCGACTGAGCTGGCGAACGACGGGACGGCGACGAAGGGTTCCGGCATGGACCGACCCTAGGCCGGCCGGGCGCCGGCCCTGAGACGAGACGCCGGCCCGGGCGCTGTCGCCGCCTGGCGCTCCTGTGGAGGAAGAGACGGAGGAGCGGGCCGTCACAGCGACCGTCACAGCCGTTACAGCCGTCACAGCCGTCAAAAAAAGGGGGGCGGCACCTATTGGGGGGAACAGGTGCCGCCTCGGCAGCACGTTGATTGGGGGGAACCAAACGCACCGCAGGTCAAAACTTTCGTTCGGACGTGTCCAAGTGTATAAGGAAAACGGAGATGCGCAAGTCCCTTTTGTCCTCATAAATGAGGACACGGAACCGACAGACCCTTTTCACCCCTCAAGGGGACGCTGCAAGGCCTCGCAATCGGCCGCAACCCGTCGGTTCAGACCCGCGGAGTATGGTTCAGGGGGGCTGGCTACGCGCCCATCAATGCATCGCAAAGGAGCGAACCAGGTATGAGCGTAAAGATCGACAACCTTCTGCACGAGACCCGCAGGTTCCCGCCGACGCCCGAATTCGCCGCACAGGCCGTCGGGACCGCCCAGCTCTATCGGGATGCCGCCGCCGATCGTCTTGAATTCTGGGCTGATCAGGCACGTGAATTGCTGCACTGGCAGAAGCCGTTCACGAAGACGCTGGACTGGACGAACCCGCCGTTCGCGAAATGGTTCGAAGACGGCGAACTGAACGTGGCCTGGAACTGCCTCGACCGGCACGTGCTGGCCGGCAACGGCGACCGCGTCGCCCTGCATTTCGAGGGCGAGCCGGGCGATTCCCGCGACATCACCTACGCCGAACTCACGGCCGAAGTGAAGCGTGCTGCGAATGTGCTGAGAAAGCTCGGCGTCAACGCCGGGGACCGGGTGGCGATCTACCTCCCGATGATCCCCGAGGCCGTGATCGCGATGCTCGCCGTGGCCCGGATCGGCGCCGTGCACTCGGTCATCTTCGGCGGGTTCAGCGCCGAGAGCCTGCGTTCGCGCATCGACGACGCCAACGCCGTGCTCGTGATCACCGCCGACGGCGGTTACCGCAAGGGCAAGGCCTCCGCACTGAAACCGGCCGTGGACGAGGCCCTGGCCGGCAACGACACCACCGTGCGCAACGTTCTCGTGGTCAAACGCACGAACGGCGAGGTGGACTGGACCGAGCGCGACCTGTGGTGGCACGACGAACTCGCCTCGGTCGCGGGAGAGCACGAGGCGGAGGGCTTCCCCGCGGAGAACCCGCTGTTCATCCTCTACACCTCCGGCACGACGGGAAAGCCCAAGGGCATCCTGCACACCAGCGGCGGCTATCTCACCCAGGTGGCCTTCACCCACAAGAACGTGTTCGACCTGCACCCCGAGACGGATGTCTACTGGTGCACCGCAGACGTCGGCTGGATCACCGGCCACAGCTACGTCGTCTACGGGCCTCTCGCCAACGGCGCCACCCAGGTATTGTTCGAGGGAACCCCCGACACCCCGCACCCCGGCCGGTGGTGGGAGATCGTCGAGAAGTACAAGGTGAGCATCCTCTATACGGCGCCCACCGCCATCCGTACCTTTATGAAGCTCGGCCGGCAGATCCCGCAGGGCTTCGACCTGACCAGCCTGCGGCTGCTCGGGTCGGTCGGCGAGCCGATCAACCCCGAGGCCTGGATGTGGTACCGCGAGGTGATCGGCGGAAACGTCGCCCCCGTGGTCGACACCTGGTGGCAGACCGAGACCGGCGCGATCATGATCTCCGCCCTGCCCGGGGTGACCACGACCAAGCCCGGCTCCGCCCAGGTGCCGATCCCGGGCGTCGTGATCGACGTGCTCGACGACGAGGGCAACCATGTCGGCCGGGACAACGGCGGGCTGCTGGTGGTGACCGAGCCGTGGCCGTCGATGCTGCGCGGAATCTGGGGTGACCCCGATCGGTTCAAGGAGACCTACTGGGAGAAGTTCGGTTCGGAGAACCCCCGGTACTTCGCCGGAGACGGCGCCCGGCTCGACCGGGACGGCGAGATCTGGCTGCTCGGCCGGGTCGACGACGTGATGAACGTGTCCGGGCACCGCCTGTCGACGGCGGAGATCGAGTCGTCGCTGGTCGCGCATCCGATGACCGCCGAGGCCGCCGTGGTCGGTGCGCACGACGACACGACCGGCCAGGCCGTCGTCGCCTTCGTGATCATCAAGTACAGCCACCTGGAGGAGTCCTCGCACGCGGACCTCACCGCGGTGCTGCGGGCGCACGTGTCCCAGCAGATCGGCGCGATCGCCAGGCCCCGGCAGATCTTCATCGTGAGCGAGCTGCCGAAGACACGGTCGGGCAAGATCATCCGGCGTCTGCTGCAGGATGTGGCCGAGGGCCGGGAGATCGGCGACACGACCACCCTCGCCGACACCTCGGTGATGACGGCGATCATGTCCACACTGAAGTAGCCCCCGGCCCGCCCCGTCGCCCTGGCCCACCGCCACGGCGGCGACCTGTGAGAAAAGCCGCCTCCGAACCGCCCGGGAGGCGGCTTTTCTCACAGTTCGGCGGAGGACGGTGACGGATGCCGCGCGGAGGGAATTCACAAGGGGCTCCCCTACCGTGGGGTCAATGTCCCGACTCCCCTCGCCCGGCCGTCTGGTTGCCCTCGATTCCCTGCGCGGCGTCGCGGCCCTGATCGTTCTCGTGCACCACGTCTCGATGACGGCGCCGGCGGTCTCGGCGGCCTACGAGTCGAGCGCCGGCGTCGAGTTCCTGTCGGTCGGCTGGTGGACGACGCTGTCGCCCCTGAAGCTGCTCTTCGCGGGGCCGGAATTCGTGCTGGTGTTCTTCGTGCTGAGCGGCTTCGTGCTCGTGCGGTCTCCCCTCGCGGCACCCGCCTACGACTGGATGGCCTACTACCCGCGGCGGGTGATCCGGCTCGTCGTTCCCGTCGTGATCTCAGTGGGGCTGGCGGCGGCCTGGATCTACTTCTTCCCGCGCACCGGCGACCCGGGCGGCGGCGCGTGGCTGGCCCGGCAGGACAACCCCAGCCTCGGCCTCGGCAACCTGCTGCGCGAGGCGAGCATCATCACCGAGACCAGCCGGCCCGACGTCAACCCGCCGCTCTGGTCGCTGGCCTGGGAGATGTGGTTCTCACTGCTGCTCCCGGTGGGCGTGGTGCTCGCCGCGGCCACCCGGCGCTGGACCGGGCTCTGGGCCGCGCTGTTCCTCGCCGTCTCCGCCTACGGCTACGTCACCGGGATCGAACCGCTGATGTACCTGCCCGCGTTCGCACTCGGCGCCCTGCTGGCAGCCAACTTCGAGTCCCTCCAGGCGGGCGCGGCCTCCCTGGCCGCCCGGCGCTGGGGCACCGCCGCGTGGATCGGCCTCACCGCCCTGGGCCCGCTGCTGCTGATCGCGCACTGGCTCGCGCGCCCGCTCCTGACCGGCCCGTGGAGCGATCTCACCCTCGCCCTGCGCGTGCCGGGCGCCGTGCTGGTCGTCGCCGCCGTCGCGCTCTGGCCGCCGCTGCACCGGCCGTTGACCGCGCCCCCGCTGGTCTGGCTCGGCACGGTGAGCTTCACCCTCTACCTCGTGCACTTCCCGATCGTGGTCACCTTCGGCAACCTGTTCGGGCCGGAGCTGTGGTGGCTCGGCGCGCTGGTCTCGGTGCCGCTCAGCCTCGTGCTCGCCGAGCTGATGACGCGCTGGGTCGAACAGCCCTCGCTGAAACTGGCCGCCGCGGCCGGGCGGGCGTTCGCGCATCCGTTTCACGCCGCGAGGCTCCAAGCCGACAATGGTCGCGCCGACAACTAGTCGGCTGGCGCCCTAGCCCGCGCCCGTGCGCCCGGCGCCCGCGCCCTGCCGAGCGCTCCAGTTGCGCCGCTGCGCGCCAAGTGCGCCTGGCGCGCAGCGGCGGAAGTGGCGCGCTCGCGAGTGACCGGGCGGCGCGCTGGCGCGCCCGCGAGGACCGGATGCCGGCTAGGCGAACGAGACGATCAGCTCGACCTCGACCGGGGAGTCCAGCGGCAGCACCGCGACGCCCACGGCCGACCGGGCGTGCACGCCCTGGTCGCCGAAGATCTCGGCCAGCACCTGGGAGGCGCCGTTGATCACGCCGGGCTGGCCGGTGAACGACGGGTCGGATGCCACGAAACCGGTGACCTTGACGACCTGCGTGATCCGGTCGAGCGACCCGATCACGGCCTTGATGGCGGCCAGGCCGTTGAGGGCGCACTGCCGGGCGTACTCCTTGGCGTCGCCGGCCGGCACGAGGCCGTGGCCGTCGCCGACCTTGCCCGTTGCCGGGAGGGCGCCGGACACCATCGGCAGCTGGCCGGAGGTGAACACGAGCGACCCGGACACGACGGCGGGCACGTAAGACGCCACCGGGGGCACCACGCTCGGCAGGTCGATCCCCAGTTCGGCGAGACGCGCTTCGATTTGCGACAAGACTATGATCCTTCCGTTGGGGCGACCGGGCGCTTGAGGTAGGCGACGAGCCCGCCCTCCGGCCCGGGGACGACCTGCACCAATTCCCAGCCGTCAGAGCCCCAGTTGTTCAAGATTGCGGCCGTGTTATGAATCATCAGCGGCGTCGTAAGGTACTCCCAGGCAGGCATATGGCTCCGATTCAGGCGGTCTTTCAGGTTTTGTCCCGTAACCTCAAGTGTATGTCTGCCAAAAATCGAACGGTTAGCGGAGCGCTCGGCGGGTTCCTGGGCTTCGTCGGGATGAGTGCCATCGCCGGCATCCTCGTCACCGCCGCTGTGACCCCCGCTCTCGCCCTGTCCGGTATGGCCGCAACGAACACGATCAACGTGTTCGAGAACCTTCCCGACTACCTGGCGATCGACCAGCTCGCGCAGCGCAGCAACATCTACGCCACCCGCAGTGACGGATCGACCGGCCTTCTGGCATCGTTCTACGACCAGAACCGCGTGGAGGTGAAGTGGGACGCGATCAGTCCCTTCGTCAAGGATGCGGCGATCTCAGGCGAGGACCCGCGCTTCTACGAGCATGGCGGCGTCGATTTGCAGGGCACGGTCACCGGCCTGGTCACCACCCTGGCCAGCGGATCGGCCCGCGGCGGATCGTCGATCACCCAGCAGTACGTCAAGAACGTTCTCGTGCAGAAATGCGAGGTGCTCACCAGCCAGAAGAAGCGCACGACCTGCTACGACGCGGCCACGGAGACCAGCCCTGATCGCAAGCTCAAGGAGATGCGACTCGCCATCGGCGTGGAGAAGAAGTACCCCAAGGACGACATCCTCCGCCAGTACCTGAACATCACGGGCTTCGGCGGCACGGTCTACGGAATCGAATCCGCCTCCAACTACTACTTCAACACCACCGCCGCGGCATTGACCCTGCCGCAGGCGGCCAGCCTCGTAGCGATCGTGAACAACCCGGTCAAATTCCAGCTGGACTACCCCGATAGCAAGACCAACGGCGCGGCGAACGGCTACGCGGCGAACAAACAGCGCCGCGACTACATCCTCGGCGAAATGCTCAAGTACAAGAAGATCACCCAGGCTGATCATGACGCGGCGATCGCCACCCCGATCGAGCCGGTCATCACCGAACCGAGCACGGGATGCACGACCGCCGGCACCAGCGCCTACTTCTGCGACTACGTCACCAAGATCCTCCAGACCGACCCGACATTCGGTCCGGATGAGGAAACCCGCTTCGCGAACTTCCGCCGCGGCGGCTACAACGTCTACACGACCCTGGATCTCGACCTGCAGAACGCGGCCGTGGACACGATGAACAAGTACGTGCCCAAGAGCTACGACGGCTGGGACGTCGGCAGTGTGATCACGAGCGTGCAGGTGGGCACCGGGCGCGTCCTGGCGATGACCCAGAACAAGGACTACACGCAGGACCCGGAGGTTGCCAAGACCAACCCCAACGCCACGGGCGTCAACTACAACACCGACATCGACCAGGGCGGGTCCCACGGCTTCCAGCCTGGATCCACCTACAAGGTCTTCACCCTCGGTGAGTGGCTGACCGAGGGGCACTCCCTCAACGAACGGGTCGACTCCCGGCGCAAGTCGGACTGGGGCACGTTCAAGGACTCCTGCAACGGGCCGCAGAACTTCCCCGGCTACAACCCGAAGAACGACGCGAACGAGGGCGGCACGAACTACACCGCTCTCGAATCCACGGTCGGCTCCATCAACACGGGTTTCATCGGCATGGCCAAGAAACTCGACCTGTGCGGCATCCGCAAGACGGCCGAGAACTTCGGCGTGCACCGCGCCGACGGCGATCCTCTCGAACAGGGGGTATCGGCGGTGCTCGGCACGAACGAGGTCGCTCCCCTGAGCATGGCCGTCGCCTTCGCCGGGATCGCCAACAACGGCGTCACCTGCAGCCCTGTTGCGATCGACAAGATCACCGGGCCTGACGGCAAGGAGCTCACGGCGCCGAAGTCCGCCTGCAAACAGTCGGTCGACCCGGCCGTCGATGCGGGGATGACCTTCGCCATGCAGAAGGTGATGACCAGTGGTACGGCCACGGCGTCGAACGGCGCGACGTCGCCGAAGGTCCCGATGATCGGCAAGACCGGAACCACCGACGGCAACAAGGACACCTGGATGAGCGGTGCGAGCTCCAAGGTCGCCACCGTGGTCGGCGTGGTCAGCGTCACCGGCGACATCAACCAGCGACAGGTGAGCTTCCCGGGCGGCACGGCCGCCACCGCGCGACACCGGATGTGGCCGGACGTCATGTCAGTGGCGAACGCGAAGTATGGCGGTGACGCCTTCGCGGAGGCCTCCTCGAAGGTGCTGCAGGCCGTTCAGGTGCCCATCCCGGACCTGCGTGGCAAGACGATGGCGGATGCCCAGTCCACTCTCGAAGCGGCCGGCTTCAGCTTCGCGGACGGCGGCGTGACGGACTCCGAGATGCCCGCAGGCACCGTCGCCCGGACCGACCCGGCCGGCGGCACGAGCGCCAGCCGCGGATCGACCGTGACGGTGTTCTCGAGCAACGGAACCCAGGTTGTTGTTCCCGACGTCGTCGGGAAGAGCGAGGCCGAAGCCCGGGCAACCCTGAGCGGCTTCGCCGTGACCAAGGCCGAACAGGACGTCACCGATCCCAAGCAGGTCGGCGTTGTCCTGGCGATGACGCCGGCGGCCGGTACCGGCTCCGCGCCCGGCGGCCAGGTGTCGATCACAATCGGCAAGCTCGGCGCCGGCAACGGCAATGGCAAGGGCAACGGATGACCACCGGCGGTAAGGCCGTCGCGGTGAGCCTCGGAGCCCTGGCCACGGCCGGGCTCGCCGCCTTCGCCTGGGGCTCCCTGGTCGAACGCCGCCTGTTCACGCTGCGCGAGGTGACCGTTCCGGTGCTCGCCCCCGGGTCTGATCCGATCAAGGTGCTGCACCTGTCCGATCTGCACATGGCGCCGTGGCAGCGCGACAAGCAGGACTGGGTGCGCGGCCTCGCCGACCTCCGGCCCGACCTCGTCGTGAACACGGGCGACAACCTCGGCCACGAGGACGGCGTTTCCGGCATCGCCTACGCGTTGGAACCGTTCAAGGGCGTGCCGGGCATCTTCGTCAACGGCTCGAACGACTACTTCGGCCCGATTCTCAAGAACCCGTTCCGCTACTTCGGCGCACCGTCGCTGCTGCGAAACGCGATGCACCAGAAGCTCGACATCGACAGCCTGCACCGGGTCTTCGCCGACCTCGGCTGGACGGACCTGAACAACACGGCGGAGGCTCTCGACGTCAACGGCACGCACCTGGAACTGTTCGGCGTCGACGACCCGCACATCCGTCGCGACCGGCTCGATGTGATCACGCGCGCCGTCGACGACCTGCGCGCGAACGACCCGCTGGCCGACGAATCCTGGCCTGACCCGGAGGAGGCTGCCGCGCCCCGGCCGACGCTCACCATCGGCGTCGTGCACGCGCCCTACCAACGGGTGCTGAATTCCTTCGTGAACCACGGCGCCCAGCTGATCCTCGCCGGCCACACCCACGGCGGCCAGGTCTGCGTGCCCCGGTTCGGCGCCCTCGTCACCAACTGCGACATCCCGCGCAAGCAGGTCAAGGGACTCAGCCTCTGGGACTCCGGCCTGCACACCGCGTACCTCAACGTGTCGGCGGGGCTCGGAACCTCCATCTACGCGCCCGTGCGGTTCGCCTGCCCGCCCGAGGCGACGCTGCTCACCCTCACGTCCGCTTAGGTCTGTCGAGACCCACCTCCCCGGTGGGGTTATACTTGACAAGGCTTACGGGCCATCGGGGTATGGCGCAGCTTGGTAGCGCGCGTCGTTCGGGACGACGAGGTCGCAGGTTCAAATCCTGTTACCCCGACAAATGCACACAACCCCCACTCTGCGGAGTGGGGGTTTTGTGCATTCCGGATCACCCCGCATCCGGTTGACCTGCAAGACTACTCATGCGAGAGTAAACGGATGTCGTCCATCCGCCTGTTCATTCTCGGCTCCCTTGCCGAACGCGGGCCCATGCACGGCCACCAGCTGCGGCTCCTCGCCGAGCAGGAACACGTGCACCTGTGGACGGACATCTCCGTCGGCTCGGTCTACGGCGCGATGAAACGGCTCGCCGCCGAAGGACTGATCGACGTGGTCCGGGTCGAGCGGGAGGGCAACTACCCGGAGCGCCAGGTCTACGAGGTCTCGCCGACCGGCCGGCAGGCGCTGTCCGCACTGCGGCTCGAGGGCCTCTGCACGATCGTGATCAAGCCGGATCCGTTCGACCTCGCCATGACCCGGCTCGACCCCGACCGCCTCGACGAGCTTCCCCGGATGATCGACGCCCGGCTGCTCTCCCTCCGCGCCATGCTCGCCGACGCCGAAGCCGTCACGGCCTCGGCACTCCCCTATCTCACCGCCAGTGAACGCTTCGTCATGCGCCACAAGGCCGATCGCATCCGTGCCGAGATCGCCTGGCATGACCAACTCGTCACCGTGCTGCCCGACATCATCGCGGACGAACTCGCCCGAAAGGACCATTGACAATGTCAGACACCACCCAGGCCGGCCGCCCCATGGCGGTCATCCCCCGCCACGCCTGGCAGGCCCTCGTCGTGCTGCTCGCCGGCATGTTCATGGCCCTGCTCGACACGACCATCGTGAACGTTGCGCTGCCGACGATCCGCACGAGCCTGAACGCCTCCGAAGCGACGCTCTCCTGGATCATCTCCGGTTACGCCCTCGCCTTCGGCCTGGCCCTGATCCCGTCCGGGCGTCTCGGCGACCGGATCGGGCACAAGTGGGTCTTCTTCACCGGTCTGGCCTTGTTCACCCTGGCCAGCCTGGCCTGCGGCCTGGCCCAGAACGACCTCCAGATGATCATCGCCCGGGTGGTGCAGGGTCTCGCCGGCGGCATGTTCGTGCCTGCCGTCACCGCGGTGATCCAGCTGTTGTTCCCGCCGATGGCGCGCGGCAAGGCCTTCGCGATCATGGGCTCCGTCATCGGCGTCTCCACGGCGCTCGGGCCGATCCTCGGCGGGCTGATCATCCAGGCCTTCGGCAACGAGAACGGCTGGCGCCTGGTCTTCTGGGTCAACCTGCCGATCGGCGTCGCGGCGTTGATCGCCGCCGCCCTGCTGCTGCCGTCCGGCTCCGAACGCGCTTCCGACGAGGCACGCTCGGGAATCGACTGGGTCGGCCTGCTCCTCATCTCCGCGGGCCTGGTCGCCCTCCTCGTGCCGCTGATCGAGGGCCAGGACCAGGGCTGGCCGCTCTGGACCTACCTCACCCTCGCCGCCGGCGCACTGCTCGTCGTCGCCTTCGGCGCCTGGGAGGTCATGTTCACCCGCTGGGGCAAGAGCCCGCTGGTCCCGCCGCGGTTGTTCCGGCATCCGGCGTTCTCCGGCGGCATCGTGCTCGCCCTGGTCTACTTCGCGGCGTTCACCAGCATCTTCTTCACCATTTCCATCCTCTGGCAGGCCGGCCTCGGCCACACCGCGCTCGAGTCGGGGTTGGTGTCGATCCCGTTCGCGTTCGGCACGATCATCGGCGCCTCCCAGAGCAACCGGCTGGCCCAGCGCCTCGGCCGAACCGTGCTCGTCATCGGCGTGGCCCTGGTCACCGTCGGCCTGGTCTGGATCTGGCTCGATCTGCTCCTGATCGGCCCGGAGATCACAAACTGGCAGCTGCTGCCGCCGCTGGCGATCGCCGGCCTCGGCAGCGGGTTCTTCATCGCGCCGAACGCCCAGTTCATCGTGGCGACCGTGGATCGCACCGAGGCGGGTGCGGCCAGCGGCGTCGTCGGAGTGATGCAGCGAGTCGGCAGCGCAATCGGCATCGCCGTGATCGGCAGCGTGTTCTTCGGCACCCTCGTCGTCGCCGGCCCCGGACCGGCGGCCCTCGCCGCAGGTTTCACCACCAGCGCGACGGCCGCGATGGGCGTCAGCGCCGCGTTCAGCGTGCTCGCGCTGCTGCTCGTCTTCGTGCTGCCCAAGCGGGTCGACGCCCGCTACTGACGCGGCTGAGTTTCGGACAAAGCACCTCGACGGCGAGCTCGGTCAGGCGGCGGGGACGGCCGCGGCCGGGCTCGACGCACGCAGGCCGGCCACGATCTCCAGCGAGCGGATGCGGCCGGCCAGGCTGGACGACTGCGCGCTCACCATCAGCTCGTCCGCACCGGTCGACCCCAGCAGGCGGGTCAGCGCGGCATCGACCTGATCGGGGGTGCCGACCGCCTGGCGCCGGTTGCGGGCCTGCACTAGCTCCTGCTCGTAGGGCGAGAACCGGTAGGCGAGCGCTTCCTCCATCGAGACGGGCGCGGGCTTCTTGCCCTGGCGCATCCGGATGAAGGTGATCAGGCCCGGCAGCGATTCGCGGCGCACGACTTCGGCGTCGTCGTCGCTGATCACCCCGACCGCGATCATGGCGTGCGGCTCGGCGAGGAAACTGCTCGGCTCGAACCGGTCGCGGTAGAGCGCGAGCGCCGCCTCGGTGCCGTCGCCGGCGAAGTGGTGAGCGAAGGTGAACGGCAGGCCGAGCACGCCGGCGAGCTGGGCGCTGAAGCCGCTCGAGCCGAGCAGCCACAGCTCGGGGGCGTCGCCGAGCCCGGGGTAGGCGGTGATCCCGCGCAGCGGGTTGTCCTCGGCCAGCCCGCCGTGGAAGAAACCGATCAGGTCCACGAGCTGCTGCGGGAAGTCATCGACACCGAGGCCCTCAATGCTGCGGCGCAGGGCCAGGGCGGTGGCGCCATCCGTTCCCGGCGCGCGCCCAACGCCGAGGTCGATCCGGTCGCCGGAGAGGGCGCGCAGGGTGCCGAACTGCTCGGCCACGACGAGCGGGGCATGGTTGGGCAGCATGACCCCGCCCGATCCGACCCGGATGCGCTCGGTGCGGGCCGCAATTCCCGCGATCAGCACGGGCGGAGCGCTCGAGGCGATCGCCGGGGGTGCTCGGCCACCGAGAAGCGGTCGTAGCCGAGGTTCTCGGCGACCTGCGCCAGACGGATGCTGCCGGCCACCGCATCCGCGTTGGTGCCGCCCGCGGGGCGGCTGGCCAGGTCGAGCACGTTGATCGGTAGCGTTTGCATCTCCCGATTCAACCGCAGACCGGGCCGTTGGATTCCCCGGGGAGGGAATCGGGCGCTTCGCACCCGACCCGCCTAAGCTGTCAAGACCTACGGTGTCCCGATCTGCTTTCCGGCAACACTGCTTTCCGGCAGCACCGCTTGCCGGCAGCACCGGACTGATCCGGCCGCCCGAACGAGGAGGACTGCGCGATCGGAACACGACACTCCCCCGCCAACGGCTCGCTGGCCACCGCAGCACGGAGGCACGGAACGCTGCACCGGTGGACGTTCTGGCTCACCGCCGCGTATCTCGTCGCTCTCGTCCTGATCGCGTTATGGCCGACGCCCGTCGACCGGAGCGCCCACCACGACATCCTCGGCGTTCTCCGCTGGCTGCAACTGCACGGGGCCCCGCCCTGGGTGCGCTACGACGTCGTCGAGTTCTCCGCCAATATCGCCTTGTTCGCCCCCGTCGGTGTCTTCGCGCTGATCCTGGCCGGCCCCCGGCGCTGGTGGCTGGCCCTCCTGACCGGCTTCGCCGCGAGCTGCGCCATCGAACTCGGCCAGCTCCTGTTCCTGCCCGACCGTTTCGCGACCGTGGCGGATGTCGTCGCGAACACCGCGGGCGCGGCGGTGGGAACGTCTCTCGGGCTGCTGCTGCTTGCGCTGGCACCGTCGCTGTCCGGTCGCACCGGCCGGACTCCGTCGCCCCGCCCCGCCACTGAGCAGCCGCGACCGAGCACCCCTCCGTATCCCGAGGAGGATTTTGACCGGGAGGCACCCAACCCGATGAGCGCCTCCCGGCTGTCCCGCAGGCGCCAGGCGCCCCGGGAACACTAGGGCGCAGCGGCCCGTTGGTCGCCGCGCACGGTCAACCCATCGTCTGCACCTCCGGCTGGTAGGCGCCCAGGGTGTCGGTCTTGAACCCGTTCTGCACGGCCGCGAGTGCCGACCAGTCGATGTTCACGATCGACTGCCCGTCGCTCGAGGTGCCGGTTCCGTTGGTCGGCATGGTGAAGAATTCGACCTCCGGCTCGCGGACCGCACGCAACTCCCACGCCAGCCCGGTCAGATAGGCGGAGGTGAGGCCTTCGTCCACCGCGAGGTAGGGCGTCACGGAGCTGACCAGGCTGGTCGTCTTCCCGACGTCGGCCAGCACCGACTTGTGCATTATCGCCACGAGCACCGCCTGGATGATGAGCTGCTGGTTGCGCACCCGCTGGAAGTCGCCGTCGGCGAAGGCGTACCGCTCCCGGGCGAACGCCATGGCTTCCGTGCCGTTCAGGTGCAGCGCGCCCTCCTGGAAGTAGTGCCCCTTCAGGTGGTAGGACTCGAATCCGATCGGGTTGCTGATGTCGACGCCGCCGAGCAGGTCGGTCACTCCCTTGAAACCGGCGAAGTCGACCACCGCGACATGGTCGATGCGCACGCCGAGCAGCGTCTCAACCGTCTGCACGGCCAGGGGCACTCCGCCCCAGGACAGCGCGGCGTTGATCTTCGCCGTGCCGTGCCCGGGAATCTCCAACCAGCTGTCCCGCAGGATCGACATGACGTACAGGTTCTTGCGGTCGGCCGGAACGTGCACGACCATGATGGTGTCGGAGCGTTCGCCACGGATGCCCGCCAGGTCGCGATCGGTGGCGCCACGGGTGTCCGAGCCGAGCAACAGGATGTTCTGGGCCGGTGTCGTCGGCGCGGCGACCGGCGCCGGGGTCGCCGCACCGGGTTCAGGGGTCGGTTGCACGGCCGTGGAGCCGGCGGCGGGCGCCGCCGGTGGGCGCACGGCATCCGCCGGAAAGGCGTTCGAGATCTTCTCGGTCTGGGTGTCGAAGGTGCGAATCAACGTGAACGCGTAGACGCCGCCGATCGACACGAGCAGCAGCACGACCGCCCCGAAGACACCCCAGGCGATTCGCCAGGGATGGCGTTTGCGGGCAACCGCGGCTGTCTCAGTCATGAGACACCTCGGTGCGCCGAGCAGCGGGCAGCAGGGCAGAAGCCGGTCGGCGGAGCGCAGGCGCGCCGGTCGGCTGGGGAGGATGGTTCGTCGCCCCACAAAATGGGTGTTTTCTGGCGCGACAATATGCAGGGCACGTTCGGCATTCGGGTTGCCTCCAGCTACCGCTCGGGTAAACGGTTAGGCGATCGTAGCGCCGTACCCCCTGAATGGGAATGGGCTATCGGACCGCAACGCCGGGGCCGTGCCGATCCGTTCAGGCCTGGACCGTGCGAACATCGACCCCCGACCGTGATTCACCGGAAATCAGACTGCGCCGGCCTCGAGCCTCGGGATCAGGGTCTCCAGGAACGCTGCGGTGTCTTCCCAGCCGCCCACGGCGACGCATTCAACCCCGAGCACCTTCACCGGGTAGTCGTTGCCGTTCTCGTCGAGGCGGTCGCCGACGAAGAGCATCTCGTCGAGGGAAACTCCGGTGAGCGCGGCGAGCTTGTTCATGCCGTAGGCCTTGTCGATGCCACGCCGGGTGATGTCCACCGAGGTGGAGCCGCCGGAGCGCACCTCGAGGTCGGGCAGCAGCGCCTGCACCGCTTCGCGAAGGGTGTTCTTCTTCTCCCCGCTCGGGTCCCAGGCGGTCTTCGCGGCGACCGGGGCAGCCTGGCCGAGCGCGGAGAAGGTGATCTGCGAGCCGCGGTCCTCGAGGATCGGACCCCAGGTGTCGCTCTCCCAGTAGCCGAGCTCGCGGGCGGTGGCTTCGACCGCGATCAGCGCGCTGGCCTTCTCCGCGTCGGTGAGGAGCTCGGCGTAGATCTGGGTCCACGAACCCTCGATGTGGCGGTAGTACTGGGTTCCGCAGGTGGGCATCAGATGCAGCCCGGCGAGGGCCTCGTCGCTGACGTTGTCGAGGTTGTCGATCAGCTGCATATGGAACTGGGCGATCTGGCCGCCGGAGATCACGCACACTTCGACTGCGCCGAGCAGGCGCACCATCAACGCCGCCATCCGGGGGTCGAGCGGCGACTTGGAGGCGGCGAGGGTGTCGTCGAGGTCGAAGGCCACGAGCCGGGGCAGGGAAGTCATGTCTGGTGGTTCCTTTATCAGGATCAGTGCGCCGGGAATCAGGCCGGCGCGGAGCGTCACCCATTCGCAACGTCACAAAAAACTCTACAGGCGACCGCTGGATGCTTTCTCATCGAGACCGGGAGCACGCATCCGTCGGCCGCTCGCGGCGGTTGAGCCGCTGACGCCGCACGCCGGGATGGAGTTTTTCGCGACACACCGTGTTCCCCGCCACGGATTACGGCGTGTCGCGAGTTCCTCCACCTTGAGGAGCGCGACGGCGCGCGAGAAGGCGAGCGCGATGAGCGAGAGGACGAGCGAAGCGAGTTACGCGCGAGCGAAGCGAGCTAGGCGCGCGAGACGAGCGACGCGAGCTACGCGAGTCCCGCCGGCAGGGGGCCGTCGGTCACGAGGTAGAGGCGCTGGGTGGCGCGGGTGAGCGCCACGTAGAGGGCGCCGACGCCGCGAGAAGAGGATGCCACGATCGCGTTCGGATCGACCACGACCACCGCATCGAACTCGAGCCCCTTCGCGTCCTGCGGTGTGAGCAGCGCGACCTGCCGGGTGAGGCCGAGCGCGCCGAGGCCGACGGCGTCGCCGAACTCCGCGGTGAGGGCCGCGTTCACGGCGGCGAGGGATGCCTCGACCACGATCACCGCGAGGGTGCCGCCGGCATCCAGGGCGAGGTCGCGGCGCACGGCGGTGGCGGCATCCGTCACCGTTTCGATCGGCCAGTCGCTGGCCCGCACCGACCGGGCCGGGGTGATCGGCAGGTTGTGTGCGAGCGCCATCGCCTCGGCCGCCTCCGCGATCTGGCTGGGCGTGCGGTAGTTCACGGTGAGCTCTTCGAGCCGCCAGCGGTCGGCCTCGAGGGAAGAGCCGAGCACGGGCCGGAGTGCGTCCTTCCAGCTGGTGGCCGCCGCCGCCGACGCCGCCTGGGCGATGTCGCCGACGATGGTGAACGAGCGCTGCGGGCCGCGGCGCAGCAGCAGGCGCCACTGCATCGGCGAGAGTTCCTGCGCCTCGTCGACGACGACGTGCCCGTAGGTCCAGGTGCGGTCGACGGCCGCGCGCTCGGCGGTGGTGGCGCGGTCGCCCAGCTCGGCGAAGTTGTCGGCGAGCGACTTGGCGTTCACGAGTCCTTTGACGGCCATGTTGGCGATGGCGGCCTCGGCGTTCTCGATGTCGCGCTTGCGCTGCTCCTTCTGCTCGCGCTTCTGCGCCGCGTCGACCACGTTGTACTCGCCGAGGTGCATGGCCGCCTCGTCGAGCAGCGGCACGTCGGCGATGGTGAACGGGGCGTTCCGCGGGCGGTGCAGCAGGGCGCGCTGCTCGGGCGAAAACCTGGGGGTGAGGGATGCGAGCCATTCCGGCCGCGCGTAGAGGTCCTGCAGCAGCTTCTGGGGCGTGAGCGGCAGCCAGGCCGTGTTCAGGGCGACGCGCACGGCCTCCGCCGAGCGCAGGTCTTCCCGCAGCATGGGCAGGTCGCTCTCGTCCATCGAGGCGCCGCCGGCCTTGAGCGTGGCCAGCCACTCCCGCGACAGCGCGTTGAGCGCGTTCTTCACGAAGGTGGCCCTGGCCTCGTTGTGCGGCTTGCCGCTGGTCTGCGCCCGGTGAATGGCCTTCGCCACCAGCTCGGAGGTGAGCTTCACCCGATCGCCGTTCACCTCGAGCAGGGCGTCCCGCTCGGGGATGCGCTGCCGGGAGCGCACGGCGCGCTCGATCACGCCGGCCATCGCGGTCTGGCCCTTGAGCGCGGCGACGGCCGGGGCATCCTCGTGGGTCGCGTCGACGCCCGGGAACAGCTGGCCGACGCTGGCGAGCACCACCCCGGTCTCGCCGAGCGAGGGCAGCACGGCCTCGATGTACTGCAGGAACGACGGCGATGGGCCCACGATGAGCACGCCGGAGTGCTTGAGCCGGTCGCGGTGCGTGTAGAGCAGGTAGGCGGCACGGTGCAGCGCCACGGCAGTCTTGCCGGTGCCCGGGCCGCCCTGCACCACGAGCACACCCTTGAGGTCGGAGCGGATGATGCGGTCCTGCTCGGCCTGGATGGTCGCCACGATGTCGGACATGTGCCCGGTGCGCTGCGCGGTGAGCGCGGCGAGCAGGGCGCCCTCGCCCTGGTGGCGGGTGGCCGCCTCCCCCTCGAGCAGCTCGGCGTCGAGGATCTCGTCTTCGATCCGGATGATGCTGCGCCCCTTCGAGAGCAGGTGGCGGCGGGCGCGGGCGCCGAGCGGTGTCGCGGCCGTGGCCTGGTAGAAGGCGCTGGCCTGCGGCACGCGCCAGTCGAGCAGGATCGGTTGCAAATCTTCGTCGCGCAGCCCGACCCGGCCGATGTAACGGTAGATCGAGCCGTCGCCGTCATCGTCGTCTGTGCCTGGGGCCGTCTCCAGCCGGCCGAACGCCAGCCGGTCGTCGACCTCCCGCAGCTGCACGATGCGGTCCTCGTAGAGGCGCGCGAAGGTGTCGCGCTCGGAACGCGCCTGGTGGTTGCCGCCCACGTTCAGCCGCCGCACCGCGGTCAGCTGCTGCTCGGCCTCACGCTGCAGCGCGTCCAGCCGCGCGTACAGCGTGGCCACATAGTTCTGTTCCCGCTGAAGCTCCAGGTCGACCACTCACACACCCCTTGAAATCCGACCTTTGAGTTTAGTCGATGCAGATGTACGCTCCCTCCGCGCCAACCGGTGGTTGAGCTTGTCGAAACCACGGCGCGGGGGGTCTCGACAGGCTCGACCACCGGTGGCCTCGGGTCAGAACGGCGGCGGTTCGGCGGGCTCCGCCGGATCGACCGGCGGGGGCGGCGCTGGCACCCGGCGCGGCGGCGAGGGGCGGATGTCGACGGCAGGCTCGGTGCGGAAGTGTCGGCCGGTCGGCGACGTCCACTCGATGACGCCGCCCGGGAGCTGTTTCGCTGTCCACCCGGTCTCGCTCTTCAACCCATGGTCGCCGGCACACACGGAAGCCAGATTCTCGTGCTCGGTGCAACCCTGAAACTGCCAGTCGAGGGTGTGATCGAGGTCGCACTCGTGCGCCGGACGATTACACCCCGGAAACCGGCACGTTTCGTCACGAAGCTGCACATATCTCTTGAGATCCTTCGGGACCTTGTAACGGTCGCGGCCGACCGAGAGCACGACCCCGGTCTCGGGATGCGTCAGCAACCTGGTGAAGCTCGGCGCCCCGGCCGCAAGCCGCCTTGCCGTCTCCGGGTCGATCGGACCGTACCCCGCGAGGTGCGCCGGTTCCTCGGAGAGGCCCATCAGGGTCAGCACCGGCACCGTCACATGGACCGTGGCCCGGATGCCTTTCGCGAGCCCGGCGGGGGTGACGCCGTCGATCAACAGGTCCTTGAGAACATCCGCGCGCAATTGGGTGAGAGTGCGAGGCTCCTCGGGGCCCTGCAGGCTCAGCGCAGTCGTGGTGATCCGCCGATAGGCGGCATCGATCTGCTCCGCGGTGTCGTACCAGTAGAGCGACGCCATCCCGTCGGTCTCAGGCTCGACAGACACCTTCCGATCGGTGATCGACGTGTCGTGCCGGGCGGTGATCGTCTCGGGGTGCAGCCGCTCCCGCAGCATCCGCGCCTTCGTCTTCAGCTTCGACGCCGTCAGGTTCGCCGCCGACGGAAGCAAAGCCGCTTCGAACGCCGCCTTCGCATCGGCCGGCACCGAGCACGCCTGACCCATCAGGGTCTGCGCGTTCCGGTAGGAGATCTCCCCGCGCTGCAGAGCGGCCCGGGTGCCGGGAAGGTCGTCGGCGAGGGCCCGGCTCTCGGCGATCACGGTTTCGGCGGTGCGTTGCGGCACCAGGAGGGTGCAGGCCAGCTCGCTGACGAATTCCCGCTCGGCGATCATCGATTCGTTCCAGCGCGACAGCGACGACGCACACGCGGCGGATGCGACAGTCATCGCCGCCGTCTCCTCGCGGTAACGGCGGGCCTCGTCGATGAGTTCCGCACGCCGGGCGAAGGCCCGGGCGATGTCACGCTCGGCCTCCTTGATCGCGTCGAAACGCTCACCAAGGGCCTCCTGCCGGGCGTTCACGAGGATCGTCATACCGGTCACTTTACGACGACCCACCGACATTCGCCCGACATACCAAAAGAGTGTGGATAAGCTGGTCAGAAGGTATATGTGGAGGAGAAGACCACCTCTCAGAACTACCCCAAGGACCCGAAATGACGCTGCCGGCCACGGCTCGTCTGCAACGCCCTCGTGACATGCCCAATGCGAACGTGAACGACCTGGTGGCCACCGCCATGGCCCAGGTCGGCAGCACCGAAGGTTCTCCGAGGAGGTCCGCCTGCAGCTAGACCTGCGGGTGCCCACCGAGTCGGTGGCCGAGAACCGCCACGACCCGAGCGCCCGGCCGGCTGCCCGGCTGCCCGGGTGAAGCTATCCAGGCCGACCAAGCGCTTGTGGTCTACCGAAGGCTTGAATACGATTCCTCCGCGCCGATTGCCGAATTCTCAGCGCAACAGATGTTTATCTGATGTAGTGTGTGGGAATGAGAACCGCCACATTCACCGACCTCCTGCGAAAGCCCAAGGAAGTCCTGGCCCACATCGACGAAGGCCAGGTGCGCATTACGCGCCGTGATGGTGACGATCTCGTGATCCTGCGCGGTCATGATCTCGACGTGCTCGAGAATGGTGTCGCGCTGTCGAGCCTTCTGATCCGCGCGATCGGCCGAAACAAGGGCGATGTCGTGGCCGCGCTCACGGAACTTTTCGCCTGGACGGGGGAGTTTGCCCCTGGCGAGCTGCGCGCGTACGCCGCCGAGATTGAACAGCTCCTCTATGCCGCCAGCGAACTCGGCACGTTCGAGCGGCTGCTTCGGGCACAGCAGGAGTGGAAGGAAACAGCCGTCGCGTACACAATGGGCATGCGCCCTGTGGAGCACCTCGAGCTGCCTGCAGCCCCGATCCGGGTCGATCGTCCGTAAGTGGCGGGAAAGCGTGGCGCGGCGGTTCCCCGACCGACAAAAGGAACCGAGTACGAGATCTTTTTCGGCAATGCCGCGGCCCAACGCGGGTGGACCGATCTAAAGGCGGCCGCGAAGAACGCCCTCGCGGACGCCTACGACTATCTCACGGCCCATCCCGCCGAGTACGACCCGGATCGCTGCTACCGACTTCGAGGAGATCTCTCCACAGTCCTGGTTGACGGCGTTGCGCTACCACAGTGGCAGTACAAAGTGACCGATGGCGCTCGCCTCTGGTACGCCGTCGAAGAGCCCAACCCAAAGGGGAAGAGACAAGGACGGGTCTACGTCACGAAAGCAGCGACCGGCCACCCCAATGAGACCGACTCGAAAAAGAACTTTCGGTAGTAGACCCAGATCACTTTCACCCGCGGCGTCACGGCACCAGCTGCCAATGCGGAAGGCTGAGTTGCAGCGCCGTGCGGCGCCGGAGGCCGTGGCGGGCGGCCCCAAGCGCCCGACACACCCAATACGTCGGGTTGTTCCGCACCGGGCCCTCGGCCAGACTGACGGTATGCCCCCTGTTGACGACGCGTTCGCCGCCGTCTATTCGAAGTACCTGCCGGCGATCGGCGGTTTCCTTGCGCGCCGGGTCGAGCACCGTTTCGTGGAGGATCTCGCCGCCGACGTCTTCGCGATCGCCTGGCGCCGGCGCGCCACGGTGACCGCGGGCGAGGAGTTGCCGTGGCTCTACCGCATCGCGGCCAACCTCGTCGCGAATCACCGGCGCCAGCAGGCCACTGCGGCCTCGCTGCTGTTCGCGCTCCGGGCGACCGACACCGCGCCCTCTGCCGAGGACATCGCGATCACCGACCTCGCCCTGGCCGAAGCGTGGCGCCGGCTTCGCCCGCGCGACCGTGAGGTTCTCGCTCTGGCGGTGCTCGAGGACCTGCCCATCCCCGCCATCTCGACGTCGCTGGGTGTCAGCGCGAATGCGGTGAGCATCCGTTTGCACCGGGCGAAGAAGACGCTCGCGCGGCTGATGGACGGGACAGACGACACCGCCCCGAAAGCCGGCCCAGCCTCGAAGGCTGACGCGGGTCCGAAAGCCGGCCCAGCCTCGAAGGCTGATGCGACCCCGAAAGCCGACACCGCCCCGGATGCCGACCCGACCGACAAAGACGAATCGGTCCCTTCTGAAAGATCGGCCCCTCAGCCGACATAACCATTGCATGAGCGCACATTCTGACGACCGCGACCCCGACGGTGTCACCGACAGCAACGTCGACAGCGACGGCGACAGCAACGTCGACGCGCGACTGCGGCGAAGCCTCGGCGCCCGGGGCGCGACCCCCGACCTGTCCTCGGACCTCATCGCGAACGCCGCGACCCGGGAGGCACCCCGCCTTGTCAACCGCCAACGCCGCATCCAGGCCGCCGGCGGCCTGACCCTCGCCGTGGCCGCGGTCACCGTGGGAGCACTCGTAGTCTCGCTGCCGACCCAGCGCGCGCCGCTCTTCCTCGCCGCGAGCAGCAGCAGCGGCAACGCCAGCGCACAGGGCGGCGGCGCAGCGAGCTCCAGCCTCAAAATGGGCGCGGATGCCGCCCCCAGCGACATGCGCATCGCCCAGTGGATCGATTACCGCTACGAAGCGGGCGCCGACCTCGGCACCGAAGCCGGCACCGGCTCGGTCTATCAACTGAAGCGCACGGGCACGGCGGAGTCGCGGCTCCGCGACGTCGCCGGGGCGCTCGGCGTCTCCGGCGAGGCGAAGAAGACCACCTACTCCGACCCGGCCTACCCCACCTGGATGGTCGGCCCGGAGGACGGCTCCGCGGCATCCGTCACCATCACCTGGGCGGGCACCGGCGACTGGTGGTACAACGACCCGACGGCCACGCCGCAGGTGGTCTGCGCCGCGGTGCCGCCTGCGGATGCCGCCGGTGGCCCTGCCATCGACGTGCTGCCCGTCTGCGAGGTGCCTCCGGCCCCCGCCGGCGCAAGCAAGGCCCCAAGCGAGTCCGAGGCACGAGCAGAGGCCCGCGGCCTTTTCGCCAAGACCGGTCTCGACGTGTCGGCCGACGACATCCGGGTGACGGCTGACCCCGGCCAGACGACGGCGACCACCAACCTCACCGTGGACGGCACCCAGACCGCCCTCGAATGGACCGTGGCGTGGGCGCCCTCCGGCAAGATCGCCTGGGCCTCCGGCCACTCCATCGACGTCGTCGACCGGGGCAGCTTCGGCACGATCTCGGCGACCGACGCGGTCAAGCGGCTCAGCGACTACCGCTGGTTCGGGGCCGCCGGCCCGGAGTTTCAGGGCGGAGTGCGACTGCTCGCCGCCGACATGCTCCGCTCAGCGGATGCGACGGGCTCGCCGGTCAGCCCCGACGCCCTCGTCGGCCCGGACACCCCCGTCACCACCGATGCGAACGGCGGCACCGCGACCGACCCGCAGGATGGAGAGACGAAGCCGACGCCTCAGGGCGTCGACCCGCGCGACAACCCGATCATCGAGCCGGGCCCAGGCAAGACCGAGGAGCCGGTCGCCCCGCCGACCGCGGAGCCGGTGCCCGCGCCGACCCCGTCGGTGCCGCCGACGGCCGAACCTCTGCCCGAACCGACGATCGAGCCCCAGCCGCTGCCCGAGACGCCGAAGGTCGTCGTGGTGACGGTCGACAAGGCCACATCGACCCTGCTGATGATGTGGGACGCGGACGGCAACGCCTGGCTCGTTCCGGGCTTCGCGATGAAGCATCCCGACGGTTGGTGGAACACGATCGTCTCCCTCGAGGACGGTGTGATCCAGCTGCCGAAGCCGATCGAGATCGCCCCGCTCGACGGGACCGTGATTCGCAAGGAGGGCTGACACTCCAGGGTCGACTAGATCGACCACCGGGAGAGCTCGACCACCGGGAGATCGCGAAGAACCCCGCGAACATCACGGACGACTCGGCGGTACCGATCGCCTTCCGCAACCGTTGGCGTAGCCGGAACGTCGAAGGGCGTGCCCGTTCCGACGGCCATCACGCCATGCAGCCGAGCTGCGGAATCCAACTGCGCACGGAACCTCGCCAGGCTGGTCACCGCTGATTCCATCTCGGTCAGGATCTGCGTCAACCATTCGATTCGACTCGCCAGGAACTCGCCTGTGACTCGACCGGATGCTGTTGATTCCGAGGCAAGATCATCTAGAACGCCCTCTGCGACGGACACGGGTTCCAGGCTCGACCTGTCGACGAGGAAGAATTCCTCCTCAATGCCGCACGTCACCATTTCTTTCCCCTGGCGACGCCCGATTTCTAGACCAGCGGCTCCTCTCCTGCCGAACACTTCGCCCTGCGGTAACCAACCCGCGTATATCAGCGGAGGCGCCGCTTCGCGGCGTGGTGGTGGAAGGAAACGGCTTGTGGCTGGGCTGAGCAGCGCTGGAAGATAGGAAGTGCCGCGGTCGAAGCCGATCAGACTTAGTGTCGCGAACCTGTATATCAGCGTGGCGTGAAGGGCTTCCACGGGAACCGTGGATTGGTGCCGCAGGCCCAGCAGTATCGGACTTGATGAGCCCGTTTAGCAGACTCCTGAATCATTGCCCCGCCCTTCCCGCGACACCCGGCACCACCAGCCGGTGGTGCCACCGGAAATGTTGACAAGGGGCAGACGGTTGTCCTGATCACTGAACGCCTCACGGTCACGGTGGGGAACATTCGCGCCGTGCACGATGCGGTCGATGCGGAAGACCCCACCAGCGCGGACATTCTGCACGGAGTCATCGAGAAGCTGGAGCAGTTCGTTTGGATGGTCAGCGCTGAAAACCGGGTCCCACGTAAACCATCCAAGAAGACGCCCACCCGGCCCGCTGGGAGGGCCTGACCGGGTACTGGGTCCTCGCACAAAGAGAGCTATTTGGCGAGGAAGGCGAGGAGGGCGGTGTTCCATTCGTCGGGATGACTGACGTTACATCCGTGCGGTGCGCCGGAGATTACGTAGAGGTCACTTCCCGGCAGTGCGGCGTGGGTGCGTTGTCCGGAACCCGCGAAGGGAACCACTGCGTCCCCGTCGCCGTGAAGGACCAGTGTCGGAACGGTCACTTGGGGCAGATCGTCGCGGAAGTCAGTTCCACCAAACGCTGCCATACAAGCAAGCGCTGCTGTCTTGTCGGCCTGTCTGCAGAGGGCGAGGGCCTCCTGGCGTTGCGCTTCAGTGACCTTCAGCTCACCGTTCACCGAGAAGAAATCGCGTGTGAACCCGTCGTAGAACGAGTCTTCGTCCTGAGTCAGGTCAGCAGTCATCTTCGCGGCGGCTTCCGGCGTCAGGGGGCCGTCGGGATTGCCATCGCCCTGCATCATATAGGGGGGGACAGCAGAGGCAAAGACCACGCTGCGTAGCCGTTGGTCGCCGTACTTACTGAAGTAGCGGGCCACTTCGCCGCCGCCCATGGAGAACCCGACTAGGGTCACGTCGTTCAGGTTCATCTGCGCGAGAAGAGTGTGCAGGTCCTCGGTCAGCGTGTCGTAGGTGCAACCCCGGGCGGGTTTGTCACTGCGACCAAACCCGCGGCGGTCGTAGGTGATGACCCGATATCCGGCCTGCTGGAGCGCAGGCACCTGGTCCTTCCATGCTTCACCCGAGAGCGGCCATCCGTGGATTAGGACTACAGGGCGGCCCGACCCGCCGGTGTCGTCCACGTGCAGGTTAGTGTCTTTGAACAATCCGTGGTGTGCAGTGATCTCCGTCATGCTGATGTCTCCATTTCATCGAGGGTGCTACCGCACCGGCGGTCCCCAACACTCAAAAGTCGTATCAGGCCCACGATGCAGTTCCGGTGACACTGTTCTATCCCGAAACCGGTGACGGCACCACCCGAAGAACGTCAGGGACTGACGTCAGCGTCGCAGTCTTGTTGGCCGTCCTTCATATCTTGATCGCGGTGATCCTCACCCTCATTTCTCTCATGGAGCAGTTCAACTTCGACGCAATTGTGGAACGGCAATGTCGAGGCACCATTTTGAACGCTTTTCACCGACCGTGAGCACATCGTGCGGTGGGCTATCTCGCCCAGGCGGAAGTACGACGTGCAGGTGCCGCTGCTGGGATTGGAGTACCCACACCTCGTCGTGGTTAGGCTGCGATCGCAGCACGACGTCGAGCGCTGGCTGGCCGGGGCACTCAGCATCGCCATTCGGTAACGGCCTATGCAACGCCCGTGGCCCATCATCGTCGCCACCATCAACTAACGCGCCTACGCGTTCGGATCGGCGCACTTTGAGTGCGCGCGTGAGGAATCATCCCGTCCGTGCGTCCTAGGTGTAGCTATTTCGTCATTCGAGATGTGCGATCAGTGGACCTCGGGCCTCGGCTACCTCAGAGAGAGAGAGGGACGCGGTGCACCAAGCCATGCCGCCCCCTGCCCATTCCCCTGCCGTCATCGGCGCGACTCAACCCTGGAGATTGATATGTCAAACGAATTCACTAATGCCCTCGCAGTAGGGCTGGCCGCTGTCGTGGACTTCGTCCCGAAACTGCTGCTGTTCCTGGTGATCCTGATCGTCGGCCTGATCGTGGCGAAGCTGATCTCGAAGGCTCTGGCGAAGTTGCTCGAAAAGGTGGGCTTCGACCGTGTCGTTGAGCGCGGCGGCGTGAAGAAGGCCCTCGCGAGCTCCTCCCTTGACGCGTCGGACATCATCGCCAAGATCCTGTACTACACCCTGGTGTTGTTCGTCCTGCAGTTCGCGTTCGGAGTGTTCGGGTCGAACCCCGTAAGCGACCTGCTCGCCGGAATCATCGCCTTCCTGCCCAAGATCATCGTCGCGATCGTCATCATCGTCATCGCCGCGGCCATCGCCGCGGGTGTGAAGACCCTGATCCAGGGCACGCTCGGCGGACTCTCCTACGGCAAGGTCCTCGCCAACATCGCCAGCATCTTCATCCTGTTCCTCGGCGTGACGGCCGCACTGAACCAAATCGAGGTTGCCACCACCGTGACCACGCCGATCCTGATCGCCGTGCTCGCCATCATCGCCGGCGTCGTCATCGTGGGGGCCGGCGGCGGCCTGATCAAGCCGATGCAGGCCCGCTGGGAGTCCTACCTCACCAAGGCCGAGGAAGAGGCACCCAAAATGCAGGCAGAAGCCCGAAACGCCCCCAGCGTGAAGGAGCAGGCTGAGCAGGCGAAGAACAAGGTTCAGAACAGTCTGAACTCCGCCGACACCGGCACCACGCGCCGGATGAACACCGGGCGCTAAAGCGCCATAGCCCGACATCACCGTGATTGGGTGGCCCGGGCGGATGCGACAGTGCTCGCGTCCGACCGTGCCACCGTGCCACCGTGCCACCGGCCAACTTTGCCCGCTGCACGTCAGCACAGCACTTGTTGCAGAACCGAGAGAGGTTCGCGGGGCCCTCACTGGATCAGCCCCGACAACCCACGTCCACCTCTCAAATGAACTGCTGCTTCGGCAGCCAGAGCTATGGTGCCTTGTGTTGTCGCCCGTCGCGTTATTTGACGTTGGGGGCGTGGCGTCTGGTGACCATGCTGGGTCGTGAGGCAGCCCCGCCAGTGGATTCTGGCGGGGCTTTCGTCAGGATGGTGACGTGGTGGTTGTCAGTGGTGACGCGGGATCATTCACGGTCTCCAGTCATCGCGAGGCTAGGTCGGCGATGGCTTTGCCGGTAGACGCGCATTACGGCCTGCTCCGGCGTCAACCGGCCAATCCTCTCCCCGGGCTTCTTCCCCGCCAGCACGCCCGCGTCGCGGAGCTGTCGCCACTCGGTGATCTGCGAGGAATAGATCCCCTGCTCCCGCAAATAGGCACCACCTCCACTGGTTTGGATGGCGGCTGCGCCGACCCGGAAAACTTTGAGCGTGATATTTATTCCGTTTCGTGAGCTGACCCCAGCTTGAGCGACATGGTGACGGGCACAGCGATACCCGATCGCCCACGCCAGATGCGCGAGCGCTTCGGTGTTCGACCGCGGGTCAAGGTCGCGAAAATTCCTGTCGACGGCGGCCGTCGTGTCCGCCGGGCCGGCGGCTAACCCCTACCCGCCCGTCGTGACAAAGCCCTCGCTGTTCTCGGCAGCACCGCTCTCGGCAGCACTGTTCTCCGCAGTACGGTTCGATGCGGCACTGTCCGGTGCAGCGTTTACGTGTGCGCGCAGGAACCCGGCGAAGCCCGAAGGGGCACGCCCGGCGAGCCGGCCGCTCGTCAGCACTGCGATCCGCGCGGTGCTGATCTCGCGCACGCGCAACTCACGAAGCGCCCCGACCAGGCGCACGTCCTCGTGCGCGTCGGTGCGGGCGAATTCCCCGGCCGCGAAATAGCGATCCGCCCGCACTCCGAGATTCGCGCCGTGAACATGCGGATGCCCCTCGACCAGCTCGTGCTGTGCCAGCCACCGTTCCTGATCCGCAGCTGCAAGGCACTCATCGGGGCGGACCGTGCCGAGGACAAGGTCAACACCGTTTCGGGCGAACGTCAGCTGCGTCGTCAGCCAATTTTCCGGGACCGCGGAGTCGGCATCCGTCGTGGCGATCCACGTGTGGCGGGTACGATGCCGGGCTGGTACGACCTCGCGGACGCCGGCCCGTCGTGCGGACCCGACAGCTCCCAGGTTCGTCCGGATGGCCACGAACTTGGGGAAACCGGCGGCGACCTCGGCGGAGGAATCGGTGCAACGATCAAGTACGATGACGACGGATACCCCGGGCGGACACGGATCCCCGACGGAGCCCACGGCCGTGACCGCCCTGCTCAGGGCATCCAGGCATCGCGGGAGGAGCCGCTCCTCGTTGCGGGCGGGAACTACGACCGCGATCCGCTCGATCCGGATGGTCCCGGTCACGGTGTGAGTCCCTCGCGTTCAGCGACCGAGGTGGCCGGTGTCGGCTCGAAGACCTCAAGCACGAAGTCCCGTTCGCGGTGCTGCACAGTACGTTCGAACCCCGGTAGCCTCCCAATTTCCTCGTGCACGCGGTCACCGCTCAGCGGGTAGTTTGGCACTGGATGCCGCCAGTGACAGGCAACGAGCGCCCCGGCGGGGGCGAGGCTGCTGCGACAGCGCTCAATCAACTGCCGCAGGTCAGGGGCCGAAAAATAGTAGCCGACCTCGGAGAGCACGATCAGGTCGAAGGTTCCGGGGGGCCAGTCGGCGGGAAGGGTACGCCGCTCGAATGTGACGCCGGGAGCCCAGGCAAGCCGGGCGCGCGCGAGCTCGAGCGGTCGCTCGGCGATGTCGACGCCGAGCACGGTGTCGCACCGGCGGGCGAGCTCTGCAGTAAGCACCCCGATCGAACAGCCCAATTCGAGGGCGGCCCCGAACCGTTCCCGAGGCAATGCGCCGAGAGTGAGCGCGCGTTTGCGCCATTCATACCACCGCGTCTCGAACCCCCACGGGTCGGTCACCCCCACATAGAAATCGTTGAAGAACGGGCGTGGAAGGCTGTCCGCGCCGTCGGCCGTCGACTCGGCCCTCGTCTCGATGGCCTTCGTCTCAATGAAGGTCTCTTGGGCGCGAGTGAAGTGCGCGATGAACCCGGGCCGGATAATCGCCTCGTCCCCTGGCAGCGCGGATAGCGCCTGCACCTGGCTGCGGTGCAGGGACATCGCAGATGCCTTCGCGGCCTGGTCCGCCGGCTCGACAGCGAGGCTTCGCAATGCGTGGGCTGGCCACACTGGGTCCTCGGGCTTCGCCCAGCTCCATGCCCAGATCGGATACTCGAGTAGTCGGGCCCCGCCTGTGCGGGCGGCCGAAAGCGCTGCCTCGCCGGCGGCAGCGTGATCCGGGTGCCCGTCCGATCGCCACGGAGCAACGAGCCAGGTGCCGCGGCCGCCGTCGCCGAGATCGGCGGTGAGCAGCGCGGCGATCTCTTCCCGGTGATCCGCGAGCGCACCGTCGGGCAAGTTAAGCAGACGCAGGCTCGCGCCGGGGGCGAGCCTGGCCAGCGCAGCCGTCACTTCGACCCGACGAAGGGCCGCGAGTTGCGCCCGGTCGTGCGTCGTCGAAAGCGGGTGCGATGCCTCCCCATTGCTCAGCACCACAACCGAGATGCGCACGCCAAGCCGGGACGCTCGCGCAATGAGGCCACCCGCGCCAAAGGTCTCATCATCGGGGTGCGCCGCGACGACGACAAGGCGCTCCAGGCCCTCGCAGCTCAGCGGGGAGAGCATTTCCGCCCAGGCCGCGGAGCCCCAGACCGACTCGGGCGCACCGTCGTCGTGATGGCTGAAGCTCACCACGGCGCGGAGCCACCGGTGAGGAGCAGCCGGCCGAGCGCCGCATCGTCACGCTCCGCGTGGTGCTGGCGAACGTAGAGCTGCAGATCGGCGACACGGCGGGCGTGACGAGCTTCGAAAGCGAGCGGGGCGGGGCCGAGCGCCCGGCCGGTGCGACCGATCACCTCGTCTACCGTGCGCGCGACAATTCCGCGCACACGCGCCGCGAGCAGTTCTCCTGCGGCGCCGGTCGCCGTGCCGTCGTCGATCGCGACCGAGGCGGCCGCGAGAGAAGCCCCCGCTGCGGCGAGGGCGACATCCAAGGCGCCGAGATGGGCCAGGGCGAGTTGATCGGGTTGCCGTTCGGCGACGGCGGCGTGCACCCGGCGGGCGATCCCGATCGCGCCGCCCCACCAGCAGGCCGCGACGCCGATCCCGCCCCAGGCGAAGCCGGGCCTGTTCAGATACCACCCGTCCGCACCGATCGGGGTGGCGGCGACATTGGTGAAGTCCACAGGCCCGCTCGGCACTCCGGGAAGGCCGTACCCCACCCAGCCGGCGTCGCGGATGACGACGCCAGGATCGCCCAGGCGCACGGCGAATAATCGTCGGTGCCCGTCCGCCGTGTGGGCGGTGACGAGGGCGTCCGTCAGGGATCCCGCGAGGGAGCACCACGGTTTCGTGCCATCGATCCGCCATCGTCCGGAGTCTGACACCGCCGCAAGGCTCACCCCTGGCGCCTCTGCTGCGAACACTCCCCAGCTGGCGCGCGGCGAGCCGGCCAGGGCCGTCGGGTCGGCACCGGCCTGATCGAGGATGCCGAGAGCGTCCAGGTGCGCCTCCACGACCCTGGCGGACGTGAGGTCGGACGCGGCGAGCGTGGCAAGAGTCTCGAAGAGTCGAAGCGTCGAGCCGTGGCCCGGCCCGGCCACCGCTACGCCCAGCTCGAGGGCAAGCTCGCGCGCCCGGCCGGCGTCACCATCGACAGCGTGGGCCGCCTCCGCGATGCGCGCGAGTTCCGGCGAGGGCGACTTACCGGCCGGCACCGTCACCGGCGCGCTGTGCACGATCATGGGTCCTCGATTCGCATACGACCTGGTGCTCGATTGTAGTCAGGGTCGCTGGTTCAGGCCTTGCTGGTTGGCTTGGTCGGGGACTTGGCCGTCGGTTTACGCGGGGTGCGATTCTCGGCGCTGACCATCCAGGCGTACTGTTCCAGCTTCTCGATGACGCCGTGCAGGATGTCGGCGCTCGTCGGGTCTTCCTCGTCGACCTTGTCGTGCACGGCACGGATGTTGTCGACCGTCGCACCCAGCCGGTCGGTGATCAGTCCGATGGTCTCGGTGGTGTCCACCTCTCCCGCGGGGAACTTCGGCAGGTGCGTGGTCGCCGTGACCGTCTCGCTGCGGCCGTCGGGCAGGGCGTCGAGCGCGCGCATCCGCTCGGCGAGCTCGTCGGAGAACAGGCGGGCGTCGTCGATGATCTCGTCGAGCTGCAGGTGCAGGTCGCGGAAATTCTTGCCGACGACGCTCCAGTGCGCCTGCTTGCCCTGCACGTGCAACTCGATCAAGTCGACGAGCACCGACTGCAAGTTGGCGCCGAGTTTCGCTGATGCCTTCATGGTGTTACCCCTCTCGCGCAATGGAAGTACAGTCCAACGGCTGTTCGGCCGCTGCCCCCGTGTGGATTCAAAAGGCACTGTAGCAGGGGTGATGCCGGGCCGGGCGGAGATAGTAGCTGGGCGGGACAGTGACTTCCCGCCTAGCCACCTGCTGATGATGTTCCGCAGCCGGGTACGTATCCGTCCTGACGAGGGCAGCGCCGAACATCAGCGCAGGCGGGCGACCGTCGTGGTGCGTGCGCGAAAGCCGCCGCTGATCTGCACGAGCGCGGGCAGCTGCAGACCGAGGAGCTCGTCAAAAGCCACCAGCACCTCGTTGACAATGCGGCTGGCCTCCCGCGGCGAGATTCCGCGGCGGCAGGTGATCGCCACCTTCAATGCCGATTGGCGCTTCACTAGGTAGGTGGAGACGTGGGCGGCGACAAGTTCCGGGCGGTTGGCCAAGGCATCCTGAATGGCGTGCTCGGCGACCTTGGCCTCGACGATGACCGCACCGGTGTTCGCGTTCCCGTTCCCGCTCACCGAGGCGAGTCGATTGGTATGGCCGTGGCCCTGACGCACGCTGAAGACGACCAGCGCGGCGATGAGTAGTGCTCCCGCCGCAATGGCTAGCAGCCACAACCAGCTGCCCATGAGCGGGCCGGCGAATTCAGGCAGTGGGGTGGCCTTCAGCCAGCGGGTTACCGTGTCAATGACGGCCTTCGTCGCAGCAGCCCAGCGCTCGCGCACGACCGGAACGAGCGCCACCAGGGCCAGGACCGTGCCAGTGGCCAGAATGAGCAGTCCGACCAGAAAAATGAAGCCGCGGTTGAGTACGCGATTGGTGGAATTCATGCGCCCACCCTCCCGTTGGGGGCAACGGTGATTTCGGCTCGAAGGTCGCGCAGCAACCCGAAGGTGTCGATTTGATTGCGCACGGCCGTGAGCACCGCCTGCTGGTCGATCGCAGTTCCCGAGGTGGGGGTGAGGTGCACGAGTGCTCGCCCACGTGTCACGGTGACCCTGGCGTTGTCTGGCGCCAACCCGGCAACCCGGGCGGCTTCGCGAGCCAACGCGGAGGCGATCACCTCGTCGTCGACGATAGTCGCCGCCCGCTCGGATTGGAGCAAGTGGCGTGAACGCCGGCCAGGGGTGACGGCTACGACGAGGAGAAGCAGCCCGAGGAGCACGCCGGCCGCACCGAGCCCGGCAATCAGCACGGCTGGTGCGGAGGAGATGCCTGCCACCGCGCCCACCATACCGGCGGGGGTGGCGAGGAGGCCCGGCCGGCCGAGCAGATTTGACACGATTTCGATGATGAGCCACCCGAGAACGACAATGGCCAGGATCGCAAGGGTGATCGCGGCAACCGATCGCGGCGAGTGCAACTCGCGACGGCTGATTCGTTGGTAGGTCGAACGATACGTGGTCATTTCACGCGGCTCTCTGGCTGAATGTCGGCGCCGGTCAGCCGCACGGTCACCTTGGACAGGGTGGAACCGGTCAGCTCACCGACGCGATGCTGTATGTGCTGCCGCGCCCGCTCGGCTCGGTCTACGATTGTGCCGCCCATCCGCCGCACGACCGAGGGGTCTCGGTGCACCTGGGTGAGTGAGACGATCCGGATGGGTGCGCTGACGGTGAGCGCGAGCTTGCCAAGGTCATCCGTTATTTCTGCGCCGACCGTTGACGGGTTGACGCCGAGTTCGTCAGCCGCAACCGCACAGACCAGTCGGTTCAAGGCCCGGGTTGAGACCGTGGTCCGACCGCGGCTAACCGTCCTCGCCGCAAGCGCTGCCGACGGAAGCCCGGGGCGGGCTGTCGGCGCCGGAGTGAGAACGGTCATGACGATGAACGCTTGCCCCGAAAGGCTTCCACCAGGTTCGTCACGTTCAGTTCTCCGTCCATGATGCGGCCGACGAGGGCGCCGACCGTCATGGCAATGGCCACTAACAGGAAGGACCAAAAGCCCAGGACCGCCCAGGTCAGGGCGAGGATGGCCCCGAACACGGCCCCCGTTTTCGCCAGGGTGCTCACCGGACCCGAGCCTCGGCCTTCTCGTCCTTGTCATCGGTCGGCAGGTGCACATCGTTGATGTTCACGTTCACCTCGGTGACTTCCATGCCGACCAGGTCCTCAATGACCCGAATCACTGCGGAACGCACCCGCTCGGCCACATCCTGCAGAGCGACGGGGTACTCCGCCACAATGGTGACGTCGGCGGCGACCTGAGTCTCGCCAACCTCGACGCTGATGCCCTGCCCGGCATCCGAGGTGTTCAAGGCGTCGCGGATGGCACCGAGCGCGCGGGCGGCGCCGCCGCCGAGGGCGTACACGCCACTGACCTCGCTGGCGGCGATGCCGGCCACCTTCGCCACCACAGCGTCGTTGATCACCGTCTTGCCGCGGCCGTTGGCCGTCGTGGCGGTGGTGGGTGCGGAGGAAGGCGCTGACGATGTGGGATTGGCCATGAGTAACGCTCCTTGACTATGTGCCCGCGAGGGGCGCGTTTGGGTAGTTATGATGTAGTCGAATGCCGCGACGTGTTCGTCACACCTGGGCGCTACAGTTTCCTGTGAATCGAGGGCGACTATTCCAGACAGCAGAAGCAGGGCGCTGCTTGAGCACGCCGACGACCACACCCTGGTGGACCGCGCCGTCGATGGCGACCTTCGAGCCTTTGAAGTGCTCGTGCGCCGGCACGGCCCGTTAGTGCGTGCGTACGCGACCCGCATCCTCGGTTCCAGCCACGACGCGGACGATGTCGTGCAGGACACCTTCATCACCGCGTGGGCGAAGCTGCCGACTCTGGAGAACCCCGCGCTGGTAAGAAGTTGGCTGATGCGCATCGCCAACCACAAGAGCATCGATCGGATCCGCGCGCGGCGACATCACTCCAACCTCGACGACATCGACGTGCCGGCATCGGAGGATCATTCTCCGACGCGGCTGGTGGAGGCACGCTCACGCAGCGAGGCGCTTTCCCAGGTACTCACGGCGCTTCCGGAGGATCAGCGACGATGCTGGGAACTGAAAGAGTTTGCGGACTACAGTTACGTCAAGATCGCTGAAGAGCTCGACCTGCCGGTCTCGACCGTGCGCGGCCTTCTGGCTCGAGCGCGCAAAACCCTGATTCGTGAAATGGAGGTGTGGCGATGACCTTATCCCCTACGCCCGACTCCAGTCAGCCGTGGTATGCGGCGGACGACGAGCCTGATCACCTCGACGGCCACACCATCGAAGAACTCAGCGACTACCTCGACCGAGGCAAAGAGCCTGCCGACCCAGCTATCGACCAGTCCGCGGCCTGCCAGATGGCGCTCGCCTCCTTGGAGCGGCTGCACGGAGCGATGGGCTCGATGGTGCAGGAAGAGGCAACCCGCGCGCCGGTGCGCGACGACAGCTGGGTCGCCACCATTTTGCAGGGGATCGTTCGAGATTCTCGGTCGGGGCGAGACATCCCGATCTCGCATTCGGCGCCCACAGCCCGGCTTTTGGTCACCGAAGGGGCCGTGCGCGGGCTCTTACGCTCTACGGGCGACAGCGTCGAGAACATCATCGTCGGTCGATGCCGGCTGGACGGGGATGTCACCACGCCGGGGGCCCCGGTCACCGTCACCGTCGACGCCAACATGTACAAGGGCGAGAACATCCCCGCACTCGCAGACACCTTGCGCGCCACGCTCCTCGGCGCGCTCCACAGCCACACCGAGCTCACCATCGCTGGCATAGACGTCACCGTTCGCGACATCTTCCTGACAAAGCCTGAGCCCGAAGTCGGAGATTCACAGCCATGACAGATCCCGCCGAATTAGCCGGGCAGCTGGAGTCAGTCGTGAGGTCCGTTCCTGGGGTGACCGCCGTCTACCCCGCGTCGCCGGTCCTTGTCACGGTCGTTGCCGCCGTCGTCTCGGCGGTTGTTTCCACGGTTACCTCCACGGTTTCCGCTGTCTCTGCTGTCGTCGGCACTGGCGGTGACGCCCCCACAGAGCGCGCCGCTACTCCTACCCTCGTCGCGGTGACCACGGGGAAAGACGGACTCAAGGTGGCCGCAAGCATCGGGGTCGCCAGCGCCGACTCGTCAACTGAGGTGTGCCGGAACGTGTATGACGCAATCGCCGCGAGTGCGGGCTTGGCCGATGTCGCCGTCATCGACTCGATTACCGTGACCGTAGCCAGCATCGACTAAACACGCGGTCGATTTGGCCCGGTGTGACGACAGGTTCGATCACCGGACCGGTGGTCGAGCCTGTCGAGACCCAACCACCGGGATTTCGACAAGCTCAATCACCGCGGGCGAGACCCGGTCAGCGGGAGTGGGGTGTGAAGCGCGCGAGCAACCCGACGACCGGGCGCTGCTGCTCGCCCTGCTGGGCAGCCAGAACGATCAAGACGGCCGTCACGGCGGGAGTCACCCACTGCATCACGCGCTGCCGGCGCTGAAGCGCTTCAACCTCCGCCGACGTGCCTGCCCCGGCCTCGGTGGTTCCGTCGGTGGGCTCTCCGAAGTGCTCGGCCATCTTCTTGCCGAGGATGCCGGAGTACAGGGTTGTGCCTGCTGCCACGCCGGTGAGAGCAAGCTTCACGATCGTGTTCGCACGCCCTTCGGGCTGACCTGCCAGACGTGCCTTGTTGCCGAGGATCAGACCCGCACCACCCACGCCGTGGGCGACGAGCGCGGCCACCTGCACCGGCGCCCACCTCTTCCATCCTTCACTGGCCAGGGCCACCCGCTCCCGCGGGTTCTTCGCCGTCGCTGCGCTCCCGTTGAGGCCGACGGCCCCCATCAGCGCGCCGCCGGACCACACGGCCAACCCCAGGTCGTGCAGGCTTCGAACAAAAGTATTGCGTCCAGTCACAGTGAACTCCTCATCGGTGCGATTTCGTCCCGCACGGGAATGCGCGGCAGATACTCCTTATGACGGGGGCCGACGCCGATTTCTCATGCCCGGCATAGGTTGCACGGTGCCGTCACAGGACCTTCTCAGGGAGCCCGTCGCGAAATCCACTCGCCGCTGCGTGCCGCGCCACGTCGACCTGTTCCTGCTCGCCGGACGGAATCGGCTCACGAACCGGGCGCACCTCTTCTCGCTGCACGACGACGGTGATGACGCGTTCCTCCGACACGATGTATCGCTCGAACCGCACCCCTTAGATCGGGATGCTCGCCAAGCGGAAGCGCACCTGCTCTTCGGAGTCAATCACGGTGACGGGGTCGGAAGGAACGGATGTCCCTTCGCTTTCTGCCTGCGATGCTTCATCGCCGGCAGCCATCACCGGGCTCAGTACCCGCGACGGGCCGTGCGGGCGTTCTTCGGCTGACGACGCGCAGACCGCAGCTTCTGGAGCGCGGCCTTTCCCTGCGGACTGCGCAGGTACTTGGTGACCAGAGTCACGACGACAGGAAGGAATTTGAGCAAGCGGGCCATGGTGATCTCTTTTCGACTGCAATCAAGGGGTGCTGGGCACAGAAGGTGGCTGGGCCGGTTACCCTGCCCAGCCACCTTCTGTGTTGGTGATTCGTGCTGGTGTCCGGTGTTACTCCGCTGCCCGCGGTTCGCGGGGCGCGCGGCCATCCGTGTCAGCGGAGACGCCAACACCGGCGGAGTCGGCGCCGGTGCCGATCTTGTCGCCATCGGCATCCGTGACCGTTGCGCCGAAGAGAGAGTCGAGGTTGCTCTTGTCAATCATGCGAGTTTCCTTTCCCCCTACCAGGTGTCCGAACGCGGGTGGGGTTGGTGAGCCGGCAGGCTAGCGCCCGAGCCCTTCACGGTCGACGCGACGGTGGAAGCGCATTCCGGCGAGGCCGCCGAGGATCGCGCCGGCGAGGCTGACTACCACGACGACGAGCGCCGTGATGATGCTGCCTGCGGTCAGGTTTCCCCCATTGAGCGGGATGCTGGGCAGGCTGTTCATGTTCTCCAGCACGTTGAGCTGGCTGCCGGCGATGGCGCCGATGATCGCGGTGATGAACGCGATAATGATGGCCCAGACCCAGACCGCCACGCCCTGTTTGGCACCGTTGAAGCGCGCCATCCGCCCGGCGACGTAGCCGCCGCAGAGGTAGGAAAGGAACACGACGACCGCGAGCGCGATCGCGCCGATCAGCGCAAGGGTGTCTGCGTTGTCGGCGGCGGCTCCGGCCGCCTGATCGGCCGAATCCGTTGAATTGAAACCGACGACCGTGCCGATGCCGGCGAACAGGGCGGTGAGGATGACGGCGGTGCCGGTGGCGGTGAGCCAGCCGAAGAATGCGGCTCCCCATTTGATCCCGCCGAAGCGGGCCTTCTCGCGGTTGACGACATCGTCGCGAACCGTGAGCCCGTTGTCAGTGCGCCCGGTTTCTGCGCGCCCGGTTTCGGTGGGCACGGCGTTGCTGGTGGGCACGGCGGTGTTTACCGGCGCTGCGGTACTGGTGGGCGCTGCGCTGTGCACTGGCGCTGCGGTGTTGACCGGCGTCGCGGTGTTCACCGGCGTCGCGGTGTTCACCGGCACGGCGGCGACGGTTTCATCGCGATCGCGAGTATCGCGACTGCGATCGGAACGGGTTGAGTCGGATGTGACCATGGCAGGAGCTCCTCAAATTGTGCGGGGTGTGGCGGTGGACAGCAAAGCGGGGGACAGCGAATCGTCGGCGACAGTGCCCGACAACTCGTCGAAAAAGGGCACGCCGGAAGCGAAGCTCACGGGGTCGGTTTCCGCAGAGATTCTCTTATGATGTAGTCGCATCTCGGGGCGAGTCCGTCACACATCGGGGGCAATCAATCTCGCGGGCTGGACTTGCCGATGGACACCGACGTGGCCCCGCTCGAGCCGACTGTCACCCTGGTTGAGGCTCTGGCCAGCGGCACGGCCGTCGCTGCGCTTCTCTTTCGAGGCGATGATCGACCGCTACGAGGAGATTCTCGCCCACGTCGCGGTCACCCCGGCGGATCAGGCTCACGATGATGTGCTCCGCTTGAAAGACCAGGATTGCGACGTTCGCGAGCGGCAGCAGATCTAGTTCTTCTTCAGCGTCCTGGCATGGTCGGCGACGAACTTCGTCTGTTCACGCGGCGGCCGGTCGGAATCATTCGCGTCGGGACGCTCGGGGATACTCACCTTGTCCGGCACCCGGTGCTCATAGGGAATCTGCGTGAGCAGGTGCTTGATTGCATTGATTCGGGATGCCCTCTTGTCGTCACTTTCGATCGACCACCATGGGGCGAAATCGAGGTCTGTGGCGTCGAACATGTCGTCTTTGGCTCGGGAGTAGTCCTCCCAGCGGGTGATCGAGAAGAGGTCAGTGTCGGAGAGCTTCCACCGACGCATCGGATCTTCCAGGCGAGAGCGAAACCTCTCCTCCTGCACAGTGTCTGAAACGGAGAACCAGAACTTGATCAGGATGATTCCCTCGTCGACCAGCATGCGCTCGACGAGGGGAACCTGCTCAAGGAACCTGTGGTACTGCTCGTCGGTGCAATAATCCCATGACCCGCTCGACTCCGCCCCGGTTGTACCAGGAGCGGTCCATCAGAACGATTTCTCCGGCGGTGGGCAGCCGCTCGATGTAGCGCTGGAAGTACCACTGCCCCTTCTCCCGCTCGCTCGGCGTGGGGAGTGCGACCACTCGGGCGGCGCGCGGGTTCAGGTACTGCACGATTCGCTTGATGGCGCCGCCCTTCCCCGCCGCATCCCGACCCTCGAAAATGACGAGAACTCGCGCCCCGGTTTCGATGACCCACTGTTGCATTCCCACCAGCTCTGCCTGCAGCCGCTCCAGTTCCTTCTCGTACAGGGGCTTGGGAACGCGTTTCACGTCGCCAGACTTCTTCGATTTCGACACGAGAACCTCCCAGTAATCTAAGGCGATACCCGACACCCGGCGCGAACAGCTTCAGAGTGCAGGTGGGAGCCGTTTTGGTGCCGGCTCAGGTGTCCCGCGGGTGCGGGGGCCGTGCTTCGTGGTGCGGCAGTCCGTGACTGCGTCGATCTTCTTTCATTTCTGCTTCGTAAAGGTGCTTCTTGCCCTCGACCAGGGTCTGCCGCGCCTCTCGTTCCGCGTCGACGAATACGGCGTAGTAATTGGTGTCGTAGTCCTCCACGATTTGGAAGGTCCAGCGGCCGTCGTTCACATTTCTGCCGATCAGCGTCTGTTCCAGGCCGTCGGCAATGGCACCGTGGCCCGCGGCTCGCATCAGCTCCGCAGCCTCCCCAAGAGCGAGATCTGCCTTCCCGGTGAGGCGGTGAAACCCATAGAGAAGCCCGCGGGCGTGCTCGACGACTTCCAACGCTTCAGAAAGTCTGCCGAGCGCCTCGACCGTCTCATCGGAGACGTTCGCCGGCCTGCGGTGTGCCTGGTCGGGCGCATCCGGTGTGGTCATGTACGTTCCTCCGTGGGTGTGCGGACCGGCTAGATCGGATTAGTGTAAGCCTTCCTGTCGGAGATCCACCGCATTACCTACTGGTTGACGTCGACTGAACCCAGGGACGCCGCTCCTCCCGCATAGGCACGAGATCAACTGTCGAGGGCGGCGAGCTCCTCGAGCACCTGGCGTGCCCGCATCACCCGCGCCGTTTCGGGTTCCTCCCACCAATACGGGCCGCGCTCCCCCAGACCGTGTTTGGCCTTTCCCACGCGTCGGCGCGCCAGCGCCACGGCTTGGTCATCTCCAGCCGCCTTGGCCGCGCGAACGCCCGATCTTCCCCGACCCAGCTGCGATTTCAGCTCGGTGACGACATCCTCGGGCAGGCACGGATCGGTGCGGCGCCACCGGCGACCGTTGATGACGAGCCACCGCTCCTCTTCCGAGCTTGCCGGCTTGTCGTGGGGCGCAGGTGTCATGACACCCTGGTCTAGCCGTAATTCCCGACAAAAGCCTGACCTTGGGCGACGTTGATGGGAACCGTTCAGGTCGGGCCTGCGTCACGCTACATTTTCTTCGAGATCGCCGACAGCATCCGACGGGTTCTGGGCATCTGAGGGCCGAGGCCGCTCCAACCTCATCGAGGACTGGGATCGTGTATTTGCCTTGCCGAGCTCGAGCATTTGGCGCTCGTTTGCGGACAAAGCACCTTCGCTCCGGCTTGGGCTCAAGTCGTCGTCTCAACCGCAGGTCCGCGTGTCGCCAGGACTCGCTATCGGGATTGGTTGATCTCACGACGAAGGCCGACCCGGAGGACGAGCACGATCAGTTGCTCGTCGCGAATCTCGTAGACGATGCGATAGTCCCCAGTTCGAACTCGCCACTCTCCGGAGCCGCCGACGAGTTGAATCGCTCTGGGAGGTCGCGGCTCACCCGCCAGTAGATCAATCGCGGCTTGCACGCGACGCCTCACCTGAGGGTCGAACTTGCGCAGTTGCCTTTCAGCGGCTGGCGCGATGCTCACCGTGTAGGTCATACGAGGCCGAGGTCTGCCTTCACTTCGTTCCACGGCGTCGGTTCGATCCTGGTGCGGCGCATCTCCTCGCGCGATTCCTCGGCAGCACGGATGTCCGCCATGTCTTCCGCCAACTCGATCAGACGCGCTAAGTCGTCAGAGTCGATCACGGCCGCGACTCGTCGTCCCCGCCGCGACAGGAAGACCGGCTCGTGCTCAGTGCGGGCGCGGTCGATGATCGATGCAAGCTGGTCACGCGCATCCGAGACGGCGACAGAATTTGTGGACGACATGTACTAATTGTACGTTCTGGAGCTGGACGTACAAGACGTACGAGACGTACAAGACGTACAAGACGCACAAGACGCACAAGACGTACAAGACGCACAAGACGCACAAAGGAATCAGCCGACTACTGGGCTGAAGCCCTGTGGTTGAACGGGGCCCCCGACAGGTCGGGCGGGTGGACCGCCGCGTAGGCACCGACCTGCCCAGCCAACGCCAAACGGCCTCGCACCGAAGCACGAGGCCGTTCTGGGTGAATCCTAGGTGGCGAGTTGCGCCTGGAGCCTGTTACGCGTTTGCGCGCTGGCGGCGAACGATGCCCATGACGACAACGAGTGCGATGCCGAGCATTAGGGCGCCGGCGGCACCCCAGATGAGGAGCATGGGTGCCTCGTAGCCGGTGTGGGCGAGGCCCTTGGCCGTGCCCGCGTCAGCGGCGGCAACGGTGATGGTGGCGGTGCCCACGTTGGCCGAGGTGGCGCCCGTGGCGGTGACCGTGTACGAACCGGTCGCGTCGGCCGGAAGCTTGACGGCAACGGAGGCTGCACCGGTCGAGGATGCTGCCTTGACCAGCGAGACGGTGGCTGCCTTGAAGACGGAGAGGGTGGCGGTGCCGGAGCCGGAGACGGAGAACATGACGTTCTCGCCCGCGGTGAAAGAGCCAGCCGCGAAGTTGACGGTTACCGTTCCACCCGCGACTGCGGCGCCCGAGGTAGTGACCTTGTCATTGGCGACATAGCCGGCGGCATTAGCTGCGGCCGGAACAGCGAAGAGCGCCAGCGCGGCGAGCGCGACGACAGCGAAAGTCTTTTTGATCATTGGTGGAATCCCCCCAGTTCGTGCTGACGCTGAGCAGCGTCAAAGAGCACGTATCTCACCATAGAGGAGATTCACAGGTAACGTTGGCAACCCCTGTTTCCGTTGTGTGAATTCCGGGTGTCATCTGGGCTATAAGTGAGGCGGAATCAGCTCTATCGCCGAGCCAGTTGAAGTGCAGCACGGCACTCTCGCCCGGTGCCAGCTCAATGCCAAGGGAGCTGACCGGATAGGTGGCATCCGTGGCCGGATGGTAATCAATCACTGCGCCATCGCGAGTGACACCGAGGTTCTGCATGCCCGGCGCCCCATAGACCGAGAGCACCGTTTTCACGTTGCCGGGCGGCACTCCATAGAAGCCTGCACCGGTCACATAGTCCGACAGCGACGTCGCCGCGTCGGCCGGAGCCGTGTTGGTCAGCGTCACGCTGACCCCATAACTGGGGCGTTTGTCATTTCGGCAGGTCGCCTGCCCGAGGTCAACGTTCGTGTCAAGGTAGACGCCCATCTTCGACCCGGTGGCGTCATTGAGGTACACGCCGAACCGGGTGCCGCTCGCATCGCTCACCGGCAGCCCGCCCGCCAGAGTGGTGTCGGCCAGCAGCGCCTGGTCTTCCGCGTGCGCGCTCCACACCAGCACCCGGTGCTCGCTGCCAGCCTGGGCCAGCGCTTCGATTAGCGCCTTCGGGTCGGCATTGCCGCTCGACACCGCCGAGAAAACGGATGCCGCCGCAGCCGCGAAGAACGCGTCCTGCTCAGCGGGGTCTTCATAGCGCGCATAGACATCGGTCAGCAGCAGCTGCACGGCGTTGTCCGCGGTGAGCACGTCGCTGGTGGCCAGCATGATCGGACCGGTCGCCCGCAGCAGGTAGCCCAGGGTCACCGGGTCGAGGGAGATCACGCCGTCTGCCTCGACCCCGAACTGCCGCTTCCACATTTCCCGAGCGAGCATCGCAGACTGCGGAAAGTTAGGCGTGAGGTTCACGTCTTGAATGTATTGCCCGGTGATGTCGCCATAGAGACCCCGCGTCTCGGTCGGCAAATCCAGCACCGACTTTTCATACGGCGGGAAATCATTGCTCGAGGCCTGCCGCGCCAGCGAGATCTGCCCGTTTTCGGTGTGCAGGAGCGCCAACGCCGACGGGCTCCCCCCGGTGGCCCGCGGCTCGGCCGGGTTCTGAAATAAGAGCACGTAGTTTCGCGGACCCGATCTGCCCAGCATGTTCGGAACCAACTGCACGGCCCGGTTCGCGTTGCTGATGCTCTTTAGAGCGTTATCGACTGCCGCAGACAGCTGCACACGTGCGTCGCGAACCACCGGAAGCGTCGCCGATGTGTCAATTCTTGCGACTGCCTTATTGGCGGCAACCAAGGCGGCATTCGCCGCCGCAAGCTGCTGTTGGGCATCAACAAGCGGCTTGAGGCTGATCGCGCCGCCGACTGGCTTTAAGTCGGCCAGCTGGACTGCCCCGGCGACTTCGGCCAGAGGCCTGACCGCACCCCGAGCCACGTCGTCAGCGACTGTAGCGAATTGCCGCACGGCAGCAAGGGTGGGCCCAACCACTGGTAGAGCCTCGAAGGCCCGCCAGATAGGGTCTCCAGTCAGGCTCGCTGCGCTCTCTAAATGACGACCCAATTCTGCCGCGGTCGCGGAAGCCTCTGCGCCGTGGCCAGACAGAATCTCTCCTTGAATCTTCGACGCAAGCGGCATGGCAGTTTCGAGTTCTCCCTTCGCGAGCGAACCGCGTACACCGACCCACGTACCCGCGCCAATTGCGAGCACGAGCGTCGCCGTACATATCCAGACGCCAACCCTCCGTCGGCGCGACCGGCGCATGCGGGCGCCTGCGGTGGATTGGGAGAGCGACATCTTCCCAGTCAATCAGACGGGCCCTCCAGGATTCACCACGAGCTACAAGCACGACTGCAAAAGTATCGGGGCGAGCTGCACTTCCCTCGACGGCAAGTCAACAAGGAATCTCGCCCTGCTTTCTGAAACATCACGTTCGCGACGAATAGATGCGGGACTGACTTGGCGCGCGAGTCGGCAAGGCCTGGCGCGCCCGAACTCGAACTGCAAGCGCGGGGAACTGCCTGTCCCACTGCTCGGGCCTTCATGGGGCCCTCTCCTTCCATACCCAGGCAGCACGAATGCGCCAAATGTGACCGCCCGGTTGAGGCCGGATTTCTCAAGGAGTTGAGTGTCTTACAAACTCCGCGCAGGATTTCCAACAACAGATCTACCAGCCGAAACGTCAGCAAGGACTACGGCCCCCGCGCCAATCAGGGCATCATCTCCGATGTGAACTCCGCCCAGAACCATTGAGTTAGCGCCAAAGCTAACGCGGTCACCGATACGGGGCGCCCCGCCGTCGTTTGTCCTTGCGCCTATGCACACACCCTGCCGCAATACGACATCGCAGCCAATCTTAGTGTTGGCATTCACGACCAGCCCAGTGCCATGGTAGATCCTAAGTCTCGGTCCAACTTCTGTTCCCCAAGGAAGTTCAATGCCCCAGGTCCACTCGACAATGATCAGATAGCACAGACAAACCAATCGTCCAAACCCACGCACGGCTGCATTCGAGGACGTGCGAAAACCACGAGCAATGCGAAACATCAGTAGAGCCAGTTGAATTCTCTTGTCGCCACGATTTGTGGCCCAATCTGAAAACACTAGCGACATCAGAACTCATTTCGACTCTAGAGGCGTTGTTTCGCGAATGCGGAGACAAGATCAGCACGCGCAGGCCCTGCACAAATTACTGCAAGACGCTCATGCAAAGGTTATATTGCGCTGCTCCAAACAATCGAACCTTTGGTATGGGCATGTATCAGCACATGGTGCGCTCGAACGCTGTCACTAGAGGTTTAGTGAATCCAGAGCGAACCAGCCTCGCTCCATGCGCGGTGACTCCCCTGCGGTACGGTTGTGTGGGCTGCTCGTGTTGCTGAAGCTGCCCAACAACAAATGGGGGCGATCGGCTGAATGACAGCTACTGGGGGCGCGTTGCCAAGCCAGGCCATTCGACAATCAGCTCCGGTGCGCCGGTATGCCGACAAAGGATTCCGCGCCAATGCCGTCGAGCTCTACGTCTGGGGATCGATCCTCTGGCTTCTGATAGGACCACGCCTTGAGATCGTAAGAATCGCGGATTCATCGATCAGGTTCGAAGACCTCATCCTTGCGTCCCTTGCTGCAATAGCGGTTGCGAAGTGGACGCGAGCCAGACGCCAGATAGTCGGGCCAACCGGCATGCTTTTGGTTGTTTTGGTTGGGATGGCCGCGTGCATTTCCGGAATCCTCATGTCTCGAATTTCGCCTGCCTCAGGGCTTCTATTCGCGCTGCGCCCCCTCGAGTATTGGTTCGTTCTGCCATGCGCAGTCATCGCAATGGATAGAATGCCGCTTGAATTCCGTCAACGCTGGCTGACATCCCTCCTCTTAGTAGTCACTGTGGCCCAAGTTGGCGTCTGCGCCCTCCAGTATCTGGGCGGATTTTCGATCGGCTTTTCGAAATTCAGCTATGAACGAGGTGCGGGACTCGCAGCTGGCCCTTATGAACTGGGTGCAATTTGTGCCCTGTTGGCGTGCTATTGGCTCCATCGCGAACGATATGGACTCTTTGTTTTGAGCCTTGCGGGAATCGCAATGTCACAATCCCGCATTTCTCTCGCGGCCGTCGTAGTTGCGGTCAGCTTTCTACTGATACGACGACTGAAACCTCGCGCTCGAGATCGGCGCCAAGGATCGATCATGAAGTCGAAGGAAGTTCGTTCGGTATCGACGATCGTGGTCACTCTTGGAACCATCGGCGTGATTCTACTCTGGCCATTTCTGACAAGTGACCTAGCAGGTCCTGCGTTTGAACGCATTGGCACTACTTCAATACTGAGCAGCTGGACTAGTGCCGACTCACTGACTCGTTCGATGAACTCCATTTCGAGTAGTGCAGAATACACACAAGTTGCGTATGAAGGCGTAGGGAATGTGCTCTCCAACAATGGAGGTGGGGATGCCAGCAACCTCATTCGGTTCTATCGGTGGCACATACTCCTGAATTCAATGTCAGTACCGTTGGATCTTCCCCTCGGCCTTGGCCCTTCGTTTCCTGGCCCTTCCGTTGACGGAGCTTTCCTCCGGATATTCGTCGAAACCGGAATACTTGGGTCGCTAGCGTGGCTTGCACTTTTCAGAAGATGGTTCCGTTCCGTCCCGAACTGGTTCGCGGCTGCGGCGGTCACAGTCCTGATTGGTTCCATCTTCATCGATCTAACATTCGCGCTACGCCCGATGGTGCTTCTCTGGCTGCTCTTCGCAATCGCAAAGTTCGAAATTCAGCCAGCAAGTCTCGCCAATATCAAAGACGAAATCGCGTCCGGCCAGTCAACTTACCTGAGGGCGAAATGATTCCAACCGACAGGGTTTCCTCGCTACCGAAAAGCAATCGCCTCCTTGTTGATTTCATTGTTCGATCAGATTCGCGCAAGAAGGCTGGCGGAGATTCCGTTCAGGTCGCGGAGTATATAGATCGGCTATCAAGGCGGAACATTGATTGCAAAGTGGTTCCGTATAGCTGGGACGCCTGCATTCGGGACGGTGCGATTGTCCACATAGTGAACATTGACCGGCCGTTCGATTTCTTGGCAACGATCCGACTGGCAGCTGGCCACCAGATTGTCGTCTCTCCCATTCACCATGATCTGAGGTTCGTCCGCAAAATGAGACGCGCGGAGCAAGGGCTGACCCCCCGAGCCATCGTTGGGCGCGCCTTTCCGGAAAGCATTCGCGAGCTCCTTGCATTCGGAGTCAGATCCCTGGTCGATGCGAATACCCTCCGAGGGCGCCTTGGAGTTGTGAGGTCGTTCTACCGAGCCACAAGGGATGCGAGACGAATCTGGCACCTGGTGGGCTACGCGCTCGATCAGGTCGCGATTGTTGCGCTTCTCGCAACTCGTGAAGGCGCGAACATTGAACGCGACACTGGTTGGCTGGCTTTGAACGCAGTTTCAATTCCAAACGGGCGGCCAGTGTTCGATGCATCGATCATCGCGAAGGACGTGAAGTCTCGCTCGCTTGGAATTCTCTCGGTTGGGCGTATTGAACCGCGAAAACGCCAAGTGGACGTCGCTCGTGAAGCCGTCCAAAACGGGGTGAAGATGACCTTCATTGGTGGAGCGCCAGCCGGCGGCTCTCGGTACTCCAACGAGTTCGCACGAATAGTTGAGGGTTCAGAAGGGCTTCTTACCTGGCGTAGGACCATGACGCACGAAGCGGTCCTCGCCACGATGGGTGACTCGCGGGTCCTGATTAATGCATCTTGGGTTGAAGTGCAAAGCCTTGTTGATATCGAAGCTGCCTCGTGCGGATGTCGGGTGGTTGTGGCAGAGGGAGGAAACTCCACTGAATTCTTGCCTCGTAACGTTAGCGAAGTCGCCGGGGGAATCGCAGAGCTATTGAGGGCGACAACTCTGGCCGAATCTGAATTGACTTCACCGCCGCCGATCACCGACGCGTGGTCCTGGGATGATGCCGTCCAGCGACTCGAGGCCTCCTATCGCGAGATAGCCATTGGAAACCTGTCGTAGGCTCGACTTGAAGTCGATCAAACAAAGCGGCCCCTCACCGTCCAGATTTGACGAGTCGTGCGGGCACGCCAGCGATCTTGGATCCCGCTGGAAAACTGTGTGTCACAACAGCGCCAGCGCCAACTACACATCGATCCCCCAGAGACACTCCGTCGAGAATTGTGACTCGGTGTCCGAGCCAGCAGTCGTCGCCAAGGTCGATTCCTTGTCTGCGAACCGCAGACGCACTCGACACGCCTTCCACCAATTCGTGATTCTCCGCTACAATCACGACTCCGGCGCCAATCTGACAACGCTCACCGATCCTTACTGCTCCGCCGATCCCAAGTACGGCGTGTGGGCCGATGTACGTCCCATCGCCGATCCAGAGGCCCACTCCTGGATTCCCCGGATGCGAAGAACACTGGATCCAGGCTCCCTCGCGAATCGTGACTCTCTGGCCGATATTCACGTCACGAGTGGACAGCGCCAGTATCGTGGCCCGGCTACCAATCACAGAGTATTGACCCATGTGAAGTTGTCGGGCATACCCGATTGAGACTCCGCGCCCGATGAAGATCGGTAGCTGGGTTCGATTTCCAAGGCGCAACGCTACCATTGCCCCCCGGACCCCCGGGATTAGACCCTTTCTTCCGTACCATCCAACGAGTTGGGAAGCTCCAACGGGAGCTTGTCCAACGACATCGCTGTGCGATGGCCGAGCTTGACCGACAATTCGAGAAATCAGACTCACCATATTCTTCATCCTTTGTCCAAAGTGGGCGCCATCCTGAAAGCGATCAGAACCACGCCGACGATTTGAGCGACCATCAGCACCAGACACATCTCTGAGGGTCCGGGTCGACCGATGAGCCCTATCCCTATTGCGCCAAGGCTCAGGGCAGCCATCGAAAATGTCGCAGCAACAACCGCTGGTTTCTGCCTATTGTTGAACGCGGCTATCGAGAGACAGCTGACGAAGACGGCCCCACACATTCCGGCACCAACCGCAAGCGGGAAGGCACGCCTAGCCTCCTCGAAAGCACTCCCAAAGAAGAACGGGAAGAGAACGAAACCAAGTGTCGAGACAAAAGCGGCTATCGGGAGACCGATCAAGACGAAACGCACGAGAAACTGCAATGGCCGCCGACTCGCCCATCTCGATACAACGTATCCCTCGGCAGTAAGAGACGCCAAAACGAGCAGAGTGAAGCCGAGTTTCGCAACTGCATACATACCCAGGGTCGCCGGCCCAAGCATCGCTCCGTAGATGATCGAGTCCAGATTGCTGGCCAGAATCGGCACTAGAACGGCCGGCGCTGCCAACAGACTCGCTCTAAGCAGGGGCATGCCGGATTCAGTACCATTCGTGTTACTGATACCCATCTGGCGCCGATCGCGGACGTACACAAACACCCCAGCGCTATTCCGTAGGAGTTCTGCGAGCATCGTTCCCGCGACCACGGTGCCCAGGTTGAACTGCCTAATCGCCAGTAGGACCATTCCGGCTGCAAACTCCACGACGGCCGGTCCGCCTGCTGTTATGGCAATTCGACGGCGATATCTCCCAAGTTGGGCATTACCGATTTCGAGCTGCGTCAATGCGTAAATCGGCCCAAAGCAGCCGATAATCAGAATGATCACGTCGATCCAGGGATTGAACCCTTCACCAGCAAGAACTGCAAGAAGAGCAGCGGATGTGAGGCTCGCTGCAAGAGCGACGGCAAAGACGGGTTTCTTTGAAGTCAGAAATCTCGCCGCTCCAATCTCGCGCTTCTGGTACACCGCGTGCCGAACCCCCAACGCCGATACTGCATAGATGATCGTTATCGCAGATTGAAAGTATGCGAATTCACCCCTGCCTGTCGGCCCCAAGATTTGAGCTCTCACGGGAGCGAGGACCAGGGGCAGCAGGGATGCCAAGAGCATTCCAGCTACCAACAGGGCGTCTTTGTTCCCTAGTCTGCGCAGCAAATCCAACATCTAAGGATGCGAGGTTGAGAAACGCGACTGCGCTCGTCCAAGACGACGCAACAGCGTTCTTGATGTCCTAACGCAACCCGATGAGACCGCAGAAATTACAAACCTCATCAACACTCCACCATACATAAGTGGTAGAAACGCGGGGTTGCGATTTAGGTTCTTTCGATAGTAGATGAACAGGGCTTCATGGAATGCCCAATTGGACCGCAGTCGACGAGGTCGTCCGCTGGAAAGCCCCTTTAAGTGCAAGGACGGAGCAGCCTGCGCCATGAGAACTTTCATACCCAACGCCTGCGCGTCCCGACACATTTGTAGGTCCTCCCCGTACATCCAATATGACGGATCAAAAACGTCTCCTGAGGCTCGAAAACTTGGCTGAAGGAGCATTAGTGCCCCAGTAGTCGCCCCAATTTGAAACGCTTTCGAATTATCCGGAGCATCAAACCCGTAGGGCTGGGCGTTGTAGCGAAGGCGGGAGGGAAGAAAGCGGCCAGCGATGGAGTACGCCATCGCGCTCTTCAGCTCTGGTAATGACCGGACGCTGGCAGAGTCGGCGTCACCGTGCTCATCGATCAGGGGCGCCGTAACAATCCCGATATCTGTCGCAATTCCGAGTGTCGCGAGCATAGTTGCTAAAACCGAATCCGACAACATGACATCAGGATTCAAGGAAAGCAGTGGAAGCCCGGCCAACGTCCGTGCTGCAGCCGCACGATTCATGCCGGCGCTGAAACCTTCATTCTTCGACTTGATAATCCTGATCGGGAATCGACAGCGCCTGGCTGCAAGCAGCAGCTTGGCAACAGTGTCGTCGACGCTGCCATTGTCTACTACTATCACTTCGCCAACTGCAGCGCCTTGCGCTTCCAACCCGAAAAAATAGCTCTCAATGCTTGCTGAATTGTTGAATGTAACTGTCAGAACAGACGCTTGGTTGTGCAAATGACCCATGTCTACTTTCAAATGACGTATATTCAAGTCGACGGTCGCCGACTTGATCGCGCTATCGGGACGGCGTCCCAACCCCTGGGTCAATTCGGATTCCCCCTGACCACTTCTTGAGCCCCGCATCCCTCGAGCAGTAGCTCGGATTTGTCCATGCATCAAAGTGCGCTTCCTTGTGGTGAGGTAACAGCCCTGAGTGTGCGCCAGAGAATCACCAGGTCACCGGCTATAGACCAGTTTTCGACGTAGTACAGGTCAAGTCGGATGCTGTCTTCCCACGAGAGGTTGGATCGACCGCTCACCTGCCACAGCCCACTCATGCCCGGTTTCAGCAAGAGACGGCGGTGTGCGGCAGAGTCGTAGAGAGCCACCTCGCCGTCCCGCTGAGGACGCGGGCCCACAAGACTCATGTCGCCAAGCACTACGTTGAGGAGTTGAAGCAATTCGTCAAGGGAGTACCTGCGAAGGAATCCACCCACGCGAGTCAATCTCGGGTCGTCGGCGACTTTGAATAGGGGCCTGGCGCTTGTGCCCTGGGCCTTGAGTAGCTCCACCAGCTGACCGTCAGCATTGACGGTCATCGATCGGAACTTCAGCATGCTGAAGGGTTTACCGTTCAAACCGATGCGTTCCTGCCGGTAAAGGACCGGGCCAACGCTCGTGAATCGCACAATGATGGCGACGATGATGATGAGCGGAGACAAGGTGATCAAGAGAGTGGCGGCGCCGATCACGTCAAAGGCGCGCTTAGCGAAGTGCTTCAGGCCGTCGTAGCTTGGCGTCTCCACGTGAATCAGTGGAAGGCCGGCGACCGGGCGGGCGTGAATTCGGGGGCCCCCGACGTCCGTGAGGCTGGGGGCCATGACTAGGTGCTGCCGCCCGGGCTCGAGGCTCCAGCTGATCTGGCGAAGACGCTCGGGTGGCAGGTCGTCGCTGCTCGTGATCACTACAGTGTCTGCGCCCGTTGCCTCGAGCGCTGGGTGGAGGTCGTCGAAGTCGCCGAGTACGGGGACATCCGTTGTCGACAGCAGTGTGCCGGACCGGCCTGCGGGCACACACGCGCCGACCACTCGGTAGCCTGCCGATGTCGATGACGCCAGCACGCGTGCGAGGTGGGCCGCAGAGGGAACCGAACCAACCAGCAGTACGGTCGATGAGTAGAGCCCACGCTGACGTTGCACGCCTAGCCATTGGCGCCACATCCAGCGGGAGAAGACGAGCACGGCAACACCGAACGGGAAGGCGATGAGGATGTAGCCACGGGCCACGTCGATGCGGAGGAGGAATGCGATGATCGCGAGAATTCCGAAGAGACGCAGCGAGGCATTGGCGATGAGCTTGTATTCGTCGGGGCCGGTTCCGAGCACGCGGTAGCCTCGGGAACCGTAGGCGCCGAGCATGGCCATCCAGGCGATGATCAGAACAACGGAGACCGTGGTGTAGCTCACCTGGAGGTCGCGCGCGTCGCCACGAAGGGAGACATCCGCGGTTTCCAGGCCAAACCAGAGAATTTGTACGCCGAAGACCACCCAGATCAGCACGAGCAGGTCGGTGATGATCAGTCGGCCTGCGTAGACGTGTCGCCAGTCTCGGCTGGTGGATTTCTGATCAACGGGTCGGGCCGTTGATCCTGGTTTCGCGCTCATTTTCCCCCGTGCGGTGATTGGCGCACCGCAGTCATGCTTCGATCGGCGAGTGATTGCTCACCGTTGTGATGAACCGGCTACTCCCAGGTCACTCCCCCATCGGCCGAGCGCTTGAATGCGTCACCGGCCCACAACCAAATTGTACCGGCAGCACTTGACACGGCTAGGTTGCCCGCCAGGCTCGCCGGTTGTGCGGCGGTCTTGAAGCAGCCGGCCTCGGTGGATTCGAGGGCCGGCGAAAGGGTGAGGAGCTGCACGCCGGCACAGTCTGGGCGAACTACGGCGGCGGCCAGGTAACCGGTGTCTGTGGCGTTGAGGGCGACCGCCCCGGGGACTGTCACCGGGGATGACCAGGTCGCGGCGGAATCCTCGGTCGCAAAGAGGCGGCCATCGGCGCACAGGGCTGCGGCGGACGTGTCGTTGCGCACTGCGAGGGTGACCACGGAAGTGCATGGCGCCTTGGCATCGCCGTCGGGGGCATGGACGGTGGCGCGATCGGCGGGGTTGACGAACCAGGTGCCGGTGAGTTTGTCAGGGTAGGCGGAGTAGTTGTCGCCCGCCACGAAGGACTTCACGAACTGTGGGGCGCAGTCGGTTTTGGTGAGGCCGACCATTTCGACAACGCTCTCGCTCGTGGCCATCAGGCGCTGGATGGACGTGACCTTCGCCTTGCCGGTGGCGTCCGTCGGCTTCCAGGTTGCACCGCCGTCAGTGGTGAGTTCAGGGGACGCCGCGGTTGCGGGGCAGGCGCCGGTCTGAGCTCGCCAGGCGGTTTGTGCGTCGACGGCTCCGAGGAGGCGGGTGGTCGGGAGCGGGAGGATTGTGGCGGCCGCAGGGGTTGCCGTGGGAGTGGGCGTCGGGGTGGGGGCGGCGGTCGGGTCGATCACGCTGGCGGAGGTGAAGGTGGGGATGGGGCGGGTTGCCTCGGCGGCGTCGGTGTTGCGGGTGGAGCCGAGGGCCAGGACGACCAAGAGAATGTCGGCGGCGATGAAGGCGGTGACGGCGACGTAGACCCAGGCGCGGCGACGGGAGGTGTCGCGGGGGACATGCCGGATCGGGCGGGCCATGTCAGCGGCCGCCGGCTGTTGTGGCGAGGCCCTTGGTGATGGTGGTGACGTCGGCGGCGATCTGCTCGGCTACGCGGTTGTACATGGCGGCGGAGCGGCGGTAGGGGTCTTCGATGTCGTCGTCGGTTGGGTTGGCGGGGGGTGGGGTGAGGCCCTTTGTGGCGGCGATTTCGGCTAGGTAGGAGGTGATCTTGGGGGTCTCGACAAGCTCTTTGGTCTCGACAGGCTCGACCACCGGCGCGGCGGCTACCAAGCGCGCGAATTGGTTGAGGGTGTAGGCGTAGCGGGAGGCTCGCGGGTGTAGGGAGATGACTTCGCCTCGGTGCTCACGGGTTGCGGTGAGGACCAGGTCGGCGGACTTGATTAGATCGGGCGTGAGTTGGCGGGCGGAGTGGAGTTGCTCCGGGGCGCCGTGACGGAGGGCTAGGGCTGCCGCTTCTTGAGTCATGGGGTGGCCGACCATTGCGTGGGTTCCGGCGCTTGAGACGGTGGCGGGGATGCCGGCGGTGGTCAGCGCGGTTTGCAGTAACTGTTCGGCGAGCGGGGAACGGCAGATGTTGCCGGTGCAGACGATGAGGACTGCGAGGGGGGTCTCGACAAGCTCGACCACCGGTTGCTCGACCACCGTTACTTCACCTTCGTCAAGGATCGGGACTTGCGCTTGGCGGGGGGCTCGGTGAGGTCTTCGCCGTAGCCGTAGCCGTAGTGGCCGTAGCCGTAGGCATCCGGACCCTTGGTGGGCAGCATGGTGAGCACGAGGCCCGAGACCGTGGCGCCCACGGTATCGAGTGCGGAGAGGGCGCCCTTGAGCTGGCCCTTCTGCGTGCGGCCCGCGGCGACCACGATGATGGCGCCGCCGACGTTCTTGGCCAGGATGGCGGCATCCGTGACCGGAAGCAGCGGCGGGGCGTCGAAGATGACCACGTCGAAGGTTTTGTTGAACTCGCCAATGAAGTGGCTCATGCGGGCGGAGCCGAGCAGCTCGCTCGGGTTCGGCGGCACCATTCCGGCCGGAAGCACGTAGAGCTTGCCCTTGCCCCAGGGCTGGACGATGTCCTTGAGCTCGGCGCGGCCCACCAGAAGGTCGGTGAGGCCGACGGTGCCGTCGATGCCCATGTATTCGGCGATCTTGGGGCGGCGCAGGTCGGCGTCGACGAGCAGCACTGTGGCGCCGGAGTCGGCCAGGGCGATGGCCAGGTTGGCGCCGGTGGTGCTCTTGCCCTCGCTCTCGATGGAGGAGGTGATCACGAAGCTGCGGTCGGTGCGGCCCACGTCGAGGAACTGCAGGTTGGTGCGCAGGGTGCGGAACGACTCGGCACGCGGGCTGCGCGGGTCGACGTGCACGATCAGCGGGCGGTCCTGCGCCTTGGGGTCGAAGACGATGCCGCCGAGGATGGCGGCATCCGTGACGCTCTCCACGTCACGCTCGTTGCGGATGCGGGTGTCGAGTGTTTCACGCAGCACGGCCAGGCCAACACCGAGGGCCAGGCCGACCAGAGCGCCGAGGGCGATGTTCAGCGGAACGTTGGGGCTGACCGGAACGGAGGGAACGGAGGCCTCTTGCGCGCGGGTGAGCTTGACCGGGGAGACCGCGTCTGTGCCGACCGGAGTTTCGATGTCTTGCACGACTGCGGTGAGGCTCTGCGAGGTGGCGTTTGCGATCTCGGCGGCGCGCACCGGATCGGTGTCGATGACCGTGATCTCGATGATGGAGGTGTCGAGGGGGGCCGACGCGGTGATCTTCTTGACGAGGTCGTCGGCCGTGATGCCGAGGTTGAGGCTGCCGATCACCGGCAGGAGCACGATCGGGGTGTTGACGAGGTCGGAGTAGGTCTTGACCCGCTGGATGGTGAAGCTGCTGCCCTGCACGAGGTCGCTGGTGGTGCCACCGGACTGGGTGGAGACGAACACCTTGGAGGTGGCGCTGAACTTGGGCGTCTGCAGAATGGAGAACGTGGAAGCGGCACCGACGGCCACAAGAGCGAGCAGGAGGATCATCACCCAGCTCTTGCGCAGGATTCGAATGTAGTCGCGAAGCTCCACGCTGCGGCCTTTCCGTGATTAACAGATCAAGGCCGATCATTCCGCCCCGCTCTCATGTTGCCATACATCGGAGGGCGGGGTGGCACATGGGTCGGCGGGTCGGTCAGGCCCGATAGTTTGGGGTTCATGGCGGTCAGCTCGAACTCTGCGGAAGCACGTGTGCTCGGCGAGCCGTGGGCGCTTCGGGTCGCCGCGATCGGGGTGCTGCTGGCCGTGGGGCTCGTGGTCTTGGTGGGTGTGGCGGCGGAACGACTGTGGATCGCTGACTCGCGGGTTGCGTTGTTGGTCAGCTATTTGGCGGTCTGGGTGCCGCTTGGCGGGGCGGTTGTTGTTGTCGGGGTGAGTGTTCGGCGGCGGCTGGGCGCTGTGTTGGGCGTCCGGTCTGGCGCCGGGTCGTTTGTGCGCGGCCTCGGGCTGCGGTTTGAGCCACTCGACCTGCTCTGGGGTCTGGCGGTCGGGCTGCTCGCCCGGGTCGCCGCGAGCCTGATCGAGATCGCCGGCTATGGGCAGATGGGCGGCTCTCCCGCGCTGCTCGGCACCCCGGTCTACGACGGCTGGTGGCTGTTCGGCGCGCTGCTCGCGCCCGTTCTCATCGCGCCGTTCGTTGAGGAGGTCTTCTTCCGCGGCCTGCTGCTGCGCGCGGTGGCCGGCAGCACGGATGCGCCGCGCCCCGTGGCACTCGGCCTCGCCGTAGTCGTCAGCGCCGCCGTGTTCGCGCTGCTGCACGTGCTCGACGCGGAGTCGGTCACCGTGGTCGTCGTGGCCGGGCTGTCGACGTTCGTGTTCGGGCTCGCGGCCGGATCCGTCGCCGCGGCGACCGGGAGGCTCGGCGGGGCGGTGATTGCGCATGTCACGTTCAATGCGCTGGTTGTGCTGCCGGCCGTGTTCGGCGCCCTGGGGTGAGTGGGGTCTCGACAGGCTCGACCACCGGTGCAGGCTCGACCACCGAGACTGGCTCAACCCCCGAGACTCGCTCGACCACCGGGCGGGGCTACGGGCGGCCGAGGCCCTGGTAGGTCCAGCCGGCGGCTCGCCAGGCGGCGGCGTCGAGGGTGTTGCGGCCGTCGATGATGATGGGAACTCGGACCAGGCCGGCCGCCCAGATCGGGTCGATCTTCTTGAACTCGGCCCATTCGGTGACGAGCACCACCGCGTCGGCGCCCCGCAGGGTCTCCTCGACCGAGGTCGAGTAGGTGAGCTGCGGATGCCGCAGCCGCGAGTTCTCGATCCCCTGCGGGTCGGTCGCCACGACATCGGCGCCCAGCCCGCGCAACTGCACGGCCACGTCAAGCGCCGGCGAGTCGCGCACATCGTCGGAGTGCGGCTTGAAACTCAGGCCGAGCACCGCCACCTTCGCGGTGTAGACCGGCTTGTCCAGCGCCTGCAGGGTCATCGCGACGACGCGCTGGCGCTGGCGCATGTTGATCGTGTCGACCTCCTTGAGGAAGGCGACCGAGTCTCCCCGGCCGAGCTCCTCCGCCCGGGCGGTGAAGGCGCGGATGTCCTTGGGCAGGCAACCGCCGCCGAAGCCGACGCCCGCGTTGAGGAACCGGCGGCCGATGCGGTTGTCGAAGCCGATCGCATCCGCCAACTCGGTGATGTTGGCGCCGGAGACATCGGCGATCTCGCTCATGGCGTTGATGAAGCTGATCTTGGTGGCCAGGAACGCGTTGGCGGCCACCTTGACGAGCTCGGCCGTGGCATAGTCGGTGACGATCAGCGGTGTGTTCGCGGCCATGGCCGAGGCGTAGACCTCGTTGAGCAGAGCCGTGGCCTGCTCCCCCGCGTGACCGGACGGCACTCCGTAGACCAGCCGGTCGGGGCTGATCGTGTCTTTCACGGCGAAGCCCTCGCGCAGGAACTCGGGGTTCCAGGCCAGGGTCGCGCCCGTGCCGGAGCGCTCGATGACCTCGGCGAGGCGGGCGGCCGTTCCGACGGGAACCGTGCTCTTGCCCACGACCAGGTCGCCGTCGGCCAGATGCGGCAACAGGGACTGCACGGCGGCGTCGACGTAGCGGAGGTCGGCGGCGTGGCTGCCGGCCTTCTGCGGCGTGCCGACGCCGATGAAGTGCACCTGGGCGCCCGCGGCATCCTCGATGTCGGTGCTGAACCGAAGCCGGCCGGAGGCCATGGCCGAGGTGAGGATCTCCGGCAGCCCCGGCTCGTAGAACGGCGGTTTGCCCGCGGCGAGCTGCTCGATCTTGCGGGAGTCGATGTCGATGCCGATGACGTCGTGGCCGAGTTCGGCCATCGCCGACGCGTGCACGGCACCCAGGTAGCCGCAGCCGATCACGGAAATTCTCATGCGATGTTCTCCATCCATTCAGCCTACGGGCAGTCCGTGAACGGGACCTGTCCGCAGTCGGGAGGCCCCGAACGCGAGTTCAGGGCCTTCGATGGGGTGACGATTCTGCTGCAGTCCAGCCGGTGTCGGGCAGCCTGGGCGACGGGGCGGTCAGTCGAGGATGAACTGCTTCGGGGTCGTCGCCTCGATGCCGTCCACGGTCACGGCCAGGTGGTACGAGGCGCCGCCGGCCGGGGCTGCCGGCCGGGAGTCGGAATCGCAGGTGTCGGGGCTGGAACGGATCCGGTCCCAGGTGACGGGGGTGGTCGAGCTCACCGGAACAGTGGGCTCCAGGGTGACGTCGGCGTCGCTGGGGTCGGTCTGGCAGTCCGTGGACTTCCAGTAGACGTCCTTGCCACTGGAGATCGTGAACACCTGCTTCGCGGTGCCCGCGTTGATGACGCAGGGCGCCGAGCCCGTGTTGGTGATGCTGAGCGAGAGTTGCGGCATCGTGCCGGGCTCATAGGTGTCGGCGTCGGTGGTGGCCTCCACCTGCACCTGCGCCGGGTCACACTTCGCGGGGACGGCGGCCGGATCGGTGGCCGCGGCGGCGGGGGCATCCGTCGACGCGGTGGATGCCGGCGCCTTCGGCTTGCCGTCGGGCTGGCCGTTGCTGGCGCCGGGGCGCACGATGATGAGGATGATGATGACAAGCACGAAGAGCAGGCCGAGGCCCACTACGAGACGACGGCGCCAGTACACCTTGCTGGACTGGGGGCCGACCGGATGTTTGATCGTCGACATGGATCAAGGCTAACGAGGTTCCCGCCCGCGGCCGGGAATGCCGAGCGTGTCGGTCCTCTTTGCCGGGTTCCCATCGAACAAAGGTCGGAACCGGGCCTGGATGGCACCGGTTCCGACCTCTGCACGGTTGGTCTTAGTCGTCGTGACCGTGCGGCGGCTTCGGGGTCTTCACCTTGTCAACCTTGATCTCGGACCAGCCGATCACGGCACCCGACGCATCCTGCACGACGATGTCGTGGTTGCCAGGACGGAGGTCGGCCGGGAGGGTCACCGTGACCGTGCCCTGCGCGTCCACGGTGAGCCAGCCGCCGAGGTTGACCGGCGTGGACCGCACCCAGGCCGAGACGAACTCGGCCGCGTGGGAGGCTCCGACCGAGATGGTCACGGTGTCCCCGGCGTGGTAGACCCGCTGGTCGGTGGCGATCGTGTTCTTCAGGGCCTTGGTCAGGGCGCGGGACGACGCCGGGGTCGGCGCGGCGGCGGGCGGCACCGGCACGTTGACCGCGAACGGGACTCGCACGATCGTGCCGGACTCCTTCGCCGTCAGCTCGAGCACGCCGGCTGCCGGGGCGTCGGCGGGCACGGTGACCGTGACCGCTGCGGTGCCTGCGGCATCCACCGCGACCGTGCCGAGGGTGGCGTTGCTGCCCGGCCAGAGCAGGGTCAGCTCGGTGTTCTTCGGTGCGCCGAGCGAGGTCAGGTTGAGGTCGCCGACCCTGAACGTGACGGAGTCGCCGCGGCTGACCGGTGTGGTCGGCGCACCCGTGACACTCGCCTGGCGGGCGGCGAATGACGGGGTGACCGGGCTGCGGGCGCTGAGGTAGCTGATCCACGCGTCCCGGTCGACGAGACCGGAGTCGCGCGTTCCCGTGCCGGCGAGGAAACCGCGGAAGTTGTCCCCGCCGGTGAGCAGGAAGTTGAACGACCCGACCCGGTAGGAGCGCGCCGGGTCGATGGCGGCGCCGTTGATCCAGATGCCGGTGATCCGGTCACCCTCGGCGCGGGTGGCGTCGAAGGTGTAGTTCACGTTGTCGGACAACCCGAGCTGCAGGTAGGGCCGGCTCGGCACGTTGCCGGCCGCGTCGCGCTGCCATTGCTGCTCGAGCACCGTCTTGAACTGGGCCCCGGTGAGGCTGGTCGTCCACAGGTTGTTCAGGAACGGCAGCACCGCGTTGGCCTCGGCGTAGGTGACGACGCCGTCCGGCGCCTGGCTGAGGTCGGCGCGCATGCCGCCGGGGTTGACGACGCCGATCTCGGCGCCGCCCTTGAGCGGGTCGGCGAGCGACTCGCGCAGCGAGTTGGCGACGAGGGTTCCCATCGCCGACGGGGCCGCACGGTTCTCGGCGCAGGGCGCGGTGCCGCCGGTGCAGGCGCGGGTCACGTCGGCGGTCACCGAGCCGATCGGCTGGTTGCCGATGACGGCGGCCTGGGCGAGGGCGGCATCCGTGATCGTCTTCACGGTGGCGACCCGCGGGTAGGCGGCGACCAGGGTGGCGTCGGCGGTCGTCGACCGCTTCACGTCCTGGTTCTTGACGGTGGTGGTGACGCCGGATGCCTTGTTGAAGTTGAGCACGACCTGGCCGATGTTCTCGCCGTAGCTGCCGGTCTGCAGCACCGGGCGGGTGACGCCCGCCGCGGCTCCGGGTACCTGGGCGTTCCACGCGTACTGCTTGTGGGTGTGGCCCGTGAAGATCGCGTCGACGCCGGCGGCGGTCTGGGTGACGATCTTCGCGAAGGCGCTGTCGGTGACGGCGAGCTCCCGCTCGAGGGTGGCACCCTCGGGCGCGCCGGCCCCGGCACCCTCGTGGTATTCGGCGACGAGCACGTCGGCTTCACCGTTGGCCGGGTTGCCGTCGCTCAGTTGCGCCGCGACCCGGTTCACCGCGGCGACCGGGTCGCCGAAGCTGAGGGTGGAGATGCCGTTGGGCGAGACGAGCGAGGGGGTCTCCTCGGTGACGGCGCCGATCACGCCCACCCTGACTCCGGAGACGTCGACGATCGTGTACTCCGGCAGGGCCGGGGTCTGGGTGCCCGCGAGGTAGACGTTGGCGCTGAGGTAGTCGAAGTCGGCGGCGCCGGTGACCCGGCCGGTGAGGTCGGCGAAGCCCTGGTCGAACTCGTGATTGCCGACCGCGGAGGCCTTGAGCCCGAGGGCGTTCAGCACGTCGATGGTGGGCTTGTCCTTCTGCGACGCCGACGCGAAGAGCGAGGCGCCGATGTTGTCGCCGCTGGAGAGGAACAGGGTGGCCGCGTCACCGTACTCGGCGCGGAGCTGCTCGACGGTTCCGGCGAACTTGACCGTGTTCGCGTCGATCCGGCCGTGGAAGTCGTTGATGTTCAGCAGGTTGATGTTCACATCGGTGGGACTGGCCAGCTTCAGGCCGACGACCGCGGGGTCGTGGTCGGAGGAACGGTACGGGTCGGCGCGGTAGAAGTCGGTGACGTTGTTGTTGTACCGGCTGTACTCGAGTGCGACGGACTCGACCGAGTTGATGTTCCAAACGTCGACGTCGGTGACGGCGGCATCCGCTTCGGTCGAGGCGAACACGTGGTCGAGGGAGCCGACGGCCCCGCCGAACGCGTAGGTGTACTCGCCGCTCTTGGCCTCCTGGCTGAGGTAGCCGGCGTCGGTGATGACCTTGATCGGGTCTTCCTTGTCGTAGGCGTTGAAGTCGCCGGTGAGGAAGACCCGCTTGATGCCGGTGTCGGTCTTGAGCTTGTCGGCGAAGCCGACGAGGGCGGTCGCCTGGTTGACCCGGGAGGCGTTCGAGGCACCCTGGCCGTCGCCGGTGTCGGCGTCGACGCCGGTGCCGGACCCCTTCGACTTGAAGTGGTTGACGATGGCGAGGAACGAGCTGCCGGTGTCGCCGACCAGCTGGAACGCCTGGGCGAGCGGCTGGCGGGCGTTGACGAAGGCCGGCACGTCGAGGATACTCGAGGCCCCGACGGTCTCGACGGCGTCCTTCTTGTAGATGAACGCGGTGCGGATCACGTCTTCGGAGGCGGGGAGCACGGCCGGTGAGGGCACGAACGCCCAGACCGGACTGCCGGCGGCGGCGTTGAGCGCGTCGACCAGGGTGGACAGGGCGGCGTCGCGGTTCTGGCCGAACCGGGCCGTGTTCTCGATCTCCTCGAGCGAGACGACCTGGGCGCCGAGCGCGTTGATCGCCGAGACGATCTTGGCCTGCTGCCGTTCGAAGCTGACCTGGGTGGCTGCGCCGCGGGCGTCGCAGCCGCTGTTCACGGTGATCGGCGTGCCGGCCCGGTCGGTGTAGTAGGTGCAGCCGGTGAGCGAGTCGCCGGTGGTCGGGAAGTAGTTGAGCACGTTGAAGGTGGCCAGGCGGATGTCGCCGCCCACCTCGCGCGGCGCCGCCGTGCGGGTGTCGGCGAAGGTGGCCGGCTGCACGGTGGCGGCCGTGGCGGGCACGAGCTCGGCGGTCGGCTGGAACTTCCAGGCGCTGTTGCGGAAGTCGAGGATGACCGGCCTGGTGAAGGTGACGGCCGCGCCGACGCGCACCGGGGCATCCGTCGACAGGTAAGGGACAGGCTTGGCCTTGTTCGCGGCGGCCAGATAGTTGGTGGTGGCACCGTCGTCGAGGGTCACCGCCCTGGCCTTGTTGTCGGCGACGGCGGCGGTGTACTCGGCCGTGCCGGGGCGGGCCACGGCGGTCGGCGTGACGAGCGCGGTGGTGCCGGCGGCGAGGCCGATCTCGCCGTACTGGTTGGTCGAGTAGTTGTTGGTGACGGTGAAGTCGCCGGCCGGGGCAAGGAGCATGCCCTCGAGGGATTCGCGGGCGGCGGCCTCACGCGGCAGGGCGACGGTGGCCGGCTGCGGCGGCACGATGCCGGCCGGATCGAGCGGGGCGAGGTCGGTGAGGGCGGGGACGCTCAGCTGGGTCAGGCCGAAGTACTCGCTGACGGCGCCGGTGACGGAGAGGAAGTCGCCGACGGCCACCGTGGAGGCCAGGGTGCCGGTGTAGACGAAGATGCCGTCGGAGGCCGGGTGGGCGGCCGGGTCGAGGGCGCCGCCGGTGCCGGGCGTCTGCAGGTAGAAGCCCTTGAAGCCGCCGGCCGGGTAGGCGGCGGTGACGACCCCGGAGGTGGTCACGGTGCTGCCGACCTTGGGGCTCACGTCGGTCGTGCCCTGGATCTCGCTGATCGGCAGGGCGTCGGCCGGGGTGGGCGTGGGGGTCGGCGTCGGGGTGGGAGTCGGCGTCGGGGTGTCCGTCGGCGTCGGCGTCGGGGTCGGGGTCGGTGTGGGCGTCGGGGTGGACGCCGCGTTCATTGGGGTCGGCGCGGCGGCGGTGAAGTCCGCCGCGTTGGCGTCGGTGTCGACCTGGCCGGTGCGGGCGAGCGAGGTAGTGACGGATGCGGCGGGGGCGGCCGCGGTCTCGAAGGTGTTGGAGCTGCCGTAGCCGAGCAGGTCGATGATCCCCGGCGTGCCGACGAGCGAGCCGGTGGCCGGCATGGTCAGCGCGGTGGCCTGGCCGGCGAGGAAGAGCGTTCCGCCGCCGGCGGCGAAGGAGAAGGCGAGGGAAGCGTCGGGGGCCGGCAGCGCGGCGCCGTTGGCGGCGTTCGAGTTGCCCTGCACGAGGAAGTAGCCCCTGGCCGGGATCTGGCCGGTCAGCGCGAGCACGCCGGTCGGGTTCGCGGCCCCGGTGGCGGAGCGGTACTGGAGCGAGGTTCCGTCGAGGGTGACCGGGGCATCCGTGGGGTTGTAGAGCTCGACGAACTTGTTCAGGTAGCTCGCCCCCGCGCTGCCACCGTTGAGGTACGCCTCGTTGATGATGACGCCGGTGCCGGCCGTGCTCGCCTGCGCCGGGAGGGCGAAGAGCGGAGCGGCGACGAGGCTCACTCCCAGCAGTGCGGCGCCGAATAGGCGCAACCGGCTTCGAGGTGCAGATGACATTGTTCTCCCCATTCATCGACCGGAAGCGGTCAAGGCCAAGATAGGGAAGACCGGCGACAAATGGCAGACCAAACGGTGAACGGTTCGGGCGGCACCGGCGTGTCGCTCTAATGAGCAGGATCGGCCGGAATTACCCCCACATGAGCGGCACCCGAACGGGTAACCTCTGCGCCGACCGTTCCGGATCAGACCAGCCGCTTGACCATCCGGGTGTTTCCGAGGGTGTTCGGCTTCACCCGGGCGAGGTCGAGGAACTCGGCGACCCCCTCGTCATGGGAGCGCACCAACTCGGCGTAGACGAGCGGGTCGACCGTCTCCGAGCCCATGTCGGTGAAGCCGTGCCGGCTGAAGAACGGCACCTCGAACGTGAGGCAGAAGAGGCGGGTCAGGCCGAGCTCGCGGGCATCCGCTTCGAGCCGGTCGATCAGGGCGTGGCCGACGCCGCGGCCGAGCCGGTCGGCGGTGACGGCCAGGGTGCGCACCTCGCCGAGGTCCTCCCACATCACGTGCAGGGCGCCGCAGCCGATCAGGTTGCCGTCGGCGTCTTCGACCACCCGGAACTCCTGCACGGCCTCGTAGAAGACCACGCTCTCCTTGCCGAGCAGGATGCGCTCCTGCACGAGCGGCGCGACCAGCGCCTGGATGCGCGGCACGTCGCTTGTGCGCGCCCGGCGCACCGAATACTCCTGCATGTGGCGCTTACCGGCCCTTCCTCGCGTGGCTAATTCAGGAAAACCGTTCCAGTCTACGGAAGTCGCCCCCGGTTTTCCGAGGGTGCGGCGGCGGGCCCGGCCGGATCTCCTGAGTTAGCCACCCTCCCACCTCGCCCTCCCCGACCGGGGAACACCGGCAGGGAACGAGGAAGGGAACGAGGAAGGGCCCGGCGGATGGCCGGGCCCTTCGAGGCGTTGCCGCCTGGTTCGCTGCTGCTGTGCTGTTACTCGCTGGTCACGGCGAGGTCGGGCGTGCCCGGCCCGGTGCCCAGGGCAGCGGTCGTGTTGACGCCGACCGACACCGCGGACTTGCGCGCCGTGGTGGTGAAGACGTACTCGCCGGCCACGAAGTCGACGTGCACGTGGTCGCCCGCGTTCAGCTCGCCCTGCAGGATCTTCTCCGACAGGCGGTCCTCCACCTCGCGCTGGATCGCGCGGCGCAGCGGCCGGGCGCCGAGCGTGGGGTCGAAGCCGACCTCGATCAGGTGCTCCTTGGCCGGGAGGGTCAGCTCGACGGTCATGTCGCGGTCGAGCAGGCGGTCGCTCAAACGCTTGATGAACAGGTCCACGATCTGCAGCAGCTCGGGCTTGGTCAGCTGCGGGAAGACGATGACCTCGTCGACGCGGTTGAGGAACTCGGGCTTGAAGTTCTTCTTGAGTTCTTCCTTGACCTTGCCGGCCATCCGGTCGTAGCTGGTGGTCGTGTCACCCTCGAGCTGGAACCCGACGGGCGCGCCGCTGATGTCCTTGGTGCCGAGGTTGGTGGTCATGATGATCACGGTGTTCTTGAAGTCGATCACGCGACCCTGGCCGTCCGTCAACCGGCCCTCCTCCAGGATCTGGAGGAGCGAGTTGAAGATGTCGGGGTGGGCCTTCTCGATCTCGTCGAACAGCACCACGGAGAACGGCTTGCGGCGCACCTTCTCGGTGAGCTGGCCGCCCTCTTCGAAGCCGACGAAGCCGGGAGGTGCACCGAACAGCCGGGAGACGGTGTGCTTCTCGCCGTACTCGCTCATGTCGAGGGAGATCATGGCGGCCTCGTCGTCGAAGAGGAACTCGGCGAGCGCCTTGGCCAGCTCGGTCTTGCCGACGCCGGTGGGGCCGGCGAAGATGAACGAACCGGAGGGACGCTTGGGGTCCTTCAGGCCGGCGCGGGTGCGGCGGATGGTCTTGGCGAGGGCTGCGATGGCCTGCTCCTGGCCGATGACACGCTGGTGCAGGGCCTTCTCCATGAAGACGAGCCGCGAGGACTCCTCCTCGGTGAGCTTGAACACGGGGATGCCGGTCGCCTGGGCGAGCACCTCGGCGATCAGGCCCTCGTCGACGACGGCGGTGGTCTTGACGTCGCCGGACTTCCACTTCTTCTCCAGGCGCAGACGCTCGCCGAGGAGGTTCTTCTCCTCGTCGCGCAGGCCGGCGGCCTTCTCGAAGTCCTGCTCCTCGATCGCGGTCTCCTTGGCGGCGCGCACCACGGCGATCTTCTCGTCGAATTCGCGCAGCTCGGGCGGGCTGGAGAGGATCGACAGGCGCAGGCGCGCGCCGGCCTCGTCGATCAGGTCGATGGCCTTGTCGGGGAGGAACCGGTCGGAGACGTAGCGGTCGGCGAGGTTCGCCGCGGCCACGAGGGCCCCGTCGGTGATCGAGACCTTGTGGTGCGCCTCGTAGCGGTCGCGCAGCCCCTTGAGGATGTTGATGGTGTGGGGCAGAGACGGCTCGGCCACCTGGATCGGCTGGAAGCGGCGCTCGAGCGCGGCATCCTTCTCGAAGTGCTTGCGGTACTCGTCGATCGTGGTCGCACCGATGGTCTGCAGCTCGCCGCGGGCGAGGAGCGGCTTGAGGATCGAGGCCGCGTCGATGGCGCCCTCGGCGGCACCGGCACCGACGAGGGTGTGGATCTCGTCGATGAAGATGATGATGTCGCCGCGGGTGCGGATCTCCTTGGTGACCTTCTTCAGGCGTTCCTCGAAGTCACCGCGGTAGCGGCTGCCGGCGATCAGGGAGCCGAGGTCGAGCGAGTAGAGCTGCTTGTCCTTCAGGGTCTCGGGCACGTCGCCCTTGACGATGGCCTGGGCGAGGCCCTCGACGACGGCGGTCTTGCCGACGCCGGGCTCGCCGATCAGGACAGGGTTGTTCTTCGATCGCCGGGACAGGATCTGCATGACCCGTTCGATCTCCTTCTCGCGCCCGATCACCGGGTCGAGCTTGTTCTCGCGCGCGGCCTGGGTGAGGTTGCGGCCGAACTGGTCGAGAATCTGGCTGCCCGCCGGACCGCTCGCCGTCTCATTGGCCCCAACCTGGACCTGCTCCTTGCCCTGGTAGCCGGAGAGGAGCTGGATGACCTGCTGACGCACCCGGTTGAGGTCGGCGCCGAGCTTGACGAGCACCTGGGCGGCAACGCCTTCACCCTCGCGGATGAGGCCGAGCAGGATGTGCTCGGTGCCGATGTAGTTGTGGCCGAGCTGCAGCGCTTCGCGCAGGCTCAGTTCGAGCACCTTCTTGGCGCGCGGCGTGAACGGGATGTGCCCGGTCGGCTGCTGCTGGCCCTGGCCGATGATGTCCTGCACCTGCTCGCGCACGGCGTCGAGGGAAATGCCCAGGCTCTCGAGGGCCTTGGCGGCCACACCCTCGCCTTCGTGGATCAGCCCGAGCAGGATGTGCTCGGTGCCGATGTAATTGTGGTTGAGCATCTTGGCCTCTTCTTGGGCCAGGACGACGACGCGACGAGCTCGGTCGGTAAATCTCTCAAACATGTGATCGCTCCCTTGGCACCAGGGCAGTTGTGGCGCCGATACATCGAGAGTAACGAGGGAACCCCCCAAACCGCGCCTCTGTTCGCCGCAGGCGTGACGGATGACGCTCCGCGGCTGATCCGCGGCTGACCTGCGGCGACACGACGCGCACCCCGAGTGCTCGCGTCACCCTCGAATATATTGGGACAGCTCCGGTCCCGGATGAAGCACCCCGTTGACGATCGCTCGGATGGCGAACTCACTGGTCTCCGCGAGCTCGATGTCCTGCGGGTGCAGGAGCCATTGCAGCTGCAACCCGTCCATCACGGCGAGGATGCTGGCCGACGCGGCGCCGATCGTCGCAGGCTCGGCGATTCCCTCTTGCTCGCACAGTACGCGGAATGCATCCGCGACCAGGCCTCGCAGTGTCGAGTACCGATCCTCGAAGAACGGGCGTGCCGGGTGATCGTCCGTGACGGACTCGGCCGAGAGAACGGTGTAGACCTGCACGACGCCGGCGCGCCGCGAGTTCACGAGGGCGGTTCGCACCAGGTGCAGGAACAGCTCCGGTCCGTTCGGGATGTGGTGCTCGTCGAGATCCGCGACGTCCGTCTCATCGCGGTAGGTGAGCATCTCGAGCAGCAGGTTCTGCTTCGACCCGAAGTGATGGAGCACTCCGGCGTGGGTGATGTCGACCTGTTCGGCGATCTCGGCAAGGGTTCCGTTGGCGTAGCCCTTGTTCCCGAAGATGTCGATGGCCGCATCGAGGATCTCCCGGCGCTTGCGCTGTGTCGCCGGCCTGGTGCGGGGCATGTTGCTCTTGGCTTCGTGCGGCACGGTGCTCCCTTCAGCGACGACGATCAGGTCCAACATCCAACGCTTGCCATATTAGTGACTTGTTGGTAGCGTCGGCCTCAACTTACTGACCAGTAAGTAAGTTGATGGGGAAAGGGCACCACGGTGGTGCTGCATCACAGAAGGAGTAGCAATGAGGCTCAGATCAACCTTCATCGGCGTCGGACTGGTGGCGGCTCTCGCCCTCACCGGCTGCGCCGGGGGCGCCGCACCCGGCTCGCAGCCGGAGGCCGGAGCCGCACTCACCATCGCGAAGCCCGACGGCGTGATTGCCACGGAGTCGAACAACCCCTGGGTCGGCGATTCGTCCGCGAACAAGTTCGGCTACAAGAACGTCATCTTCGAACCCCTCGCGATGGTGAACGCGGTCGGCAAGAACGAGACCACCCCCTGGTTGGCCGAGAAGGTCGACTGGAATGCCGACTACACCCAGCTCACCGTCACCCCACGCTCCGGCGTGACCTGGAACGACGGTGAGAAATTCACCGCCGACGACGTCGTCTTCTCCTTCGACATCATCCGCAATACTCCCGCGTTCGACACGGGCAACCTGCAACTGACCGACATCGTGAAGGACGGCGAGACCGTTGTCCTCACCTTCGCCGAGTCGAAGTTCGTCAAGCAGGCGCAGGTTCTGCACATCCCGATGGTTCCGAAGCACATCTGGGCCGATGTGGCTGACCCGACCACGGACACCAACCCCAAGCCCGTCGGCACCGGCCCGTACACGCTGGACAGCTTCAGCAGCCAGTCGGTCACGATGCGGGCCCGCGACGATTACTGGGGCGGCGACCTCGCCGTGCCGACCCTGTACTACGTCTCGTACAACGACAACACCGCGCTGACCACGGCCCTCGCCAGCGGCGATGCCGACTGGGCGCAGGCGTTCATCCCCAATGTGAAGAGCGCATTCGTCGACAAGGACCCCGACCACAACGTCTTCTGGGCGGCGAATGTGATGGCGCCCGACGTATTGTTCCTCAACCACCAGAAGAAGCCCTTCAACAACCTGGCATTCCGTCAGGCGGTCAACATGGTCATCGACCGCGCGGCGCACACCGAGATCGCCCGCGAGAAGGCCGGCCCCCAACTGAAGTCGGTGACCGGTCTGCCGACCCCCGTCGGCGAGCAGTACATCGCGACCCAGTACCAGGGCAAGGAACTCTCGATGGACGTCAAGGGTGCTCGGGCGCTCCTCACCGACGCCGGATACACCTGGGCCAAGAAGGCCCTGATCGACCCCGACGGCGAGCCTGTTTCGTTCACCGTCGAGGTTCCGCAGGGCTGGAACGACTACGTCACCGGCATCAGCCTCATCGCCGACCAGGTCACGAAGACCCTCGGCGCCGACGCGAAGGTGAACACGCCTGACGCCGACACCTGGTGGGCCAACAAGCGCTCCGGCAACTTCGACGCCATCATGCACTGGACCGACAGCGGCACCACACCGTACGACCTCTACTCCGACACGATGGACGGACGCTGGCTCCTGACGGGCGACGAGGTGGACTACAACTTCGGTCGCTACGACAACGCGCGTGCCACCGAACTGCTGGACACGTACGCGACCTCGGCGACCGATGAGGAGCGCACGGCAGCGCTGGGAGAGATCCAGAGCGTCTTCGTCGATGACGTGCCGGTCATCCCGGTCGGCACCCACCCGGTGCTGGGCGAGTACAACACCCGCAACTACGTGGGCTGGCCGAACGAGAAGGACCAGTACGCGACGGCCGACCCCCTGCAGGTCACCGTCCCGCTGATCCTCACGAAACTCAAGCCGGTCGAGTAACTCGAATCAGGGAGGGGCGGATGCCGCAGCATCCGCCCCTTCATCGCCGACCTTCACGAAAGCGACGAACCATGCCTGATCCTCTCCTCACTGTGCACGACTTCTCGATCGTGTATGACGTCGATCCGCCCGTCGAAGCGGTGAAACATGTCACCCTCGAACTGCAGCGCGGCGAGATCCTCGGGCTCGCCGGCGAAAGCGGGTGCGGCAAGACCACGCTCGCCTATGGCCTGCAGCGCCTGCTGCGTGCACCCGCGGTGATCGAAAGCGGGAGCGTGACCTTCCACGACGCATCCGGTGTCGACATCGACGTCAACGCGCTCGACGTCGAAGAGATGCGACGCTTCCGGTGGGACAAGATCTCGATGGTGTTCCAGGGGGCGATGAACGCGCTCAATCCCGTCACCACGATCGGCGCACAACTGGGCGACGTGTTCCGCGTGCACCGTCCCGACCTGAGCAGGCGCGAGCGCCGCGCCGCGTGCGAGGAGTTGCTGGAGCTCGTCGCCGTCGGACGCGAGCGCATCCGCTCCTTTCCGCACGAGCTCTCCGGTGGCATGCGCCAGCGCGTGATGATCGCCATGGCGCTCGCTCTGCGCCCCCAGCTGATGGTGATGGACGAGCCGACCACGGCACTGGATGTGCTCGTGCAGCGCGAGATCCTGAGTCAGATCTCGATGCTGCGCCACGAATTCGGCTTCTCGGTGATCTTCATCACCCATGACCTCCCCCTGCTGCTGGAGATCAGCGACCGGATCGCCGTGATGCGGGGCGGCGAAATCATCGAACTCGCACCCGCGCGCGAGCTCTGGGAGCACCCGCAGCACGAGTACACCAAGACGCTGCTGGCGTCCTTTCCCCGCCTGACCGGCGAGAGGGGAGTGCTGGTCCGATGACCACGCTCGAATTTGTGAACGTCTCCAAACGCTACCGGGTGCGCGGGGCATCGACAATGCTCGCCCTCGACGACGTCAGCTTCACCCTGCACGATCGGGAGACCATCGCCCTGGTCGGCCAGTCCGGCAGCGGCAAGTCGACCATCGCGAAAATCCTCACCCAGCTGGAGACCCCCACCAGTGGGGAGGTGCTGCTGGACGGCAAGCCGATCCCGCGCCACGGCCGAGGCCTTCGCAGCTACCGCCAGACGTTGCGGATGATCTTTCAGGATCCGTTCGCCTCGCTCAACCCCTACCACTCGATCCGATACCACATCGAGCGTCCGCTGCGGCTGGACAACGTCGTCCCCAAGGCTGAGACCGAGACAGTGGTCAGGCGCCTCCTGGAACGGGTGCGCCTGGACGCGGATGCGGTCATCGACCGCCGCCCGCACGAACTCTCGGGCGGACAGCGCCAACGCGTCGCGATCGCCCGGGCGCTCGCGTCGCGACCCTCGCTGCTCGTCGCCGATGAGCCGGTGTCGATGCTGGACGTGTCGATCCGCCTCGGTGTGCTGAACCTGCTCGCCGATCTGCAGAGGGAGGAGGGGCTGGGTGTGCTCTACATCACCCACGACCTCGCCACAGCGCGTCACTTCAGCGACCAGATCATGGTGCTGCACCAGGGCCGCGTGGTCGAACACGGACCCGCCGACGACGTCATCCTGAACCCTCAGCACGAGTACACCCGGGAGCTCCGGTCGGCTTCGCCCGACCCGGAGAAGCACTTCGCCAGGGCATCGACTCGCCCCCGGGGCGGTGTCGCGTGAAGATCCCGGTCCGCTTCATCGCCAGCCGTTCCGCGTTCTACCTGTTCACGGCGTGGGCGGCGATCACCATCAACTTCTTCCTGCCGCGCATGATGGCGGGCGACCCCGTCACCGCCTACATGCAGCGCAATGCCGGGCAGATCAGCCCGGAGGCCGAGCGGTCCCTGCGCATCCTCTTCGGCCTCGACCAGAACAGCTCCGTCTGGGAGCAGTACACGGGCTACTGGCAGCTCCTGTTCAGCGGCGACCTCGGACGCTCCTTTTCCAACGGCCTCGCGCCCGTCGGTGACATCATCTCCTCGGCTCTGCCGTGGACGCTCGGCCTCGTCGGGATCGCCACGATCGTGTCGTTCGTTCTCGGCACCGCAACCGGCGCCCTCATCGGCTGGCGGCGCGGCAGCAGAGCGGATGTGATCGTCCCGATCTCGACCTTCTTCAGCACGGTGCCGTACTTCTGGCTCGGACTGATCGCGATCGCGGTCTTCTCGTCGACCCTGGGCTGGTTCCCCGCCTCGCACGCCTACGACAAGGGGTCGTCGCCGGTTTTCACGGCCGACTTCATCGGGCAGGTGATCGCTCACGGCGCACTGCCGGCGATCACGATCGTCATCGCGTCGCTGGGCGGATGGATCCTCGGCATGCGCAACATGATGCTCACTGTGCTCGACGAGGACTACATCACTGTGGCACAGGCCAAGGGCCTGCCGAACCGTCGCGTGCTCTGGCACTATGCCGCCCGCAACGCGATGCTGCCGCAGCTGTCCAGTTTCGCGCTGTCCATCGGATTCATCGTCGGCGGCACGATCGTGATGGAGATGGTGTTCTCCTATCCCGGCATCGGCAAGCTGTTGCTGGACGCGACCAATGCGAAGGACTACCCGCTCATGCAGGGCGTGTTCCTCATCATCACGATGGCGGTGTTGTGCGCGAACGTCCTCGCGGACGTCGCCTATGCGATCCTCGATCCCCGCACACGTCAGACGGAGGCCTGAGATGACAACCGCAGAAAACCTGGCCGGACCGGCAAGCGTCGGCAGCCCGGAACCGGAGACAGGGCGTTCACCGGCAGCGACCACTCCGCCCAGGGAGAAGACGTTCTGGTCGCAGCTGGCGTCGGCGTTCGCGATGTTCCGCAACCCGAAGTCACTGACCGGACTCGTCATCCTGGGCGCCTTCGTCGCGGTCGCTCTGCTCGGCGATTTCCTCGCCCCGTACGGCGCGCTCGAGAAGGACTTCACGGCTCTCCGTCAGGCGCCGTCCTGGACCCACCTGCTCGGCACGACGCACATGGGGGAAGACATCCTCAGCCAGATCATCTACGGCACCCGCGGTGTGCTCATCGTCGGATTCCTGGCCGGGATCATCGGCACCGCGATCGCCGTGGTCATGGGTGTCGTCGCGGGGTACACCCGAGGCTGGCGGAGCGAGTCGCTTTCCGCGGTGACGAATGTGTTCCTCGTCATCCCCGGGCTGCCGCTGATCATCATCGTCGCGTCCCAGTTCGAGAACCCGCCGCTCATCCTCATCGCCGCCGTGCTGGCCGCAACCGGCTGGGCATGGGGCGCACGCGTGCTCCGTGCGCAGACGATGTCGCTGCGAAACCGCGATTTCATTCAGGCCGCCCGCGCGAACGGCGAGCCTCTGCACCGCATCATCCTCGTGGAGATGCTGCCGAACCTGATGGCGATCATCGCCTCCAGCTTCGTCGGCACCGTCACCGCAGCGGTGCTGGGCCTCACCACCCTCGCTTTCATCGGCGTGATCCCCATCACCAACCTGAACTGGGGCACGATCCTGTTCTGGGCCCAGCAGAACGGCGCCTTCCCGGACTTCTGGTGGTGGTACGTCCCGGCAGGACTCTGCATCGCCATCCTCGGCGTCGCGCTGTCGCTGATCAACTTCGGCATCGACGAGTACGTCAACCCGCGCCTGCGTTCGGCCGGGGAGCGAGCCAGGGCGATGAAGAAGAAGGGCCTCGACGTCAACGCCACGATGACCGTCGTCCGCACCGTCGAGACCCCGGCGCGGCGTCAGGCAGGGAACACGAAATGACGATCTCCAGGTCTTCCACCGACTCCCTCCCGTACCAGGACCCCGCGCTCCCCATTCCCGAACGCGTCGCCGACCTCCTCGCACGGATGTCGGTGGAGGAGAAGGTCGGGCAGATGCTCCAACTCGATGCGCAGGAGGACCTCGACGACCAGGTGCTGCGGAAACATGCCGGATCGATCCTGCACACCTCACCGGAGTCGATCCTGCGTGCCAATGAACTCTCCGCCCACACCCGGCTGCGCATTCCGCTGATTGTCGCTGAGGATTGCATCCACGGCCACTCGTTCTGGGAGGGCGCGACGATCTACCCGACGCAGCTGGCGATGGCGGCATCCTGGGACGCAGACCTGCTCGAGCGGGTCGCCCGGGCGACGGCGGTCGAGGTGGCGGCCACGGGTGTGCACTGGACCTTCTCCCCCGTGCTGTGCATCGCTCGCGACCTGCGCTGGGGGCGGGTGGGCGAAACGTTCGGCGAGGATCCCTTCCTCATCGGCGAGCTCGCGGCGGCGATGGTGCGGGGCTATCAGGGAAACGGCCTGGCCGATCCGACGGCGATCCTCGCGACCGCCAAGCACTTCGCCGGCTACTCGGAGACGCAGGGCGGGCGTGACTCGAGCGAGTCGGACCTCTCCCGTCGCAAGCTCCGCTCCTGGTTCTTGCCGCCGTTCGAGCGGGTGGCCCGCGCGGGCTGCCGTTCCTTCATGCTCGGCTACCAGAGCATGGACGGCGTGCCGATCACGATCAATGAGTGGCTGCTCAGCGACGTCTTGCGTGGCGAGTGGGGGTACACCGGCACCCTGGTCACCGACTGGGACAACGTCGGCCGGATGGTCTGGGAGCAGAAGGTGCAACCCGACTATGCGCACGCGGCCGCCGCCGCCGTGCAGGCCGGCAACGACATGATCATGACGACCCCGGGGTTCTTCGAGGGTGCGCTGGCCGCCGTCGACCAGGGACTTCTCGACGCGAGCGCGTTCGACCCGGCTGTGGCCCGCATCCTCACGCTGAAGTTCGAGCTCGGGCTCTTCGAGAACCCGCGGCTTCCCCGTGCGGACCTGGCCGGAATCGTGGGCAATGCTGCGCACGCGGAGCTGAACCTGGAGGTGGCCCGCCGATCGATCGTGCTGCTCGAGAACGACGGAGTGTTGCCGCTGTCCGCTGCGCGCTCGACGCGGGTCGCCGTGGTGGGACCACTGGCTGACGACGCTCAGACGCAACTGGGCGACTGGGCCGGTGGATCGGGCCAGGTCGGCTGGCTCGCCGGGCAGCCGCGGGAGATGATCACGACCGTGCTCGACGGCATCCGGCGGATCGCGCCGGCTGACTGGGTCGTGACCCATGCGCGCGGCGCCGACATCCTCACCCTGGAGCCGGATCCCGCCGGCCCGACCTTCCCGGATGGTCAGCCCCGCCCGTCGCACGTCGTGCCGTGCGAGCCCGATCAGACGCTCATCATCGAGGCCGTCGCCGCGGCGGACCAGGCGGATGTCGTGATCGCCGTCGTCGGCGACAGGATCGAACTCGTCGGCGAGGGTCGGTCCACGGCGACGCTCGAGCTCATCGGCGGGCAGAACGCCCTTCTGGACGCGCTGATCTCGACCGGGAAGCCGGTGGTCGTCGTGCTGCTCGCGTCAAAACCGCTCGTGCTGCCGGCATCCGTCCAGCGAGCCGCAGCCGTGGTCTGGACGGCGAGTCCGGGAATGCAGGGTGGGCGTGCTCTCGCCGAGATCCTCGTCGGCGAGGTGGAGCCGTCCGGGCGCCTGCCGATCTCGTTCGCGCGGCACGCCGGGCAGCAGCCGACGTACTACAACCAGATCCGCGGCCAGCACGGCGACCGCTACGCGGACCTCACCCAGTCGCCTGCCTGGGCCTTCGGTGAGGGGCGCAGTTACACCACCGTCCAGTACGAGGATCTCGTGCTGGAGGAGACGGCGCTCACGGCATCGGACACGATCGTCGCGCAGATAACGGTGCGAAACACCGGTGCGCGGCCGGCGCTGGAAACGGTGCAGGCATACGTTCGGGATGCGGTCACCTCGGTGAGCTGGACCGACAAGGAGCTCAAGACCTACCGTCAGGTCGGGCTGGCACCCGGTGAGTCCGCGCGCGTGCGGCTGGAACTTCCCGTCGCCGAGTGCAGCATCGTGGATGCCGCAGGTCGACGAGTCGTGGAACCGGGGCAGTTCGAGCTCCTGGTCGGTCCGTCGTCACGGGATTCCACGCTGCTCGGGGCGGCGTTCACCGTAACGACCCCGCGCCCGTAGGGCGTGAGACCTCGTCAACGGATGTGCGAATCCGCCGCAACACCAACACCAACACCATCACCAGGAGTAGCAAATGACGACCTCACCCTCCATCCAGCTCTACACGGTGCGGGATGCGATTTCCGCCGATCTCGACGGCGCCGTCGCGCGACTCGCCGAGATCGGCTTCACGAAGGTCGAACCGTACGCCTTCGTTGAGCGAGCGGACGAGTACGAGCGGGCCTTCGCCGCTGCGGGCGTCTCCGCTCCGTCCGGTCACGCCTCCGTCATCGACTCGGACGACCCGGCACGGACCTTCGACGCGGCTGCCCAGCTCGGCATCGGCACCGTGATCGACCCGTTCATTCCGAGCGCCCGCTGGCAGACGGCCGACGACGCCTCCCGCCTTGCCGGCCGGGTGAACGAACTGCAGGTCCAGGCGGCTGCTGCCGGCCTGCGGTTCGGCTACCACAACCACAACTGGGAGTTCTCGAACCGGGTCACCGGCCGGTCGATCTTCGAGTTGTTCCTCGAGCGCCTCGCCCCCGACGTCACCCTGGAGATCGACACATTCTGGTCGACGGTCGGCGGCGCGGACACCCCAGCGCTGCTTCGGTCGCTCGGTGAGCGCGTGCAGTTCCTGCACATCAAGGACGGCCGCGTCGCCGGAGACATCGCCACCTCGTTGCCGAGCAGCGAAAGCGCCCTGGAGGTGCCCGACGCCCTCGCGAAGGCCTTCAGGGACCAGGTTCCCGCGGGCAGCGGGGACGTCGACATCCCCGCTATCCTCGCGGCGGCGCCGCACGCGCTACGGGTGGTGGAGTTCGATGGATACAGCGGTGACATCTTCGAGGGCGTCGCGGCGTCCTTCGCCTGGCTCGCCCGGAACGACACCGCCGGCGACGCGGCGGTTGCCCAGTGAGCGGCACCGGTCCGGTCGGCGTCGGCGTCATCGGTGCCGGGGTGATCAGTGGTACCTACTTGGAGAACATGACGGCGTTCCCGGACCTGTCGGTCCTGTTCGTCGCCGACATCGACCTAAGCCGTGCTCGTGCGCAGGCCGAGGCCTTCGGGATACCCGGGCACGGCTCCGTCGACGAGCTCCTTGCGATCGACGATATCGAGATCGTCGTGAACCTCACCATCCCGGCCGTCCACACGGAGGTCGGCGAGCTCATCATCGCGGCCGGCAAGCACGTCTGGAGTGAGAAGCCGCTCGCCCTCGACCAGCAGGCGGGGGCGGCCCTGCTCGCCGCAGCCGACGCGGCGGGCCTGCGAGTCGCCTGCGCGCCGGACACTGTGCTCGGGGCGGGCATCCAGACAGCCATGCGGGCAATCGCTCGCGGTGACATCGGCGACCCGCTGACGGCGACGACGATGTTCCATGTCCCCGGCCCGGAGGCCTGGCACCCGAATCCGGAGTTTCTCTTCGCCCACGGCGCCGGCCCGCTGTTCGATATGGGTCCGTACTACGTCGCGACGCTGATACACGCATTCGGTGCCGCCAGCCGGGTGAGCGCCGTCTCCTCGAAGTCGTTCCCCGTGCGCACCATCGGCAGCGGCCCGCGTGCCGGTCTCGAGTTCCCCGTCGAGGTGCCCACGCACTACGCCGCTCTCGTCGAGTTCGCCGGCGGGCAGTCGGCACAGTCGACGTTCAGCTTTCAGAACGCCCTGCCGCGGATGGGTTTCATGGAGATCAGCGGCACGGCCGGCACGATCGTCCTGCCTGATCCGAACACGTTCGAGGGCGACTCCACACTGTGGCGTTTCGGCCACACGGAGCCGATGACCCTCACCGCGACAGGTTCCACCTACGGACGCGGTTCGGGCGTGCTCGACCTCGCCCGAGCGATTCGCGGCGGCGAGCGCGAGCGCGCGAGCGGTGCCGTCGCGGCCCATGTGCTCGACGTGTTGCTCGCAATCTCGGTCGCGGCGGAGTCCGGCCTGCCGGTCGACGTGACGTCGCGCGTCGCCCAGCCCACACCGCTGGATGCCACCTGGAATCCCGCCTCCCGGACCTGCTGACCAGGTCGGCGGCGCCCCAGTGCAGGGCGACGATCGTGCGGACTCGGCGCCCCTCGCCGCTACTGCACGGCGCTGGTGAGCCGGGCGAGGTTGTCGAGCACGGTGGAGCGCAGCGGCTGCTGCATCCACTCGTCGAGCGTGAGCCGGCGGCTGTCGGCCCGGTAGCCGTCCTCGACCGCCCGGAGCTCGCGCACGAAGGAGCGGCCGCGCACCATCAGCGACACCTCGAAGTTGAGGCTGAACGAGCGCATATCCATGTTGCTCGACCCGATCACGGCGACCTCGTCGTCGATGGTGAAGTGCTTGGCGTGCAGCACGTACGGCGCCTTGTACAGGTAGATGATCACGCCGGCCCGCAACAACTCCTCGTAGTAGGAGCGCTGCGCGTGGTAGACCAGCGCCTGGTCGCCGACCTCGGAGACGAACAGTTCCACGTGCAGCCCGCGCTGGGTGGCCGTGGTGATCGCGTACATGATCGACTCGTCCGGCACGAAGTACGGGCTGGTGATGATGATGCGTTCCTGGGCGTAGTAGAGCAGCGCGAGGAACAGGCGCAGGTTGTTCTCGCCTTCGAACCCGGGACCGCTGGGCACGACCTGGCAGTCCAGCGAGTGCGGCACGACCTCGGCATCCGCCGGTTCGATGTCACGGGTGAGCAGGTCGTCGGTCTCGCCGTACCAGTCGGTGATGAAGATCGCGTTGAGCCCGGACACGATCGGCCCCTCGAGCCGGGTCATCAGGTCTTTCCATTTGAGTCCGCGACGGATGTTGCCAGGCATGTTGTAGCTGCGGTCGATGATGTTCTGCGAGCCCATGTAGCCGACCTCGCCGTCGACGATGACGAGCTTGCGGTGGTTGCGCAGGTCGGGGCGCTGCCACTTGCCCTTGAGCGGCTGGAGCGGCAGCAGCAGCTCCCACTTCACGCCGGACGCCGTGAGCCGGCGCAGGGTCTTGCGGTAGCCGGGCTTGCGCATCGACTGGATGTGGTCCATCAGCACCCGCACGGTCACTCCGCGTTTGACGGCGTTCTCCAGGGCGTCGAAGAACGAGGCCGTGGTCTTGTCGAGGGAGAGGATGTAGAACTCGACGTGCACATACTTGCGGGCCTTGTCGATGTCGGCGACCATCTCGGCGAGGGTGCCCTCGTAGTCGCCGAGCAGCCGGGCCTGGTTGCCGCCGACCAGCGGCATCGACCCGAGGTTGCGGTTGAGTTCGACGACGGAATCCAACCACGGCGGCCAGACGTGGTCCCGGCGCACCTGTTCCATCCCCTCGGTGCTATCGAGGATGAACTGGTTGATCTCCTCCTGCTTCTCCAGCCGTTTCTTCGGCAGGGTGCGGTAGCCGATCATCAGGAAGAGCAGGGCGCCGAGGTAGGGGATGAAGAAGATGGTCAGCAGCCAGGCCATGCCGGAGGTGGGTCGGCGGTTGCGCGGCACGACGATGACGGCGACCACGCGGATGGTGAAGTCAACGGCGAGGGCGACCACCAGGATGAAGGTCGAGATGTCGATGCCGAACATGCCGGGTCAGGTGACCGGCTTGTCGAGCCCGAGTTTGGCGCGTTCTTCCGCCTCGATGCGGGCGTAGACCTTCCGCTCGGTGCGGTCGGCCCGGAGGATGGACCGCATCACCAGCCAGAAGATCAGCCCGACCAGCACGGTGGGCACGAGCGACCAGAATGCGCTAACCCAGAAGTTGTCCATATCCTTCTCTACGATACGGGATAACCGGCGCCGGGAACGGACCGGTTCCCGGATGCTTGCCCAGGCACGGGCGACCGGCCCGCCCGGGCCGCCCGGCCCGCCTGGCCCGCCTGGCCCGCCGCCGAATCCGCTAGACGATATGAGGGTGTCCGGCTCTTGAGGCTGGGGCCTCCGTTCAGATATACGTGGGTTACCGACCTTGGAGGGTTGGCCTATCCACAGCTGAA
>NZ_SOFH01000001.1 GCF_004402495.1 Cryobacterium sp. HLT2-28 | reverse complement strand
CATGATCCGCGGCAAACCCCAGGTCAAGGCGCCAGCCTGGGCAGGAACCACCACCACCTGGCAGCCCGGCGCCACCCACCGCGCCCAGCAGGCCAGCCACGCCCACCAGTGACCGAGCCCGGTTTCGACAGCCTCGACCACCGCGGGCGGCGCTATTCGTTGACGAGCACCGGCACCCCGAGCGCGACCGACACCGCCGGGACGGCGATGCCGGACGGTACCGCGATGGTGAACGTCACCAGTTCTTCCGGCGCGACACTGTGGCTGCCGTCGTCGACGAGGTGGTGCACGAATCGGCCGGTGCCGAGGAGGGCGCCCGTGTCGTCGTAGAAGCCGGCGACGACCTCAAGGTCGAGCACCGCGCTCACGTCACTCGTCACGCGCACGGCCCCGGAAACCGCCGCGCCGTCGAAGGCCAGGTTCTCGAGCAGGAACCGGTCGTCGAACGGCCCAGCCGCCTGCACGACCTCCCCCGGCCGCGGATGTGCCTTCCCGATGCTCTCCAGCTCCGGCTGCCCCGAGGGCGCGACCAGGCCGGGGAAGGTGGTCCGGGCCGCTCCGGCCGAGATCGAGCCGCCGGACGAGCCGGAGGCACCGGAGGCGGCGAGCGCGTAGGCACCTCCGCCGACGATGAGCACTGCTGCGATCGCGACGAGGGCGATCGCCCGGGGAGTCCTGGGTTTCATACTGGTGCTTCCTGTTGTGGGGATGCCCGGGCCGGAACGGGATACCGTCCGGCCCGGGCAGTGTGCGCGGGTTGTGCCGGCTTACGGCGCTAGCCGATGACGCGCAGAGCGCGGCCCACGATGCCGAACAGGGCGATGTTGTCGACCGTGCCCTGCAGCTGGTCGGCGCCGGGGCCGGCGGCGTAGACCGGGACATCCGCTCCGGTGTGATTGCCCGACAGGTAGCTCAACCACAGGCCGGCCTCCGGCGAACCGTCGACGACGCCGGCCGGGTCGGTGGGAGTGCGGAAGGTGGCCGGACCGAAGTTCTTCGGATCGGCCGCGCCGGCGCCGTTGATGATCCCGGTGGACCGGGCGGCGTCGCGGGCGTTGCTCGGGCGGCTCGGGGTGGAGTTGTTGGCGGTGTTGCCGCTGTCGGTGTTCGCCGGCGGGGTGGCGGCCTCCGCGTTGGTGAAGGTGCCCTTCTCGATGATGTTGAAGCCGGCGCACTCGTGGTCGGCGGTGACGATGACGAGGGTGTTGCCGTCGCGCTTGGCGAAGTCCTGAGCGATCGCGACGGCGTCGTCGAACGCCTTGACCTCGGCCAGGGTCTGGGCCGCGTCGTTCGCGTGGGAGCGCTTGTCGATCAGCGCGCCCTCGACCTGGAGGTAGAAGCCCTTGCCCTTGTCGCTCTTCTCGCCCTCGGCCTTCTTCTGGCTGAGCAGTTCGATGGCCTTGCTGGTCATCTCGGGCAGGCTGGGTTCCTGGGCCTCGGCCGAGGTGGGGCGTTCGGATTTGGACTTCTCAATCGTGAGGTTTCCCTTGTTGAAGAGGCCGAAGACCTTCTGGCCGGCGGCAGCCGCGAGGTCGGTCTTCGTCGCCGTCGTCTGGGTGGCGATCGAGCCGAGCACAGAGTACCCGTGGCCCTTCAGCGCCGTCTCATCGGCAGCGTCGAACCGGCCGAGGCCGCCGCCGAGGATGACGTCGGCGGTGCCGTTCCGGGCGATCTGGTCGGCGATCGGGGTGACCCTCACGTCGCTGGTCGGCAGCGCAGCCCCCGTGACCGTGATGTCCTGACAGGCGGCGTCGGAGTAGACCGGCCCCTGGCATCCGCGGGCCAGGGCATGGCTCATCTGGCCCGCGGGCGTCGCGTCTGTGACCTCGGCGGTGGACACGTTGCCCGTGCGGTAGCCCGATTTCTTGGCCAGCTCCATCATGGTCGGAACGACGGCGCCCTTGGCGTCCACGCCGAGCGCCGCGTTGTAGGTCTTGACGCCCGACGACCAGGCAGTCGCGGCCGAGGCGGAATCGGTGACCGCGTTCGGGCGGAAGTCGGCTTCGCCCGGCTGGCCGGAACCCTTTTCCACCGCGTAGGTGCTGACATAACCCTGGGCCGGCAGCGTCTCCATCGTGAGCTTGCCGGACGCACCGTAATACCGCTCGCGCGCGGCCGTGACGTGGGTGCGGCCCATGCCGTCACCGAGGAGGTAGATCACGTTCTTGGCGCGGCCTTTGTCGTCGTCGGCCGAAGCCGACGAGACAGTGCCGGCCGTGACGACAGCGGTGGCCAGCAGAGCAGCGACCACGGTCGTGGAGGCCAGGACAGAAATTCTTCGTCGCATGAGGATGCTCCTGAGGAGTGCGTGGGAGTGGCAGCTCATGTTGCCACCCCCGCACTGTAGAGAGTCCCGGTGTCCCCCGAATGGCCGGATGGTGAACAGAGTCCCCGGGCGGGCATCCGGGGGGGGCGAGCGCCGGCGCGCGTCTCAGGTCGTCTGGTCGAAGAAGGCGAGTTCGTGCTCGGCCGAGGCGTGGAATGAGCGCCGCATCTCCGCCCGCTCCGGGGCGGTGGCTCCCTGGGCGGCCCGCTCGACGATGGCGATCGCCCTCAGGGTCACCGCCTGGAAGTCCGGCTGCGCGTAACAGTCCAACCAGGCCCGGTACGGATGCTCCGCGTGGTTCGCCGCCGCCAGCCGTTCCCCGACGTCCTGGTAGATCCAGAAGCAGGGCAGCAGTGCGGCGACGAGCACCGGGTAGGAACCGCCCTGCGCCGCCGCGAGCAGATGGTTCAGGTAGGCCGTCGTCACCGCCGACGGCGCGGCATCCGTGGCCCGGCCGTCGAGCCAGGTGCGGTGCAGCTCGAGTTCCTCGACCAGGCAGCCGTGCGCGCTCGAGGCCCAGAACGCCTGTTCGGCCACGGTCGGCGCGAGCTGGCTGGCCCGGGCCAGGGCCCGGGAGTAGTCGCGCAGGTAGAGGGCGTCCTGGGCGAGGTAGGCCGAGAAGGCGTCGTCCGCGAGACTGCCGTCGGCCAGCCCCCTGATGAACGCCAGATCGTCGATCTCGGTGCGCAGGTGGTCGATGCCCGCCCACCACTCCTCGGTATGGGCAGCCATGTCGGCTCCCAGAGCGGCGACGGGCGTAACAGCATCGGCGACAGATACTGTGGCGACGGATGACGCGGCGACAGATGCCGCCGCAGCCGCGTCCCCGGCGCTCCAGAGCGCCGCGAAGTGGTGGATCGGCCCGTTACCGTGCCCCACGTCGAGTTCGTCGGCATGCCGCAGGCTGTCGGTCAGCCACTCCTTCGCCGAGGCGAGGGCGGCCACCCAGTCGCCCAGCCGGGCCTGGCGGGTGGCGAGGGCGCTCGAGAGCGAGCAGCCGGTGCCGTGGGTGTTCGTCGTCGGCACCCGTTCCTGGACGAACTCGACCAGGTCGCGCCCGCCGGAGAGCCCGGCGGCGGCGTCGACCAGGGCATCCGGCGAGCCCTGGCCGCCGAGGTGGCCGCCCTTGGCGAGCACGATCACGTCGTGCCGGGCGGAGACCGCCCTGGCCTGGCGTATCGCCTCGGGCCAGGTCAGCGCGACCGGGCACGCGGCGAGCACGGCGAGCTCGGGCAGGTTGGGCGTGACGATGTCGACCTCGGCGAGGAGGTCGCGCACGGCGGCCTCGGCGCGTTCGTCGAGCAGCCGGTCGCCGCTGGTGGCGACCATGACCGGGTCGAGCACGACGATCGGCGGGCGGATGCGGCGCAGCCAGGCCGCGACCTCGGCGACCACGTCATCGGTGGCGAGCATCCCGATCTTCACGGCGTCGATGGTGACGTCGTCGCTCACGGCGTCGAGCTGTTCGCGCAGGAACGAGGTCGGCGGCAGGTGGATCGACCGCACGCCCTGGGTGTTCTGCGCGACCAGGGAGGTGATCACGGCCATCCCGTAGCCGCCGTTGGCCGCGATCGCCTTGAGGTCGGCCTGGATGCCCGCGCCCCCGGTCGGGTCGGTGCCGGCGATGCTCAGCACGCGGGGGATACCGCTCATGCCGCGGCCCCGGCCCACGCGTCAGCGAACGCGCGGGTGGCTTCGCCCGGGTCGTCGGCCGCGCAGATCGCCGAGACGACGGCCAGCCCGGAGGCGCCCGCGGCGCGGAGGCCGGCCGTGTCGGTGAGACGGATGCCGCCGATCGCGACGCAGGGAAGCCTGGTCGACCGCGCGATCTTGCCGAACCCGGCCACGCCGAGCGCCTCGGGGTGGTCGGGCTTGGTCGCGGTCGGGTGGATCACCCCGACCCCGAGGTAGTCGACGAAGCCCGCCGGCAGGGCGTGAGCGGCACGCAGGTGCACGGGCGTGTTCGCGGTGAGTCCGAGCACGGCGTCCGGCCCGATCAGGGCGCGCACCGCGGCGGCCGGAAGGTCGGCCTGGCCGACGTGAACGCCGTCCACCTCTGCGCCGGCGTGCCGCGCCGCCAGGAAGACGTCGACCCTGTCGTCGACGAGCAGCAGGCAGCGACCGGCGGTGATCCGGGCGGCGGCGACCACGAGGTCGTAGAAGTCCCGGGTGTCCGCGGTCTTGTCACGGAGTTGCACGACGGAGACACCGCCGGCGACCGCGGCGGAGACCACTCCGAGCACCCCGAGCCGTCCGGAGAGCCGCCGGTCGGTGACGAGGTAGGTGGACAGGTCGAGGGTGCGCGGCCTTGGCGGTGTCGCGTGGGCCGACCGCGTCATGTGGGCGGGCAGGCTCATCCGATGACCACGCCGGCCAGCACGTCGTCGGGGGTCAGCCCGGCCAGCCGGTCGAGGAAGGCGACGGCGAAGCTGCCCGGACCGGCGGATTCCCGCGCGGCCTGCTCGGCCGCGAGGGTGTAGACCGCGCAGGCTGCCACAGTCGTGGCGAGCCGGTCCTGGTCCTGGGCGGCGAAGGCGGCGATCACCGCGCCGAGGGCGCAGCCCCCGCCGGTGATCCGGGTGAGCAGCTCGGTGCCATTGTCGACGCGCACGTCCCTGACCCCGTCGGTGACGATGTCGGTTGCGCCGGAAATGGCCACGATGGACCCGAAGTCGATGGCGAGGTTGCGCGCGGCCTCGAGCGCGTCCTCGGCGGAGTCGGTCGAATCGACGCCTCGTCCGCCGTGGCCGGCCCCGGCGAGCGCGATGATCTCGGACGGGTTGCCGCGGATGACCGTGGGCCGGAGGCCGAGCAGGTCTCGGGCGAGGTGGGTGCGCACCGGGAGCGCGCCGATCGCGACCGGGTCGAGCACCCAGGGGGTTCCGGCCGCATTGGCGACGGTGACGGCCTCGACCATGGCGACCCGCTGGTCGTGCTGGGGAGTGCCGAGATTGATCAGCACCGCGGACGCCAGCCGGGCGAAGGGTCCGGCCTCGGTGGGGAGGTCGACCATCGCCGGGGCGGCGCCGAGGGCGAGCAGGGAGTTGGCGGTGAAGTTGGCCACCACCGCGTTGGTCAGGCACTGCACGAGCGGCACGCCTTCCCGCAGGCGGCGGAGAAGTTCGGCGGCTGACTGGGCCTGCTGGTTCGACAAGCGAGAGTTCACTCGCGACATCCCTTCGCTAGTACTGGCTAGATCAGGTTCTACGGGTCTGATCTCAGCCATCGACTCTCGACGGCACCCCGTGTCACGCCTCCGAGCCTAGCCGCCTCAGGCGATCGGGCCCGCGCCGAACTCCTCGATCCCGATCAGCGGCTTGATGGTGGCCCGCACCGGGCCGCGGATGAAATTGCGACGGATGACGTCGTCGCAGCAGACGTTGCCGACGGCTCCGACCAAAGCCGCCGTCGAGGTGGGTATGGTGCGTGAGCCGGGCGAGGGCGGCGGCAGCGGGTGCACGTGACTCCGAGTGCAAGCGCACACATTCCGCGCCTCAGCCTCGGGCCGCCCGCCCGGCCTGGTTCGCCGCCCTCGGTGAGCTTCGCCCACAGGTCATCGATGACGACCGGAGCGTAGTCTGAGGTCACCGGCCAAACGGTCGACGATGATGTTCCGTGGCGAAGAAGAGAGCGTGTCATGAGCGGCAAATACGAAGTGTACGTCGACAGGTCCGGCGGCTACCAGTTCAGGCTCAAGGCCAACAACGGCGAGGTCATCGCCACCTCCGACAGCTACAAGACGAAGGTCGCCGCACTCAAGGGGATCGAGTCGTTGAAATCCCACGTCAAGTCCCACGTCGTCGACCTGACCGAACCCGCCAGCTGACACGGGAACCGCCGCCCATCCGGCTCAGGCCGAGGGGCGGCGGTTCCGGCGCGGTGCCGCTCAGCCGTTGATCACCTGGGGCACGCCGAGCGCTTTGAGGCCCTCCACGCCGAATTCGAGCCCGTAGCCGGACTGCTTGGCCCCGCCGAACGGGATCATCGGGTGCACTCCGCCGTGCCCGTTGATCCAGACGGTGCCGGCCTCGAGGCGGGCGGCCACTTCGCGCGCCTTCGCCAGGTCGGGCGACCAGACCGAGCCGCCGAGTCCGACGTCGACGCCGTTCGCCTGTGCGATCACGTCGTCGAGGTCGGTGAAGCGGATGATCGGCAGCGCCGGGCCGAACTGCTCCTCCATGACGAGCGGGTTGGCATTGTCGATGTCGGCGATGAGCGTGGTCGGGTAGAAGTAGCCCGGCTGGTCCAGGCTCGGGTTGCCACCGAGGAGGACGCGCGCTCCGGAATCCTTCGCGGCGTCGACGAGGCGGGCCACGATGTCGAACTGTGCCTTGTTCTGCAGGGGTCCGAGCACGTTCTTCTCGTCCATTCCGACGCCCATCGGCATGGTCTCGGCAACGGCGGTGAGCTCCGTGCAGACCGCGTCGTAGATGTCGTCGTGCACGTAAAGGCGCTTGAGCGCCGCGCAGGTCTGGCCGGTGTTGATGAAGGCACCCCAGAACAGGCCCTCCGCGATGGCCTTCGGGTCGGCGTCGGAGAGCACGATGCCGGCGTCGTTGCCGCCCAGCTCGAGGGTGAGGCGTTTGACCGTGTCGGCGGAGCTCTTGATGATCGCCTTGCCGGTGGCGGTCGACCCGGTGAACATGACCTTACCGATTCCCGGGTGGCTGGAGAGCCGCGCACCGACCTCGCGGTCGCCGCAGACGACGCTCAGCAGGCCGGCCGGAAGTTCCTGGTTCATCACCGCGACGAGCGCGAGAACACTCAGCGGCGTGTACTCGGACGGCTTCACGACGACCGCGTTGCCCATCCGCAGGGCCGGTGCGATCTGCCAGACCGCGATCATCATCGGCCAGTTCCACGGGCCGATGGCACCCACGACGCCGATCGGGCGGTAGTGCAGTTCGGCGTGGGTCTGGCCGTCGTCGACGATCACCTCGGCTTCCAGCGGGGTTGCGGCGGTGGCGCGCAGCCAGGCCGTGCAGGCGCCGACCTCGAACCGGGCGTTCGGGCCGTTGAGTGGCTTGCCCTGCTCCCGGGAGAGCAGCTCGGCGAGCGGCTCCGCGGCGGCGTCGATGGCATCGGCCACCCGGTTCAGGGTCGCGATGCGCTCCGCGTGGCCCCGTGCGGCCCAGGCCGGCTGGGTGGCGACCGCCCCTGCGACGGCGCGGTCGAGATCGTCGACGGTGTGCACCGGCGCCAGGCCGACCACGGCACCCGTCGCGGGATCCAGGATCTCCCTCGTCGGTCCGGACTTCGGTGTGATCGTCTCGAGAAGTGCGTCGTAGGTATCCATGGGTCCTCCACTGTGAGTCCGTTAGTACCCTGACCGTATCCAGCACTGATGCCGCCCCGTTTGTTGGAGCGCGCAGCGTGGTTGTCGGTCGGTGCCGACCGGGTCACCGCTCACGCCGCCGTCGGCCTCTGCTGCGCCTTCCGGCATCCGTCAGAAGCGCGATCCGCCGAGCGCATTCTCGTAGGCGTCGATGGCGGTGGCGATCCCGTCCTCGCTGCGGATGCCCGCGGCGAGTTCTCCGGCCCGCTGCTGCATCGGCCTGTCGGCCAGGACCCTGCCCAGGGCGTCCGCGAGACGCGCCGAGGTGAGCCGGCGCTGCGAGAAGGATGACAGGCCGACGCCGAGGTCAACCACGCGGCTTCCCCAGAAGGGCTGGTCGACGGTGAACGGCACCACGATGCCGGGCACTCCGGCACGCAGGCCGGCCGCGGTGGTGCCGGCCCCTCCGTGGTGCACGACGGCCGCCATCCGCGGGAACAGCCACTCGTGGCACCGACTCCTGGACGAGCACGCGACCGCCCCCGTCGAGGTCGGTCAGTTCGAGGTCGGTCAGTCCGCCCCAGCCGGAGAGCAGCACGGCTCGCACTCCCGCTGCGCGGACAGCCTCGAGCACGATTGCCGTCCGCCTCGCCGGGTCAGTGCCGCTGATGCTCCCGAACCCGATGCTCACGGCGGGACCGCGCGCGAGGAACTCCTCCAGCTCGGGCGATGGCTGCCAGGTGGGGTCTTCGGTGGGAAACCAGTACCCCGTCGTGTGGTTGCGGGCGCCGGGAACCCTGAGCACCCGAGGGCTGATCGCGTAGAGCGCCGGCTGACCCGCTGTGGCGGTCGACCGGCCGGACAGCCCCAGAACCTCGCGCCGGGCATCCGCCATCGCCTTCGCGAACGGCGCCCAGAGGGCGAACGAGGTGAGACGGTGGCCGAGGACATTCGGTCGCACCCGGGGCATCAGCACACCCGGGTAAGCGGTGGCGGGCGCATCGATGGGCTGCAAGTGCGCGGGGATGAACGGCACCCCCAGCTTGTCGGCAACGCCGAGACCGACGACCATTCCACCGACACCGCCGGTGAGGGCGTCCACCCCCTGCGCAGCCTCCAGGGTTTCCCGCGTCCAGGTACGCAGTCGGGCGCCCATTTCCGCGGCAACCATCCGCATGCTTGCGCCGGACCCCCGCTCGGTGGCGCCCTGCGCACGCCGGATGTCCTCGCGCGAATTCCCGGACAGCCCGGCGAAGGGGATGCCGCTGCCCTCGATCAGCGGGGAGAAGTCGTCGGGGGCGATCAGCCTCGGCTCGTGACCGCGCGCCTTCAGCCGGAGTGCCAATGCCGCGTACGGTTCGACCCCGCCCCTGGTGTCATTGGCGACAATTCCGATGCGCACGATTCCTCCGAGGAGCCCGACGGGCGAAAAAGGCCCCGGGAAACCGCGATGAACGCGGTGACCAGGGGCCGAAAGTGCGGAGACGGTGGGATTTGAACCCACGGTACCCCGTGAAGGGTACTCCACCTTAGCAGGGTGGTGCACTAAGCCGTACTATGCGACGTCTCCTTGGTGCCTGCAATGCAAACACACCTCAGCAATCATAACCTCACAAGCGGGATCCGATTGAACACCGGCCCGGATGCCCGGATTGCTACTGGTTCTCGAGGGTGCGGCCGACGGAACAGGTCAGTTCCCCCGCAGTCTGCCCGGTCGCCGACTCCGGGAGCACGGTGACCCCGGGTGTCGTCGCGGCGGGGTCGGGTGTGGCGTTCGGGTCAGTCGGCTCGGCCGGTGCCGGCTCGGTCGGAGCGGCTGTCGCGGACGGGTCCAGGGTTGCACCGGCGCCCGTCGTACCGCCGAGCTTGAGCGGCTGGTCGGCGGCGACGGCCGTGAACAGGTCTTCGAAGTCCGGCTGCAACGGCAGCACCCCGCCCGCCGTGCTCCCGGTCGGGACCTGCACGAACACGACCTGGTCCAACGGGATGTCCTTGAGTGCCACGGCGATCGAGGCGAGGGTCGACACGTTGTTCAGGCTGGCCGACAGGGACATGTTCGCCGTCACGGCCTTCGCCAGGGAATACACCTTGAGCGGGTCGGAGAGGGTGTCGGCGCTCTTGATCGTGCGCACCAGGGCAGACATGAACACCTGCTGGTTGTTGATCCGGGTCAAGTCACTGCCGTCCCCGACGCCGTGCCGGGTGCGCAGGAACTGCAGGGCGGCAACACCCTCGAGCGTGTGCATGCCGGGGGTGAGATAGGTCTGGGTGTAGTCGTCCTGGATCTCCTCTGCCACGCAGACCGGCACGCCGCCGACGGCGGTCGACATGGCCATCACCCCGCTGAACTGCACCTCGGCGGCGAACGGGATATCCAGGCCGGTCAGCTTCTCCACCGTGAGCACGGTGCAGGCCAGCCCGCCGTAGGTGAGCGTGGTGTTGATCTTCTGCCGGCTCATCGAGTTGAAGGTGCCGCCCGTCGGGTCGGGGCATTCCGGGATGGGCACGAACATGTCGCGCGGGAAACTGATCACCGAGGCGTTGCTGTGATCGGCGGAGATGTGCAGCAGCATCGTGACGTCGTTGAGGTCACCGGTCGAATCTTCTTCGCCGAACCTGGCGTCCTGGCCCTTGCGGCTGTCGCTGCCGACCACGAGCAGGTTCACCCCGCCAGGGATGGCCCCGATCTGAGGAACGGGGCCTTTGGTCTCATTGGCCAGGTGCACGCTCGGCTGCACGCTCGCGGCGACGTCGTAGGTGGCGAGGGAGGCAACGGACACCCCGCTGACGAGCAAAACGGCCATCGCCGCGGCGAGGAACTTCACCACGGTCACGACCGGGTTCGACCGCTTCAACCGGCCATGCCGGGCGAAGGTCGCGAGAGTGCGCGACCGTGTCGAGCGGGGCCGCAATTGGTCGCTCACTCAGATCCCTTCGTCGTGTGCCGGCGTGCAGCATCCAGGTGCGGAGGGCGTGGGATTCGAACCCACGAGACATCTCTGCCCACCAGTTTTCAAGACTGGCTCCATCGGCCGCTCGGACAGCCCTCCCTGTTCGCCGCGCAACTGCGCAGACGGCACGCGATCGCAATAGGCGAATACCGACCGATTCTAGCCGATGAGCCACCGTCCAGAATGCCAGCGGATGCTGACAGCAGGCTGGGTGAGGCTACAGGCTGCTCAACACGAACGCGAGGCCGTCGTCCTGAACGGCCCCGGTGGTCTCGCCGGCCGCAGCGATGACCTCGTCCGGCGCCTGCCCCATCGCCACCCCTCGGCCGTGGACGGCCGCCCACTGCAGCAGCTCGATGTCGTTGCGCCCGTCGCCGACGGCCATCACCCGGTGGCGGGGAATGCCGATCTCGGCACGCACCCGTTCCATCGCGGTGGCCTTGTTGACGCCGTCGGGGGCGATGTCCAGCCACGCGGTCCACCCGATCGCGTAGCTCACCCGATTGAGGCCCATCCGGTCGACGACGCGGAGGAAATCGTCCATGTCGTGGTCGGGTGAGATCACCACGACCCTGGTGGCCGCATGGCGCAGGAGGTCGTCGAAGTCGACGTGCTCGCTGTCGAGTCCGATGGTCGCGTCCGGGAACGGCTCGGTGTAGCGGTAGTAGCCGTGCTCGTCCTCGACGGCGTAGCGGGCGGTGGTCAGGTGCGACTTGATCGAGAGGAGAACCTCGGTCGGGTCGAAGGTCTCGACCCACTCGCGCCGGTACCCGGTGGGCGAGTCGGGGTCGCGGTGCAGGGTGATCGCGCCGTTGGAGCAGACGACGAAGCGCGGGGCGATCTCGAGGCGGTCGAGCACCGGCAGGGTGGTCGCGGCCGACCGCCCGGTGGCGAGCATGACCTCATGGCCGGCCGCGTCGAGGCGCCGCACCTGGTCGAGCACGCGCTCGCTGATCGTGCCGTCCTCGTGCATGGTCGTGCCGTCGATGTCGAGGGCCACCAGCCAGGGCGCATCCGTTGTGCCCCGCCCGGTCACGGTCAGCGCGTCGAGGCTCACGGCGTGGGCTCGATCACGGCGAGACCGCCCAGCCAGGGCCGCAGGGCCTCCGGGACGAGCACCGAACCGTCAGCCTGCTGGTGGGTCTCCAGCATCGCGACGATCCACCGGGTGGTCGCCAGCGTTCCGTTGAGGGTGGCCACGGGTGCCGTCTTGCCGGACTCGGTGCGGTAACGGATGTCCAGGCGCCTCGCCTGGTAGGTGGTGCAGTTGCTCGTGCTGGTGAGTTCACGGTAGGCGTTCTGGGTGGGCACCCACGCCTCGATGTCGAACTTGCGCGCCGCGCTCGACCCGAGATCGCCGGCGGCGACGTCGATCACGCGGTAGCTCAGCCCGAGCGACTGGAGCATGTCCTCCTGCAGGGCCACGAGGCGGTCGTGTTCGGCCTCGGCGTTCTCGGGCAGCACGTAGGCGAACATCTCGAGCTTGTTGAACTGGTGCACCCGGATGATGCCGCGGGTGTCCTTGCCGCCCGAGCCGGCCTCGCGCCGATAGCAGGTCGACCAGCCCGCGTAGCGGAGCGGGCCTTCGGCCAGGTCGAGGATCTCGTCGGAGTGGTAACCGGCCAGCGCGACCTCGCTCGTTCCGGTGAGGTAGAGCTCATCCGCGGGCAGGTAGTAGATCTCGTCGGCATGTTCGCCGAGGAAGCCGGTGCCGTCCATGATCTCGGGGCGCACGAGGGTGGGGGTGATCAGCGGGATGAACCCGGCCGCAAGGGCACGGTCGAGGGCCATGTTCATCAGCGCGATCTCGAGGCGCGCGCCGATCCCCTTGAGGAAGTAGAAGCGCGAGCCGGAGACCTTGGCGCCGCGGGCCATGTCGATCGCGCCGAGGAGTTCGCCGAGCTCGAGGTGGTCGCGCGGCTCGAAGTCGAACGCGGGAATCTCGCCGTGGGTGCGGAGGGTGACGAAGTTGTCTTCCCCGCCCGCCGGGACCCCGTCGATGATCGGATTCGCGATCGTGCGCACCACCGAGGTGAATGCCGACTCGGCGTCGCCCGCTGCCGCGCCGGCGGCCTTCACCTGCGCCGCGAGGGCCTGGGCTTCGGCGACGAGCGCCTTCTTCTCCGCGGCGGGGGCGGATGCGACGCGCTTCCCGAACTGGTTCTGCGACGCGCGGAGGTCTTCGAACGCGCGGATCGACGCCCTCCGTTCGGTGTCGGCCTCGAGGGCACGGTCAACCGCCTCGACGGACGCACCGCGCGCCGTCTGAGAACGCTTGATGAGGTCGGGATTCTCTCGCAGCAGCACAGGATCAATCACGCTGGCCATTCTACAAGCGCCCACCGGGGCACCTTGCTAGCCTTGCCCCGTGAATACTCCCGGTCAGACCGAAAGAGTTCTGCGCGCTGCCGTCGTCTACAACCCGATCAAGGTCGACCTGGTGAAATTGCGGCTGAGCGTGGCGGGCGCCGCGTCCGCCGCGGGCTGGGACGAGAGCCTCTGGTTCCCGACGTCCCTGGACGATCCGGGCACCGCAGCGGCCCGGCTCGCCGTGGAACAGGGGGCATCCGTCGTGATTGCGGCCGGCGGCGACGGCACGGTCCGCGCCGTGGCGGAGGTCCTCCGCCGCACCGGGATCGCGCTGGCCATCGTGCCGGCCGGCACCGGGAATCTCCTGGCCCGCAATCTGAAGCTGCCACTGTCGAGCCTCGACGAGTCGGCCAGGATCGCATTCACCGGGGTCGACAAGCCCGTCGACGTCGGGGTGGCGAACGTCACGACCGAGTCAGGCGCCGCCGTCGAGCACGCCTTCCTGGTGATGGCGGGGATCGGCCTGGACGCCCGGATGATCGCCAGCACCAGTGCCGACCTGAAGAAACGGGTGGGCTGGCTCGCCTACGTCGACGCGGGCGCCAGGGTCATCCCCACGGCCAGGCCGTTCCGGATCCGGTACAGCGTGGAGGGGCGCACCGACCGGCCGGCGCACGTGAGCACCATCCTGATCGCGAACTGCGGCCTGCTGCCCGGGAACATGCAGTTCCTGCCGGACGCCCGGATCGACGACGGAATCCTCGACATCGCGGTGCTGCAGCCGAAGGGCGTCCTCGGCTGGCTCGCGATCTGGCGCCGGGTGACCTGGGAGAACGGGGTGCTTCGCCGTTCGGCTGCGGGGCGGCGGATCATCGACCGCACCGAATCGAGCAACGAACGGGTGATGACGACGCTGCGCGGGGCAGGCATCCGGATTGTGCTCGAGCACGCGCAGGAGTTCGAGATTGACGGGGATGAGTTCGGTCTGGTGCGCGCCGCCTCGTTCCGCGCCGACCCAGGCGCACTGATGGTGCGCCTGCCGGCCGTGGCCTAGGTGGCGGAAGGATCGTCGCCGATCAGTTCCGTCAACCATTCCCTGGCACCGATGAACACGTCATCGTCGTAGTGCGAGGTGAATTCGATCGGCCGCTTGTCCGCTCGCGGGTAGGAGCCGAGGAACAGCACTTTCGGGCTGAATCGGCGCAGTCCGAGCAGCGCGTCGGCGACACGCTCGTCCTGGATGTGCCCGTCGGCGTCGATCACGAACCGGTACCGCCCCATCGCGTCCCCGATCGGCCGGGACTGGATCAGGCTGAGGTTGACCCCGCGGGTGGCGAATTGCTCGAGCATGTCCAGCAACGAGCCGGGACGGTCCTCGGGGAGTTCGACGATCACGCTGGTCTTGTCGGCGCCGGTCCTTTCGGGGAGCGCCCCCCGCCGGCCGACGAGCACGAAGCGGGTGACCGCGTTCGGGTTGTCGCCGATCCCGGTGGCGAGCACGGTGAGGTCGTAACGCGTGTCGATGCCGGGCGGCGCGATCGCGGCATCCGCCTGGTCGTTGTCGAGCAGGGACGACGCGGCGGTCACGTTGCTCGACGCCGGGATGTGGCCGTGGTGCGGCAGTGTCGCTTCGAGCCAGCTGCGGCACTGGGCGTAGGCGACCGGGTGCGCGTTGACGACCCGCACATCGGCGAGGGCCGTGCCCGGCCTGGCCACCAGCACGAAGTTCACCGGCACAAGGTATTCGCCGATGATGCGCAGGTTCGGCACGTTCGCGAGGGCGTCCTGGGTGGCGGACACGCCTCCGTCGACCGAGTTCTCGATGGCGATCATCGCGGCGACGCTGCGCCCGGAGACGACGTCGGCGAGGGCCTCGCCCACGTTGTTGACCGCGCGCCACGCCTTCCCTCGAGCCTCCGGCACCTGCGCGAGCGCCGCTTCGGTGAACGTGCCGGCGGGACCGAGGAAGCTGTAGCTGACATTGCGCGTCTCGGACATGGCTCACAGCCTACTTGCAGTGCAAGACTGGGTCCCATGACAGCACAAGCGGGCACCCCGGCCCAGGAATCTGACCTGATCGACGTCGACGCGCTGGTGAAGGCGTATTACGACCTGAAACCGGATGTCTCGGTGCCCGCCCAGCGGGTCGCCTTCGGCACCTCAGGCCATCGGGGAAGTTCCCTGAACACGGCCTTCAACGAGGACCACATCATCGCGACCACCCAGGCGATCGTGGAGTACCGCGCCCAGCAGGGCATCACCGGGCCGCTCTTCATCGGCACCGACCCGCATGCGCTGAGCGGTCCGGCCTACACGACGGCTCTCGAGGTGCTCGTCGCCAACGGCGTCCGCGTTCTCGTCGACGAGTTCGACGACTACGTGCCCACCCCGTCCCTTTCGCACGCGATCCTCGCCTACAACCGGGCCGGAAACAGCGACGAGGCCGACGGGATCGTGGTCACCCCGAGCCACAACCCGCCCTCCGACGGCGGATTCAAGTACAACCCGCCGCACGGCGGTCCGGCCGACAGCGACGCCACCTCGTGGATCGCGAATCGCGCCAACGAACTCATCGCCGGCGGACTGCACGACGTGAAGATGAGCGAGCCGAGCGCGGTCGAGACTTACGACTTCCGCGGCCACTACGTCGACGACCTCGAGAACATCATCGACATGGCCGCGATCAAGGCGAGCGGCATCCGGATCGGCGCCGACCCGCTCGGCGGGGCGAGCGTCGGCTACTGGGGTGCCATCCGCGACCGCTACGGACTCAACCTGACCGTCGTCAACCCCAAGGTCGACCCGACCTGGCGTTTCATGACCGTCGACTGGGACGGCAAGATCCGGATGGATCCGTCGAGCCCGTCGGCGATGGCCTCCGTGCTCGCCCACAAGGACGACTACGACATCCTCACCGGCAACGACGCCGACGCCGATCGCCACGGCATCGTGACGCCGGATGCCGGGCTGATGAATCCCAACCATTTCCTCGCCGTCGCCATCGACTACCTGTACAGCCACCGCGAGGGCTGGCGGGCGGATGCGCAGATCGGCAAGACGCTCGTCTCGTCGACCATGATCGACCGGGTAGCCGGCTTCCTCGGCCGGGACCTCTGGGAGGTTCCCGTCGGGTTCAAGTGGTTCGTGCCCGGCCTGATCGACGGATCCGTCGCGTTCGGCGGCGAGGAGAGCGCCGGCGCGAGCTTCGTCCGCTTCGACGGCACCGTCTGGACCACGGACAAGGACGGCATCCTGCTGGCCCTGCTCGCCTCGGAGATCCTCGCCGTGACCGGCAAGTCCCCCAGCCAGCGTTACGCCGAGCTCGCCGAGCACTTCGGCTCCCCCGCCTACGCCCGGGTGGATGCCGCGGCCACGCCGGCGCAGAAGGCGCAGCTCGGCAGGCTCGACGGTGAGGCGATCACGGCCACCGAGCTCGCCGGCGAGAAGATCATCGCCAAGCTCAGCCACGCCCCCGGCAACGGGGCGGCGATCGGCGGGGTCAAGGTCGTCACCGAGAACGCCTGGTTCGCGGCCCGGCCGAGCGGAACCGAAGACGTCTACAAGATCTACGCCGAGTCCTTCAAGGGCGAGGAGCACCTGCGCCAGGTGCAGATCGAGGCGAAGGCGATCGTGGACGCGGCGATCGCCTAGACCGGACGGTCGACGGCATCCGGTTCGTCCCCGCGCCGGCCTCGGCACGGCGCTCCCTGTTCGCGGGCGCGGCCCGCCGAAACCGGCGCGGCCGTGATGCGCAAGGTGGTTAGGGGATGCTCCAGTAGTACGCGGTCGCGCCCGGGTGCTTCTCGGTGATCGCGTAGTCGACCGAACGGTAGTCGGTGTCGTCGGTGTGGCCGGCGTAGAAGATCTCGATGTTGTCGCCGGAGCCTTCGATCCGGGTGACGACTCCGGTGTGGTCGCGGTCGCCGGAGTTGTCCCAGTCGAACTGGGCGATATCGCCGACCTTGACCTCGTCGCGCTGGTCATCGGTGAGTGCGGTCGCCCGGCCGGAGCTCGCGAGGTACTTCATCATGGCGGTGGAGCTGATCCAGGCCGCCGAGTGCGTGAACGAGCCGCCCTTGCCCTTCGACCACCAGGCGTCGTCCATTTCCCAGCCGCGCTGGATCAGGGACTGGCTGGTGAAGTTCACGCAGTCGTTTTCGGCGATGACGCCGTAGTCGGCGGTGTTGTAGCTGCTCCAGTGCGCGAGCATATAGGCCACCTGCGCCTCGACGCCGGCAGTGGCCGGCGCCGCGGGGGCGACGGGCGCCACCGGGGCCGGCTTCGGCTGCTCGACAGCGACCGGTGCGCCGGCGTCGGCCGGGGCGGCCCGCGGCGTGGCGGTCGGGGCCGTGGACGCCGAGCGCTTGCCGGTCACGGTGTCACCGCCCGCACTCGCGGCCCGGGCGGCGGACGACGGTTCGTCGTCGCCGAGGGAGGCGACAGCCGCCGTTCCGGCGACAAGGCCGCCGAGCACCAGCACGACAACGCCGATGCGGAAACGCCGGGTCAACAACACAAATATCTCAATTCTTTGGGGGGGGATACGTCCAGACAAGCACATTTGCCTGCGAATTTCACTGTGCGGGCGGCGAGGCCGAACCGTGGACAGGTGCTACTTGACGCTCCAGAACGAGACCGTTCCGCCGCCGTTGCGAAGGGATTCGTCCACCGACTGGTAGTCGGTATTGGACGTGTGACCGGCATAATAAATTCGAGCCGTTTGCCCGCTCTTCTCCACTCGGGTCACGATCCCGGTGTGATCCTCATCGCCGGAATCGTCCCAGTCGAATTGCACGATGTCGCCAACCTTGACGAGGTTGCGCTGCTTGTCGGTGAGCGGGGTGGCCCGCTCCGGGTGGGCGGCCAGGTAGGCGGCAAAGGCCGTAGAGCTCGCCCAGGCCGGGCTGTACTTGAGGCTGTCGGTGTCGAACGACCAGCCGGCGTCCATCGTCCAGCCCCGGGCCACGAGGGTCTGGCTGGTGAAGTTGACGCAGTCGTTTCCGCCGATGGAACCGTAGTCGTCGGTGTTGTAGTCGTCCCAGTGGGCCAGCGCGTACGTCGTCTGCGCGGTGACCCTCGGGTCAGGCACGTAGTTGAAGGTCAGCGAGGCGGTTCCACCGGCGGCCGGGGCTGCAGCCGGCGACGGCGCAGGAGCGGTCCGGACCGGTGCGGAAGGAGCGGCCGAACCGGGCGCGGGGACCGAGGCGACGGCCGACCCTGCGGCGGCAGCGGCGGAGTCCGAGACACCGGCTCCGGCCGCGTTGACCGGCACGGTGGTGCCCGCGGCGTCGAAGAGTTCGACCGCGACCGGGCCCGTGCCCAGGTCGGTGGCGGGCGGGGTGGTGATGGTGACGGTGCTCTCGGTGGCCGAGACGACTGCGCCGGCGTTCCCGCCGAAGGTGACGCTTGCCACGCCGGCCAGGTCGTCTCCGCTCACGGTCACGGTCGTGCCACCGGTGACCGGGCCGACCGACGCGCCGTCGGGGGCGCTGATGCTGCTGTGCACCACCGGCTTCGGCTGTTCGACGGGTGCTGCGGGAGCGGCCGCGGCGGGGACCGCTCGGGTGGGTGACGGCGCACTGGCACCGATGGCGCTGCCGCCGGTGGCGAAACCTACCGAGATCGCGACGGCGGCACAGGCTGCCGCGGCGCTTCCGGCGAGCACGACATGCCGGGGTCTCGCGGGCTTCTCCACACGATGGCGGGAACGGATACGGGGTTCATTGCGTGGATCGGGGCGCACAAAATCGTTTCTGGGTAGCGGAAGGGGACCCAAGACCCAACCACGCCCGGATGGCAGAAGCCTGTGCGAAGCATCCGAAACCCGTGCACGTGCTGGAGATCAGTTGTAGCCGGGCGCCGCGGGCAGCCCGAAAAACTCCTCCAGGGTGGTCACTCCCGTGTTGTGCATCTCGGTCGCGAGGTCCGCTCCGATGTACCGGAAATGCCAGGGCTCGTAGCCGTAGCCGGTGATCGGGACCTTGTCGGCCGGATACCGCAACAGGAACCCGAAGCGCCACGCGTTCTGAGCCAGCCACTGGCCGTGCGGGGTGGCGCCGAAGCAGGGATCGAGCGAACAGTTGCCCGGCAGCGCGCTGATGTCGATGGCCAGCCCGGTCTGGTGCTCGCTGGTTCCCGGGCGCGCCGTGCTCGTGTCGGCGAAGGCCTGGCCGTTGGCCGCCACGTCCTGGTTGTAGACGTCGACCTGGGTGCCGTAGCTGCGATAGGAGCTCTGGGACTGGAGCTGCAGGCCGGTTTCCGCCGTGAAGGCGGCGAACATCGCGACGACGGCGTTCGAGGCCTCCGCGCGCAGCATCGGCTGCCAGACGTGCGGAACCGGCACCTCGACCAGGTCGGGCGGGGTGTAGTCGGCGGGCCGCAACGGCCGGACCTTGTCGACGACGGCCCACAGGCTGGTGGGGTCGTCGATGGACCGGGCGGACCGGTTGAAGGTGGGCACGACGGCCGGAGGCTGCGAACCCGCCGGCGACGGCCGGGCCGAGCCGGTCGACGTGGGCTGTGGAGTGGGCATCGGCAGCGACGTCGGAGCCTTCGGCTGCGCGGTCGCGTGGCCGGTCCTGGTCACAGCCCCGGTCAGGGATGTTGCCGCCCTGCCCGAGATCGTGCCGATCGCGAGCGCGCCACCGGCGAGCAGCACGACCACAACGGTCACCGCAACAATGCGCCGCCTCCGCACCGACCGCGACACCTCTGGTTGCTGTTCCTGCCCCACATCGCCGAGCATAGACCCGGCAGGTGAATCTTCCTCTCCGGACGGGCCGCAGGATGCTTGAAAATTCATTGCCCGTCGTGTAACTTTGCACACGATGCAAACTCCTGCCCCCGCCTCCGCCGCCCCGCTGATGAACCATCGGCAGATCCTCTTCGTCATCTTCGGCCTGATGGCAGGGATGTTCCTCTCCGCGCTCGACCAGACGATCGTCGGAACGTCGATGCGCACCATTGCCGACGACCTCGACGGCATGGCCCTGCAGGCCTGGGTGACGACCGCGTACCTGATCGTGTCGTGCATCAGCACCCCGATCTACGGCAAGCTCAGCGACATCTTCGGCCGCCGCCCGCTCTTCCTGATCGCGATCACGATCTTCCTCGTCGGCTCCCTGCTGGCCGGCATGGCGAACTCCATGTACGAGCTGGCCGTGTTCCGCGCGATCCAGGGGCTGGGCGCCGGCGGCTTGATGGCCCTCCCGCTCACGATCATGGGCGACATGCTCGCGCCCCGGGAACGGGCGAAGTACCAGGGCTACTTCCTCGCCGTCTTCGGCGTGTCCAGCGTGATCGGCCCGCTCATCGGCGGCGTGCTCTCTGGGGCGACGACGATCCTCGGCGTCACCGGCTGGCGCTGGGTCTTCCTGATCAACATCCCGATCGGCATCGTGGCCCTCGCGATCGTGCTCAAGTTCCTGCACGTTCCGCACTTCACACGCCCGGTACGCATCGACTGGTGGGGAGCCGTCACGGTGGTCCTCGCCGCGGTTCCGCTGCTGCTCGTCGCCGAGCAGGGCCGCACCTGGGGCTGGGGCTCCCTGGCCTCGATCGCCTGTTACGCGGTCGGCGCGCTCGGCATCGTCGCCTTCATCCTGGCCGAGCGGATGATGGGAGACGACGCCCTCATCCCGCTCAAGCTCTTCAAGTCCGCGACGTTCTCCATGGCCACCGTGCTGGGAGTGTTCGTCGGTTTCGGTATGTTCGGCGCCATGATGACCGTTCCGCTCTACCTTCAGCTCGTCGACGGGGCCAACCCCACCGAGAGCGGCTTCCTCATGCTCCCGATGATCCTCGGCCTGATGATCTCGTCGATCGTGAGCGGCCAGATCATCGCCCGCACCGGCCGGTACAAGATCTTCCCCACCGTCGGCACGGCCTTCATGTCGGCCGGCTTCCTCCTCTTCACCTTCTCGACCGCCGACAAGCCGGTCTGGTTCATGATGATCGGGATGCTCCTGGTCGGACTGGGCCTCGGCCAGCTGATGCAGACGCTCACCATCGCCAGCCAGAACTCGGTCGGCCCCCGCGACATCGGGGTCGCGACCAGCGCGTCGACGTTCTTCCGCCAGATCGGTGGAACGCTGGGCACTGCCGTGCTGTTCTCCGTGCTCTTCACCCGGATTCCGGACACCCTCACCTCGGCCTTCGGCAACACGGCGCTGCTGGCCGGCGTCAAGGCCGCCGCCACCGATCCCGCCGTCCAGGCCGACCCGGCGAACGCGGGCATCCTCAAGCTGCTGGCGAACCCGAGCGGCATCGGCGGCGCCCTCGACGGGGACACGTCGTTCCTCAAGGCCGCGGACCCGCGCCTTGCCCAGCCGTTCCTCGTGGGTTTCAACGACGCGACCCTCACCGTGTTCTGGGTGAGCCTCGTGGTCGTGCTGATCGCCTTCGTCCTGAGCTTCTTCCTCAAGGCCCCGCCGCTGCGGACGACGTCAGCGCTCCAGGAGGCAGCCGATGAGCACGCCGCCGAGCAGGCCGAGCTCACCCGGGACGTCCAGCGCGCCGCGGACTCGATGGGCGCGCTGATCGAACCGGGAATCGACGTCGACGAATTCGAGCGCCCGGCGCAGCCGACGAACCGCTGACCGCGCGAGTCCGCCGCCCTGGGGAATGATCCGTGGCGGCGGGCGGTTGCACCCTCAATGCGTATTGTTATTGCAGGTGGACATGGAAAGATCGCTCGACAGCTGACCCGGCAGCTCACCAAGGACGGCCATGAGGTCGTCGGGCTGATTCGCACGGAGGAACAGAGGGCCGATCTCGTCGCTGACGGGGCCGTCCCGGTGGTGATCGACCTCGAGAAGTCATCGGCTGTTGACGTGGCCCACCTCCTGAACGGAGCCGACGTCGCTGTGTTCGCGGCCGGCGCCGGAGCGGGCGGCAGCGAGGAGCGCCGCCACGCCGTTGACTTCGGCGGCTCCGTGCGGCTGGCCGACGCTGCCGAAGCCGCCGGCGTGGCGCGCTTCATCCAGATCTCCTCGACCGGCACCGAGAAGGTCCGGGGAGGTCAGACCCCCTCGGATGTCCCGGCAGACTTCCTGGGCTACCTGCAGGCCAAGCTCGCAGCCGAAGAAGACCTCATCGCCCGCCCCCTGGCCTGGACGATCGTCCGCCCTGGCGGCCTGACCGACGAGCCAGGCACCGGTCTGGTTCGCCTCAGCCCGGCCGGCCCCGGCCTGCCGGAAGAACCGGCAAGCGTTCCCCGCGCAGACGTCGCGGCCGTGCTGGCAGCGCTGATCGAGACCGGTGCCGCCGAACGCCGGTTGCTGCATCTGGTGTCCGGCGATGAGCCCATCGCCCCCGCCGTAGCCGCCTTCGCCTGAGCCGACCGCCGACCCTCGGGCTGAGGTTCGGCCAACCGGGCGACCCCGAGGGGGCGACCGTGAAGCGCGGCCCCACGGGCGAACGCCGGAGGGGCCGCGCTTGAACGCGGGAGCGATCTCTGGCAGTCTGTGAGAGCGCTCTCATCACTGAGGTGATGGAGCCGTCTCCGGCCGGAGCACCCGCCGGGTGAATCCAATGGAGGATCGCATGCACGTCGAGTCCATCGCCCAGCCCGCCGTTCTGGACGAACGAGGGTTCGATCCCGGTGACGGCACGGTCCGAGGTGGACCGGTCGACCTGGACGGACGCCGGTTCTACCGGATCGAGAACTACGACCAGATGCCGCCGTTCTTCATGACCCTCGTCGGCGCGAGCGACGTCTGGTTCTTCATCTCGAGCACGGGGGGCCTGACGGCCGGCCGGGTCGACGCCGATCGGGCCCTCTTCCCCTATTACACCGACGACAAGGTCACCGAAAGCGCCGGGCGAACCGGCGGGCTCAGCGTGCTGCTCGTTCGACGCCCAGACGGGACCAGCACGCACTGGCAGCCGTTCGCGGAGCTCCGCCCCGGCGATCAAGCCGTGCAGCGCACCCTGTACAAGGACGCCCTCGGCACCACCCTGGTCTTCGAGGAGACCCGTCCGGACCTCGGCCTGCGCCTGCGCGTGACCTGGCAGACGAGCGCCCGCTTCGGCGTCGTGCGCAGTTGCGCCCTGACCTCGCTCGCCGACGATGAGCCGGGCGGACAGCCTGGCGAGCAACTCGACATCGACCTCCTCGACGGCCTGGTGAACATCCTTCCCGCCGGGGCAGGCAGTAAGACGCAGAACGAACTGAGCGTGCTGCTCGACGCCTACAAGCGTGCCGAACTCGACCAGTCGACTGGCCTCGGGCTGCTCACGCTGAGCGCGACGCTGACCGACCTGGCCGAGCCCAGCGAATCGCTGCAGGCCAATGTGGCCTGGCAGGTGGGACTGGACAACGCCGAGCACCTGCTCTCGATCGACCAGCTGTCCGCCTTCGCCCGGGGCCGGGGCATCACCGCCGAGACGGATGTCCGCGGCCGGCGCGGCGCCTACCTCGTGCATGCCCGGGTCACGCTCTCCCCCGGCAGCACTGCGAGCTGGCAGGTCGTCGCCGACGTGAACCAGGACTCGGCCGATGTCGTCGGCCTGCGCGCGAAGCTGCGCGACCCGCTCGGTCTCGCCGCGGAGCTCGCGGCCGACATCGTCGAAACCCGGTCCGACCTGGAAACGATCCTGGCGGCCACCGATGCCACGCAGCAGAGCGGCGACGAGCTGGCGACCATCCACCACACCGCCAATGTGCTCTTCAACACCATGCGCGGCGGCGTCCCCGCCGAGGGCTACACGGTGGAGTCCCGCGACGTGCGGGCCTTCATCGCCCAGCGGAGCACGTCCACCGCCCGCCGCTGCGCCGCGGTTCTGGAGGCTCTGCCCGAGCGGCTGCGGGCGGACGAGCTCATCGCCATCGCCCTGGAGCATGGCGACCTCGACCTGTGGCGCCTCGCCACGGAGTACCTGCCACTCACGTTCAGCCGTCGGCACGGCGACCCGAGCCGGCCGTGGAACCAGTTCCGGATCGTCCTCACAGACGAGAACGGGGACCGTCGCCTGGAGTACCAGGGCAATTGGCGGGACATCTTCCAGAACTGGGAGGCGCTGGCCTGGTCGTTCCCCGAATACGTCGAGTCGATGGTCACGATCTTCCTTGACGCCACGACCGCCGACGGCTACAACCCGTACCGGATCTCCCGCGACGGCATCGACTGGGAGGTGCCCGAGCCCGAGAACCCGTGGGCCAACATCGGCTATTGGAGCGACCACCAGATCATCTACCTGCTCAAGCTGCTCGAGACATCCCGGCGTTTCCACCCGGGGCGCCTCGACGCGCTCATCAACCGGGCGGCCTTCACCCACGCCGATGTGCCGTACCGGATCGCCGGCTATGCGGACATCCTCGCGGACCCGTACGACACGATCACCTTCGACGAGGAGCGGCAACGGGTGATCACCCGGCGGGTCACCGCGGAAGGGGCGGACGGCCGGCTCGTGCACGGGGCCGACGGCGACCTTATGCGGGTGACTCTGGCCGAGAAGGTGCTGCTGCTCCTGCTGGCCAAACTCGTTAACCTGGTGCCGGACGGCGGCATCTGGATGACCACGCAACGCCCGGAGTGGAACGACGCCAACAATGCGCTGGTCGGCCGGGGGCTGTCGGTGGTGACCCTCGCCTATCTGCGCCGCTACCTGGTCTTCGTGCAGGATCTCCTGACGGTCGACGTCGAGCTCAGCAGTGAGCTCGCCGGGCTGCTCACCGCGGTGCGCGACGTGCTCGTCGGGCATGCGGATGCGCTGGCCGACGGGTTCGATGCCACTCGCCGACGGGCCGTCATGGACGGTCTGGGTGCGGCCGGCACCGCCTACCGGGAACGGGTCTACGCCGGTTTCGGCGGCGATCGTGCGACGGTCGCCGCAGGAGATGTGGCCGAGGTGCTTGCTCTGGCCCAATCCTTCGTCGAGTCCGGCCTGCGCGCCAACCGGCGCGGCGACGGGCTCGTGCACTCCTACAACGTGCTCGACCTCGGATCCGATCGGGCCGAGGTGCGACCGCTCGCGGAGATGCTCGAGGGCCAGGTCGCCATCCTCTCCTCGGGCCTGCTCACCCCCGAGGAGTCGCTGGACGTGCTCAGCGCATTGCGCGCGAGCCGGCTGTACCGCGCCGACCAGCACAGCTACATCCTCTATCCCGACAAGGACCTGCCGTCCTTCCTGGCCCGCAATACGTTCGACGCCGAGCGGGCCGCCGACTGCCCGCTCGCCCTGCGCCTCGTGGAGGCCGGAGACCGGAGCATCGTGGTGCGGGACGTCGACGGTGACCTGCACTTCGCCGCCCACATTCGGAACGCCAGGGGCGTTTCGGAGGCGCTGAACCGGCTCAGCGCCGACCCGGCCATGCACGTCGCCGTCGAACGGGACCGGACGCAGCTCCTTGGCATCTTCGAGGACGTCTTCCGGCACGCGGAGTTCACCGGGCGCTCCGGCTCCTTCTTCGCCTACGAGGGCCTCGGCAGCATCTACTGGCACATGGTGTCGAAGCTGCTGCTTGCGGTGCAGGAGACGCTCGAACGGGCCGTCGCCGAGCGGGCCGACGAGACCGCGATCCGGGCTCTGATGGCGGCGTATGAGGACGTGCGGGCCGGCATCGGCTACTGCAAGGACCCCCTGACCTACGGCGCCTTCCCGACCGACCCCTACTCGCACACACCGGCCGGACACGGCGCCCGGCAGCCGGGGATGACCGGGCAGGTCAAGGAGGAGGTACTCACCCGCCTGGGCGAGCTCGGCCTGCGGGTCGAGGACGGTCGCATCAGGTTCAGACCCACCCTGCTGCGTGCCGGCGAATGGACCACGGCGCCCGGCACCTTCGCCTACCGGGACCTCGCCGGCGAGCGGCAGCGCATCGAGCTGCCCGTGGGCGCGCTCGCGTTCACGTTCTGCCAGGTGCCGGTCGTGTTCCACCGCGGCGGCCCACTCGAGGTGGTCGCGCACCTCGCCGACGGCAGCCGGGTGCCCGGGGCCGGCGGTTCGCTCGACGCCGAACTCAGCGCGAGCGTGTTCCGCCGCGACGGCCGGGTGCGCTCCCTCACGGTGACCGTGCCGGAGACGGCCGGGTTCTGACCTGTACGGAGACGGGCAGGCCGCTTCCCCGCCTCGTCCGGACTCCTCCACGGAGAGCGCTCTCTTGACAAACGACCGATGCGCGCACTAACGTGGGCATCACATCGTGAGAGCGCTCTCACAGAACCTGATGAGAGCGGACTCGCATCCACCCATCAGCACGCACACAAGGGAGTGACCGTGAAGCGTTTCCCGCGCACCACACTTGCAGTAACAGTCGCCGGAGCAGCATCCTTCGCACTGGTAATGTCCGGTTGTTCAGCCGGCGCCGGCACCGAGCAGTCAGCCGACAAGAATGTCAAACTGACCGTCGCCACGTTCAACGAATTCGGTTACGACGACCTGTTCGGCGAATACGAGAAGGCGAATCCGAACGTCACCATCACGCACAAGAAGGCGGCGACCTCCAACGAGGCCCGCGACAACCTCACCACCCGCCTCGCCGCGGGCAGCGGCCTGAGCGACGTGGAGGCCATCGAGGTCGACTGGCTGCCGGAACTGCTGAAGTACTCTGACCAGTTCGTGGACCTGACCAGCGACGACGTCAAGGACCGCTGGCTCGACTGGAAGGCCAAGGCCGCCACGGATGCCGACGGTCGCCTGATCGCCTACGGCACCGACATCGGCCCGGAGGGCGTCTGCTACCGCTCCGACCTGTTCGCCGCGGCCGGCCTGCCGACCGATCGCGCCGAGGTCGCCAAACTCCTCGGCACCAGCTGGGACAGCTACTTCGCGGCCGGCAAGACGTTCGCGGCCGCCGGCACGAACGTGCCGTGGTTCGACTCGGCCGGAGCCACCTGGCAGGGCGTCGTCAACCAGATCCCCAACGCCTACGAGAAGAAGGACGGCACCATCATCGCGACCGAGAACCCGGAGGTGAAGGCGGCGTACACGAGCGTGCTCGACGCCAGCAGCACCCTCTCGGCGCACCTCGGACAGTGGAGCGACGACTGGACCGCCAGCTTCCAGAACAACGGCTTCGCCACGATGCTCTGCCCGGGCTGGATGCTCGGCGTGATCTCGGGCAACGCTGAAGGCGTCACCGGCTGGGACGTCGCGGACACGTTCCCCGGCGGCGGCGGCAACTGGGGCGGCTCGTACCTGACCGTTCCCAACCAGTCCAAGCACCAGAAGGAAGCTCAGAAGCTCGCGTCCTGGCTGACCGCCCCTGAGCAGCAGCTCAAGGCCTTCGCGTCCAAGGGCACCTTCCCGAGCCAGGTCGACGCTCTCAAGAGCGACGAACTCCTCGGGGCGACGAACCCGTTCTTCAACAACGCTCCGACCGGGCAGATCCTCGCCAACCGCGCCGCAGCCGTCGACGTGACTCCGTTCAAGGGTGAGTTCTACTTCGCCATCAACGACGCCATGCAGCAGGCGCTCACCCGGGTCGAAGACGGCACGATGACGCCGGACCAGTCGTGGGCGCAGTGGACCACCGACGTCAAGGCGCTCGGCTAACCTGCCTCACCCCGCAGTCGGGCCGGTCGAGGCCAGCATGGCCTCGACCGGCCCGGTCACCGGGTCGCGACCGGCTTGACCGCCGGGTTTCGACAAGCTCGACCACCGGGTTTCGACAAGCTCAACCACCGAAGGACTCTTCATGACCACCACCTCCGCCGCTGTCGAGGTGAATGCCCGCAGCATCCGCCGGATCGCCTTCAGCCATATGCTCGGCCGCTGGGACGTGCGCTTCTCGCCCTACCTCTACATCTCCCCCTTCTTCCTCGTCTTCGGAGTGATGGGACTGTTCCCGTTGCTCTACACCGCGTGGGTGTCGGTGCACGACTGGAACCTGATCGGTGGCCAGGGCGACTTCGTCGGCCTGGAGAACTTCGTCACCGTGCTGACCCAGGGCTACTTCTGGAACTCCCTCCGCAACACGTTCAGCATCTTCCTGCTCTCGAGCATCCCCCAGGTGCTGTTGGCGCTCGGCATCGCCGCCGTGCTCGACTTCAACCTGCGCGGCAAGACCTTCTGGCGGATGGGCGTCCTCCTGCCGTATGTCGTGGCACCGGTCGCGGTCGCGCTCATCTTCAACGACCTCTTCGGGGACAAGTACGGGCTCATCAACAGCGCGATCGGGGGCCTCGGGCTCGAGCCGATCCGCTGGCATGTCGACGTGATCCCGAGCCACCTCGCCATCGCCACGATGGTGAACTTCCGCTGGACCGGCTACAACGCCCTCATCTTCCTCGCCGCCATGCAGGCCGTGCCGCGCGACTACTACGAGGCCGCCATCATCGACGGCGCGAACCGCTGGCGCACCTTCCGGTCGATCACCCTGCCGCTGCTCCGACCGATCATCATCTTCGTCATCCTGACCAGCACCATCGGCGGCCTGCAGATCTTCGACGAGGCGCGGATGTTCGACAACGTCGGCCAGGGCGGCGCCAGCCGGCAGTGGCAGACACTCACCCTGTACATCTACGAGCTCGGCTGGAACCAGCGCAACTTCGGGCGGGCATCCGCCGTGGCCTGGCTGCTCTTCCTGATCATCATCGTGATCGCCGTGGCCAATTTCCTCATCACCCGGCGCATCGCGGGCACCGCCGACCGCAAGCTGCGCACCGCGCGAAAGGCCTGAAATGAGCAAGACCATCATCGGCGGACACGACCGCCGACCCTCCATCTGGGTCTACGGCATCCTGATCGCCGTTCTCCTGGGCTCCGCCTTCCCGATCTGGTGGTCATACCTGATCGGCAGCCAGGACGCCTCGGCCCTGAACCAGAACGGCATGATGTGGATCCCGGGCGGCAACTTCATCGCCAACGCGGCCACCGTCATCGACAGCATCCCGTTCTGGACCGCCCTCGGCAACAGCATCATCGTGTCGTCCGTGGTGTCGATCAGCGTCGTCCTGTTCTCCACGCTGGCGGGCTATGCCTTCGCCAAGCTCAAGTTCCGGGGCCGGGAAGGTCTGCTCATCTTCGTGATCGCGACCATGGCCGTGCCCACCCAGCTCGGCATCGTGCCCCTGTTCATCGTGATGGCCAGGCTCGGCTGGACCGGCAGCCTCTGGGCTGTCATCGCGCCCGCGATGGTCACCGCGTTCGGCGTGTTCTGGATGACCCAGTACCTGCGCGACGCCCTCCCCGACGAACTGATCGAGGCCGTCCGGATGGACGGCGCCTCCATGATCCGCAGCTTCTGGCACATCGGCCTCCCGGCCGCCCGGCCGGCCGCGGCGATGCTCGCCTTGTTCACCTTCATCGGCACCTGGACCAACTTCTTCTGGCCGTTCATCGTGCTCGGCCCGGGCAACCCGACCCTCCCCGTGGCACTGCAGCAGCTGCAGGCAGCCTTCTACGTCGACTACTCGCTCGTGCTCGCCGGCGTCGTCCTGTCGATCATCCCGCTGATCCTGGTATTCATCTTCCTGGGCAAGCAGCTGGTGGCCGGGATCATGCAGGGCGCGGTCAAGGGATGACCGTTCTCGGAACACTCAACGGTCTCGCCGCGAATCCGGACCTGACCTCCCACCCCCGCACCTTCCCGCCCGGATTCCTCTTCGGGGCGGCCACGGCGGCCTACCAGATCGAGGGTGCCGCCCATGAAGACGGCCGCACGGATTCCATCTGGGACAGGTTCAGCCGCGTGCCGGGTGCCGTCATCAATGGCGACAACGGAGACGTCGCCTGCGACCATTACCACCGCTACCAGGACGACGTCGCCCTGATGAAGGACCTGGGGTTGCAGACCTACCGCTTCTCCACCTCCTGGTCACGGGTGCGACCCGACGGCGGACCGGTCAACCCCAAGGGCATCGACTTCTACTCCCGCCTGGTCGACGAGCTCCTCGGTGCCGGGATCAAGCCGTGGCTGACCCTCTACCACTGGGACCTGCCGCAGGCCCTCGAGGAGACGGGCGGCTGGACCAACCGCGACACCGCCCTGCGCTTCCGGGACTACGCCCTCAGCGTTCACGACACCCTCGGTGACCGCGTGGGCGTGTGGACCACCCTGAACGAGCCCTGGTGCTCCTCACTCCTCAGCTACACCGGCGGCGCACACGCCCCGGGGCGGCAGAGCCCCCGGGACGGCCTGGCCGCGGCGCACCACCTGCTCCTGGGACACGGCCTCGCCGTCGAGGCGCTCCGCGAACGCGACCCGAAACTCGAACTCGGCATCACGCTCAACCTCACGGTCGCCAAGCCAGTCGATCCCACGCATGCCGGCGACGTGGACGCGGCGCGCCGGATCGACGGGCAGTTCAACCGGATCTTCCTCGACCCGGTCTTCCGCGGCTCCTACCCGGAGGATGTGCTCCAGGACGTCGCCGAATACGGTTTGACCGATTTCATCCGCGAGGGTGACCTGGCCCGGATCAATCAGCCGATCGACACCCTCGGCGTGAATTATTACCACGGCGACCTCGTCAGCGATCGCCCGGCCGAGCATCCGTTGCTCGCGCAGGCCCCGACCACCCGCCCCACCCGGTCGCCGTTCCCGGCCGCCGACGGGGTCTTCGACCACCCGCAGGGGCTACCGCTGACCGCCATGGAGTGGGAGGTCCAGCCTGACGGGCTGCGCGAACTGCTCGTCCGGGTGAACACCGAATACACGGCCCCGACCGGGACGAGCCTGTACGTCACCGAGAACGGCGCGGCGTTCGACGACGTTGTCGCCGCTGACGGCAGCGTTCCGGATGCCCGGCGCACCGAGTTCCTCACCGACCACCTGGGCGCCATCCTCGACGCGATCGATGAGGGTGTCGACGTCAAGGGCTACTTCTACTGGTCGCTGATGGACAACTACGAGTGGGCCTGGGGCTATGAGAAGCGCTTCGGCATCGTGCGGGTCGACTACGAGACCCAGGAGCGCATCGTCAAGGACAGCGGCCGAGCCTACGCCGAAATCATCCGCAACCGCGCCCTCTCCTGACCGGGAACGACGAGGGGCGCGGGCGAATTAGAATGACGTCATGACTACCAGTGTGCGCCAGGCCCGTCCCGCGCAGCCCACCCTGGAAATGGTGGCCGAGGTGGCCGGGGTGTCCCGGGCCACCGTGAGCCGGGTGGTCAACGGGTCGACGAAGGTCAGCCCCGAGATCGTCGCTGCGGTGACCAAGGCGATCGGCGAGCTCAACTACGTGCCGAACCGGGCGGCCCGCTCGCTGGCGAGCCGGCAGACCGAGGCCGTGGCCCTGGTCGTGCCCGAGGACATGACCCGGTTCTTCGGTGACCCCTACTTCGCCGCGGTCGTGCAGGGAATCACCCGCCGGCTCGACCAGAGCGATTACACCCTCAACCTGCTCGTCGCCTCGAGCGACCCGAGGCACAAGACCCTGCGCTACCTGCGCACGGGCAACGTCGACGGCGCGCTCATCATCTCGCACCACACCGGCGACGACTTCGTGGCCGAGCTCGAGACGACCATGCCGGTGGTCTTCGGTGGGCGGCCGTCGAACGCCGACGACCTCGACGCCTACTTCGTCGACGTCGACAACGCGGCGGGAGCCGAGACGGGCACCCAGCGCCTGCTCGATATCGGGCGCCGCCGCATCGGCTCGATCGCGGGGGCGGGGGACATGCCGGCCGGCATCGACCGCCTCACCGGGTTCGCGCGCACGCTCGAGCGGGCCGGTCTGCCCACGGATGCCGTCGAGCTCGCCGACTTCACGGCCGCCGGCGGGGCCGCGGCCACCCGACGCCTGCTGGAGCGGTACCCCGACCTTGACGGCCTCTTCGTGGCGAGCGACCTCATGGCCACCGGCGCGGTGGACGTGCTGCGCGAGTTCGGCCGTTCGGTGCCGGGGGACGTCGCCATCGTCGGATTCGACGACAGCCCGGCCGCGACGAGCGGCCCGGTGGCGCTGACCACCGTGAGCCAGCCCTCCGAGGAAATGGGCTATGCGATGGCGGACGTGCTGCTGCGCCGGCTCGCCGGCGACGAGAGCATGCCGCACCGCACCCTCATGCCGACCCGTCTCGTGCTGCGCGACTCCGCCTGACCGGGACCATCCCTCGCCAGGCCGCGCCCGGAACCGCAGCCCGCATCAGTCGAGCTGGGGCACGACCTCGCGGGCGATGAAGTCGAGGTGGTCGAGGTCGGACAGGTCCATGATCTGCAGGTAGGCGCACTCGACCCCGTCGGCGGCGAGCGCGCCCAGCCGGTCGACGAGCTCGGACGCGGTGCCGGCCAGGCCGTGTTCGCGCAGCTCGGCCGGTTCACGGCCGACCGCGGCGGCACGGCGGGTGAACTCGGCCTCGTCACGGCCGGCGACCGCGATCAGGGCCGTCGAGTAGACGAGCTCACGCGGGTCGCGACCGATGGCCTCGCAGGCCGCGCGCACGCCGGCGAACTTGCCGGGGACATCCGCGAACTCCGGGAACGGCAGGTTGAACTCGGTGGCGAACCGCGCGGCCATGGCCGGGGTGCGCTTCGCTCCCCCGCCGCCGACGATCACGGGCATGCGCGCCTGGGCCGGCTTCGGCAGCGCCGGCGAATCGACGAGCGTGTAGTGCTCGCCGGCGAAGCTGTAGGTCTCGCCGGCGGGGGTGCCCCACAGGCCGGTCACGATCTCGAGCTGTTCCTCGAGCATGCCGAACCGTTTGGCCGGGAACGGGATGCCGTAGGCCAGGTGTTCCCGCTCGAACCAGCCGGTGCCGAGGCCGAGCTCGACCCGTCCGCCGGACATCTGGTCGACCTGGGCCACCTGGATCGCCAGGATGCCCGGCGGCCGGTAGGTCACCGAGGAGACCAGCGTGCCGAGGCGGATGCGCGAGGTCTCCCTGGCGAGGCCGGCGAGGGTGGTCCAGGCATCCGTCGGCCCGGGCAGGCCGGAGACCTGGTCGCCCATCGCGAGAAAGTGGTCGGAGCGGAAGAAGGCGTCGAAGCCGAGCTTCTCCGTGGCCTGCGCGACGGCGAGGATATCGTCGTAGTCGGCGCCCTGCTGCGGTTCGGTGAAGATGCGGAGTCTCATGGTCCCAGTGTTCCAGACCTGGACCGGACGGTTTTCGAGCCCGCCGGGATCAGGCGATGGCGACCGTCGGGCCGAGGAACTCCACCTCGGCCAGCGGCGCGAACCGCTCCCGCATCACGGCGATCGACTCCGGGTTCTGGTCCACCAGCAGGAACCGGCGCCCGAGGGCGGCCGCGACCGCGCCCGTCGTGCCGCTGCCGGCGAAGAAGTCGAGCACCCAGTCGCCCTCCCTGCTGGAGGCCTGGATCATCCGGCGCAGGATGCCCACCGGCTTCTGGGTCGGATACCCGGTCTTCTCCTTGCCCGTCGGCGACACGATCGTGTGCCACCAGACATCCGTCGGCAGCTTGCCCTTCGCGACCTTCTCCGGGGTGACCAGGCCGGGCGCCATGTACGGCTCCCGGTCCACCGTGGTCGAGTCGAAGTAATACGCTGCCGGGTTCTTCACGTAGACCAGGATCGTGTCGTGCTTGGTCGGCCAGCGGTTCTTCGACTTCGCGCCGTAGTCGTAGGCCCAGATCAGTTCGTTGAGGAAGCAGTCCCGGCCGAAGAGCGCGTCGAGCAGCACCTTCGCGTAGTGCGCCTCCCGGTAGTCGAGGTGCAGGTACAGGGTGCCGTCGTCGGCCAGCAGCCGCCACGCCTCGATCAGGCGAGGTTCGAGGAAGGCCCAGTAGTCCTCGAACTGGTCGTCGTAGCCGAGCAGGTCACCCTTGATCCGCTCGTAACGCTGGCCCTTGAACCCGGTGATCGTGCCGGCCGCGCGTGCGCCGAGGGCCTCGGAGTCCACCGGGGCCGGCGACCGAACGGATGTCGTGGACTGGCGGTTCTGCTTCCGGCCGGTGTTGAACGGCGGGTCGAGGTAGATCAGCGTGAACGCCGCATCCGGCAGCCCGGGAAGGATCTCGAGGTTGTCGGCATGGACGACACGGCTGGGAGACGACTGGGACCACACGGTTGGCATTCCCTCATTGTGTCAGGCGGCCTAGCCTATGGAGATGACTACTGACTCAGCGACCACCGGCCCGGCAGCGGTGACCTTCCGCCACGAGCCCGCACTGGCCAGGTACACGTTGTTGATCGACGGCGAGACGGTCGGCTTCGCCGACTACGAGGTGGAAGGCCAGGAGGTGCTGTTCACCCACGTCGAGGTCGACCCGGCCCGTCGCGGCCAGCGGCTGGCCGGCATCCTCGTGGAGCAGGCCCTCGATGATGTGCGCGTGCGCACGGACCTCACCGTCGTGCCGGTGTGTCCGTATGTGGTGAGCTGGATCGACGCGCACGCCGAATACCAGGACCTGCTGACCCGCGGCCGCTGACTGTTCTCACCGGGGCGGACGCGGGTTCTACGGGACGCGCCCGATCCAGTCCGCCGTGCCGAACTTGCTCTCGACCAGCGCCGCCGCCTTGGCGTACTCGTCGTCGGTGACGTCGCCGGAGACCGCGCCGTAGAGCCCGGTGAAGGTCTGCTTCATCCGGTCGATGATCTCGGCGCGGCTGAGGCCGGTCTGGCTGCGCAGCGGGTCGACGCGCTTGGCCGCGCTGGTGATGCCCTTGTCGCTGAGCTTCTCCCTGCCGATGCGGAGCACCTGCACCATCTTCTCGCCGTCCATGTCGTAGCTCATGGTGACGTGGTGCAGCACGGCCCCGCTGCCGAGCCGCTTCTGCGCCGCCCCACCGATCTTGCCCTTCGGGCTGGTGATGTCGTTGAGCGGTTGGTAGTAGGCGTCGATGCCGAGCGATTTGAGCGCGGTGAGCACCCACTCGTCGAGGTAGGCGTATGAGTCGGCGAAGGTCATCCCCTGCACGAGGTCGGTCGGTGCGTAGATCGAGTAGGTGATCACCGAGCCCGCCTCCATGAACATGGCGCCGCCGCCGCTGATCCGGCGCACCACGGTGAAGCCGTGCTTCTCGGCGTTGACCGGGTCGACCTCGTTCTTCAGCGACTGGAAGCTGCCGATCACCACGGCCGGTTCGTTCCACTCCCAGATGCGGAGGGTGGGGCTGCGCCGGCCCTCGCCGACCTCGATCGCGAGCACCTCGTCGAGCGCCATCTGCATCACCGGCGGGACGGGACGCGGCGAGTGGATGAGCTGCCACTCGTAGTCCTGCCAGCTGCTGGCCCGGGCGAGCGAACGCCGGATCGCGACCGCCACCGACTCCGGAGAGAAACCGAGCAGGGTGGCCTCCGCCGGGAGGGCAGCCCTCACCGCGGCCGCGATGCTCACCGCGTCACTGTCCGCAGACAGTCCGTTCACCGCGGCGTTGATGTCGCCGAGCGCGCTGTCCGGTTCGAGAAAGAAATCACCGGCCAGGCGGAAGTCGACGATCGTGTTGTCGACGACCTCGAGATCGACGACGACGAGCTTGCCGCCTGGGACCTTGTATTCACCGTGCATAACGCAAGCCTAATCGGCGCGCGCCCGAACCCGCTCGTCCAGCCACCCGATCAGGTCGGCGAAGACCTGCTCCCGGTTGGTCTCGTTGAAGACCTCGTGCCGCGCCCCCGGGTAGACGATGAGACGGATGTCGCGCAGCCCCGAGCGCTCCGCATATGCCTTCGAGAGCATGCGAGCGCTCCGTTCCCCGCCGACGGTGTCATCGCTGCCGACCAGGATCAGCAACGGCAGCCTCGCCGGCAGTCGCCGGGCCGGGCGCCCGAAGAGCCGGGCCGCGTCCCGGATTCCGAAGAGTTTCGCCAGCGGCACGGACGTCGTCAGCGGGTCGGCGACGAACGCGGCGGCGACGGCCGGGTCCCGGCTGAGCCACTCGACCCCGGTCGTGCCCAGGTTCTTGTGCCTGCGGTTCAGGTCGCCGCCGTCGAGGTAGCCCGGCATCCGGTAGGCGGTGCCGCTGAGCGCCACCGCGTCGTAGTCGTCCGGGTAGCGGTTGAGGATCATCTGCGCCATGAACGAGCCCCAGCTGTGGCCGAGCAGCACGAGCGGCACACCGGGCTGTTCGGCCCGGATGATCCCGCTGAGCTGGTGCACGGCGGCGACCGCGGCGCGCAGCCCGCCCTCGCCGAGCCGGCCGAGCCGGGACAGGTCGCCGCGGTGCTGGTGCACCCCGGTCTGGCCGTGGCCGCGATGGTCGTCGGCATACACGGTGTACCCCGCGGCGTTGAGCCGGCCGACGAGCTCCTCATAGCGGTGCGCGTGCTCGCCCACGCCGTGGACGAGCTGCACGGCGGCACGCGGGTGAGGCACCGTCCAGACGTAGTAGGTGATCGCGACGCCGTAGTCATCCGTGTAGGTGGGCACGGGACCAGTCTGTCAGGTCGGACCGGGCCCGCACCGAAACCGACCCGGAATCGCGGCCCGCCACCCACACAGGGGGAATACTTAGCGTTGCTAAGTGGTTATGGTTGATATCTATGGACTCTGCAACGGCATCCGCTTCGACCGTCTCCGGCCCGACCTCCGGATCGGCCTCCGGCACGGCGCCCGGCTCCGCCCCCGGTCGCCGCATGACCGTCGCCGAGTTGAGCCATGATTTCCGGCTGGCGAACGGGCGGCTGGCCAGGCGCCTGCGCCAGGAGAAGGCGGACAACGAGCTCAGCGGCAGCCAGTTCTCCGCCCTCGGCACCCTGTTCTTCTACGGCCCGTTCACCCTTCGCGAGCTCAGCGAGCACGAGAAGGTGACGCCGCCGTCGATGAACCGCACCGTGAACGCGCTCGTCCAGGCCGGGCTGGTCAATCGAACCGCCTCGGCGGACGACGGCCGCAAGGTCGTGCTCACCGTCACCGAGACCGGGCGCACCATGATGCGCGACACCCGCAAGCGCCGGGACGCCTGGCTGGCCCAGCGCATCGTCAGGTTCACCCCCGAACAGCGCCGGGTGCTCGCCGAGGCCATCGAGATCATGAAGGAGCTCACCGACAGTTGAGTGCCATGTTCCGCTCCCTGAGCGTCCCGAACTATCGCATCTGGTTCGCCGGCGCCCTGGTGTCGAACATCGGAACCTGGATGCAGCGCACCGCCCAGGACTGGATCGTGCTCACCGACCTGACCGACCATAACGCCACGGCGGTCGGCATCGTGATGGCGCTGCAGTTCGGTCCGCAGCTTGTGTTGATGCCGTGGGCGGGTCTCATCGCCGACCGGTTCAACCGGCGGCGGCTGTTGATGGTGACCCAGGGCCTGATGGGCCTGCTCGGCCTCGGGCTCGGCCTGATCACGGTCACCGGCGTCGCCCAGCTCTGGCACGTCTACCTGTTCGCGCTCGGCCTCGGGATCGTCGCCGCGATCGACGCCCCGGCGCGGCAGACCTTCGTCTCCGAGCTCGTCTCCGACGACAAACTCTCCAACGCGGTGGCGCTCAACTCGGCGTCGTTCAACGGCGCCCGCCTGATCGGCCCGGCCGCCGCGGGGCTGCTCACGGTCGCCATCGGCGCCGGCTGGGTGTTCATCATCAACGCGGTCACCTTCGGCGCGACCGTGCTCGCGATGGCGATGCTGCGCACGAAGGAACTGCGTCCGCAGCCGCGGGCGTCGCGCAAGCGCGGCCAGCTGATGGCCGGTTTCCGCTATGTGTCGCATCGGCCGGACATTGTGGCCGTGCTGGTCACGGTCTTCCTGGTCGGCACCTTCGGCTTCAACTTCGCCATCTTCACCGCCACGATGGCCACGGTCGAGTTCGGGATGGGCGCGGGCGAGTTCGGTTTCCTCAGTTCGATCATGGCCATCGGATCGGTCGCGGGCGCGCTGCTGTCGGCCCGGCGCAGCCGACCGCGCCTCCGCCTGGTGGTCGCCGGATCCGCCGTGTTCGGGCTGTCCTGCGCCCTGGCCGCGGTGATGCCGAACTACGTCACCTTCGCGGCCTCGCTCGCGCTGATCGGATTCGCCTCGCTGACACTGATGACCACGGCCAACGCCTACGTGCAGACGACGACCCGGCCGGCGATGCGCGGCCGGGTGATGGCGCTGTACATGGCCATCTTCGCCGGCGGCACCCCGCTCGGGGCTCCCCTGGTGGGCTGGGTGGCCGACCAGTACGGCCCTCGCTGGGCGCTCGGCGTCGCCGCGCTCTCCGGCATCCTGGCTGCCGGGGCCGTGCTCTTCTGGATGGTCAGGTACCGGAGCCTGCGCGTGCGTTACCGGCCGGGCCGCACGCCACGGTTGCTGCTGCGCCATGACGGGGACGGCCGCGACCTGGTCGCCGGCACGCCGGAGACCGCCACCCGCGAGATCGCGATCGTCGAGGCCACGGCGGGCCGGTAGTCACCCGCCGCCGAGGCGGCGGCGTCAGCGCACGCCGTCCATCAGGCGCAGGATCGGCCGGGAGATCAGCGCGAGCAGCAGGCCGAGCGCGATGGCGACGCCGCCGATCACGCTGAAGTACACCGTCTCCGGGACCGTCGTGTACCACTGGGCCAGCCCTCCGGAGACGGCGGTGCCGAGCGCGATCGACAGGAAGAACAGCGCCACCATCTGGGTCTTGAACGGCTCGGGGGCGAGCTTGGTCGTGATCGACAGGCCGACCGGGCCGATCAGGAGCTCGGCCACGGTGAGCACGAGCAGGATGCCGACCATCGCTGCCAGCGGCGTCGAGTTCGCGCCGCCGCCGGTGAAGGGAAGGAAGATCAGGAAGGCGACGCCCATCACCGCGGTCCCGATCGCGAACTTGACCGGTGTCGACGGCTGGCGGGACCCCCAGCGGGTCCACAGGGCCGCGAACGCGCCGGACAGCAGGATGATGAAGATCGGGTTGAACGATTGCACCCAGGACACCGGGAGCACCCAGCCGAACAGGTCGCGGTTGAGGCGCTCATCGGCGTAGATGGTGACCACGGTGAACTGCTGCTGTGACAACGACCAGAATGCGGCGCTGGCGAGGAACAGCGGGATGAACGCGTAGACGCGTTTGCGTTCGACGGCGGTGATCCGGCGGCTGCGGAGGATGACGACGAAGTAACTGATCGTCGCGATCACGGTGAGGCCGATCACGATGGTGACGAGGCTGGTCGGAGTGATGACGCCGACCATCACGAGCACGACGATCGCCGCGACGGCGGCCAGGGCCGAGACGATGTACGGCAGCATGCGTTCGGCCGGGAGCGGGTTGGGCACGTGGTGCACGACCTCCGGCAGGCGCTTCCGCCCGAAGGAGTACTGCACCAGGCCGATCGTCATGCCCACGGCCGCGAGGCCGAAGCCGAAGTGGAAGCCGAGGGTGGACTGCAGCAGCCCGGTCAGGATGGGGCCGAAGAAGGCCCCGAGGTTGATGCCGAGGTAGAACAGGGAGAAGCCCGCGTCGAGCCGAGGATCGTCACGTCGGTACAACGCGCCGACGACGGAGGTGGCGTTTGCCTTGAGCCCACCGCTGCCGAGCGCGATCAGGATCAGCCCGACCGTGACCCCGGCAATCCCGGGGATGAGCGAGAGCGCGAGATGGCCCACCGCGATGACGATGGCGCTGAAGAAGAGCACCCGCTCCGAGCCGACCAGGCGGTCCGCGATCCAGGCGCCGAGGATGGTCGACAGGTATACCCCGCCGCCGTACGCGCCGACGATGCCGGCGGCCGTCGCCTGGGGGATTCCCAGGCCGCCCCGGGTCGCCGAGTAGTACAAGTACAGCAGCAGGATGCCCTGCATACCGTAGAAGGAGAACCGCTCCCACATCTCCACCCCGAAGATGTTGGCGAGCGCGCGCGGTTGCCCCAGAAAGCTGCTGTCCTCATGGGTGGGGGTGCGTTCCGCGACCGTGCTCATTGCCTGACCTTACCGCGTGCCCCCCGTTTTGGGGGCATCGGCGGGGGTCCGGCCGCACACGATACGATCGGAAAAGCAGCATTGCTTCTGCCGGAGGGGCCGGATTGGACACACACGCACTCACCTCGCTCATCAGCGAGGTGCTGTCCCTGGTCGGCCTGGTCCTCGGCGTGACCCTCTATCTGGCGGGGGCGTTCGTGCGCGGGATCAAGGGGCGGTGGATCCCGGCCGACGGGGTGATCGCCGCGTCGGGGCCGGGAACCGTCATCCGCTGGTTCGACCAGGACGGCGAGGTGCACGAGTGCCCCGCGACCACCCACGAGACCCACCGGCTTTCGCCCGGGCAGGATGTCCCGCTCTGGTTCAATTCCCGGACACCCTGGCACTGCCGCACCCACGCGCCGGAGATCGAGGGCAAGGGGCTGCGGCTGACCGGGCTGATCCTGCTCGGCACCGGCCTGGCCGCGGCCGTGCTCGGCTTCGTGCTGATGTTCGTCTGATTCCCCGGCGCTCCAGGCGGCCCTTTAGCTGGAGGGCGCCTCCTTCGGGGTGGCCAGGTGCTCCCCGAAGAAGGCGTCGATCCGCTGCCACGCGTCGGCCGCGGCCACCGGGTCCGGCCCGGCACCGAGGATGCGCTTGAGCACGAATCGCAGCACCGGCGGCCCGCTCTCGGCGTCGTTGAGGAAGGCATGCCCGGCGCCCGGGTACTCCGTGACGTCGTGCGGGATCCCGCGCCGCACGAGCGCGGCCTCGAGCGTGCCGGCGGCTCCCCTCAGCGACGCGTCGGTCGCGCCGTAGCTGGCCACGATCGGGCAGGCCCCGATGAGCGCCTCGTCGAGGTCCTTGGGCAGGCGCCCGTAGTTGACGGATGCCGCGTCGAAGCCGCGTGCGGCTGCCACCAGGGCGAAGCCGCCGCCCATGCAGAAGCCGAGCACTCCGACCTCGCCGGTGCAGTCCGGCCGATCGAGCAGGAACCGGCGCGCGGACTCGATGTCGACGAACGCGCGGCCCTCGCCTGCCTGGAGAGCACGGAATGTCGCGGTGAGGCACTTGCGCGGTCCGCCCTCGGTGAACAGGTCGGGCATCAGGGCCAGGTAGCCGGCCTCGGCCATCCTGGCCACCTGGCGCCGCATCACATCGGTCAGCCCGAATGCCTCGTGCACGAGCACCACCCCGGGCCACGGGCCGTTCCCGGCCGGAATGCCGAGGAGGGCGGTGAGCCCCGCGCTGCCTCCGGACGCCCCCGGCAGGGTGAGATCGACGAGTTGTGGCGCGGTGCTCATGGTCATGGCAGCCTTCCTGTGCTGGCTGAATCGTAGCTCGGTTGCCGGGTCAGGCTTCTGTCGGGACGCCCCGGACCACGCGGGTCAGTCCCGCCGGGACAAGGACCGATCCCGAGATCGTATCCCCTGTCGTGAGTTCGATGCCGAACGCGGTGTAGTCCGCGTCGATATCCGTGTGATTGATCACAAAGGTGAAGTCGCCGTGGTCGCTCGTGCGAGTCACCACCTCGATACCGGGCGTCGACGTGGATTCGATGCCCACCGAGGTCAGAACCTCGCCGAGGAGGGCCTCGAGCCCGGCGCCCGCCAGCCGGGTGGAGACGTACCAGGCCGACCCCGAGCCGAGGGTGTTGCGTGTGATCGCGGGGCTGCCTGCCGCGGGGCCGTCGACGTATCGGGCCACTACCTCGGCTGTTGAAACCTGGATGTCGTCGGCCCAGCCAGTGCCGAACCGCCCGTCGCTTAGGCTCACCGATTCGTGGTCCCGCAGCGGGAGGAATTCGTGGATGGAGAGGCCGAGCACGTCACGCAAGGCCCCCGGGGCCGCCCCTGGGTAGACGGCGTCCTGCTCGTCGACGATGCCGGAGAAGTAGGACATGAGGAGGGTACCACCGCCGTTGACATAGGTGGCGAGATTGGCGGCCGAAGCAGGCCCGAGCAGGTAAAGGCTCGGCGCGATGACCAGGTCGTAACCGCCGAGCTCTGCGGCCGGGTGCGCAAAATCGATCGTGACGGAGCGATTCCAGAGAACGGAATAGAACGCCTCGATGCGCTCCCGGTGGTCGAGTTCCACGCTCGGCCGCCATTCCAGGTCCTGGGCCCAAAACGATTCCACGTCCCACAGGATCGCGACGCGGGCGTGTACACGGCTCGTGCGGATGGGCTCGAGACAGCCTAGGGTGGCTCCGAGCTCAACAACCTCGCGCCAGGCCCGGGTCCCGGCACCGGCGTGGGGGAGCATGGCCGAGTGGAACTTCTCCGCGCCGTACCGGGAGGCCCGGAATTGGAAGAAGAGGATCCCGTCGGCGCCCCTGGCGAGGTGGGAAAGGGAATTGCGGGCGAGTTCCCCGGCTCTCTTGGCGATGTTGCGTGGCTGCCAGTTGACCGCGCCCGTGGAGTGCTCCATCAGGATCCACGGTGACCCGCCGGCGAGGGAACGGGTGAGGTCGGCATCCATGGCCAGCAGGATGTGGTTGTCGGCGCGTTCGGCGACGAGGTAATGGTCGTTCGAGATGATGTCGACCTCGCGGCTCCATTTCCAATAGTCCACCGAAAGGCAGTTGGTGGCCATGAAGTTGGTGGTCACCGGGATCTCCGGCGTGAACCGGCGGATGGTGTCGCGTTCGTTGATGAAGCATTCGAGCAGGGCATCGGAGGAGAAACGCTTGAAGTCGAGGCGCTGGGTCTGGTTCGTCACGGATGCGGAGAGCCGGGGCGCATCGATTTCGTCCCATTCGCCGTAACACTGGCCCCAGAACGGGGTGCCCCACGCCTCGTTCAGTGCCGGAAGGGTGCCGTAGCGCTTCTGCAGCCACAGGCGGAATGCCGCGACGGAGTAGTCGTCGTAGGACTCGCTTATCGGAGCCCCGTATTCGTTGTGGACGTGCCAGAGCACGAGCGCGGGGTGGCCGGCGTACCGCCGGGCAAGCTGCTCCGTGATGTTCGCGGCGGCGCGGCGGTATTCCGGCGAGCTGGGGCTGACGAGGCCACGGGAGCCACCGGCGAGCCGCACGCCGTCCCGGGTCACGGGGCGTGCCGCGGGGTACTTCTTCCAAAACCAGGCCGGGGGAGCGGCGGTCGGGGTGGCCAGGTCGATGTCGATGCCCGCCGCGTGCAGCATGTCGAAAAGTTTGTCGAGCCAGGCGAAGTCGTATTCGCCTTCGCGGGGTTCGAGCAATACCCAGGAGAAGATGCCCAGGCTGACCAGGTTGATGCCGGCGTCCTTCATAAGAGCGATGTCATCGACCCAGACCTCAAGCGGCCACTGTTCCGGGTTGTAGTCGCCGCCGTAGCGTAGACCGGTCGTACCGCGCATCCAGAGGCCTGACTGGCCCTTGGCAACTCGGGAGAGTGAGTCGAATGGCATGAGTGTGTCGCTCCTTTGACTGTGTGCGCTCCCAGTTTTATCACAGGAGTTGACGATTTAGAAGAAAAATTCTGCCTAGTTGACAACTCGGATACTCGTGTGAGGTACTAGAACCGCTCACAGCCCAAGTAAACTCTTGTTCACCGAGGCGGGGCGCACCCATCACAGCACCAGCTTTCTTCAAGGAGGACGAATGCGCACTTCATTCCGTGTCGGAGCAGTGGCCATGGCCGCTGTCGCCGTTTTGCTCATGTCAGGCTGTTCCAGCCCGGCCACCGGGGGCGACACCAGCGCCCCGGTCTCCCTGTCGTATTGGGCGTGGGCGCCCAACCTCGACAAGGTGGTCGACATCTGGAACAAGGCGCACCCGGAAATTCAGGTCACGGTTCAGAAGCAGGACGGCGGCGACCCCGCGATCACCAAGCTGCTGACCGCCATCAAAGCCGGCAGCGGCGCCCCGGACTTGATCCAGGCCGAATACCAGAAGATCCCCACGCTGGTCGCCGCCGACGCGCTCGCCGACATCTCCGGCACCATCGGCTCCGACGTCAAGGGTGCTTTCGCCGACGGCATCTGGAACTCGGTGACCCTCGGCAGCGATGCGCTGTACGCGATCCCGCAGGACACCGGCCCGATGATGTTCTATTACCGCGCCGACGTCTTCGAGAAGCTCGGCATCGCCGTCCCCACCACCTGGGACGAGTACGCGGCCGCCGCCCGAACGATCCACGCAGCCAACCCCGATGACTACCTCGGCACCTTCTCGTCCGGAGATGCGGGCTGGTTCACCGGGATGGCACAGCAGGCCGGTGCTTCCTGGTGGGGTATCGACGGTGACGCCTGGAGCGTCGACATCGACAAGACTCCGACCCAGAAGGTCGCCGCATACTGGGGCGGGCTGGTCGAGGAGGGCGTCATCGACAACAAGCCGATGTACACGCCGGCCTGGAACGCCGGCCTGAACACCGGCACGCAAGTGGGCTGGCTGAGTGCCGTCTGGGCTCCCGGCGTGCTCGCGGGCAATGCCGCCGACACGGCAGGCCTCTGGAAGGCTGCCCCGATGCCGCAGTGGGATGCCTCGACTCCCGCGACCGGAAACTGGGGCGGTTCGTCCACCGGTGTCACAACCCAGTCGACGCACTCCAAGGAAGCCGTGGAATTCGCCACCTGGCTGAACACCGACCCGGCCGCGGTCGCAGCCCTGGTCAGCACCGCGAACATCTACCCGGCCGATGCGGCCGCGGCGAAGTCCGCGTTGACCGCGGCGCCGGCCTTCTTCAGCAACCAGCCTGACTTCTACACCGTCGCCGCTGATGTCGCGAAGACTGCCTCTCCGTTCAACTACGGTCCCAACGTCAACGTGGCCTACAGCGCATACAACGACGAATTCGCCAAGGCAGCGGATGCGAAGACGAAGATCGCCTTCGTCGCAGCGGTCACCAACATGCAGAAGATCACCACGGACGACCTGGTCAAGAGCGGGTTCACCGTCAAGTAGCACCCATCGGGGAGACCTGCCCGCTGCCCGCAACCGGGCTGGTCTTCCTCTCGCATTTCCCTTTTCGATTGAGGATCACCTGTGACTGCGACTGTGACCGAGGCGCCGACGCCTCGAACGCGAACCGACACCCCCTCGAGTGCGCGAACGGGCAACTTTCGTTCCCGAGTACTCACCCCCTATCTCATGCTGGCGCCAGGGATCATCCTGTTCGTCTCGTTCATGGCTGCCCCGATCGTCTACACGCTTTTTCTCAGCCTGCAGAAGAAGCAGGTCAAGGGGCTCGGGCTCGGCTCGGGCAACCGCACCACGGCATTCGCCGGGCTGGACAACTACATCGCGTCGCTGACCAACGCCGATTTCGGCGCAAGCGTCTGGCGAGTGCTGCTCTACGGGCTCGTCCTGATCCCGCTGATGCTCGGCCTGGCCCTGCTTTTCGCCCTGCTGCTCGATTCGCGACGCACCAGGACAACGGGATTCTCCCGGACCGCGATCTTCCTGCCGTTCGCTGTACCGGCCGTGATCAGTTCGCTCCTCTGGGGCTTCCTGTATCTTCCCGCCGTGAGCCCGTTCTACTGGGTCTTCGACCGTCTGGGCTGGGATGTCGCCGGGATCCTGGACTCGTCAACGGTGCTCTTCGCAATCGCGAATATCGCGCTGTGGGGCGGCGTCGGTTTCAACATGATCGTGATGTATACCTCCCTGAAGGCCGTTCCGACCGACATCTACGAGGCGGCGAAGCTCGACGGTTGCACCGAGGTGCAGGTCGCCTGGCGGATCAAGATCCCCATCATCGCTCCGTCCATCGTGATGACCGCCCTCTTCTCCATGGTCGCCACGCTGCAGGTGTTCGCCGAACCGACGACCCTGCGCCCGCTCACCAACAGCCTCTCCACGAGCTGGTCCCCACTTATGCTCGTCTACCGGGACGCGTTCACCCGCGACGACATCTATTCGGCGGCTGCGACCTCGATCATCATCGCCGTCGTCACCTTTGCCTTCTCATTCTTGTTCCTGCGAGTCGTGCAGAAACGAGCATTCGGCCAGGAGGACTAGACCGTGACCACCCTCAGCATTCCCCGCCCCCACTCCCTAAAGGCCCGCAGGGCTTCTGCCGACTCCATTCGAGTCAAACCGAGCTACGTGTCCACCGGAATCCTGCTCATCGGCGCTGTCTACTGCCTGTTCCCGGTATTTTGGGTCGTCATGGCCGCCAGCAAGAACAGCTCCGAGCTGTTTTCCACCTTCACCCTGATGCCGAGCACCCACCTCTGGGACAACATCATCGAACTAACCCAGTACCGGGGCGGACTGTACTGGCGCTGGGTCCTCAACACGGCGCTCTATGCGGGGATCGGGGCACTCGCCTCTACCTGGATCTCCGCGATTTCAGGTTACGTGCTGGCCAAGTTCGAATTCCCGGGCAAGAAGGCCGTGTTCTCCGTCCTGTTGATGGGCGTCCTCGTCCCGGGGGTCATCCTGGCCATCCCGCAGTACTTCCTCTTCGCTTCGGTCGGGATGACCAACACGTTCTGGTCCGTGCTGCTGCCGCAGATCATCAGCCCGTACGGCATCTACCTGGCGCGAATCTACGCCGCCGCGTCCGTTCCGACCGATGTCATCGAGGCCGCACGCACCGAAGGCGCCGGCGAACTGCGCATCTTCAATCGGATCGCGCTGCCGATGATGGCCCCCGGGCTCGTGACGATCTTCCTGTTCCAGTTCGTCGCCGTGTGGAACAACTTTATGCTGCCGTACATCATGCTAGGCAACGATGCGCTCTACCCGGTCACGGTCGGCCTCAGCGGCCTGCTCAACCAGGGTGCGACCGCGCCCGCCATGTACACGCTTGTCATCACCGGTGCGCTGCTGTCGATCATCCCGCTCGTCATCCTGTTCCTCGTGCTGCAGCGCTACTGGAAGGTTGACCTCGCTGCCGGAGCAGTCAAGTAGGCGTGGGGCGGAAACCAGGCGAAGGTAGGATTTGTCCGTGACCCCGCCCCCCGCAAAACGTCGTCCGACGATCGATGATGTCGCCGCCGAGGCGGGCGTCTCCCGCGGCACGGTCTCGAGAGTCCTGAACGGCGGCCACTGGGTCAGCCCCGATTCGCTGCTCAGCGTGAATGCGGCCATCAAAAAGTCCGGATACCGCGTCAACCCGCACGCAAGGAGCCTGGCGACGAGCCGGGCGAACTCTGTGGCATTCCTGCTGACGGAAGACCAGGAACGCCTGTTCGAAGACCCCAACTTCGCCGTGCTGATGCGCGGAGCGTCCAAGGCGCTCTCCCGGCACGACATCTCCCTCGTGTTGATCATGGCCGGTAACGAGGACGAACAACGCCGGGCCACCGAGTTCGTCACGGCCGGCCACGTCGACGGCGTTCTCCTGGTGTCCTCGCACAGCAGCAGGCACGGGCTGATCTCGGACATCGTGGCCGCGGGCATCCCCGCCATCGCGTGTGGAGTGCCGCTCGGCTTCGAACGCAAACTCGGCTACGTTGCCGCCGACGACTACGACGGGGCCCGGGAAATGGTCAGCTACCTGCGCGGTACCGGGCGCATCCGCCTAGCGACGATCACGGGCCCGAGTGACACATCAGGCGGAATGCGGCGCTACGAGGCGTACGTCGACGAGCTAGGTGAGGACTTCGACGAAACCCTTGTCGTGCACGGCGACTACAGCCGCTCGAGCGGCGCGGCAGCCATGACGGAGTTGCTGGCTCGTCACCCCGACCTCGACGCGGTCTTCGCCGCAAACGACATGATGGCGGCCGGCGCGATCGACGCATTGACCGGTCTCGGCCGGAGAGTGCCGGAGGACGTCGCCGTCGCCGGATTCGACGACGCTCCCGTCGCACTCACGACTGTCCCGCCGCTCACCACCATGCACCAGCCCTTCGACCGCATCAGCGAAGAGATGGTCCGGCTGTTGCTCGAAGTGATCAACGGAGGGCGGACCGCCGCGATGGTCGTTCCCACCGACCTGATTGTGCGCGGATCGGCGTAAGTTCACCGCGGCGGCCCCTCAAGGCCTCAGTCCGCGCAGAAACGAGCTGCACGAGGATTCGTCGATCCGACCCAGCGGTAGGCAGCCCCACCCGTTCACCGCGGAGACAGGCCGGCGCCCCGGCACCGGCTCCACCAGGGGGACCCCGCAATGCGCTCAATCCTTATCACAACCGCCGTCACGGCCGCGCTCTCCGCGGCACTGGTCGCGACCACGCTGGCCACACCGGCCATGGCCGCCGAATCCCGCCCGGAAGACGACGGCCACGGAGCCGACCGACACTCCTCCTTCGACCTGCAGGCGCACCGCGGTGGGCGTGGCGAGTGGACCGAAGAGTCGACGGCCGCGTTCGCCCGTTCCCTGGAGCTGGGCGTGTCGACCCTCGAGCTGGACACCCACCTGACCCGGGACGACCAGGTCGTGGTCTGGCACGACGACATCATGACGGCCGCCAAGTGCGCGGACACCGCCCCGGCCTTCGCCGGCGATCCGGCATTCCCCTATGCGAACGACCGGGTGCGTGACCTCACCCTGGCCCAGATCCGCACGATGGACTGCGGCTACCAGCAGCTTCCCGGCTTCCCCACCCAGACCGTGATCGCGGGGAACCGCATCGCCCTGCTGCAGGACGTCTTCGCCCTGGTCGACGAGTACGACGCCCGGAAGGTTCGCCTCAACGTGGAAACCAAGGTCGAGGTGGCCGGCCCCGACGGCGCCGACGAGATGGCGGCCCTGACCCGGGCCGTCGTCGGCGAGATCGAGGGGTCCGGCCTGGCCGGGCGCACCACCCTGCAGAGCTTCGACTGGGCATCCCTGAATCTCACCCGGGAGATCGCGCCGGATCTCGCCCGGGTCGCCCTGTCCAGCGGTGACGTCTGGCTGGGCGTGGGAGCCCCCGGCATGAGCCCGAACCTCGGGGGGATCGACATCGACACGTTCAACGGTTCCCTCGCGCAGGCCGCCGCCGCCCAGGGCTACGACGTCATCTCGCCGAACTTCGCCTCGGCCACCCCGGCGATGATCGAGGAGGCGCATTCCCTCGGCCTCCCGGTGATCCCGTGGACCGTCAACGAGCCGGCCGACGTCAGCACCCTGATGGACGAGGGCGTCGACGGTATCATCACGGACTACCCCAGCCGGGTGCGCCAGATCATGGCCGACCGGGGCCTCGCGCTCCCCCGCCCGTACACCCGGTAGCCGGATGCCGGCGGCGGCTGAGACGTGACCTCACCCGACGTGGTGGACCGAACCGGTCTCGCCGTGTACCGTGGTCAGACCACAGCCGCCGCCGGCTCTCAGCGCGGCTTCCGCCCCAACGCCGAGGAGGACCCTGTGCCAGCCACCGAGCGTCGCGCCTGGGAAGTCGTGCTGGAAAGCATCGAAGCCGACCTCCTCTCCGGCCGGCTCTCCCCCGGCGACCACCTCCCCGCCGAGCGTGCCCTCGCCGCCGACCTGGGCGTCGGACGGTCCAGCGTGCGCGAGGCGCTCCGGGTGCTCGAGGTGCTCGGGCTGATCCGCACGGCGGCAGGGTCCGGCCCCTCGGCGGGGGCGATCATCGTCGCCCTGCCCGGCGGCGGGATGTCGGCCCTGATGCGGCTGCAGGTCGCGGCGCGGGGGTTCCCGGTCGCCGACGTGGTGAAGACCCGGCTCATCCTGGAGGCCGCGGTGGTGACCGAGCTGGCCGGGGCATCCGCGCGCCCTGACCTCGCCGGGTCGACGCAGCTGCTCGACGCGATGGACGCCCCCGACCTGACCGAGGCCGAGTTCCTCGCGCTCGACACCCAGTTCCACCTCTCCCTGGCCACCGCCTCCGGCAACCAGGTGATCACCGCCACGATGGCCGGGCTCCGGAACGCCATCGAGGGCTACGCGCGGGCCGGCGCGCTCGGCCTGGCCTCCTGGCCGGAGACGTCCGCCCGCCTCCGGGGCGAACACCGGGGCATCCTCGCCGCCATCGCCGCCGCCGAGCCCGAGCCGGCCCGCGCGCGGATCGTCGCCCACATCGAGGACTACTACGCCGAAACCCACGACCACCCGCTCCACGCCTGACCGCGTGGGCCGGAACCCACCTGACCCCCACCGAACGGACACCCACTGATGGTTCAACGACGAATCCCCAAGATCGCAGACCTGGCCCCCCTGATGAAGTTCAAGGCGCCGGAGCTGAACGCGAGGAAGCGCCGGCTCGAGGCCGCGCTGACCATCCACGACCTGCGCACGATCGCGAAGCGCCGCACGCCGAAGGCCGCGTTCGAGTACACCGACGGCGCGGCGGAGTCGGAGATCTCCCTCGCCCGGGCTCGCCAGGCGTTCGAGGACATCGAGTTCCACCCGGCGATCCTCCGCGACGTGTCGGCGGTCTCCACCGGCTGGGATGTGCTCGGCGCCCCCGTGGCGTTGCCGTTCGGGATCGCGCCGACCGGCTTCACCCGGATGATGCAGACCGAGGGTGAGACCGCAGGCGCCCACGCGGCCGCGAAGGTCGGCATCCCGTTCTCGCTGTCGACCATGGGAACCACGTCGATCGAAGACGTCCAGGCGGCGAACCCGGCCGGGCGCAACTGGTTCCAGCTGTACATGTGGAAGGACCGCGACCGGTCGATGGCCCTCGTCGACCGGGCCGCGAAGGCCGGCTTCGACACCCTGCTGGTGACCGTGGACGTGCCCATCGCGGGCGCCCGGCTCCGGGACAAGCGCAACGGGTTCTCGATCCCGCCCGCCCTGACGGTGGGCACGGTGCTGAACGCGCTGCCCCGGCCGGAGTGGTGGATCAACTTCCTCACCACCGAACCCCTCGCCTTCGCCTCCCTCGACCGGTGGAGCGGCACGATCGGGGACCTCCTCGACACCATGTTCGACCCGACCGTCACGTTCGAAGACCTCGCCTGGATCACCGCGCAGTGGCCGGGCAAGATCGTCGTCAAGGGCGTGCAGACCGTGGCGGATGCGACCCGGCTCGCCGAACTCGGCGTCGACGGCATCATCCTCTCCAACCACGGCGGCCGGCAGCTCGACCGCGCCCCGATCCCGTTCCACCTCCTGCCGCGGGTGGTCCGCGAGGTCGGGACCGACCTCGAGGTGCACCTGGACACGGGCATCATGAGCGGTGCCGACATCGTCGCCGCCGTGGCCCTCGGCGCCCGCTTCACCCTCGTCGGCCGCGCCTACCTCTACGGGCTGATGGCCGGCGGCGAGGCCGGCGTCGACCGGGCCATCGAGATCCTCTCCGGCCAGATCAGCCGCACCATGCGGCTGCTGGGCGTGAACTCGCTCGAGGAACTCGAACCCGGCCACGTCACCCAGCTCGCCCGGCTGACCCCGATCGACCGGTCGGCCGGCATCCCCGCCACCACCTGACCGACGCGCTCAGATTCTCGCTTCACAGCCGAGTGACGCGGTGGGCAGCACTCCGCCGCTCCGAATCGTCGAGGTCAGCAGTGCCGTCCGCTACCACCCGCCATTCTTTGCTGAAATCGACCTTTTCGGTCGAGGCAGACGGGTGTGCCGGGCGGTTTCGACCGGAAAGGTAGATCTCGACGGAGGCGGAGAGGGGAACGGCGGTGCCGGGGATGGTGGCGGTGGCGCTAGGGTGCCGGGCGCGGGGTCGTGGCGACGAGATGGCGTTCCAGCGTCGACGCGATCTCTCCGAGCTCAACCTGGCTCTGCGCCACCGCGATCACGAAGTCGAAGGCCTCGTCCGTGGGCATGACGACCCGAAAGCCGTTCAGTCGCAGAAATGCCAGGGTCAGAATCCAGGACAGCCGCTTGTTTCCGTCGAACAACGGATGATTCTGTGCCAGTGACGACATCAATGCGGCGGCCTTCAGCTCCATGGTCGCATACGCATCCTCGCCGAACATGCCCGCCGCAGGGCGCGCGAGCGCAGAAAAGAGGAGCCCCTTGTCGCGCACGTGCAGTCCGAGGTGCGCGACAACGGCCAGGGCCTGCTCCGGCTCGATGTAGTCCACCATGAAAGCGTGCGCCGAACTGAGGCGACTACGCGTCTTCGAGTCGGGTCAGCAGTTCTGAGTACTCCGTGGTTATCTCATCCACGCTCACGAGCACACGCTCCGTCCTGGACTCCTGGCGCGTGAAGCGATCTGCCGCCTCAATGAGCAAGGCGTGCTTCGAGGTGTGGCGCTGGCGAGCCAGTGCCTCCAGTGCGGAGTCGATCGGCGGGGGGAGTCTGACGGTCATGGCCATGCCAAGATGGTACCACTGTGATACCACGGAGCGGAACAGCCCGGAACCCTATTCCGGGCGGGGCTCCACGGCCCCGAACTCCTCGAGCGCGGCGGCGAGCTGGGCGACGGCCCAGTCGATGTCCTCTTCCGAGACCACTATCGGCGGGGCCAGCCGCACGGTCGAGCCGTGGGTGTCCTTGGCGAGCAGACCCCGCTCCAGCAGCGCCTCGCAGACGGCACGGCCCGAGGCCAGGACCGGGTCGATGTCGATCCCGGCCCAGAGTCCGGCGCCGCGCACGGCGACGACCCCGTGGCCGATCAGGCCCAGCAGTCCGGCGTGCAGCCGGGCGCCGAGGACGCGCGCGCGCTCCTGGTACTCGCCGGTGGCGAGCAGCTCGACCACGGCGAGCCCGACCGCCGCGGCGAGCGGGTTGCCGCCGAAGGTGGAGCCGTGCTCGCCCGGGCGGAGCACGCCGAGGACGTCTGTGTTGCCGACCACGGCGGACACGGGCACAATGCCGCCGCCGAGGGCCTTGCCGAGCAGGTAGAGGTCGGGCACGACCCCGACCAGGTCGCAGGCGAAGGTGGCACCCGTGCGGCCGAGGCCGGACTGGATCTCATCCGCGATGAAAAGCACGTTGTGACGGGTGGTGATCTCGCGCACGGCGGGCAGGTAGTCCGCCGGCGGCACGACGATTCCGGCCTCGCCCTGGATCGGCTCGAGCAGCACGGCGACGGTGTTCTCGTCGATCGCGGCCTCGAGCGCCGCGGCATCCCCGTAGGGAACCGTGCGGAACCCGGGCGTGAACGGGCCGAAGTCCTTGCGGGCCGACTCGTCGTCGGAGAAGCTGATGATGGTGGTGGTGCGGCCGTGGAAGTTCTCGCCGGCCACGACGATGTTGGCCAGTCCGGCCGCGACGCCCTTCACCCGGTAGCCCCAGGCCCTGGCGACCTTGATCGCCGACTCGACCGCTTCGGCACCGGTGTTCATCGGCAGGACCATGTCCTTGCCGGCGAGCTTCGCGAGCGCGGCGACGAACGGGCCGAGCTGGTCGTTGTGGAAGGCGCGGCTGGTGAGGGTGATCCGGCCGAGCTGGGCGCGCGCGGCCTCGAGGAGCACCGGGTTGGAGTGCCCGAAGTTGACCGCGGAGTACGCCGCCAGGCAATCCAGGTAGCGCTTGCCGTCGACATCCGTCACCCAGGCGCCGTCGCCGGACGCGACGACGACGGGCAGCGGATGGTAGTTGTGCGCCGCGTGGTCGTTCTCGAGGGAGATGTAGTCGGCCGGGGCAAGCGTGCGGCCGGCCTGCAGGTCGGTCATCGGCGCAGCTCCAGGGTGCAGCACTTCACGCCGCCGCCGCCGAGCAGCAGCTCGGACAGGTCGACGCCGATCGGGTTGTAGCCGCGCTCGCGCAGCTGGCGTTCGAAGTCCTTCGCCCGGGCCGCGATGACCACGTTGTAGCCGTCGGAGTAGGAGTTGAGGCCGAGGATGGCGGCGTCCTCCTCGGTGGCGATCACGGCATCCGGGTAGCGCTCGCGCAGGATGGCCAGGCTCGGCTCGTCGAACGCGCTGGGAAGGTAGGCGATGTTCGTGTCGTCGAGCACGGCGATGGCCGTGTCGAGGTGGTAGAAGTTCGGGTTGACCAGGTTGAGCGTGATCACCGGGCGGCCGTAGATCGCCGACACCTCTTCGTGGCTGTTCGAGGCGCTGCGGAAGCCGGTGCCGGCCAGGATGACGTCGCCGACCAGGAGGAAGTCGCCCTCGCCCTCGTTGATCTCCTGGGGCACCCGCACGTCGAAGCCGTTCTCGCGGAACCAGTCCATGTAGGCCGGGCCCTCGGGCTGGCGCTGCGGGTAGGTGAAGGCTGCGCCGTAGGCGATGTTGTCGATGACGAAGCCGCCGTTGGCCGCGTAGACCATGTCGGGCAGGCCGTCGATCGGATCGATCAGGTGCACATCGAAGCCGAGACCGACGTAGGTGTCGTAGAGGGTCTGCCACTGTGCAACGGCCAGCGCCGTGTCGGTCGGCACTGCCGGGTCCATCCAGGGGTTGATCCGGTAGACCACGGTGAAGTAGCTGGGCTTGCACATCAGGATCGTGCGCTTGAGCGCGGTGCGCACGGGTGCCTCCGGGGAGACGAGCGCATCGAGATTGGTCGACATTGGGGCTCCTTCGTCTGCGTTCCGCCGCTCTGGGCGAAACGGAACGCGGGGGTGGATGGCGGACCAGGTCACTCACGAGAGCCCTGCCCGGCTGAAACCGAACACCATGCAGGGACGCCGGTCCCAGTCTCACACAGCATGAATCGGTATTTCCTGCGAATTCACGCTCGATTCCTGCGTGCTGCGCGATCGCCGCGCACCGAACCGAGCGGATCCGCCCGCACCCGGAAGGGGCCGGTGATGGGGCCGGCGGGGCCCGCCGACACGGATGCCTGTGCCGGGCCGCCGGCGGGCACGGGACATCGCGCAGCTATCTAGTGATTCCCGCCGTTGAGCGCAAATTTGCTGCGCAGGTCCCCCCGCAAGCGCAACGATTTCACCTAGACTCGCGGAATGGACAACCTCGACCGTGGCATTCTCGACCTTCTTCGCCAGAATGCCCGCGCCGGCTACGGCGATATCGGCTCGGTCGTCGGCCTGTCGGCGTCGGCCGTGAAACGGCGAGTCGACAAGCTCGTCGCGGACGGCATCATCCGTGGTTTCACGATCCAGGTCGACCCGGCCATCGACGGCATGAGCACGGAGGCCTACGTCGAGCTGTTCTGCCGGGGCACCGTCGCGCCCGACGAGCTGCTGCGCATCCTCTCCGGCGTGCCGGAGGTGGTGGACGCCGGCACGGTGACCGGCAGCGCCGACGCGATCGTGCACATCCGGGCCCGCGACATCTCGGGGCTGGAGGCCGCCCTCGAGAAGGTGCGGCTGGCTCCGAACGTGGACCACACCCGCAGCGCGATCGTGCTCTCCCGGCTGATCCACCGCGCCGCCGAGTAGCCCCGCGGCGTGGGGCGGGCGGCTAGGAGATCGGGACCGGGCGACGGGTGACCGGGGCCAGGAACCGGATCAGGGTGACTGCGGCGATCGACCCGGCGCAGAGGATGCCGGCGAGCACCACGATCTGGAACCGGCCGGCCTCGAGGGGGCTCGCCCCGCCGAAGATCGCGCCGACGAACGCCCCGGGCAGCGTGACCAGGCCCGTGGTCTTCGTCTGGTCGGTCGACGGGATCATCGCGAAGTACACGGCCCGGCGGGCGAGCTCCCTCGTCGACTGGCGGGGAGTCGCCCCGAGCGCGAGCCAGCCCTCGACCTCGTCCCAGTGCTCGGTGACGGCCTCCCCGAACCGGCGGCCGGTGAGAGTCGCGATCGACATCGCATTGCCGATGATGATCCCGCCGAAGGAGAGCACATATCGCGGGGAGAATTCGATCGCGCCCACGGTGAAGACCACGCCGAGGGTTGCCAGGATCCCGATTCCCATCGACACGGCAACCCAGCCGAAATGCTGCCGGGTGGCGCCGATCCGGCGGTTGACGGTGCTCACCGCCGCGACGAACATGACGGTGAGCCCGACGCCGACCCAGAACGGATCGGAGATGATCCCGCTGAGGATCAGGCTGATCGCCGCGAGCTGCAGGGCGCCGCGGAGCACCGCGAGCGCCGGGGCGAACGGATGCGGCACCCGGTAGGCCGCAAGCACCAGGGAGACGATCGCGATGAGCAACAGGATGCCCACCAGGCTCGGCAGGAGCCCCGCCACTTGGGCGGGCAGGTCGCGGGGCCAGGTCACCCTCCGAGCCTAGCGACCTACGGGCTGAGCTCGGCCAGCGCGGCGAGGATGCGACGCTGCCGGGTCTCGGCGGCCTTCGCACCCTCCACGGCCAGCACCTGCCGGCGCTGGTTGCTGTAGGACAGCGCCTCGAAGGCCGCGCGGGCGCCCGGCTGCGCGTCGAGCGCCGCGGTCAGTTCCGCGGGCACCGCCACCTCGCGGGCTTCGGTGTCGAGAGCCAGGTCGACCTCGATCTCGTCACCCGCTGCCACCCCGGCGAGCGCCCGGTTCTCCGCGCTCATCGCGACCATGTACGCGCCGCGATAGGGCGCGACCGAACTGCGATAGCTGTGCGCGCCGATGGTGACGACGACCGGATGCCGCCTGCCGGCGCCCAGGGACGCGACGACCTCGTCCGGCACGCGGATCCCGGTGGCGGTCTTGCCGCCCAGTTCGAGCACGGTCGTGAACTTCATGAGTCGAGTATGCCCCGCTGTCGGCACCGAAGCGTCGCTCACCGGACCGGCCTCGGTAGATTGATACATAGTCCGCACAAAGGAGCTCTCGTGCCCATGATCCTGACGCTTGACCCGCACTCGCCGACACCGCCGTTCGAGCAACTGCGCAGCCAGGTGATCGAGGGCGTGCGGAGCGGCGCCCTCGCCCCAGGCGACAAGCTGCCGACCGTGCGCCGCCTCGCCGACGACCTCGGCCTGGCCGCGAACACGGTCGCCAGGGCCTACCGCGAACTCGAGCGCGACGACGTGATCGAGACCCGGGGCCGGCTCGGCTCCTTCATCGCCGTGTCCGGGGATGCCACCCACAAGCAGGCGCAGCTGGCCGCGATCGCCTACGCCGAGCGGGTACGGGCACTCGGCGTGGGCGAGACTGAGGCGCTCGCGATCGTGAGGGCGGCCCTCGGCATCCGCCCCTAACGGCGGGCTAGCTGCCGGAATCGTCCACGACGAAACGGACCGTTACCGGTACGACGCCGCGAGCCGCCGGAAGCCCTCGTCCAGGGTCACCTCGGGCATCCAATCGAGGTCGGCGCGGGTGCGGCGCTGGTCGAACCAGTGCGCGGTCGAGAGCTGTTCAGCCAGGAACCGGGTCATCGGCGGTTCGTCGGCTCCCGGCCGCACCCGCCAGGCCGCCTCGATCAGCGACCCGGCGCCGCGGGCGAGCGCCGCGGGCACCCGCCACTCCGGGGCAGGCACCCCCGCGGCCGCACACATCCCGGCGAGCAGTTCGGCCACCGGCCGAGGCTCGCCGTTGGTGATCACGTAGGCGCGCCCGTGCACGGCGTCGGCGCGCTCGAGCGCGGCGGCGATCGCCGAGGCGGCGTTGTCGATGTAGGTCGTGTCTATCAGGGCGGCGCCGTGGCCGAGCAGCGGTAGCCGGCCGGCGCGGGCCCGGTCGACGATGCGGGCCACGAGCTGGGTGTCGCCCGGACCCCAGACCAGGTGCGGCCGCACCGCGACCACGCGCAGCGCCGGCGAGTCGGCGGCCAGCGCGACCAGCTCGGCGCGCGCCTTCGTGCGGGCATAGTCGCCGCGGGCCCGGGCGGGGTCGGCCGGGAGCGCGTCCTGCCCGACGATGGATGCCCCGGCGTGCGCCACCGAGGGCGACGAGACGTAGACGAAACGGGAGACCCCGGCATCCGCCGCCGCGGCCAGCAGGGTGCGGGTGCCACCCACGTTCACGGCTTCGAACTCGGCCGGGTCGCCGGCGAGGGAGACCTTGGCGGCCAGGTGCACCACCGCGTCCATGCCGGCGACGGCCCGGGCGACTGCGGCCGGGTCGCCGATCGAGCCGCGCAGGTCGGTCACGCCGGGCGACACCCCGGCGAGCCCGGAGGGCCGGCGTTGGAGGGTGCGCACCTCGTGCCCCACGGCCGCGATCCGGGCGGCGACAAAGCGGCCGAGGAACCCGCTGGCCCCGGTGACGAGCACCCTCACAGGCGGGTCATCCGCCCGCCGGAGAGCACGGTCTCCGCCCAGCGGGCGAGCCGGCTGCGGTCGATCTTGGAGTTGTGACGGATGTCGGTGGGCAGGCGCGGCACGACCAGCACGGCGGCGAGCGGCAGCCCTGCGGCGTCGCGAACCAGGGCCGCGAGCCCGGGCGTGGCCAGTGCGACCCGGTGCGCGGGCGGCAGGGTCTCGACGACGGCGACCGGTTGCTGGGTTCCGGCCGGGCCGACGCCGACGACGGCGGCGCGGGCGATCTCGGCCACGCCCTCGATCCGCTGTTCGGGGCCGACCGGGGTGAGCACCCCGGTCGCGGTGGCGATGACGTGGGGCAGGCGGCCCTCGATCCAGAGCCGGCCGGCCGAGTCGAAGTGGCCGACGTCGCCGCTGCGGTGCCAGCGTTCCCCGGCGACCGCGCCGCGCCGGGCGGCCCGGTCGGTGAGCCAGAGCCGGGAGTAGTGGTCGAGGGTGTGCGGCGCGGAGACGACGATCTCGCCCGTGACGCCCGCGGCATCCGAGAGCTCCCCGGTGGCGGCCCCGTCGGCGTCGAGGGCGCTGATCCGGATGCGGGTGGTCGCCGCCGGGCGCCCGACGCAGACCCCGCCCGGGCCGGCCAGGTCGGCGAGGGAGGTCGGGGCGGCGTCGCGGATGCCCTCGAGGGTGATGTCGGTCATCAACAGGCCCTCGGTCATCCCGTAGGGCGTGTGCGCGCTCGCCCGCGGCATGAGCCGGGCGGCGCCGGCGAGCAGCGGCTCGGCGACCGGGGCGCCCGCGGAGAGGAAGCTGCGCACGCCGGCGAGGGCCCGGTGGTCGGCGGGGGTGAGGGCGGCCTCGGTGGCGACGACGTTGGCCAGGGCGGCCGGGGAGAGGAAGACGACGGTGGCGTCGATCGCGGCGACGGCCGCGGCGACGGCGGTCGCGGTGAGGGTCTTCGGCGAGGTGACGTCCATGTCGGGGGTGACCGAGCGGGCGCCGAGGGCCGGGCCGAGCAGGGCGAACGGCGCGAAGCCGGCGACGAGGCCGGTGCCGACGCCGACCCCGTACTGGGCGTGCAGCGCGTGGGCGACCGCGGCCAGCTGGGCGTGGGTGTAGACGACGCCCTTGGCCGGACCGGTCGAGCCGGAGGTGAACAGCACGGCCGCCGTGTCGCCGGGGGCGGGCGGGGCCGGCAGTTCCTCGGCGGCGCCGAGGGAGAGGAGTTCGGCAAGGGTGAAGGACACGTCCAGTGCGCGGTGCACCGCGCGGGGCAGGCGGGCGACGGAGATCTTCTGGCCGGGCCAGCCGAGGGCGCGGGCGGCGATGAGGCCGGGGGCGGCCCCGATCACGTGGTCGGGATGCGCGCCGCGCACGGCCCGGGTCAGGCCGCGGAGGCCGAGACCGGCATCGGCGACGACGACGATCGCGCCGATCCGCAGGCAGGCGTAGAGCACCGCGGTGAGGTCTGCGCCGGGCGGCACGAGCAGGGACACCCGGTCGCCCGCGCGCACGCCGATCAGGTCGAGGCCGGCGGCGAGCCGGCGCACCTGGCGGGAGAGCATCCGCCAGCTGACCACGCGCGGGCCACCGCCGCCGGGCGGCGACATGTCGACGAGGGCGGTCTCGTCGCTCTCGCGCAGCTCGTCGAGGTAGTGCCAGAGCGGATGGTGCGGGTTGGCGGCCCAGGCCGGCTGCGGGGTGGACGGGGTCGGGACAGTCGGGGTCGGGACAGGCTCGACCACCGCGGGCTCGGTCGGGACAGGCTCGAGCACCGCGGTCTCGGTCGGGACAGGCTCGAGCACCGCGGTCTCGGTCGGGACAGGCTCGACCACCGCGGGCTCGACAACCGGGGGTTCGAGCACCGCGGTCTCCCCCAGCCAGGTCAGCGCGGCCGCCGCGTAGTCCACGTCTTCCGCGACCAGGTGCCCGGCGCCCTCGTACCGGTGCACGTCGGCGTGCGGAAGCCGGGCGACGAGGTCGTCGAGGTAGCGGTCGCTGAAGACCGGGTCGCGGGGACCCCACAGCATCAGTGCGGGCACGCGGAGTTCGCAGACCCCTCCGGCGATCCGGTCGAGTTCGGCGGCGCTCTCGTGGGCGAAGTCCACCGGGATGTCGGCGACGAACGCGCCGATCCCGCCGCGCCGGGCGGCGCCGCGGTACGGCGCCCGGTAGGCGCGCCTGACGGCGGCGGCGAGCGGCGGATGCGCCAGCGCGAGCGTCGTCTCGAGGAACGCGGGCGTCGTCACGGTCGCGGCGGCCAGCACGGGGCCGGAGAGCGCGAGCCGCAGCGGCGCCGGGATCGGCGAGTCCTCCGGCTGGTGCACGGCGGTGTTGAGCAGCATGACCGCACCGAGTGAAGCGGGGTGGTCGACGGCCCAGCCGAGGGAGACGACGCCGCCCCAGTCGTGGCCGAAGGTGACCACCGGGCCGGCCAGGCCGAGGGTCTCGGTGAGGTCGCCGAGGTCGGCCACGCGGCGGGCGAGCGGGCGCACCGTGCCGGTGCGTTCGGAGAAACCCATCTCCAGCTGGTCGACGGCGATGACCCGCCAGGCGGCCTTGCCGGCGGCCGCGGCATCCGTCGCCGCCGAAACGAACTCGCGCCAGAGATAGGACCAGGTCGGGTTGCCGTGCACGCAGAGCACGGTGCCGACCGGGGTGACCCCGAGCTCGGCGAGCCGCGCGGCGTTGTCGAGCAGGTGCCAGGTGCGGGTGGCCGGAGTGGTGGCCCCGCTCTCGGCGACCTCGACCAGGCGGGAGAACGCGGGGTCGAGGCCGGGCAGCCCGCGCGGCGGAAGGGTCGCGGGGGCCGGCACGGCTGCCGCCCGCGGGAGGCGGTGGGTCCTGCCGGGACCGGTCACCAGGCGAGTTCCATCATGGCGGTGTTCAGGCCGCTGCCGACGCCCATCAGCAGCACCCGGTTGCCCGGCTTCAGGGTCCTGGCCTCTTCCGCGAGGGTGATCGGGATCGAGGCCGGGCCGACGTTGCCGAACAGAGGGTAGGTGAGCGGCACCCGCGCACGGTCGAGGCCGGTGGCCTTCACGATCGCGTCGGTGTGCACATCCGAGACCTGGTGCAGGATGTAGCGGTCCATGCTCGACCAGTTCCAGTCCCGCTTCGCCTCGGTCCAGGCCGAGACGACGAGTTCCATTCCGCCCTTGAGCAGCGCCTTCGCGTCGGTGAACATGCCGTCGACGCTGCCGACGCAGAGCCCGTTGAACTGGGTCGCGGCGCGGGTCACGCCGCCGAGCATCCGGTGGCCCTCCGGATGCCGATCGGCCCGCCCGAGCACGGCCGCGGCGGCGCCGGAGCCCAGGGTGAGGCTCGCGAACTCGCTCATGAAGTCCTTACGGGAAATGGAGGGCCGGCCGAGCCGCTCGATCGTGTTGGTCTGGATCTCGTCGGCGTCCTCACCGTCGATCACGACCGCATAGTCGACCTGGCCGGAGTCGATCAGCTGCGCGGCGAGGGTCATCCCGTTCACGAAGCCCAGGCAGGCGTTCGCGATGTCGAAGTTGGTGGCCGAGGACGGCAGGCCGAGGCCGTGGTGGATGCGCACGGCGACGGACGGCTCGAGGTGCTTGCGGGTGACCGAGGTGTTGATCAGCAGGCCGACCTGGCCCGGCTCGATCCCGGCCTCGTGCAGGGCGCGCTTGCCGGCGATGACGGCGGCGTCATCGAAGGTGGTGCCCGCATCCCAGTTGCGCCGTTCCTGCACCCCGGCGACGCGCTGGAGAAGGCCGGTCGGGAGCCGCAGCCGGGTGAGGGCGGGCTGCAGCCGGCCGTCGATCTCCGCCGACGTCGTGATGCGGGGCGCGAGCATGCTCGTGACCGACAGCAGGGCGACGTTGGTGTGCGTCGTCGTTGCGTTTCCGTCCAACTGTGGTTCCCCTGTCGAGTTTGCGGCCGCGGCAAGCCGGGGCCCCGGTCATCCTCCATCAGAAACCTGATCGTTGTCCGGTGCCCGCTGTACACGCCGGCCCCGGAGAGCGGCCGCCAACGCTCTATTTTACGCGCGTCGGCGGCCGCTCCCTTGCAGGGCGGGGAGCGGCGACTAGATGAGTGAGTCCTAATCGATTGTCGGTAGCGGTACACGTCTAGTCAGATCGGACTGGCCCGGCGTGGACGCTGTTAATCGAAGGCGGAGGGT
>NZ_SOFH01000019.1 GCF_004402495.1 Cryobacterium sp. HLT2-28 | reverse complement strand
CATGGTCGAGGCCGCCCAGCACGCTCACCGTGATCCTGACAGGGTCTCCTTCATCGCCGCACTCCGCATCGCCCGCCGCTCCGTGGCTCAGGGCGTTTTCCCCCCCTCCCCACTTTGACCACGCCAAAGCGGTCTGGCGCCATGCGGTACTAGCCCTGATCCGACGGCTGAACCCCGCACGACGACGGCGTTCAAACCCTCGTGTCATCAAGCGCAAGGTCTCGAAATGGCCCGCCAAACGCTTCCACCACGCCGACTGGCCACAACCCCGCCACGAGCCAGAAATCACCCTTCACACGCTTAACTGAACGGTATTGGGCGTAGCCCAGATCCACCACATTGGAAACCAACACCACCAAGCGGAGGTTCACAAATGAGGCAATGAATACAGCTACGCGGAGGTTTTCTATGAGTCAATGCGGCCTGTTGCCGGCCGTGAGGTTCGATTATGATGCGCCGCAGGGTGCCAGTCGTGCTCACAGAGAAAGTGGTCAAGTCATGTGGTCCACCATCCGCCGTACCGGTTCGGAGGGCGCTGTCCGCCAGCGCCGCCGCGGGCGCACCGCCTTAACGACAATTGCCCTGTCTGCCCTCGTCCTTGGCGGGTCCCTCGGAGTTCCGGCGACCGCATCAGCGGCGGACGACGCGCCCTTCATCACTGGTCCATCCGACGCTGATCTTGTTGCTGTTTTGAGTGGCGTCAACAACAAGTCAGGTGGACCTGGCACGCAGTTCTGGTGGAATCACACCAATCTGACCGTCGCGGTGACGGCAGCACCCGAGGCGAGCCCTGATGGAGTGCGTGCCCTGCGCAATGCGGTGGCGACGTGGAGTGGCGTGCTTGCACGTCGACTCCCGATGGTTTCGCTGGTTGACGTCACCGGCACCGGTCGCTCGCGAGCCGCTGACATCGTCGTGCACTACGTCCCGCACGCTGGTGGAGTCGCGTGGGGCGGGAACGCGACCTGCGGTTCTCAGCACTGCTCGAATGTGATCATCAAATCGGAGGAGCCGCCCGGCGGGCCGTACCCCGACTTCGATAACCTTCGGATCTATCGGATGGGGTTGCACGAACTCGGACACGCCCTTGGACTCGGACACGCGTCGCCGCTCAATACCTCTACGGACATCATGGCCTACGGGTGGGCGAACGTGACGGTTGACCCTCTGACGGGGAACTACCTCTATGACTACCGCACGCCGATTCTGTCGGACTGCGATATCGCTGGCATCGCCGCGGCCTTCGCATGGGCGTTGAACGGCGAAGCCCCGCATCCGGCAACAGTGGCTTTCGTTACTTGTTGAGCTGTTCCGGAAGCCGAGGCTGTCGCTCGGGTGTAGCCGAGCAGGTGCGGCACTGCCCCCACCTTGACGCGGGTGCTACCAACGGTGTTCGCGGCGAAGAGGGTGATCTGCTCCGACGCGTACTGGGTGCCGCGGTCCGAGTGGAAGATCACGGTCGCCGGCCGGTCTCCGCGCAGCACCATGGCCTTCGTGAGGGCGTCCTGGATGAGGTCGGTGCGCATATGGTCGGCGATGGCCCAACCGATCACGCGGCGGCTGTGGGCGTCGATGTCTCTCCTGCGGGCTTCCGGGACGGTCCAACGCCCGACTCGATTGAGCGATCGACGTTCCGTAGGTTTTTACGCTTTTCGCCGGGTGCCTCGACTAGAACGCTCGCGTAGCGCGGGGATATCGTCGGCGACCCGACGCTCCAGGCCCTCCAGCAGCAGCTCCAACCCGTAGTCGAACTCGTCCGCGAACGCGTAGCCGCCATCGCCGAACAGCTCGGCTTGAGAGCGCGCAATGTGCGGATACAGCTCCGCCGGTGCGGCGACCTTGACGGCGAACGCCTCCTCGGCGCCGTCCCCCGGTTCGAACGGCAGGCTCGTCTCGGTCAGCGCGAACCCGTACACGTAGGCGTCGATGGCGGAGAACGCGTGTGTCGCGAGCGCGGCGCTGAAGCCGTCGGTCATCAGCACGCCAAGTAGCCGGTCGTGGTGCTGCAGCAGCGCCGGGCCGGGGGTTGGACGCGATTCCATCATCCCCAGCGCCCACGGATGAGCCGTGAGAACCGATCGTGCCGATCGTGCCCGGGCGGTCAGCGCCTCCCGCCAGGTATCGCCGACCTCGGGCAGCTCGATCCTCTCGAACACCCAGTCGGCGAGGTCGTCGAGCAGCGCCTCCTTGCCTGGCACGTGATGGTAGAGCGACATCGCCTCAACGCCGAGCACCTTCGCGACACTGCGCATGCTCACGGCGGCAACACCCGCATCGTCAGCGACGGTGGCGGCGGCGGTGATGATCCGCTCCCTGCTCAGCGGTGTGCGCGACGTCATTCTCCCATCCTTGCGCACTTACGCTCGTAAGGCTACGCTGGGGACCGGTTCTTACACCCGTAAGTCCCGATCTAACGAATCAAGCCAAGGAGCATTGTGATGAGAACGCCTCAATCCCACACCGCACTAGAGAATCCGCCGTCCCAGAGCACGCTGGAAGATCTGCGCAGGCCCGTGCAGGCCAAGCTTGCGGCAGCTTGGACCAGCCTCATGTTCCTCGTCATCTACATCGACTACTTCCACCTCTACCAGCCCGGCGAAATCGACGAAATCCGGGGTGGCATCATCTTCGAGTTCGACATCAGCGGGACATTGATGTCCATCTTCTTCGCGATCATCGCGATCCCGGCCCTGATGGTGATGCTCTCCATGACGCTGCCCGCTCGGGTGAACCGCGCCACGAACCTCGTCGTTGCAGCGCTGTACATCCCCGTCATGGTGTTCAACGCGGCAGGGGCGTCCTGGGACTGGGCCTTCTACTACGGCTTCACCATCGGAGTCGAGGTGCTGATCCTGGCCTTCATCCTGCGCTCCGCCTGGACCTGGCCACGCCACACCGCATCACCGGCGATCTTGGTAGCCAGCCTCGACAGAGCTGGTCAACGGACTTGACCCCGAGGGGCGCTGAAAACGGTGAAGGCGATAACCCAACACCGCTACGGCGGACTCGACACTCTCGAATACGAGACTGTTGCCCGGCCCGTAGCGGCTAAGGACGAAGTCCTCATCCGGGTTCTGGGAGCATCCATCAACGCGGCCGATTGGCTGCTCATGCAGGGTGAACCCTTCGTTGCGAGGTTGGCGTTCGGCCTGCGGCGGCCCAAGGTCCGGGCGCGAGGCAGGGATGTGGCCGGCGTGATCGAGGCTGTGGGCGAGAACGTGCGCCGTTTCAGCGTGGGCGATGAGGTGTATGCCGAGGTGGATGCCGGCAGCTTCGCCGAGTACACCGTCGCCTACACGAAGCGCCTCGCTCACAAACCCTCGCGAATCAGCTTCGACCAAGCGGCTGCCGTGCCGACCGCCGCAACGACGGCGCTGCAGGGGGTGCGGGATGTCGCGAAGATCATGCCGGGCGACAAGGTGCTCATCAACGGGGCGTCCGGCGGAGTCGGCTCCTTCGCCGTGCAGCTGGCCAAGGCGTTCGGGGCCGAAGTGACTGGCGTCTGCAGCACCGCAAATCTCGAGTTCGTGCGGACGTTGGGCGCAGACCACGTCATCGACTACACGGCTGAGAACTTCGCGACGGGCGGGGCTCGCTACGACGTCATCTTCGACCTCGTCGGCAACCGATCGATAGCCGAGTGCAGGCGGGCCCTCACTCGTCGCGGAACTCTTGTGCTGGCGTCGGGCAACGGGGGACGAGTGCTCGGTCCGATCCGACGGATGCTTGCAGCGATGCTGCTGGGCATGTTCGTGACCCAGAACCTTCGACCCCTCTCCGCAGCCGCGAGCGGCGCCGACCTCGAAGTTCTTCGGGAGCTCATCGACGCCGCCACCATCACGCCGCCAGTCGACCGCAGCTACCCGCTCGCTGAGACGTCTGAGGCGATCCGCTACTTCGTTGAGGAGCACGCCAGGGGCAAGGTCACCATCACCGTCACCAGCCTCAACCACACCAAGGAGTAGCACCAGTGAACACCACCGCCACAACGTTGAGAACACCCGTGCTCGTGGCCCACGATATCCGCGAGTGCTACGGCAAGGGCACCGCCCGGTTCGACGCGTTGGCTGGTGTCGCCCTCTCGGTGCCTGCCCGGGAGACGGCGCGATGCGACCGCCAGCTCTTCATCCGCGACGGGCGCGCTATGCGCTCCCTCGACACCCCAGGAGAGGCATCATGAACCCCCTCGACAAGAGCTTCTCGATCGACCAAGAGATGACCGCCACCCGCCCTATCGCTCAGCAAAAGGGCGAGCGGCAGCGGCCGAGGAGCGGATGGCTTGCCATAACCGGCCTCTTGATCCTCAGTGCCCTTCCCGTGCTCGGCGGTGTGCTTCGTTTGCGGGACGGGATCGCTGGGCCCGAGAGCGAAATTCTGTTGGCCACATCGGTGGCGATCGTTGCGCACATCGTGGCCATGAGCGTGTACTGCATTCTCGGCGCATTCCAGTTCTCTCCAGCACTGCGAATTCGGCGCGGTTGGCACCGTACCGCCGGCCGTGCACTGATCCCCGCTGGATTCATCGCGACACTGTCCAGCATCTGGCTCGCAGTCTTCTTCGGTGGGCCCCCTGATGAGTTCGCACTCGCGATGATTCGCCTCGTCTTCGCCGTACCGATGACAGTGTTTCTTGTGCTCGCGGTGATCACGATCACGCGTCGCGACTTCGCCGCGCATGGAGCATGGATGACGCGCGCCTACGCGATCGCCATCTCCGGCGGAACCCAAGCACTCGTCGTCACACTGTGGACGCTCAATGTCGGTGAGGTCGACGCATTCGGCGAGGCATGGCTGGTCGCCGCGGGCTTCGTGATCAACAGCGCCGTGGCGGAGTTGCTCATCCTGCGACGGACCAGCCGGCGGAGGCGCGGTCGTGCGAGGCGTGGCGCGCTCACATCATGAACCCCCTCGACAACCCGCCGGGCATCCGACCGCAACTAAGGAGTAAGAGATGAGATCACCGAAGAACACCGCCACCACGCCAGCCCGCAGTGCGTTCGCTCGAGGCCGGCCCGTCGGTGCCGCCTCGATCGGGTTCGCAGTGTTGGTGGTGATAGAGAACGTGTTGTTTGCGGTAACGGGCGCTCCGGGCTATGGCGATCCGCTCGAGGAAGTGCTGGCCTACTACGCGACCAACCGCGACGCGGTCGCGATCATTTCTGGTCTGGGGGCCCTGTACCTACCGTTGCTGCTGGTGTTCGTGACGGGCCTGCACGGCCTCGTGGAGCGGCGCGGCGGAGCGGGCGCCGGCTGGTCGCGCCTCGCCTTGGCCGCTGGCGCGACGCTGGCGGCCATCTTCGTGCTGTTCAACGTCACGCAGATCGGGCTCGCGCTCTCCGCTGGCGGGCTCGCCGAGCCGACGCCCGCTTTCGAGCTCGTCTGGCAGATTCACGCGGCGGCGTTCGCGCTGGCGCTGCCGCTGATCGGCACCACCTGCTTCGGCGTGGCTCTCGCCGCGCACGCGAGCGGGCTGACTCCGGCTTGGCAGCGCCTGCTGGGCCTGGTGGGCGGGAGCCTGCTGCTCGCCGCGGGGCTCGGCAGCCTCGCGATCGCCGACGGCTCGGCACTGATCTTCGTCGGGCTCCTAGGATTCGCCGCCTGGCTCGTCTGGCTGCTCGCGACCGGCGTGCGCCTCGTCCGGTCGTGACCGAAAGGAGGGCGGCGCCGAGGTCGCGCACGCGGGCGAGGACTCCGTGGAGGGCCGCCTGCTGGTGCCGGGGGCGAGTCCGGACCGGCGCCTAAATGTGTGAGTGGCGCCGATGGGTTGCGCCCGGCATCTTCCCGGGCAGGACTTTTGTCCCTTCGCCAGCATTCGTGCCGGTGAGATGATCTCAACTGCCCGCCGTCGGCGATTTGCCCGGGTTCCAACGAGAGGAGCAGACCAGGTGACACAGACAACAATCAGGCAGTACCGAGACACGCAAGTCGATGTGAAACTCGTGGCGTCCACGTGCCCTGCATGTAACTAATAACGCTTGACGATAATAACGCTACGCGTTATGCTCATGGTGTGATCCAGACGTTCGCAGAAAAAGACACTGAGCGCGTCTGGCAGCGGGTCCATGTGCGCAAGCTTGGCCCCGACTTGCAGCGAATCGCGAATCGAAAGCTACTGATACTCGACGCCGCAGAAACCATCAATGACCTGCGCGTTCCACCGGGCAACCGTCTCGAACAGCTGCAGGGCAACCGAAAAGGCCAACACAGCATCCGAGTCAACGACCAATGGCGCATCTGCTTCACGTGGACACCCGCTGGGCCAATAGATGTCGAAATCACCGACTATCACTGAGGAGATATTGTGACTGCCGCACACGAGCCCATTCACCCCGGCGAGATTCTTCTCGAAGAATTCCTCACTCCGCTGGGCATCAGCCAATACCGTCTTGCCCAGGCGATCGCCGTGCCCCCGCGCCGCATCAACGAGATCGTTCACGGCAAACGAGGTATCAGCCCGGACACCGCCCTTCGGCTGGCACGAGCACTCGGCACAACGGATCGATTTTGGATGAACCTCCAGACCCGATACGACCTTGACGTGCAATCTGCTGCTCACGCGGGAGAGCTCAACCAGATCCGGTCACTCCTGAGCGCCTAGCGAGGCCGATGTGCCCGTTGAGGGTTCCCAAACGCCACTCCCCCGAGACTTCGGAATCTTCGCGACTGGGCGCTGAATCCGCGTCCGTCGACGTCCGATTTGCGGACCAACAAGGGCGGTCGCCGTGGAGCCGGGGGCGAGTTGTAGGGTGGTGCCGAGCCCGCCCAGCGCTAACTCACACGGTTAGCGTGTAGGAGTTTCCCCTCTATCGTGGCTCGGCGAAGGGAGTGGTCATGGCCGGCCGGTTCGTTTACTGGATGAATGTCTCGCTTGATCTCTTCATCGAGCGCGATGTGGGTGAGCACGGTGACATCGGAGGGCCCAGTTGGATCCGCCTGGGTGAGCCGCTGCATCGCGAATTCAACGCTCGCGCGCGGGCGCTGGCGATGATGGTTCAGGGCCGCAAAGTCTACGAGATGATGGATCCGTTCTGGCCGAACGCTCGCACAGACGAATCCCTTCCGGGCTTCCTGCGCGAGTACGGCGAGATCTGGACAGACATACCCAAGGTGCTCGTCTCGCGCACGCGCACCATGGCCGAACACAACACGCGCATCATCGGCGGCGACAACGCGATCGAACAACTCGCCGTGCTGCGACAGGAGACGGACGGAGAAATCGGCATCGGTGGCGCGAACCTCGCGACCCAGCTGATGCGGGCTCACCTGCTCGACGAGCTCTGGCTGTTCACACACCCTGTCGTGCTCGGAGCCGGCCGGCCGCTCTTCGACGCTCTCGACCAGCCTCTCGAGCTCGACCTCTTGGAACAGGATTCGTTCGACCAAGGAGTAACCATGCACCGCTACGCGGTGCGCGGGGCACGTTAGGGCAACCGTCTTGGCTTCTACCTCGGAGCCGGCGCACAGTCGTGGAATGACCGCGGACCGACGCGGTCCTGACCGGCGCACCGAGCGTCACCTCGGCAGCCGCGTCGCAAAGCTCGGGCAAATCGCCATCTAAGCTGGGCCTTCTGCCCACGGAAGGAACCTCAATGAGCATGGAAGGCGCGGCCTGGAGCTCGCTGCACAAGATCTCTACCGCCAGGGACGGCAAGCACGGCTTCTCCCGTGAGTCCGTGCGGCGGATCATGACGTTCGCGGTGCCCTACCGGTCCAAGCTGCTGATCTTCATCGCCCTCTCCATCGTGGGGGCTTTCCTCGCGGTCGCGACGCCGGTACTCGCCGGCCAGGTGGTCGACGTCATCGTCGCCCGGGGCGAGGTCACCACGATCGTTTGGATCGCCGTCGTCATCGCCATCGTGGCCGTGGCCGACGCCGCCGTGTCACTCGTGACGCGCTGGTACTCGGCGCGGATCGGCGAAGGCGTGATCCTGGACCTCCGCACCTCCGTCTTCAACCACGTGCAGAAGATGCCGATCGCGTTCTTCACCCGCACGCGGACGGGCGCCCTCGTGAGCCGCCTCAACAACGATGTGATCGGCGCCCAGCAGGCGTTCAGCGGCACGCTGTCCGGCGTGGTCACGAACCTCGTGGCGCTGACCCTCACCCTGATCGTCATGCTCAGCACGTCCTGGCTCGTGACGGTTCTCGCCATGATCATGCTCCCCATCTTCCTGGTACCCGCGCGCCGCATGGGCAGCCGCCTCGCCGCGCTGCGCCGCGAGGCGGCCGATCACAATTCCGCCATGAGCACGCAGATGACCGAGCGCTTCTCAGCGCCCGGCGCCACCCTCGTCAAGCTGTTCGGCCGGCCCGACGAGGAGGCCGAGGAGTTCCGCGTCCGCGCCGCCCGCGTCCGCGACATCGGGGTCCGGACCGCGATGCTGCAGTTCGTCTTCTTCACCGCACTGATGCTCGTCTCCGCTCTCGCCCTCGCGCTCGTGTATGGGCTCGGCGGCTCCCTCGCACTCGCCGGCCAGCTGAACACCGGTGACGTGGTCACCCTTGCGCTCCTCCTCACCCGCCTCTACGCCCCGCTCACCAGCCTCGCAAACGCACGGGTAGAGATCATGAGCGCGGTGGTCAGCTTCGAGCGCGTCTTCGAGGTGCTGGACCTCGACCCGCTCATCAAGGAGAAGCCCGACGCCGTCACCGTCCCCGAAGGCCCAGTGGCCGTCGAGTTCGACAACGTCCGCTTCGCCTACCCGTCCGCGGACAAAGTGTCCCTCGCCTCTCTCGAGGAGGTTTCCACTCTGGACACCCGCGGCGGCGAGGAGGTGCTGCACGGCGTGTCCTTCAGGATCGAGCCGGGGCAGACCGTTGCCCTCGTTGGTACGTCCGGTGCCGGCAAGTCCACAATTGCGCAGCTCCTCTCGCGCCTGTATGACGTCGACAGCGGCGCCGTGCGCCTCGCGGGGACGGATGTCCGCGATGTCACTTTCGCCTCCCTGCGAAACACCCTGGGCATGGTGACGCAGGACGGCCACCTGTTCCACGAGACCATCCTCTCCAATCTGCGCCTCGCGAGGCCCGAGGCGTCCGACGACGAGGTGTGGGACGCCGTCCGCCGTGCGCGGCTCGAGCCGCTCATCCGGTCCCTGCCGGACCAGCTGGACACCATGGTGGGAGAGCGTGGCTACCGGCTGTCCGGGGGTGAGCGCCAGCGGATGACCATCGCGAGGCTCCTACTCGCCCAGCCGCGCGTCGTCATCCTCGACGAGGCGACGGCGGCACTGGACTCGACGTCTGAGGCCGCCGTGCAAGCGGCGCTCAGCGAGGCGCTCAAGGGACGGACGGCGATGGTGATCGCACACCGCCTCTCCACCATCCGCAGCGCGGACCTGATCCTCGTGGTTGAGGACGGCTCGATCGTGGAGCGCGGTACGCACGAGGAACTGCTGGCTGTGGGTGGGCGGTACGAGGAATTGCACCGGACCCAGTTCGCCGTGCAGAAGAATGTTGCGGCCGACGAGGAAGCGCTGAGCCGCACCTAGACGCTGAGCTCGGTGCCCCCGCCCCGAGCGTCCCGGAAAGTCGTCTCGTCACGTTTGGTGTCTCACCGCTCTACATGGGGTTTTTCGAAGCGGAACAGGATGGAGACGTCCAACGTCCAATTGGCCTGTACCCTCGCCATGCACGTGCTTCATTTGAACCAGCGACCGACTGAAGGTTGAGGCCGTAACTTGACGGTCCGAGCCTCGAACCGGCCGGACGGCGTCACCCGCGTGGTGATGTCGCCGAAGGTGCTGATCGTCAACCGTGGCCGCGACATCTCAGCTCACCGGCGATCGGTGCGCCGGGGCGGGCTGGACGGCTCACGCTGCTCGGCAATCCAGGCCCGCACATCGGAGATGGCGAACTTCAGATGTTTGCCGAACCGGTAGGCCGTGGGGCCTTTGCCGTGCACACGCCAGTCGTAGACCGTGGACATCGGTATGCCCAAGTAGGACGCCAACTCGTTGATGTCCATCAGGGGTTCCAGACCCCACGCGTCGGTGGCGGGGGTGGGAGAGGAGGGTGGGTAGTCGTCGTGGATGCTCATACTCAGAAGGTGTGCGCCACGATCCCGGACGATCGGAGCGGACCGAAAACGACGCCGCCGCCTCGGATGGAAAGGCCGTCTCAGCGGCTCCGGAGAGGAGTAAAAGATGGGTTTGTGATGGGGTAGTCAATTCATTTACCAAAAAAATCCCGGAAACCCTTGAGATTCCGGGACATTTGGTTTGGTGGGCTGATTGCGAAAGCCAACAGGGCGCGCATGGTCCGTGACTCTGGAGCTCTATTTCCTCCGCAGCCCGCGGTCTTTTCCTCGATATCGTGCGAGGCCCGACCGCGGGCTTTCGGTCATCACCAGGCGAGGTTCTGCACGGTAGCCAATCACGGCCAATTCAAGGAGACTGGAGGCGAGCCCACGCCTCAAGGATTTCATCCGCGCCGCGGCGTCCTTCCGGGCGGTCTCCCGCGGAAGAACCCGGGGTACGGCCGGGGCGGAACCGGCACGTCGCGGAGCAACAGGATTCAGATACACCTGGCCAAAACAACGATGAAAGACCCGAGAAAAAGGATCATCCAACATGACTCGCAGTGACATCGGCCCCCACCCGGACTCCTTCGATCTGGAGACCGCCACCATCGAGAACACCAACTATCGAACCGTCGCCTGGACCGGCCTGTATTTACAGGTCACCCTGATGTGCATCCCGGCCGGAGAATCCATCGGTCTGGAAATGCACCCCGACACCGACCAGTTCCTGCGCCTCGACGCCGGCACCGGGAAGGCTCAAATGGGGCCCGACAAGGACAAGCTCGTTTTCGAGCAGGATGTCTCTGACGGCTGGTGCATCCTTGTCCCCGCGGGCACCTGGCACAACGTCACCAACACCGGGGACGGTCCCATGAACCTCTATGTGATCTACGCGCCGGTCCATCACGCCGCCGGGAATATCCACAAAACGGCCGCCGACGCCGCCGAGGACGAGAGCGCCGGCACGGACACTCCACCGACGTGGACAAAGCAACCCGCCACGTCCCACCCCGACCAGGCAGCAAGCGACCAATAGCAGAAGCGTTTGCTGAGGCGTCGGACTCGATTCAGTCTGGAAGGCGTCCGCGGGAGCGTTGCGCGACCGCGGCCTCCCCATACGGATAGTCGGAGACGACCGGAGAGCTCAGGGCTCCCAGCCGGTCCAGCTGACCAGCACTCAGCTGCACGTGGGCCGCGGACAGGTTCTCGGTGACCTGTTCGACACTTCGCGCTCCGAGGATCACCGAGGTCACCCCCGGTTGCGCCTCGAGCCAGGCCAAAGACACCTGTGCGCTCGTGGCACCGATCTCAGTCGCGACCTCGGCGACGGCATCGATGATCCGCCAGGTGCGTTCCTTCTTATTACGCGGGGCCCAGGCCTCCATTCCACGTGCGGGGTCTTCGCCCAGCCGCGTCGCACCGGTGGGATCGGTGTCGCGCTGGTACTTGCCCGATAGCCACCCGCCGCCGAGCGGCGACCAGGGCAGAAGTCCCAGACCCGCATCGAGCGCCGCCGGCACGATCTCAGATTCGATCTCGCGAACGAGCAGGTTGTACTGCGGCTGGAGTGTGACCGGCGCCGTGAAGCCCAAAGCCTTCGCCACGTGCACGGCTTTGGTCAGCTGCCAACCGAGAAAGTTGGAGAAGCCGTAATAGCTGATCTTTCCGCTGCGGATGGCGTCGTCGAGAAAGCGCAGCGTCTCCTCCAACGGCGTCAACGGGTCCCAGGCGTGCAGTTGATACAGGTCGATGTGCTCCGTTCCCAGCCGACGCAGTGAATCGTCGAGGGCCCGGTGCAAATGCCGACGACTGGTACCCCGATCGTTTGGGCCGTCGCCCATGGCGAACCGGCCCTTGGTGGCGAGAACGATCTGCTTCCTTTCGGTCGGGTGAGAGGCCAACCACGACCCGATCATCTCTTCCGAGGTTCCGGAACTGTAGACATCCGCAGTGTCGACGAGGGTGCCGCCGGCGCCCACATACGTGTCCAGGAGCGCGTTGGCCATCTCCTCATCGGCTTCCGCCCCAAAGGTCATGGTGCCCAGTGAGTAGGTCGAAACGACTGCGCCGCTGTTGCCGAGTGTGCGATATCGCATCTGCCGGTCCTCTTCTTCTTCAAGGCGGGAGACCCGCAGGGTAACGATCTGAAAGGCTCGAAACATTGAGCTGCACTCCATTATCCGTGGGCGTCATGACCGCGGCAGATGCGATCGTGCCCTCGCAGACGTCGGTCTCCATGATCTGCCCCATCACGAAGCCGAAATACACCGAGCCCGTCGCCCCGGATTACCGGGGAGGCCTAACGTCGTTTTCCTCCGCCGAGAGGCAATCCTTCCTCCCCCTCCACGTGCCTTCCTATGGAGCACGAGCTATCACGCCAGGCCGGATTCCCTCGGGCTATGTCTAGCTCGAACGCCGGGCTGCACGGGGCAAGCGCAGCTCACGCTCCCCCAACGACGCGAAGTGCGCCTGCACGTCCGCGTCCGTCACCGCCTCAATGGTGCCGGGTTGCCAGACCGGAGTGCGGTCTTTGTCGATGACCTGAGCACGAATACCCTCGACCACATCGGGGCCGGCCACCATGCGCAGCGACACCCGGTACTCCTGCTCCAGCACGTCTTCGAGGCTGCCGAGGTCGCGGGCCCGGCGCAGGGAAGCGAGGGTGACCGAGACGGCGGTCGGCGACTTGGCCAGAATTGCGGTCGCTGCATCGTGCGCTGACGCAACAGGCGACTGCTGCAACCGGGCGATGATCGTGGGCAGGTCGTTGCCGGCGTAGCATTCGTCGATCCAGGCGCGTTCGGCCAACAGCGAGGCCGGTGGCACGGTCGACGCGGCGTGCTCGGCGATGGCTGCGGCAGCGGGTATCCGCTTCAAAGTGTCCACCAGAGAATCAAGCCGCGTCGAGTTGACGAAGCTGTCGGCGAGGCCGAGCGCGATGGCATCGGCGCCGGTCATGGTCGCAGCGGTCAGGGCGAGGTGGGTGCCCAGGTCGCCAGGAGCGCGGGAATAGAGCCAGGTTCCGCCGACGTCGGGCACGAAACCGATCGTCGTCTCGGGCATGCCCAGCTTCGTGCGTTCGGTCACGACCCGGTGCGAGGCGTGCCCGCTGAGGCCGACTCCCCCGCCGAGCACGATGCGATCCATCAGAGCCACAAACGGTTTGGGATACCTTTTGATCTGGGCGTTCATCGTGTACTCATCGGCCCAGAACTGCGCGTTCTCATCGGGATCGGTGCGGGCGTCGCGGTAGATCGACACGATGTCGCCGCCGGCACACAGGGCGCGGTCGCCGCTGCCGGTGAGTAGCACGGTGTGCACGGTGGGGTCGTCGGCCCACTCGGTCAGGGCCGCAGCGATCTCGCAGATCATCGGGTGGGTCAGCGCGTTGAGCGCCTTGGGCCGGTTCAGAATGATGCGGGCCAGCTGGCCCTCCCGCTGCAGCAGCAGGTCAGGTTCAGTGACAGCGGATGCCGCCGTGCCGCCACTCGACGCCTCTGCCCCGCGCGTGTCTGAGGAGTTGTGGACCGCGCCAGTGCTGGGCATAGAAGACCTTTCCGCGGCGATGCGGTGTCGATTCGAGAATAGAGCCGATTGTCCTGACTCAGTCTATGGAAGGGATTTTTTGTGCCGCGACTCCGCATCGCCCGTTGCGGTATGTCTCAGAATGGGTGACCAAGGTCGGGCTGACAGGATTTGAACCTGCGACCCCTTGAAAGTTCAGGCTGAACTTGAACTTCACCGAGTGTCTCGGAAAACCCTCGGATTCCCTTGTGATTACACGGAACCGGGCGGTTCACTGCTCTCGATTGTACGCGGCCGTATCCGGACTTTCATGATTGATTTCGATGGGAAAATGGTGGGGAAATGCTCGTAGGGCAAGCGTTCACTTTCCTTCAACGAGGATCCGTCACGTGCCGACGGATAAGCGCAACGAAAAGCGTGCCGGGCACGCCCGCGTCGCGGATCGGGGCGCTTCTCTTGATGGTCTCGGTGAGCTCGTGGAGGATGCGAGCGGCGTCAGAGCGGGAACCGGACATGGTCGCTTCGCTGAGTTTCCATCCGCCGATGGTGTTCGCGTCGTGCTGGTTGACGATGAGGAAGAAGTTGTAGAGGTCGGTGATGTCTTTCGCTTCCAGGCGTGAGCGTGTCGCGTACGCCTTCAGGATGATCGCAGTCTCGACACTCGGAACAGGAACGGTGAATTGCCGTGTCGATCCGTCGCGGAAGGTCACGCGGACGTCGACGAGTATCCGGTGACCGCTGAGCGCGAGCCGAAGGCCCGGGACGGCGTCGAACGCACGGCCGCCGTGCTCAGCACGCCCGAAGGTGCTGCTGTCGGCTGGCACGAGCAGGTCCACAGCGACCTCTGCACCTGCTCCTCGCTCGTAGTGGTTGCCGCTCACCGCCTCGTACCCCGCCGCGATGAGTCTGTCATGCACGGTCCCGGATGCCGCGATGGCGGTCGTCATCGCGGCATCCGCGTCACCGGTGCGCCGGGCGAGTGACCCGGTCGCCGGGAACGCTGTCAATAGGAGGGATGCCATCTGCCCGCCGATGACGAGGATGTCCTCGAGATCAAGGGCGATCGCGGCCACATCCTCGAGCGCCTGGAATGCAGCGTCGTCAGCGTCAGAGGTCGACACGGTCTCTGCAACCACCTGGGTCGTTGTCATCTCAGGGCCCTCTGAAGCACTCGCCTGGCCAGGCGATCGATCGCTTCGCCCGCGTCCGGGCCACCGGTTCGCCGGACGTCCCACGCCGCGAGCACCGGATCCACCGTACGTGGATGCGCTGACCAAGCTGCGGCAGTCGCCCAGATGGTCGGATCGGCGGGGATGACGACTTCGAGGCTGGCTTCCTCTCGCGCCGCCTCGGCGAACTTGGCGCGGGCCAGCGGCAGCCCCTTCTTCGCGTAGACGAGGGCCTTCCTGGGCACCCGCCACGGCGCGATCGTGTCGGCGGCCGCGTCCCCTGAGAGCAGCACGTCCGGACTGGTGGCCTGGGCGTCCTCGGCCTGCTTGATGATCGGGTCAAGGCTGTACCAGGACTCTGTGATGCCACCGGGGCCCGGGTAGGTGTCCAGGAAGCGGTCCCAGAGCCTCTCTGGCTCGACGGCGCGCCAACGGCCGTTGGCCTTCTCGACGGTGCCCATCCAGTCTTTGAGAGCCTTGGAGACCGCCGCCTGTGAGGTGCCTATCTGCGCCGCAAGTTCCACCTGCGTGCGCGGCTCATCGGAAAACAGAAGCACCCGCATCAGCGCATGGCGACCCCACGATGGTCGACCCCTCGGCCGGCCCACGTCCTCGATGTCGTCGACGAGGCCGAGGAACTGCGTCTTCCTGCCCCAGATCAGAATGCTGTCGTTGACGCCGGCGACGGCGAGGTCTGGCGTGGCCTCGGCGAGAGTGCGAATCGACGTCGGAACGCTCGGCATCACGATCAGCAGTCGTCTGTTCGTGCTCTCATTCCGCACCCCGCGCTGACGAGCCCGATCGAGCATCCTCATCACGTCGGACGGTGAAGGGGTGCGGGCGCACACCTTCAACTCGACGGGGACGCCGTTGACGACGAGGTCGCTCGCACTGTCGATGGCCACATTCAGGCCGGATGACGTGAGCAGGTCGATACCAGCGTCCGCTGTCAAGTGAGGTGCCATGCCCCAATTCTATAACTTAATGCGGCCATTTCTACCTTTAGTTATGACGCGCGCGGATTCGTTACGCACGGCCGGTGCTTTAGAGTTGCGCCGTGACGAAGCGGAAGCGTGCCCGACCTTCCCCTCAGAAGCAGCCGTACGAGCTGGCCGCCGAAGCGATGACGGCCGCTGGCCAGGAGCCCAAGGGGCATCACCTGATGCCAGGATTTTACCTCGAGCGGTGGGCGGTGAATGATCGCATCCGTGTTACAGACATGGTCAACGATCGCCGCACCTTCGAGCTGTCCCCGAGCAAGGCCGCGCGCGTGAATGACTTCTACCGGTCGGAGGATCATGAGGCGGGCGACCAGTCCCCCGTGGTCTATGAGGCGTGGCTATCTGAGATCGAGGGGAAGGCTGCCGGGGTGATCGCACAGATCCTCGAGGACGGCATCAACTCGATGTCAGCACAACAACACTCCGATCTCTGCCACTTCTTGGGGATGCAGATCACCCGTACCCATGCCGCACGGATCGGGCGTCGTTCTGTCGCAACTCATGGACTCGCCCACCACGGCGCCCTCTATATCGAAGGCGGCACCTACTGCCCCGCTACTCCCAAGCCGTTTCAAAACGCGACCAAGGAGCTCTTGGGCAACATCATCGATACGGCAACCTACCGGGAGCGCATCAAGAAACGCACGGCGTTCCAACTCCACGTCAAAGAGAAGCCCGATGCGAAGGGCCGCGTGGTTCTTCGCTGCCCCGCCCTGGGCCCCAGCCCGACCGTAACCTGTCCCCTGCGGGAGCTCCTCAAGAGCGTCAAGGATAAAGTCCGACCGGCTGTGGACGGAGAAAACCTGCCCGACTTTGCCGAGAAAATCTGCAGCCAACACTCCGTGTCCTTCGACACCGCCAACAACCGGCGGAACGCTCAGTCGTTCGAATACGGGACCAAGGAATGGAATGAATTTCACACCCATGCCCGGAACTCCATCGAGTCGTTGAACAGCCAGATCAAGAGCAACGGCCCCGAAGACATCGAATCCGCCAGCCGCCGCCGCGTCCGCGGATTCGGCGCCGCGCAGATCATCGTGAGCATCCTGCTGACAAACTTCAACCTGCGCAAGATCGCCGCTTTCATCAGCGACAAGATCAAAGAGGAAGCCAGGAAGCAGGTCAACGGGCAGCCTGTGGTGCCTCCGATCCGCCGCCGCGACCGCGAATTCCACAACCCCTACACCGACACCTACCCGGCCGGCGTGATGCGTCCGGACAAGGTCAAACACGTCGCGTCCGACGAGACCGGCGGACCACCGCTCAGGACCTAACCTTCCGGCCTAGGACCCACTACCGCCCGAGAGGGCAAAACCCCATCATTCGAGACAATCCGGCGCGCGCGAAAACAGACAAAACAAGCCGAGCTACGTCGCTGAACAAGAATTCGCTGCCACAAAGCACCGCAAGATCCGCTTAAACAAGAAATCGCTCCTGAGAATCCTCAGGAGCGATTTCTTTTTGTTTCGACCGGACCGTTTCGTGAAGAGTTTCGCGAACGGCCCTTTGGTCGGGCTGACAGGATTTGAACCTGCGACCCCTTGACCCCCAGTCAAGTGCGCTACCAAGCTGCGCCACAGCCCGCCGCTCCCACAGACGATTTCAAGGAACAAAACCAGCAGGAGACAACTCCGATAGCTTACCGCCTTCGGTGGGTGCCCGCGCACCGCTGGCGCCCCACAATCGCGACTCAGACGGCTCAAACCGAAAGTAGCAGGGCGGAATCGCAGGTACAGGATGCCGCTGAGCGCGCGAAAACGCATCCCGGCCGAGCGCTTCCGGGCCAATCCCCTGACCACGCATAGGAAATCCATAGAACGCGCCCGTAGCGTGACGCGAGGCTGGTCTCGGCCGCTCCCCCAACGAAGGAAACCATGTCTCGCAATAATTCTGACGTCCTGGCGAAAATCAACGTGCCCCTCGCGCTCCTGTGGCTGGCCGGGTTCGTCGTCACCGCGGTGGGCTACCTGGTGATGACGTCCTCGAATGCCGCCCAGGCTCAATTCGCCAGTTCAGGCTCGCAGGATTATGCGACCTACTTCACGGCGCAGTCCGGGAGCACCCTGGGCACCACGCTGATGGGGGCCGGCGTGCTGGGGCTCCTGCTGGCGCTGGCCGCGCACGTGAAGACCCACCCCGCCGGGATCGCTGCAGGCGTGGCCGACGCGGAGCCGGCCGAGGACTCCTTCGACGATGAACTCGACCTGTCCGGTGAGGATCTCGACGCCGACGAGATCGACGCCGACGACGCGGTCGAGACGACCGGCATGGCCGGGACCGACGACGAAGCCACCGCCTTGGGCGAGGCCGCGGCCGAGCCCGAACTGGAGCCGACGACCGCGCGCTGAGACACCGAAAAATGGCGGCGGCGAGTTCGACCCAAAACCCCCGTGCGACGCCCTGACGCGGTAATTTGAACGCGTGACGCCGAACCCTGAGATCACCATCGCATCCGTCGAGACGGTGCCCTGGGACGACGTGCGCACGGTGTTCGGCAACCGCGGCGACCCGCACCGGTGCTGGTGCCAGTTCTTCAAGCTTCCCAACAAGGCGTGGGAGACCGCGGAACCGGCGCAGTGCGAGCAGCTGTTGCAGGACCAGGTGCGCGCCCACGACCCGGCGCCCGGCGTGATCGCGTATCAGGGCGACGAGCCCGTGGGCTGGTGCGCGGTCGAGCCCCGGCCGAACTATCCGCGGCTGCGGCGGGCGAAGGTGGTCACCGAGGGCAGCCGGCAGGATGCCGACGACGCGTCGGTCTGGGCGGTCACCTGCTTCGTCGTGAGGGTCGGTTTTCGCCGGCACGGGATCGCGGCGGACCTGTTGGCCGGCGCGGTCGAGCAGGCGCGCCGGCTCGGCGCGCGGGTGATAGAGGGTTATCCGGTGGACACGGCCGAGCGGGTGAAGGCGCCGGCTGCGGAGCTGTACCACGGGACGGTGTCGTTGTTTCTCGGCGCGGGGTTCGAGGTTGTGGCACGGCCGACGGGTGATCGCGCGGTGGTCGAGCTGGTTCTGTAGGGGGCCTGGGGTCTCGACAAGCTCGACCACCGGTGCCCACAGTGATCGAGCCTGTCGAGATCCTGGATTGGTCTCGACAAGCTCGACCACCGTCACGAGCTACGCGGACGCGGTCGCGCCCGCCAGGCTCGTCGCGATGGTGCGCATCGACGTGGTGTCCGCCAAGGTGGCGACGTCGCCCACGTCCCGGCCCTCCGCCACGTCCCGCAGCAAACGGCGCATGATCTTCCCCGAACGCGTCTTCGGCAGCTCGGGCACGATCAGGAGGCGCTTCGGCCGGGCGATCGGCCCGATCTCCGCGGCTACATGCGCCTTGAGCACGGCGGCGACCGACTCATTGTCGAGCACGTCGTCGTCGTTCCGGTCACGGAGAATGACGAACGCCACGATGGCCTGCCCGGTCGTCGCATCCGCGGCTCCCACCACGGCGGCCTCCGCCACCATCGGATGCGAGACCAGCGCCGACTCCACCTCCACCGTGGAGATGCGGTGGCCGGAGATGTTCATCACATCGTCGACCCGGCCGAGCAGCCAGATGTCACCGTGCTCGTCGTACTTCGCCCCGTCCCCGGCGAAGTAGAAGCCCTGCGCCTTGAACCGGTCCCAGTACACCTCCTGCGCGCGATCCGGCTCGCCCCAAATGCCGCGGGACATGGCCGGCCAGGGCTTGTCGATCACGAGATACCCGCCCCCGCCGGATTCCACGGTCTCGCCGTGGTCGTCGACGACCCGCACCGAGATGCCGGGCAACGCCTGGTGCGCCGAGCCCGGTTTCGTGGCGGTGAGGCCGGGCAGCGGCGAGATCATGATCGCGCCGGTCTCCGTCTGCCACCACGTGTCCACGATCGGTGTCGTGCTCCGGCCGATGTGGGTGTGGTACCACATCCACGCCTCCGGGTTGATCGGCTCCCCCACGCTGCCGAGCAGGCGCACCGACTCGAGGTTGTAGCCCTGCGGGATGTGTTCGCCCCACTTCATGAACGTGCGGATCAGCGTCGGGGCGATGTAGTAGATCGTCACCCCGTATTTCTCGATGATCTCGAAGTGCCGGCCCTCGTGCGGTGTGTTCGGGGTGCCCTCGTACATCACCTGGGTCGCCCGGTTCGCGAGCGGCCCGTAGACGATGTAGCTGTGCCCGGTGATCCAGCCCACGTCGGCCCCGCACCAGTACACGTCGGTGTCCGGCTTGAGGTCGAACACGGCCCGGTGCGTGTACGCCACCTGGGTGAGGTAGCCGCCCGAGGTGTGCAGGATCCCCTTGGGCTTCCCGGTCGTGCCCGACGTGTAGAGGATGAACAGAGGATGCTCCGCGTCGAACGACTCGGGCTCGTGCTCGGCCGACTGGGAGCCGACCAGGTCGTGCCACCAGAGGTCGCGACCCTCCTGCATGGCGACGGGCTCCCCCACCCGGCGCACCACGATCACCTTCTCCACGGTTTCGGCGCCCCCCAGCGCCTCGTCCACGTTCTCCTTCATCGGTGCGCCGACCCCTCGCCGGTACTGACCGTCGGAGGTGATCACCACTCGCGCCGCGGCGTCGTCCACCCTGGCGCGCAGCGCCGCCGGCGCGAATCCGCCGAAGACGACGCTGTGCACGAGACCCAGCCGCGCGCAGGCGAGCATGGAGACGACCGCCTCCGGGATCATCGGCAACTGGATGACAACCCGGTCGCCGGCGACCAGCCCGAGGGAGCTCAGCGCGTTCGCCGCCCGGCAGACCTCGTCGGTGAGCTGCGCGTAGGTGATGTCCCGGGTGTCGCCCGGTTCGCCCACCCAGTGCAGCGCAACCTGGTCGCCGTGCCCCGACTCGACGTGCCGGTCGAGGCAGTTGTACGCCACGTTGAGCTTGCCGCCGTGGAACCAGCGCGCGTTGGGCGGGTTCGACCAATCGAGCACCTCGTCCCAGGGCTGGGTCCAGACCAGGTTCTCGGCCTGGGTCGCCCAGAAGTGCTCGCTGTCCCGGTCGGCGTGCTCGTAGTGCGACGCGTCGGCATTGGCCTGCGCCTGGAACTGCTCGGTCGGTGCGAAGAGGCGCGGGACATCCGGACCGGTGTGGGTGATGGTTTCCCTGTTCATCAGTGGCTCACCGCCTCCTTCTCGGCGCCGACGCCGGTGAGCGAACGCACCTCCATTTCGACCTGCTTGGCCTCGTCGCGTGGAACCTTGTCCAGCACGGTGCCGAGCCAGCCGAGCACGAACGCGAGCGGGATGGAGATCAGGCCCGGGTTGCTGAGCGGGAAGATGGCGAAGTCGGCGCCGGGGATCATCGACGTCGGTGAACCGGAGACGACCGGGGACAGCGCGATCAGGAGGATGGCCGAGGACAGTCCGCCGTACATGCTCCACACGGCGCCCTGGGTGCTGAACTTCTTCCAGAACAGCGAGTAGAGAATGGTGGGCAGGTTGGCGGAGGCCGCCACGGCGAACGCCAGGGCCACCAGGAACGCCACGTTCTGACCGTTGGCGCCGATGCCACCGATGATCGCGACGATGCCGATGATGATCACGGTGCGGCGGGCCACCTTGACCTCGTCCTCCGGACGGGCCTTGCCCTTCTTGAAGACGCTCGCGTAGATGTCGTGGGCGAAGGATGCCGCGGCAGTGATCGTGAGGCCGGCCACAACGGCGAGGATCGTCGCGAACGCGACCGCGGAGATCAGGCCGAGCAGCACGGGCCCGCCGAGCTCGAAGGCCAGCAGCGGGGCCGCGGAGTTGACGCCACCCGGGGAAGCGAGGATGCGGTCGGCGCCGATCAGTGCCGCCGCGCCGTAGCCCAGAACCAGGGTGAAGATGTAGAACCCGCCGATGAGCCAGATCGCCCACACAACCGAGCGACGAGCCTCCTTGGCCGTCGGAACGGTGTAGAAGCGCATCAGCACGTGCGGCAGCGCCGCGGTGCCGAGAACCAGCGCCAGGGCCAGGGAGATGAAGTCGAGCTGGGTGATGTCGGACAGGCCGTACTTCAAACCGGGGTTGAGGATCTCGGGGTTGCCCGCGGTCTCCACGGCGTGGTCGAGCAGGGTCGAGAGGTTGAAGCCGTGCAGCGCCAGCGTCCACACGGTCATCACGGCGGCGCCGGCGATGAGCAGAACGGCCTTGATGATCTGCACCCAGGTGGTGCCCTTCATCCCGCCGATGAGCACGTAGACGATCATCAGGGTGCCGACGATGGTGATCACGACGGACTGGCCGACCTTGTCGTTGATGCCGAGCAGCAGCGAGACGAGCCCGCCCGCTCCGGCCATCTGGGCCAGGAGGTAGAAGAAGCAGACGACCAGGGTGGTGATCGCGGCCGCGATCCGCACCGGACGCTGCTTCAGTCGGAAGGAGAGCACATCCGCCATCGTGTACTTGCCGGTGTTGCGCAGCAGCTCGGCGACGAGCAGGAGCGCGACGAGCCAGGCCACGAGGAAGCCGATGGAATACATGAAGCCGTCGTAGCCGGTGATGGCGATGGCTCCGACGATGCCGAGGAACGAGGCTGCGGAGAGGTAGTCGCCGGCGATGGCGGTACCGTTCTGGCCGCCGGTGAAGGAGCGGCCGGCCGCGTAGTAGTCGGCCGCGGTCTTGTTGTTGCGGCTGGCCCGCAGAACGATGATCAGCGTGATGGCGACGAACGCGCCGAAGATGCTGATGTTGAGAACCGGGTTACCCGGGCTGGTCGCTGCGGCGGCGGCCGCGAGGTGGATGTTCACTTGGACTCCTTCTTGGCAGAGGTCTTCGTGGCAGCGGCGAGCGGGCCCTCGATCTCGTGGCGGATGGCTGCGGCGATCGGGTCGAGCCGGCGGCCCGCGTAGCTGACGTACCAGGTGGTGATCGCGAAGGTGCTCACGATCTGGGCCAGGCCGAGCAGCAGGCCAACATTGACACTGCCGAACACCTTGGTCGACATGAAGTCGTGGGCGTAGCCGGCCAGCAGCACGTAGGCCAAGTACCAGAGCAGGAATGCGATGGCCACGGGGAAAACGAAGCTGCGGTGGCGTTTGCGCAGTTCCTGAAACTCGGCTGATTCCTGCACTCGGTGGAAGGTTGCCGCGGGAATGACCGCGTCGACTTCCTCTTCCAGGGCGACATTGCCCATGATTTTCTCCTCATCATTGATAGAGCATTCATACGAACCGGTGGTCTGGTGCGGTGCCGATCACTCTCCCGCACGCCCCGAGCTGCGGCGAGCAATCGACCCGGTTCCATCGCCGAGCGGCGGTCACCCTGCGCCGAACGGCGGATTGCCCCGAAGCGTGCCGGTTAGTGTTAGCACCATGCCCGAGTCGCCGTTGCTCGCCGTGGTCGTCGTTGGCGTGGTCGTCATCACTTTGACGATCGCGGTCGTCGGCGCCGTGGGCTTCAGGCTGCTCAGGTCCTGGCGGGAACTCGGCACGGACGCCGAGCAGGCCACCTACACGACGCTGCACTCCGCGTCGCTGGCCGGCAAGCATCTGCGCAACGGGCTGGAGCCCGCCGGCGCCGCGAAGGCCGGTCGGCATCTGCGCGGTCTGCTGGGCTGCGAGGCGCTGGCCATCACGGATGTCTCGGGCCTGCTGGCCTGGGACGGCGCCGGGGAGGAGCACCGTGGCGGGGCCATCGATCTCGCCTCGAAGGTGCTGGCCACCGGTCGACCCCAGGTGGTTCGCGAGGCGGTGCCCCACGACGCCAAGCTGAAGGAGGCCGTCGTCGCGCCGATCCGTTCCGGCTCCCGCATCGTGGGCACGGTCGTCGCCTACGCACCCCGGGTCAAGCCGGGCCTCGTGCGCGCGACTGGCGAGGTGGCGGACTGGGTGGCCGCCCAGGTGGAACTGGCCGAGCTGCAGTCCTCCCGCACTCTCCTGATGGAGGCCGAGGTGCGCGCCCTGCGAGCCCAGATCAGCCCGCACTTCATCTACAACTCCCTCAATGCCATCGCGTCCTTCATCAACACCGACCCGGCCAAGGCCCGCGACCTGGTTCTGGAGTTCGCGGACTTCACCCGGTACTCGTTTCGCCGGCACGGGGATTTCACCACCGTCGCCGAGGAGCTGGGCTGCATCGAGCACTATCTGAAGCTCGAACGGGCCCGGTTCGGCGACCGGCTGCAGGTCACCCTGACCATCGCTCCCGAGGTGCTGAGCACCGTCATTCCCTTTCTCAGCCTGCAGCCGCTGGTCGAGAACGCGGTGCGCCACGGGCTGGACGACAAGGAGGGCGTCGGTCACATTGCCATCGCGGCCCAGGTGGCCGGCGCCTTCGTGGAGGTGACGATCGAGGACGACGGCGTAGGGATCGAGCCGGAGCACCTGCGCTCCGTGCTCGCCGGGTACAGCGCCAGCGACCACGTCGGTCTCCGCAACGTCGATTCCCGCCTGCGCCAGGTCTACGGCGACGACCACGGCCTCGTGATCGACACCGCCCCCGGCGCCGGCACCCTGATAACCCTGCGGGTGCCGAAATCCCAGCCCCGACCCGACCTCGCTTCGTGACCGGCGCACCCCGTGCCTGAGAGACTGGCGTCATGATCAGTGTCCTCATCGCCGATGACGAGCTCCCGGCCCTCGACGAGCTTGCGTTCCTGCTCGGCCGAGATGAACGGGTGGGCACCATTCACCGCGCCTCGTCGGGATCGGAGGCGCTGCGCATCCTCGATCACGAGCGCGTCGATGCACTGTTCCTCGACATCCACATGCCCGGGCTGTCCGGTCTCGACATCGCCCATGCGGTGTCTCGCTCCGCCGGGTCCCCGGCCGTGGTCTTCGTCACCGCCGACGAGGACCACGCCGTGAAGGCCTTCGAACTGGCCGCGGTCGACTACCTGCTCAAGCCCGTGCGCGCCGAACGGCTCGCCAAGTCGGTGGCCAGGGTGATCGAGACCCTCGCGATGGCCGAGACCACCCCGCCGACGCTCATCACCGTGGATCTCGGCGGACTGAAGAAGATGATCCGCCGTGACGAGGTTCGCTACGTGCAGGCCCAGGGCGACTATGCCCGGTTGCACACCGACGAATCGAGCTACCTCATCCGGGTTCCGCTCGCCGACCTGGAGAAACAGTGGGCCGATGCCGGGTTCCTCCGCATCCACCGCTCCTATCTGGTCTCGATGTCGCACATCACCCAGGCGAAACTGGGTGCCGCGCGGCCGACCATCGTCACCAACGGGGCGGAACTGCCCGTGAGCCGAAGGCACCTGCCGGACCTTCGAGAGAAGCTCGAGGCCACCAGAATCAGGCCGTCGTCATGACGCCGGAGCCTCCCACCGAGGCGGGCCCCGGCGCACCGATCCCGCCGCGCCGGGTCAGGGTCACGGCGCCCATCGCCCAGGCCCGGCGCGCACCCGGCCGCCCGGTGGTTGGTGAGGTCGCCGAGCTGTCCGAGGTGGGCCAGGTGTATGTGCGTTCCCTGATCCGCTCGCAGCTGCTCCTCGCGGTGGTCGTCGCCGTCGGGTTCCTCCTCATTCTGCTGGCCTTTCCCTTGCTGATCGCGTACGTGCCGGGCCTGGATCAGGCCGAGTTCCTCGGGGTGCCCTTTTCCTGGCTGGCGCTCGGCGTCGGCGTGTACCCGATCATCCTGCTGAGCGCGTGGCTGCACGTGCGGGCCGCGGCCCGCAACGAGGCCAGGTACCTCGCCCTGGTCGACGGCGCATGAACGCCTGGGCGGGCTACGCGGCCCTGATCGGGCTGTTCACCGTGACGGCGGGGATCGGCTTCTACGGCCTCCGCATCTCGCGCACCACCGAGGACTTCTACGTGGCCTCCCGCACGGTGCGGCCGTGGTGGAACGCCTCCGCCATCGGCGGCGAGTACCTCTCGGCCGCCAGCTACCTCGGCGTCGCCGGGCTCATCCTCATCTCCGGGTCGGATGCGCTCTGGTTCCCCATCGGCTACACCGCCGGCTACCTGATGCTGCTCCTGTTCGTGGCGGCGCCGCTGCGCCGGTCGGGCGCGTACACGATCCCCGACTTCACCGAGGCGAGGCTGGAGTCGGTGGCGGCGCGACGGGTGACGAGCGCTCTGGTGGTGATGGTGGGCTGGTTCTACATCGTGCCCCAGCTGCACGGCGCCGCGCTGACCATGAGCATCGCCACCGGGTTGCCGTCGTGGGTCGGCTCCGTGGCGGTCGCCGTCGTCGTCTGCGTCACCGTGGTGACCGGCGGGATGCGGTCGATCACCTTCGTGCAGGCGTTCCAGTTCTGGCTCAAGTTCACGGCGATCGCCCTACCGATCGTGTTGATCCTGATCATCATGGGCAACTCGGGACTCTCGGTCGCGGCGGTGGCCGAGCCGTTCGCATCCGCCCCGGCCACCTCCCCCGTGGCCGACGCCTACCGGGACATCTCACTGGTCGTCGCCCTATTGTTCGGCACGCTGGGCCTGCCGCACGTGCTGGTGCGCTTCTACACGAACCCCGACGGACCCTCGGCCCGGCGCACGACTCTGATCGTGATCGGGCTCCTGTCGGTCTTCTACCTGTTCCCCACCGTGTACGGCGTGCTCGGTCGTGCCTTCACCCCCGACATCGCCACCGGCGGCACCCCGGATGCGCTGGTGCTGCTCCTGCCCGGCCGGCTGCTTCCCGGCCCGGCCGGTGACGTGCTCACCGCCCTCGTCATCGCCGGGGCGTTCGCCGCGTTCCTCTCGACCACGTCGGGGCTCGTGGTCTCCATCGCCGGGGTGATCAGCCAGGACGTGCTCGGCGGACGCGTGCTCGGCTTCCGCGTCGCCGCCGTGTTCTCCACCCTGGTGCCGCTCGGCGTCGCGCTGCTCACCGATTCGATGCAGCTGGCCGGGAGCGTCGGCCTGGTCTTCGCCTTCACGGCGTCGACGATCTGTCCCCTGCTGCTGCTGGGCATCTGGTGGCGCGGTCTCACCGACGCGGGCGCGATCGCCGGGATGCTCGCCGGCGCCGCGCTCTGCGGCGGGGCGATCGTGGCCGGCCGGGTGCTGGGGCCCCTGGCCGGGCCGGGCCAGGAACTGTTGGCGCAGCCCGCCGCCTGGACGGTGCCGGCGGCCTTCGCCGTGATGGTGGGCGTCTCGCTGCTCACCCGAGGCCGCCGCCCGGGCGGCATCACGAAGATCATGACCCGCCTCCACGCGCCCGAGCGCCAGCTGCCCGCCCCCACCCGCTGACCCGCCCGGTTGTCGAGCCCCGGATGCGATCCCTTGAGCCGGGCGGTAACGCAAAACGCGCGCACCCCGAAGGACGCGCGCGTTTCGCTCGAACAACTCCCTAGCGCTTGCGCTTCTCGCGCACGCGCATGCTGATGTTGATCGGGCTTCCCACGAATCCGTAGGTCTCGCGCAGGCGACGCTGGATGAACCGGCGGTAGCCCGGGTCGAGGAACCCGGTGGTGAAGATGACGAAGGTCGGCGGGCGGCTGGACGCCTGGGTGCCGAACAGGATGCGCGGCTGCTTGCCGCTGCGCACGGGGTGCGGGTGCTCGGCGGCGAGTTCGGCGAGGAACGCGTTGAACTTGCCGGTGGCGATGCGGGTGTCCCACGCCTCGAGCGCGGTCTCCAGCGCCGGAACGAGCTTCTCCATGTGGCGACCGGTCTTGGCCGAGATGTTCACGCGCGGAGCCCACGCCACGTGGGCCAGGTCCTGCTCGATCTCACGCTCCAGGTAGCGGCGACGGTCGTCGTCGATCTGGTCCCACTTGTTGAACGCGAGCACCAGCGCACGGCCGGACTCGAGCACGAGGTCGATCACGCGCACGTCCTGCTCGCTGATGACCTCGGTGACGTCGATGAGCACGACGGCGACCTCGGCCTTTTCGAGCGCGGCGCTCGTGCGCAGCGACGCGTAGAAGTCGGCGCCCTGCGAGAGGTGCACGCGGCGACGGATGCCGGCGGTGTCGACGAAGCGCCACACCCTGCCGCCGAGCTCGACCTGCTCGTCGACCGGGTCGCGGGTGGTGCCGGCGAGCTCGTTGACGACAACGCGCTCCTCGCCGACGACCTTGTTCAGCAGGCTGGACTTGCCCACGTTCGGGCGGCCGAGGATGGCCACGCGGCGGGGCCCGCCGACCTCCTGCTTGGCGACGGCGGAGATTTCGGGGAGCTTTTCGAGGATCGCGTCGAGCAGGTCGGCGACGCCGCGACCGTGCAGCGCGGAGACCGGCCACGGCTGGCCGAGGCCGAGCGCCCACAGGCTGGCCGCTTCGGGCTCCTGGCGGATGTCGTCGACCTTGTTGGCGACGAGGAAGACCGGACGGCCGGCCTTGCGCAGCAGGCGCACGACGGCCTCATCGGTGGACGTCGGGCCGACGTTCGCGTCGACGACGAACATGACGACGTCGCAGAGCTCGATGGCCAGTTCGGCCTGAGCGGCGACGGATGCGTCGATGCCCTTGGCGTCGGGCTCCCAGCCGCCGGTGTCGACGAGGCTGAACTTGCGTTCGTGCCATTCGCCCTTGTAGGTGACGCGGTCGCGGGTGACACCGGGGGTGTCCTCCACGACGGCCTCACGGCGGCCGAGGATGCGGTTCACCAGTGCGGACTTGCCCACGTTCGGGCGGCCGACAATGGCGATCACCGGCAGGGCCGGCAGGTACTGGATGGCGTCGGGGTCATCCGTCACCGAGTCGAGAACGTCGAAGTCCTCGTCGTCGAGCTCGTACTCGTCGAGTCCGGTGCGGAGGGCGGCGGCGCGCCGGGTGACCAGATCTTCATCGAGGTCGTCCAGTCGTGAGACCAGTTCCGTGTCGATGGCTGGGATCGTGTCGTCGAAGTCGTTGTTATTCATGCGAGTTCCTCGCGGCGTGTATTGATGACATCGATGACCGCGTCAATGGTCTGGTCGAAGTCGAGATGGGTGGAGTCGACGGTGATCACACCGTCTGCGGCGCTCATGAATTCGACTACCTGGGAGTCAGCGCGATCCCTCGATCGCAACTGTTCTGCCACGGTTTCAGCCGATTGGGTCGATATTTCCGCAGAGCGCCTAGCCATTCTAGCCTCTTCGGATGCAGTAAGGAGAATGCGCACCTCCGCCTCGGGGGCCACGACGGTGGTGATGTCCCGTCCTTCGATCACCACGCCGGTGCGCGGGGAGCCCGCGGCGATGGTGCGGAACAGTTTCGTGAGGTAGCTGCGCACCTCGGGAATGCGGGCCACGGCGCTCACCGCGGCCGACACCTCCGGCTCCCGGATCAAGTCGGTGACGACGGTGTCGCCCACCTGCACGTAGTACCGGTCGGGTTCGATCCCGATCGAGTAGTCGAAGCCGCCGAGCGCGGCGATGACCGCCGGCGCGTCGGCCGGGTCGATCTTCTTCGAGAGCACGTACCAGGCCAGGGCCCGGTAGGCGGCGCCGGTGTCGAGGTAGTCGAAACCGAGGCGGCGGGCGACGGCGCGGCTGACGCTGGACTTACCGCTGCCGGCCGGCCCGTCGATCGCGACGAGGTGGGGGCGGGAATGACGTCCCATAGTTCTAACCAGCAATCCGCCAGCCGCGGGCGGCCAGCTCTTCGGTGAGGCGGGAAACCGCTTCGGGGAGAACGGAAATTTCGGCCAGGCCCAGTTGGGCGCCCGGCGAGTGTTCGAGCCGGAGGTCTTCGAGGTTCACGCCGACCTCGCCGATCTCGGCCAGCAGCCGGGCCAGCTGGCCCGGGGTGTCGTCGACCATCACGCTCAGCGACACGAACCGGCGGTCCTGGCCGTGCTTGCCGGGCAGCCGGGCCACCCCGGCGTTGCCGCCGGCGAGTTCCTCGGCGACCTTGCGCCGTGCGCCGGGCGCGGCCGGGTCGGCGAGGGCGTCGATGAACCGGTCGAGGTCGTCGCGGTAGGCGAGCAGGATGTCCCGCACGGGCTGGGCGTTCGCGCCGAGGATCTGCACCCACAGTTCGGGGTCGCTGGCCGCGACCCGGGTCACGTCGCGCAGGCCCTGGCCGGCGAGGTTGAGGGCGGAGGCGGGGGCATCCGTCAACCGGCGGGCCATGATCGTGGAGACGACCTGGGGAACGTGGGAGATCAGGGCGACGCCGCGGTCGTGCTCTTCGGGGCTCATCTCGACGAGGATCGCGCCGAGGTCGAGGATAAGGTCGTCGATCGCGGTGGCCTGCTGGTAGCTGATCGCGTCGTGCGCGGCGACGACCCAGGGCCGGCCGACGAACAGGTCGGCGCGGCCGGCCAGGGGTCCGCCGCGTTCACGGCCGGCCAGCGGGTGACCGCCGATGTAGCGGGACACGTCGGCGCCGCGGGCCGTGAGCTCGGCGAGGGGCGCGAGTTTGACGCTGGCGACATCCGTCACGATCGCCTGCGGGAACGCCTCCAGCTCGCGGGCGACGATCTCGGCGGTCACGTCGGGGGGAACGCAGACGACGATCAGCTGGGGTGCGTCGCCGGGGGCGGCCGCCCGGCCGGCGCCGTAGTCGACGGCGATGCTCAGGTTGGTCGGCGACGCGTCGGCGAGGATCACGTCGATGCCCCGGTTGCGCAGGCCGAGGCCGATGCTGGTGCCCAGCAGGCCCGCGCCGACGACGCGCACCGGTCCGATCAGTCGACTCTCGACCATGGTGGTTCTCCTGGTGTTCGGAACTAGTCCTTGGTTTCGGCGCGGGACACGGTGAGCAGCTGGCCCAGTTCCGCCTTGGTCAGGTCGCGCACGTCGCCGACCCGGAGGGTGCCGAGGTGCAGCGGGCCGAACTGGCGGCGCACGAGGTCGACGACGGGGTGGCCGACGGCCTCCATCATGCGGCGCACGATCCGGTTGCGGCCGGAGTGCAGGGTGAGCTCGACCAGGCTGAAACCGTCGCCGGGAGGGCTGGTCAGGATGCGGGCCTTGTCGGCGGAAATGGGGCCGTCGTCCAGTTCGATGCCGCTCTGCAGCAGGCCGATGGTCTGCGCGGAGACGCGGCCCTCCACCTTGGCGATGTAGGTCTTGGTGACGCCGAACGAGGGGTGCGCGAGCACGTGCGCGAGGTCACCGTCGTTGGTGAGGATGAGCAGGCCGCTGGTCATCGCGTCGAGGCGGCCGACGTTGAAGAGCCGTTCCTCGAACTGGTCGGTGAACTCGCGCAGGTCGGGCCGGCCGCTCTCGTCCTGCATGGAGGAGACCACGCCGACGGGCTTGTTGAGCATCACGTAGCGGCGGGTGGTGTCCAGCTGCACGGCGATGTTGTCCACAGCGATCTTGTCGGTGTCGGGGTGGATTCGACGGCCGAGTTCGGTGACGACCTTGCCGTTCACGCGCACCCGGCCGGCGGCGATCAGGTCCTCGGAGACGCGGCGGGAGGCGACGCCGGCGGAGGCCATGACCTTCTGCAGGCGCACGCCGTCTGCGGCGGCATCCGGGTTGGTCGGGGTGCCCTGGGGGTCGGTGGTCATGGAAGATCCTCAAATCCGTCTGCGCCGTCTGCGAGCAACGGCGATATGTATGGCAACTCGTCCAGCGTGTTGATTCCCAGCTGGCTGAGCAACAGGTCGGTGGTGGCGTAGTTGATCGCGCCGGTCTCGCTGTCGGTGAAGGCCTCGGTGATCAAACCTCGACCCAGGAGGGTACGCACGACCGAGTCAACATTAACGGCCCGAATCGAGGCTACAGCGCCGCGGCTGATTGGTTGCTTGTACGCGATCACGGCGAGGGTCTCGAGGGCGGCCTGGGACAGCCGGCTCGGGTTCTGGGTGAGCACGAAATCGGCGACGACCAGGTCGTATTCGGGGCGCACGTAGATGCGCCAGCCGCCGGCGACTTCGCGCAGTTCGAAACCGCGGCGCACGGTGCCCGCGACGCCGTCGAAGTCGGCGACCAGGCGGGCGATGGCCGCCTTGACGTCTTTCAGGGGGCGGTCGACGGCCGTGGCCAGGTGGATCAGGCTCTGCGGTTCGTCGGCGACCATGAGCAGGGCCTCGAGTTTGCGCTCGATCGGGGCAAGCCCGCCCGCGGCATCCTGAATGGTGCCGGCCAGGGCCGGGCCGGTTATCGGGTCAGCGGCGGGGTCGCTGGTGTGCACGGCGTCAAGCGTCATAGTCGGCTCCGAGGTCGGCGAGGTTGGCTTCGGACCAGTTTTCGGCGCTCCAGTGCAGACTGAGGTCGCCGAGCGGTTCGAGCTGGTCGAAGGAGATGGCGCCGTGCCGGTAGAGCTCCAGCACGGCCAGGAAACGAGCGATCACGACGCCCTTGAGCTCCGCGCCGACGATGAGCTCGCGGAAAGTGAGGGTCTCCCCCGGGCGCAGCATCGACACGATGTAGGCGGCCTGTTCCCGGATGCTCACCAGCGGCGCGTGCAGGTGGTCCAGGCCCACGGTGGGCAGCTCCCGCGGGGTGAGCGCGAGCGCCGCGAGGGCGGCGAAGTCGCCGAGCGAGAGGGTCCAGACCAGTTCGGGCGTCTGCGCGCGGTACTTCTCCTCGAGCCGCACCGAGCGCACGTGCCGGGTGGCCTCGGTGTCCATCCGGCCGAGGAACCAGGCCGAGGCGGTCTTGAACGCGCGGTACTGCAGCAGCCGGGCAAACAGCAGGTCGCGGGCCTCGAGCAGGGCCACGTCCTCCGCGTCGACGAGTTCGCCCTGCGGCAGCAGCCCGGCGACCTTGAGGTCGAGCAGGGTCGCGGCGACGACGAGGAACTGGGTGGCCTGGTCGAGCTCTTCGGTCTGGTCGAGCCCGCGCAGGTAGCCGATGAACTCGTCGGTGACCCGGCTGAGCGAGATCTCGGTGATGTCCAGCTCGTGCTTGCTGATCAGGCTGAGCAGCAGGTCGAACGGGCCCTCGAAGTTGCCGAGGGCAACCGAGAATGCTTTCGGAGCGGCCGCGTCAGGCGACGGCGCCACGCTGGATCAGTTCCCGCGCCGCCTGCTTGTACGCCTTGGCTGCCGCGTGCTCTGGCGCGAACTCGGTGATCGGAACACCGGCGACGGATGCGTCGGGGAACTTGACCGTGCGGCCGATGACGGTCTCGAGCACGCTGTCGCCGAACGCGTCGACGACCCGATCGAGCACCTCGCGGGAGTGCAGGGTGCGGGAGTCGTACATTGTGGCGAGGATGCCGTCCAGTTCGATGGCCGGGTTGAGCCGGTCGCGCACCTTGTCGATGGTCTCGATCAGGAGGGCGACGCCGCGCAGGGCGAAGAACTCGCATTCGAGCGGGATGAGCACGCCGTGGCTCGCGGTGAGCGCGTTCACGGTGAGGATTCCGAGGGAGGGCTGGCAGTCGATCAGGATGACGTCGTAGTCGCCGGAGATCTTGCGCAGCACCCGGGCGAGGATCTGCTCGCGGGCGACCTCGTTGACGAGGTGCACCTCCGCGGCGGACAGGTCGATGTTGGCCGGGATGATGTCGAGGTTCTCGACCGAGGTCTTCTGGATCGCGTCGCTCGGGTTGACCGAGCCGCTGAGCAGCAGGTCGTAGATGGTGGTGACGTCGTGCGTCGGCACGCCGAGGCCGGCCGAGAGCGCGCCCTGCGGGTCGAAGTCGATCGCGAGCACGCGACGGCCGTACGCGGCCAGGGCGGCACCCAGGTTGATGGTGGTCGTGGTCTTGCCCACGCCGCCCTTCTGGTTGCACAGCGAGATGATGCGCGCCGGGCCGTGGCTCTTGAGAGGCTCCGGCTCCTCGAATTCGCGTTTCGGGCGCCCGGTAGCACCGACTGGTACGTCCTCGAAACCGGGGAGTAGTATCCGGTCACCCTGCTTACGCGCCACTGAGATGTCCTCGATCCGTCCTGCACCCATCACTGTGTCGAGTGTAGCGATCGGATCGGCTCCCGCTCGCAAGGATCGCCGAAAAGCGCCGCTCCCGCCCCGATCAGTCCGGATCCGCGGCCTCGCCCCCGCATAACTCCTGCAGTTTCTGCGTCGCTCCGACAAGTTCCCCGGAATTCCGGGGCAGGCATCCGTCGCCACCACGAATTGCAGGAGTTATGCACATAGCAGGAGTGGGCCCGACCGGGATCGCACGGATTGGGGCTGTGGCGACCCTCAGCGGGCGCGCGGGTGCGCGGTCGTGTACATGTCGCGCAGGGTGTCGACGGTGACCAGGGTGTAGATCTGGGTTGTCGCGACCGACGAGTGCCCGAGCAGTTCCTGCACGACCCGCACGTCGGCGCCGCCGGCGAGCAGGTGGGTGGCGAAGGAGTGCCGGAGTGTGTGCGGCGACACGTGCCCGTCCAGACCGGCGCGCTCGGCGGCGGCCCGGATGATCAGCCACGCGTTCTGGCGGCTCACCCGCTGCCCGCGGAGGCCGAGGAACAGGGCGGGCGTGGCCTTGCCGCGCCCGGAGAGCAGCGGCCGCGCCCGCACCAGGTACGCGTCGATGGCCTTCCGGGCGAAGCTGCCGACCGGCACGATCCGCTGCTTGTCGCCCTTGCCGGTGAGCCGCACGACATCCGTTTCGAGCACGTCGTCCACGTTGAGGTTCACCGCCTCGGAGACCCGGGCGCCCGTGGCGTAGAGCAGCTCGAGCAGGGCCTTGTCGCGCAGCGCCTGCACGTCGTCGCCGTCGGTGGCGTCCAGCAGCGCGGTCACCTGTTCGATCGAGATGGCCTTGGGCAGCCGGGTGCCGAGCCTGGGCGGTTTCGACTCGTGCGCGACATCCGTTTCGACCGTGCCCTCTTCGAGCAGGAACCGGTGGAACCCGCGCACGGTCGAGAGGATGCGCGCGATCGACGCCGCCGTCAGCGGCGACTCTTCGCGCAGGCTCAGGAACCGCACGAACTCGGACACGTGCAGCGAGGTGATCGCCCGCAGGTCGGTGAGCTCGTGCCCGGCGAGCCAGCCGGCGTAGATGACGAGGTCCCGACGGTACGCGGCGACCGTGTTGGCGCTCAGCCCGCGTTCGATCGCGACGTGCCGCAGGTACGAATCCACAGCCGCCCGGGCGATCACACCGAGTGGTCCCAGTTGACCGGATGCCGCGGCCACGGGGTGTCCGCGGCGGCCAGCGAGCTCCAGCCACGGGCCCGGGACGCCTGGGCGGCGAGCACGCCGATCACGAGCGACGGGTTCTGCAGCCGGCGGGCGAGCACGGCGTCGACGCAGTCGTCCAGCGGCACCCAGCGGATCTCGATGTCGGCTTCCTCGTCGGTGCGTTCGAACGCGTCGGTGGCGGCGGCCAGGCCGCGGGCCAGGTAGATCCGGATGACCTCGTTGCTGCCGCCCGGCGAGGTGTAGAACTCGCTGAGCACGTCCCAGTCGGCGGCGGTGACGTCGGCCTCCTCGGCGAGCTCGCGCTGCGCCCCGATCAGCGGGTGTTCCCCGTCTTCGTCGAGCAGCCCGGCGGGGAGTTCCCACTCCCGGGCGCGCACCGGGTGCCGGTACTGCTTGATCAACAGCACCCGGTCCTCGTCGTCAAGGGCGAGGATCGCCACGGCGCCGGGGTGGTCGAGGTACTCGCGCACGATCCCGGAGCCGGCGTAGTCGAACGTGTCGCGGCGCACGTCCCAGACCTTGCCGTCGAAGACGATCCCGGTGTCGGTGACGGGGGCGAACGCGAACTCGTCGGCGAGCAGCGCCGGGGACGCCGCGCCGTCGGTGTTCTCGGCGTTCAGCGCGGTGTCGACCAAGGCCTAGGCCTCGACCTTGACCTCAACCTCGAACAGGCGGCTGGCCTGCTGGCGGTCGAGGGCCGCGCCGATCAGGCCGCGGAACAGCGGATGCGCGTGGCTCGGCCGGCTGCGCAGCTCAGGGTGAGCCTGGGTGCCGACGTAGAACGGGTGCTCCTCGCGCTTGAGTTCGACGTACTCGACCAGGTGGCGGTCGGGCGAGGTTCCGGAGAACCACATGCCGGCATCCGCGATCTGGGCGCGGAACGCGTTGTTCACCTCGTAGCGGTGACGGTGCCGCTCGGAGGCCTCAGGGGCCCCGTAGAGCTCGGAAACGAGCGAACCCTCGGCGAGGGTGGCCGGGTAGAGGCCGAGGCGCATGGTGCCGCCCAGGTCGCCGCCGGCGATGATCTCGACCTGCTCCTCCATGGTCGCGATCACGGGGAACTCGGTCTCCGGGTCGAACTCGGAGGACGAGGCGCCGATCAGGCCGGCCTTGTTGCGGGCGTATTCGATCACCATGCACTGCAGGCCGAGGCACAGGCCGAGCACGGGGATGCCGTTCTCCCGGGCGAAGCGGAGGGCGCCGAGCTTGCCCTCGATGCCGCGCACTCCGAAACCGCCGGGCACGCAGATGCCGTCGAGTTCGCTGAGGTGGCGGACCGCGCCCTCGTCGGTCTCGCACTCGTCGGAGGCGATCCAGTTGATCTTGACCTTGGTCTGGTTGGCGAACCCGCCGGCGCGGAGGGCCTCGGTCACCGAGAGGTAGGCGTCGGGAAGGTCAATGTACTTGCCGACCAGGCCGATGGTGACCTCGTGCTTGGGCTCGCGCACGGCGTCGAGCACCTTCTGCCAGGCGGTCCAGTCGACCTTGGTGACCGGGAGGTCGAGCAGGTCGGTGATGTACCGGTCCAGGCCCTGCTCGTGCAGCATGGTGGGGATCTCGTAGATGCTGGGCACGTCGATCGCGTTGACGACGGCGTCTTCGTCGACGTCGCACATGAGCGCGATCTTGCGCTTGTTCGACTCGGAGACGGGCCGATCGCTGCGCAGCACGAGCGCGTCGGGCTGGATGCCGATCGAGCGGAGGGCGGCGACGGAGTGCTGGGTGGGCTTGGTCTTCTGCTCGCCGGAGGCGGCCATGAACGGCACCAGGGAGACGTGCACGAAGAAGACGTTCTTGCGGCCGAGCTCGTGGCGCACCTGGCGGGCTGCCTCGAGGAACGGCTGGGATTCGATGTCGCCGACGGTGCCGCCGATTTCGGTGATGATCACGTCGGGGCGCGGTTCGTCGTCGGCCTGGAGGCGCATCCGTCGCTTGATCTCGTCGGTGATGTGCGGGATGACCTGCACGGTGTCGCCGAGGTACTCGCCGCGGCGTTCCCTGGCGATGACCTGCGAGTAGACCTGGCCGGTGGTGACGTTCGCGGCCTGGTTGAGGTTGATGTCGAGGAACCGCTCGTAGTGGCCGATGTCGAGGTCGGTCTCCGCGCCGTCGTCGGTCACGAAGACCTCGCCGTGCTGGAACGGGTTCATCGTGCCCGGGTCCACGTTGAGATAGGGATCGAGCTTCTGCATGACGACGCGCAAACCGCTCGCTGTCAGGAGATTGCCGAGGCTTGCCGCCGTCAGGCCTTTGCCCAATGAGGAAACGACACCACCGGTCACGAAGATGTGCTTGACCGTCGTATTGAGATTGATACCGTCTGATTTGTCCGTGCTTTTATTTTCCACCACGGGCTTCGACTCTATCACTCTGGCTGGGCCGTTCTGTTGGTGCGGGCGAGGGAAATGAGCTCACGGGCGTGTTCGAGCCCGCTCGCGGAATCGGGCAGCCCGGAGAGGAGCCGGGCCATCTCGGCGGCCCGTTCGTCGCCGTGCAACTGCCGCACGCTGCTGGCCGTGACGGCGCCGTCGCTGTCCTTGACGACGCTGAGGTGGTTGCCGGCGAACGCCGCCACCTGGGCGAGGTGGGTGACCACGATCACCTGGGCGGTCTCGGCGAGCCGGGCGAGTCGCCGGCCGATCTCGATCGCCGCCGCCCCGCCGACACCGGCGTCGACCTCGTCGAAGACGAACGTGGGAACCGGGTCGGTCGCGTTGATGACGACCTCGATCGCAAGCATCACTCGGGAGAGCTCGCCGCCGGATGCCCCGCGCGCCAGGCTGCGCGGCTCGGCCCCGGCGTGCGGTCGCAGCAGGATCCGCACGAGGTCGCGGCCCGTGGCGGTGACCTCGGGGCGGCTGTCGACCAGGGCGACGAGGGCGGCATCCGGCATCGCCAGGGCGCCCAGTTCGGCGGTGACGGCCGTTCCGAGGCGTTCGGCGGCGGCCAGGCGGATGCCGGTGAGCCGGTCGGCGAGCTGCTCCACGACCAGCCGGTCGGCCTCGGTCTCGGCGCGGAGGGCGTCGATGCGGTCGGTGTCACCGTCCAACTCGAGCAGCCGGGAACTGCCGGTGTCGAGGAATTCGACGGCCTCGTCGAGGCCGCCGTCGTACTTGCGGGCCAGCGCGGTGAGGACCGCCCGGCGTTCCTGCACGACCTCGAGTTCGCGGGCGCCGTCGGCGTCGAGGCCGGCGAGGTAGCTGGAGAGCTGGGCGGCGACGTCGGCGACGACGAAGCCGGCGCCCGCGAGGGCCTCGGCCATCGGAGGCAGGGCCGGGTCGTGCTCGCCGGCCCGTTCGAGCTGGCGGCGGGCGGAGTCGAGCAGGGCGACGGCATCCGGGAGCCCGTCGGGGTTCTCCTCGGCGGAGAGGAATTCGCGGGCCTGCGCGGCCGCGACCCGGAGTTCCTCCAGGTTGCCGAGGCGTTCGGCGCGCGCGGCCAGTTCGTCGTCCTCGCCGCGCTGGGGGGCGATCCGTTCGATCTCGTCGATCGCGTCGCGGAGCTCGGCGGCCTCCTGGCTGCGCTGGTCCTGCTCGTCGACGAGCAGGATCAGTTCGCCCTGACGGTCCTGCCAGCGGTGGAAGACCTCGGTGAACCGGTCGAGGGTGTCGGCGAGCTCCGGGCCGGCGAACCGGTCGAGCGCCGCGCGCTGGGCGGTCGCCGAGCGCAGGCGCACCTGGTCGGACTGGCCGTGCACGACGACGAGGTCGCCGCCGAGGTCGCTGAGCACGCTGGCGGGGGCGCCGCGCCCGCCGACGACGGCCCGGCTGCGGCCCTCGGCGGAGACCGAGCGGCTGAGGATGAGTTCGCCGCCGTCGAGGTCTCCCCCGGCGTCCCGCACCCGGCCGGCGACGGCGCCGTCGGCGGGGATCAGCCAGCGGCCCTCGACCCAGGTCTGGGTCTGTCCCTGGCGCACGAGCCCGGGGTCGGCGCGTTCGCCGAGCAGCAGGCCCAGCGCGGTGACGACCATGGTCTTGCCCGCGCCGGTCTCGCCGGTGACCGCGGTGAACCCCGGGCCGAGCGGCAGGGTCGCCTCGGCGATCACGCCGAGGTCCCTGATGATGAGTTCGTCGATCATGACTTGGGCCCGCTCACGCCGGATCGCCGGGGCGTGCTCACGGTGGGCCGGCTCACCCGGGGCTCAGTCATGCGGGGCTCACTCACGCGGGGCTCACTCACGCCCGACCGGGCCTCTCCAGCCGGTGACCGGCAGGTTGAACTTGTTCACCAGGCGGTCGGTGAACGGGCCGCTGTGCAGCCGGGCCAGCCGCACCGGGATGGGCGAGCGGCGCACGATCACGCGCGCCCCGGGCGGGAGGTCGTGCACCCGGCGGCCGTCGGCGCAGAGCACGGCGGTGGCGCCGGTGCGGGCGACGACCTCGACGGCCAGGGACGAGTCCGGGCCGACGACGAGCGGGCGGGCGAAGAGGGCGTGCGCGCTCAGCGGCACGAGCAGCAGGGCGTCCAGGCTCGGCCAGACGATCGGCCCGCCGGCGGAGAACGCGTAGGCGGTCGACCCGGTGGGCGTGGACATGACCACGCCGTCGCAGCCGAAGGAGGAGAGCGGGCGACCGTCGACCTCGATGACGACCTCGAGCATCCGTTCCCGGCTGGCCTTCTCGACCGTGGCCTCGTTCAACGCCCAGGTCTCGTAGATGACGTCGTCGCCGACCTTCACGCGCACGGCGAGGGCCATCCGCTCCTCGACCAGGTAGTCGCGGGACAGGGCGCGGCGCACGGCCTCGCCCAGGTCGTCGCGCTCGCTCTCGGCGAGGAAGCCGACGTGGCCGAGGTTGATCCCGAGCAGCGGCGCGGAGCAGCCGCGCACGATCTCCGCGGCGCGGAGGATGGTGCCGTCGCCGCCGAGCACGACGACGAGCTCGAGGTCGGTGATGTCGACCGTCTCGTGCAGGATTGCCAACTGCCCGTCGAGCGCGGGGCAGGAGGCGAGCAGGTCGGCGCGTTCGTTGCGGGCCAGCACGGGCACCGCGCCGGCCGCGAGCAGCTGCTCGCACACGGTGACGGCCGCCTCGAGGGAATCCTGCCGCCCGGTGTGAGCGACGACGAGGATGTGGCGTGCTGCAGTCATGTCGTCAGGCTCCCACCAGTGCCGTTGTCCGGTCGATCCATTCTGTCGGATTCGTGCCCACCTCGCGGCTCAGCCAGCAGAGATACTCCCGATTGCCGGCACCGCCGGCGATCGGCGACGCGATCAGGCCGTTCGTGCGGAGGCCCAGGTCCCAGGCCGCCCAGAGCACGCCGGCGATGGCGTCGGCGCGCAGGCCGGGGTCGTGCACGATCCCTTCCCGGATGCTGCCCTTGCCGACCTCGAATTGCGGTTTGATCAGCAGCACGAAGTCAGCGCCCCGCGCGGCGGTGGCGACCAGGGCCGGGAGCACCATCGGCAGGGAGATGAAGGAGAGGTCGGCGACCACCAGGTCGGCCCGGGTGTCGACGCCGGATGCCGCGGCGAGCGACTCGGCGGTGGAGTAGCGCAGATTGAAGCCCTCGACGAGGGTGAGCCGTGGCTCGGTGGCCAGGAGCGGCGCGAGCTGCCCGTGGCCGACGTCGACGGCGAGCACCCGGGCGGCACCGCGTTCGAGCAGCACCTGGCTGAACCCGCCGGTGGACGCGCCGGCGTCGAGCACGGTGCGGCCCGTCACCGGCAGGGCGAAGGCGTCGAGCGCGGCGATGAGCTTGTGCGCCCCGCGGCTGACGTAGTGGTCGGTCGCGGCCACCTCGATCAGCTGTGTGCCCCGCACCTTGGCGGATGCCTTGACGACCGGTTTGCCGTCGACGGTGACGAGCCCGCCGGTGATCAGCTGCGCGGCCACCGTGCGGGAGCGGGCCAGGCCGCGCTCGGCGAGGGCGGTGTCGAGGCGCTGGTCCGGCGCGCGTTCGGGCAGGGAGGCGCCGGCCGGGGCCTGCTCGGGCTCGCCCTGGCCGGCGTGCGGCTCGCCGGCATCCGGCCCGCCGGCATCCGGCTGGGGCGTGTCCATCGGTTCAGGCGCGGTGGACTCGGCCTGGCTGTCGTCGTTCATCGGATTCCCGGTCATGCGTCGGTCGATCGCGGAACGTCGCCGCCCTCGAGGTGATCGCGCAGACGGTCGTGCAGCTGCACATAGGCCGCGGCGCGCTCCTCGAGCGGCTGGTTCTCGATCGCGTCGAGGGTGGAAACGAACTCCGCCGGCTCGCTGGTCGAAGCGTCGCCCGCCGGGGTGCGCGGCGCGGGCGCCGGCCTCGACGTGGGGGTGGAGTGCTCTGTCACGCCTTCAACGTTACCGTCAGAGATACAGTCGCTCCGGAACATTCAGGCCGTAGATCGGGCGCCCGGAGGCCCAGATCACGGCGCAGGCGGCCCGGAGCAGGTTGATGGCGCCGTCGCCTTCGGCGACGACCTCGACGTCCGCGCCGCGCAGGCGCACCGTGGCCCCGTCGACGGTGGCCGATGTGCCGTCCTTGGAGAACACGGTCTCCGGGTACGGCTCGTGCAGCTGGCGCAGGTCGTCGAGGATGTAGCGGGGCCGGGAGGCGGCGTCGGCCGCGAGGGCCTGTTTCGCCTTGTCGATCCCGGTGAGCACGAGCACGGCGGGGATGCCGGCCCGGTTCGCGCCGAGGATGTCGGTGTCGAGGCGGTCGCCGATGAACAGGGCCTGGCTGGCCCCGAACCGGTTGACGGCCTCCGTGAAGATGGCGACCTCCGGCTTGCCGGCCACGATCGGTAGGCGACCGACGGCAGTGTGCACGGCGGAGACGAGGGTACCGTTTCCGGGGGCGATGCCGCGGGCGACGGGGATGGTCCAGTCGGTGTTGGTCGCGATCCAGGGGATCTCGACGCCGTCGGCGCGGGGGTGCAGCGCGAACGCGGCCTCGGCGAGGTCCTTCCAGCCGAGGTCGGGCGAGAAGCCCTGGATGACCGCGGCCGGCTGGTCGTCGGCCGATCGGGTGACGACGAAGCCACCCTTTTCGACCTCGACGACGAGACCCTCGCCGCCGATCACGAGCACGAGGGCGCCCGCAGGCACCTCGTCGGCCAGCAGGCGCACGGCGGCCTGCGGCGAGGTGACGACATCCGTCGCCACCGCCCCGAGGCCGAGCTCGCTCAGGTGGTCGGCCACGGTCTGGTCGGTGCGGGACGCGTTGTTGGTGAGGTAGCCCACCCGCATGGTCTCGGCCGCGCGGTTGAGGCTTTCCACCGCGAACGGGATCGCGCCCGGGCCGGTGTAGACGACACCGTCGAGGTCAGCGAGCACCACGTCGACGCCGGACAGCGGGGTCTTCGGCTCAACCACGCGGCGACGCCTCAGCATCCTGCTCCTGCTGGCCTTCGTCGTCCGCGCCGGTGGTCGAACTTGTCGAGACCTCCGGGTCGGTGTCCTGCTCGCCGATGTCCTGCTCGTCGATGTCCTGCTCGCCGATGTCCTGCTCGCCGTCGTCGAACTCGTCGTCCTCCATCTCGAGGATCTCGATGGTCTCGTCCGCATCCGACGCGCCCGACACGGCCGCATCCGCGCGCTCGGCGCGTTCGGTCCAGAGTTCGGCCTCGTCTACACGGCCGAGCTCTTCGAGCACCTCGGCGTAGGCGGCGAACAGCTCAGCACTGTAGGAGAACGCGGTCTTCGGGTCGAGCTGCGGAATCTCGAGTTCGCTCAGCGCGGCCTCGGTCTCCCCCAGGTCGAGGCGGGCGCCCGACATCGCAATGGCCAGGGCCACCTGAACGGATGCCGGCAGGGTCGCCCGGTCGACGGACCGGCCCAGCTCGAGCGCGCGGTCGGGGCGTCCGACGCCGCGTTCGCTGTCCACCATCAGGGGAAGCTGGTCGTTGGAGCCGGAGATCCTCCGGTAGGTGCGCAGTTCGCGCAGGGCCAGGGCGAAGTCGCCGGTCGCGTAGGCGGTGATCGCCAGGCTCTCGCGCACCACGGCAATGCGGCCGGCCCGACGGGCGGCCGACATGACGTGGCGGTGAGCGAGCTCCGGGTCCTCGTCGATGACACGGGCGGCCATGGCGAGGTGACGGCCCACGGCCTCCGCGTTGTCCTTGCTCAGGGTCTTGAGTTCGTTGCGGGCGATCCGGTCGAGGTCCTGCGACGTGACGTCGTCGGGAAGTTCCGGGTCGTCGTGGCGGGGACGCACCGAACGCAGCTCACGCTGCATGCGCTGCTCTTCGGTCATCTCCTCTTCGACGACGCGGGCGTCACGATCGCCGCGGGCCGGAGCACCCTCGCGGGTCCACAGCTTCTTGCCGGCGTCACGCGGGGCACCGGCACGGTTCGGCGATCCGCCGCGCTGTGTGGCGTTGCCCCACGGCTTGCGGTCGCCATCCGTGCGCGGGCGCTCGGTGCGTTCGCCGTCCTTGGCCCAGGGCTTGCGCTCGGCGCCGCCTGAGGGACGATCGGAGTTGCCACGGTACGGAGGACGCTCGCCATCCTTCGCCCACGGCTTGCGCTCGGCGCCGCCTGAGGGACGATCGGAGTTGCCACGGTACGGGGCACGCTCGCCGCCACTGGACGGACGGTCGGAATTGCCACGGTACGGGGCACGCTCGCCATCCTTCGCCCACGGCTTGCGCTCGGCGCCACCGGACGGACGATCGGAGTTGCCACGGTACGGGGGACGCTCGCCGCCCTGCTGGGGACGGTCGGAGTTACCACGGTACGGGGGCCGCTCGCCGCCGCTGGACGGACGGTCGGAGTTGCCACGGTACGGAGCCCGCTCGCCATCCTTCGCCCACGGCTTACGCTCAGTGCCACCGGACGGACGATCGGAGTTTCCACGGTAAGGGGGCCGCTCACCGCCACTGGAGGGACGATCCGAGTTGCCACGGTACGGAGCCCGCTCGCCATCCTTCGCCCACGGCTTGCGCTCAGCGCCACCGGACGGACGATCGGAGTTCCCGCGGTACGGAGGACGCTCGCCATCACGCTGCGGGCGATCGGAATTGCCACGGTACGGAGGACGCTCGCCATCACGCTGCGGGCGATCGGAATTGCCACGATAGGGCGCACGCTCACCGCCACCCTGCGCGCGGTCGTTGCGACCCTGATAACCGCCGGAACCGCGCTCGCCACCCGAGGGAGGACCGGACTGGCGATTGTCGCCGCCGCGTCCGCCCTGTGGCCGGCCGCCCTGGTTGCCGCCGGAACGCCGATCGTCCCGGCCGCCGTTTCGTGCGTCGTCTCCGTGCGTACCTGTTGGGCTCACTGTGTCTCCTGTGTAATTGGTCTGCCTTTTCGACTGCCTTGAACAGCGTAAGGCTTAACGCAAAATGGCCACCCATTGGGTGGCCATTTCACTTGTTGCTAAGTTAAGTCCGGCGGTGTCCTACTCTCCCACAGGGTCCCCC
>NZ_SOFH01000030.1 GCF_004402495.1 Cryobacterium sp. HLT2-28 | reverse complement strand
GGGGGACCCTGTGGGAGAGTAGGACACCGCCGGACTTAACTTAGCAACAAGTGAAATGGCCACCCAATGGGTGGCCATTTTGCGTTAAGCCTTACGCTGATCAAGAAAGGCCACCCCACCAGGGTGGCCTTCCTTGCGTTAACCTGCCGACGCGCCCCAACCCCGCGATCAGGCCCGGCCAGCACCCGACCCCGCCGGGCGATGCTCGCGGCGCAGGTTCGGCAAGCCGGCGCACCCAGGAACATGCGCCCCGAGGCGCACCCTGCGCCACGAGCGCCCAGACGCAAGCGGGGGCCACGGCTGCGGCTTCCGCGGGCTACCGGTTCGGGAAGCCGTGCGGGAGGTTCTCGAGCGCGGGCCGCAGACGCTCCAGGCGGCTGCGCTCCAGCAGCAGTGCCGCGTATTCGCGGTCGCGGCGCACCGCGGCGACCCCGAGCAGGAACACCTCCGACGGCACCGCCGGGAGCGGCGACACGAACGCGGAAGCCTCATCGGCCAGGCCGGAGGCGAGCCGCGTCCGCGAGTCCGGGGTCAGCCGGGACGCCTGCCGCAGGAACTGCGCGATTCTTCGGGAGAGCTGGTCGGGGAGCCGCACGATGTCGACGATCTGCGACCATTCCTCGAGCTCGAGCGGAAGGCCCCGCACCGGGGCGGCGTCCGCCGGGACGCGTTCGTGCTGGCTGTAGGTGCCGGCGAGCAGGTCGCCCAGCCGCTTGGACCTGCCGTTGAGCAGAGCTGTCATCGCGGCGAGCCCGCCGAAGGTGAAGTACAACTCCATCACGCCGACGAGGGCGCGGATGAACGCGTGGCGCAGCTGGATCGCTCCGCCGTCGTCCCGCACGATCCGGGCGCCGATCGCCAGCTTGCCCAGGCTGCGGCCTCCCATGAGCGTTTCCACGGTCATCGGGACGATGAGGATGGAGAACACCAGTCCCGAGATGCTCAGGGCCCTGGCCAGTGCCACGTCGATCGAATCGCCCACCAGCCAGATGACCGCCAATGCCATCACCAGGAACAGGAGAAGGTAGGCGAGCCAATCGATGATCGTGCCCGCGGCACGCAGGATGACGCTGGCCGGGCGCACATCGAGCGCCACGGCTTCGCCGGTCACGAGTTCGAACTCGTTGCGAGGATACTCGCCGTGATCGGCCACATTCCCGTGCTCCGCCATGTCTACTATTAGAGCAGATGGACCTCGACGCGTATTCAGCGGCGCACCGCGCCGAATGGGACCGGCTGGCCGAACTCGGCTCCCAGCGCCGGCTCTCCGGCGCGCAGTCCGACGAGCTGATCGCGCGCTACCAGGCGGGGGCCACCGAGCTCTCGTTCATCAAGACCACCGCCGGCTCCACCCTTGTCGGAGACCGGCTGTCCGTGGCACTGTCCCGAGCCCGTCTGCGGTTCACCGGTGCGAGCGCGAACGTGCTGTCCCAGGTGCCTCGCTTCTTCGTGCTCCAGCTGCCGGCGGCCCTGTACCGCCTGCGCTGGCTCACCCTCGCTGTCGCGGTTGTCACGGCCGTCGTCGCGGCCCTCTACGCCGTCTGGGCGACGGGTAATCCGCAGGTCCTCGCGAATTTCGGCTCCGATGCGCAGTTGCAGAAGATGGCGAACGAGGACTTCGTGAACTACTACTCCGAGAATCCGGCGGCGTCCTTCGCCGGGCAGGTCTGGACCAACAACGCCTGGATCGCCGCGCAGTGCATCGCGTTCGGGATCCTCGGGGTCTACGTGCCCTACATCGTGCTCCAGAACGCGCAGAACATCGGCGTTGCCGCCGGCGTCATGTTCGCCTACGGCAAGGGCGACGTCTTCCTCCTCTACATCGCGCCGCACGGCCTGCTCGAGCTGACTGCCATCTTCGTGGCCGCGGCCGGCGGGCTCCGGATCTTTTGGGCGTGGATAGCCCCAGGCGGGCGCACCCGGGCACAGGCGCTGGCCGAAGACGCCCGAGCCCTGTCGACGGTCGCCATCGGGCTCGTGCTGGTGCTCTTCGTCTCCGGCATCATCGAAGGCTTCGTCACCCCGGCACCGTGGCCGTGGCCCGTCAAGATCGGTATCGGGGCCGTCGCGCTCCTCGGATTCCTCGCCTACATGCTCGTGCTCGGCGGCCGGGCCGCGCGCGCCGGCGAGACGGGCGACCTGGCCGAGTTCGAGGCAGGGGCCACGCGCATCTACGCGGCCTGAACGGGCCGGCGGCGCGCTCAGCCACAGCAGACCGGCGGCGGACAGCAGGCCAGCGGCGGAGAGCAGACCAGCGGATCAGAGCAGCCCGGCGGCCTTGAGCGCGATGTAACGATCCGCGAGGGCCGGCGGCAGGTCCGCGGGGGCAGCGGTGACGACATCCGCGCCCTGCTGACGGATGGCGGCGGACACCCGGGCGACGTCGAGCATGGCCCGTTCGGCGGCCGCCGCGCGGTAGACCTCTTCCCGGTTGCCCCGCCGGCGGCTGGCCAGCAGGGTGGTCGGGTCGGCGACGGACGCCACCACGACCGTGTGCCGGCGGGTCAGCTGCGGCAGCATCGACAGCAGCGCCGTGGAGGCACCGGCCGCGTCGATCGAGGTGACGAGAACGACGAGCGCCCGCTGGCTGGTCACGGCGCGAATTTGGCCGGGCACGGCGGACCAGTCCATCTCGATCAGTTCGGGCTCGATCACCGCCATGGCGTCGACCATCCGGGACAGGAGCTCGGTGCCCTGGGCGCCCTGCACACTGCCGCGCACCCGGCGGTCGTACGCGATGAAGTCGACGTGGTCGCCGGCCCGGGACGCGAGTGCGGCGAGCAGGAGCGACGCCTCGAAGGCGGTGTCGAGTCGCGGTTCGTCGTCGATGCGGGCGGCGGAGGTGCGCCCGCTGTCGACCAGGATGACGACGCGCCGGTCGCGTTCCGGTCGCCACGTGCGCACCATGACATCGCTGTGCCGGGCGGTGGCTCTCCAGTCGATGGAGCGGACGTCATCACCCCGCACGTATTCGCGCAGGGAATCGAACTCCGTGCCCTGCCCGCGCACCAGAAGGCTGGTGCGGCCGTCCAGTTCCTTGAGCCGCGTGATCCGGGAGGGCAGGTGTTTGCGGGCGTTGAACGGGGGCAGCACCCTCACCCGCCCGGGGCATTCGAGGGTCGCCTGTCTGGCCCACAGGCCGAGCGGGCCGTTCGATCGCACCGTCACCTGGTTCACCCGGCGCTCTCCGCGGCGGGACGGCGCCAGCCGCAGGGAGACGAGGCGTCGTTCTCCCGGCGGGATGAGCACGGGGGTGCGGTTGTTGCCGGCGCCGGCCGACGGCTGCCAGCCGTCCCGGACGATCGCCCGCAGGCGCCTCGTCCCGGTGTTGGTCAGGTAGAGGTCGCTCATGACAGTCTCGCCCAGGCGCACCCTGGCCGGCAGGCTGCGCACGAGCGACAGGGTCCTCGGCGACCCGGCCAGTGCGAGGTCGAGCGTGCCCGCGCCGAGCACGACCAGCAGCCACAGGCCGAGCACCAGGGCGGCGGTGCCCGGGGTGCGCCCGAGCGCGACGATCGGCACGACGCCCAGGGCGACGAGCGCGACGAAACGACCGGTGACGGTCACGTTAGATCGGAACCTGGACCTGCGCCATGACCGCGCGCAGGATCGCGTCCACCGCGACGCCCTCCAGCTCGGCCTCCGGCCGCAACTGGATCCGGTGCCGCCAGCACGGCAGTACCATCGCCTGGATGTGGTCGGGGGTGATCGAGTCATAACCGCTCAGCCAGGCCCAGGCCTTGGCCGAGGCGAGCAGGGCGGTGGCGCCCCGGGGGCTCACACCCAGCTTCACCGAGGGGCTGCGCCTGGTCGCCCGGGCCAGGTCGACGATGTACGCGAGCACATCCGGGCTGGAACCGACGGATGCGACGGCCGCCTGCGCCGCGTGCAGCTCCTCCGCGCCGAGCACGGCGGTGACCCCGGCGCCGGCCAGGTCGCGGGGGTTGAAACCGTCGGCGTGCCGGCGGAGCACCTCGTACTCCGCGTCGCGTTCCGGGATGTCGAGCACGAGCTTGAGCAGGAACCGGTCGAGTTGCGCCTCCGGCAGCGTGTACGTTCCCTCGTACTCGATCGGGTTCATCGTGGCGGCGACGATGAACGGATCCGGCAGGGCCAGGGACACGCCGTCGACGCTGACCTGGCGCTCCTCCATCGCCTCGAGCAGTGAGGACTGCGTCTTCGGCGGCGTGCGGTTGATTTCGTCGGCCAGCAGGATGTTCGTGAAGACCGGTCCCTTGCGGAACTCGAACTCGCCGACCTTGGCGTCGTAGACGAGGGAACCGGTCACGTCCCCGGGCATGAGGTCGGGCGTGAACTGCACCCGCTTGGTCTCCAGGCTCAGGGCGTGGCTGAGGGAGCGCACCAGCAGCGTCTTCGCGACGCCCGGCACCCCCTCCAGCAGCACGTGTCCACGCGCCAGCAGGGCGATGATCAGTCCCGTCACCGCGCCGTCCTGGCCGACGACCGCCTTGCCCACCTCGGTGCGCACCTGGACGAGGGAGTCTCTGAGGGTGTCGACGGCAGCGGTGTGGGTGCTCATAGGTCCATTCTTCCGGGTGGCGGTGAGGTGGTCGCGCGAGCCGTGGCTCGCTCGAGATCCTGGATCTGGTCTGAGAGGGCGATGAGGTCGCGGTCGCCTGCCGGCACGGCGTCGACGAGCGTGGCCCGCACGTCGCCGGGTGCCCGGCCCGTGGCCGCCGCCACGGCGAGGATCACCTCGTCGAGGCCGGCCAGCCGGGAGAGGCCGACCTTTCCGGCCAGGCGCTGGAGCGCTCCGACCCGCAGGGCGTCGACGGCTCGCAGCCGGGCACCGCTGCGTGCGTAGAGCCGGGCCCGGCCCTCCACGGTTTCACTGGCTCGCACGGTGACGGGGAGGTTCTCCGCGACGAGCGGGCCGAATCGCCGTCCGCGCCAGACCATGGCGGCCAGGGCGACGACCACGAGCAGGACCAGTGTCGGGGTGACCCAGCCCGGCGTCAGCTCTCCGAGCGACGGAGGCCCGGTGCGGGCCACGTCCGCGAGTGTCGGCAGGTACCAGATCAGGTCGCCGCTTGACCCGAGCAGGTTGAGGGCGAGCGCGGCGTTTCCGTTGCGGGTGATCGTGTCATTGCTGAACACGGCGGTGTCGGCCACGAGGGTGATCGTGCGGCCCTGGTCGCGGCGGGCGACCAGGGCGAAGGCGCCCCGGCCCGTCGGGAAGCACCCGGTCAGCCCGGACGCGTCCGCGGCGATCGTGAGGGTCTTCCCGCCGGGGGAGAGCCGGCCGGCCTTGACCGCCGACGGGATGTCGCAGCCCGCCGCCCGGGAGGCGGAGGCGGCCAGTCCGCCGAAACCGACTCCGGGGGCGAGCGCCTGCAGGGTGCCGAAGTCCGGGTCGACGACGACGGTGCGGGAGACCAGTCCGGCCATCCTTGTGACCCGGTCGCGGGTCAGGTAGCCGTCGGCATCGAAGTAGAACAGGGTGGGGTCCGTCGATCGGGCCGCGGCGGCCGTCGCTTCCTCGAGGGTGCCGGCCAGGGTCACGTCAACCCCCTGGTTCCTGAGCACCTCGACAAGGGCCCTGGCGCCGGCCTGGGCGGCGTTGTCCGCGGCCAGGGGAGGTCCGCCCGACGCGCTGCCACCGGCGACGGCGGTCGCGATGATCGCGACCAGCAGGGCGCCGGCGCCCGCGGCCACCCAGAAGCCGGACCGGCGGAGTGCCGCGCGCAGGGTCGGCGTCGACGACACCGCGTCGGGCGCGACCGGCGCCGGGGTCATCGCAGGCGCGGTGGCGGCATTCGTCGCCGGGGTCATGGCAGGACCGCAGGGGCAGGATCTTCCCGTCGCACCGGGACGGCCCCGCGGAGGTCGCTTTCGAGGGCGGCCAGGGCGAGGAAACCTTCCTCGGTGCCGACCTGCCCGAGGTAACGGAGGCCGTCGAACACGTCAGCGGCCGCGGCCAGGCGCACCCTGTCCCCGGGGAAGGCCTCGGCGGCCCGTTCGGCGAAGTAATGGGCCGTCGTGCCCGGCGTCGTCATCAGGATGGTGCGCTCGAACAGGCCGCGAGCGAGCGCCCGGAACATCTCCATCCCGGCCAGGGTCCAGTCCCGGTGCGAGGCGGCCGCCAGGGCCGCTGTGCGCAGGTCGGCGGCCGAGCGGCGGTCGTTGACTCCGAAGAGGTCGGCGGCCAGGCTGCTCCGCCGGTTCAGTCGGGGAAGGCCGAAGATGATCAACAGCGCAGCGAGCACCAGGGCGACGACGATGATCACGATCAACGGAACCCAGCCGGCGACGCCCTGGCCGGACGGTGCGACCAGGGAGCCGAACCAGTCGAGGACCGCCTGGGAAAGCCGGTCGAACCAGGTCGGCCGGGCCGCCTGATACGGCGCTTTCGCCAGCTCCTCCCGGAGCCAGCGGCGGGCTTCGGGCGCGTCGGGGTCGACCGGGATGCCGGCCAGCACCGTCGTTCCGTGCCCCCACCCGCCGATCATGCCCCTGGGGCCTCCCTGCCGGCGCCGACCAGGTACGGGTCCGTTCCGCCGCTGCCCGGCGCGGACTCGACGAACCTGGCGAGTTCGAGGTCGAGGCCTTCCTTGCGCATCCGCAGGTCGATGTAGATCAACGCGACGGTCGCGGACTGCACGACGGTTGCGACCGCGCCGAGCACCAGGCTGACGAACAGCACCAGAACGTACAGGATGACCGAGGGAAGGTAGGTGTCGAAGCCGGCATTGGGATCGACGAGCGAGGTGGCAACCGAGAACAGGATGGACACGGGAGTGACGACGACCTGGCTGACGACGTTGATGATCACGGCGACGAGGAGCTGCACCCCGAGGGTGCGCCAGAAGTACCCGCGGGTGAGAGACCAGGACCGCTGAACCGACTTCCGGAGGCCGAGCCGCTCCAGCACGATCAGGCACGGCACGAGGGACAGCTTGGTGCCCAGCCAGGCGGCGCCCGCGATGAACAGCAGGACGCCGAAGATGCCCAGGACGACTGCGAGGCCGACCCACGCCCCGCCGAGCGTCACGAACAGCACGACGGCCCCGGTCACCAGGCCGAGGGCGAGCACGGCGACGGCGCTGAGCAGGACGGTCCACAACGCCAACGGCCAGAGCCTGCGGCCGACCAGACGCCAGAGCTGGGCGAGTCGGAGCTTCTCGCCGAGAGTGGCCCGGGCGACTTCCAGGACGATGACGCCCTGGAGCAGGGCGCCGGCGACAAGCGAGAGCGCAATCGGGACCAGCGCGGACAGGGCGATGCCGACCCAGGCTCCGGCCTGCACCGCGTCACGTTCGGCGAGCGGCGCACTGTCCACCCGGCTGAGCGCGAAAAACGTGACCGAGCCGACGACGACGAGTGTGGCCAGTGTGACCACGGCCTGGATGAGCAGGGCGCTCCCGAAGGTGGCCTTCGGGTTCCGGCGGAGCACCTGGTACGGGGCCCAGAGCAGGGTGCCGAAGCCCAGTGGGCGCAGGGGGATCAGCCCGGGTCGTGGGGGTGGAGTCCAGCCGGACGGCACGTTCCAGCCGGGCTGGGGACCGCCGCCGGGCGGCGCGAGCGGCGGGACCTGCTCGCCATAGCGCGGTCCATTCTGCCCGTCATTCGTCGGGGACTGCCAGTTCTGCGGGTCCGTCACGAGACCAATGCTGGCACACCTCGGCACGGTAACCGGTTTGTTCGGGAATCACACCGAACACTCGACTACTCTGGACCCAGAGATTGCACTACTCACCGGGGGGAATTCCAAGGTGACTGAGCTGAAAACGGACGTATGAACGCACGCATTCTGGTCGTCGATGACGACACCGCGCTGGCAGAGATGATCGGCATCGTGTTGAACGGCGAAGGCTTCGAGCCATTCTTCTGCGCCGATGGCGCGCTGGCGCTGGAAGCGTTCCGCGCGACCAAACCTGACCTCATCCTGCTCGACCTCATGCTGCCCGGCCTCGACGGCATCGAGGTGTGCAGTCTCATCCGTGCCGAGTCCGGAACGCCGATCATCATGCTGACGGCGAGAACGGACACCACCGACGTCGTGAAGGGCCTCGAATCCGGAGCGGACGACTACATGGTCAAACCGTTCAACCCCAAGGAACTGGTCGCGCGGATCAGGACCCGCCTGCGTCCCGCTTCGAACGACGCCCCGGCCAACCTGCAGATCGGAGACCTCGTCGTGGATGCCGCCGGGCATGAGGTGCGGCGCGGCGAACGCCAGATCAACCTCACCCCGCTCGAGTTCGATCTCCTCCTCGCACTCGCGTCGAAGCCGCAACAGGTTTTCACCCGGGAGATGCTGCTCGAACAGGTCTGGGGCTATCACTACAAGGCCGACACCCGGCTCGTCAATGTGCATGTGCAGCGCCTGCGCGCGAAGGTCGAGGACGATCCGGACAACCCGCGCATCGTGATGACCGTTCGCGGAGTCGGCTACCGGGCCGGCTCGGCCGGCTAGTTCTCGTGGCCGTCCGCACCGGATTCGCCCGCATCGACTGGCGGGATTGGCGGGATTGGCGGTCCTGGCCGGCCGCGGTCGCCCGGCTGTGGCGGTCCTCCCTTCAATTCCGCACGGTGACGATCACCGTGGCGTTGTCCGGTTTCGCGATCGCCCTCGTCGGCGTCTATGTGTCGGTCAGCGTCGGCAACGACCTGTTCCAGTCCCGGCTGGGCCAGGTCGAACTGGACTCGAACCGGGCAACGTCGGCCGCCCAGGGTATCCTGGACGCCTCCGACGCCTCGGACAGAGTGCAGGTGCAGAGCCTGCTCGGCTCCGCCCGCAGTTCCATCTCGGCGGCATCGTCGAGTCGGCTCATCGCGGTCTTCCGGGTGCCGGGCCAGGATCCATCAACGGCGGCGCCGCAGGACTTCTCGACCTTCGGAGAGTCGACGTCGGTCATTTCGGACGAGCTCCGCGGTTCGGTGCAGGGTGAGCCGGGAAGGCAGTTCTGGCAGTCCGTGACCCTCGCGACCGACGACGGCGGTGAGGTGCCCGGGATCGTCGTCGGCTCCCAGCTCACCGTCCCGGTCGCCGGACGCTACGAGCTGTACATCGGATACAACCTCGGCGAGGCGGAGGCCACCCTGTTCTTCGTGCAGCGCACGCTCCTGTTCGCCGGCCTCATCCTGATCCTGCTGATCGGAGCCGTGACCTGGATCGTGGTGCGGTTTGTGGTCACGCCGATCCGGGTCGCCGCGGAGACGAGCCAGCGGCTGGCTTCCGGCGACCTGGGGGTGCGCATCCCGGAGAAGGGCGCCGACGTCATCGCCACCCTGGCGAAATCGTTCAACGGGATGGCGGACAGCCTGCAGAGTCAGATCCGGGAGCTCGCAGACCTGTCCGAGGTGCAACAGCGCTTCGTCTCAGACGTGTCGCACGAGTTGCGCACCCCGCTCACCACCATTCGGCTGGCCGGGGACCTGCTCTACGACCAGCGTGCCACGTTCCCGCCGGCGACGGGGCGCACCGCCGAGCTGCTGCACACCCAGGTCGAACGTTTCGAACTGTTGCTCAGCGACCTCCTCGAGATCAGCAAGTACGACGCCGGGTCCGTGGACCTGGAGACGGAGCCGACGAACCTGGTCCACCTGGCCGAGGATGCGATCGACGGCCTCCGCTCCCTGGGCGACTCGAAGGGATCACGACTGACGCTCGTGGCGCCCGGCGGTCACCTGGACGCGGAAGTCGACCCGCGTCGCATCCGCCGGATCATGCACAACCTGATCGGCAACGCGATCGAGCATGGGGAAGGCAAACCCATCGTCGTCTCGGTCGACAGCAACGCGACCGCCGTGGCCCTGTCGGTCAGGGACTACGGCCTGGGCATGAGCCAGGCCGACATCGGCCACGTCTTCGACCGGTTCTGGCGGGCCGACCCCTCCCGCAAACGCACCATCGGCGGCACCGGCCTCGGACTCTCGATCGCGCTCGAGGATGCCGCGGTGCACGGCGGCTGGCTGCAGGTCTGGTCGAGCCCCGGCAAGGGCTCCTGCTTCCGGCTGACCCTGCCGCGCACGGCGCACGGCACCTTGACCGCCTCGCCGAGCCCTCTGCCGCCGGAGGACGCCGGGATTGACACCCTGGACACGGCCGCGGCCCGCATCGTCACGGGAGGGCACCATGCGTAGACGGTTCGGGACCCTGGCCGCGATGCTCGCGCTCGCGCTGTGCCTGGCCGGGTGCTCCGGCATCCCGAGGGACGGCAGCGTCAGGCCAGGGCAGGCGGCGGGGCCCGGGGACACCCCCGCCCCGGTCTTCCTGCCGTCCAGGCCGCAGAAGGACGCCAGCCAGGAGGGCATCCTTCGCGGCTTCATCGACGCGGCGACCAGCCCGGAGAACGACTACGAGATCGCCCGGGAATTCCTGGCTCCGAGCTACAGCGGGTCCTGGAGCCCGGAAACCGGGGTGACCGTCGACGACGGCGGAGGCCGGACCATCGTGGCCGCCGACGAACGCACGATGGTCTTCTCGGTCAACCCGGTCGCCGAGGTCGACGGGATCGGCGAGTACCACGAGGTCGAATCCTCGGCGCCGGTTCCGCTGCGCTACCAGTTCGTGCAGGTCGGCGGCCAGTGGCGGATCAGCGCGGCTCCCAATGGCACGGTGATCGACGAGACCACCTTCCGGGACGTGTTCAGCGCACAGGCGCTCTACTTCTTCGACCCCGACTTCACCTACCTGGTGCCAGACCTGCGCTGGTTCCCGCGTGGCGCGGCCACCCTGACCAAGATCGTCAACGGGATGCTCGCCGGTCCCAGCCCGTGGCTGGCCGGGTCGGTGGTGACCGCATTCCCCGGCGGGACCAAGCTCACCGCCGACGCGGTGCAGGTCGTCGCCCGGGATGCCAAGGTCGACCTGAACAGCGAAGCCCTGAACGCAGACCGGGTCACGTTGCAGCGGATGCGTGCCCAGCTGAGCAACAGCCTCCCCGCAGGGTTGACCGTGACCATCACGATCAACCAGAACTCCCAGGACATCGGCGATCTGGGTGCGAATGCGCCGGTGCTGAACCCCCGGGTGGATGCCAGGGCGCTGGTGCTGCGGAACGGCGAGTTCGGCTTCCTCGCGGCGACGGGGAAGACGACTACGCCGATCCCCGGGCTCTCCGACCGCATCGTCGCCCTCAATCCGAGCGCCGTGACGCTCTCGCCCGGGCAGACCGTCGCGGCCGCGCTGACCGGCTCCGGCGTCTACGGGGTGCGGGTGGGGGACGACCCGAAGCTGCTCGATCCGCGGCAGGGCCTGATCTCGCCGGCGGTCGACAACCACGGCTATGTCTGGTCGGTGCCGGCCGGGCGCCCCGGGGAACTCTTCGTATACAGCCCCGCCGGGGACGCGACCGCGGTGCCGACGCCATGGCCTGAAGCCTCCGCGATCCAGTCCCTCCGGGTTTCACGCGACGGAACCAGGCTGATCGCGCTGCTGAGGGCGGGCACGGACACCCGTTTCGTCGTCGTGTCGATCAAGCGGGAGAAGAACCTGCCGGTGGCCCTCGGCGACGAGGTGCAGCTGGCCGCCGAGGTGGGGGAGCCGGTCGACGCGACCTGGATCGATGAACTCACCGTGGCGTACCTGACCGTGGTTCCCGGCGGTGCCGAGCGGATCGTCGCCCAGCAGATCGGCGGCGTCAGTTCGATCCTCGAATCCGCTCCGGACAGCGTCGCCATCGTCGGCAGCAACAGCCTGCGCGACCTGCGCGCACTCTCCTCGACCGGCGGCCTGCTGGTGCAGCGCGGAGTCGGCTGGCAGCAGCGCATCGACGCGGTCACGCTCCTGGCCACCCAGCAGGGAATCGGCGGCTAGCCCTCCCCGGCGCAGGCCCGGGGCGGTTCTCCACCGGACCGGTGCGCCGGGTCCCGCACCGCGGCCGCCCGGACGCAGGATGATCCGATGAGGCGGTCGTACGGCGTCGGGGAGGCCCTGCTCGACGCGTGGGCGGTCGTCCTGCCGATCGACTGCAGTGGGTGCGGCCGACCGGACCGGGCGCTCTGCCCGGCCTGCCGTGCGGCGCTGCGGCCCGCCGTGCACTGCACCGAACGGCGCGGTGTGCCGGTGTGGTCCGCACTCGACTACACGGGCGTGGCCCGGCAGGTGATCGCCGCCTACAAGGACGGCGGGCGCACGGATGCCGTGGGCGTGCTCTCCGCGTCCCTCCGCTCCGCCGTCGTCGCCGCGCTCGCCGCGGTGCCGGAAGCCGCGGGGAGCGGCGGGCCCGGCATCCACCTGGTCACGGTGCCGTCGTCGCGGCGGGCCTGGCGGCAGCGGGGCTTCCACCCGGTTGATCTGCTGCTCGGCCGGGGTGGGCTGGCGCCGACGCGGGTGCCGCGCGCGGTCCGCGAGACGTCGGACCAGGTCGGCCTCGACAGCACGGAACGCGGCGCGAACCGAGAAGGCTCCCTGGTCGCCGGCCGACGCCTGGACGGATTCCGCGCCCTGGTCGTCGATGACATCCTCACCACCGGGGCGACGGTGCTCGAGGCCCGTCGAGCCATACTCGAGGCTGGTGGCGAGGTGGTCGGAGTGGCCACTCTGGCGGAAACACGGCGTCGCCACGCGGTCACCGATCGTTCATCGGAAACTCGTTGACAAAAGCGATGACTTATCCCGTGGACGGCAGTACGGTGGGAGCTAAAGGCGCGTACTAATCGCCCAGATAAAAGGGCGGTTCGCCAGATCTGGAGGTCGTCATGGAAACAAACATCGTAGGACGAAACCTAGGGATCACTGATCGTTTCCGGGAGTATGCGACGGAGAAGGCCGAGAAGGTCGCCGGCCTCGCCGACAAGGCTCTCGCCCTGGAAATCAAGCTCAGCCGTCACCATGAGAAGAACGGGGCGACGGGCAACGACCGCGTCGAACTGACGCTGATCGGCAAGGGGCCCGTCGTTCGGGCCGAGGCCGACGGCTCGGACAAGTACGCGGCTTTCGACGTGGCGCTCGGCCGGCTGCTCGAGCGCGTGCGCCGGGCGAAGGACCGCCAGAAGCTGCATCGTGGCGGCGCCCACCGGCCCACCTCGCTGCACGACGCCGCCTCGGTTGACTTCAGTGTCGTCGACATCACCCCGGCCGACGCGGAAACCCTCGAGCGCGTGCGCACGGGAGCGATCCAGGTCGTGAACCCGGAGGCCACGGTCGAGGAGCCGGAGGAGACCTATTCACCGGTCGTCATCCGCCGCAAGGTCTTCTCCGCGGCCCCGATGACCGTGGATGACGCGCTCTACTTCATGGAGCTGGTCGGCCACGACTTCTACCTGTTCCAGGACGCGGAGACCAAGCGTCCGAGCGTCGTCTACCGGCGCAAGGGCTGGGACTACGGTGTGATCGAGCTGGACGAGAACAGCGACGAACTCCGGGAGGCCGTGCCGTCCGCCATGAAGCGCAGCAACTGACCAACTAGCATTGTTATAGTTGCCGCTGTGTCGGCGCGCTGCGCCGGAGCACATGCGTCCGGCCGGACGACAGGCGTGAGTATGCGCCATGACGACTATATGGAGTGCATTCGTGGCCTCAATTCTGGAAAAGGTTCTTCGTGTTGGTGAGGGGCGCGTCCTGCGTCGTCTCGAGCATTACGCGAAGGCCATCAATGCGCTGGAAGAGGACTTCAGTCACCTCACCGATGAGGAACTGAAGAACGAGACCGTGCTGCTGCGCGAGCGCTACTCGGGCGGTGAGTCGCTGGACGACTTGCTGCCCGAGGCGTTCGCGGCGGTGCGCGAGGCCTCCACTCGCACGCTCGGCCTGCGTCACTTCGACGTGCAACTCATGGGCGGGGCCGCCCTGCACCTGGGCAACATCGCCGAGATGAAGACCGGTGAGGGCAAGACCCTCGTCGCGACCACCGCCGCGTACCTGAACGCGATCACCAGCCGCGGAGTTCACATCATCACCGTGAACGACTACCTGGCCAGCTACCAGAGCGAGTTGATGGGCCGCGTGTTCCGCGCCCTGGGCATGACCACCGGCTGCATCCTGTCCGGCCAGACGCCTGAGCAGCGCCACGAGATGTACATGGCCGACATCACCTACGGGACGAACAACGAATTCGGCTTTGACTACCTGCGCGACAACATGGCCTGGCAGGCCTCGGACATGGTGCAGCGCGGGCACTACTACGCGATCGTCGACGAGGTCGACTCGATCCTGATCGACGAGGCCAGGACGCCGCTGATCATCTCCGGCCCGGCATCCGGTGAGGCCAACCGCTGGTTCACCGAATTCGCGAGCCTGTCCAAGCGACTCATCCCCGACGTGGACTTCGAGGTCGACGAGAAGAAGCGCACCGTCGGCGTGCTGGAGCCCGGCATCGAAAAGGTCGAGGACTATCTCGGCATCGACAACCTCTACGAGTCGGCCAACACCCCGCTGATCTCGTTCCTGAACAACGCGATCAAGGCGAACGCCCTGTTCAAGAAGGACAAGGACTACGTCGTGATGAACGGCGAGGTGCTGATCGTCGACGAACACACCGGGCGCATCCTGATGGGCCGCCGCTACAACGAGGGAATCCACCAGGCGATCGAGGCCAAGGAGGGCGTGGCGGTCAAGGCCGAGAACCAGACCCTCGCCACGGTCACCCTGCAGAACTACTTCCGGCTCTACTCGAAGCTGTCCGGGATGACCGGAACGGCTGAGACCGAAGCCGCCGAGTTCATGAGCACCTACAAGCTCGGTGTGGTCTCCATCCCCACCAACAAGCCGATGCGGCGCCTGGACCAGTCCGACCTGGTCTACAAGAACGAAGAGGCGAAATTTGGCCAGGTCGTCGAGGACATCGTCGCCCGGCACGAAAAGGGGCAGCCGATCCTCGTCGGCACCACGAGTGTCGAGAAGAGTGAGTACCTGTCGCGCCTGCTCGCCAAGAAGGGCGTGCGACACGAGGTCCTCAACGCCAAGAACCACGCGCGGGAAGCCGCGATCGTCGCCCAGGCGGGCCGGCTCGGCTCCGTCACGGTCGCGACCAACATGGCCGGGCGCGGAACGGACGTGATGCTCGGCGGCAATGCCGAGTTCCTCGCCGTCGCCCAGATGAACGCCAAGGGACTGAGCCCGGTCGAAACTCCCGACGACTACGAGGAGGCCTGGGACGACGTGTTCGCCGCTGTCAAGGCCGAAGTGTCCGAGGAGGCGGAGAAGGTCATCGCCGCCGGCGGGCTCTACGTGCTCGGCACCGAACGGCACGAGTCCCGCCGGATCGACAACCAGCTCCGCGGCCGCAGTGGCCGGCAGGGCGACCCCGGCGAGAGCAGGTTCTACCTGTCGCTGACCGACGACCTGATGCGCCTGTTCAACGCCGGCGCCGCCGAGAGCCTGATGGGCCGGCAGGGTGTGCCCGACGACATGGCGATCGAATCCAAGGTCGTCAGCCGCGCCATCCGCAGCGCCCAGGCCCAGGTCGAGGGCCGGAACGCGGAAATCCGCAAGAACGTGCTCAAGTACGACGACGTGCTCAACCGCCAGCGCGAGGCGATCTACGGCGACCGCCGTCACATCCTCGAGGGCGACGACCTGCACGAGCGCACCCAGCGCTTCCTCGAGGACGTCATCGACGAGGTGCTCGACGTGCACACCGGTGAAGGAAACGGCGACGACTGGGACTTCGATGCCCTGTGGACCGAACTGAAGACGCTCTACCCCGTCGGTCTCACCATCGACGAGGTTGTCGCCGAGGCCGGGAACAAGGGGCGGATCAACCGCGACTTCATGCGCCGTGAGATCGTCTCTGACGCCAAGGTCGCCTACCAGCGCCGGGAGGAATCCCTGGGTTCCCCGGCCATGCGCGAGCTCGAGCGCCGGGTCGTGCTCTCGGTGATCGACCGCCGCTGGCGCGAGCACCTGTACGAGATGGACTACCTCAAGGACGGCATCGGCCTCCGTGCCATGGCGCAGCGCGATCCGCTGGTCGAATACCAGCGCGAAGGCTTCGCAATGTTCCAGCAGATGATGGGGCAGATCCGTGAGGAGACCGTCGGCTTCCTGTTCAACCTGGAGGTCGAGGTCAGCCAGGGTCCCGGCGCCGTTGCCGGTCCGGTCGTGGCGGCGAAGGGTCTCACCCCGGAGGCGGGCAACGAGAAGCTCAGCTACACCGCCCCGAGCGACTCCGGCGGAGTCGAGGTGCGCAACCAACGTGGCCAGATCCAGCAGGCCGCGACGGACCGGGCACGCAAGGCGGCGGCTGTGGCCGAGGCGCCAGGGGACGAACCCGCCCCGGCCCCCTCCACCCAGCGTGGGGCGTTCGGCCAGCGGGACACGGGCGCCCCGGCCCCCGTCAACCGCGCCGAGCGACGGGCCCAAGGCAAGAAGTAGCCACGCAGGAGGTGGTCAGGCAGGAAGTCATCACAGCACGTTGATCGCGCTGGCCCGCCAGCGGTGGTCGAGGCCCTCCAGCCGGAGCGCGACGGCGCGCACCCGAACACGGCTGTGCACGATGACCACGGCCTCGATCACGCCGTCGCGCGGCTCGGTGATGGTCACCCGGCCGATACTTATGGCCGGGCGCTGGGCCTGCTGGCCCTTGACCGCACGGGCGCGTGACGACAGCACCACCCGTTTGAGCAGGTGGCGGTAGACGTCGTCGCTGACCCAGCGCGCGAGCTGGTCGAGCTCGCGCGCGCCGGCCAGCACTTCGATCACGCACCGGGTGAGATTCACCAGCAACGGCTCCGGATCGGGAAGTTGTTCCCTCGGACTCGGCTGGTGCCCGAAGAAGTCCTCGTCGAGGAATCGTTCGGCGCGGGTGTGCGGTGCCGGGTCGGCAGCAGGATCGGTCATGACTCCTCCGAGACGCGTGAGCCCGCTGCCCTGGCGCAGTCCGCCTGGGCATTCGGGTGGTTCTGGCATTCGGGTGGTGCTGGATTGCGTCTGGAACTGGTGCTGGCGTTCGAGTGCTTCGGGTGGTCAAGGAATCCGTGCGGATCACCAGGCACCCCCCGAGCGGGGGTGCAGTCCATGGCGGACACTCAACCATTCCGCCGCTGCGGTGTCTAGCGCTTATATCCCCTGTGGATAACCGGTGGCCTGGGTCGGCGGCTCACGCTACCTTCGGGGTGTGCGCTGGGACAACCTGTTCGACGACCTCGAGGGACAGCTCGAACACGAGTTGAACGCCGAGGAGATCGACCTGCGCGCCGAGGAGGAGCGCCTGCGCCTGGGACGGCTTTCCCTGCGGGACCGGCTGACCAGTCTCGCCGCCATCCGAGGTGCCGGCATCATCCGGGTCGCCCTCGTTTCGGGGGAGACCATCACCCTGCGGCCGACGACGTTCGGCAGGGACTGGCTGGCGGCCGATCTGCTGGACGCCCCGACCGTGGGCGCACAGTGCGTGCTTCCGCTCTCGGCGATCGCAGGGGTGATCGTGACGCAGACCGAGGTGCCCGCGTCTCTGGCCGCCGAACCCGGCCGGGCAGCCCGGCTGGTGGATCGGATCGGCCTGTCGTTCGTGCTCCGCGACCTCTGCCGACGCCGGTCCAGCCTCGACGTGCACACCCGCACGGGGCTCCTCACCGGCACGATCGACCGGGTCGGGCGGGACCACCTCGACCTGGCCGTGCACGCGGCGGGAACGCTGCGCCGGGCCTCTGAGGTGCACCAGTACCGGATTGTGCCGCTGGCTGAGATCCAGCTGGTCCGGCTGTCCTAGTCGGCGCCGCCCCGGTCAGTCCTCAGGTCGGATGATGCGACCGCCGGAGAGCTCGGGGATGTTGCCGAAGTCCGACTGCTGCCAGAGCGCCATCCGCCTGGCCTCCTCGTACTTGGCTTCGATGAAGGATTCGAGCACAATGCGCTCGACCCGCCAGACCCCGGTCGTGCCGAGCCGGATCGCCGGGAGCTCGCCGGTGCGCACCAGGTCGTGCACCTCGGCCGCGGACAGGGAAAGGATCTCCGCGGTGTCGGCGAGGGTGAGGAAACGGCCCACGGCGGGGGAAGGAACGGAATCGTTCATGCACCGATTATCCGCCGTCGGCCCGGGCGGAGTGCGAGCGACGCACACCTGTGGATAACTCGCCCGCGCCCCGGCATTGACGACGACGATGGATACCGACGAGACAGGCTCTCGAGAACGGAGGAACCGGTCGTGGGCAAGCCGACGAGCACTTCCCGTCCGAGATTCTGGTTCGACCCGCGCTTCGCGATCGGCCTGGTCATGGTCCTCGCCGCGGTCACCGGTGTCTACTTCGTCGTCGCGGGCAGCGACCGTACCACGGCCGTCTATGCCGCCCGGTCCGCGCTGATCATCGGCGACCACATCGAGGCCGGCGACCTGGCGGTGTCGCACGTGCGCCTCGACGGCGCGGACGGCCTGTACCTGACACCCGGCCGGCTCCCGCCCGACGGCCTCATCGTGACGCGAACCGTCGCCGCCGGCGAACTCATCCCCGCCGCGGCCGTCGGGCGGAAGTCCGGGGCGGACCTGACGAGCGTCGTCGTCGAGCCCACCGGCTCCCTGGCCGCGTCGATCGGACCGGGCACAGTGGTCGACGTCTGGTCCGCGCGGCAATCCGACCATGCGAAATTCGAGCCGCCTGTGGTGCTCGTCGGCGAGGCCGGGGTCGTGCGGATCGTCGAGCCGGCCGGCCTCGTGGCGGCGAACGGCCTTCGGTCGGTGGAGGTCCTGGTGCCCAAGTCCAGGGTCGCATCGGTGCTCGAGGCCATCGCGAACGGTGACGCCATCGCTGTCGTCCCGGTCAATGAGCCGCTCGGGGAATGACGGTGGCCGCCCTGGCGCTGGCGTTGCCGCGCCGCACTGAGGACCGGCTGCTGGCCGACATCGTCGAACACGGCCATGCCATCGTGGCGCGCGCCGCCACCGTCTCGGACCTCCTCGACGTGCTCAGTGAGGGCACTCCCGACGTCGTGATCGCCGGGGCAGCCAGGGACACCCTCAGCGCCGGGCTGATCGCGGCCTGCGACGCCCGCGGCATCCGGCTGATCGCCCTGGCAGAGACGGATGCCGACCGCCGGCATGCGGTCGGGCTCGGCCTGTTCGAGGTCCTCGACGCCTCGGCCGCCTGGTCCGAGATCCAGTCGCTGATCATCGGCGGAATCGTCATCCCGTCACGCATCGAGGACCCGTCACCACCGGTCGCGGCATCCCGCACCGGCTCCGCACGGGCCGGTACAGCGCGCACCGGTACAGCGCGCACCGGCACCGTGATCGCCGTCTGGGGTCCCGCCGGTTCGCCGGGCAGGACCACCCTGGCGATCAATATCGCGGCGGAGATCGCCGCCGCGGGGCACACCGTGGTGCTCGCCGACATCGACACGTATAGCGGCTCCGTCGCGCCCACCCTCGGGATGCTCGATGAGGCACCCGGCTTCGCGGCGGCGTGCCGGCTGGCCGGTTCGGACAGCCTCACCCGGTCGGAACTGGAGCGGATCGCGCAACGCTACGCCTCGCCCTCCGGCGCGTTCTGGGTTCTCACCGGCATCGGCCGGCCGTCGCGCTGGCCGGAACTGTCGGGCGAGCGGGTCACCCGCACCATCGACGCGCTCCGGCACTGGGTGGATTATGTCGTGCTCGACACGGGCTTCAGCCTGGAAAGCGATGAGGAGATCTCGAGTGACCTGTTCGCCCCGCGGCGCAATGCGGCCACCCTCGCCGGGCTGCGGGAGTGCGATCACGTGGTCGCCTGCGGTCTGGCCGACCCGGTCGGGATGTCCCGGTTCCTGCGGGCCTGGGTCGACCTCGCCGAGGTGATCACGACCGACCGGGTGAGCGTCGTGATGAACCGGGTTCGTTCCAGCGCGGTCGGCCTCGATCCGCGGGGGCAGGTGGTGCAGGCGCTGCGGCGGTTCGGCGGCATCGAGTCGGCGGTGCTCGTGCCGCAGGACCAGCAGGGGGCGGATGCGGCGGTCCTCGCCGGGCGTACCCTGCGCGATGCCGCGCCGAAGTCGCCGGCACGGGTGCGCATCCGCCGGTTCGTGCGTGCGGAGCTGCTGCCCGTTCCAGCCCAGGTAATCACCCGTCGGCGCGGGCGGGTCTGGTGGCGCAGGGCAGAGACGGCGAGCTGAGGCGAAGCGGCCCCGCTCGTTGTGCGGGCCTCACCGTCAATCGCGCAGGGGAATCACGTCGATCCGGGAACCGGGACCGGTCACGACGAGCACCCGCTTGCCGGTCACGCCGCGGAGTGCGTCGGCCATCTGCTGGGCCGTCGGACCGGCCTCGGCGCTGACGGGATCGGCGCCGACGCGTTCGGTGCCCGCGGACCGCCGCCAGACCGTGACCGCGGCCCCGGTGGCGTCGTCGACGGCCCGGACGAGCGGTTCAGGATCAGCACCGGTGACCAGGATCACCCGTGCGACGGTACGGTCCCGGCCGGGCGCCGCGGTGATCGCCGACCGGTCGCGCCGCCAGACGGCGAAGTGGTAGCCGGCGGCGAGCCCGGTGGCCACCAGCAGTCCGAGCGGTGCGCGCACCCGGTCGACCAGGCTCTGGCCGGTCGCCTCGCTGAGCGCGAACTCGAAGATGCGGTAGCCGATGACCAGCAGGGTGACGATCGCCACCACGGCGCTGAGGCCGAAGATGAGGACCAGGTAGACGCGACGCCCGGTGGCGCCGACCTGGGCCGGGTCGACGGGCTTCGCCGGCTTCCAGGCCACCCACCAGACGGGGCCTCCCACGACGAGGGCGCTGATCCCGCCCAGCAGGAGGGAACGGGTGTCCGAGCCGGCGAGCGTCGCCGTGCCGGCGGCGAGGATCGAGTTCACGATCACGCCCAGGCCGGACGCCGCCGCGACGAGGCCGACACCGCTCGTCACCACGCCGGCGGCCAGCCGGGTCCGGTCCGACCTGGCCATCGCCAGGCCGCGGTGGTACTGCCAGACGAGGGCCCCGACCAGTGCCGCCGCCAGGGCCGTGCCGAGCGGGTCCAGGATCTGGGCGACGGGGGCCGAGCGGTCGAAGCCCAGCTTCAGCAGGGTGAACAGGGCGGTCCCGGCCCCACCCAGACTCAGGATGCTCGCACCGGCCACTCCGACGGACATCAGCGCCACGTCGGCAAGGCCGCCGCGCAGGGTGCTGGCGCGGCCTGCGAACCAATGCCAGCACCAGACGGCCACCCCGCCGGCGCACCAGATGATCGCCTGGAGAGTCAGGCGCCACCACGGTGCGCCGACGACGAAGCCCGGCGCGAAACCGTCGATGGCGGCGTCGGCGAGGGAACCCAGCGCCGTGACGAGCCCGCCCGCCCCGACGAGCAGACCGAACACCGCTCCGAGCAGGGGCGCCACAGTCACGAGCCGGCGGGGGCTCTTCCGGTCGTGCCGGGACATCCACCGGTGCCAGACCCAGACTCCGGCCCAGACGACGCCGGTCGCGAGTGTGCGAGGCTGCCAGTCGGCGCGGACCAGGGCGGCCGCGCAGGTCAGCAGCGCGGCGGATGCCGTCACCAGGCCGACCGTGGACATCGCGGCCAGATAGAGGCCCCAGGCGAGCGAGGACCGCTCGTCCGGCCCCATCCGTCGCCAGAGCAGCCACCAGAGCACCGCGGCGAACGGACCGGCGATGAGCGTGAACGCGAGCGACCGGGCCAGGCCGGTGATGTCGCTGGAGGCCAGCGCGTTTCCCGGGTCGAGCAATCGCCCGAGCAACCCGCCCACTCCGATGGCGGCGATGACGACCAGGGCGAACAGAAGCGTGAAGACGATGATCCGGCGCACGGTGGGCTGGGCCCTGGCCGGACCGTCGTCCGGCCCGGCTGCCCTGCGGGCCGCCAGCACGATGCCGGCTATCCCGCCGCCGATGACGAGGATCGCGACCAGCAGCACCAGGCTGACCATCATGAGGTCGCCTTCGGGTTCGGACAGATCGTCAGCTGCCAGGGTGCGCCGTCGATGCGCCACCGGCCGTCCACCGTGACCAGGTCGAAGACATCCTCGTTCTCGTATTCGCTCGCGCCGAACGGGCCGTTGTCGGTGGTGGTGACGAGGGAGACCCTGACGTCGGCCGAGTTCTCCCGCACGGTGGTCGACACCAGGGTGAGCCGGATGTTGTCCAACGGGCCCGGGTCGACCTTGTCGCAGTTGTCGAGTCTGCCCGCGGTGAGATAGCCGGCGGCGGTCTGCTCGTCGCCGGCGAGGACGGCCGCGGAGTAGAGCTGAACGACGCCCTCGGGCGTGTCGGGGTCCAGCGGCGCCGGTTCGCCCCGGGTGAACACGACGGCGAGGGCCACGATGACGAGGGCGGCGATGACGCCGAGGATGACAATCAGGGAACGATCGGGCTTTCCCGGTGTTGCGCTCATGTGCTCAGCATGGCCCAATCCCCTGTCCGGCACCATCGGCGGGCCGCCCCCGGCCGGTCCGGTGAGTGCGGCAGGCAGTGGGGGACCTAGGCTATTGACCGTGTCAACGCTCAGTGATCTCGTACTTGCCCAGGGCCGCAGTAGTGCCGAAGATGTGGACTGGCTCCACATGCTCGTCGCGGACGCCCAACTCCTCGCCGACCTGGCATTCGCCGACATCGTCGTGTGGGTGCCCAGCACCGCCGGCAGTTTCGTCGCGGTCGCGCACGCGCGCCCGTCGAGCGCCGCCACCCTGTTCTACCGCGACTTCGTGGGCCAGGGGATCAAGGGCGAATGGCGCCAGCAGGTCACCGAGGCCTTCGACACGGCGAAGATCGTCGACACGACGGCCCCCGACTGGTATGAGGAGACCCCCACCCGGGTGCGGGCCATCCCGGTGATGCGGCGGCTCAGCTCCACCGGCTCGAAGATCGCGGCCGCGCCGGTCGCCGTGCTCACCCGGCACACCAACCTGAGCGAGGCGCGCACGCCCAGCCGCCAGGAGCTCACCTTCAACGACTGCGCCAACGACCTGTTCGCCATGATCGCGTCGGGCGACTTCCCCGACCTGGGCGCCCCGACGGGGCCGCGACGAGGTGCCCCGCGCGCCTCGGACGGCTTGATCCGGCTCGACGTGGACGGCGTGACCACCTTCGCGAGCCCCAACGCGCTGTCCGCGTTCAACCGGATGGGCTTCATCGACGAGCTCGAGGGCGAATCGCTCGCCGAGGTGACCACGAGCCTGCTCACCGGGACGATGGTCGTCGACGAGTCACTGCCGCTGGTGGTGACCGGCCGGGCGCCGTGGCGCACCGACGTGCAGGCGCGGGGCGTGACGGTCTCGCTGCGGGCCATCCCCATCCGCAACCGCGGCGAACGGATCGGCGCGATCGTGCTCTGCCGGGACGTCACCGAGCTCCGGCACCAGGAACGTGAACTGATCACGAAGGATGCCACGATCCGGGAGATCCACCACCGGGTCAAGAACAACCTGCAGACCGTGGCGTCGCTGCTGCGGATCCAGGCCAGGCGCACGCACTCGGACACGGCCCGCGAAGCACTCAACCAGGCCATGCGCCGGGTCGCGGCCATCGCCGTCGTCCACGACACGTTGTCGGAGGGGCTCAACCAGCAGGTCGACTTCGACGTCGTTTTCGATCGGGTGCTGTTGCTGATCGCGGAGGTCGCGTCCGCGCATAACACCACGGCGCATCCGAAGTCATCCGGGAGCTTCGGGATCCTCCCGAGCGCCTTCGCCACCCCGCTCGCCCTCGCGCTCACCGAACTCGTCACGAACGCGGTCGAGCACGGCCTGGCCGGGCGCGAGGGCGAGGTGGCGATCGAGGCCGAGCGCAACGAAGAGACGCTCACCGTGCGGGTGCGGGACAACGGCTCCGGCCTGCCGGAGGGCAAGGTCGGGTCGGGCCTCGGCACTCAGATCGTGCGCACGCTGATCCAGGGTGAACTGAGCGGCAGCATCGACTGGCACACCATGATGGGCAGCGGCACCGAGGTCACGATCGAGATCCCCCTGCGTTATATGCGCGAGTCCTGAAAACGACGCTGCGCGTCGTTTTCAGGACTCGCGCAAGGCGGCAGCCCAGAGGCGGGCGCCTCGAAAACCCCGCGCCCCGTTACCGGGCGACTGCGCGTCGTTTTCAGAACTCGCGCAAGCCGGCTCTCTCCTAAGAGGCGCGGCGGGCGCGCGCGGCGCGACGCTTGAGGGCGCGGCGCTCGTCTTCACTGAGCCCACCCCAGACACCCGAGTCCTGGCCGGTCTCAAGCGCGTACTGGAGGCAAACCTCGGTCACATTGCAACGGGCGCACACGGACTTCGCCTTCTCGATCTGGTCCACAGCGGGTCCAGTGTTGCCAACCGGAAAGAAGAGTTCCGGGTCGGCGGTGAGGCAGGCAGCTTTGTCGCGCCAGTCCATAGGGGTGCTCCTTTATTGCGGGGATGCCTGGCCGATTGGCCGAAGATGATGAGGCTGCCGGTTGCAGGAAGGAAACTGATCTACGGAATGAGACCTACTCACGTCCCTGTGAGCGTCAACCGGGCCTCAAATATGGTCGCATAATGGTGGAGTCAAATCAATAGTTTTGTATGGGATATCTCTGTGAATGAACGCCCTGACCGCCATTCCGACGGCAAAAACGCTTCCGGAGCGCCATTTCGGCCGCGGGCGCTGCTGATCCTCGCTGCCCTCCTCTGGGCGGAGGCCGCCCTCCTCTGGACCGCGGTCGTCTGGCTCGTGCTCGAGTTGATCACGGCGACCCCCACGTCCCTGGCGAGCGCGCTCGCGATCCTGGTGCTCGTGCTCATCGCTGCGGCCTGGGTCACCGCGATCGCGATCAACTCGCTGCGCCGGCGCACCTGGATCCGCGGCGCGGCAGTCACCTGGCAGCTCGTCCAGATCGCCGTCGCCGTGGGCTGCTTCCAGGGGCTCTACGCCCGGGTCGACCTCGGCTGGGCGCTGCTCCTGCCCTCGCTGGCCGTGCTGGCCCTGTTGTTCATGCCGCGGGTGATCGCCGCGACGACCTCCCTGACCGGCCCGGGCGACACCCCGGACGACCAGCGCGGATGACCGCTGCCGCCCGAGCGCGCCCTGGTCGGGCGGTGAACGGCGCGGGATGCGCACGACCTGATTCCCTGCCGCGTGACCCCTGCGCGCGTCCCAGCCGCCCTCGAGGAGCCGCAGGATGGGCGCCGGGCGACACCGGTGCGGCGTCGCGGTGGGATCAGGCGTCGAGGCCGAGTTTCTTCCGCAGCGAGGCGACGTGCCCGGTGGCCTTGACGTTGTAGAGGGCGAAGGTGACCAGGCCGGCCTCGTCGATGACGAAGGTGGAACGGAGCACCCCGGTCACGGTCTTGCCGTAGAGGTTCTTCTCGCCCCAGGCGCCGTAGGCGTTGTGAGCGGACAGGTCCGAGTCGCTGAGCAGCGGGAAGGTGAGGTGGTCGTTCTCCCGGAAGGACTTCAGCTTCGCCGGGGAATCCTTGGACACCCCGAGCACCCGGTAACCGGCCGCGGCGAGCGAGCCGAGGTTGTCCCTGAAATCGCAGGCCTCCTTCGTGCACCCCGGCGTCATCGCGGCCGGGTAGAAGTAGAGCACGACCTTCGAGCCCGCGAAATCGGCCAGGGAGACGGATGCCCCGTCCTGGTCGGTCAGGGTGAAGCTGGGGGCCGTGTCGCCGGCCGCGAGGCGTGTGGAGTCCGTCATGCCTTCCACGCTACCGGCTCGGACCGGGCCGGTACGAGTGGGCGGGAACCTGTCAGTGGGCGGGAACCTGTCAGTGGGCGGGGACCGCGGCGAAGGTCGCCAGCAGGCGCTGCAGCGAATCCAGGCGGGCCTTCCCAGTGTCGCCGAGCCTGCCGGCAGCCACCGCCTCGTTGATGGCGCAATCCGGCGAGTTCGGCAGGTGGGTGCACCCGCGCGGGCACTTCTCGGCGATCGCGGCCAGGTCGGTGAACGCCTTGAGGATGTTGTCGGTGTTGATGTGGCCGAGGCCGAAGGAACGCACGCCCGGGGTGTCGATCACCCAGCCGCGCCCGGCATCCGTTTCGAGGCGCAGCGAGATGGTCGACGAGGAGGTGTGCCGGCCACGGCCGGTGACGGTGTTGACGACGCCGACGGCGCGGTGGGCGCCCGGCACCAGGGCGTTGACGAGGGTGGACTTGCCCACGCCGGAGTGGCCGACGAACACGGTGTCGTGCCCGACCAGGGCGGCGGAGATCTCGGCCAGCGGCATCGCGTCGTCGCGGCTCTCGAAGACGGGCAGGTCGAGGCCGGCGAAGTTGCTGAGGAACACGGCCGGGTCGGCCAGGTCGGTCTTCGTGATGCAGAGGATCGGGGAGACCCCCGCGTCGTAGGCGGCGACCAGGTAGCGGTCGACGAGACGGATGCGCGGCTCGGGGTTCGCCGCCGCCACCACGATCAGCATCTGGTCGGCGTTGGCGACGATGACGCGCTCGACGGCATCCGTGTCGTCCGCGCTGCGCCGGAGCAGGGTCACGCGCGGAACGATCCGCACGATGCGGGCAAGGCTTCCCTCCGCCCCGGTCGTGTCGCCGACGATGTCGACGCGGTCGCCGGTGACGACCGCGTGCTTGCGCAGCTCGCTCGCCCTGGCCGCGGTGACCCGGCGTTCGGTCGGGAGACCCTCGTCGAGCATGACCGTGTACCGGCCGCGGTCGACGGAGAGGATGCGGCCGGTCAGCGCGTTCTCGTGGTCGGGCCTGGTCTTGGTGCGGGGCTTGTTCCCCTTGCGGTTCGGGCGCACCCGCACGCTGGATTCGTCGAACTCAGGCTCGTCGTCGTCATCGGCGCTCGCCCACCAGGTCATTTCGGCACGACCGGAGCGGTCCCGGGGGCGATGAGGGCGCGCCACAGGTCGGTGAACTGGGGGAGGGTCTTCGCGGTGGTGCCGATGTTCTCGATCTCCACCCCGGGAACGACGAGGCCGATCAGGGCCCCGGCGGTCGCCATCCGGTGGTCGTCGTAGCTGCGCCAGTGACCGCCGTGCAGCGGGCGGGGCTCGATCCGGAGCCCGTCGGGCAGTTCGGTGACGGCGCCGCCGAGACCGTTGATCTCGGCGGCCAGGGCGGCGAGTCGGTCGGTCTCATGGTGGCGGATGTGCCCGATCCCGGTGATGGTGCTCGGCGAATCGGCCAGGGCGGCGAGGGCCACGAGCGCGGGGGCGAGTTCCCCGCCGGTGGACAGGTCGAGGTCGACGCCGGACATCCGGTCGCCGGCCGACACGGTGAGGCGGTCGCCGACCAGGCTGACCCGCGCGCCGAACCGGGGGAGCAGCTCGGCCAGGTCCGCACCGACCTGGGTGGTCTCCGACGGCCAGCCGGTGATCGTGACAGTGCCCCCGGCGACGAGCGCCGCGGCCAGGAACGGTGCCGCGTTCGAGAGATCCGGTTCGATCTCGACCTCGGCGCCGGAGATCCGGCCGGGTTCGACGACCCATTCCCCGATCGACGGACTCTGCACGTCGACTCCGCGCCGGGCGAGGGTGGCGATGGTCATCTCGATGTGGGGGAGGCTCGGCAGGCGCTCGCCGGAGTGGCGGAGGTGGAGGCCGTGCTCGAACCGGGCGCCGGCCAGCAGGAGGCCGGACACGAACTGGCTGGAGGTGGACGCGTCGATGGTGACCTCGCCGCCGGCCAGGCGGCCCGTGCCGTGCACGGTGAACGGAAGGGCGCCGCGGCCGTCGTCGTTGATGTCGGCGCCGAGGGCGCGGAGCGAGCTGATCGTGGTCGCCATCGGCCGGCGGCGGGCGCCGGCGTCGCCGTCGAAGGTGGTCGGCCCGAGCGCGAGCGCGGCCACGGGGGGCAGGAACCGCATCACGGTGCCGGCCAGGCCGCAGTCGATCGTGGTGGAGCCGACAAGTTCGCCCGGGGTGACCGTGAGGTCAGGGCCGAACTCGCCGTCGCCGGGGACGGCGTCGATCGTGGTGCCGAGCTGGCGGAGGGCGGCGACCATCAGGTCGCTGTCCCTGGAGTGCAGCGGGGAGCGCAGCAGGGACGGCCCGGCGGCGAGCGCCGCGAGCACCAGCTCGCGGTTGGTGAGGGATTTCGACCCGGGCAGCGACACGACGGCGTCGAGCGGCCCCCCGGCCGTCGGCGCGGGCCACCACTCATTCGTCTCCTCGGGCGACGAGTCGCCGTAGGGATCGAACTCAGGCTTGGAATATCTCGAGATCAACATCGGTTATCAGAATAGTCGGTGACGAATGGATGAGGGAGGTACGGATGGCGCTGTCCATGGTGCTGGAGCGACCGAGCGTGTTCGAGGTCGACGAAGTAGAATCGTCGGTGATGACAACTGATGCGACCGACCTGCGTGACCTGTTCGAAGAGCAGGCCCTGCCCTTTATCGACCAGCTCTACGCGGCGGCCATGCGGATGACCCGCAATCCCTCCGATGCCCAGGACCTGGTCCAGGAGACCTTCGTGAAGGCCTTCGCCGCCTTCAAGCAGTTCGAGCAGGGCACCAACCTCAAGGCCTGGCTGTACCGGATCCTCACCAATACCTTCATCAACACGTATCGCAAGAAGCAGCGCGAACCGTACCAGGGCACCATCGACGACCTCGAGGACTGGCAGCTCGGCGGGGCGGAATCGACCACCGCCATGGCGAGCCGGTCGGCCGAGGCGGAGGCCATCGACCACCTGCCCGACAGTGCGGTCAAGGACGCGTTGCAGTCCATCCCGGAGGACTTCCGGCTGGCCGTCTACTTCGCCGACGTTGAAGGCTTCTCCTACCAGGAGATCGCCGAAATCATGAAAACACCCATTGGCACTGTGATGAGCCGCCTGCACCGTGGCCGGCGACTCCTCCGCGACCTGTTGTCCGGCTACGCCCTCGAGCGTGGGCTCGGCACGATCGCGACAGGCCACACTCAAACCGGGAGCACATCAGCATGACCGACTGTGGATGCGAGAAGGCCAAGGCCGAACTCGAGGAATACTTGCACAATGAACTCCGTGGCGAGGACGCCTCCGACATTCAGGAGCACCTTGCCCACTGCGGTGACTGCAGCGACGAGCACCTCGTCGGACGCACCCTCACCGAGGCCGTGCAGCGCGCCTGCCGGGAGACCGCGCCCGAGGACCTGCGCGACCAGGTGCTGCTGAAGCTGCGCACGATCCAGTCAGCGCACTGACCCGCCGCACTGACCCGCCGCACTGACCCGCTGCACGGACCCGCTGACCCGCCGCACTGGGCGTGCGGCCGCACTGGGCGCGCCGCGTCAGGTCGTGGCCGGCTGATCCGTCGCGTCCGGTTGGTCAACGGAGCCGAGCACGAACATCGCGCCGGTCCGGTCGGAGACCCGGGCGAACGTGCCGAATTCCGAGTGCCACGGCTCCTGGAGCACGGTGCCGCCGAGCTCACTGACCAGGGCGGCGGCGGCCGGCACATCGGCCACGCCGAGATAGAGCTGCCAGTGCGACGGCATCCCGGCGGGGAGATGCGCCGACGCGTCGAAGACCCCGGCGACCATCGCGCCCTCCGCGCCGATGGCGCTGTAGCGGAACTCGTCGGTGTCGCTGAGCACGACAGGCTTCCAGCCGAAGACGGTCTCGTAGAACGCGACGGCGGTGGGGTAGTCCAGGGTGTTCAGCTCGTGCCAGACCGGGCTGCCCACCTCGCCCGTCACGCCGAAACCGGCGAAGTCGAGGGGCTGCCAGAGGCCGACCGCCGCCCCGGTCGGGTCCGACACGACGGCCATCCGGCCCATCGAGCCGATCGTCACCGGCTCGGCGAGCACCTGGCCGCCGGCCGCCCGTGCGGCCCGGGTGGTGGCGTCCACGTCCTCGACGGCGAGGTAGATCGACCAGGCGTCCGCGGCCGGGGAACCGGCCATCTGCACGGCCATGCCGGCGACGTCGTCGTCACCGCGCCGGAACGTGAGGTACTCGCTGCCCTCCATGGCGGACCGGACCGCCGTCCAGCCGAAGAGCCGGCCGTAGAACTCCCGGGCCCCGTCGGGGTCGGAGGTCATCAGGTCTGCCCAGCATGGTTCGCCGAATCGGGGTGCATCGCGTGCGGGCATGGGGGCGGGCTCCTGTCGACGGGGGATGCGCCCAGCCTAGGACGGTCGCCCGGCAGCGGCAACGGGGCAGTCGACGAGCTCGGTTGTCTGTGCTCAGACTCGGTTGTCTGAGCTCAGACGGTGAGCGCCCTGCTGATCAGGTCGGCCTGCTCGGCGGCATGGCGCTTGGCCGATCCGGCGGCGGGCGACGCCGACGCCGCCCGTGAGAACAGTGTCACCGGGCGCGGGCCCAGCTTGTTCGTCTCGAGGTAGAAGAACGGCCAGGCACCCTGGTTCTCCGGCTCGTCCTGCACCCAGGCGAGTTCGGCATCCGGGTACTGGTCCGCAACCTGTTTGAGCTCGACCTTGGGCAGCGGGTAGTACTGCTCCATCCGGACCAGGGCGATCTCGGGGTTCGGGTTCTTCTCGAGTTCGCTGAGCAGGTCGTAGTAGAGCTTGCCGGCCAGGAACAGCACCCGCTTGACCCGGGACCGGTCGGTGATCCGGGCATCGTCGATGACCGGTTCGAACCGGCCGGAGGTGAAGTCGGCGACGCTGCTGGTCGCGCCGCGCAGGCGCAGCATCGACTTGGGAGTGAAGACGACCAGCGGGCGCCGCGGCCGCATGTACGCCTGGCGGCGGAGCAGGTGGAAGTACGAGGCCGGCGTCGACGGGCGGGCGACGGTCATGTTGTCTTCGGCGCAGAGCTGCAGGTAGCGTTCGATCCGGGCGGACGAGTGGTCAGGACCCTGGCCCTCGTAGCCGTGCGGCAGCAGCAGCACGACGGATGACCGCTGGCCCCACTTCTGCTCCGCGGAGGACACGAACTCGTCGATCACGGTCTGCGCGCCGTTGGCGAAGTCGCCGAACTGGGCTTCCCAGAGCACGAGGGCGTCGGCGCGTTCCACCGAGTAGCCGTACTCGAAGCCCATGGCCGCGTATTCGCTGAGCAGCGAGTCGTAGATCCAGAACCGGGCCTGGTCCTCGCTCAGGTTCGCCAGCGGCAGCCATTCCTGGCCGTTGATGCGGTCGTGCAGCACCGCGTGGCGCTGCACGAACGTGCCACGTCGGGCGTCCTGGCCGGCGAAGCGCACCGGGGTTCGCTCGAGCAACAGGGAACCGAGGGCGAGCAGCTCGCCGAAGCTCCAGTCGATGTTGCCGTTGCGGCTCATGTCGAGACGCTTCTGCATCAGCTGCTGCAACTTGTTGTGCACCGTGAAGCCGGCGGGCTTGTTCATGAACGCGTCGCCGATGAGGTGCACGACGGCCTCGGGGACGCCGGTCGTGGCCGGTTCGCCGACCGCGTCATCCTGGGCCTGGTTCTCGCCGAGCCCGCGCGAGCCGGCGCCGACGATCGGGATCGACGAGGACTGTGCCGCGTGCGTCTCCATGAACGCGCGCTCCAGCCGGTCCTGGAAGTCGCCGTGCGCGGCCTCGTATTCCGCCTGGGTGATGTCGCCACGGCCGACGAGGGCCTCCGTGTACAGCTTCCGGACCGAGCGCTTCGCCTCGATCAGGTTGTACATCAGCGGCTGCGTCATCGACGGGTCGTCGCCCTCGTTGTGGCCGCGCCGGCGGTAGCAGACGAGGTCGATGACGACGTCGCGCTTGAATTCCTGGCGGTAGGCGAAGGCGAGCTCGGCGACCCTGACCACGGCCTCCGGGTCGTCCCCGTTGACGTGGAAGATCGGCGCCTGGATGGTCTTGGCGACGTCCGTCGAGTAGACCGAGGTGCGGCCGTCTCCCGGCAGGGTGGTGAAGCCGACCTGGTTGTTGACGACGAGGTGGATGGTGCCGCCGGTGCGGAACCCGCGCAGCTGGGACATCTGCAGGGTTTCGAGCACGATGCCCTGGCCGGCCATCGCGGCGTCGCCGTGGACGAGCACGGGCAGGGTGGAGAAGGTGCCGATCGGCTTGCGGTCCTGCTTGGCCCGCACGATGCCCTCGAGGACGCCGTCGACGGCCTCCAGGTGGGACGGGTTCGCAGCCAGGTAGACCGGCATCTCGGTGCCGTCGGTGGCGCGGAAGGTTCCCTCGGTGCCCAGGTGGTACTTGACGTCGCCGGAGCCCTGCACGGTGCGCGGATCCTGGGTTCCCTCGAACTCGCGGAAGATCTGGCCGTAGGTCTTGCCGGCGATGTTGGTGAGCACATTCAGGCGGCCGCGGTGGGCCATGCCGATCGCGACCTCGTCGAGGCCGGCATCCGCCGCGCCCTGCAGGATCGCGTCGAGCAGCGCGATGGTGCATTCGCCGCCCTCGAGGCTGAACCGCTTCTGGCCGACGTACTTGGTCTGCAGGAAGGTCTCGAACGCCTCTGCCTCGTTGAGCTTGCCGAGGATGCGCATCTGCTCGTCGTGGGTGGGCTTGACGTAGGTCTTCTCGATCTTCTCCTGCACCCACTTGCGTTGCGCCGGGTCCTGGATGTGCATGTACTCGATGCCCGTGGTGCGGCAGTACGAGTCGCGGAGCACGCCGAGGATGTCGCGGAGCAGCATCAGGCGTTTGCTGCCGAAGCCGCCGGTGACGAACTCGCGGTCGAGGTCCCAGAAGGTCAGCCCGTGGTTGGAGATGTCCAGGTCGGGGTGGGTGCGCTGGGTGTACTCGAGCGGGTCGATGTCGGCCATCAGGTGGCCGCGCACGCGATAGGCGTTGATCAGCTCCTGGACGCGCGCGGTCTTGTCGACGGCGCTGGCCAGGTCGACGCTGATGTCGGGCGCCCAGTGGATCGGGTCGTAGGGGATGCGGAGGGCGGAGAAGATGTCCTCGTAGAAGTTGTGCCCGCCGATCAGCAGTTCGTGCACGATCTTCAGGAACTCGCCCGAGCCTGCGCCCTGGATGACCCGGTGGTCGTAGGTGCTGGTGAGGGTGATGGTCTTCGAGATGGCCAGGCCGGTCAGCGTCTTGACGCTCGCACCCTGGAATTCGGCCGGGTAGTCGAGCGCGCCGGCGCCGATGATGCAGCCCTGGCCCTTCATCAGCCGCGGCACGGAGTGCACGGTGCCGATTCCGCCCGGGTTGGTGAGGGACACGGTGGCGCCGGAGAAGTCGTCGGCGGTGAGCTTGCCGGTGCGGGCGCGGGTGACGAGGTCTTCGTACGCGGAGAGGTACTCGCCGAACGTCATCGTGTCGGCTCGCTTGATCGCGGGGACCATCAGCGACCGGGTGCCGTCGGGCTTGGGCAGGTCGATCGCGATGCCGAGTCCGACGTGGGCGGGGGCGATCACCGACGGCTTGCCGTCGACCTCGTTGTAGTAGACGTTCTGGCTCGGGAACATCCCCAGTGCCTTGATCAGCGCCCAGCCGATCAGGTGCGTGAACGACACCTTGCCGCCGCGGGACCGGCGCATGTGGTTGTTCATCACGATGCGGTTGTCGATCAGGAGCTTGGCGGGGATGGTGCGCACGCTGGTGGCGGTCGGCACGGTCAGGCTCATCGCCATGTTCGCGGCCAGGCTCTTCGACATGCCGCGCAGGGGGGTGACGACGTCCTGCACCTCGGCGGCCTGCTCCGCCGTCGCGAGCGGCTGCGGGCTCGTGATGGGCGCGTCGGCCGGCACGGGGACCGGCTTGGGCGCGACGCCGGTGGTGCGGGCGCTGCGCTGGCCGCCGATGATCGGGATCGGGGCCGTGATCGGGGCCGGCTCGGCCGCGGCGGCCGGCGGGGCTGCGGCGGGCGGGGCTGCAGCGGCTGCTGCCGCGTCA
>NZ_SOFH01000003.1 GCF_004402495.1 Cryobacterium sp. HLT2-28 | reverse complement strand
CACCCTCCGCCTTCGATTAACAGCGTCCACGCCGGGCCAGTCCGATCTGACTAGACGTGTACCGCTACCGACAATCGATTAGGACTCACTCATCTAGACCGGCGGGCGGTTTTGTGCGTGCGAGGAGCCTCGCGGCGCTGCCTGACCGGCGGTGTCTGATCGGCTCAGACCGTTTCGGCGTGCTCGATCACGAAGTCGGATCCCGGGTAGACGACGCTCTCGTGGCCCTCGCCGAACCGAACCCGGTACGGCGGTTCGCCGTCCTCTCCCCGTACCTCGATGATCTCGCCATGCCGATCTGGTGTCTCCACCGTGCGACCGCGAATGATGATTCGATCTCCTGGGCGTGCGCGCATGAGACTCACCTCCTGAGCGTTACGTTACGCCGACAGTCGCCGCCTGCACAGGGCCACTTCGGGGCGGGGTCAGGCGTGCCGGGGTTTGCGGCCGGCGCCGGCGGGAGCCGTGCGCAGCCGGTCGCAGAGCGCCGTCAACTCGGCCAGTTCCTCATTGGAGAGGGCGTCGCCCATCCGCCCCGTGATCGTGTCCATGTGCTGCAGCGCCACCCGGCGGAACACGTCATACCCCTCCGGGGTGAGTTCGACGATCGCGCCGCGCCCGTCGGACGGATCGGTGAGCTTGAGCACGTACCCGCGCGAGGCCAGCCGGTCGACCAGGCGGCTCACGCTCGGCTGGGTGAGCAGCACGTGCTCGTTGAGGTCTCGCAAACGGATGCGCCGGTCGGGTTCCCGGGACAGGTTGAACATCACGTCGTACTCGTTGAAGGAGATCCCCTGGGCAGGGAAATCCGAGGCGAGGCTGCGCATGATGGCCACCTGGGCCCGGAAGAGGGACTCCCAGGCGCCCACGGCCGCCGCTCGATCGCTCACCGTGCCTCCAAAGTCGTGTTCCCCAAGGATAGGGACTCGACCAGTGGAGCACCGAATTCGCTGATAGGGAATTCGCAGGAAAATAACGAACAGACAGCTAGCGTTCCGTTACCGGTTCGTTATATATTCAGTGTGCGTCAACCGTTTGCTGTGGCGGGAGGCGCGAAATGTGATTGCAGGACACTCTTGGTGCAAGGGAAGAGGGTCGGTCGTTAGCCTCTGCGACCGGCCCTCAATCACGTTCACGGTCAATCGCGTCCCGCGCTGCAGGATGTCCGCGGAGGAGACGGTGTAGGCGCCCGGAAGACGTAGTTGTGCCCGTTGTTCAGCTTGCCGTTTTGACAAAAGAGGGAGCCGCTCTGCGCGTCAGGGGCGCGCGGACCGAGTGCGCACCTCGGCTGCGACCGACGTGAGCGTCTCGGTGAAGGCGGTGAGCTGCTGAGCAGTGAGGCTGGTGGTGCAGGCGGTGAGCATCTCAGAGAAATCTCGGTGGATGCCGCTCATCACGTCGTGCCCGTGCGGGGTCAGTTCGAGATAGAGGCTGCGGCGGTCGCCGGGATGGTCGACCCGCTTCAGCAGGTTCGCCTCGACCAACCGGCGGGCGATAGCTGTGATCGCACCGGTGGTCATGCCCAGGTGATGGGCCAGGTCTTTGGGTGTGATGCTCATCGACCGACCCACCCTGAACAGCGCACGCAACTCGGTGGCGCTCACGCCGGCATCTTGCGCGATGCGCTGGCGGTTGGCATCGAGGGCGCTTACGAACGACGTAGCAGCCGCCGGAAAACCGGTGAGGGTGTGCGCGAGTGGTGAGGGTTGGGCCATGTCTCCTCCGGCCGGCGCGGAGCGAGTCGTTTCACTCACGGTGGGTGAAAGATATTCTACCGAATCCTCCCCAAACAAGCTGAGAGTGTAGTTTACTGATTAAATCACTTAGTCAGTGAGACATATCAGGCACCGTCAAACCCCGATGGAGTAGCTCATGATTCCCGACATTCTCTCGCTTGGTCAATACGACACCGTCTACAACTTTCTCTCGCTGGTGATCGCCGCGCAACTGTTCACGGCGGTGTACCTGCTGATCGCGCTGCCGCGCATCCTGCCACGGTACCGGCAGGCAATCACGGTCGCCATCGTGGTCTGCGGTATCGCCGCGTACCACTACTTCCGCATCTTCGATTCGTTCAAGGCGGCATTCGTGACCGACGCCGTGGGTGGCCGAGGCGACTACGCTCAGGCCGCCGGGGCAGGATTCAATGAGGGCTATCGCTACGTGGACTGGCTTCTCACGGTGCCCCTGCTGCTGGTCGAGCTCATCGCCGTGCTCGCGCTGGCCCGGTCGGTGCAGCGGGGTCTTCTGGTGCGGCTCGTTCCGGCTGCCGCGCTCATGATCATCCTCGGCTACCCCGGCGAGATCAGTGGCGACAACGGTCTCCGTGGCCTGTTCGGGCTGCTGTCAACTGTCCCGTTCGCCTACATTCTCTATGTCCTGTTCGTGCAGCTGAGTAAGTCGCTGAACCAGCAGCCCGCGGGCGTGCGACGCATCCTGAGCCAGCTGCGCTTCTTGCTGTTGCTGAGCTGGGGCGTCTATCCGATCGCTTATCTGTTGCCGCTGCTGAGCATCGCCGGTCCTGATGCCTGGGTCTACAAACAGGTCGGCTACTCGATCGCCGATATTCTGGCCAAGGCCGTCTATGCGCTGATCATCTTCCAGGTAGCGCGCATCAAGTCTTTCGACGACGACCCCACGTTCGCCGACATCGAGCGCTCCCGCGGCGGGGCGCCGGCGCGCGCCTGACCGTGAGGAGGGCGCCGCGCGGAAGTATTTTTCGATCGCCACCGGCAGGGAGTACATCATTCGTTGGGCTGCCGGCTTAGGGGTTACAGTAATCGCACCATTTTGGATCTGCGTGAGCGTGATTTCGAGGGGTCCGGGTTTGGTAACTGCACCGGCCGCAGCCGTGGATATCGGCTGCGATGGTCTGGGTTGCCAATCCGCACAAGGAGCAGGGCAGGCCGTGTTCGACGTTGATGTGGCCAAACCCGGGCGCCCAGCAGTGCGGACACTCTGTTGCGAGTCGCTGAGCCATTTTTTCGCAGAGCGCCCGGATGGCTGTGGCGCGGGACGGTGCCTTGTGGGCGCGGTAGTCCGGAAGTATCACAACGGATTTGTGCTGTTTCAGAAGCGCTTCAGTGGTGTCGCCGAGGACCCCGAGTTGGGTGATGTTTTTGTGGACGGTCGTGTGGTTGTTCTGGGTGCTCTGAAGGATCACTCCTTGGCCCGGGAAGCCGACGGCTGACGCGAAAGTGAGGGCTTCGCGGGCGCTGGCGATGCGTCGTCCTCCGGCCAATGGCGAAGTGGTGACGCTGCCTTCGACAATTTCCAGGCCCAGGGTGTTGTCAATGAAGAGGAGAAGTTCGATGTTCTCCACGAAGAGTCCGAATCCGGAGGTGAAGGTGCCCTCGGAGGCGAGGCCGAGGCCGGTTCCGGCGATTTGCATGCCGAGTCGGGCTTTCGTTCGGGCTGCGTCGCGCGGGCTGAGGGGTCGGGCGATGTCGCCGGCGAATGTTCCAAATTGGTCGGTGTCGAGCCCCCTCGCCGCGGTGACGGTTGCGCCCAGGGTGTTCTGGAATGCGTCATGGGCGAGCAATTCTTTGCCGTGCATCGTGGCGAAGGTGATCGTGCGTCCGGTGTAGACGGTGCGGGGGCAGGTCATTGGAAGTAGTCGGGCCTGGATACGTAGGTGTCGGAGACGAACATGACACCACTGGAGGTGCTGAGAAGTTGCTGCACGGCGTCGATCAGCTCGCCGGCGTTGTCGGGTGGGAGGACGGTGATGAGCATGGTGAGGGTGTCGTATTCGTTGAAGAGTAAGGCGCCGGAGTGTTGGCCGTGGTGTCCGATTCCGGACACCCCTGACACGGACGTGTAGCCCGTGGCTCCGGCGGAGGTGATCAGTTCGCGGATTGCGGGGGCGTCGCGGGCGGGCACGACAACCTCCAGCCGGGTCATTTGGGTCAGGTTGTTCATGGTCATGGTCATGGTCATGTTCCTTTCAGTGCGGTGGGGGCGGCCGTCCAGCCGTACGGGGTGTAGCGCCGCCAGGGGGCTGCGGGGTCGTTGCGTGCGGTGAGGGTGATCCAGTCGTTGTCGAGCAGGTTGCGCAACACCTGGTTACGGGAGACGATGCGGCCGATGCTGTCCAGGGGAGCTTGGATGATGACGGTCAGGCGCATCGGTTCGTGGAAGAGTTGGCCGCCGAGGCCGACGGATTGCCAGGGCAGGCCGCGACGCAGGTCGCCGGCGTGGCCGGCGAGGACTCCGATGGTGCCAATGGCGTTGTGGATGGTTTTGGTTCCGGCGCCGAGGGTGGCGGGGTTGAGGGCGGAGAAGTAGTACTGGTGGTTGATCCACTGGGCGACCACCAGGGGTGCGGTCATGATCGTTTCCAGCGCGGCACCGTCCAGGTCCAACTCTGTTTGGTAGGAGTGGAGGAACACCCGCCGGTTCAGGTTGACGCCGCGGGTCATCTGACGCGGTCCGATGATCATGGCGGCGTTTCCGGCCAGCCCCAGCTCTGGATACACCTCCGCCCAGTCGTGGGCGCGCCCCTGCACCCGGGCCGGGGAGTGTGGGGAAGCTCCCGGCAGGTCCTGGGCGCGTTCCTTGACCAACCGTCCGGCGGCTGCGCGCTGGGCCCGGTCGAAGGTCTGCGCCGCATGGACGTGGCTCTGCGGGACGAGGTGCCGGTCCAGGACTGTGACGGCGTCGGTGACGGTGTTGTGCTCAGCCGCGATGAAGAAACTGTCGGAGGGGATATCGATTCCGCGGGCTGCGAGGAGGGCGCGCACGTCGGGGTCGTTGAAGATGGCGGCGGAGGCGCGGGCGTTGGCCGCCCCGGGGTTGCCACCGCAGGCACCGCAATCCAACGCTGACTGGTACAGGTTGTTCATCGACTCGGATGCGTGGCCGGCGAGTACGACCAGTGGGGCGAACTGGCCGATGCCCATCATCCGCACCGCGGTTTCAGCCATCGCGGCCCGCTCCTCGAGCGTGAACGCGTCAACGATTGTCACGTTGCTCGGGAGAGCGGCCGTCGATGGGGTCAGGAATCGGTGGATTCGTGCCTGCAACGTCGGGGTAAGGGTGCGCAGCACGCTTATGGCGCCGTACAGCCAACCGGATACCTCCGCGAAGGCGAACGGCGTCACTGCGCCGGAGTCGGCACGGTGGGTCGACTGACGGAGCGCGTCCCGGGTGCGGCCGCGCATGATGTGGTCGTCAGCCTTCGCCGGGTCCGTCGGGTGTTCGGTCAGGTGGTGGCGGGCGGTCAGGAGGGCCGGCAACGAATTCACGGCCCCGCGGGCTCTGTACCGGGAGAAGCGCACGGGGACGCCGAAGAATCCGGCGAACCCGAACGTTTCCACGTCGGGGGGGACCTCGATGTGACGCCGCATTCCTTCGGACCGGGGGTCAATGCACATCACCAGTTGCAGTTGGGGACGAGGGGTGAAGGGATCAGTGTCCCTAAGGGAGGCCACCAGGGTGGCGCGGTAGTGCAGCTCGTAGGCCTTCTGCCACGTCAGCTCATGGTCGGGCACCGGATGGGTGGCCAAGACCCGGCTCACTGCCGCGATGTCGTCGCGGTCTGCTCGACTGCCGCCGATCGACCGGGCAACGTGCTCGGCCCGGTGCCACAGGGTCGTTTGCGCCTCTTCGGCGATCAGGGGTTTGCGTGACGACGGGAGAGGTGTCAAGTCGAGGACGGCTTGGAGGGTCAATCTCACGCTCAGGTAGGAGAGCAGGTCGATGTCCCCAATCTTCTCGGCCCGCCACTTGATATGGCCGACCCAGCCCGGCAGGTACTGGAGCTCGGCTCGGAGCGTCTCCGTCACCGCCTCCGCCGCGACCCCGAGCTGGACCAGCGCCCACGCCAGCGCGGCGTCAGGCTCGACGGGCAATTCGGCCATCGTCCGGCGCGCCGTTCGCGGGAGTGACGGGTCCCGGCGGGCCAGAGCGCGCCACGCCTGGTAGAAGCCCTGCTGCTTGTGCGGCATCGGCCAAAGCGGGTCCGGGTTCAGGTAGGACGACACCCAGGTGGCCAGGTACTCGTCCAGCCAGGGCGCCGATGGTTCCGTTGCGCCGGGGGAATTCCACTGCGCGCTCTTCATGTCCAGGACCGCCACGCTCACCGCGGACACGCTATTTCCGCCGATGGTGAGCTTCCCGGCCAGTTCGGGAACACGCTCGGCCAGGGCTGCTTCAAGGTCGGCATCGACGATGCGGCCGCGGTCGGCGTCGGCAAGGTAGGCCTCGCGGGATCGGGTGAGGACCACGCCCGGGGTGGCGGCGGTCTCGAACGGGCGAGGTTCGTGGCCCGCGAGAGGGTTCACCGCGATGAAGGACTCCACCGGCCAGGACGGCACAATGGCGTGGGCGGCTTTGGCCACCTGGGCGCGAAGAATCAAATTCATGACAACACTCCTGTGGTCACAGACGGGCGGGGGAGGGCGGTCGTCACGGTCCTGGTGTAAACGAGGTCACGCAGGTGTGCAAGCTGGCGCGGGTTGCGGGAGAGCAGTTGGACCGCGATGAGGCCGACGGCGGGCAAGGCCAGCAGCCAGGCCGGGCCGGCGTTGATGGTGGTCGCGGGTTCCAATGCCGCTGTGAACATTTGCAGGAGGGCCACATATCCGAACGCCAGCAACACAATCGTTGCCGTGCCGGTGAGGAACGTTCGGGCCGAGAAATTGGTGTTCAGTGCTGTGCCCAGAGCAACGCTGGCGGTCACGGCAACGAACACGAGTAGAGCGGTGCTGGCCGTTGACACGTCGGGGGAGAACACCCATTCGGCTGCGGACAGCGCCGCCAATGGCACCAGCACCGACAGGGTCACGGCTGCAGCGAGTGTGAACGGCGAGTAGTTCTCTCGGGGTGGAAGGTCTCGGTCGACGGCGTGCTGTCGCACCCCCATGCCGGCCCCGAGGAAGAGGGTGGATTTGAACAGGGAGTGGGCGACCAGATGGAAGATTGCTGCCGCGAACACTCCCAAACCGCAGGCCATGATCATGAACCCCATCTGCGCCATTGTTGAGAACACCAACCGGCCCTTCACATCGGGCCGGACCAGGCGGACCGCCGATGCGTAGACCAGGGTCACGGCACCGGCCACGAACACCCCGATCATGACGGCCTGGTGTGGCGCGATCGCCGGGGCGAATCGGATAAGCAGGATCGCACCGGCGTTGACCACGCCGGCGTGCATCAGCGCGGACACCGGCGTGGGCGCCGCCAACGTGAACGGCAACCAACCCTGGAAGGGGATCTGGCTTGACCGAGCTAACGCCGAGACCACGAGCAGCGCGGCGCAGGTCAGTTGAAGCGGCAAGGGCAACGACTCCGCGACGGCACCAAGCTGATCCAGGGGAATATCTCCTTTGGCGGTGACCAGCAGGATGGCGACAGGAACCAGGAAGACAATGTCAGCGATCATGAACCTGGATCCGGTGCGCCGGATCCCGTCGCGGGCCTGCGCAAGCGGCCGATAGGTTGCCAGGAGCACAACGAGGGCCGCCCCCGCTCCGATCCAGGCCACGGTGAACAGGGCCACCGACCCGGCGCATACCATCAACACGGTGAAACCGGTGAGCAGGTTGGCTGCGACGACAAACCATACCTGTCGAAGATCACCGCGGAGGTAGCGAATCGCGAAGACCTGGATCAGCGCGCTGAGTCCCAGCACCAGCACCGACAAGATCAACGCCAAGGCATCCAGGTGCACGGAGGTGGACCCGAACACCACCTGCTCACTCCGGTGCGGCGCGGCAACAGATGCGATAGCGATCACGATAGTCGCGACGAACCCGACCCCGACCACGGTCGCCGCCAGGCGGGCAGCCCTGTCCCCGCTCACCCCCGCCCAACCGAGGAGCGCGGCGCAGAGCCCCGCGATCCACGGCGTCAGGGTCACACCACCCACAACAAGCCAATCAGACATCAGCACCTCTCGAAGCACGACCTACAAAACAGGAAAAACATAGCACATGTTTAGTGTCGGGAATTGAGTGTGGAGAGAAGCTCGTCGGGTGGGAGATAATCGAGAGATGGCGACCTGGACGTTTCTGACCAATCACGCCCACGTGTTGTTGTGCGTGGCGGACAACCCGAACGTGCGGCTACGCGACGTCGCCGTTCAGGTCGGTATCACTGAGCGAGCGGCGCAACGCATCGTCACCGAGCTGGAGGAGGCAGGCTACCTGGACCGCGAACGCGAAGGTCGCCGCAACACCTACCGGCTCAATACGGCAATGCCCCTTCGGCACCCTCTGGATCGCGATCATCGCATCGGGGAGCTTCTTTCTGCCTTCGCCAACACTCACAGCCAGTAACAGAGCCGCGGGTCTACGGACCTGACTCCGCGAGGGTGCACATGGCTTGCCCCCTGTCCGTCGTGACATGTGAGCTGGGGCAGGTGGGCGAACGTGCGGCGAAAAGATGACGTCTCCACTGCAAGAATCAGAGCATGACGTCAACCGCTTGCTCGATGTTGCTCGACGGGCGGGGGCTCATTTTTTGCGGACCGAAGTTATGACGTCCTGGTGGGGAATCGCTCTGGGCGCGCTCGGGGGGTTGCTCATGCTCTGGCTGGCCCTTGTCCTGCTCCTCTGGATCGAGCAGCGCCGGCATCCCGGCGGCGCTTCGCTTCGTGACCTCCTTCGCTTTGCCCCTGACGTCGCCCGGCTTCTGAAACGCCTCACCTGTGATCGATCCATTTCGGTTGGTGTTCGCATTCGGCTTGGCGTTCTCCTGGCCTACCTGCTGTCACCCATTGACCTGATCCCAGATTTCATCCCGGTTCTCGGCTACGCGGATGATGCCATCCTGGTCGCGTTCGCTCTCCGTTTCGCGACTCGCCGGGCAGGCATTGACGCCGTCGAGCGACACTGGCCCGGAACGCCCGAAGGGCTAGCGGCCGTTCTCCGTCTGGCCGAACCTGCGGTGAGGGCGGGCGTGAGGCGGCCTGATGGCGGCGCTCGAGGTGGTGTTGGGCGATACGGTTCAATGCGACCGGAAAACGTGCCCCGCTGAGGTTCACTCGCGCCCGGTCCCGCCAGGCCGTGATGGACACCCTCTGGGTGATGTGTTCTGCCGTGCCCGGGTCCGCGAAGAACGCAACGCGATCGTGGATACCAGCGGGGACCAGCGCGTATGCGTCAGCGAGCGCCCGCTGTACCTCGGCAGAGAACACATCTGGCGGCAGATCGTCCTCCTTTTTCTGTGCGGATCATGCCGTCGTCGGACGCAGCATAGCGCCCGAGGCAAGTGCTGGTGTTTTCTGCCGTTCACGGCGAGGTGATCAGCGTCTTCTGTCGGGGGTGGCGTAGGTTACCCGTGTGTCCGGCGGGCCCCCGATGGCGCTGTGGATGGTTAGGTATTGTCCCGGCTTGACAGACCCTGCTGGTGGAGCAGCCCGGGAATGCGCGCACGGAAGGGGAAGAATCCCCGCGCCGCATGCGGCCAGGCGAGGCTGTCCCAGCGCCGCCGAACCGTCAGGAACGCCACTGCCTCGGAGGCGAGCGCGGCGTCGAGCGCCAGCATCCTTTCCTGAACTGGGCCCACCGAAGCGTAAGGCACGACGACGGCATCGAGACGTTCGGACGCCGCCCACTCGAGCACCGTGGCGGGGAGGACGTTGGGCAGTATTCGCGCCGGGGTGTTGAGGGCGCGCGACGCCCGCACGACACCATTCTCGAGAGCTGACGCCGTGAATCGACGGACCACGTCCGACGCGCCCGCGAGCGACCGTGCGTCAGGATCAGCGGCCCCTGCGATGGCGACGAGTCCGCTGGTCGCATCGAGCCAGGGATGCTCGGCGCAGAGGCTCGCCGCGTCCAGATCCTCTTCGTGGAGCAGAAGCCCCACACGGCCCTGCACCGGGGCGGATGCTGCAGGTGGAATCGCTTCCGGCGACGGCACGGGCTCCTCGACGAGCGCCCGGGCCGATGTCGCGAGTCCCGACGGCGAGAACCGGCCGTCGGTGTACCGGGAGATATTTGCTGCCGTCGCGAGGTAGGTTTTGCCTGGGGTCTGGAGCCCGGCGACCCACCGCCAGGAGAGCGTGTTGGAGGCGGCATCCCCGTCGAGAAGGTGGCGGTAGAAGAAGTCCGCGCCCAACTGCCACGGCAGGCCGAGGGTGAAGATCCAGATGCTCGCAAACCACATCCGGGTGTGGTTGTGCAGGTACCCGGTGTCGACGAGCTCGTGCACCCAGGCGTCAATCGCGTCGATGCCGGTGCGCCCGGCGATGGCTTCGTCGTAGGTGACCGATGGGTAGTCGCCCGTGAGGCCCTGATCTGCCAGGTCACGACGATACCGCCGCCACACGTCGGGACGCTGCTCGAGCCATCCCTTCCAGTACGTGCGCCAGAACACCTCCTGTACGAACTTCTCGCACGAACCGAGCGGATGCCGCTCGAGCACGGCCGAGACGACCTCCCGCTCGGTCAGAAGCCGGTGGCGGAGGTACGGCGAGAGCCCTGACACATTGTCGCGGGCGGGACCGGTGTCATGGTTGCGGTCGCGCGCGTAGTCTTTCCCCGCGCGGGGCACGAAATCGGCGAGGGACTCAAGGCCAGCCGCGCGGGTGGGAATGAACACTCGTCCATCATGCACGATGACGATCGTGTCGACGTCGGCCTCCGGCCGTGAGCGGGGACTTTCCCGCTGCCCAGCTCGCGTCGTACTGCGGAGCTGCTGGGGCAGGCCACGAATATCACGATCATTCCGCTCGCCTCACGGCGCCGGCTGATTTCCTTTGAGGGGGAGACTGCTGGTTGAGTACACAAAGAAGCGGTTGTCCATCGGAGAACCGGCGGCCAAATTCAGTCGATCGCTGACGCCTTCCATGTGCCCGGGCTGCGCCTCAGCACAAAGGTACAGGGCACTTTCCGAGGTGGCCCTTCCCCGTTTCCAGTGAGAGGTTAAGTCTCTGGTGAGAGGTGGATTACTCACGATATGGGGCGGCCACATTCGTGGAGGAAGTCCAAGGTCCGTGGCTTCGGCTGCTCTGGCCGCGATGTCGCCCTCGGGGAAGGCAACTTCGACGTGAGTTCGGCGCCACGTTGCGCCCTTGAGGCTGAGGACAATCTGGAATCTTCGAGGTTTGACGCGGCGCGAGGTGGTCTCGATGACCGACACGGTGGAGCGAGTGAGGGTGATGTCGCCCCACGGCTCGGCCAACGCGCCATCGAGGGCGTGGAGAAATTCGTCGAGTCTCCCACGGAAGAGGGTATCCACGTCTTTCGTTGCGCGGCTGGCCAGTCCAATTTTGTGTTCCAGGTCGTGGACGCGAGAACCCACCCCGTCCGTGAGTCGGTTCGGCCGGAAATTTTCTGGGCATCCTGAACCCACCGGTTGAGCATCGAGGCGCTTGAGGGCCGTCTGTCCTTCTCGGGAAGATCACTCAACGGATTCCCGGTCACGCCCGCTTCTCTAATGTCCGGACCAGACTGGAGTGCTGTTCGTCGGTAACCCGCCCGAGGGCTCGGGCGTTGCGGAGGGCTTGTTACTGCTCGATGGCGATGTCCCACAGCCGGTCCTGGACGCTCTTTTCAGTCCCTCCCCGGAAGTGTCAAAATTAGACCACTTTTTCGGGATAGTTTTGGCGAGGGCACTCTGGCTGGCGCGGTTGGGACGCTTGGTCTCGATTGCCGGGCTGATCGCCGACGGCACCGTGTCTTCGTCTCAGATCGCGTCCGCTGAAGCGATCAAGGAGTTCCGCGACAGCGGTGCTCTGGACGGAATGTTCGCGAAGATCGACGCCGGCGATATTCAACTCACCGGTGAGGGCGGGTTCGCGCCCGGCTTGATCAAGGCGGCTCTGGAGCTTGGGGCGCAGGTTACTCAGGCCTGTGCGTCGTGATGAGGAGTGCGATGTCAGCCGCGGGAGCGGCCTGGGAAAGAGAATTGGTTCGCGTGGATTTCGCAGCTATGGAATCTCGATCACCGGGTGGCCATTGGCCCAGTTCATTTTTACAGCGTTCATTCCGCGGTAGATAAGTGAGTCGTTCCATGAATGAAAAATGAGGCTGTCAACCTCGTTCTTTGATTGAACGACATCTTGGCCGCCAGGGCCGGAGTACCCGTTCTTCGAGAGGGTAGTTGAGAGCAGGGGTGCGTCGTGCTTTGTGTATGGCCCCAGCACGGATGAGGCGGTTGCGTATCCGATTTTGTATTCGCCGGCCGAGTAGTCGTTCGCGGAGTACAGGAGTGCGTAGGAGCCGTCGTGGCGGATGAGGGTGGGGGCTTCGACGACATGGCCTTCCCACGGAAGGGTCTGTTTGGTGAGTTTGGTCGGTGTCGAGGTGAGCTGGGCGCCATCGGGTGAGACCTTGGCGATTTGAAGCCAGGTGTCGAGGCCACAGCAGTTTCCGTCGTTCTTCCAGAGTAAGTAGCGAGTGCCGTCTGCGTCGAGGAACGATGCGGGATCGATCGCGCCGCCCTCGTCGGCAGGACAGACGAGAGGGATGTCACCGACCGGGGTGAAGGGTCCGTCGGGCGAGGAAGACGTTGCGGCGCCGATGCATTGGGCTGCCGGGTCGACGCTCGCTGCACCGTAGTACATGACGAATTGATTCGGCCCCACTTGGGAAACGTCCGGTGCCCAAGTCTTTCCGGTCGTGGCCCAGGCTGGCAGTTCGGGAAGCGCGTCCGTTTGTGAGACAGTCCAGTGTTCGAGATCGGAGGACGTCGCGACTTGGACGTTCGCTGCGGCGGAATTGGTGGCGTACGCGAAGAAGGAGTCGGGTGTCGTCAGCACGTCTGGGTCGGCGAAGTCCTGATCGATGAGGAAGTGGCCGGCCTCGGGCAACGGGCTGTTGCCTTGTCCGGAGAATGACCCGCCATTAGCGCAGCCGACAAGTAGGAGTGCTGCTGCAAAGGAGGACAGAGATAGGCCTGTCGTGCGAACGCTAACCCTTGACACCGGAACTTGCCACGCTCTCGACGATTTGGCGCTGGGCGAGGGTGAAGAGGATGAGAACGGGGACGGAAGCGATCACGGCGCCGGCCATGATGATGCCGTAGTGGGTGGAATAGGCACCCTGAAGGATTGAGAGCCCAGGTTGCAAGGTGAGGTTCTCTGGGCTCAGGAGCACATAGATCGGCCAGAGGAAGTCGTTCCAATTGCCGAGAAAGCTCAGCACGGCGAGCGTGGCCAACGCAGGTTTCGATAGGGGCAGCACGATTTGGAGGAAGATCCTGAAATCGCCAGCCCCGTCGACGCGGGCGGCTTCTTCGATCTCACTGGGGAGACCGAGGAAGAACTGGCGCAGGAAGAAGATGCCGAATGCGCCCGCTGCGCCGGGTACGGTCACGGCCAGGATGGTGTCCAGCCAGCCGAGGTTCTGAACAATGAGGTAGTTCGGAATCAGGAAGATGACGGGGGGCACCAGAAGCGTGCTGACAATTGCACCGAAGACGACTCGTTTCCCCCAGAAGTCGAGCCGTGCCAGGGCGTAGGCACCCGCTGACGCGGTAATCAAGATGATCATCGTCTGCAGGGTCGCCGCGGCCATGCTGTTGAGGAACCACCGGAATATAGGTTGCTGTCCGGACGCGAGGGTTTTGTAGGCCTCGAGGGTGAAGGGGCTGGGGAAGGGATTGGCAGGGGAGCTGATCGCATCGAAGTCCGTCTTGAAACTGGTCAGGAGTATCCAGACCAGAGGAACCACAATGGTCAACGCGATGAGCACGAGGGCCGTGTAGAGGAGCACCCGCGGAGAGGCCCTTCTGAGCCGACTCCGTCGGTCGATATTCGTTGCAGTCATGGGGACTCCTCAGTTCGACTTTTCTCGTTGCAGCCGGAAGTTGATGACGCTGATCACGGCGAGGAACGCAAACAGGACATAGCTCATGGCCGAAGCTGCACCCATCTGATTCTGCGAGAGACCCTGGTCAGCGATGTACATGATGGCTGTGCGGGTCTGATTGCCCGGACCGCCCTTGGTGAGAAGGTACGACTGTCCGAACATGTTGGCGGAGGCCAGGATGGTGACTGTGGTGACGAACATCATCACCGGGCGAAGCCCAGGCAGGGTGACGTTCGTGAATTTCTTCCACACTCCGGCACCGTCCATGGAGGCCGCGTCGTAGAGTTCCGGGCTGATGCCTTTGAGGCCGGCGAGCAGGATGACCGTGTTGAAGCCGAGCGTCCACCAGACGGTGACACCGACCAGCGAGATCCAGGCCCAGGGCACATCCACGGTCCAAGGCGTGTTGTCCGGGAGGCCGAAGGCGCCGAGAACGTGGTTGACCACGCCTACTTGCGGGTCGAGGAGGTACTTCCAGATGACGCCGATCACGGCGACCCCGAGTACGTATGGGGCGAAGAAGATGGCGCGGAAGACTGTCCCGCCCTTGATCTTCTGGTTCAGCAGCGAGGCAACCGCGAGTGGGACAACGAGGAGCAGGGGAACGCTGGCGACGGTGAAGATGCCCGTAGCGCTCATGCTCTCCCAGAAGTCTCCCGACGTCAGGGAACCGGGTGTGAACAGCTGAATGTAGTTGTCCAGGCCGACGAAAGGCTGGTTGGGCAGGAGCGGGTTCCAATTATGGAGGCTGATCCAGAGGCCGTATACGGCGGGTGCGAGAACGAAGACGCCGAAGAGCACGAGGAAGGGAGCGAGGAAGACGTAGGCGATTCCGGTGCGCCTGTTGCCCCCCGCCCTGCGGAGCCGAGGGCTCCGCAGGGCGGGGACGATCGGGGCCAGATTAGCCACCGTACTGGGCTTTGTTCTGCTTGAGCAGCTGGTCCGCCTTGGCGGCAGCGTCATCCAGCGCCTCTTTCGGCGTCTTCTTGCCGAGGACCGCTTCGTTGACCGCGGTCGTGATGGTCGCCATCGCGTTGCTGATGCCAGGTGCTGACGTTTCGTAGTGCGCGTAGGGCAGCTCGTCTAGGAACGGCTTCAGGTTCGGATACTTCTCCAGGAGCGCCGGATCGTTTCGCACCTTGTTGTTGGCGGGAAGTTCGCCTGTTTCGGCCCAGCCGCTCGAGTGTTCGTTCATCCACTTCACGAAGGTCGCGGCAGCAGCGGTCTTGTTCTTGTCCTGGCCCTTGTTGTTCATGAACATCCAGTGCGTGGAACTCGACCACACGGCCTTCTCAGTTCCGATCTGGGGCACTGCCGTGGCCGCCCAATCGACCTTGTCCAGCGCGGTGTTCGTGGTCTGCCAGACACCGTTCCAGTTGAAGGCGGTCTTGCTGGACACCAGGGCGTTGATGTTTCCATCCTGGGCAACGTTCTCTGGGCTGTAACCGGCCTTGATGACGTCGGTCATGTGCGTGAGCGCCTGGACGCCCGCGTCGGAGTTGAATGTTGCCTTGGTCACGCCATCGTTGAAGAGGTCGCCGCCGAACTGCCAGAGCAGGGACTCGAATTCGAACGTGCCGGTGAAGACGTACCCGTCGACCCACTCGCCCTGAACGCCCGCGGTCTTGAGCGCGGCAAGCGCCTTCATGTAGCTGTCTTTGTCGGTGGGGATGTTGGCTGGATCCAGGCCAGCCGCCTTCAACACATCATTGTTGACATAAAGACCCATCGGAGTCACGCTCCACGGGATTCCGTACTGGGTTCCGCCGTAGTTGCCGGCGTCCATGAGGCCGTCCGGGAAGTCGGACGCCTGGTATCCGAGGGATTTGACGATGTCATCTCCCTTGAGGAGCAGGCCCTGGGCTGCGTATGTGGCGATGTCATCACCGTGTGCGACGGCGACGTCAGGCCCCTTGCCGGCTTTCACAGCGAGAGGCATCTTGGCGGCGATGTCGCCCCACTGGAGCGGGTTGTTCTTGACGACGATGTTCTTGTGCTCTTTGTTGAACTGGTCGACCAGCTTGGGGACGAGGACGGGAGCGGCGCCACCTGTCCAACCATTCCAGAAGCTGATCGTGACTGCGGGGCCTGAGTAATCGGCTCCGCTGACGCCGGCCCCTTGCGGTGCCGCGCTTCCGCTACTGCACGCGGCCAAGGCAACGCTGGCGCCCAGAGCGACCGCGACCGCGAGCCCGCGTCGGACAGATTGTTTCTTCATTTCCCGTGCTCTCCTTTGAGTGATGCCGCCAGGCCGTGGCCGGCGAGTTGGATGTCCCCGTTCGATCGTTACCCACTCGAGCGGCTCAGGGAAAAATTTACAGCGCTGTAAGTCTGATTGTCAAGTGTTTCGAGAAGCGCCGCATCTGGGCTGATCCGTGGATAGAGTCATCCCGAGGGTCCGGTCCAGATGGGCCAGGCCCGGCCGGAAGCAGGGAGGGGCGTGAGCGTGGTTCGAATGGAAGACGTGGCCAAGCTGGCCGGCGTATCGATGAAAAGCGTCTCCAATGTCATTCACAATTACACCCACGTGAGTGTCGGTATGCGCACGCGGGTGCAGCAGGCCATCGATGAACTTGGGTACCGTCCCAACGTGTTGGGCCGCCGTCTAGTGACAGGGCGCACGGGGATGTTGACGCTGGCGTTTAGCGATGTGAGCTTGCCCTACTTCTCCGAACTCGCGCGGGTTGTGTCTAGTGAGGCCGGGCGACGTGGGTATCGACTCTTGCTGGAGCAAACGGATGGCACTCTCGAGGGTGAGAGGGCCGTGGTCTCGTCCAGCGAATCTGGCCTCGTAGATGGGGTGATTTTCCAGCCATCGATCATGTCGACAATCGAGATCGCGCAGCATCGCCAGGACGATCCTCTGGTTCTGCTGGGCGAAGGGGCTGCCCCTCTAAGCGTTGACCACGTAATGATCGACAACACGCGGGCCGCAGAGGATGCCACCTCGCATTTGATTTCCTCAGGGCGGAGGCGGATCGGATTCGTGGGTCAAGAGGATATCAAGCAGTCCGCCACATCCAGTCAGCGCCTAATTGGATACCAGCAGGCGCTCGAACGGGCCGGGATTAGAGTCGACTCGTCACTTCTCATGGCCAGTCATGCCATAAGTTCCCAGGATGCGGCGGTGGCAGTGAGTCGCGCGCTCGACCGGGGCGTGAAATTCGACGGTCTGGTGTGTCGGGATGACCTTGCGGCAATCGGCGCACTCCGAGCTCTTCAGGAACGTGGGCTCTCAGTTCCCGGGGATGTGGCCGTCATTGGGTGGGACAACATCGCGATGGCCGCGTGCACCTACCCGAGTCTCTCCACGGTGGCACCCGACACCAAGCAGCTCGCTGTTGTGGCCCTCGACATGCTGGAGGAGCGCATCGCGGGGTATGCGGGTCTGGGCCGGCATCGGCTGGTGGATTATGCTCTCGTTCTTCGGGAGAGTGCTCCCTGATCAGATGGCTATTCTCGCGCCGCGGGATCCGGCACGACTGCCATTGACCAAAAAAAGAGTTCGGGTGCGGGTTTACAGCGCTGTAAAAGTGTTGCAAACTTGCGGACATGGACAACACCGTCGATTCGAGCCGCCCGAGCATCTTCCCCGCCAGCGAACAGGACGGTTCGTATCCGCGGCCGCAGCTCATGCGTCCTGTCTGGGCTGACCTGTCAGGGGAGTGGGGCTTCCGTTTCGACGACAACGACGAGGGGCTGGCGGAAGGGTGGCAGTTCAACCCGGTCTTCGACCGCCGGATCATAGTTCCCTTCCCGCCGGAGTCGCCGGCGTCGGGTATCCACGACACAGGCTTTCACTCGGTGGTTTGGTACCACTGTGAAATCGGGATCGAGGACCTGAAAGAAGCCGGACTCGGGTCGCAGGGCGAGCGGCTCATCATTCACTTTGGTGCGGTCGACTATCGCTGCAACGTGTGGCTCAACGGCATCCTTCTTGGCGAACATGAAGGTGGTCACACGCCGTTCAGCTTCGACGCCACTGCGGCGCTGACAAAGGATCGGCTCACTCAATCCCTGGTTGTGCGGGCCGAGGATCTGCCCGGTGACGTTGCACAACCTCGGGGGAAGCAGGACTGGGAGCGGGACCCGCACGTTATCTGGTATCACCGGACAACGGGAATTTGGCAGCCCGTCTGGCTGGAGGCTGTCCCAAGAGTAGCGGTCGAAACCCTGAGTTGGCATCCTGACCTGGTTACGAGCACGGTGAAGGTGGCGGTCACCTTCAACCGACTACCTAGGCCCGGCACGGTTCTCAAAGTGGACCTGACCTATAAAGGCGTGACGATCGGCGACCTCGCCATATCGGCCAACAGGACTCGCGTGGAAGGCACCATCTCACTCGCCAGGCAGACCAACGGCCAAGATTACGAGCAGCTGCTGTGGAGTCCCGAGACTCCGCGGCTGGTCGACGCTACCGTCACACTCTCAAATGGCGAGGGGGCTCGCGTCGATGCCGTGGGCTCGTACCTCGGTCTACGCTCCGTTGCCGTCGAAGGGGGACACTTCCTCCTGAACGACCGTCCATACTATCTCCGATCTGTGTTGAACCAAGGCTATTGGCCGGAGTCGCACCTCGCGAGCCCCTCGGCAGACGCCCTGCGCGCGGAAGCTCAACTCATCAAGGATTTAGGTTTCAACGCCACGCGAGTGCACCAGAAGATTGAGGATCCGCGCTTCCTGTACTGGACGGACCGGCTCGGCCTCTTGGTTTGGACCGAGATGCCCAGTGTCTTCGAGTTCTCCAGGACAGCAATCCGTCGAGTTACTGCGGAATGGACCGAGATCATCACTCGAGACATCTCACACCCGAGCATTGTGACGTGGGTCCCTCTCAACGAGAGCTGGGGCGTCCAGCACATCGCGCATGACAAGGCGACCCAAGACTACTCCCGGGCACTCTTCCACCTCACGAAGGCCCTCGACAGCTCCCGCCCGGTCGTCTCCAATGACGGATGGGAACACCTCGACTCGGACATCTGGTCGATTCATGACTACGAGGCAAGCGGACCTGTCCTCCGCGAGCGGTACGCAGACGCAGAATCAGCACGAAAACTATTCGAGGGCATGGGCCCGAGCGGCCGTCGCCTGCGACTATCCGATGAATCTGACCGTGGCCAGCCGATCATGCTGACAGAATTTGGGGGCATCAAGTTCCAAACGGACTCGGAGTCGCTGGATGACGCGTGGGGCTACTCCACTGCGCAGTCCGCCGCTGAATTCCAAGCCCAATTCCGCACGGTTCTCGAAGCCGTCCACGCCAGCACAGTCCTTGCCGGCTACTGCTACACCCAGCTCACCGACACCCTGCAGGAAGCAAACGGGCTAGTGACATCTGACCGCACGCCTAAGCTCCCCCTCGAGGTTCTGCGCGCGATCATCACCGGAATCGACGCACCCCTCGATCAGAAGTACACCCTCGAATCCCACGACAGAATCGCGGATCCGGATCCGACCTTTGCTCCCGCCTGACTCCATGGTGCGCACGCCGCTGTCAGGAACCCAATTCGTTCTCGCGGCTCACGGCTACACCGCATCGATCGCGAGCATCGGCGCGAGCATCCGATCACTCCAATATCACGGACGGAACCTCATCGTGCCGTTCGAGGCCAACCAGGTGCGACCCTTTTTCCGCGGCGCCATTCTCGCACCGTGGCCGAACCGAGTCGTCGACGGAAGGTACACATTTGGTGGCGTTGAGCAACAACTCAGCATCACCGAGCCATCCAGGGGACACGCCCTTCATGGACTCGTGTCCTGGCTGAACTTCGAGGCTGTTAAACAGGCGTCCAATCGGCTCATCCTTTCGGCAACCATTGAGGCGCAACCTGGATATCCCCACAAGGTGACGGTGGAGATCGAATTCGCCCTTGACGTAACGGGCCTACAAACGACAGTGACGGCACTGAATGTTGGACCAAACGCGGCCCCCTTTGGCGCAGCTCCACACCCCTACCTTGTCGCAGGTGAGGGCCGCGTCAACGATTGGATGCTCGAACTCCCAGCCCATCGAATCCTTACCGTGACTCCTGGCCGGCTCATTCCCCTCCGCCTGCGTGACGTCAATTCTGGAGATCTTGCTGCCCTTGATTTTCGCAGGCCTCGGGCGATCGATGACACCTTTATTGACCAGGCCTTCACTGGCATCGACCGGGACAAGGAAGGCAAGGCGACCGTTCGAGTGACGACGAACGCGGGTAGTGGTGTGGCGCTGAGCTGGGGCAGCGAATGCCCTTGGGTTCAGGTGCACACCGCTGATCAAAGCGAACGCTCCATTGACAGAATTGGACTAGCCGTGGAGCCGATGACCTGTCCGCCGGATGCTTTCAACTCTGGAGTGAACCTGCAGGTCCTTGAGCCGGCAGGTTCAACACGTGCCTCCTGGACGATTCGAGCAATTGACTGACTGTGGCCCGTCCACCGAGATGAGAAAAATAACCGGATTTCGTATCCGTCCGATTAGGGCAAGCCGAAGAATTCACCCCACAGCCGATCATCTCTGAGGCGAACCCCGGCACAAGCCCATTCTCTCGGTGTGTGACCTTGGTGACGGCTGTCCCACCACTGGTAACCGCCGGACATGCGCGGCCCTATTCTTCCCGGAGGTTCCAGTTACCCTTTGGGGCGAGCGAACACGTTGCGCAACGAGACCCGTTTGGTGTACTCGACCGACCTTCGAGCTCGGGCTGGTGCGCCGCCCGCTGTGGCGTAGGGGGCGTAGGTGATGGTGTCGAGGTTGTATTCGAAGTAGACGAATTTGTCCTGTGGGGCTGCGGGATGCCAACGGCCTTCCCCGCGGGTGGCGAGTCGCCGAGTGCCGAAGGAACGATAGTCGCTCAGGGGTGTCGACCAGGGTTGAGGGGTCAAGGTCGAGCCGTCCGAAGAGGTGCTCATCCGATCGTCGGAGATAAAGTCGACGAGATCGCCATCGCAGAAGGTCAGGTCGGCGGTCACAGTATGCGCACCGTTGGTGAAAACACCGCGGACATGGCTGTCGTCGAGGGGCTGCCAGACGATGGGTGCGTCAATGAGCGCCGCGGGGGCGAGGATGCAGAGGTCGTTGAAAAGTGTCACGGTTTCGGCCCGGTCCATTTTCGGCCCCGCGGCGTTCGCCATCGGCAGCACCGAGCACAGCTTGACGCGCATGGTGGCGGTGCGCCCGACGAGGACGTGGAGGACGTCGACCGGCAGGCCGAACATCGTGGCGTCCATCCAGAACAACCGGGTCGGCGCGGGCCCGTAGGTATTGACCTGCTCGCCGGTGTAGGTCATCCACCGCGATGTCGCACTGGCACGTATTCGGCCGTGAATATGGGCCCGCAACGAGGACACCCGGGGTTGACCGACTGCCCCGGAGCGACGGACGTGCTCGGCGACCAGCCCAGGAAGGTGAGCCAGGTCGGCTTCGGTCACGACCACGCCTGAACGCGGTTGGACTTCGCTGAGCGCGGCCTGCACCTGACGCCGATACTCGGCACGGTAACTCGTTGGACCGTGGGACACGAAGGTGTATCCCAGAGCGGCCAACAGCAGAAGGTTTGCCAGTGTGCCTGTTTTGGCGTCGCTCCATGAGGTCAGGATTGCGGTCTGCGAGATCAGGACGCCGATAGTGCCGGCGACCCACCACAAGCGATTGCGGGCTGCGAGCAGCACCCCGGTCGTTACGACCACGACGGCGGCGGTCAGCCAGAACAGGCCGAGCGCAGGTTCAATCGGCTCGGTAAGAGCCTCCACCTCCGCCCAGCCGAACCCTTTGACTGCGCCGAGCAGATGGATGAGACCGTGCCCGACGAGCACGACAACGACGAACCACCGCATAAAGGTTCTCATCGGGGTCGCGTCCCGAAGCTGGCGGGGGAAATAGTTTTCGACGCGGTCCGTGCGCGTGGCTGACATGGTGTGTGCCTTCGTTTTCGTGGGGCTGGGTTGAGTTGGGTTGGGTTGGGTCGGTCTGGTGGTGGTGACTCAGTCGGATGCGACGGCGTCGAGAACGGGCAGTCGGGCGGCACGGGATGATGGCCACAATGCGGCCAACACGCCGACGACGACAGCCAAGACGAGCATGCCGGCGAGCTGCGCCCAGGGAATGGCCAGCGTGGTCCAGCCGACCCCGTTGAACACGGTCGGCATCACTGAGGCAACGGCAACGGCAACGGCAACGGCAACGCCAAGAACAAGGCCGACGACGGTCGACAGCTCGCTGGGGCGATGCTGTAAACGTGACTCCAGCCCCACTGCGGCCACGACCCTATCGAAGTGCGCACGATCGACCGGCCTGCGGGCGATGTCCAGCGGCAACGTGATGTTCTCCGCCGCAGTGAGCGTAGGAACAGTTTGAAGGATTGGAAGATGAACCCCAGCAGGGTGCGGCGAAGCTTCGTCAGTTGGCGTTGGTTCATCAGGCCGACGTCGGCTGTCGCGGAGCGAATCTGGAGGGGTTTCGTGGTCGGGTAGTTGGTCATGTGTTGTCCTGGCGGAAGATGCTATGGGTTGAAAAGTGATCGTGCGGTGAGCGCGTTCGACTTGCGCGGGCGCTGTGGAGCGCAGGCCCGTTAGAACCGCGCGGTTACCTGAAGGCGCAAAGCAACGGGAGGTGCCGACGTACGGGTGTTAGCTGGGAGCGGTTTTGTAAGGGGCGAGGACAAGGTTGACGCCCGCGCGTGCGTAGCCGGCCGCGATGGGCTCTCCCGTGATCAGAAGGCTGAAATACAGGGGGCCAACGAGCGCATTGAGCACAAAGTCGACATCCGTATCGACTGAGAGCTCGCCGGAGGCGATTCCGCGCGCGATCGCCGCACGCCAGTGCCGCAGGTTTGGCTTGATGATCAGATTGCGGTAGCTGGCGGCGAGCACCGGATCGGCGGCCATCTCGGCCACCAGACCAGGCAGCACGCGGCCGAGAGGCGTCCGGGTCAGGACATCGATCAGGTGGTCGGTCAGGGCCACTAAGTCGTCGGCGGCGGTGCCGGAATCGTTATCCTTGCCAGGGAGCATTTGGGTCACCATCGCCTCGACGACGAGCTGGGACTTTTGCGACCACCGCCGGTAGATGGCTGGCTTACTCACCCCCGCCCGCCGAGCGACCTCTGCCACCGTTACACGGACATAGCCGACCTCGGAGAGCAACGCAATCGTTGCGCGCAAGATGGCCTGATCCATGTCTGGGTCGCGGGGGCGCCCGATGTCGCTGCCGCGGCCACCGGTGCGGCGCGGCGCCATCAGCGACTCGGACATCAAAACCAACTCCCTATTACGTAATTGTTAGTGACGTAACAGAGCCGGCCAAGATACGCAACTAGTAGTGACGGAACTGTGCGTAATGATTAACGCAGGTGAGTGGCCTCGCCAGAATTCCTCGCCGATTTCACTTCCGAAGCGCACCGTGTATCGGATAGGATTTAGTCCTACTAAAGCGGGGAGCGACCATGCGCACAACACGGCAGCTGAGCATTACCCTTCCGAACGAGATGGCAGACGCACTACGTCAGCGAGTGAGTTCAGGCGCGTACGCGAGTGAGAGCGAAGTCATCCGAGATGGATTGCGCACCTTGTTCGCCCGAGACCAGGTGCTCGAGTCCTGGCTTCGCGAGGAGGTCGTCAGTGCCTATGACGCGCTCGCGGCTGATCCCTCCGCCGTGGTCGGCGTCGACGACGTGCGTGCGCGGCTTTCGGCGAAGCACGCCGAACAGCAGTGACCCACGACGGGGTCGTCTTCCGGCGGGAAGCACTTCACCAACTCGAGGATGTCTACGATTTCATCGCCGACGCAGGGTCTGCTGCCACCGCGGCGGGCTTCGCTGAATCGATCGTCATTTTCTGTGAAAGCCTGTCCGACTTCCCCTACCGCGGTGTGGCGAGGGTGGACCTCCACCCCGGGTTGAGAACGATCGGCTACCGGAAGCGCGTCGTGATCGCCTACGCCATCCTCAATGAGACCGTGGCCATCATCGGAATTTTCTCCGGCGGTCGCGACCACGAACAGATTCTCCGCGACACCAACGAACTCGACTGACGACAAAGCGATCGGTGGCCCCGCTCTCAATGGCGAGCAAGTCCTGAGCCATCGCTCGGACGGATTCGCGTCCCGGTGAGTCTTCCGCAAAAGAGTTCGGGAGTGGGGAGGGGTGACACGGAACCCAGTAGCATCAGCGCAGGGGGAAAGTTGACGATTCCCGACGTTCTTATGCGTCTGAGGCGGGACAAGGGAACCCAGGGTGATTCCAACCGCAAGCACGGAACTCGTCCCCAACCTCATCCCCATCGCCCGTGGCACAGGCTCCTAGAAGACGTCGGGGCTCGGGGTGCTCGACTGGCGGATCGACACGTCGGCGTGCCGGTCGAACCGGTAGCCCACGCCGCGCACGGTGCGCACGATGTCCTCGTAGCGGCCCAGTTTGGCGCGCAGGCGGCGCACGTGCACGTCGATCGTGCGCTCGTTCGGTGTGTCTTCCTCGTCGGCGGCGTTCCAGAGCGAAGAGATGAGCTCTGCCCGCTCGATGGTGCGGCCTTCTCGCAGCACGAGGTACTGCAGCAACTCGAATTCCTTGTAGGTGAGGGCCGCGGTCTCGCTGTCGAGGATGACCCGCTTGCGGGAGATGTCGACGACGACGCCGCCCGGCGCCCGGTCGGGGTCCTCGGCCTCGTTGCGGTGCCTGGCCAGGGCGGCCGGGTCCTGCAGGGCCAGCCGCACGACGTCCACATCGCGTCCGCCGGCGCCCGCCGGTGCCAGGGCGACCGCGGCGTGGGTCTCGGCATCCGGTGCCAGCTCGTGGGTCAATGCCTTGAGCGCTTCGACAATGCGGCCGAGGCTGGTCCCGGCCGCGGCCGCCTTCGCCTCGTCGATGCCGACGTAGAGTACGAACCCGCGGGCCTGGGTGCCGTCCGGAACGGCACGGATGCGGGGGGCGGCGGGGGCCTGGTCGAGGCGGGCGGCCTGGGCTGAGCGGGCGGTGTCAATGTGTGCAAGCGACATGGGAGGAATCCTTGGTGTGATGATGCGGGGGAACCATCGCGAGAGGCTATTCATGGTTCGGCGAGGCGTGGCCGGTGCGGCCGGGGGCGAAGTCGGGGAAGAGCGGGAGTTCAACCTGGCGCTGGTGCAGCGGCGGGAACTCGGCGATGGTTCGCGGTTAGCGGTACATTCGGCAACACGCGGAGCAGCTGCCGGGCATCATCATGCCGGCAGTCCCGGGAGCCTCGAAGGAGGTCAGGGGGCGTGCGCTCGTTGTCATAGTTGCGAGTAAAGCCCACTGTTACGGCGTGTGTCAATTCTGTGACCCCGGGTGACGCGGTGTGACGCGCACCACGTTCGCCGGGGCCGGGACGGATCGGAGGATCCGTGATCGATCACGAAACCGTAAAAGATTCCTTGTCGAATCGCTATTCAATCAAAGATTCGTGAATCGCGGGGCCTGCGGCGTGTTGTTCGTCGCAGGTCCTGCGGTCATGGAGGGGCGGTGGATCAGACCAGCCCGTAGAGACGGTCGCCGGCGTCGCCGAGGCCGGGCACGATGTAGCCGTGCTCGTCGAGCCGCTCGTCGACCGCTCCGAGCACGATGGTGACCTCACGGCCGGCCATCGCCTTCTCCACGGCGGCGAGCCCTTCCGGGGCGGCGAGGATGCAGATCGCCGTGACATCCACCGCGCCGCGGTCGAAGAGGAACTGGATCGCGGCGATCAGTGAACCGCCGGTGGCGAGCATCGGGTCGAGCACGAAGCACTGGCGGTCGGACAGGTCGTCGGGCAGGCGCTCGGCGTAGGTCGTCGGCTCGAGGGTTTCCTCGTTGCGGGCCATGCCCAGGAAACCGACCTCCGCGGTCGGGAGGAGCTTGACCATGCCCTCGAGCATGCCGAGCCCGGCCCGGAGGATGGGGACCACGAGGGGCTTGGGGTCACTGATCTGCACGCCGCGGGCCTCGGCCACCGGCGTCTGCACGGTGACCTGCTCGACGCGCACTCCGCGGGTGCCCTCGTAGGCGAGGAGCGTCATCAGCTCCTCGACCAGGGAGCGGAAGAGCGGCGACGGGGTGCGCTTGTCCCGGAGAACCGTGAGTTTGTGGGTGATCAGGGGGTGGTCGGCTACGTGGACTCGCATAGGCTCAATCTACTAGTCGGGGGAGGCATCCGGATGGGCGAGCAGGATCGTCGGCACCGCGAGTGGATGCTGCTTGCCCTCGCGGAGGCGCGCGCGGCCCTGGCAACCGGGGATGTCCCGGTCGGCGCGGTGGTCATCGACGCGGGCGGCGCGGTGATCGGCCGGGGCCGCAATGAGCGTGAGCTGCATCAGGACCCGACCGCCCACGCCGAGATCGTCGCCATCCGCGAGGCCGCCGCGTCCCTCGGTGACTGGCACCTGACCGGGTGCACCCTCGTGGTCACCCTCGAGCCGTGCGTGATGTGCGCGGGTGCGATCGTGGCGGCCCGCGTGCCGGTGGTGGTCTTCGGGGCCTGGGATGAGAAGGCCGGGGCGTCCGGGTCGATCTACGACGTGCTGCGGGACCGCAGGCTCAACCACCGGGTGGAGGTCTTCGCCGAGGTGGATGCCGCGGAGTGCGGCATCCTGCTCCGAGACTTCTTCAGCGATCCAGCCCGGCGAGCCATTCGCTGAACATGGCCCGGGAGGCGCCCTGCATGCCCTCCGAGTAGCGTTCACGCTCCAGGCGGAGGCCTGCCGGGTCGAACCCTTCCGCGGCCACCTCGGCCTCGGAGGCGGCCAGCCAGACCTCGTGCATCTCCTCGGTGACCTCGGGATGGAATTGCACCGCGAGGGCCCAGTTCCCGATGGAGAACGCCTCGTTGCCGTACTGCGGCGACCCGGCCAGCCGGGTGACGCCCTCCGGCAGGTCGAACGTGTCGCTGTGCCACTGGAACACGGGCACTCCGGCGATGTGCCGCACCGGGGAATCGGCGCCGGCCTCGGTCGGTTCCACGGAGCGGTAGCCGATCTCATTGGTCGGTCCCCGGTAGACCGTGGCGCCGAGCGCGGTCGCGATCAGCTGGGCGCCCAGGCAGACCCCGAAGACCGGCCGGCCGGCGGTGAGCCGGGATTCGAGGAGGGCGATCTCGTCGAGCAGGGCCGGGAACCGGTCGGCCTCGTAGACGCCCATCTCCCCGCCGAGCACCACGACGAGGTCGGCGGCGTGGGGGTCGAGGACGCTCACGTCCTCCCGCATGGTGTCTACATAGCGCACGTCGTAGCCGTGTTCGAGCAGCACCGGCTCGAGGTTGCCGAGGTGGATCGTGTCGTCGTGGCGGAGCACGATCGCGATGCGGCTCATTCGCTGCCCTTGATGACGATCGCGTCGGTGGGCAGTTCGCGGTGGCCCGGGTCGATGAACACGTCGGGCTCGAGGTAGATCGTGCGGGCGATCGGCACGGCCTCGCGTATCCGGGCCTCGACGGCGTCGATAGCGGCGGCCACGTCCGAGAACCGGGTCTCGGCGTCGAAGGCGACCTTGGCGGCGACGAGCAGCTCGTCCGGACCCAGGTAGAGCGTCTTCAGGTGGATGATCCGGCGGGTCTCAGGGCCGGAGAGGATGGCGTGTTCGATCTTCGCGGCATCCGTGCGCCCGGCGCCTTCGCCGACCAGGAGGCTCTTGGTCTCGACGCCGAGCACGATCGCGACGAGCACGAGAAGCACGCCGATGAAGAGGGTGCCGATCGCGTCCCAGATCGGCTCGCCCGTGATGATGGTCAGTCCGACGCCGAGGAAGGCGAAGACGAGCCCGGCCAGGGCCGCGACGTCTTCGAGCAGCACGACCGGCAGCTCGGGCGCCTTGGCGTGCCGCACGAACTGCACCCAGGTCTGCTCTCCGCGCAGGAGGTTCGATTCCTTCATGGCCGTGCGCAGGGAGAACGATTCGAGGCCCATGGCGACCAGGAGCACCACGATTGGCAGCCACGGCACCTCGAGCGGGTGGGGGTTCTGCAGCTTCTGCACGCCCTCGTAGAGCGAGAACACGCCGCCGATGGAGAAGAGGATGATCGACACGACGAACGCGTAGACGTAGCGTTCCCGGCCGTACCCGAACGGATGCGCCGTGTCGGCGTCCTTGCGCGACTTGCGGCCGCCGCGCAGCAGTAGCAACTGGTTTCCCGAGTCGGCGAGCGAGTGCACGCCCTCGGCGAGCATCGAGGAGGAGCCGGAGAAGGCCCACGCGATGAACTTCGTCACGGCGATGCCCAGGTTGGCCGCCAGGGCGGCCACGATTGCTTTGTTTCCGCCGGATGCGCTCATGCAGTAATCCTAGAACGACGGGCACAGCCGGTGCGCCGGCCACCGCGCACGGTGACCGGACAGGACGGCGAAACTAGACTCCCTCCATGACTACGACTGCGTCCACCACGCTCCCCACCATCGCGTTCCTGGGCGCCGGATCGATGGCCAGGGCCGTCCTGACCGGCCTGCTGAACCCGAACGTCACCGTGGAGGGCGGCATCCGTGCCACCAACCGAACCGCGGCGAAGGCGGCCGAGCTGGCCGGCATCGACGGCGTGACCGCCTTCGCCACGGCGGAGGACCCCGAGGCCAACCTCAAGGCGGTGGCCGGCGCCCGCATCGTGATCGTGGCCGTGAAGCCGGCGATGGTGCCCGACCTGCTCACCGAGATCGCAGGCAGCCTCGAGCCGGGAACGCTTGTGGTGAGCGTCGCCGCCGGCGTCACGATCGCCACCTTCGAATCGCTGCTGCCCGAGTCGGTGGCCGTCATCCGTTCGATGCCGAACACGCCGGCGCTCGTCGGCAAGGCGGTCACCGGGCTCAGCGCCGGCACTCGCTCCAGCGCCACCGACCTCGACCTCGCGACCACCCTGTTCGGCACCGTCGGCGACGTGCTCGTCGTGCCGGAGGGCAAACTCGACGCGCTCAGCACCATATCCGGCTCCGGCCCGGCCTACGTCTTCTACCTGATCGAGCAGCTCACCGCCACGGCGGTCGCCAAAGGCTTCAGCCCGGAGGAGGCGGCCGTGATGGTCAACGGCACCTTTCTCGGCGCCTGCACCCTGCTGGCGGGCTCCGACCAGTCGCCGGCCGAGCTCCGCCGCCAGGTCACCAGCCCGAGCGGCACCACCGAGCGCGCCGTCTGGGAGCTGGAAAAAGGCGGCCTCAAGGAGCTCTTCGATCGGGCAACGGATGCCGCACTCGCCCGCGCCCGCGAACTCGCCGGCCACTAGATGAGTGAGTCCTAATCGATTGTCGGTAGCGGTACACGTCTAGTCAGATCGGACTGGCCCGGCGTGGACGCTGTTAATCGAAGGCGGAGGGTGT
>NZ_SOFH01000010.1 GCF_004402495.1 Cryobacterium sp. HLT2-28 | reverse complement strand
CAGCCGGCATCCGCCTCGGTGAAGGCGGTGGTGGCACTGGGATCAGGGGTTCCTGCCATGACCCCAGAATACCATAATTCGAACAAAGATACGAGTATTGCTCGGGTTTCTTTGATCGAATTTCGCATTCAATATTCGGCGGCACGGAGGGGACGCGGCCACGTAGTCTGGTGGGCTCGCCGACCCCGAGCGGCAAGAGGACGACCATGCAGCACCATCTGGACACGAATCGCGCCAACTGGGACGATCGCGCCGCGGCCCACGCCGCGCGAAACGGACTGGGCTACCACGTGCAGCGCTATGTCGACGACCCCGGACTCCTGTCGGAAATCGTGCGCTTCGACCTCGACCGGCTTGACGATATCGCAGGGCTGCGCACGGTGCACCTGCAGTGCCACATCGGAACTGACACGCTCTCCCTGGCCAGACTCGGTGCGCGCGTCACGGGACTGGACTTCTCCCCGGTGGCCCTTGCGGAGGCGCGCGCCCTCGTCGCGGAAACCGGCGACCAGGTCGACTTCGTCGAGTCGGATGTCTACTCGGCCCTGTCGGTACTCGAGCCGGAGACCTTCGATCTCGTCTACACGGGAATCGGGGCGCTCTGCTGGCTGCCCAGCATCGACCGCTGGGCGGCCGTGGTGGGCGGGCTGTTGGCGCCGGGCGGCCGGCTCTTCCTGCGTGAGGGCCATCCGATCCTGTGGACCATGGACGAGAGAATCGCCGACGACCTGCACCTGCGTTTTCCCTACTTCGAGCAGGAGGAGCCGCTCGAATGGGACGACGACTCCAGCTATGTCGAGACCGGCCGGCCGATCACGGCCACAAAAACGTTCGAGTGGAACCACGGTCTCGGCGAGATCGTGACCGCGCTGCTGGGCGCGGGCCTCAACCTCACCATGCTTGTCGAACACGACAGCGTTCCGTGGGAGGCGCTGCCCGGACAGATGCTTCAGCGCGGCGACGGCGAGTACGCCCTCGACGCGTTGGCCGGGGTCGCGCCGTTGAGCTACACGATCCAGGCCGTGAAGCCGCTGCGCTGAGGCGCTCAGCGAGGCGCTCAGCGAGGCGCTCAGCGGCGGCGGACGGACACCGGCCGGCGCGCTGCTAGGCTGGCCCCAATAGACATCCTTTAACAGCCGTCCGGTGAGGCGGGGAAGGAGGTCCGGTTTATGGCACGCACCGTGCTGAACCAGGCTGACATTGCCCGAGCGTTGACTCGGATCTCGCACGAGATCCTGGAGTCCAATCGAGGCCCCGACAAGCTGGTGATCCTGGGCATCCCGACCAGGGGCGTCGTGCTCGCCCAGCGGATCGCCGAGACGATCCAGCGGATCGAGCCCGCGGCGACGGATGTGCGCGTCGGCTCCCTCGACGTCACCATGTACCGTGACGACCTGGCCCACACTCGCACCCGGACCCCGTCCCGCACCCTGGTTCCCGGCAGCATCGACGGTGCCACGGTCGTGCTCGTCGACGACGTGCTCTACTCCGGTCGCACCATCCGCGCCGCCCTCGACGCGCTCGGCGACCACGGTCGCCCCACGATCGTGCGGCTCGCCGTGCTCGTCGACCGCGGTCATCGCGAACTGCCGATCCGAGCGGACTTCGTCGGCAAGAACCTGCCCAGCTCCACGGACGAGCGGATCAACCTGCACCTGCTCGAGGTCGACGGCGACGAGTTCGTCAGCATCGACGGCGGTACCGCGATCGACCACGACGAGGCGGCCGCCCGATGAAGCACCTGCTCTCGACCAAGGGGCTCGCCCGCCCCGACGCGATCCGGCTGCTCGACATCGCCGAGGACATGGCCGACGTCGCCAACCGTGAGGTCAAGAAACTGCCCACGTTGCGCGGCAAGACCGTGGTGAACCTCTTCTTCGAGGACTCCACCCGAACCCGGATCTCCTTCGAGGCCGCCGCCAAACGGCTCAGCGCCGACGTGATCAACTTCAGCGCGAAGGGGTCGAGCGTGTCGAAGGGCGAGAGCCTCAAGGACACCGCACAGACCCTGGCCGCGATGGGAGCCGACGGCGTCGTCATCCGTCACCCGGCCTCCGGCGCCCCCGAGGTGCTCGCCGCCAGCGGCTGGATCGACGCCGGCATCATCAACGCCGGCGACGGCACCCACGAACACCCCACCCAGGCGCTGCTCGACGCGTTCACGATCCGCCGCCGGCTGCACGGCCCCGCCTCCCGCGGCAAGGGCCTCGACGGGGTGAGCGTCACCATCGTCGGTGACGTGCTGCACTCCCGGGTGGCCCGCTCCAACCTGTGGCTGCTCACCACACTCGGCGCGGGAGTGACCTTCGTCGCCCCGCCGACCCTGCTGCCGATGGACATGTCCGGCTGGCCCGCCGCCGTCGGGTTCGACCTCGACGCGGCGATCGCCGCGAAGCCCGACGTGATCATGATGCTGCGGATCCAGGCCGAACGGATGAACGCGGCCTTCTTCCCGAACAGCCGCGAGTATTCGCGCCGCTGGGGCCTCGATGACGAGCGATTCGCCCGGCTGGCTCCGACTAGCATTGTCATGCACCCCGGCCCGATGAACCGCGGCCTCGAGATCTCTTCGGCGGCTGCCGATTCGGCCGCCTCGACTGTGCTCGAACAGGTGGCGAACGGGGTTTCCGTGCGGATGGCGGCGCTGTACCTGCTTATGTCCGGTGACCGGGAGGATTCCTAAATGCCCAGCGATAGCACTCCAGGCACGTCCTGGCTCATCCGGGGCGCCAGGCTCCCCGACGGCACCCGGACCGACCTCGTCCTGGCCGGCGGACGGATCGCCGAGATCGGCTCCGGCCTCTCCCGCGCCGGCGCCACCACGGTCGACGCCGACGGGCTGATCGCCCTGCCCGGGCTCGTCGACCTGCACACCCACCTCCGCGAGCCGGGCTACGAGCAGAGCGAAACCATCCTGACCGGCAGTCGGGCCGCCGCAATCGGCGGTTTCACCAGCGTCTTCGCCATGGCCAACACCTCCCCGGTGCAGGACACCGCCGGTGTCGTCGAACAGGTCCTCGCACTCGGCGACCAGGCCGGCTACGTCACCGTGCAGCCGATCGGCGCCGTGACCGTCGGCCTCGCGGGGGAGCGGCTGGCCGAACTCGGCGCCATGGCGACCAGCCGGGCGCGCGTGCGGGTGTTCTCCGATGACGGGTTCTGCGTCGCCGACCCGCTCCTGATGCGCCGGGCCCTCGAATACGTCAAGGCGTTCGACGGCGTCATCGCGCAGCACGCGCAGGAGCCGCGGCTCACCGAGAAGGCCCAGATGAACGAGGGCGCGCTGTCCAGCGAACTGGGACTGGCCGGCTGGCCCGCGGTCGCCGAGGAGTCGATCATCGCGCGCGACGTGCTGCTCGCCGAGCACGTCGGTTCCCGCCTGCACGTGTGCCACGTCTCCACCGCCGGGTCCGTCGACGTCATCCGCTGGGCGAAGGCCCGCGGCATCAACGTGACCGCCGAGGCCACCCCGCACCACCTGCTGCTGACCGAAGACCTCGTGCGTGGCTACGACGCCCGGTTCAAGGTCAACCCGCCGCTGCGTCGCCGCGAAGACGTCGAGGCGCTGCGCGCGGGGCTCGCCGACGGCACCATCGACATCGTCGCCACCGACCACGCCCCGCACCCGGTCGAGGCCAAGGACTGCGAATGGGATGCCGCGGCCAACGGCATGGTCGGCCTCGAATCGGCCCTGTCCGTCGTGCACGCCGCCGTGGTCCGGAGTGGACTGCTCGACTGGGCAGACATTGCACGGGTGCTCTCGGCCACGCCCGCGCGGATCGGCCGGGTCACCGGCCAGGGCCAGGGACTCGTCGTCGGTGCCCCGGCGGAGCTCACCCTCTACGACCCGGCCGCCAGCCGGGTCTTCGGGCGGGCCGACCTCGCCGGCAAGGGAACCAACTCGCCGTATCTGAGCATGACGCTCCCCGGCCGGGTGCGCGCGACGTTCCACCGCGGCTACGCGACGGTGCTGGACGGCGCACTGCGACCGGCCGCCGAAATCACGTCGGAACGGGAGAACAACCATGGATAGGACCATCCCCACGGTCATCACCGCGCTCGTGCTGCTGGGGCTGCTCGCCCTGATGATTCGCAGCTGGCGCGCCCGCGGACGCCGCGACGCCGCCCTGCCGGCCGGTTACCCGCTGCCCGGAGAGACCACCCCGGAGCTGGCTTCGGCGGCGGCCTTCTATGTCGCCACCACCCGGCGGGGGACACCCCTCGAACGCCTGAACATCCGCGGGCTCGGCTTCCGGGCCAGGGCCGTCGTCACCGTCACCGAGGCCGGTGTCCTCCTCTCCCTCGCCGGCGAGGAAGTCGTGTTCATCCCGGCCGACGCCATCGAATTGCTCGAAGCCGCCACCTGGACCATCGATCGGGCCGTCGAATCAGACGGTCTGCTCCTGCTCGGCTGGCGGCTGAACGCCCCGGCCGCCGAGACCGGCGAGATCGTCGACAGCTACTTCCGCATCATCGACCCCAGCGACCGCGCCACCGTGAACGACGCGATCCGAACCATTGCTGCCGGAGCCCTCAGCCCGGCCGCGCACGACGAAAGCGAGGCGTAGCGTGAGCAACGCAGCGACCCTGGACCACCCGGACACCGGCAGGCCGAACACCCGCACGACGGATCCCGCCGTGCTCGTGCTCGAGGACGGGCGCCGCTTCGTCGGCCGTGCCTACGGCAGCCGCGGACGGACCCTCGGCGAGATCGTCTTCGCCACCGGGATGACCGGATACCAGGAGACCCTCACCGACCCGTCCTACGCCGGGCAGATCGTGCTGATGACGGCGCCGCACATCGGCAACACCGGCGCGAACGACGAGGACATGGAGTCCCGCCGGATCTGGGTGTCCGGTTTCGTTGTGCGCGAACCCGCCCGGATCGCCTCCAACTTCCGCTCGACCCGGCGCCTGGACGACGACCTCGAAGACGGTGGCGTGGTCGGGATCAGCGGAATCGACACCCGGGCGATCACCCGGCACATCCGCTCGGCCGGCGCCATGCGCTCCGGCATCTTCTCCGGCGACGCCTTCACTCTCTCCGACGGGGAGCAGCTCGAACTGGTGCGTTCCGGCCAGGCCATGCGCGGACGCAACCTCTCCGACGAGGTGTCGACGGTCGAACCGTTCTCGGTGCCCGCCAAGGGGGAGCGGATCGGCTCGGTCGCCGTGCTCGACCTCGGCGTGAAGACCTCCACCCTGAACCACCTCGCCGAGCGCGGCTTCGAAGTGCTCGTGCTCCCGCAATCGGTCACCGCGGAGCACGTGCTCTCGCTGGACCCGTCCGCCGTGTTCTTCTCCAACGGCCCCGGCGACCCGGCCGCCTCCGACGCCCACGTCACCCTCCTCCAGGAGGTGCTCCGCGCGGGTGTGCCGTACTTCGGCATCTGCTTCGGCAACCAGCTCCTCGGCCGGGCCCTCGGCTTCCGCACCTACAAGCTGCCGTTCGGGCACCGCGGAATCAACCAGCCCGTGCTCGACAAGACCACGGGCCGGGTGGAGATCACCTCGCAGAACCACGGCTTCGCCGTCGACATGCCGATCGACGGGATCAGCGACTCCCGCACCGGGTTCGGCCGGGTCGAAGTGAGCCACTACAGCCTCAACGACCAGGTGGTCGAGGGCATCCGCTGCCTCGACATCCCCGCGTTCTCGGTGCAGTACCACCCGGAGTCGGCGGCCGGCCCGCACGACGCCGAGTATCTTTTCGACAGGTTCAGGGACGTGGTGGTCGCCCATATCGCGGCCGCCGGAGCAGGAGACGCCAAGTAATGCCCAAGCGCGACGACATCAACAGCGTCCTTGTCATCGGAAGCGGACCGATCGTGATCGGCCAGGCCTGCGAGTTCGACTACTCAGGCACCCAGGCCTGCCGTGTGCTGCGGGCGGAGGGGGTGCGGGTGATCCTCGTCAACTCCAACCCGGCCACGATCATGACCGACCCCGACTTCGCCGACGCCACCTACATCGAACCGATCACCCCCGAGATCCTCGAGACGATCATCGCCAAGGAACGCCCGGATGCGATCCTGCCGACCCTCGGCGGCCAGACCGCCCTGAACGCGGCCATCGCGCTGCATGAGCGCGGCATCCTCGAGAAGTACGACGTCGAACTCATCGGCGCGTCGTTCGGCGCGATCCAGAAGGGCGAAGACCGCCAGATCTTCAAACAGCTCGTGCAGGACCTCGGCGGCGGCGTCGCCCGCTCCCACATCGCGCACACCGTCGATGAAGCCGTCGCGTTCGCGGAAGACCTCGGCTACCCGCTCGTCGTGCGCCCCTCCTTCACCATGGGCGGCCTCGGCTCCGGCTTCGCGTACACCGAGGCGGAGCTGCGCCGGATCGTCGTCGACGGCCTTCACCACAGCCCGACCACAGAGGTCCTCCTCGAGGAATCCATCCTCGGCTGGAAGGAATACGAGCTCGAGATGATGCGCGACACGGCCGACAACACGGTCGTCGTCTGCTCGATCGAAAACGTCGACCCGGTCGGGGTGCACACCGGTGACTCGATCACCGTCGCCCCCGCCCTGACCCTGACCGACCGCGAATACCAGAAGCTGCGCGACCTCAGCATCGACATCATCCGCGCCGTCGGCGTCGACACCGGCGGCTGCAACATCCAGTTCGCGATCAACCCGGCCGACGGGCGCATCATCGTGATCGAGATGAACCCGCGGGTGTCCCGGTCCTCGGCCCTCGCCAGCAAGGCCACCGGCTTCCCGATCGCGAAGATCGCCGCCAAGCTCGCGCTCGGCTACCGGCTCGACGAAATCCCCAACGACATCACCGGGGTCACCCCGGCCAGTTTCGAGCCCACCCTCGACTACGTCGTGGTGAAGGTGCCCCGGTTCGCTTTCGAGAAGTTCCCGGCCGCCGATCCCCGCCTCACCACCACCATGAAGTCCGTCGGCGAGGCCATGGCGATCGGCCGCAACTACGCCTCGGCGCTGCAGAAGGCGCTCCGCTCGCTGGAGAAGCGCGGCTCCTCGTTCCACTGGGGCGCCGAAACCCGCAGCCTCGAGGAGTTGCTCCTCATCGCCGCCGTACCCACCGACGGCCGCATCGTCACGGTGCAGCAGGCGCTCCGCAAGGGCGCGACCATCGAGCAGGTCTTCGAATCCACGAAGATCGACCCCTGGTTCATCGACCAGATCGTGCTGATCAACGAGATCGCCGCCGAGATCGCCGCGGCCGAGCGCCTCGACACCGACATCCTCCTCACCGCGAAGGACCACGGCTTCTCCGACGCCCAGATCGGCGAGCTCCGCGGCTTCGGGGAAGCGGATGTGCGCAAGGTCCGGCACATCCTCGGCGTGCGCCCGGTCTTCAAGACCGTCGACACCTGCGCCGGGGAATTCCCCGCGCTCACCCCGTACCACTACTCCAGCTACGACCAGGAGACCGAGGTCGTGCCCAGCGACCGCCGGAAGGTCGTCATCCTCGGCTCCGGCCCGAACCGGATCGGGCAGGGCGTCGAGTTCGACTACTCCTGCGTGCACGCCTCCTTCGCGCTCTCGGAGGCCGGCTACGAGACCATCATGATCAACTGCAATCCCGAGACGGTCTCCACCGACTACGACACCTCCGACCGGCTCTACTTCGAGCCGCTCACCCTCGAGGACGTGCTCGAGGTGATCCACGCGGAGAGCCAGAGCGGCGAACTCGTCGGCGTGGTCGTTCAGCTCGGCGGCCAGACGGCGCTCGGCCTGGCCAAGGGCCTCGAGGCCGCGGGGATCCCCATCCTGGGCACCTCGCCGGCCGCCATCGACCTCGCCGAGGAGCGCGGACTGTTCTCCGGCATCCTCGACCAGGCCGGCCTGCTCGCGCCGCGCAACGGCGTGGCGACCGACTTCGCCGGCGCCGTCGTCGTCGCGGAGGAGATCGGCTACCCGGTGCTCGTTCGGCCGAGCTACGTGCTCGGCGGCCGGGGCATGGAGATCATTTACGACAGTGCCTCGCTGGCCGACTACTTCACCAGGATGGCCGGCCAGGGCATCATCGGCCCGTCGCATCCGCTGCTCGTGGACCGTTTCCTCGACGACGCGATCGAAATCGACGTCGACGCCATCTTCGACGGCACCGAGCTGTACATCGGCGGTGTGATGGAGCACATCGAGGAGGCCGGCATCCACTCCGGCGACTCCAGCTGCACCCTCCCGCCGGTGACCCTCGGCCGCGCCGAAATCGACCGCGTCCGCGAGGCCACGCTCGGCATCGCCAGGGGCATCGGCGTGCGCGGCCTGCTCAACGTGCAGTTCGCCATCGGGGCGGGGGTGCTCTACGTGCTCGAGGCCAACCCGCGCGCCTCCCGCACGGTGCCGTTCGTCGCCAAGGCCCTGGGCATCACCCTCGCCAAGGCCGCGTCGCTGATCATGGTGGGCAAGACCATCGCCGAACTCAAGGCCGAGGGCAAACTTCCCCTCGTCGACGGTTCCCGGGTGCCGATGGAATCTCCGGTCGCCGTCAAGGAGGCCGTGCTCCCGTTCAACCGGTTCCGCACCCCGGCCGGCCTGGTCGTCGACTCCGTACTGGGCCCGGAGATGCGCTCCACCGGCGAGGTCATGGGCATCGACCGGGACTTCCCTCGGGCTTTCGCGAAGAGCCAGCTCGCCGCTTACGGCGGAATCCCGCTCAGTGGAACGGTCTTCGTCTCGGTTTCCGACCGGGACAAGCGGGCCATCATCCTGCCGATGCTGCGGATGCAACAACTCGGCTACGAGATCGCCGCGACGGAGGGCACCGCGGAGGTTCTCCAGCGCAACGGAATCCGCGCCCGGATCGTGACCAAGTTCAGCGAGAAGAGCGGCCCTGACGACGTGTCGATCGTCGAGCTGATCCGCCGTGAGGAGGTGCAGATCGTCATCAACACCCCCGGCGGTCGCACCGCGCGCGCCGACGGCTACGAGATCCGCGCCGCCGCCGTCGCCGGCGACCTGCCGCTGTTCACGACGATCGCCGAGCTGAGCGCCGCCGTCGCATCGATCGACGCCATCCGCGGGGGCTTCGAGGTGACCTCGCTGCAGGAATACGCCACCACCCGGACGAACGCCCTGTGAGCCACGATCCGTCCGCGGCTACCGCCTTGTCGTTCGGGGACCGCCTGGACGCGGTCTTCACCGCGCGCGGCCCGTTGTGCGTGGGGATCGACCCTCACGCCTGGCTCCTGACCGACTGGGGGTTGCCGGATTCCGCCGCCGGCGCCGAGTCCTTCGGGCGCACGGTGGTCGAGGCCTGCGCCGGACAGGCGGGAATCGTCAAGCCGCAGGTCGCCTTCTACGAGCGATTCGGCTCGGCCGGCTACGCAGCGCTCGAACGCGTGCTGGCGGATGCCCGCGCCGCCGGTCTCCTCGTCATCGCCGACGTCAAGCGCGGCGACCTCGGCACCAGCGCCGAGGCCTACGGGCAGGCCTGGCTCAGCGGCGGCTCGCCGCTCGAGGTGGACGCCATCACGGTGAACGCGTACATGGGCGTCGGCTCACTGGCCGCCGTCATCGGCCAGGCCGAGCGGGAGAGCAAAGGGCTCTTCCTGCTCGCCGCCACCTCGAACCCGGAGGCTGAGGCGATCCAGCAGGCGGTCGTGGCCGGCGGGGGACAGGCCGGCCTCACGGTCGCCGGCGCGATCTTCCAGGACGTCGCTGCGCGGAACGCGGAGCACCCGGCGCACACGATCGGCTCCCTCGGAGTCGTGCTCGGCGCCACCCTCGACCTGGCCGCATTCGGGGTCGACCTGGCCGTCGCACCGGCCCGGGCGATCACTCCGATCCTGGCCCCGGGCTTCGGACACCAGGGCGCGAAAGTAGCGGATGTGAGGAACTTGTACGGGGGGTACGCTCAAGGCGTTATCGTGAGTGAATCGCGTAGCGTTCTTTCGGCCGGTCCCCGCCGAATTGCCGAGACGATAGCGCGCCGAGTACTTGAAGCTGGAGCGGCCCGTGGCTGAGAATCGCCCTACCCCACCCGACGTCGACCGGGTCGCGGCCTCGCGCGCCGCCGTGGCCGCCAGGCGCGCCCGCGCGGCCGTGAAAGACCAAATCGCGCACGAAAAGCGCTCGGCCCTCGAGGTGCTGTCCACGGCGATCAACAGCCCCGACGGCGTCGAGGGACGCCTGCGCGTTACCGAGTTCCTGATCAGCATCCCGGCAATCGGCGTCACCAAGATGCGACGCATCATGAGCCAGCTGGAGATCTCGCCCTCCAAGCGCCTCGGCGGCCTGGGCAAGCACCAGCGCGACCGGTTGCGGGGCTTCCTGTCGAGCAGGTCGAGGGTTCGCCGGGGCGCATCCTCTGCCCGGCTCGTCGTGCTCGCCGGGCCGACAGCCGTGGGCAAGGGAACCGTGGCCGGGTACATCCGGGAGCACTATCCCCAGGTGCTGTTGTCCGTCTCGGCCACCACCAGGGCGCCGCGGCCGGGGGAGATCGAGGGAGTGAGCTACTTCTTCGTCGACGACGCTGAATTCGACCGGATGGTCGAGGCCGGGGAACTCCTCGAATGGGCGGTCGTGCACAACGCGTACCGTTATGGCACCCCGCGCGGTCCGGTCGAAGCGGCGCTGGCGCGCGGCGACAGCGTTCTGCTCGAGATCGACATCCAGGGCGCCCGCGCCGTGCGACGCTCGATGCCGGAGGCGCGGCTCGTCTTCCTCCTGCCGCCGACCTGGGACGAATTGGTGCGCCGCCTGATCGGCCGCGGCACCGAAAGCCCGGCCGAGCAGGCCCGTCGCCTGGAGACCGCCAAGCTCGAATTGGCCGCCCAAGAGGAGTTCGATTATCGTGTCGTCAACCACGACGTGGCCGAGGCCGCCCGGGAGGTCGTAGACTTGATGAATCTGCGCCGGGCACCCCAGCTGCCTTAGCGCCCGATTTTTCGTGTTTGAGACGCGCCGACACTCGCGCGTCCAGCCGATCCAGCGTCACCCGCACCACCGATACCCGCTGCGACACCACCCCGCAGCACGAACCGCTCTGAAGGAGTGACACCAATGGCCAACAAGCCCACTGGCATCATTGACCCGCCCATCGACGACCTGCTGACCAAGGTCGACTCCAAGTACGCCCTCGTGGTTTTCGCGTCGAAGCGCGCTCGTCAGATCAACGACTACTACGCCGACCTGCACGAAGGCAGCCTGTTCGACAACGTCGGACCGCTGGTCGACTCCACCGTCGACGACAAGCCGCTGTCGGTCGCGCTGCGCGAGATCAACGAAGACAAGCTCGTCTCCCGCCCCATCGTCGAGTAGTCGACCGGGCATACTCGAGCGCGCAGGATGTCGTCAGGTCGCACGATCGTCGTCGGGATAACCGGCGGCATCGCTGCCTATAAGGCCGTCAACATCGTGCGCGCTTTTGTGTTGCGCGGGGACTCCGTGCACGTCGTTGCCACGCCGGCCGCCCTGCGCTTCATCGGCAAACCCACCCTCGAGGCCATCTCCCGCAATCCCGTGCACACCGACCTCTACGAAGGGGTCGCCGAGGTCCGGCACGTGGCGATCGGCCAGTCTGCCGACCTGATCGTGGTCGCGCCGGCCACCGCGAACACAATCGCCAAACTCGCCTGCGGCCTGGCCGACGACCTGCTCGGGAACACCATCCTGGCCAGCACCGCGCCGCTGGTGATCGCGCCGGCGATGCACACCGAGATGTGGAACAACGCCGCCACCCGGGCGAACGTCGCGACCCTGCGCGAACGCGGCGTCGTCGTCGTCGGGCCCGGGACGGGCCGACTCACCGGCGCCGACTCCGGGGCCGGCCGGATGGAAGAGCCGAGCGCGATCGTCGCCGCGGCCCTCGCCGCGCTGGCCGCAGCCGACCGCGGCGGCACGCCCGGCGACCTGGCCGGCAAGCGGATCGTCATCTCCGCCGGGGGAACCCGGGAACCACTCGACCCGGTGCGGTTCCTCGGCAACCGGTCCAGCGGCAAGCAGGGCGTCGCCCTGGCCGAGGCGGCCGCCGCCCGCGGGGCTGACGTGGTCCTCGTCGCCGCCAACCTGGAGGTACCGGCGCCGGCGAACGTCGACGTTCGCCTCGTGAGCTCCGCGGCCGACCTCGAGCGGACGATGACCGAGGCGGCGGCCGAGGCGGACGTCATCATCATGGCGGCGGCAGTCGCCGACTACCGGCCGTCCGAGGTGCGCGCCGAGAAGATCAAGAAGGTGGACACGGGCGATACCCTCGTGCTCACCCTCGTCCGCAACCCCGACATCCTCGCCGGACTGGCCGCCGTCCGGAGGCCAGGCCAGATCGTCATCGGCTTCGCCGCCGAGACCGAGGCCGACCCGGGCTTGCTGCTCGAACTCGGGCGGGAGAAGGCCGCCCGCAAGGGCTGCGACTACCTGGTCCTCAACAGGGTGGGCTGGACCGAGGGTTTCGCCTCCGAACGTAACGAGGTCCGTGTGCTCAACCGTCACGGAGATATAGTGATTGAGGTCTCCGGCAGCAAGATGTCGGTGGCCGAGCGCATCCTTGACCTGCTGAGTTGATCACGGGCTCAGCTGATCAGCGCTGAGCTGATCACCGCTGAGCCGACCGGCTCGGCTCAGACAGTCTTCGGCGCCGAACGCAGGTCTTCCCGGTGCCGCGCCGGCCGCGTCCGCGGCGGCCGTTTTCCCCCACGTACACGCACCACCAACAGAGACGGGCCAGATGAGCGATCTACGCCTCTTCACCTCGGAGTCAGTCACCGAAGGCCACCCCGACAAGATCTGCGACCAGATCTCCGACAGCATCCTGGACGCGCTCCTGGCCGAGGACCCGCACAGCCGGGTCGCGGTGGAGACGCTCGTCACCACCGGCCTCGTGCACGTCGCCGGTGAGGTCACCACCGAGGCCTACGTCGAGATCCCCTCGATCGTGCGCAAGTGCATCACCGACATCGGCTATGACTCGTCCGACGTGTGGTTCGACGGCCGTTCCTGCGGTGTCGAGATCTCCATCGGCGGTCAGTCGCCCGACATCGCCCAGGGCGTCGACAACGCCTTCGAGCGGCGCGAGGAATCGAGCGTCGACGACTTCGACCGGCAGGGCGCCGGCGACCAGGGCATCATGTTCGGCTACGCCACCCGGGAGACCCCCGAGCTCATGCCGATCCCGATCTGGATCGCGCACCGCCTCGCCGAACGCCTCGCCGAGGTGCGCAAATCCGGCGAACTGGACTACCTCCGTCCCGACGGCAAGACCCAGGTCACCGTCGGCTACGACGGCATCATCCCGCGCACCGTCGAGACCGTCGTGCTCTCCACCCAGCACTCCAAGACCGTCTCCAACGAGCAGCTGCGCGCCGAGGTCGAGGAACTCGTCATCCGGCCTGTGCTCGACCGGGTCGACCTCGACTCCTCGGGCCTGAACATGCTGATCAACCCGACCGGGCGGTTCGAGATCGGCGGCCCGCAGGGCGACGCCGGCCTGACCGGGCGCAAGATCATCATCGACACCTACGGCGGATCGAGCCGCCACGGCGGGGGAGCCTTCAGCGGCAAGGACCCGTCGAAGGTGGACCGTTCCGCCGCGTACGCCATGCGCTGGGTGGCCAAGAACGCGGTGGCCGCCGGATTGGCCGACCGCCTGGAGATCCAGGTCGCCTACGCCATCGGCAAGGCCTCCCCGGTGGGACTGTACGTCGAGACGTTCGGCACCGGAACCCTTCCCGACCGGGAGATCACCGCCGCGATCCGGGAAGTCTTCGACCTGCGCCCGGCGGCGATCATCCATTCCCTCGACCTGCTGCGCCCGATCTACGCCAAGACGGCCACCTACGGCCACTTCGGCCGTGAACTGCCCGACTTCACCTGGGAGCGGCTCGACCGGGTCGAGGAACTGAAGAGCGCCGCCGGGCTGTAGCGATGACCCGCACCGGCCTCGTGGCACGGGTGCTGATCGATTCGCCCCTGCCGCAGCTCGACCACCTCTTCGACTACCGCATCCCGGAAGAGCTCGCTGCGCTCGCGCAGCCCGGAGTGCGGGTGCGCGTGCCGCTCCGGTCGGCCGGGCGGGTGGCCGACGGGTACCTGATCGAGGTCGTCGGCGGGGCGACGGCAGTCCCTCCGACCGGGACGGATCCGGCGACCCTCGACGGGGTCACCCCCGACTACCACGGCGCGCTCAGCCCGCTCGATGCGGTCGTGTCGGAGGCGCCGGTACTCACCCCCGAGGTCTGGAAGCTGGCCAGGCGGGTGGCCGACCGCGCCGCCGGCAACGCCAGCGACATCATCCGGCTCGCCGTCCCACCCCGGCAGGTGCGGGTCGAGAAAGCCTGGCTCGCCGGCATGGCTGCGACGAACGCGACGAACGCGACGAACGCGACGGATGCGACGGCCCCCGTGGCAGCGCCGGCCACCACCGACCCGGCATCCGCGCCACCGCACGCCTTCGCCGACTACCCGGCCGACAGCCTCGACACCGTCGTAGCCGACCGGAAACGGCTCTGCGTCGCCGCAGTGCCGACGCTGATGCTGCTGCCGGGTGGACACACCATCGGGCGCTGGGCGCACACGATGGCCGGGCTCGCGGTCGCGGCCCTCTCCGCCGGTCGGAGCAGCATCCTCGTCGTCCCCGACTACCGCGACCAGGACCAGGTCCAGGCGGCACTCGAGCTCCTCGCCCCCGCCGGCACGGTCAGCCGGGTCGACGCCCGCCAGCCCAACGCCGACCGTTACCGGGCCTTCCTCGCCTGCCTGGCCCCCGCCCCGCGGATCGTCCTGGGCAACCGCTCCGCCGTCTACGCCCCGACGCACGACCTGGGCCTGATCGCGCTCTGGGACGACGGCGACCCCCTGCACGGCGAACAGCTCAGCCCCTACGTGCACGCCAGGGACGCCGCGCTGGTCAGGCAGGGCCAGGCAGGCTGCGCGCTCATCTTCCTCGGGCACACCCGCTCGGTGGAGGTGCAGCGCCTGGTCGAACTCGGCTGGCTCGGCGAGGTGCACCCCACCAGGAACCAGCACCCCCGGATCATCCCCACCGACTTCCAGGCCGAACCCGACCAACAGGCCCGCGCCGCGCGAATCCCGACCGCCGCCTGGCAGGCAGCCAGGGAGGCCCTCCAGCACGGGCCCGTGCTCGTGCAGGTGGCGAGCCCCGGCTACGCACCTATGCTCGCCTGCCAGACCTGCAAGAAGGCCGCGCGGTGCACCACCTGCCAGGGCCCGCTCGGCCTGGCCTCGGCGGCCGCGCTGCCGTCCTGCCGCTGGTGCGGTGCTCTCGCGGCCGACTGGAGCTGCGTGCACTGCGAGGGCCGGAAGCTCAGGGTCGTCACCCTGGGCACCGGCCGCACCGCGGAGGAACTCGGCAGGGCCTTCCCCGGGGCCAGGGTCATCATCGCCGACGGCGACCACCAGGTGCAGCAGCTCGGTGCGGAACCCGCCCTCGTCATCGCGACCCGCGGCGCCGAGCCGATCCCGGCCGGCGGCTACCGGGCCATCCTGCTGCTCGACGGGGAACGGATGCTCGCCCGCGAGTCGCTCCGCGTCGGGGACGACAGCCTTCGCGCCTGGTGCAACACGGCGGCATTGGCCGCTCCGGGGGCGCCCGTGATGCTCGTCGGAGTCGGCGGCACCCTCGCCCGCGCGCTGAACGCCTGGCAGCCCGAGGCGCACGCGGCAGCGGAGCTGGCCGACCGACGGCAGCTGCGATTCCCGCCCGCCGTGCGGGTGGTCTCCGTCACCGGCACCGCCGATGACGTCGCGGCGGCCCTCATCGACCTCGACCAGGTTCCCGGGCTCGACGTGCTCGGCCCGGTGGCGACCGAGCCGCCCCTTGTCCGGGGCATCGTGCGCTTCCCCTACGCGAGCGGCGCCGAGGCCGCCCGCCTGCTCAAGGCCGCCATCGTGCGGAACGCGGCCCGGCGGCGGCGGCCGAAGGGCGCTCCGTTCCGTGCGGCACCTACACTCAAAGTACGATTCGACGACCCGGAGCTGCTCTAAATGAAAATCGTCTTCGCGGGCACCCCCCAGGCCGCCGTGCCCAGCCTGGCCCTGCTGGCCGACTCTCCGCACGACCTTGTCGGCGTGGTGACCCGGGCGGACGCGCCGCTCGGCCGCAAACGCACGCTCACCCCGTCCCCGGTCGGGCAGGCCGCCACGGACCGCGGCCTCCGGCTGCTCAAGACCAACCGGCTCGACGACGCAGCGACCGCCGAGATCGCGGACCTCGCGCCCGACCTGGGCGTGATCGTCGCCTACGGCGGGCTCATCCGGGAACCGCTGCTCTCCGTGCCGCGCCTCGGCTGGATCAACCTGCACTTCTCCCTGCTTCCCCGCTGGCGCGGCGCCGCACCGGTGCAGCGCGCGCTGATCGCCGGCGACGCGCGCACCGGCGCCGCGGTGTTCCAGCTGGTGCCCGAACTCGACGCCGGCGCGGTCTTCGCCCAGCAGTCGGAGCCGATCGGCCGGCACGCGACCGCCGGCACCCTGCTCGCCGGCCTCAGCGAGAGCGGCGCCCAGCTGTTGCTCGGCGTGATCGACGACCTCGCGGCCGGGCGGGCGACCGCCCTCGCCCAGGCCGGGGAGGTCACCCTCGCCCCCAAGCTCACCCTCGATGACGCCCGGATCGACTGGTCCGCCCCGGCGGAAACGGTCTACAACCGGGTGCGCGGGGTCACCCCTGAGCCCGGCGCGTTCACCACGGTGAACGACGGGCGCCTCAAACTCCTCGATGTCGCCCCGACCCATGGGGCCCTGCCGCAACCGGCAGGCTCGATTCGAGAGATCGACAAGAAAGTGCTGATTGGAACCGGGACAGAGCCGCTCGAGCTCGTCACGGTGCAACCGGCGGGAAAGACGGCAATGAGGGCAGCGGACTGGTGGCGTGGAGTGGCGGCGACGGAGGTGGTCGCCTCATGAGCGACGAGCGCGGCCGGGGCCGGCAGCAGGAACGCCCGCGCCCGCAACACGATTTCGTCCAGCCGGCCCGGCGCGTCGCCTACGAGGTGATCGCGGCCGTGCGCGAATCCGACGCCTACGCCAACCTGCTGTTGCCCACCCGCATCAAACGGGCCGCCCTGAACACGGCGGATGCCGCCCTGGCCACCGAGCTGACCTACGGCACCCTGCGGATGCAGGGGTTCTACGACCGGGTCATCGCCGAAGCGGCCGGGCGGCCGGTCTCCGCGATCGACCCTGCCATCCTCGACGTGCTGCGGCTCGGCGCCCACCAACTCCTCGCGACCCGGGTCGCCACCCACGCCGCGGTGAACGAGTCGGTCGAGCTGGCCAGACAGGTGGGCTCGCGCGCCGCCACCGGTTTCACCAACGGGGTGCTGCGCACCATCTCCCGCTCCAGCACCGAGGAATGGCGGGAGCGGATCCTCGCCGACGCCACCGGGGAGGACGACCGCCTCGCGATCGAACACTCGCACCCGGTCTGGGTCGTCCGGGCCTTCCGCCAGTCCCTGCGACTTGAGGGGCGCGAAGCCGAACTGGAAGACCTGCTGATCGCCGACAATGCGGCACCCCGGGTGAACATGGTCGCCCTCCCCGGGCTCGTGCCCGCCGAGGAGACGGCCGGCCTCGGCGAGCCCAACGCGTTCTCCCCGACCGGATTCGTGCTCGCCGGCGGAGACCCGGTGCACCTCATGCACGACCACAACGGCCGCATCCGGGTGCAGGACGAAGGCTCGCAGCTGGCAGCACTGGCCCTGAGCCGCGCCCGCCCGGCCGCCCAGGGCGAACGCTGGCTCGACCTCTGCGCCGGCCCGGGCGGCAAGGCCGCGCTGCTCGCCGCCGAGGCCCTCGCCGCCGGCGCCACCCTCGTCGCCAACGAGCTGGTCCCCGCCCGGGCGACGCTCGTGCGCAAGGCCCTGGCGGCAGTTCCGGCCTCGGTCCCCGTCTGGGAGGAGGACGGCACCACCTTCGGTGATGCCCACCCCGAGGCCTTCGACCGGATCCTCCTCGACGCGCCGTGCACCGGCCTCGGCGCCCTGCGCCGCCGGCCGGAGGCGCGCTGGCGCAAACTGCCCCGGGACGTCGCGGAGCTCAGCGACCTGCAGTCGGGCCTGATCGACGCCGCCCTCGGCGCCCTCAAGCCCGGCGGCATCCTGGCCTACGTCACCTGTTCCCCGCACATCGCCGAGACCCGGGGGATCGTGGCCACGGCGCTGAAGAAATGGGGCGGCACGGTGCGCACCCTCGACACCGCCGGGGTCGTCCAGGGCCTCGCGAATTCGCCGCTCGACCTGCCCGCCGACGGCGGGAGCGTGCAGCTCTGGCCGCACCGGCACGGCACCGACGCGATGTTCATCACCCTGCTCGAACGCACCGACTAGATGAGTGAGTCCTAATCGATTGTCGGTAGCGGTACACGTCTAGTCAGATCGGACTGGCCCGGCGTGGACGCTGTTAATCGAAGGCGGAGGGT
>NZ_SOFH01000024.1 GCF_004402495.1 Cryobacterium sp. HLT2-28 | reverse complement strand
GGCCGCTGCCGCCAACAAGCCGGCCCCGGCAGCCCCGGCAGCCCCGGCGGCACCGTCGGCCCCTTCGGCACCGTCCGGCGGCGGCAGCGCCCCGGCATCCGGCGGCGGCTCGGCGCCAGCCCCGGCCCCCACTCCTGCTCCGGGTCCTGCCCCGGCGCCGAACGCAAACGCCGTGGATGTGGCGATCTCGTTCGCCAGCGCGCAGCTCGGCGACCGCTACGGCCTCGGCGGTTCCGGCCCCGACGTCTGGGACTGCTCCGGTCTCACCAAGGCGGCCTACGCTGCCGCCGGTGTGTACATCGGATCCCACTCGGCGACGAACCAGTACCGCACCATGGCGAACCAGGGACGCCTGGTCTCATTCAGCCAGGTCCAGCGCGGCGACCTCGTCTTCTGGGGCGGCGGCGGGGACTACTACCACGTGGCGATCTACGTGGGCGGCGGTCAGGTCCTCGAGGCGGCCGATTACGGCAAGCCGGTGCGCATCCACAGCATCTGGTCGCCGGGCGACATCGCGCCCTACGTGGGCCGCCCCACCGGCTGACCCCCACCCGGCTGACCCCCACCGGGGCCGTCACACCTCGCCGAGATGTGAGAAAAGCCGCTTCCCGGAGTCCGGGAAGCGGCTTTTCTCACAGTTCGGCGAGGACTAGTGGCCCTCGGCGGCCAGTTTTTCGATGCCGTCGCGCACGATCTGGTCGGCCTCGGCCGCGTCGCCCCAGCCCTCGGTCTTGACCCACTTGCCCGGTTCGAGGTCCTTGTAGTGCTCGAAGAAGTGCTCGATCTCCTTGCGGGTGTGCTCGGGGATGTCGGTGACGTCCTGGATGTAGTCCCAGCGCGGGTCGCCGGCCGGAACGGCGATGACCTTCGCGTCGGAGCCGCCGTCGTCGGTCATGTTGAAGACGCCGACGGGGCGCACGGACACGCCGACGCCGGGGAAGAGCGGGAAGTCCAGGAGCACGAGCACGTCGACGGGGTCGCCGTCGAGGCCGAGCGTGTTCTCGAAGAAACCGTAGTCGGTCGGGTAGACGAAGCTCGTGTAGAGCACCCGGTCCAGGTACACCCGCCCGGTCTCGTGGTCGACCTCGTATTTGTTGCGGCTCCCGCGAGGGATCTCAATCACTGCGTCGTATTCGGCCATGGCCTGGTTTCTCCCTTGATCAAAGTCTGCGGCTAACGTTACTGGATGCAGTCACCACCCCGCCCGAGACTAACCCCGGCCATTGCCGATGTGCGCCGGATGGTGCGGGGTGCCCTCCCGGCCCGCGGGCTCGTGCTGGTGGGCCTGAGCGGGGGAGCGGACTCCCTCGCCCTCGCCGCCGCCTGTGCGTTCGAGGCCGGCCGGGCCGGCATTCGGGCCGGGGCCGTCATCGTCGACCACGCGCTGCAGGCCGGGTCGGCGGATGTCGCGGCCACGGCGGCAGGCCAGGCCACCGCCCTCGGGCTCGCCCCGGTGCTCGTGCTCCGGGTCACTGTCGACCATGCCGCGGCCGGCGACGGCCCGGAAGCGGCCGCCCGCACGGCCCGCTACGCCGCCTTCGACACGGCCCTGGCCGAGACCGGCGCGAGCCACATCCTCCTCGGCCATACCCTCGACGACCAGGCGGAGACGGTGCTGCTCGGCCTGGCCCGGGGATCGGGGCCGACCAGCCTGCAGGGCATGGCCGCCGCCAGCGGACCCTACCTGCGCCCGCTGCTCGGCCTGCGCCGGAGCGTCACGCGACAGTTCTGCGTCGACGCCGGCCTGGCGCCCTGGCAAGATCCGCACAACCTCGAACCGCGCTTCACCCGGGTGCGGGTGCGGGAAAGAGTGCTGCCGCTGCTCGAACGGGAGCTCGGCCCGGGTGTCGCCGAGGCGCTCGCCCGCACCGCCGAACAGCTGCGGGAGGACTCGGCGGCCCTCGACGCCCTCGCCCGCGGGATCGGCGACGAGCTCGGCGAGCCCGCGGACGACGGGGCGCTGAGGGTCAGCGTGGCGGTGCTCGCGGCGAGCCCGGCCGCGCTGCGGCAGCGGAGCATCCGTTTCTTCGCCGAACGCGAGTTCGGGGTCTCCCTGGGCCGGGTGCACACCCTGGCCGTCGCCCGCCTCGTCACCGACTGGCACGGGCAGAAGGCGCTCGACCTGCCAGGCATTAGAGTTGTACGGCAGGACGGATGGTTGATTTTCTCCGGGCCTGGACCCGAACCGAGCAAAGGACCCTCTCGCTCCCATGGAACCACGCGACATTGACGGCGACCTGACCGAGATTCTGATCGAGGAAGAGGCCATCCGCGACAGGCTGGCCGAGTTGTGCCGCCGGATCGAGGCGGACTACGCCGGCAAGGATCTGCTGCTCGTCGGAGTCCTCAAGGGTGCCGTGATGGTGATGGCCGACCTGGCCCGCGAACTCAAGCACCCCATCGCGATGGACTGGATGGCCGTGAGCTCCTACGGCTCCGGAACGCAGTCCAGCGGCGTCGTGCGCATCCTCAAGGACCTCGACACCGACCTGCACGGCCGCAACGTGCTCATCGTCGAGGACATCATCGACTCGGGCCTGACCCTGTCCTGGCTCCTCGCCAACCTCAAGTCGCGCGAACCGGAGTCGGTGGAGATCTGCGCGCTGCTCCGCAAGCCGGATGCCGCGAGGGTCGACATCGATGTGAAGTACCTCGGTTTCGACATCCCGAACCAGTTCGTCGTGGGCTACGGCCTCGACTACGACGAGAAGTACCGCAACCTGCGTTCGGTCGGCGTGCTCGCGCCGCACATCTACGCGTAACGATCGCGCTCAGGGCGAACACACGGCGACCACCCAGTGGCGGCACGATAGCCTGTGACAACCATGAACGTCAAGAAACTACTGCGCGGGCCACTCCTCTATATCATCCTGGCGATTGTCGCCGTGTGGGTAGGGTCGAGTCTCATCACCATGTCGGGGTTCAAAGAGATCCCCACCCAGCAGGGACTCGAGTTCCTGAAGGACGGGAAGGTCTCCCAGGCCAAGATCGTCGACGGTGACCAGCGGGTCGACCTGACCCTCACCAAGGCCGACAAGGAACTCGGCAACCAGGTGCAGTTCTACTACGTCGCCCCGCGCGGCGCGGAGGTCGTCGACGCCGTCACCGGCGCGAACCTGCAGGACGGCTTCACCGACGAGGTGCCGCAGTCGAGCTGGTTCCTCTCGCTGCTGAGCATCCTGCTCCCGCTGCTCCTGATCGGTGTCTTCTTCTGGCTGATGCTCTCGGGCATGCAGGGCGGCGGCAACAAGGTCATGCAGTTCGGCAAGTCCAAGGCAAAGCTGGTCTCCAAGGAGAGCCCCCAGGTCACCTTCGCGGATGTCGCGGGTGCCGACGAGGCGATCGAGGAACTCGAGGAGATCAAGGACTTCCTCAAGGAGCCCGCGAAGTTCCAGGCCGTCGGCGCGCGCATCCCCAAGGGTGTGCTGCTCTACGGCCCTCCCGGCACCGGCAAGACCCTCCTCGCCCGTGCCGTCGCCGGCGAGGCCGGCGTGCCGTTCTACTCCATCTCCGGCTCCGACTTCGTCGAGATGTTCGTCGGCGTCGGTGCCAGCCGCGTGCGCGACCTGTTCCAGCAGGCGAAGGAGAACGCCCCGGCCATCATCTTCATCGACGAGATCGACGCCGTCGGTCGTCACCGCGGCGCCGGCATGGGCGGCGGGCACGACGAGCGCGAGCAGACCCTCAACCAGCTCCTGGTCGAGATGGACGGCTTCGACGTGAAGGCCAACGTCATCCTGATCGCCGCGACGAACCGTCCGGACATCCTCGACCCCGCACTTCTGCGCCCCGGCCGCTTCGACCGCCAGATCGGCGTCGACGCCCCGGACATGCTCGGCCGCAAGCGCATCCTCGAGGTGCACGCCAAGGGCAAGCCGATGGCGAAGGGCGTCGACCTCGAGGTTCTCGCCCGCAAAACCCCGGGTTTCACCGGCGCCGACCTGGCCAACGTGCTCAACGAGGCCGCACTGCTCACCGCGCGCTCCAACGCGCAGCTGATCGACAACCGCGCCCTCGACGAGGCCGTGGACCGGGTGATGGCCGGCCCGCAGCGCCGCACCCGCATCATGCGCGACAAGGAGAAGCTGATCACGGCCTACCACGAGGGCGGGCACGCCCTCGTCGCCACCGCGATGAACAACACCGACCCGGTGACCAAGATCACCATCCTCCCGCGCGGCCGGGCCCTCGGTTACACCATGGTCATGCCGATGGAAGACCGCTACTCGGTCTCCCGCAACGAGCTCCTCGACCAGCTCGCCTACGCGATGGGCGGCCGCGTCGCCGAAGAGATGATCTTCCACGACCCGACCACCGGCGCCTCCAACGACATCGAGAAGGCCACCGCCACGGCCCGCAAGATGGTCACCGAGTTCGGTATGAGCGCGGCCGTCGGCCCGCTCAAGCTCGGCCAGTCCTCCGGCGAGGTCTTCCTCGGCCGCGACATGGGCCACCAGCGCGACTACTCGGAGCGGATGGCCGAGAGCGTCGACAAGGAGGTGCGCGAGCTTCTCGAGGCGGCGCACGACGAGGCCTACGAGGTGCTCGGACGCAACCGGGCGATCCTCGACAGGCTGGCCGCCGCGCTGCTCGAACACGAGACGCTCAGCCAGGCCGAGCTCGCGCCGATCTTCGCGGACGTCGAGAAGCTCCCGCCCCGGCCGCAGTGGCTCTCCAGCACCAACCGTCCGGTCTCCGACCTGCCGCCGATCGAGATGCCGCTTCCCAAGGCCGCCATCGACGACGGCGTCGTCGACGGCGGGGTCTCCAGCGGCGACACCGCCCCGATCAAGCCGAAGCGCGCGCCCGCCCGCACCCCGCGTCCCGCCACCGCGTAGGCGCCGGGTGGCAGTCGACAGGACGCGGATCGAGGCCGCGGTCGTTGAGCTCCTTGCCGCGATCGGCGAGGATGTCTCCCGGCCCGGCCTGGAGGCGACCCCGCGACGCGTCGCCGAGTCCTACAGCGAGTACTTCGCCGGGCTCGGCGTCGACCCGCTCGACCACCTGCGGGACACGATCCCGGTCGGCCCGGCCACGGGAGAGCTCGTGCTCGTGCGCGACCTCGCGTTCCGCTCCGTCTGCGAGCACCACCTGCTGCCGTTCATCGGCCGCGCCCACCTGGCCTACCTGCCGGGCGACCGGGTGGTCGGCCTCGGCCGTCTGCCCGCCGTGGTCGACACCCTCGCCGCGCGCCCTCAGGTGCAGGAGCGCCTGACCGAGGAGATCGCCGAGGCGCTGCAGACCGGGCTGGCTCCCCGCGGCATCCTCGTGGTGCTCGACGCCGTGCACGGCTGCGTGACCACCCGGGGTCCCCGCCAGACGGCCAGCTCGACCGTGACCATGGCCAGCCGCGGCGAACTCTCCGACCCGGCGCACCGCGCGGAGATCATGGCCCTGATCGGTGCCGGCCCGATAAGTGCCGGCCCGATCGGTGCTGCACGGTGACCGTGTCGACCCAGGTGATGGGGGTGCTCAACGTCACCCCCGACTCGTTCAGCGACGGCGGCAAATGGGCCACGACGGATGCCGCGATCAGCCACGGCCTCGCCCTGATCGCCGAGGGGGCCGACCTTATCGACGTGGGCGGTGAGTCCACCCGCCCGGGCGCGGTCAGGGTCTCGCCCGCCGACGAGCAGTCCCGGATCATCCCGGTGATCACCGAATTGGCCCGGCAGGGCGTGGTCGTCAGCGTGGACACCCTCAACTCCGGTACCGCCGCGGCAGCCGCCGCGGCCGGCGCCGCCATCATCAACGACGTCTCCGGCGGTCTCGCCGACCCGCGGATGGCCGCCGTCGCCGCCGACTCGGGGCTCACCTATGTCGCCATGCACTGGCGCGGGCACGCGCAGAAGATGGATTCGCTGGCGGTCTACGGCGACGTCGTCGCCGAGGTGCTCGCCGAACTGTCCTGGCGGGTCGACGCCCTCACCAACGCGGGCGTCCGGCGCGACAAGATCGTGCTCGACCCGGGTCTCGGCTTCGCGAAGCTCCCGGCGCACAATTGGCAGCTGCTCGCGAACCTGGACGCGTTCGGCACCCTCGGGCTGCCGGTCATGGTCGGCGCGTCTCGCAAGCGTTTCCTGGCCGGGGTACTTCCGGAAGACGCCGGCATCGAGGCGCGCGACCTGCCGACCGCGGTGCTCAGCGTGCTCGCCGCCCAGGCCGGGGCGTGGGCGGTGCGCGTGCACGACGTCCCGGCGACCCGCACGGCCCTGAACGTGCTCGCACTGGTGGACTCCGCCAGAATGGAACCATGACAAGCGACTCGATCACCCTCACCGGGCTGCGGGTCACCGCGCACCACGGCGTCTACGACTTCGAGCGTGAGAACGGGCAGGACTTCGTCATCGACGTCACGGTCTGGCTCGACCTCCGGGCCGCGGCACGCTCCGACGACCTGGCCGGCACCATCCACTACGGCGAACTCGCGGTCGAGGTGACGGATGCCGCGAGGGGCAATCCGGTGGACCTGATCGAGACCGTCGCCGAACGCATCGCCGCCGTGGTGCTCGCCCACGAGCCGGCGGAACGGGTGCAGGTCACCGTGCACAAACCGAATGCCCCCATCTCGGTGCCGTTCGCCGACGTCGCCGTGCAGATCACCCGGACCCGGGCATGAGCCCGGCATCCGCAGGCACCGGCCCCGCCGATCCGCCGCACGCGGATCCGCCGCACGCCGATCCGCCGCACGCCGATCCGCCGCACGCCGATCCGCCGCACGCCGAGCCGGTCGTGCTCGCCCTCGGCAGCAACCTCGGCGACCGCACCCGGACCCTTGCCGCCGCCGTGCGGGCCCTCGCGGACCTGCCCGGCTTCGACCTGACCGGAGTGTCGCCGGCATTCGAGTCCGCCGCCGTCAAACCGTCCGGGGTCGATGAGACCGCCCCCCGCTACCTCAACTCGGTGGTCGCCGGGCAGTACACCGGCACCCCGCTCGCCCTGCTCGACGCGGTCAACGGCATCGAAGCCGACCTCGGCCGGGTGCGCGCCGAACGCTGGGGCGACCGCACGTTGGACATCGACATCATCGTCTTCGGCGCCCTGGAGTTCTCCGACGACCGGCTGAGCATCCCGCATCCGCTGGCCCACGAACGCGACTTCGTGCTCGCCCCCTGGCTGGAGCTCGACCCGGAGGCGGCCATCCCCGGGCGCGGCCCGGTGCGCGCCCTGCTCGCCGGCCTCCATCCCACGGTGGCGCCCTACCGGGAGATCGGCGGCGACCGATGAAGCGCACCCAGCCGGGCACCGTCATCCTGCTGGTCCTGGTCGGACTCGTGTTCGGGTTCCTGCTCGAGGTGACCGCCGCCGCGACCGGGTCGCCCATCCTGATCCTCCCGATCACCCTGCCGATCGCCCTCGTCGTCATCGGCGTGGCCGTGGCCCTGCTGGCCTGGCCGATCCGCCAGGCCACCCGTGGCAAACCCGGCCGCCGCGTCGACCCGTTCATGGCCATGCGGGTGGCGGTGCTGGCGAAGGCGTCCGCGTTCAGCGGGGCGCTGTTCCTCGGCGCGGGCCTCGGCATCGTGCTCTACGTCCTCACCCGCTCGGTCGTGCCGACGGTAACATCGGTATGGCTCGCCATCGGCATGGCGGTCGGCGCCGCACTCCTCCTCACGGGCGGTCTGGTCGCCGAACACTTCTGCACCCTGCCACCCGATGACGACGATGAGAAGGAGCGGGGAGAAGCGCGTGCCTGAACCCGAAACGCCACGCCGGCTGGACTTGCCGGACGTCCCCGACTGGAAGCGGGTCTCCCCGCGTTATGTCCTGGTGGAGATCGTCGGCACCGTGCTCTTCGGCCTCGCCCTCTGCGGCGGCGGCGCCCTGCTCTGGCTCGTCGTCGGCCTGGAATGGGCGCCGTACCTGATCGGGGCGATCGTGCTCGTCACCCTGCTCACCGTGCTCTTCGAGCCGCGCCGGGTGCGCGCCATCGGCTACCAGCTGCGGCAGGACGACCTGCTGTTCCGGCGGGGCATCATGTTCACCCGCTTCGTGTCGGTTCCCTACGGTCGGATGCAGCTGGTCGACATCACCCGCGGCCCGATCGCCCGCTGGCTCGGCCTGGCCGACCTGAAATTCGTCACGGCGGCCGCCTCCTCCGGCGTGCTCATCCCCGGCCTGGCCGAGGCCGACGCGGAGAGCCTGCGCGACCGGCTGGTCGAACTGGCCGAGAGTCGCCGGGCCGGGCTGTGACCAGCCTCGCCGACGGTGAATGGCACCGGCTGCATCCGGCCAGCCCGCTGCTGCGCGGCGGGATCTTCATCGTCGCGGTGCTGGGCTTCATCGTCGCGAACCTCCGCGAACGGCTGATCGACTTCTTCTTCGGCGTGCCCGTTTACGGCAGTGACCCGATCGACGAGATCATGCGGCGCGGTGCGGTCGGCTGGGCGCTGCTCATCGTCGCCGTCGTGCTCGTGCTGATCCTGCTCGGCTTCTACCTCTCCTGGCGCATGCACACCTTCCGGGTCAGCGACGAGGTCGTCGAGGTGCGCAGCGGACTCGTCTTCCGCAGCAACCGGCGGGCCAGGCTCGACCGGATCCAGGGCGTCAACATCGTGCGGCCGTTCGTGCCCCGGCTGTTCGGGGCCGCGAAACTCGAGGTCAGCGTGGCCGGGCAGGACGCGAACGTGCAGTTGGCCTACCTGGGCTCGGCCCTGGCGGATGCGCTGCGCCGGGACATCCTGCACCTCGCCTCCGGGCTCCGCCAGCCCGCCGCCTCTGCTGCTGCTGCCGCTTCTGCCGCCGCCTCTGCCGCGGCTACCTCCACCTCGGCTGTTCCGAATTCAGGAACCGAGGCCGAAAACGGGGCGGAAACCGGCGGCTTCCGCAGTCAGCGGGCTTCCGCACCTGAATTCGGGACAGCGGAGGGCCGGGTTCCCGAGGGGAGCGGCGCTCCCGCGGGGATCGGCGCGGCGGCGGCAGGCATCGCCGGCGGGGTCGGCGGATTCGCCGTCGACCGGGCGAACGAGTTCTTCGCCCCGGAACTGGATCCGGACGCGGCCCCGCCCGAGTCGGTCGTGCGGATCCCGCCCGGGCGGCTGATCGGCTCGGTCTTCTTCAGCGGCTTCACCGTGTTCCTCGTGCTGGCCGGGATCGCCCTCGTCGTCTCCATCGCGTTCGGCGGCAGCGGCTGGCTGCTCGTGGCCATCCTCCCCGGCATGATCGGCAGCGTCAGCTACTACTTCTCCCGGTTCACCAAGTCCCTGCGCTACAGCATCGCCGGCACCCCCGACGGCGTGCGGGTGGGCTTCGGCCTGCTGTCGACGAGCAACGAGACGCTCCCGCCCGGCCGCATCCACGCCATCCGGGTGTCGCAGCCCGTGCTCTGGCGCCCGTTCGGCTGGTGGCAGGTGCGGATCAACACGGCCGGGCACTCCACCAATAAGGGCGCGGCCGGCGAGGCCAACACCACGACCCTCCCGGTCGGAACGGAGGACGACGTCGCCCGGGTGCTCGAACTGATCCTGCCCGGGTTCAACTCCGCCGAACACCTCGCGCTGATCGGCCGCGGCCTCCTCTCCACGGGCGGAGACGACGGTTTCACCAATGCGCCCGGGCGTGCCGCCTGGCTCCGCCCGTTCTCCTGGCGCCGCACCGGCTACGCCATCGCCGACGGGATCGCGCTGCTGCGCCGCGGCACCGTCAGCCGGGAACTGATCCTCGTGCCGCTGGCCCGGCTGCAGAGCGTCGGCGTCAGCCAGGGCCCGGTGCGCCGGATCCTCCGCCTCGCCTCGGCCGCACTGCACACCGTCGCCGGCCCGGTCGCCGCCACGCTCAGCGTGCTCGACGCCGGAGAGGCCGTGACCCTGTTCGAGCGCGTCTCCGCCGGCGCGATCGAGTCCGCCCACCTGGACACCAGCCACCACTGGAACCTCCCGAACGGAGCCCCCCGATGACGCAGCGACCCGGCCGGCTCGGGATCGGCATCATCGGCGCCGGCCATGTCGGCCCCATCCTCGGCGCTGCCCTGGCCGGCGCCGGCCACGCGATCGTCGGAATCTCCGCGATCTCCCAGGCCAGCCGCGACCGGGCCGAAGCCATCCTGCCGTTCGTGCCCATCCTGACCGTGCCCGAGATCGTCGAGCGCAGCGAACTGGTGATCATCGCCGTGCCGGACACTCAGCTGGAAAGCCTCATCGCCGGGCTCGCCGCCACCGGCACCTGGCAGGCCGGCCAGCTCGTGCTGCACACCTCCGCCCGGTTCGGCACGACCGTGCTCGCCCCGGCCCAGGCCGGCGGGGCGATCCCGCTGGCGATCCACCCGGCGATGAGCTTCACCGGCACGAGCATCGACATCGCCCGGCTGGCCGACAGCTGGTTCGCGGTGACCGCGCCCACCCCGGTTCTGCCGATCGCGCAGGCGCTCGTCGTGGAGATGGGCGGCGAACCGGTGATCGTCGCGGAGGCCGATCGCCCCCGTTACGCCGAGGCCGTGGACACGGCCACCGCGTTCGCGACCTCGATCGTCGAACAGGCGACCGGCCTGCTCGCCGGGATCGGGATCGACCGGCCCGGCGCCGTGATCGCGCCGCTGGTGCGCTCGGCCATGGAGAACGCCCTGGCCCGCACCAGCCCCGACCGGCTCGACCTGTCCCTGCTCGCGGACCTGCCTGGGCCGGGCACCCGCGACGACCCGACCGGCGAAAGCCGTGCCCGCGAAGACCCTGCACACGAAGACCATGCACACGAGGACGCTGACGACTTCGATGAATGAACCAACCGCAACACACGGAGGACGAGTGAACGTGCTCACCACACCAGAGGTCATCGACACCATCGCCGGGCTGCGCGCCCGGCTGGCCGAAACCGGGGAGCGAGCCGGCGAAAGGCCCCGCGTCGTGCTCGTTCCGACCATGGGCGCCCTGCACGCGGGCCACCTGGCCCTGGTGCGCCGGGCCCGGCAACTCGGCGACATCGTGGTGGTGTCGATCTTCGTCAACCCGCTTCAGTTCGGCGCCGGCGAGGACCTCGCCAGCTACCCGCGCACCCTGGGCGAGGACGTCGCCGCCCTCGGCGCGGTCGGCGTGGACCTCGTCTTCGCCCCCACCGGCCAGGTCATGTACCCGCACGGCCCCAGCGCCACCCGGGTCACCGCCGGTCCCGTCGGCACGCTCTACGAGGGTGCGGCACGGCCCGGGCATTTCGACGGCATGCTCACCGTCGTCTGCAAGCTGATCAACATCGTCGGCCCCGACGTGGTCGTCTTCGGCGAGAAGGACGCCCAGCAGGTGTTCCTGGTCGAAGCGATGCTCGAGGACCTCGACTTCCGGCCCGTGATCGAGGTCGTCCCGATCGTGCGGGAACAGGGCGGGCTCGCGCTCTCCAGCCGCAACCGCAACCTCGCCGAGGAGCAGCGCGCCGCGGCCAGGGCGCTGTCGGCGGGGCTGGCGGCCGCCGCATCCGTCGCCGACCGGGGCACAGCCGCAGCCCTGCAGGCGGCCCATGCGCTCATCGACGCCCAGCCACTGGTTAAACTGGACTATCTCGTCGTCGTGGACCCGCAGACCTTCCTTCCGGTCGCAGCCGACCATCACGGGCCCGCCCGGATGCTGGTCGCCGCGCTGGTGGGCAGCACCCGCCTGATCGACAACGCAGCCCTCGACCTGAACTGACCATCTTCTTCCCACCAGATCAACCCGCGGAACAGCCAGGGCACCGCCCGCCTGCCAGCCGCCGACGGAGAACCGCATGAGCCCGAACAACACCCCTCAGCCCGCCACGACCGCGGCGGCGACCGACGCCCGGAGCACGGCCGAACTCGCCGAGGCCGAGGCCGCGGCCCAGGCCGCGCTGGCGGAGATCACCGAGCAGAAGGCCGTGCGGCTGGCCAAGCGCGACCGCCTGATCGGGGCGGCGACGACCCCCGGCGGCGGCGCCTACCCGGTCTCCGTTCCGGTCACCGACACCATTCCCGCCGTTCGGGCCCGGTTCGGCGCCCTCGAGCCCGACGCCGTCACGGGTGTCACCGCGGGCCTGGCCGGCCGGGTCGTGCACCTGCGCAACACCGGCAAGCTCTGCTTCGCCAGCCTGCAGGCCGGCGACGGCAGCCGCATCCAGGCCATGGTCTCCCTCGGCGAGGTGGGCGCGGAGTCCCTGGCCGAGTGGAAGGACCTGGTCGACCTCGGCGACCACCTCTTCGTCTCCGGCGAGGTCATCTCCTCCCGTCGCGGCGAGCTGTCGATCATGGTCACCGACTGGCAGATCGCCGCCAAGGCCTTGCTGCCGCTGCCGAACCTGCACACCGAGCTCAGCGAGGAGACGCGGGTGCGCAGCCGCTACCTCGACCTGATCGCCCGCGAGCAGGCCCGGGCCAGCGTCGTCGCACGCTCCCGGACCGTCGCCAGCCTGCGCCGGACGTTCACCGACCGCAACTTCCTCGAGATCGAGACGCCGATGCTGCAGGTCATGCACGGCGGGGCATCCGCCCGCCCGTTCACGACCCACAGCAACGCCTTCGACACCGACCTCTACCTGCGGATCGCCCCCGAGCTGTTCCTCAAGCGCGCCGTCGTCGGCGGCATCGACCGGGTCTACGAGATCAACCGCAACTTCCGCAACGAGGGTGCCGACTCCACCCACTCGCCCGAGTTCGCCATGCTCGAGGCCTATGAGGCGTACGGCGACTACAACTCGATCGCCGACCTGACCCAGACGCTGATCCAGGATGCCGCGCTCGCGGTCTCCGGCTCGCACGTCGTGACCTGGGCCGACGGCACGAAGTTCGACCTCGGCGGCGACTGGGACCGGATCGGCATGTACGACAGCCTGTCCGCCGCGGTCGGCTACCCGATCTCCCCGGAGACCCCGCTGGCCGAGCTGCGGGTGCTCGCCGACGCCGAGGGCCTCGAGATCGACCACCCCATCCACGGGAAGTACGTGGAGGAGCTGTGGGAGCACTTCGTCAAGGGCGGCCTGACCCGGCCCACCTTCGTAATGGACTTCCCCGTCGACACCAGCCCCCTCGTGCGCGGCCACCGACAGATCGCCGGCGTGGTCGAGAAGTGGGACCTCTACGTGCGCGGCTTCGAACTGGCCACGGGCTACTCCGAGCTCGTCGACCCGGTGATCCAGCGTGAACGGTTCGTCGAGCAGGCCCGGCTCGCGGCCGGGGGAGACCCCGAGGCGATGCGCCTGGACGAGGAGTTCCTCCGCGCCCTCGAATACGGCATGCCGCCGACCGGCGGGATGGGCATGGGCATCGACCGGTTGCTGATGGCACTGTCGGGCCTCGGCATCCGCGAGACCATTCTCTTCCCGTTGGTAAAGTAAGCCCATGAGCCAGCAGCCCCCGGAGGAACCCGCCCGCGACGACGCCGCCCGTGACGAACTCGCCCGTGACGAACGATCGGCTGAGGAACCGAAGCGCGGCGACGAATCCGCTCCGGCCGAGAAAGAGGGACCGTCGACGAACCGGATCATCCTCTGGGTCATCGTCGGCGGCATCGCGCTCTACCTGATCGGCTCCGGGGTCTACGGCATCCTCGTCACATGACGCCCGTCGTGCTCTTCACCGGGGACAGCGTCACCGACTGCGGCCGGCGTGAGGACCACGACGGCCACCTCGGGTCCGGTTACGTGCGGAACATCGCCGGCTCCGGCTGGGCGGCCGGCCGCCGGGTCGTGAACACCGGCATCAACGGCAACCGCATTCTCGACCTTGCCGCCCGCCGGCAGCGGGACGTGCTCGCCCACGCCGCCGACATCGTGTCGGTGCTGATCGGCGTCAACGACACCTGGCGGCGCTACGACGACAACGAGACCACCACCGCGGAGAGCTTCGAGAACGACTACCGCCGGCTGCTCGATCCGATCGCGCGCTCCGGCAGCCGGCTCGTGCTGGTGGAACCGTTCCTGCTGCCGGTCACCGAGGCGCAGCGCGCCTGGCGCGAGGACCTCGACCCGAAGATCGACGTGGTGCACCGGCTGGCGGTCGCCTACGACGCGGTGCTCGTCGCCGCCGACGCCGGGCTCACCCGCAGCGCCACCGCCGTCGGCGCCGAAACGGTCGCCCACGACGGGGTGCACCCGACGAGCGTCGGCCACGAACTGCTCGCCAGCCTGTGGCTGGAAGCGGTCACCGCCGCCGGCCTCTGACCGCCGGCCTGCCCGCCGGCCCCGCCCGGCCCCGCCCGTGCCCTGTCGAATTCGACGGAGATTTTCCCGAAATCCGGCATTATTCGGTGATTTTCGGGCCTGGAGCGAGAAAAGTCCGTCGAATTTGACGGGGGGGGCGACACGCGGATGCCGTGCAGCGGCTCAGCCCGGCCGGCGCCGCGCGCGCCCGGCGAGTTCGGTGGCCCGCGGCGACAGCTCCTGCTGCAGGATGAGCGCCGCACCGCCGACCGCGGCCGCGTCGGCGACATGGGCGGAGAGCCGCACGTCGACCGGATGCCGGGCCCGGGCGAAGAAGCGCTGCTGGAGCCGGGTGACCGCGGCGGTGAGATAGAGCGACCCGGCCGTGGCGAAGGACGGGCCGGCGAGCACGACCGAGTCGAGATCGAGGATGTTGGCCAGGTTCACGATGGCCGTGGCCAGCTGCTCGGCGGAGCGCTCGATCAGCTCGCGGGCGAACGGGTTGCCGTGCACGGCGGCCGTGGCGATCAGGTCGAAGTCGCGGAACGGATCGCCGTCGGGGGAGAGCTCGAAGCCCGCCGCGTGGCCGGCCCCGATCAGGGCGCGCGCCCTGCCCGCCACGGCGCGGGGACCGGCGAGGTCTTCGACGGTGCCGCCCGGTGTCTTCCCGGTCGGGTCGTCGACCCAGAGCTGGCCGAGTTCGCCGGCGTTCGAACTGGCACCGCGGTAGACGGTCCCGCCGAGCACGATTCCCGCGCCGATCCCGGCGGCCATGTAGACCGTGCAGTGGGCGGCCGCGTTCGCGACCGTGCCGCCCCAGAACTCGCCGATGGCGGCGGCCGTCGCGTCGTTGTCGAGTGTCACCGGCAGTCCCGTCGCGCGCTGCAGGGCGGCGCGCACCGGGAAATCGCCCCAGGTGGTCAGGGTCGGCGGGGCCAGGATGCGGCCTGCCTCCAGATCGAGCGGGCCGGGCGCGACGATGCCGATGCCGGCCACCAGCGGGGTGGCGATGTCCAGGCTCGCCAGCAGGCGCCCGATCCGATCCGCGATCCGCTCGATCACCCGGTCGGGGCTTTCGTCGCCGACGCCCCTCGTGCGGGTGCGGCCGACGACCGCGCCGGAGAGGTTCGTGACCACGAAGGTGATGAAGTCGGCGCCGAGCTGCACCCCCACCGCGAACCGGGCATCGGGGTTGATGTTCAGCAGCACCCGGGGCTTGCCGCCGGTCGACTCGCTGCGCCCGGTCTCCAGCACGAGACCGTCGAGGATGAGCTGGCGGACCACGGTCGACATGGTCGCCTGGGTCAGCCCGGTGTGCTCGGCGAGCTCGACCCGGCTGACCGGGCCCTCGGAACGGATGAGGTCGAGCACGATGCCCCGGCTCGTCGTGGTCGCGAGCGGAGCGCGCGGGTTCGTCATTCTGCCTCCAACGCACAGGATAAGGCCCGGGCCTCGATGGTGGATAATCCAACTGTGATCCCCGAACCCGAACCCGAACCGACCGCGCGGCGGCATCCGCCGCTCCCGCAGTCGCCATCATGGGCGATCGGCCTCGAGATCGGGCTGGTGCTCCGCCGCCCGCCGCGCCTGCTGGGGATCGACCCGTTCTACGCCGAGTTCATCGCGGGGATGGAACGCGTGCTCGCCGTGCGCGACGGCTCGGTGCTGCTGCAGGTGGTGCCCAGCCTCACGAAGGAGACCGAGACCTACCGGCGCTGGGCGGCGTCCGGTCAGGTGGCAGGGGTCGTGCTCGCCGACCTGGTCGACGACGACGGCCGGGCCGACTTCCTCCGCACCCTCGGCATCCCCGCCCTCGTGCTCGGCGAGAAGGCGCCGCCGGCGGGGGTCGCCGCGGTGCAGGTCGACAACTACGCGGCGATGACGGATGCCGTCACCCGGCTCGCCGACCTCGGTCACCGGCGGATCGGCCGGGTCTCCGGCCCGCGACCCCTGTTGCACACCCGGGCGCGCACCGAGGCGTTCGAAGACGCCACCGCCGACCTCGGTGCGCACGGGGTCGTCGTGGAGGGCGACTACACCGAGGAGAGCGGCGGGCGAGCCACCCGCAGCCTGCTCGGCCTGGCCGACCCGCCGACGGCGATCATCTACGACAACGACCTGATGGCGGTTGCCGGCCTCGGCGTCGCTGCCGAACTCGGCATCGACGTTCCGGGCTCGCTGTCCCTGCTCGCCTGGGACGACTCGGCCCTGTGCCAGCTGGCCACCCCGCCGTTGTCGGTGATGAGCCGCGACGTGCGCGCCCTCGGCGAAATGGCGGCCGGGGCGCTGCTCGGGCTGATCAGGGACGAGGTGCCGGTGATCCTGCCCGCACCCTCGCCGCGCTTCATCACCCGCGGGTCGACGGCAACCGCTCCGCCGGATCCCCGCTGATATGTAGGGGTTTTTGTCAAGGGGGCATGTTTGAGCGGCGCCCGGGATGATTGGTAGTTCGTGTTCTGACGGGTATGCGGGGGCGTACTTT
>NZ_SOFH01000028.1 GCF_004402495.1 Cryobacterium sp. HLT2-28 | reverse complement strand
TGGCTGGCCTGCTGGGCGCGGTGGGTGGCGCCGGGCTGCCAGGTGGTGGTGGTTCCTGCCCAGGCTGGCGCCTTGACCTGGGGTTTGCCGCGGATCATGCGGATGAGCCAGCCCGAGGTGTCGATGCTGTGGTGGTGGTACCAGCAGAGAAGGACGCCGTTGTCGATGTCGGTTTTTCCGTGTTTCTGCCAGGGGATGACGTGGTGGACTTCGCACCAGTGGGCGGCCACGCTGCAGCCGGGGATGATGCATCCGCCGTCGCGGGCGGTGATGGCCTTGCGTTGCGCGGTGGTGAAGAAGCGTTTCTTGCCGCCGAGGTAGAGCACTTCGCCGTTCTCGCCGAAGATGATCTTCTGGTAGCCGCCGGTGCAGAGCTGCTGTTTCACGTTCCGCAGTGACACGGGCGCGTCGACGCCGTCGATCCAGCCGACCCCGGTGCCGGCGGCCAGGTCCGTGGCGTTCACGTGCACCAGCACGGTGGGAGCGGCGCCGCCCATGCGGGGGGTGTCGGGGTGGCGGGCGGCGGCGCCGTCGGCGCCGGGGACCAGTTCCCCGCCCTGGATCAGGGCTTGTTCTTCTTCGGTGGGGAACGCGGGGGCGGCGTGTGCGGAGAGGTAGGCATCGAAGACGCCGTTGAGGATGCCGCGGAGGTCCGCGGTGACCTGGCCTCGCAGCGGGTACACGCCCCGGGTGAGACGGCCGAAGCTGAGCGTGCTGCGGGGCTCGAACAGGGATTCGTTGGGGGCGGCGCCGTCGGGGTCGAGGCGGGCCTGCCACTGGCCGGCGAGCCCGCGGACAAGGTCGGCGGGAAACGCGAACCCTTCGCCGGGCAGGCCGCGGGTCTCGTCGGTGCTCGCGCCGGTCGCGGAGGCGACCAGGGCGCGTTCGGCGGTGTGCAGGTCGTCGGGGGCGACCCGCGGGCCGACCTGGTCGAGGGCGGTCACGATCGCGTCGGCCGCGTCCACCCCGAGGGCCCCGGAGGTCAGGGCCGCCGCCACGGCCGGGTAGTACGGCGGGAGCAGCATCGCCCCGCTCATCCGGTCGGTCACGTTGCCGCCGAGCCGGAGCCGGCGGGTGGCCTCCCGGCCCGAGACCCGCGTCACTCTGGTGATCAGGTCGACCTGGCCCTGGCAGCCCAGCTTCCACGCCAGCGAGTCCTGACCCAGGCCGTTCCGGGCCCGGGAACCGACCTCTGCCGCCGCGCCGACCCGGGCCGCGTCCACCCTCCGGCCGAGGTCCTCGACGGCGCCGAGCACCGCGACCGCCTCGGCGTCGCTGAGCAGCCCGAACGCGATCCCGTCCAGGGCCGCGGCTACGGCCTCCCGCGCCCGCCCGATCCGTTGCGCCGGCCCGGCGCCGTCCGGATCAGGCCCG
>NZ_SOFH01000014.1 GCF_004402495.1 Cryobacterium sp. HLT2-28 | reverse complement strand
CAATACCGTTCAGTTAAGCATTCTCGTGTTACGTTGTGGATATGGCGCGTACAGGGTGGGTGAAACCGGTCTCTGACCGTCGGTTGTCGGATTTAGTGTCGGTCGGTTTGTTGACCCGCGTGTTCCCTGCTGATGTCATCGATGAGGTGGTTCAGGCCGCGGGCCGGACGGAGCAGCGCAACCGGGCGTTGCCGGCGCGCGTGATGGCGTATTTCTCAATCGGGATGGGCTTGTATGCCGAAGCGTCCTACGAGGATGTGTTCGCTCAGCTGACGGATGGTCTGTCCTGGTCCTCGGGCTGGTCCGAGGCGTATGCGCCGCCATCGAAGTCGGCTATCTTTCAGGCGCGTCGGCGGCTCGGGTTTGAGCCGGTGCGGGACCTGTTTACCCGAGTCGCCCGGCCGCTGGCAGGGCCTGACACGCCAGGGTCGTGGTTGGCGGGACGGCGCCTGATGTCCATCGACGGCACAATCTTGGATCTGGCCGACAGCGTGGTGAATGCGGAGTTCTTTGGCCGCCCGCCGGTGAGCCGGGGGGAGCAATCTGCTTTCCCGCAGGCGCGTCTGGTGGCGCTGGCTGAGTGCGGGACGCATGCCGTTCTGGATGCGGTGATGGGCCCGTGCACGACGTCGGAAATTGAACTTTCCCGGGAGCTCGCGGGGCGCTTGGAACCGGGCATGTTGGTCCTCGCCGACCGCGGCTTCTACGGGTTTCGGTTGTGGGCGCAGGCGGCAGCGACGGGCGCTGATCTGCTCTGGCGGGTCAAGACGAACCTCCGCCCCCGGTATCAGGAGACCCTCGTTGACGGGTCCTGGCTGGCGACGATCATCCCGACCTCGGGCCCGGGACGGCAATCGACACCACCGTTGACCGTGCGGGTCGTGGACTACACGATCGACGATGGACGCGACAACCCTGACGCCTACCGGTTGTTGACGACGATCCTTGATCCGGCCGAGGCCTCCGCGGAAGAACTCGCGACCGTGTACTCCGAGAGGTGGGAGATTGAGTCCGTGTTTGATGAGTTGAAAACTCATCAACGCGGCCCGCGCATGGTGATGCGGTCTAAGTCCCCCGACCTGGTCAAGCAGGAGATCTGGGGCCACCTCTGTTGCCACTACGCGATCCGCACCCTCATGGTCGAGGCCGCCCAGCACGCTCACCGTGATCCTGACAGGGTCTCCTTCATCGCCGCACTCCGCATCGCCCGCCGCTCCGTGGCTCAGGGCGTTTT
>NZ_SOFH01000026.1 GCF_004402495.1 Cryobacterium sp. HLT2-28 | reverse complement strand
TTCACGGTGGTGAGGTTGATCGGGGCGGGGACTCCGTCGATCCAGCCGACGCCGGTGCCGGCCTGCAGGTCGGCGGCGTTCACGTGCACAAGCACGGTCGGGGCGGCCCCGCCCAGGGTGGGGGTGCCCGGGTCGCGGGAGGCCCGGTCGAGCACGGCGCGGAGGATGTCGGCGCGTTTCTCACCCCCGGTGCGATCATCGCCGGCGCCGTCAAACGATACGGCCGCGGTGTCTGCGGTGTCGGCTCCGGGGATCAGGGCGCCGGCGTCGATTCGGGCCTGTTCCTCCTGGGTGGGGAACGCGGGCGCGGCCCGGGCGGAGAGGTAGCTGTCGAAGAGTACGTTCATGATGCCGCGGAGCTCGGGGGTGACGCCGCCGCGGAGCGGGTAGAGGCCGTCTTTGAGCAGGCCGAAGCCGAGGGTGCTGCGGCCCTCGAGCACGGGCTCGGTCGGGGCTGTCCCGTCGGGATCGAGCCGGGCCTGCCACTGCAGCATGATCCCGCGGAGGATGTCGGCGCTAAACGCGAGGCCTTCGCCGGGCAAGCCCCGGGTCTCGTTGGTCACCGCCCCGGTCGCGCACGCCACCAGGGCCCGCTCGGCGGTGTGCAGGTCGTCGGGGGCGACCCGGGCGCTGATCTGCTCCAGCCCGGTCACGATCACCTCCGCCGCTTCCAGCCCGAGCTCACCCTGGGTCAGCGCGGCGGCCACCGCCGGGTAGAACGGCGGCACGGTGCCCCCGACCCCGGTGCGGGCGGTGACGAATCCGCCCAGCCGGGACCGGCGTTTGGCCTCCCGCACCGAGATCCGGGTCGCCCGCACGACCACCTCCAGGCCGTCCCGGCAGCCCAGCGCGGCCGGCAACGCCGGCTGGGAACGCCCCGGCGCGATTCGCACCGCCCGGCTGCCGACCTCGGCCGCGGCGGCCACCCGGGCCGCATCAATGCTCCGGCCCAGCCCCTCCACCACGGTGAGCACCGCCACCGTGTCCAGATCACTCAACCCCGCCAACGGCACCGCCGCCAACGCGCCCGCCACTGTCGCCTGCAGGGCAGCCAGTTCCCGCAGTGGCGACAGCCCCGCCGTACCCGCACTGCTGGCATCCGCACAGCCGGCATCCGCCTCGGTGAAGGCGGTGGTGGCACTGGGATCAGGGGTTCCTGCCATGACCCCAGAATACCATAATTCGAACAAAGATACGAGTATT